>NZ_MBLM01000025.1 GCF_001854655.1 Parafrankia colletiae | reverse complement strand
ATATTTACGCGCAGGCGATGAACCGACTCACGGTTGACAGCCCGCAGCCAGCCTCCACTCCCGACCTCCTGAACCGCATCGTCGCCCAGCTCTGACCGGCCCTGCCAGCACGGCCAGCACGGCCGGTCCCGATCCGGCCACCCCGTGATCGCCGGGCGGCAGCAGCGCACCGGTAGCATGGACAGCTCTTCGTCCTTTCTCTGCAGCAAATCCGCCGGCCATTCCCGCCGGACCGGCCGGCGCCCCCGCCCAGGTCCGATCGTCCGTGCCTGGTCCGGCGACCCCCGGCATCCCGCAGGGTCCGACCGGCCGCCGCGCGTGCCGACCGCCACGTCCTGCAGCGAGCGTCCATCCAGGCTGCCGTAAGCGCCCAATCAGGTGCACCCAACCTCACTCCTGCAATTGCAACTGCAACTGCAACTGCAATGCCCTGCAAAATGCGACCCACTTGACCGAATTGTCCGCATGAAATGGACATTACGGTGCGGCGTGATGCGGCTCTTGGTATGAATGCATTCCACTCAGCCGCGTGCAGGATGGAGAGCCGGAGAATCATGGTCTCGGCACTCGTCGTGGTCTCCCTCGTTCTGACCGGACTCGTCGCGGGAACGATGACCGTCGGCCTGGTTGCCGTTCGRCCCGCCCTGCGCTCTCTGCCCACCACCTCGTACGTGCAGGTGAAGCAGGCCTTCGACATCAGCTACCCGAAGCTGATGAAGCCCCTGCAGATCGTCAGTCTGGTGGTCACCGCAGCTCTGGCCATCGCCGCGGGCGTCGGCGGAGAGACCACCTGCGCCGTCCTCGCCGCGATCGYCACCGTCGCGGTGCTCACCAACATCATCGTCACCGTGCGCGGGGATCTCCCCATCAACAACGCGATGGCGACCTGGCAGCCGGAGGCCCCGCCCAGCGACTGGCAGTCCCAGCGGGCCCGCTGGGACTTCTTCAACACCATCCGGACGTCCGCCGCCGTCATCGCGCTGGTGCTGCTCGCGCTCGCGGCAACCATGGCCTGACCAGAGCGGTGCCGCGGGACTGCCGGGGGCCGGCAGGCGCGGGACTCCGGCGGGCACCCGGCCGCAGGCAGTGCCGGGCCGGAAGCGGCGCGAGGCCGGACAGGCCGGACGGGAATGTGTGACGGCGGCCGGACGCTGCGAAAAGCAGGTGCCATCGCGCGGCGTCCGGGGCAGAATGCTCACTCGGAGGCTCCCCCGGGAGTCCAGCCGCGCCGCGACGGCACCCGCCGCCACGGCCCGGGCAAGGAAGCGACCGGTCATGCACCTCCGGTTGTCACCCAGCCCGCCGGAGCACCCAGGAACTCGACGACCGCCCGGGAAAACACGCCGTCTGTGATCTCTCCAGCAGAATCGCCGCCACCGCGGCTGTCCGAGCTGCGCGCACGCCTGCCGCAGCTCATGGCACGCGACGCGCACCGCCTGGCCAGGCGCCTCGACCGGGCCAGGGCGATGCGCGACGACGCGGCCCGCACCTCCTCGATCGCCCGGCTCGCCGCGGAGGTCGAGGCCGCTCGAGAGCGGGTCGCGACGCGGCAGGCCAGCGTGCCGGTAATCAGTTACCCGGAGGAGCTGCCGGTCAGCCAGCGCCGGGACGAGATCCTGGCCGCCATCCGCGACAACCAGGTCGTGATCATCGCCGGTGAGACCGGCTCGGGCAAGACGACGCAGCTGCCGAAGCTGTGCCTGGAACTGGGCCGGGGCGTGCTCGGCATGATCGGGCACACCCAGCCGCGCCGCATCGCCGCGCGGACGGTCGCCGAACGCATCGCGGAAGAGCTCGGCAGCCCGATCGCGGGCGGTGGCCAGGAGCCGTCCGGCCCGGCCGGCGGGCTGGTCGGCTACCAGATGCGGTTCACCGACCGGGTCGGCCCGACCACGCTCGTCAAGCTGATGACGGACGGCATCCTGCTCAACGAGCTGGCCGCCGACCGGCTGCTGCGCCAGTACGACACGCTCATCATCGACGAGGCGCACGAACGCAGCCTCAACATCGACTTCATCCTGGGCTACCTGCACGGGCTGCTGCCCCGCCGCCCGGACCTCAAGGTGATCATCACCTCGGCGACCATCGACCCGCACCGGTTCGCCCGGCACTTCCACGACGCACCGGTGATCGAGGTGTCGGGCCGCACCTACCCCGTCGAGATGCGCTACCGGCCACTGACCGGCCCCGACTCGCCGGGTGGCCCCGCGAACGACGACCGGCGCAGTGACCAGCGTGGTGACCAGCGGCGCGGCGGCGACCGGGGCGGCGACCGCGACATCGAGCGGGACCAGGTCTCGGCGATCTGTACCGCGGTGGACGAACTGTGCGCCGAGGGCCCGGGCGACATCCTGGTGTTCCTCAGCGGCGAGCGGGAGATCCGCGACACCGCCGACGCGCTGGCCCGTCAGGACCGGCCGACCACCGAGGTGGTCCCGCTGTACGCCCGGCTGTCGTCCGCRGAGCAGCACCGGGTGTTCACCCCGCACACCGGGCGCCGGATCGTACTGGCGACGAACGTCGCCGAGACCTCACTGACCGTCCCGGGTATCCGGTACGTGATCGACCCCGGCCTGGCTCGCATCTCCCGGTACAGCCATCGGACGAAGGTCCAGCGGCTCCCGATCGAACCCGTGTCGCAGGCCTCCGCGAACCAGCGTGCCGGCCGGTGCGGGCGGACGTCCGACGGCATCTGCATCCGGCTGTACGCCCAGGAGGACTTCGACGCCCGGCCCGCGTTCACCGACCCGGAGATCCTGCGGACGAACCTCGCGTCGGTGATCCTGCAGATGGAGGCACTCGGCCTGGGCGAGATGGCGGACTTCCCGTTCCTCGACCCGCCGGAGTCGCGGCAGATCGCCGACGGTGTGCGGCTGCTGGTCGAGCTGGGAGCCCTGGTCGAGGATGCCGAGCCGGGAAAGCGGCTCACCCCGACCGGTCGCAGCCTCGCCCAGCTGCCGGTCGACCCGCGGCTGGGCCGGATGGTGCTCGCCGCCGGGGAGCTGGGCTGCCTGTCCGAGGTCCTGGTGATCGCTTCGGCACTCGCCATCCAGGACCCGCGGGAACGGCCGGTGGAGCAGCGCCCGGCGGCCGACCAGGCGCACGCGCGGTTCACCGACCCGACGTCCGACTTCCTGTCGATCCTGAACCTGTGGCGGCATCTGCGCAGCGCGCGGGAGGAACGGTCGTCCAACCAGTTCCGGCGGATGTGCCGCACCGAGTTCCTGAACTATCTGCGGATCCGGGAGTGGCAGGACGTCCACGGCCAGCTCCGCTCGATCGCCCGCGGGCTGGGGCTGGAGCCGAACGAAAGCCCGGCGGACGTCCGGTCGGTGCACCAGGCGCTGCTCACCGGGCTGCTGTCACACATCGGCCGGTACGAGCCGGAGAAGAAGGACTACCTGGGGGCACGGGGCGCCCGGTTCGCGATCTTCCCGGGTTCCGGGCTGGCGCGACGGCGGGCGGCCCGGCCCGAGGCGGCGGACGGCACCGGCGCGGCGGAGGCCGGCGCCGGCACGGGCACCGGGGCCGACGGGGAGCAGGGCGGCCGGCGCGGGCCGGGCATCCCGACCTGGGTGGTCGCCGCCGAGCTGGTCGAGACGTCCCGGCTGTGGGCCCGCACGGTGGCGCGCATCGAGCCCGACTGGGTGGAGCCGCTGGCCGAGCACCTGCTGCGGCGCACCTACAGCGAGCCGCACTGGTCCCGCAAGCAGGGCGCCGCACTGGCCTACGAGAAGGTCACGCTGTACGGGGTGCCGCTGGTGACGGCACGGCTGGTGCAGTACGGCCGGATCGACCCGGTGGTGAGCCGGGATCTGTTCATCCGGCACGCGCTGGTGGAGGGCGACTGGAACACCCGGCACGCGTTCTTCCAGACGAACCGTGAGCTGCTCGCCGACGTGGAGGAGCTGGAGCACCGGGCGCGGCGGCGCGACATCCTCGTCGACGACCAGACGCTGTACGAGTTCTACGACGAGCGGGTGCCGGCGGACGTCGTCTCCGGCCGCCATTTCGACTCCTGGTGGAAGGCGGCGCGGCGGGCCGAGCCCGACCTGCTCGACTTCTCCGCCTCGATGCTGATCAACGACCGCGCCGGCACGGTGCGCCAGCAGGACTACCCGGACGCCTGGGTCGCCGACGGGGTGGAGCTGCCGCTCACCTACCAGTTCACGCCCGGGGACGCCGCCGACGGCGTGACCGTGCGGGTGCCGCTGCCGGCGCTCGGCGGGCTGCGCGCCGAGCCGTTCACCTGGCTGGTACCCGGGCTGCGCGAGGAACTGATCACCGCCATGATCCGCGGGCTGCCGAAGGTGGTACGGCGCGGGTTCGTCCCGGCGCCGAACTACGCCCGGGCGGTGCTCGACCGCATCACCGCCGACGAGCGGCCGCTGGCGGACGCCGTCGCCGCCGAGCTGCACCGGATGAGCGGCTCCGCGCTGCCGACAGGAGTCTGGTCGCCCGCGCGCCTCGCCGAAGTGCTGCCACCGCACCTGCGGATCACCTTCCGCATCGTCGACGATCGCGGCGCGACGCTGGGTGAGGGCAAGGACCTCGCGGAGCTGCGGAACCGGCTGCGGCCGAAGACGCGGGCCGTGGTCTCAGCGGCGGCGGCCGGGGTGGAGCGCTCCGGCCTGCTCACCTGGGACGTCGGAACGCTGCCGGCGGTGATCGAGCGGAGCCGGGGCAGGCACGTCGTCCGGGCCCACCCGGCGCTGGTGGACGAGGGCGGCTCGGTGGCCGTCCGGGTCTTCGACGACCGGGACGAGGCCGACCGGGCCATGTGGGCGGGTACCCGCCGGCTCCTGCTGCTCAACGTCCCCTCCCCCGTCCGGGGGATCATCGGGCGGCTGCCGAACGCGGCGAAGCTGGCCCTGAGCAACAACCCGCACCGCGACATCAGCGACCTGCTCGACGACTGTGTCGCCGCCGCCGTGGACGTGCTGCTTCGCGGCGCGGGCGGGCCCGTGCGGGACGAGGCGGGGTTCCGGGCCCTGCTCGACACAGTGCGGGCAGAGCTGCCGGAGACCGCTCTGACGGTGGTCCGCGGCACCGAGCGGGTGCTCGCGCTCGCCCACCAGATCGACCGCGGCCTGCGCACGCTGACCAGCCCGGCCCTGCTGGCCACCGCCGCCGACCTGCGCGGGCAGCTCGACGAGCTGATCCACCGCGGTTTCGTGACCCGCACCGGGGTCGAGCGGCTGCCCGACCTGGAGCGCTACCTGACCGCGGCGCAACGGCGGGTCGAACGGCTTCCCGGCGATGCCGCCCGTGACCGGCAGCTCACCACCCGGGTGGGCCATGTGCTGGCGGCGTTCCGCGAGCTGACCGACGAACTGGGCCCGGAAGGGTCGACGGCCGAGCCGGTGCGGGCGGTCCGGTGGATGATCGAGGAGCTGCGGGTGAGCCTGTTCGCGCAGGCCCTGCGTACGCCCTACCCGATCTCCGAGGAGCGGATCTACCGGGCGATCGACGGTCTGCGGCGCATCTGAGACACGTCCGAGGCGCAGTTGAGGCACCCGCCCGAGGCACCCGCCCGGCGGTGAGACGCCCGGCGGCGCAGCCTGTCCCTGGTGGGGCTACCGGCGTCTCCGGCCGGGCGCATTACGATGACCTCGGCAAGAACCTGCGACGGAATCAACGACGTATGAGTGTCTGCCAGATCTATCTGATTGTGGCCCGCTCGGGCTGCGCTCAGCTGTGTTGACGTCGGTGGGACCCAGGTTCGCGCGGGGCCCGGGTGGGGGGTGCGGTGGCGCCTGGCGGCAGGTATGTGATCATCCTCCTGGCCGCCCTGGGTCTGCCACTCGCGGCACTCGCCGCGGTGCAGATGGCACTGGGCCGGTCCGCCGACCCCCATCCGGCCGCACGCTCCGCCGCACACCTGGTCGCCGCGGCGACAGCACCCCCAGGCGCGGCCACGAGCAGCCAGCAGGCCACAGCCGCCCCGGGGGCGGCCGATACGACGACCGCGGACCCGCCCGCCGCATCCGGATCGGTGCCCAGCGCCACGGACGAGAGCACCCTGACCTCCAAGCCCGGCCGCCCGCCGGCGGGTACTCCCCCGACGGGCGGTGGCGCCGCGAGCGGTGGCGCCGCAGACGGTGGAGCGGCGGACTCCGGCGGGATCGGCGCGGCCGGGCCGACAGGCACCCACACCACGGAGATCACGCTGCGGTCAGGCCGCAGCTACGACCTGCACACCACCGTCCGACCGGGCCAGCCACGGCCCCTTGTGGTCCTCCTGCACGCCTATCTTCACGACGCGGCCGTCATGCGTGACATCAGCGGTGCCACCCCGTTCGCCGACGGGCACGGGTTCGCGCTGGCCTACGGCCATGCCGTGGACGGGGCCTGGAACGCCGGCACCTGCTGCGCCGGGACGCACGGCGTGGACGACGTCGCCTACCTGCGGGACCTGGTGGCGGACGCAAGCCGGCGGACCTCGATCGACCCCGCTCGCGTCTACGTCTGGGGCTACTCCAACGGCGGGATGATGGCGGCGCGGGCCGTCTGCGAGGCACCGGACGTCTTCGCCGCAGCCGGGGTCGTCGCGGGCCACCTGCTCGTGCCCTGCGACCAGTCCCCCGTCCGGATGATGCACATCCACGGAACCGAGGACACGACGGTGCCCTGGCGCGGCGGCTGGTCGGACTACGTCGACGTCTCGTTCCCCGACGCGCGTACCGAGTCCTCGCGGGTGACCAGCTCGTCGGTGGTGGTCGGCGTGCCCTGGCCGGGGGGCCACGAATGGCCCTGGTGGGCCGTCGGCCGGCTCTGGGAGTTCTCCGCCGAGCAGCGGACCGGCAGGCACGCCCTCGCCGCCATCCCCTGACCGGCCCGACCCACCACCCGAACGGACCACCGCGGGACGCGGGCGGCGGGCGGGACGCGGCGGCGGGTCGCGATCAGCCCGGTGCCGTCGCGATCAGCCCGGTGTCACAGCCTCGCGAGAATCCCGCGTCACGGCCGCTCGTCGCTACTCGCCGCTCCTGCCGCGCGCCGTCGGGCGGCCCGCAGCCGCTCGGCGGCGTCCTCCGGGGTGATGTCCCGCTGCATGCCGGCGAACATGTCGTACCCGACCACGTGCTTGCGCACGGTGGACGACCGCAGCAACGGCGGATGGAAGTGTGCGTGCACCTGCCAGTGCTCCCACTCCGGCTCAGCACCGTCGGYACCGTCGGCGCCGGGGTGCGGGCCGGGCGCGGCGTGCCAGCCCATCGAGTAGGGGAAGGGCGTGTCGAACAGGGCGTCGTAGGTGCGGAGCAGGGTGCGGAGCACCGCTGCCAGCGCGTCACGTTCGGCGTCGGTCAGCTGGTGCAGCAGCGGCACCGGGCGGCGCGGCAGCACCAGTGTCTCGAACGGCCAGAGCGCCCAGTACGGGACGACGACGACCCAGTGTTCGTTCGCCACGACCACGCGGCCGGCACCGGCGGCCCCAGCCGCACCGGCGGTGGTGTCGAGGTCGGATTCCAGGGCCGCGTAGTCGACCAGCAGCGACGTCCCGTGTGAGCGCCGGTAGTCACGCTGGGACCGGTCCTCGGCGGCGGGCAGGTCGGGCAGGAAGGAGGAGGCCCAGATCTGGCCGTGGGGGTGCGGGTTGGAGGCGCCCATCGCCGCCCCGCGGTTCTCGAAGATCTGCACCCAGGTCCAGGTCCGGGCCAGCTCACGTTCCTGGTCGGCCCAGGTGTCAACCACCGCTCGGACCCGGTCGAGCGGCAGGCTGGCCAGTGTGTCGTCGTGGCGGGGATCGAAGCAGATGACACGGCACGTCCCCGTCCCCGGCTGGGCCCGCAGCAGGGCCGCGGCCCGCGTGTCCGGGTCGTCACCCACCCAGCCGACGCCGTCCACCGCCGCCGGGGCGCCGGGGCGCAGCGCCGGAAAGTCGTTGTCGAAGACATAAACACCGTCATAGTCCGGATTAGTGATTCCGGAGGCGCGCACGTTTCCCGGGCAGAGATGACATTCCCGGTCGTATGCGCCGTGCGTGGTGGTTATCTTTTCCTCACCGCCACGCCACGGGCGCGCGACCCGCCCCGCCGACACCAGGACCCAGCGGCCGGTCAACGGGTCGAAACGCCGATGGGCGCCTTCCTCGGCCGGAAGCGCGAAGGCCCCGGGTGCTGCGACCTCGCCGGACTGGCCCGCTACCTGCTCCGTCACCTGGTCCGGCATCCGACGCGAATGCCGGTCGGGGAAATCGTCCGCAGCCGGGCCGTCAGCTGGTCGGGAGAACGAGGCCGCCACCGTCAGATCGTAGCGGGGCGGATTTCCCCGTTTCGCCGGGGATGGCCACCGGCCCACAGCACAACCGTCAGGACGTCTCACCGTGCCTGTGCTATCACTCGTTGCGGCAGCCGCGCGACAGGTGGGCACGCCGGCTGCGAGGAGGTGTCGAACATGGATCGACGGGCGCTGCTGCGCCTGGCCGCCGCTGGTGTCGGGACCGCCGTCCTGTGCGGTACGAGCTGGCAGTCGGCGGTGGCAACCACCGCCCAGCCGGGCCAGGGCCCGTACGGCCCGCTGCGGGCCCCCGACTCCAACGGGGTCGCGCTGCCGGCGGGCTTCTCCAGCCGGGTGGTCGCGCGATCCCGCGAGATCGTGCCCGGTACCGGCCTGTCCTGGCATGACGCACCGGACGGCGGAGCCTGCTTCCCCGCCGGAAACGGCTGGATCTACGTCTCGAACTCCGAGACCATGCTGAACGGCGGCGCCTCGGCGCTGCGTTTCGACGCCGCCGGCACGATCATCTCCGCCAGCCGGATCCTGCGGCGCACGAACGCGAACTGCGCGGGCGGGGCGACACCGTGGGGCACCTGGCTGTCCTGTGAGGAGTACGCCTTCGGGCAGGTGCACGAGACCTGGCCGGACGGCAGCCGCCCGGCGGTGGCTCGTCCCGCGATGGGCCGGTTCACCCACGAGGCGGCGGCCTGCGACCCCGACCGCCAGGTCGTCTATCTCACCGAGGATCGGCGCGACGGCTGCTTCTACCGGTTCCGCCCGACCCGGTGGGGTGACCTGTCCGACGGCACGCTGGAGGTGCTGCGGGCCCCCGCGGACGCCGTCTCCGGGCCGGTGACCTGGGCCCCGGTGCCGGACCCGGACGGTTTTCCCCGCGCGACCCGGCGCCAGGTCGACGGCGCCCGCGCCTTCAACGGCGGTGAGGGCTGCTACTACGCGGCGGGGCGCTGCCTGTTCACGACGAAGGGCGACAACCGGATCTGGGCCTACGACGCTGTCGGCGAGCGGATCGCGCTGCTTCATGATCCCGAGGCGGTCCCGCGCGGCGGCATGGCCATGGCGGGAGTCGACAACATCACCGGCTCGGCCCAGGGTGACCTGTTCGTGGCCGAGGACCGCCCGGGTCCCGCGCTGAACCTGATCACTCCGGGCGGGACGTTCTCCCGCTTCCTGCAGCTGCCGGGCCACCAGGAATCCGAGATCACCGGCCCGGCGTTCAGCCCGGACGGCCGCCGCCTCTACGTCAGCTCGCAGCGCGGTACCCAGGGGCGTAGCCGGGCGGGGGTCACCTTCGAGATCACCGGCCCGTTCCGGGGGTAGGCACCGCTGATCCGGCCGTCGGGCCGCGACCCGACGCCTCGGCCCGCGGCCCGACGCCTGTAGTTGACGTGAGATTCAGGTTCGCTACCGTCGAACGATGAACGCCACGGACGTCCTGTCCCTCGGAGATGTGGTGCGCCGCAGCGGCTTCAGCGCCTCGGCCCTGCGCTTCTACGAACGGGAGGGGCTGCTGAGCGCAAGCCGCACGAGCGGCGGCCAGCGCCGGTACGCCCGTCATGTACTTCGCCGGCTGGCCTTCATCCGGGCGGCCCGCAACATCGGGCTGAGTCTGGAGGAGATCCGCGAGGCGCTGCGCAGCCTGCCCGCCGAGCGGACCCCCACCCGGGCCGACTGGACGTCGATCTCCCGCGCCTGGCGGACCCGGCTGGACGAGCAGATCGAGGCGCTGGAGAAGCTGCGTGACGGGCTCGACTCCTGCATCGGGTGCGGCTGCCTGTCCCTGCGGCGCTGCCACATCTCGAACCCGGGCGACCGGGCCGYTTCGTACGGCCCCGGCGCCGTCGTCCTGCCGGCCACACTACGACGCACCCCGGAACGCCCCTGACGCGAGGGCCTACGCTTTCCGTCGCATCTCACCCACGCCGTGCGGTAGTCACATTTCCGCAGACACCGCACAGCGATGCACGAGGAGGAGTCGATGGTCGACGCGCACGGTGCGTATCCGGGGAACGGTGACAGCCATCCGTACCCCGGCTCGGGGGAACCGCTGGCGCAACGCCGCGGACGCACCGGCCCACCGCTCACCAGGCCCACGGACACCGGCGCGGGCGGCGTCGCCGATCTGGCTGCGCTGGGCGTCATCGGCCCGCCGCCCACGCGGGCGGAGCGACGCCGCCGCCCCACCATCGTCGGCATCGGCGGGGCCACCCGGCCGGAGTCGACCACCCTGCGGGCGCTGGAGACCGTCCTGGGCTCGATGGCGGCCGCGGGCGCGGAGACCGTCCTGCTCGGCTCCGCCGACATCGACCTGCCGATGTACGTCCCGGAGCAGCAGAAGCGCACTCCCGCGGCTCGCCGGCTCATCAGCGAGGTGGCCCGGGCGGACGGTGTCGTCATCGCCACTCCGGGCTACCACGGCGGTATGTCCGGTCTGGTGAAGAACGCCCTGGACTACCTGGAGGACCTTCGGGGAGCGCCCCGCCCCTACCTGGACGGACGCGTCGTCGGCCTGATCGTCTGCGCGGACGGTCCGCAGACCGCCGGCACCACCCTCACGGCCCTGCGGTCCTCGATCCACGCCCTGCGCGGCTGGCCGACTCCGCTCGGCGTCTCGATCGACACGTCCAGCGCCCCCTTCGGCCCGAACGGCGAGGTGCTCGACCGGCGGGCAGCGAGCCACCTGGAGACGCTCACCGATCAGGTCATGGGCTTCGCCTACGCCTGGTCGCAGGTGATCTGACCAGCCGCGACCGACTCCGTCGACCCAGTGCGCGCAATGGGAGCGCACGGCGCCGGACCCGGCCGACGGACCGGCGCCGCGGTTGCACGGCGGAGAGTCATGCCCGCATCACACCAGACGAGTACCGGATCACCCTGCCATCAGGGCCCGGCACCGACGGTCTACCGTGACGGGGCCGCAGGGCCGCGCGGGCGGGCAGTCGCCGCCGCGCCGCCCCGTCGGCCCGCCAGGGGCTTGAGGAGCATCAGAAAGGACGACCGGTGAGACGACGTCTGGGTCTGCGGCTCGGAGCCGCCTGCATCGGCGCCGTCACGGCGCTCGCCGCGTGCGGCGGGGGGAGCGACGAGCCGTCCGGTGGTTCCGCCACGGGCTCGGGCGACCCGGCCAAGTTGATGATCATTGCCGCCGAGGGCGGCGTCGGTGTCGGGCATCCCGAGATGGTCGCCGCGGTCCGGGCCGCCGCCCGCGCGGTCAACGAGCGGGGCGGCATCAAGGGCCACCCGGTCGAGATCGTGCACTGCAACGAGCGGAACGACCCGGCGGCGGCCAAGGAGTGCGCCCAGCAGGCAGTCGACGAGAACGTCCTGGCCGTGGTCTCTGCGGTGTCCACCTCGGGCGGGATCATGCCGATCCTCGAGCAGGCGGGCATTCCCGCCATCGGCTCGGCCGGCATCGCCGTGGATCAGTCCGAGCTCAGCTCGGACGTCAGTTTCATGATCAGCCCGCTGACGTTCTACCCGACCGTCTGCCCGTCGCTGCTGCGCAGGGCCGGCGCGTCGAAGATCGGCCTGGTCGGTTACGACCTGGCGGCCAGTGACCGGCTGATCACGATGGCGCAGGCCGGCGGGCGGGCGGCGGGCACGCCGCTGTCCCCCGAGCTCCGCGTCCCGATCACCTCCAGCGACCTGACCCCGACCATCGCCCAGCTCACCCGGGCGAAGGCCGACGGCGCCGTGCTCGTCGTGTTCGACCAGGCCGCCTATGCCGTGATCGGCGGCGGCGGGGCGGGCCTGCGCACCTGCCACGCGGCGGGCACCCTGTCGGAGGAGTACCTCGATCGGCTCGGCCCAGCCGCCGACAACCTGGTCGTGGCCAGCGTGTTCCCCGAGTTCAGCCAGCGCGGCGAGTTCCCCGAGCTCGCCCGGATGCTGTCCGAGCTGGACGCCGAGGAGGCTGCCGGGAACACCGACGCGCGCGCCGAGATCCGCTCGTCGACGTCGTCCACCGCGGCCTGGCTGTCCGTCCAGATCGCGGAGAAGGTGGGCAACGCCGTGCCGGGCGAGCTGACCTCCCGCGCTCTGCTCGACCAGCTGCGCGGGACCAGCGGGCTCGACCTCGGCCTGATCCCGCCGCTGGACTTCACGAAGCCGAGCGCGTTTCCCGGAGTCTCCCGGGTGTTCAACACGACGATGCGCGGCGCCCGCTGGGACAGCGCCACCCATGGCTGGTTGCCGCTCGGGCCGGAGACCTACGAGGCACTCTCGCTGCTCACCCGCGGCGCGTCCTGACCGACGGGGCTGACGCCGGTCAGGCGAGGGGCAGGTAGGCGCCGACGAGCACGTCCGGATCGGCCCGCGCCTGCTCCGCCGGGCCGGACCAGGCGACCTGCCCGTGCCGCAGGACGATGACCCGGTCGGCGACGGCGAGCGCGCTGCGGACGTGCTGCTCCACCAGGAGCACAGCCAGACCACCGTCGGCCGCTGCCCGGACGACGCCCAGCAGCCGTTCGGCGATCCGGGGCGCGAGGCCGAGCGACAGCTCGTCGGCCAGCAGCGCGGCGGGCCGGCGGGCCAGGGCCCGGGCCAGGGCGACCATCTGCTGTTGACCGCCGGACAGCAGCCCGGCTCGCCGGTCCAGATGCCCGGCGAGTTCGGGGAAGGTCTCCAGGGCCAGGTCGGTGTCCGCCGCCCCCAGCCGCAGGTTCTCGCGGACGGTGAGTTCCATGATCACGGACCGGTCCTCGGGAACGAGAGCCAGGCCGGCGCGGGCCCGCTGGTGCAGCGGCGCGGTCGTCACCCGGCCGGCCCAGCGGACGACCCCGGTACGCGGCCGCAGCGCCCCGCTCAGCGCGAGCAGCGTCGTCGTCTTGCCGGCTCCGTTCGGCCCGAGCAGCGTCACGATCTCGCCCGGGCACAGGTCCAGGTCGAGGTCACGCACCGCCGGCCCGCCCTCGCCGTAGCCGGCCGACAGCCCGCGCGCTGTCAGCACCGGCACCGGCACCGATGCCGGCACCGACGCCCCGGGCCCGGGCCCCGCCGTCGCCGCCCCCGTTCCAGGCGTCGCGCTGGCCTGCCTGGGCATGGCCTGGCGGGAGGCCGGTATGGCCGCCTCCGGCGTCGGTACGGTCGCGGCGCGGGACTGCCGCCGCCACGGTGCGGGGCTCACCGCCGTGTCCTGCCCACCGCGGCGGCGACGGGTGCGGACGTCCCCAGGTAGGCGCTGCGCACCCGCGGGTCGACCCGGATCTGACCGGGGGTGCCGCGCGCGATCACCTCGCCACCGTCGAGAACCACGATCTGGTCACAGATCCGCATCACCACCTCCATGTCGTGTTCGTTGAGCAGGATCCCCAGGTTCCAGTGGTCCGCGAGCCGACGCAGCAGGGCCGCGACCCCGGCGCTCTCCGTCTCGTCAAGTCCCGCGCACGGCTCGTCCAGGAGGAGGACGGACGGGCAGGTCGCAACGGCGCGGGCGATCGCCAGCAGCCGGCGGCGRCCATACGACAGCTCCGAGACGGTGCGCATCAGGTCCTCCCGCAACCCGAACGCCTCCACCGCGGCGGCCGCCGCGGCCGGCAGCGGCCGGGACCGCGGGAACACCAGATCGCCGAGGTAGGCACGGGCGTCGCGCGGGTCGCAGGCGGCCTGGATGTTCTCCAGGACGGTCAGGTCCTCGAAGAGCTCGAGGTTCTGGAACGATCTGCTGATGCCGGCGCGGGCGCGCAGGTGCGGCGGCAGCCGGTCGAGGCGGGTCTCGCCGAGCATCAGGGAGCTCGACACGGACGACGTGTAGCCGGTGATCGCGTCAATGACCGTGGTCTTCCCGGCACCGTTCGGCCCGATGACACCGACGATCTGGCCGGGCTCCACCCGCAGGTCCACCGAGCGGATCGCCTCCACGGCGCCGAACCGCACCGAAAGCCCCCAGGCGGACAGGGTCGCCGGGCGCGCCGGATACGCGACCGCGCCCACCTGACGCAGTGGACCGGTCGCCGGCCCGGCCGGCAGGTCGGCGACCCGCGCCGGCGCAGCCGCTCCGGCTGTGCCAGCCGGAGCGGCTGGCACAGCCGGTGCAGCCGGGCCGAGCAGGCGGGAGACCCGCACGCCGTCGGCGGCCAACCGCCGCTCGACGGCCCTGGGGAAATGGCGATCGAGGATCCGCCGGGCGTTGCGGGCGTTCTCCGGCGCCATGCCGCCGCCCGACCGGGACAGGACCACGACGAGGACCAGGCCGCCGATCAGTGGCACGTACCGATCGAGGTCGGCGAGCCAGTCGATGACCCGTCCGCCCAGTGCGAGGGCGACGCCCGCGAAGACGGCGGCGCACAGCCAGGGCAGCAGCCGGCCGATCCGGTGGGCCGCGCCCCGCCGCGCGGACCCGTCCGCCGCTGCGGCGCCGGTGCGGTGCGGCTCCCCCCGCGGCGCGGCCGCCCGGCCGACCAGCAGCCCCACCAGCGCGGCCACCGCGGCGAGGAGCACCCGCAGCACAGCGCCCACCCGCTCCAGCAGGCTGCCCGCCCAGGCCCCGAACCTGGTCGCCAGTGCCTCGGCGGCCATCGTCGCGCCGGCGAACGCACCGCTGATCCAGCCGACGCCGCCGACCACCGCGTAGGCGATCAGCAGGATCGAGGCGAACGGGGAGAACAGACCGGCGCCGTAGTCGATGTTGCCGCGCTCACCGAAGGCGTAGAACGCGTAGAGCACTCCCCCGAAGCCCGCGATCGCCGCGGACAGCGCGAAGGCGTAGATCTTGGCCCCGACCACGCTGATGCCGAGTGCCGCCGCGGCCCGTTCGTTGGTACGGACCGCGATCAGCCGCCGCCCCGCCCGCCCTCGCCGCAGGTTGGCCACGATCAGGCCGAGCAGGACGAACGAGAGCAGCGACAGCGTCGCGAAACCGCGGGGGTGCGCAACCTTGTCCAGGCTGATGCCGAAGAGGGTGGTGTCGCCGACCTCCGTCCCCTCCAGCCGGGCGAGATCACCGAAAAGGTCACCGAACGGGCTCGGTGGGGCCGGCGAGTGGTAGCCACGCTGGAACAGCAGGGCGTCCACCGCGGCCCCCAGGCCGAGTGTGACCACCGCGAGCTGCAGCCCGCGGGTGCGCAGCGCGGGCAGCGCGAACAGCACTCCGACGACAGCGGTGCCGGCGACCCCCACCACGAGCGCCGCCTCGAGCGGCCAGCCCTGGATGGCGACGAGCCTCCCGGCGATGAGCGCGGCCGTGCCGGAGAAGGCGAGCTGCGCCAGCGAGAGCTGGCCGGTGAAGCCGACCAGCACCACCACCGAGATGATGATCGTCGCCCAGATCGCGTTCGCGTTCAGCGCGTTCACCCACGCCGCCGGCAGCAGCCACCAGACGGCTGCCAGGGCGGCGGCGACGGTGATGCCGAGCGCCCGCCAGTGCACCCGCCCGCTGCCCAGCGACGGGTGCCGGTCGGCGACATGGCCGCGGTCCGGGATGCCGCGCCCGCGCACCGCCAGGTAGAACACGATCACTGCCAGCGGCACCGCGCGGTCCAGGCCCCGCCAGGCGGGATGGTCGGCGATCAGGTTGACCTGGATCTCCAGCTCGACCACGGCGAGTGCCAGTGCGGCGCCGAGCACCACCGGCAGCGACCGGAACCGCGCGACCAGTGCGACCGCCAGCCCGGGGACGATCAGCAGCATCAGCCCGCCGGCCGACAGCGGGTTCTGCAGCGGCGCCAGCAGGACCCCGCCGAGCCCGGCGAGCGCCGAGCCGGCCAGCCAGGCCCAGCTCGCCACGGTGTCCGGCGACCAGCCGAGCGTGGCCGCGGCACGCGCGTTCTCCGTCACCGCCGTGGCCGCGAGCCCGAGCGTGGTGAACCGGAACACCGCCCACAGCCCGGCCACGACCGCCCCCACCACCGCGAGGCGGACGAAGACGTCCACGCCGACCGCGGTGTCGAACAGCGTCACCTTGGACGTCGGCAGAACCGTCGGCGAGTTCCGGACCTCCCCGCCGTACATCAGGGTGAGCGAGGACTGGATGACGATGAGCAGGCCCAGGGTGGCCATCAGCCGCAGCACCGCCGTCGCCTGCCGCATCGGGCGCAGGACCAGGTGGTGGAAGACCAGGCCGATCGCCATCGTCGACCCGACGGCGAGCGCGGCCGCCAGGGCCACCGGCAGGCCCCAGGTGGTGTGCGCGCCGTGGAAGGCGTAGGCCGACCAGGCCAGCAGCGCGCCCTGTGCCATGTTCAGGACGCCGGCCCCGCGCTGCACCGCCACCACGCCGGTGGCGACGAGCGCGTAGAGCGCACCGGTGCCCAGGCTCAACAGGGCGTAGCCCATGATGTCGTCCACGGCGCCCACCTCACGTCGCACCGTGGCCGGTGCCTGGCTGTGCTCGGGAAGGACCGCGGACGTCTCCCCGGCGGCCCGCGGCGCAACGCGGACCCATCTGCTCACCGCCGAGAGCTGATCACGGTGATCTGTGGGAACGTACGGTCACGAACACGGGTGGAGCAAGCAAACCATCCACAACGTCGACACTGGCTACCAGGTAAAACGAGTCAATTGGTCGAACGGGTCATCGGATCTGCGGTCAGCTGCGGGGTCAGCGCGGAGTCCCGAAAACCTGCGTCCAGTAGACGCCGTACTCCCCGCCCTCCGCCCGGCCGACGCCCAGCTGGCGCACCTCGGGCCGCAGGATGTTCGCCCGGTGGCCGGGGCTGTCCATCCAGCCCGCGACGACCTCGCGGGCAGTCCGCTGGCCGGCGGCGATGTTCTCGGCGACCACCGCGTAGGCGTAGCCACAGGCAACGACACGATCGGCCACGCCGACGCCTTCCGGCGTCTCATGGGCGAAGAAGCCGCGGGTGGCCATGTCGGCACTGTGCCCGGCAGCGGCCGCGGCCAGGCGCGACTCGGCGGACAGCGGTGCCAGTCCGAAGCGGGCCCGCTCGGCGTTGGTGAGCTCCAGAACCTCCAGGAGGACGTCGCCGGCGGGTCCCGGYGCGGGCAACCGGCGCCCCGGGGCCGGGGCCGGGGCCGGCGCTGGGGCTGGGGCTGGGGCTGGCGTCGACGCCCGCGCCGGCGCCGGCGGTTCCTCGACCTCGATGCCGAAGTCACGGGCCAGCCCGGCCAGGCCGTCGGCATAGCCCTGGCCCAGCGCCCGGATCTTCCAGCGCCCCCCGCGGCGGTAGCACTCGGCGATCTGCAGGGCGGTCTGCGTGTCCAGGCGGGGCGGGCGCAGGGTCGCCACCGGGCGGCCGGCGGCGCGCACGGTCGCGAGCGGCGGTGGCAGCCACCCGAAGGGGCTGGTGCCGTCCGCCGGGCTGGCCACGAGAACGACCCGCTCGGCGCCCGGGCGCAGCCGGGCCAGGTTCAGGTCGATGACACGGGCCTCGGGGGTGTCCCGCAGGGTGACACCGGCGGCGTTCGGCTGGTTGTAGAAGATCATGTCACGGTCGCCGGAGACGCGGCCATCGGCCCCGAGCACCAGGGCGGACAGGTCGAACGGTCCGGGCAGCGACAACGAGAGCTCGCTGCCGGCCAGGTCGGTGTTGGCCCCGGACACCAGCTCCACCATCGCGGCCTCCGCGCTCGCGCGGCCACCGCGTCACCACCCTGCCACCGGCGGGCCGCTGCGCCGAGGGCTTCACCAGCTGACAACGAGCAGCACGCACAGAGGTTCCGCAGGCCCGCCCGGGCCAGCCGGGCGGCCAGGCTGGCCGGGCCCGTGGGCGTCAGCAGACCTGGCCACGCAGGACGATCAGCTCGGGGGCCCGCAGGACCCGCACGTCGAGCCGCGGATCGGCCGGGTACACGACGAGGTCGGCGGACTCGCCCTCCGCCAGTCCCGGCCGGCCGAGCCAGCGGCGGGCGTCCCAGCAGGCGGCGCCAAGGGCGGCCTGCGGCGGCATCCCGGCCGCGACCAGCTCGGCGACCTCGTCGGCCACCAGGCCGTGCGGCAGCGAGCCGCCGGCGTCCGTCCCGGCGTAGATCGGGATGCCGGCCTCGAACGCGGTGGCGACGGTGTCGTACCGGCGCGCGTGCAGGTCGCGCATGTGGCGGGCGTAGGCGGGGAACTTCGCCTCCGCCCCGGCGGCGATCTCCTCGAAGGTCGCGATGTTCACCAGGGTGGGGACGATGGCGATGCCCCGCTGCGCGAAGAGCCCGACGGTGTCGTCGGTGAGGCCGGTGGCGTGCTCGACGCAGTCGATGCCGGCATGGGCGAGGTCGGCCAGCGAGCTCTCCGCGAAGCAGTGGGCGGTGACCCGGGCACCGAGGGCGTGGGCGGCGTCGATGGCCGCGCGTGCCGCGTCGGCCGGCCAGCACGGGGCGAGGTCGCCCGAGGCCCGGTCGATCCAGTCGCCGACCAGCTTGACCCAGCCGTCGCCGCGGCGGGCCTGCTCGGCGACCTCGGCGGCCAGCTCGCCGGGTTCCACCTCGGCCGCGTACCCGCGCAGGTACCGCTTCGGGCGGGCGATGTGCCGGCCGGCGCGGATCAGGCGGGGCAGATCCGCCCGCTCGTCGATCCACCGGGTGTCGGACGGCGATCCGGCGTCACGCAGCAGCAGGGCACCGATGCCGCGGTCGGCCAGGATCTGCTTCTCGGCCGTCCGGGCGTCGGTCGCGCCGGTGGAGACGAGACCGACGTGGCAGTGCGCGTCGACGAGGCCGGGGATCACGCAGCCCGTGACCGTCCGGACGTCGCGGGCAGCGGCACCGGTCGGGGCGGTGAAGGTCACCCGCCCGCCGACCACCCAGACCTCGCCCCGGACGTCTTCCGGCCCGACCAGGACCTGCCCGGTGATCCGCAGCGTCGGCGTGCCCGCCGTCGGTGAGCCCGTCGTGGACGTGTCCGTCATGCGCGTGTCCGTCATGCGCGGGTCCGTCATGCGCGGGTCCGTCATGCGCGGGTCCGTCATGCGCGGGTCCGTCGTCGCGTACCTGTCGTCGGCGTGCTCGTCACGACGTCCATCATTCACCCGTGCCGCGTTCCGGACACGCACGTCGGTCGGCGCCGTCGGCGCCGCCCGCGCGCCACCGGCGGTGCCGTGGAGGCCGGCAGGAGCGGCGTCTCAGATGTCGAGCTGCGATTCGATGGAGCGCAGGCGGTGACGGGCCATGGCGAGGTTGGCGCGGGCCTTGTCCAGGACCAGGTAGAGGAACAGGCCCCGCCCGGTGTGGCTCTGCAGCAGGCGAATCAGGTGGTACTGGCGCCCCAGGGTGATCAGGATGTCCTCGATGGTGTCGGCCAGCCCCAGGCTTTCCATCGTACGGATCTTCGCCCGGATCACTTCGGTGTTACCTGCCGCGGCCACTTCCAGATCGAAAGTGTGGTTGCTGCCCAGGGTTCCCAGGGTCATTCCACTGGTGAAGTCAACCAGCGCGACACCAGTCGCGCCGTCGATCTCCATCGCTTCCTTGAGAGCAAGGTCAACGCTGTTCACAGTTCCTCCTGCACGAATGTGCGGAGCGTTCGGAGCAGCGTGCTCCGATGGCTCCGGCAGATTTTTCGGCCGCGCGGGCGCGACATCTTCTGATCGCTCGAACCAGGAGCTCTCGGCACGCCTGCGCATCTCGGACCAGAGTCCCATGCGGTCCGCACGGTCACCGAGCACCGTCACGACCACCCACCCACTCCCCGTAGGGCGCCGCGAGGACCACCGGAAAACCGCTGGTCAGCGACGCTCCCGGTGTGCTGGTGGCGCAGGTCGGGGACAGGCGGCTCCAACCACCGGCCGCGCCGCCGGCCACGGTGAGCCGCAGCCCCCGGGTGGCAGGCCACCGGTGTCCGGCCGGTCGCCGGCTGTCGGCGCTCCGCCGGACGAGGAGATCGCGAAATGATGTGCCAACCACCGCAGCACAGCACGAACGTCACCGCGCCTACCCCCGTTTCGGCGCCGACACCCGCCGGGAAAACCGCATCGCAACACGCGCGGCACTGCTCCCCCGCAGCCACCGGACAGAAATCCTTGCCTCAGCCCTATTTCACCGCTGCCAGCACTACTGAGCACTGACCACGGGCAATAGGACCGCTTGCGCCACGCTAACCAGGAAAATACCTCTCGTCAGTGTGATGTAAGTCACATGACCTTTTTGTCGCATCTGAAGTGACCCTCCGAACAGCACGGAGTCACTCGGGGACGAGATCGGTTCCGGGAGGGAGGGTGCCGGCGGCGGCGGTGCTCTTCAAATAGGCGCGGAGACTGCGGCGGAGTTCCTTGGCGGCCTGCGGCGGCTCGACGTCGCGCCGGTGCGCGAGACCGATCGTCCGGTGCAGGCCAGGCGGTACGAAGCCGGTGCTCCGCAGGCGCTGGCGCCGGGCGACCATGCTCGGGATCACCGCCGCGCCCAGACCCGCCTCGACGAACCCGACCACCGCGTCCATCTCGCCGCCCTCGATAGCGAAGGTCGGCTCGAAGCCGGCCATCCGACAGGCGCCGACGGTGAACTCGCGCAGGTCGTAGCCCCGCCTGAACATCACCATGGGGCGGTTGCGGAGGTCCACCACCCGCAGCTGACCATCCCGCGCCGGCGGCGGGGAGTTCTCCGAGGTGACGAGGACGAGGTCCTCCCGCAGCAGAGGCATGGTCGCCAGCGCCGGATCGGTGCTGTGCAGGGGAAGGATGATGAGCGCCAGGTCGAGGTGCCCCTGGGCGAGGTCGCGGACGAGATCGCGGGAGCCGCCCTCCTCGACGACGAGGCGGATGCCCGGGTACTCCCGGTGGAAGGCGTACAGCACCTCGGGGAGGAACCCGGTGCACAGGCTGGGCGTCGCCCCCAGCCGCACGGTTCCCCGGCGCAGGTCGAGCAGCTCCTGCACCTGCCGGCGGRCCGTCTCGGTGTCGGCGAGGATCCGACGTGCCAGTGGCAGCAGAGTCTCCCCTGCCGGAGTGAGTGTGATGTTGCCCCTCATTCGATTGAAAAGGGGACTACCCAGCTCCTGTTCCAGTGCACGGATCTGTTGCGAGAGGGAGGGCTGCGCTACGTGCTCACGCTCAGCCGCATGGGTGAAGTGCCTGGTCTCGGCGACGGCGACAAAGTACGCAAGCTGATGAAGCTGCACACCTTAGGGTAGCTGACGATAGGCGCAGCCTATCGAGCTGAGGTCCAGCATGTCTTGGACCGATGAGGAAGTTGTCCCTAGGGTTCGCAGCGTGGCTGTAACGAACGACGCGCGGCCTACGTCCCCCGTAGGCATCTTCTGGCGGTCCACCATCGGCAAGAAGGCCGTGATGGCCGTCACCGGGGGGGTGATGCTGCTTTATCTCCTCGTCCATATGCTCGGCAACCTGAAGATCTTCTACGGCCGCGAGAGCTTCGACGAGTACGCGCACTGGCTGCGCACGATCGGGGTCCCCGCGCTCCACGGAGCCTGGTTCCTGTGGATCATGCGGGCCCTGCTGCTCGTCGCGATCGTGCTGCACGCCACGACGGCGTACCAGCTCAGCCGACGGGATCTGAAGGCCCGGCCGCAGAAGTACGCTCACCGGCAGCGACTCGAGGCGAGCTACGCCGTCAACACGATGCGTTACGGCGGCATCATCATCGCCCTTTTCGTCATCTACCACCTCCTGGACTTCACGACCCTGACGGTGAACCGGCACGGAGTCGAAGGCGCCGCCTACGACAACATTGTGTCCAGCTTCTCTGTGTGGTGGGTCACACTTTTCTACATCATCGCGATGCTAGCGCTCGGTTTGCACATTCACCATGGCTTCTGGAGCGCTGCTCGCACCCTCGGCGTGCACAGCGCGGCCCGGGAGAAGAATCTGAAGATCGCCGCGACCGTTCTGGCGGTCCTCATCTCGGCGGGCTTCGTGACCGTTCCCATCGCCGTGCTGGCCGGATTGGTGGACTGAGATGCCCGAGACGACTTCCCTCGGCTCTGGCGGAAGCGCCTACTGGACGGTCGGCGACGACATCGCCGACACCGCAGCGCCGGACGGCCCCATCGAGACCCGCTGGGACCGCCGCAAGTTCTCCGCCAAGCTGGTCAACCCCGCCAACCGCCGCAAGCACACCGTCATCGTGGTCGGCACCGGCCTCGCCGGCGGTGCCGCCGGCGCGACACTGGCCGAGCAGGGCTACAACGTCATCCAGTTCTGCTTCCAGGACTCGCCCCGGCGCGCGCACTCGATCGCCGCGCAGGGCGGCATCAACGCGGCGAAGAACTACCGCAACGACGGCGACTCCGTCTACCGGCTGTTCTACGACACGGTCAAGGGCGGCGACTTCCGCGCCCGGGAGTCGAACGTCTACCGGCTCGCCCAGATCTCGACGCAGATCATCGACCAGTGCGTCGCGCAGGGTGTGCCGTTCGCCCGCGAGTACTCCGGCCTGCTCGACACCCGCTCCTTCGGCGGTGTGCAGGTCCAGCGGACGTTCTACGCGCGGGGCCAGACAGGGCAGCAGCTGCTGATCGGCGCCTACCAGGCGCTGTCGCGCCAGATCGACGCCGGCAACGTGGAGATCCACCCCCGGACCGAGATGCTCGATTTGATCGTCATCGACGGGCGGGCCCGCGGCATCGTCGCCCGTGACCTGGTCACCGGCAAGATCACCCCGTATCTGGCGGACGCGGTCGTGCTCGCCACCGGCGGCTATGGCAACGTCTTCTTCCTCTCCACCAACGCCAAGGGCTCCAACACCACGGCGACGTGGCGGGCCCACCGGCGCGGGGCGCACTTCGCGAACCCCTGCTACACGCAGATCCACCCGACCTGCATCCCCCGCTCCGGGGAGTACCAGGGCAAGCTCACGCTGATGAGCGAGTCGCTGCGCAACGACGGCCGTATCTGGGTGCCCAAGACGAAGGGCGACACCCGCTCGCCGGACCAGATCCCCGAGGCCGAGCGCGACTACTACCTGGAGCGCATCTACCCGGCCTTCGGCAACCTCGTCCCGCGTGACATCGCGTCACGCGCGGCGAAGTACCAGTGCGACGACGGCCGCGGCGTCGGCCCGGGTGGGCTCGGTGTGTACCTCGACTTCGCCGACGCCATCAAGCGCATGGGCGAGGACAAGGTCCGCGAGAAGTACGGCAACCTGTTCGAGATGTACGACCGGATCACCGGTGAGGACCCGTACAAGGTCCCGATGCGGATCTACCCGGCCGTCCACTACACGATGGGCGGGCTGTGGGTCGACTACGACCTGCAGAGCAGCATCCCCGGCATGTTCGTGATCGGTGAGGCCAACTTCTCCGACCACGGCGCGAACCGCCTCGGTGCCAGCGCTCTCATGCAGGGCCTGGCCGACGGCTACTTCGTCCTGCCGCCCATGCTCGGCAACTACATCGCCAGCACCAAGCTGGGCTCGGTCAGCCTGGACGACCCCGCGGTGACGTCGGTGGTCGGCGAGGTCACCGGCCGGCTCGGCCGCCTGCTGGAGATCAACGGCGACCGCACGCCCGACTCGTTCCACCGCGAGCTCGGCGAGCTCATCTGGGACGAGTGCGGCATGGGCCGCACCGAGGCGGGCCTGCGCAAGGCGCTCGCCCGCATCCCGGAGCTGCGCGAGGAGTTCTGGCGGCGGGTGAAGGTGCCGGGCGACTCCGGCGAGCTGAACCAGTCGCTGGAGAAGGCGAACCGGATCGCGGACTTCCTCGAGTTCGGCGAGCTGCTGTGCATCGACGCCCTGCACCGCGCCGAGTCCTGCGGCGGCCACTTCCGTGAGGAGAGCCAGACCCCGGACGGCGAGGCGCTGCGCGACGACGAGCACTTCGCGTACGCGGCGGCGTGGGAGTACACCGGCGGAGCCCCGGTGCTGCACCGGGAGCCGCTCCAGTTCGACTACGTCCACCTGGCCCAGCGCAACTACTCGTGACCCCGATGGCCGGCCGCCGCCCGCCCGCCCCCACCCCGGGGGCTGCGCGGCGGCGGTCGGCTCCGGGGGCACTGTCCACCGGGGAGCCGGCCGCCTCCCCCGCAGCCCCGCTCCCGCACTCCCGCCATCCGCTTTCCCAGCGCCGCATGCGGCGGCGCGAGCACGGACGTCCGCGCGCCGCGCGACGAGCCCACAGCACTCGAAGGAGCCCCGACCGTGAACCTCACCCTTCGGATCTGGCGGCAGCGCGGCCCGGAGGACCGCGGTGCCATGGTCACCTACGAGCTGGCGGACGTCAGCCCGGACATGTCCTTCCTCGAGATGCTCGACGTGCTCAACGAGCGGCTGATCCTCGAGGGCGAGGACCCGGTGGCGTTCGACCACGACTGCCGCGAGGGCATCTGCGGCATGTGCGGCGTGGTCATCAACGGCCAGGCGCACGGCCCCCGCGACCGGACCACCACCTGCCAGCTGCACATGCGCGAGTTCACCGACGGCGAGACGATCGACATCGAGCCGTGGCGCGCGGCGGCCTTCCCGGTCGTACGCGACCTGGTCGTCGACCGCTCCGGTTTCGACCGGATCATCGGCTCCGGCGGCTACATCTCGGTGGTCACCGGCAGCGCGCCGGAGGCGCACGCCACTCCCGTCCCCAAGGACATCGCCGACGCCGCGTTCGACAACGCGACCTGCATCGGCTGCGGGGCCTGCGTCGCGGCCTGCCCGAACGGCTCGGCGATGCTGTTCACCTCGGCCAAGGTCACCCACCTCAACCTGCTGCCGCAGGGCGCCCCGGAGCGCGAGACCCGGGTGCGCGACATGGTCGCGACGATGGACGACGAGGGCTTCGGTGGCTGCACCAACACCGGCGAGTGCACGGTGGCCTGCCCCAAGGGCATCCCGCTGACGAGCATCGGCAACCTCAACCGCGAGTACCTGCGGTCCCTCACCCGGCGGTAGCCCGCCTCCCCCGCCCGGGCGCCCCCGCCCGGGCGGGCCCCGAGGTGCCCGGCTGACGGCCGGTTCGCGGCTCTGGGGGCTGAACCGCCAGGCGGGGGGAACATGTCGGGGCGTGGACTCCGTGGACCCTCGTCCCGCAGCCGGCTCGTCCGCTCGCCCGTCCGATCGGCCCTCGGGGCAGCCCGGCCCTGACCATGTGGCCGTCATCGGCGGCGGCATGGTCGGCCTCTGCACCGCCTGGTACCTCCAGGAACACGGGGTGGGCGTCACCGTCTTCGAACGGGACCAGGTGACCCCCGGCCCGGTCGGAGCCGGGGCCGGGGCCTCCTGGGGCAGCGCCGGCTGGCTCACACCGGGGCTGGCCACCCCGCTGCCCGAACCGGCGGTGCTGGGCTACGGCCTGCGGATGGTGCTGCGCCCGGACTCCCCGGTCTACCTGCCGCCCGCCGCCGATCCGCGGCTCGCCCGGTTCCTCGCCGGCTTCGTCCGGCACAGCACCCACCGGCGGTGGCGCGAGGCGATGCGGGCGCTCGCCCCCCTCACCCGCCGCAGCCTGGACGCCTTCGACGAGCTCGCGAACGGCGGGGTCGCCGCCCCCACCCGGGCCGCCGCCCCGTTCCTGGCCTGCTACCGCGACCGGCGCGGCGCCGACGCGCTGCTCGCCGAGCTCGACGAGGTGCGTGCCTGCGGGCAACCGGTCGACGCCGAGGTCCTGGACCCACTGGCGGCCCGGGACCACGCGCCGCTGCTCTCCGAGCAGATCACCCACGTCATCCAGGTGCACGGCCAGCGGTACTGCGACCCCGGCCGGTTCGTCGCCGCGCTCGCCGACGCGGTCCGCGAGCGCGGCGGTGTCATCCGCGAGGATGCCGCTGTCGACAAGGTGATCGACCTGGGTTCACGGGTGGTGCTCACGATGGCCGACCACACCAACCCGCCCGCGCCGTTCGACGCCGTGGTGCTGGCGACCGGGGCCTGGCTGCCCCACCTGGCCGCCCGGTTCGGGGTGCGCACGGCCGTGCAGGCCGGCCGCGGCTACAGCTTCAGCGTCCCGGTGAAGGAGCCGCCCACCGGCCCGCTCTACTTTCCGGCGTCCCGGGTGGCCTGCACGCCGATCGGCACCGGGCTGCGGATCGCCGGGATGATGGAGTTCCGCCGCCCCGACGCGCCGCCCGACCCGCGGCGGATCGACGCGATCGCCGCCGCGGCCCGCGAACTGCTGCGCGGCGTCGACCTGCACGCCCGCACCCTGGAATGGGTGGGCCCGCGACCGTGCACGCCGGACGGGCTGCCCCTCATCGGGCCGACCGCCTCCGCACGGGTGCACGTCGCCGGCGGCCACGGAATGTGGGGTATCACGCTGGGTCCCGTCACCGGTCGGCTGGTCGCCTCCGCGCTGGTCAGCGGGCGCACACCGGCGGAGCTCGCGCCGTTCGACCCGCTGCGCCGCTCGGTCGCCTGACAGCGCTCGGCCGCCTGATGGACAGCCACCTGGCCGACATGGCCACATCGCCCCATGGCGACGGGCCGTCCGCGTGGGTACGCGGACGGCCCGTGCCTTTCATGGGTGGCGCCGGATCACCGTGTCGTCACGGCTCCGGATCTCCTGACCACGGTTCGCGGCGAGGTGTGTACCTCAGCCACGACGCCGGACGCTCTCGTCGTCCGCCGGGTCGGACGCCCACCCCGGGTGTGGTCCGCACGGATGTCCGGACCAGTGGCTACGGCTGACCAGTGAGGTCAGCCCTGCGCCCGGCCGGCGAGCCGGCGGCGACGGGCGGCGACGCGGAGCAGGACACCGCCACCGAGCAGGGCGATGGCGATGGAGGCCATGGCACCGGTCTCCACACCGGTGAAGGGCAGCGCGCCGGCACCGGCACCCGCGCCGGCACCGCCGACACCGGCACCGCCGACACCGGCACCGCCGACGCCGACACCGACCACGCCGCCAGCGATGATGCAGTCACCGTCGCGGTCGCGGTCCTTGTCGCGGTCCTTGTCACCGAACAGGTCGTCCTTGTCGTCCTTGTCGTCGAACCTGTCGTCACCGTCCGCCAGCGCGGTGGGGACCGGTGCGGCCAGGCCCTGCTGCTCGCCGAACTTGTCGTCCTTCACGGTGTCGACGCGGTCCTTGTCCTTGTCGACGCGGTCCTTGTCCTTGTCGACGCGGTCCTTGTCCTTGTCGAAGTTGTCCTTGTCCCTGTCGAAGCCGTCACCGAAGCAGGACCCGTCCCGGCCGTCCTGGTCCTTGTCGTGCTTGTCGGCCCAGTGGCCCCAGTTGCCGATCCAGCTGGCGATCAGGCCCGGGTCGATCGGCAGGCCGGTGATCCCGCCCTGGCCGATCCCGATGACGGTGATGGTGGCGGTCACGACCCGCGAGCCGATGAGCCCCTGGTCCTGCGTGATGGCGCTGGCGAGCCTGCCCGGGACCTCCGGAGCCGGGTTGGTCGCACCATCGGCCGGCAGCGCACCGGTGGCTGGCACATCGGTCACAGGCGCCTCGACCGCCGGCACGTCGACCGCGGGGCCGCCCACGGCCGGGAGCGACGGGTCGGCGACGATGGCGTCACCGACCGGCACCTCCGGCACGACCGGCACGGCCTCGTCGGCGACCTTGTCGTCGAAGAGCCCGCCTTCCTCACCGGTCTTGTCCGCGAACCAGTCGCCCTCCTCGGGCAGACCCGCGTCCTGCGCGGTGCTCGTCGTGCCCGGGGCACCGGCCACACCTGTGGCGACCAGCGTCTGGATACCCACGGTGGTCGGGACGACCGGCGCGCTGAACCGGCCGGCGCCGTCCGCCTTGACAATGCCCTGCCCGACACCGCCGAGCTGGATCTTCACGGTGGATCCGGGGAGGAATCCGCACCCTCCGAAGACGGTGGCTTCCCCCAGGAGCAGCAGTGATTTGGTGACGCTTCCTTCCCCGCTCGCGCCGTAGCAGCCCACCGGAGGGTAGGGCACGTGTTTGTCATGGTGCTTGTCATTAAAGGCCGCCGCCGGGGAAGCCGGCAGCGCCGCGAGCGCCAGCCCGCCGCCCGCCACCAGCGCGACGCCGAGAGTTCGGAACTTCATTCAGACACTCTCCCTGCGGGTGATCCGTATAACCAGTCGGATGATTGCTACGGGGAGAGTACAGAGAGTCACTCTGAGTGTCTACAACCTTCAGTCATCATCGACCGACCCTCCGTGACCATGGATGCTGGACAGGTAGGCCCTCTACCACGAGGTGCTCCGGAAACGTTAGAGGCTGACTACGGAGAGTTAGATTCGGACCGAGCGACGGCTCCAGAACCCGGAGCCGCAACGTCCGCGTCTGCCCGCGGTCGACTGTCAGATATGTCGAGAGGACAGGGCGCCCCAACTCCGCCCCTACCGCCATCGAGACCGGCTCGCCATCGAGTTCGGCGTCCACGAGCGCACTTCCGCGGCCGGTGTAGACCGACAGCCACAGCCGGTTCTGGGCCTGTTCATTCCGCCAGCCGGGGATGTCGACGTCTCCGCGGTTACGGACGTAGTCGCTGAGACCCTCCGGCGCCGCGTTCACCAGCGTCACGGTGATCGTCGCCGTCCCGGAACCGTCCGGCCGGCGCTGCATCCGGTAGTCGGTGCTGCGCCGCATCCAGTAGTCGAGCTTGCTCGCCGTCGCGTTCTGCGTCACCACACCCAGGAACGGGCCGGGCACGTCCAGCAGCGCGCCACCGAGCGCGGTCGACGAAAGAACACGCTGCTCATCGGCGTGGTTGCTTGACACCTGAAGCCGCCCTTCCCTTGCCGCGCGCGCCAGCGCCCGCAACAGGTCCGCGGTATCCCCCGCGGAACCGCCCCCGGTGACCACTGACTGGTAGACGGCTTCGCCGACCGAGGCGAAGAAGGCGTCCCGCACCCTGACGTCGGCGATCTCCGCATACACCCGGGACTCGACCAGCTCGACCAGCTCCCCGGCGTCGACGGAACGGCCGTCCGGCAGAACCGCCGGGCCGGTCGCGGCCAGCAGGTAGGACAGCGTCGTCGGGTCCAGGCTGATCGTCCCGTCGACGGCACGCCCCGCCCCGGCCCGGTAGAGCGCGGAGTAGAGGCGGCCCGCCGTCGGGTAGTCCGGCGTCAGATTGGCGTTCGCCCACACCCGTGCCGGCCAGAACGAGCCGTAGCGGGCGGCGAACTCCGGGGACAGGTTCGCCGCCGGCCGGGCCTGCGTCGCGGTGCCGGGCAGCGCGTCGTTGCCGGAGATGTCGTCGAGTTCCAGCTGGCCGTCATCCGCCGTCAGCACACCGAACCCGCCGATGATGCCGCCGTTCGCGCGCGACTCCGACGGATTCTGCACCACCAGGAGGTAGCGGCGGGGCCCGCCCGCACCGAGCATGTCCGGCCCGAGACGGGTGGCGAGGACCAGGGTGTCCAGGACGCCGTGCAGGCGCTCGCCGGTGGCGACGGCCTCCTGCTGCGCCGCGCCGACGCCCAGGCGGCGGCCGAGCGCGCCGCACGGCGACACCCGCCGGGCCGACGCCTCGAACGCGGCGACCGCAGCGCGCGCCTGCTCGGCCGGCCCACGGGCGGCGGCCAGCGCGGCCACGTTGACCGCGGTCCCCGCACGCAGGGTTGCCGGGGAGAGCTGGTCGCTCAGCTCGGCGACCGACGGCAGTGCGCCGGTCGCCACCCCGTCCAGCGCCGTGGCCAGCTCCGCGCTGGTGCGCAGCGGACAGCCCGCGAACGGCAGGTGGCCCGCCACCGACCAGATCGGATCGGACGTCAGTGACCGGGCCGAGCTCGTCGCGGCGGCGATGTCGTCCATGGTCCGGCGCAGGTCCGACGGCTCGGGCACGTCCCCGCGCGAGACCGCTGCCTGCAGCTGCGCGATCTGCGCCCGGGCCCCCTCCAGTTCGGACCGGGCGAGCAGCCCGCGCACGACGATCCAGGCGGCGGCGGCCGCCAGGATGACGACCACCGCCCCACCGACCACGACGAGGCGCCGGCCGCGCATACGCCCAGGCAGCCGGACACGCTGCCCCCCGGTCGCTTTCTGTTCCCCGGCCGGCGGATCCTGGCCCGGACGCGCCTGGGTTGGCAGTTTCCCGGCCGGCGACGCCTCGCCGTGCGGCGCTCCGGCCGGCTGCACCGGAACACTGCGATCAACGCCCGTTCCCCCCGTCGGCCGCTCCGTCACCGGCCCGCGGGACGGTCCGGGTGATCAGCCGCGTTGTAGCTCAACGGGGCCGTCGGATCATCCGGTTGCCGCTGGGAGGCGATCCCGATGACCGGCAGGTCCCCGGTGCGTTCCAGATCCTTGCCGGCCGCGCTGCCTCCACGACCCGCGCTGCCTCCACGACCCGCACTGCCCGCACCACTTACACCGCTTGCACCGCTCGCACCGCCTGCACCGGCCGCGCCGGGAACCGTCGGCGGCGGCACGGCAGTGCTCCCGCCGCGGGCAGTCGCAGCAGCCTTGCGCCCGGTGTCCGGTGTCCGGTCCACCGGGCTGTTGACCGGCCGCGGCCGCGCGCCGTTACTGCCGGCCAGCCGGCCGCCCGCCTCCGCGGCGCCCCGGGTCGCCGCCTTACGCGAGGCGGCCGTCGGCTTCGAGGCCCGCGCGTCGGATGCCGAGCTCCCGCCGGACGCGGTACCGGCGCCCGAGCCCGCCGCCGGGCCCGCGGCCGAGCCGGAGCCGGCCGCCGAGCCGGCGGCGGCGGAGGTCGTGGCGACCGGCCGGGTGGTGACCGGCGTTCCGTTGGCCGGGGTGGAATCGTCCCTGGCGCGGGGCGGCGTGCCGGCCGCGGCGGGGCGGGTGCTGCCGGCCTTCGCCTCCTCCTTCCCGACCCCGGACCCGGCTGCACCGCGGCCGGCGACGGGGCGCAGGCCCCGGTCGCTCGCCGCCGGCTGCGCCGAGCCTGGGCGCTGCGACCGCGTGTGCCGCGGGTGCGGGGCGTAGGTGCCGTCCTTGCCGTAGTAGTGAGCGTTCGCACCCTTTGTCGGCATCATGGTGAGGACGGTCCCGAGCAGCTTGGCGTCCACGGCCCGCAGGCTCTCGGCGGCACGGCGCAGCTGCTCACGCCGGGTCCGCCCGGAACGCGCGACGAGCAGTACTCCATCCACCCGGGTCGCCAGAACGGCGGCGTCGGTCACCGGCAGCAGCGGCGGCGTGTCGACGAGGACGATGTCGAACCGGCTGTCGAGCACCTGGAGCAGCTCGGCCATGTGGCGCGACCCGAGCAGCTCGCTGGGGTTCGGCGGGACGGGACCGCTCGGCAGGATCTCGATCCGCCCGTCACCGACCCGGCCCTCCCCCCAGGGCTGGAGGACGTCGTCCAGGTCGGCGRCACCGATGAGCACCGAGGTCAGCCCGGCCGCGGACTCGATCCCCAGGTAGTCGCCGAAGGAGGGCCGCCGCAGGTCGCCCTCGACCAGGCAGACCCGGGCACCGCCCTGGGCGAGGGTGATGGCGAGGTTGCAGACGGTGGTGGTCTTGCCCTCCTCCGACACCGAGCTGGTGACGAGGATCGAGCGCGGGCCGCCGTCCACATCCACGAACTGAAGATTGGTGCGAAGCTGTCGGAACGCCTCGGCGCGCCGCGAGTGCGAGCTGAGGTGAACGATCAGCGGGCGCCGCCCGGCGTCGGAATCGTAGGCGATCACGCCGATGGTCGCGAGACCGGTGACGCTGCTCGCGTCGGCGTCACCGCCGACGCTGGTGTCGAGCCGGTAGCGGACGAAGGCGGCGGCGATGCTCATCAGCAGGCCGAGCAGGACGCCGAGCACGATGTTGYGGACGGGCTGCGGCGAGATCGGCTCGGTCGGCAGCTTGGCGTTCTCCCAGACCCGCACGCGTACCGACGGCGGCTCGTCCTCGGCCGGCCGCTCGATCCGGTCGACGGCGCTGGAGAAGACCTCGCCGATCCCGTCGGCGATCTCCTGGGCGCGCCGCGGGTCGGAGTCGCGCACGACCGCGCGCAGCAGGACCGTGTCCGGCACCGCCTGTGCCTCGATCCGGCCACGCAGCGCCGTCGGGTTCTCGTCCAGGTCCAGCTGGTCGATCACGGCGGCCGCCACGCGCTCGCTCGCCACCAGGCTTGCGTAGGACTTCACCCTCTGCTGGGACAGCAGGYCGCCCTGATACGCCGAGGCCGCGCCATCGGTGTCGTCGTCCGAGGCGGACACAAGCATCGTGACGGACGCGGCGTAGATCTTCGTCTGCCGCCAGCTCGCCGTCGCCGCGAGGAGACCACCCAGCAGCGCACAGGTCAGCACCAACAACCAGCTTCGACGCAGGACGCGCACGTAGTCGCGCAGTTCCACTCGCCGACCACCCTCCCGGGACCTTCTCCCGACCACTCACCGTGACACTCGACATACACAACGTACCGTATTCGTAGTCGGTCATTTACTCACAGTGTCAATTACTCTCTGGACTCATGTGGAGACGTAGAGTAGACGGGCCGCGTCACGGTCTGCGGACGACAGCGGTCGCACAGCGCGTGTCGCGGCTCAATCTCCGCCAGCGGGTCGGACTGCAGATCACCCTGGACGTCTGCGCGCTGGCATTCGGGCTCATCGCGGCGCAGGTCGGGCGGTTCGACTTCGATCCGGACGCACTCGCCGACCCGGGATTCTGGGTCATTCTGTTTCTCGCCGTATGCCTGCTGCACTTCTCGGGCACGGCGCTGCACCTTTACCTGGGGCGTTACCGGTTCGGCGGCTTCGACGAGGTTCTGGGCATTCTCATCTCGGTTGTCGTCACCGTCGCCGGCGTACTCGTCGTCATCCTGGCCTTCGGCCAGCCGCGGACGGTGCCGCTCAGCGTGCCGCCRCTGGGCGGCGCGGTCACCCTGGTCCTGATGTTCGGCATCCGCTACCTGTGGCGGCTGCTCGAGGAGCGGCTGCGCCGCCCGACCCTGGATGCCGCCGAGCCACTGATCGTGTTCGGGGCCGGCGACGGCGGGCAGCGGGTGATCAGTGCGATGCTGCGTACCCCGGACAGCCCCTACCTGCCGGTCGCGCTGCTCGACGACGACCCGGACACCTGGAATCTGCAGCTGTCCGGGGTCCGGGTCCGCGGCGGCCGGAACGCCATCGCGGCCGCCGCGGCGTCGACCGGCGCGCGCACGTTGCTGGTCGCCATCCCCAGCGCGGACGGCGCACTGCTCCGCGAGATCAGCGCGCTCGCCGAACCCGCCGGGCTCGCCGTGAAGGTGCTCCCCCGGGTCATGGATCTCGTCGACGGGACCGTCGGGGTCGCCGACATCCGTGACCTCGACCTTGCCGACCTGCTCGGACGCCGCCAGGTACGGACCGACATGACAGCCGCCCGGGTCTACCTGGCCGGCCGCCGGATCCTGGTGACCGGTGCGGGTGGCTCGATCGGCTCCGAGCTGTGCCGGCAGATCCACTCCTTCGGCCCGGCGGAGCTGATCATGCTCGACCGGGACGAGTCCGCGCTGCGGGCCGTCCAGCTCTCCCTGCACGGCCGGGCGATGCTCGACGACGACACGATCGTGCTCGCCGACATCCGCGACGCCCGGGCGATGGCCGAGCTGTTCGCGCAGCGCCGGCCGGAGGTGGTGTTCCACGCCGCCGCGCTCAAGCACCTGCCGCTGTTGGAGCGCTTCCCCGGCGAGTCCGTGAAGACGAACCTGTGGGGAACACTGAACGTCCTGGAGGCCGCGGTCGCCTGCGGGGTGGGGCGGCTCGTCAACATCTCCACCGACAAGGCCGCCAATCCGGGCAGTGTGCTCGGCTACTCGAAGCGGATCACCGAGCGGCTCACCGCCCACGTCGCCGCCACCGCACCCGGTGTGCTGGTCAGCGTCCGTTTCGGCAACGTGCTCGGCAGCAACGGCTCGGTGCTGACGGTCTTCGCCGGGCAGCTGGCCRCCGGCGGGCCACTCACTGTCACCGACCCACGGGTCACCCGCTACTTCATGACCATCCAGGAGGCGGTGCAGCTCGTCCTGCAGGCCGGGGCGCTCGGCTCCGCCGGTGAGGCACTCGTCCTCGACATGGGCGAACCGGTGCGCATCGCGGATGTCGCCCGGCGTCTCGCGGCACGGGCGCCCACACCGGTCGACATCGTCTACACCGGGCTCGGCGCCGGCGAGAAGCTGCACGAGGTGCTCCTCGGCGCGGACGAGCTCGACACCCGGCCGCGACACCCGCTGATCTCCCAGGTCCCGGTGCCCCCGCTGGACCCGGTGGCCGCCCGTGCCCTCGACCCGTACGCCGAACCGACGGTGATCCGCACGGCGCTGCACCGGCTGACCCGGTCCGCCCCGCCGGCGCCGGCCGTGCCGGTCGTGCCCGCCACGCCTGCCGTGCCCGCCGTGCCCGCGCCCGTCGTGCCGAGCCAGGGCGGCCCGGTGGCGGACGACGTGCGTGCCGGATGACCAGTGGGAGTCAGCGGCGTGCGTCGACGGCCCGACCCGCCTCGCCGGTCACCCATCGCAACTACTCAGAGTGTCCGATTGAACGGGGAGGGTCGTCGCTCTACGGTCGCCCGGTGCCAGCCGACCGACGCCAGCTCGTCATCGTGGGAGCCGGCGGTCATGGCCGCGAGCTCCTGGACCTCGTGGAGGCGATCAATGCCGCCGCCGGCGGAGACRCCTACCGCTTCCTGGGCTTCCTCGACGACGGGCAGGTCGATCCCGAACCCCTGGCCCGGCGCGGATCCGCCGTGCTCGGCGGCCTCGATCTGCTCGCCGGCCTGGAGGCCGACTACCTGATCGGGGTCGGCGCCGCCGCCTCCCGGGAACGGATCGACCGCTACGCCAGCGCGTACGGGCGCCGCCCGGCGACGCTCGTGCATCCCCGCGCCTACCTCGGCGGGGACGTCAAGCTCGGGCCGGGCACCGTCGTCTGCGCGCTCGCGAGCCTCACCACCAACATCGAGACGGGCCGGCACGTGCTGGTGAACATCGGTGCGGGGGTGGCCCACGACTGCCGTCTCGGCGACTACGCGACAGTCGCCCCCGGAGCCCGGATCGGCGGCGCCGTCGAGGTCGGGCAGGGGGCCTGGGTGGGCATGCAGGCGAGTGTCGTCCGCAGCACCCGGATCGGCGCCGGCGCGGTGGTGGGCGCCGGCGCGGTCGTCACCGGCGACGTCGCCCCCGGGCTCGTCGTGGCCGGTGTGCCGGCCCGCCCGATCGACCGGTCGGGGGCCGACGCCCCCCGCCCGCCGGTCGTCACACCCAGAATGCGCGAACCCGAACCGAGGCCCCAGCGCCCGGACCTATGATCGGCAGGTGCACCGCTGGTTCGACCTCGCAGGCACCGACAACACCCGTGACCTGGGCGGCATCCCCACGGCCGACGGCAGGCTGACGCGGCATGGCGTGCTGCTGCGCAGCGACACGCTGCAGGAGCTCACCGCGGCGGATGTCACCCGGCTGTGCGAGACCTTCGGGCTGCGCACCGTCCTCGACCTGCGGGCCGAGGAGGAGGCGGGACGGGAGGGCCGCGGGCCGCTGGAGCAGCAGACGGTCGACTACCACAACCTGTCGTTTCTCCCCGCGGCACAGTGGATCATGCCGGACGACCCGCGCTACCCGACGATCGTGACGGACCTGGAGTCGCGTGACCGGGTCGAGCACTACCTGGACTACCTCCGGCTCGCCGGTGACGCGGCCGGCCGGGCCGTCCACCTGCTCGCCCAGCCGGAGACCGGGCCGGCGCTGTTCCACTGCGCCGCCGGCAAGGACCGCACCGGAGTGCTCGCCGCGCTCGTTCTGGGCATCGTCGGGGTCGGCCGGGAGGAGATCGTCGACGACTACGCCCTCACCAACGAACGCATCGCCCGGGTCGACGCCCGGTTGGTCCGCCTCCCCTCCTACAACCGGCCGAACAACCCGCTCACGGTGGACAGGATGCTCTGCCGCCGGGAGGTCATGCACGGGTTCCTGGACGGCGTGGACCGGATCTGGGGGAGTCCGGCGGCCTGGGCACGGTCCGCGGGCGTCTCCGCCGACGACCTGCGCTCCCTGCGGGCACGGCTGCTCGCGTGACCCGGCGTGCGCCCGTCCCGGCGATCCTGGCCCTGGTCTGCGTCCTCGGCCTGATCTCCGGGTGCTCGCACATCTTCGACAGGGCGTTCGCGGACGTCCCGGACGAGCTCGTACCACTGTTCCAGGCGGCGGCCGCGGCCTACGGCGTGCTCAGCGCGGCACAGCTCGCCGCCCAGGCCCGGGTCGAGAGCGGCTTCGACCCGTCCGCCGTCTCCCCCGCGGGCGCCCGCGGGCTGATGCAGTTCCTTCCCACCACCTGGGCGCAGTTCGGCGTCGATGGAAACGATGACGGCCGGGCCGACCCGCTGGAGCCGAGGGACGCCATCCCGTCCGCCGCGCAGTACGAGGCACACCTTGCCAGCTCGCTGGCCGACCTGCCCGGCGACCGCATCTCCCTGATTCTCGCCGCCTACAACGCCGGGCCGCAGGCCGTCCGCACCRCCGGCGGCATCCCGGACTTCCACGAGACCCGGGCCTACGTGGCCCGGGTCCATGACTGGGCAGCCACCTACCGGAACCAGCTCTGAGGCCGTGACATCCTGGATCCCGTGGCGGATGACGAGGTAGGGGCGGCCAATCGGGCCAGCGGAGCGCCACCCGACCACCCACCGCTGCCGCCGTCGCTCTCCCCGGCCACCGCGGCCTCCTTCTCCTCCTCCACTCCGGTCCCGTCCTCGCCGTCCCGTGGCAGGGGAACCGCGCCGGGCCACCCGGCCGGCGCCGACGACGGCCCCCGGGGGAGCGCCGGGGACGCCGGTCCAACCGGTCAGACCGGTCCGGCCGGTCCGGCCGGTGCCGAGCCCGCTGCCGGCCCGGGAGCCGAACCAGCTCTCGGCACCACCGACGAGGTGATGCGTCGGGTCGAGCTGGCCAGCGGCCGGCTCGCCACGCGGGCCGCCACCCGGATGACCGAGGTCCTCCCCTGGTATCCGGGAATGTCCGCACGGCACCGGGCCGACATCCAGCTCGTCGTCCAGGCCGGCATCTCCTCCTTCGTCGAGTGGTGCCGGCGCCCCCAGCACGCCCGCGAGCTGTCCGGTGACGTGTTCCGGGTGGCCCCGCGCGAACTTGTCCGCGCGGTCACCTTCCGCCGTCTCGTCGACCTCGTGCGGGTCGCTGTCGAGGCCATCGAGGACGAGGTACCCACCCTCGCCGGCCCGGAGCACGAGCAGCGCCTGCTCGCGGACGTCCTTCGCTACTCCCGGGACATCGCGTTCGCCGGCGCGGTCGTGTACGCGCGGGCAGCCGAGGAGCGGGGCGCCTGGGACGCCCGGCTGGAGGCCCTGGTGGTCGACCACGTGGTGYGCGGCGAGGTCGACCGCGGGCTGCCGTCACGCGCGGCGGCGGTCGGCTGGCGCAACCCGCCGGCGGTCACCGTCGTCGTCGGGTCGGCACCGCCGACCTCACCGGAGGCCGCTGTCGACGAGGTGCACCGCTGCGCCCGCGCCGCCGGACTGGAGGTCCTGGCCGGCGTCCACCACGACCGGCTCGTGATGGTCGTCGGCGGAGCCTTCGGCCCGGCGGACAGCGACCCACCGGTGACCGGGGCCGCGGGCGCCTCGCCGGTGGCCGGCGCCGCGGGCAGTGGGCCGGCCGCGGGCGGCGTACCTCCCGCGGGCAGCGCCGAGACGGCACTGGACGCCGCCCGCGCCCTGCTGCCGTCCTGCGGGCCCGGGCCGGTCGTCGTCGGGCCGATCGCGGCGGATCTCACCGGCGCGCCACGCAGCGCCCGCGCCGCCCTCGCCGCCGCCGACGTGGTGGGTGCCTGGCCGGCCGCACCTCGCCCGGTGCCGGCCAGCGCGCTGCTGCCGGAGCTGGCCCTCGCCGGGGACGCGGACGCGCGGCAGAGCCTGATCAACAAGGTCTACCTGCCACTGCGCAACGCGGGGAGCCCGCTGTTGGAGACCGCGGGTGCCTATCTCGACTTCGGCGCGTCGCTGGAGGCGACCGCCCGGGCGCTCTACCTTCATCCCAACACGGTGCGTTACCGGCTACGCAAGGCCGCCGACGTCTGCGGGCTCGACCCCGCCGATCACCGGGAGCGATTCATCCTGCACATCGCCCTGGTACTCGGCCGTTTGGACGGTGCGCAACCTACAGATCGATCCGGACCCGAACCCCGTCCGTAAGTCCCCCGGCAGGCCCTCGCTCGCGGTGCGAGAACGGTCACACCAAGCAGATTTACCGTCCAGTCACCACATTTCAACCAGGTGACCCGCCGGGGGACTAACGTACCGTCGGCGCCAGCCTTTTGTAGGGCATCGACAACGAGCCGTCGAGACATCGGTGACTCAGCGCCAGCGACAACGACCAGCCGCACGGGGTTAGGTGGAGACGTGCTCGCGATCCTCGCACCGGGACAGGGTGCCCAGACGCCCGGACAGCTACGTCCGTGGCTGGAGCTCGACGGCGTCGAGTCCCGGCTGCGGTGGTGGTCGACCGCCGTCGGCCTGGACCTCATCGACCTCGGCTGYGAGGCACCCGCGGAGACGATCCGGGACACCGCCGTCGCCCAGCCACTGATCGTCGCGACCGGCCTGCTGGCCGCCGAGCAGCTCGGCCTGCTGCCGATCACCCCCGCCACCGGTTCCGGTGCGCGCGCGGTGCTCGCCGGCCACAGCGTCGGCGAGATCACGGCCGCGGCGATCACCGGCTCGCTCACTCCGGAGGCGGCGTTGCTGTTCGTCGGCCTGCGCGGCCGGGCGATGGCCCAGGCGGCGGCCGTCACCCCCACCGGTATGACCGCCCTGCTCGGCGGCGACCCGGAGGAGGCCACTGCCGCGCTGGAGGCGCTGGGGCTGACCGCGGCGAACCGCAACGGCGCCGGCCAGATCGTCGCCGCCGGCACCCTCGACGACCTCGCGAAGCTGGCCGAGGCACCTCCCGCCGGTGCGAAGCTGCGCCCGCTGTCGGTCGCCGGCGCCTTCCACACCCGTCACATGGCCCCGGCCGGTGACGCGCTGCGTGCCGTCGCCGGCGGGATCGTGCCGGGCACCCCGGCGCTGGGTCAGCTCTCCAACGCCGACGGCGCGCTCGTCCACGACGGCGCGGACCTCGTCGCCCGGCTCGTCACCCAGGTCGCCGCCCCGGTCCGTTGGGACCTGTGCCTCGCCGCCATGCGAGAGGCCGGCGTGACCGCGGTCATCGAGCTTCCGCCGGCGGGCACACTGGCCGGCATCGCCCGCCGCGAGCTGCGCGGCACGAAGATCGTCGCCGTGAAGACCCCGGACGACCTCGACGCGGCGCGCGCCCTCGTCGCCGAGTACCTGCCGCCGCCGGCCGTGCCGGCCCAGGCGGCCGCGCTCGTCGGGGCGGCCTCATGAGCCCTGCTGGCGCGGGCCTGCTCGGCCTCGGTACCTACCGCCCGGCCCGGCTGGTCACCAACGAGGAGCTCATCGGCGTGGTCGACACGTCCGACTCCTGGATCCGCACCCGGACCGGCATCGTGACGCGGCGCATCGCCGACGAGGAGGAGTCCACCGTCGCGATGGGGACCAGCGCGGCGGAGAAGGCCCTGGCCTCCGCCGGGCTCACCGCCACCGACGTCGACGCGGTCATCGGCGCCACCTGCACCGCGCCGTCACAGATCCCGGGCACCGCCCCGCAGATCGCCGCGCGGCTGGGGGCGTCCACCGCCGGCACCTTCGACATCAACGGCGGCTGCGCCGGCTTCTGCTACGCCGTCGCCACCGCGGCCGACATGGTCCGCGCCGGCAGCGTGCGGCACGCGCTGGTCGTCGCGACCGAGCGGCTCTCCGACTACACCGACTGGAGCGACCGCTCCACCTGCGTCCTGCTCGCCGACGGCGCGGGCGCGGTGGTCGTCGGCCCCGCGGAGAGTGGGATCGGCCCCGCGGTCTGGGGTCACGACGGCTCCCGGCCGGAGGCCATCCAGGTACCCGGGCGAGGCGACAACGCCTTCCGGATGGAGGGCCCGGCAGTGTTCCGCTGGGCGATCTCCCTCGTCCCCACCCTGCGGACGGTCTGCGAGCGGGCCGGTGTCGAGCCGACCGAGCTGGCCGCGATCGTGCCGCACCAGGCAAACCTGCGTATTGTCGAGGCGCTCRCCGGCGGCCTCGGCGTGCCCGGCATCCCGATCGCCCGCGATGTGGTGGACTCCGGCAACACGTCCGCCGCCAGCATTCCGCTCGCACTCGACCGGATGATGGAAGCCGGTGAGGTGGTGTCGGGCGACCCGGTGCTGCTCTTCGGGTTCGGCGCCGGCCTCACCTACTGCGGGCAGGTGGTCCGTTGCCCCTGAGCACCCGGACCCCCGCCTGGATCCCTGGTACCGGGATCCCCGGCACCCGCATCAGCATGGCGGCCGGACGGTGCCATGCTCCTGCACCACGACAGTCCGGACCGGCCCCCAGCGGGCCATCCGCCCCGCCCCAGCTACCRGCCCAGCCGGGACGCTGACCCCGCATCCTGCACAGGAGGAACCCCCATGTCGCAAGCCGATATCCTCGCCGGCCTCGCCGCCATCCTCGAGGAGGTTGCCGGCGTCGACCCGGCCGACGTCACCGCGGACAAGACCTTCATCGACGACCTGGACGTCGACTCGCTGTCCATGGTCGAGGTCGTGGTGGCCGCCGAGGAGAAGTTCGGTGTGAAGATCCCGGACGAGGACGTCAAGACCCTCAAGACCGTCGGCGACGCCGTCTCCTACATCCAGCGGGCGGGTGTCGCCGCGTGACGGCCTCCCCCAGGCAGGTCGTCGTCACCGGCCTCGGGGCTACCACTCCCCTCGGCGGCGACGTGCCGTCCACGTGGGAGGGGCTGCTCTCCGGCCGCTCCGGCGCACGTCGCCTGACCGAGGACTGGGTCGAGCAGCTCCCCGTCCACATCGCCGCCCCGCTGGCGGTCGAGCCTCCGCTGGGCCGGGTCGAGGCGAGAACCCTCGACCGCAGCCAGCAGATGGCTCTGGTCGCCGCACGGGAGGCGTGGGCTGACGCGGGTACCCCGGATGTCGACGCCGAGCGGCTCGCGGTCTGCGTCGCCTCGGGGATCGGCGGGGTGCAGACCCTGCTGCAACAGCACGACGTGCTGCGGGAGCGCGGGCCGCGGCGGGTCTCGCCGCACGTGGTCCCGATGCTGATGCCGAACGGCCCGGCGAGCACGGTCGGCCTGGCGTTCGGCGCCAAGGCCGGTGTGCACGCACCGGTCAGCGCCTGCGCCTCCGGGTCGGAGGCGATCGCGCTGGCGCTGGACATCATCCGCGCCGGCCGGGCGGACATCGTCATCGCCGGTGGCACGGAGGCGGCGATCGCCGCCCTGCCGATCGCCGGTTTCGCCCAGATGCAGGCCCTCTCCCGGCGCAACGACGCGCCAGAGACCGCGTCGCGGCCGTTCGACAAGGGCCGGGACGGTTTCGTCCTCGGCGAGGGCGCCGCCATCGTGGTGCTGGAGTCGGCGGAGCACGCGCAGGCCCGGGGCGCCCGGGTGCACGGCATCCTTGCCGGTGCCGGCATCAGCTCGGACGCCTACCATGTGGCGGCGACCGACCCGACCGGTGCGGGTGCGGCCCGCGCGGTCCGCGCCGCGTTGCGCTCGGCCTCTCTGGAGGCCGATGATGTGATCCACATCAACGCGCACGCGACGTCGACACCGACCGGAGACGTCGCCGAGTCGGTGGGTCTGCGGCTGGCACTGGGTGACGCCCTCGATTCGATCGCGGTCACCTCGACCAAGTCGATGACAGGCCATCTGCTCGGCGCGGCCGGCGCGCTGGAGGCAGTGGTCACGCTTCTCTCGCTGCGCGAGCGTGTCGTTCCGGCGACGCGCAACCTTGACGCGCTCGACGACGAGATCGCTCTCGACGTCGTGCGTATCGACAACCGGAAGCTGGGCGCGGGCGCGGGCCTTTCGAACTCGTTTGGGTTCGGCGGGCACGACGTCTGCCTCGCCTTCACGGTCTAGGAGACAGACGCTTCCCAGGGCACTGTGCCGCCGCGACGGCGGCGGCACACCTGGGAACGCGGCACGACAATGTTCGGCCCGGGCAGTAATCGACGTCCATGCTCATGAGAGCTCACGGCGGGCTTCTGCGTTACCGCCATCTGCGCAGGAGCAGACTGTTACCGCTCAACCGAGGAGACCTACGGTGAGTCTGTCCACCATCGATCGCACCGACCCACGCACGCCCGTGGCGCGGCTGAGCCGCTTCTTCGACCCGGACTCCCTGTCCCTGTTCGCCGCGGCCGACGGCTCCGGCGTGGTCGCCGGGCAGGGGCTCGTTGCCGGCAACGAGGTCGTCGCCTTCGCCACCGACCCGACGGTCCAGGGCGGCGCGATGGGCCGGGACGGCTGCGCACGCATCGTGCACGCGATCGAGTCGGCGGTCCGGATGGGCTGTCCGGTCATCGGCATCTGGCACTCCGGCGGCGCACGGCTGCAGGAGGGCGTGGCCTCGCTCGACGGGGTCGGCCGCGTGTTCGCCGCGACGGTCCGCGCCTCCGGGCAGGTGCCCCAGCTCTCCCTCGTCCTGGGTGCTGCTGCCGGCGGCGCCGCGTACGGCCCGGCGCTGACCGACCTGGTCATCACCGGCCCGGACGCGAAGGTGTTCGTCACCGGCCCCGACGTGGTCCGCTCGGTGACCGGTGAGGAGTGCACCGGGGACAGCCTCGGCGGGCCCGAGGTGCACTCGACCCGCAGCGGTGTCGTCCACCTCGCCTGCGACACCGACGACGCCGCCTTCGAGCAGACCCGTGCCATCACCGCGCTGCTCGCCGACCAGGGCTCGATCGGCCCCGTCCCCGAGCGGGACCTCGGCCAGCTGCTGCCGGAGAACCCGCGGCGCGCGTACGACGTGCGCCCGCTGGTCGCCGGCCTGCTCGACGACGAGGTCGTGGAGCTGCACCCCAAGTGGGCCCGCAACATCGTGACCGCTCTCGGCCGTCTCGGCGGCCGGACGGTGGGCGTGGTCGCCAACAACCCGCTGCGCCGCGGCGGCTGCCTCGACGCCCTCTCGGCGGAGAAGGCGTCCCGCTTCGTGCGCATGTGTGACTCCTTCGGGATTCCACTGGTGGTGCTGGTCGACGTTCCCGGCTACCTGCCGGGTGTCGGCCAGGAGTGGGAGGGTGTGGTCCGCCGGGGGGCGAAGCTGCTCTACGCCTTCTCCGAGTGCACCGTCCCCCGGGTCACCGTGGTGACCCGCAAGGCCTACGGCGGCGCGTACATCGCGATGAACGCCCGCTGCCTGGGCGCGACCGCCGTCTACGCCTGGCCGACCGCCCAGCTCGCGGTCATGGGCGCCGAGGCCGCGGTCGGCATCCTGCACCGCCGCCGGCTCGCCGAGGTGCCCGCGCAGCGCCGCCCGGACGTGATGGCCGAGCTGGCCGAGGAGCATGTCCGCACCGTCGGCGGTGTGGAGCGCGCGGTCGAGCTCGGCGTGGTGGACGCGGTCGTCGCTCCCGCCGAGACCCGCGGGGCCGTGGCCACCGCGCTCGCGGAGGCGCTGGCGGCCGCCCGCCCGGACAAGAACGTGCACGGCAACATCCCGCTGTAGCCAGCGGTACCGGGCGCGGCCGGGTGGTCCTACGTAGGACCACCCGGCCGCGCCCGTTTCCGGCGGCCGCGCACGGCTCACGGCCCGCGCCCGCCTCGCCGTTCGGGCGGATCGGGACGCCCGGAATCCGTCAGCCGGATCCAGGTGCGCACGACGTTGCCCATCTGGCGCGGGTTCATCCACAGCGCGGCACGCGCGAAGATCGGGTCCGCGTTGCGCACCAGGTCGACCCGGCCGCCTTCTGCCGCGGGCGCGATCGCCCGGACGTGCTCGAAGCTGATCGACCCCGACCGGAACGCCTCCGCCGTCACCGGCAGGAACCGCAGCACGCCCGCCACCAGAAGTGCGGCCGTCGTCGCGGGATGCACCAGCCGGCACTCCCGGCGCAGCCAGGCCGCCGCCGAGCGCGCGCCGTCGAGCTGCCACAGCCCCCGCCGGTCGAACTCGGCGAGCAGCCGGATCCAGCTGGCCTCCGTCGCGTCGACGAGCCGGCGCATGTCGATCACGAGCAGCGCCAGCTCGCTGTCCGGCAGCCCGCCCGGATCGACAGTGGCAAGCCTGGCCACCTGCGCGTCGATGTCATCCACCGCCACCCCCTCGATCGGCATTCGTCCTCCGCCACCCGTCCTCCGCCACACCCGTTCGCTGCCGCCCACAGCTCGCCGCACCTCATTATTCGAATGTGTGTTCGATAGTAGTCGGCGAGATCTTCCGACACCAGCCCGCGACGACCACGGCCGCCCGCGGAACACACACGGGCCACGCGAGGGCGACCGGCGACCGGCGACCGGCGACCGGCGACCGGCGACCGGCGAGAAATACTTAGCCTTGCGAAATAAATTTCGCAAGGCACGCGTTGTCGAGGGCGGAGGTACAACGCATGAGACGCATGGCCACGTCAATGGCGCACGGATCTGTCACCCCCCGCACCGCGGAGCCACGAACCGGGACGTTCGCCGCGCTGCAGGTGCCGAACTTCCGCCTCTTCCTGGGCGGCCAGGTGGTCTCCCTGTGCGGGACCTGGATGCAGACCATCGCCCTCGGCTGGCTGGTGCTCTCCCTCGGTGCCTCCGGTACCGAGCTCGGCCTGGTGACGGCGGCCCAGTTCCTGCCGGTCCTGTTGTTCGGCRCCTACGGCGGCCTGATCGCCGACCGCTCGGACTCRCGGCGACTGCTGATCACCACCCAGATCATGCTCGCCGCGCTCGCGGTCCTGCTCGGCATCCTGGACGCCACCGGCACCGCCGAGCTGTGGATGGTCGCGGCAGTGGCGGCGGTGATCGGTCTGATCAGCGCGGTCGACAACCCGACCCGTCAGAGTTTCGTCCAGGAGATGGTCAGCGCCGACCATCTCCCGAATGCCGTCACCCTGAACTCGGTGACGATGAACGCCGCCCGCGTCGTCGGGCCGGGCATCGCCGGCATCCTGATCAGCCTGGTCGGGACGAGCGGCTGTTTCCTGCTCAACGGGGCCTCGTTCGTGGCCGTCGTCCTCGCCCTGCGGCGCATGGATGTCGGCGCTCTGACCCCCTACCGCCCGGTGCCTCGGGCGCCCGGTCAGGTGCGTTCCGGTCTCGCCTATGTGGCGCGGACCCCGGAGCTGCGGATCCCGCTGCTGATGATGGCCGTGATCGGCGCCCTGTCGTACGAGTTCCAGGTGGTGCTGCCGCTGGTGGCCCGCGAGACCTTCGACGGTTCGGCGGCCACCTACAGCCTGTTCACCGGCGCGATGGGGGCCGGGGCTGTCGCCGGCGGCCTGTTCGTGGCCCGGCGTCGCCGGATCGGTATCGGCGCTCTCGCCCTGGCGTCGGGCCTGTTCGGAGCGGTGCTCCTGCTCGCGGCGGCCGCCCCGACGCTGGCGCTCGAGGTCGCCGCGCTGGTCGTCGTCGGCGCGGCGAGCGTCGCCTTCATCTCCACCGGCAATGCGACCGTGCAGCTGGCCGCTGCGCCGGAGATGCGCGGCCGGGTGATGGCCCTCTGGTCGGTGGCGTTCCTCGGCTCGACGCCGGTGGGCGGGCCGATCGCGGGCTGGGCGGCGGAGACGTTCGGTGCCCGCGCCGGCCTGCTGCTGGCCGGCGCCGCCGCCCTCGCCGGCTCCTTCTACGCGTTGTCGTCGCTGCGCCGCGGTGCTGCCCGTGCGGGGCAGGAGGGCACTGCCGCGGACCAGCCCGTCGCCCGCCACGTGCCCACGGCCGTGCTGGTGCCCACGGCCGCGCTGGCGCCCGCCGACGGGATCGAGCCCACCTCCGCACTGGAGCCGGCTGTCACACCGTCCAGGATCTGAAAGCCACCCTGGAGCTGAGTGCCACCCTGGAGCTGAGCCTCAGTTCGTGGTGGACGGGCCCTCGGGCAGCGCACGCGGGGTGGTCGGTGCCTCCTGGGCTGCCGCCTTGCCGAGCTCGGGCAGTTCGCGCAGCCCGTCGTTCTCGTACATCCCCCGGTGGGCGAGTACCTCCGAGCGGTGGTAGGCCTCGGCGACGTCCAGGAAGCCGGGGTCCCGGTAGCGGCGCCCGTCGATGGTCGGGCCGACGGTCCCCTCCATGATGGCTTCGACGTCCTCGCCGGTGAGCGTCTTGTGGGTCTCCAGCGCGTGGGTCAGCGACAGCACCTCACGCCGGTTGGCGGCCAGGACACCCTCGGTGCGCTCGTAGAGCTCCCGCAGTTTGGCCTCGACCTGCTCACCGAACGGCCGGTCCGCGTCGATGGATGCCTGGCCCATCTGGTGCTCGATCATGCTGAGCCGGGAGGCGAGCGTCTCCCCCATCGCCGCCGAGGAGATGTTGCCCGAGACCAGCAGGGTGGCGCTGCGCAGGTCGCCGCCGACGCCGACGGTGTTGTCGCCGTCGAAGAACATCCGTTCGCCGGCCAGCGAGGCGAGCGAGACCATGACCTGGATCTCGATCTCCGACTTCCACATGAACATGCGGTCCTCGACGGCGACGTGCGCGACGAAGCCGCCGACTCCCCCGCGGCGCTCGATGGTCGCCAGGTCGATGACCCGGCCACGCTGGGTGCGGTAGGCGACGACGGCGTGGCAGGCCTCGTGCAGCGCGATGCTGTGCCGCTCGCGGGCGATGTGCTCGTGGTCGTCGGCGAGGCCGTACTCCTTGATCACCCTGGCGCGGAGGATGTCCTGCCAGGTGATGACCTCGCGGCCATCCTTGATCGCCTGGACGAGGGCCTCGTTGACCGTGTCCTTGATGGTGGCGCCGGTCGCCTCGGGGCTCATGATCGCGAGCCGCTCGATCTGCTCGGCCGTCAGCTCGTGGTTCACCTTGGCCAGATAGCCCTCGAAGGTGCGGATCCGGCCTTCCTTGCTGGGGTAGCCGACCTTGTAGATGCGGTCGATGCGACCGGGCCGCAGCAGGGCCTCGTCGAGCGACTGGGGCATGTTCGTCGCCATCATGACCAGGATGCGGTACTTCGGCGGCGGCTTCGGGCGCATGCCGAGGGTGCGCCGCACGACCCGGTTGAGGAAGCCGCGCGGCTTCTTCAGGCCCGACATCTCGGTGAGCAGCGCCTGCAGGGTCCCGTCCATGTTTCCCCCGCCGCCGCCCATTCCACCCATGACGAAGTTGTCCCGCTGCGCGTGGTCGCGGGCGATCTGCGCCTGGGCGAAGGTGTCGAGGTAGGAGAAGCCGTTGCAGGCGTCCACCGACGCCGCGCCCGCCGGCACCCCGAAGGCGCCGTGCCCGGCGGAGAAGACGTCGCGGCCGCCGGCGAACCCGCCCGTGCGGGCGGCACCGGCGGCAAACGGGGTCGCGCCGCCGAGCTTCCCCCCGAAGCCGGTGGCGAGCTGGCCCCGGTTGCCGAGGGTGTCGGCCTCGTCGAAGAACACGATCACGCCGCCGTACCGCAGCGACAGTTTCCGCAGTTTGCGGAACAGCGACTTCACCTTCAGAATGCCGACGCCGACGAACATCGCCGAGAAGGCACCTGGGTCGACGAAGACATAGGGTTTGCCGGTCTCGCCGGCGACCGCCTCCGCGATCAGCGTCTTACCGGTTCCCGGCGGGCCCCACAACAGGATGCCGCCCGGAACGTAACCGCCCCGGTCCTCGATCTCCTCCGGGCGTTCAAGGTAGAACACGTTCTCCCGGACCCGCCCGACGACGTGGTCCTGGCCCCACACGTCGGCGAACCGTGTCTTGATGTCCTCCGGGAAGTAGACCTCGACGCCGCCCTTGGACAGGAACCAGAAGATCGCAACGAACTGGCCGACGACGACCAGCATCAGCATCACGAGCTGCAGCACGTAGGGAATCGCGTCCCAGGCCGCGCCRGGCAACCCGACCGTCGCCTCGAAGAGGGACTCGTCGACGATCCGCGCGTAGATGAACAGGAACAGCGCCAGCGCCACGACGATCTTAAGCGCGCGACTGACCCGGTACCGGTTCCAGTCGTTCAGGCGCTGCAGACGGCGCTCGGCTCGACCGAAGACCTTCTCCGTCCAGAAGCGGTAGTAACCCGCCGACCGCTCGCCGAGAAAGATGTGGATCTGGTGGACGACCTCGAGGCCGAACAGCGCCAGGATCCACCAGCTCGACTCCGCCTGGATGCGGATCGCGTCGCCCCACGTCATCAGTGGGTTGCCCGAGACGTCCGCGGCCACCACGAAGGCGAAGAGCGCCCCGAGCAGAAGCAGGAACTTCACCCTGTCCCAGAGCGCCGCGGGGCGGCGGCGCTGCGACTCGCCCGGCCTCGCGCCGCCGTCCTCGTCCACGGGCCCCGTCACGGTGGAGGATCCCGGACGTCCCACCCGGTCGCGTGTGCTCATGCCTACTGCCCTCGGTCCGTCGGCTTGATGGTGAAGGAGCCCGTGACCTCGCCGATCTGCCCGCCGTGCTGGGCGTAGCACAGCGCCGAACAGGCCAGGACGAGCTGGTAGAGCACGGTCTGGTTCTGGTCCAGCAGGCTCGTCTGATCGATGGTCACCAGGCCTGCCGCCGTGGCCACCTGGTACACCAGGTGCACTCCGTGGACGCCCTCGTCCTGCGCGACCGCCTCGTCGGCCAGCAGCAGGAAGTTCGGCGCCATCCGCGCGCCGTAGGGGTCCTTGCGGACCGCCGCCTCCTGTGCCGCGACCGCGTCGTCGACGGAGACGACGAAGTTGCGCAGGTCGTTCGTGGAGACCGCCCGGGCCTCCTCCGGAAGGAGGTGCCGCACCTGGACGAAGCCCTTCGGCAACGGGGCGTCGGGAACAAACAGGCTCGTCTCGTCGAACTTCTCGGCTGCGTCCAGGCCGACGACCCACTCCCGCGACATCAGGCCGCGAAGCATCTCCGGGCTCACGGTGCGGGCGTCGATACCGAACAGCGCGGGCCCGGRCATCTCCTGATGCGTCCAGCCGGCCGGCACCTTGAGGAACGCACCGTCGTTCTCATTCGTTACATACTGGTAACTGGGCGAGCCGCACCCGACCACAGCGGCCAGGAGCGCGACCACCGCGACGACGACCAGAACGGGGCCGGACCTCGGCCGCGAACATGGCCAGGGTCGTGGCAGTGGTCGTGGCAGGCCACGACTTTTAACCTCCACGGCGATCCTCCAGCCTCGCGAGGTCGATCCCATGGTGCGACTCCGGTCCATGGATCTACACCGGGCCATGGATCTCGTATTTCCCATTGCAAGTGTGACTCATTCCGGTGTGAGGTCGGAGAAGATTCACCGGAAAGAGCAACCGCCGATACCCTCCGTTGTCATGGCCGCCCCCTCCCTGGTGGGTGCGGCGCCGCTCTCCACCCTGCGGGCCCCCAGGTGAGGGCGCCAGTCGGTCACCACCCGGTCTCCGTCCGAGCCTGGCGAAGATTGCGCGGCGCGGGCCCATGAACGCACGATCGGGCCGGCCCCCGGACCCGCGGCAGCGCACCCCGGCCAGGCACGGACGATCAGCGCGAGCGCCGAATATCCGGGGCCTGGAATAGGGCGCAGGAGTACCCAGGTCCGGACAGGTACCCCGCAGGGGGCACACTGTCGGGTATGGCGCATTACCGGCGTGGACGGAAGGTGCCCGCGCTGCCCCCGGTGCGCAGGCACATCGTCGGCGGGCTCACCGTCGTCGCTGTGTTCGTCATGGTGGGCCTGACCGTGTGGCGGCCGATCGCGGCCATCCCCGCCCTGGCAGTGATCGTCGTTCTCGGCGTGCTGGACTTCGTGATCGTCACCAAGTCACCGGCTGCGGAAAGCCTGCCGTCCGGTCCACTGAGCGGCAAGGAGCTCGACTGGGAGTCCGGGCTGATCGAGGCCGCGCCCGGCCTCGTCGACGCGCCCACGCAGATGCTTCCGCGACTGGCGTTCCGCTACAGCCGCGACGCCGAGGACGACGAGCCCGAGCCCGCGGCGGATGACGTCCACACGATGGCCATCGACATGCGTGGCTACCTGGACGAGACCGGCACCGCCCGCATGCGCTGACGGGCATCTGCCGCGCCGCCGGTCGCGGTCGCCGTCGCCATCGCCGTGCCTGCCAGCCGTCAGGCACGAGCGGCGTCGTCCGTCCCGGTGTCCGTGCCGCGGTCGGGGCCGGGGAGCAGCGACAGGACCGTCTCGACCGCTGCGTGCACGTCCGGCCCGCTCCCGCCGGCACGGCCCGCCGCCAGCCCGACCAGGAACGCGGTCAGCGGCGCCGCCGGCCGGGCGACGCCGTGCGCCACCTCCCGGGCGAGGTCGAGGACGAGCGTGGCGTCCACGCTTCCGGGCTCCAGGCCGAGCGCGGCGCTCACCCGGGCGACCCACCCGTCGAGGGCCCGCGAGACTTCGTCGCCACCCGCCATCAGCCTGCCTCCATCCACCGTGTGCCTGCCGGGGCCGTCCCTCGGCTGCTGACCGACGCCGTCCGCCGTCGGTCGCGCCGCCCCTCAGGCTGCGTCATCGCGGCCAGGCCCTGGCGGCGGCCAGCGCTTCGGGATCGTCGCAGTCCAGGCAGGCGCGGGCGTCCGCCGGCACCGTGCGCACCTGCCGGCCTGCCAGCAGCGACCGCACCGAGCGGCCGGCGGGATCGGCCGGCAGCGCGGCCCGGAGCACCGCCGTCCGCCAGGCGGCGGCCAGGTACTGCGACCGCCCGGACGGATCACTCAGCACCGTCGCATCGACAGGGGCAGCGGCGGYAGCAGCAGGGGCGGCAGGGGAGTGCACGTCGAGCCGGTCGAGCAGGCGGCGGATCTCGGCCGCGCCGAGAAAGGGCAGGCCGACGGCGAGAAAGGGCAGGTCGACGGCGAGGATTACGACCACCGGGGCCTCCACCAGGCGCAGCCCGGCGGCGATGGCGACGACGGGGCCCCCGCCGGGCGGGTGCTCACGGGCCCACCTGACCCGCCGAGAACCGGCTGCCCGCGGGCGGGGTGGTCCGACGACGACGGTCGAACGGGCCTCCTCGACCGCGCCGGGCACGCGGTCGAGGAGGCGGGCGCCGTCCACCTCGAGAGTGGCCTTGTCCGCGCCGCCCATCCTCCGGGCCAGGCCGCCAGCCAGCACGATCGCATCCCACGGAGCGCCATCGCCGCCCGTACAGGTGTCGCCGGGCCGCGCGGACACTCCCTGGTGAAGTCAACCGCCGATCGCCGACATCGGGCGGTCCGGCTGGCGGAAGCCGGGTGTGTCGATGCCGTGGCCGGCACGCTTGCCCTCGACGGCCCGGGCCCACAGGACCGCCAGGTCGTCGTCGTCGGCGCCGGCGCGCATCGGGCCCCGCAGGTCGGACTCCTCCCGCGCGAACAGGCAGTTGCGGACCTGCCCGTCCGCGGTGAGCCGCACCCGGTCGCAGGCGGCGCAGAACGGCGCGGACACCGAGCCGATCACCCCGACGGTGCCCGGGCCGCCGTCAACCATGAACAACTCGGCCGGTGCGCTCCCCCGCGCCTGGGCCCGGGCCGGTTCCAGGCTGAACTCGGCCCGCAGCAGCTCCATGATCTCAGCTGCCGTGACCATCTCGGCCCGGCGCCAGCCGTGCTGGGCGTCGAGCGGCATCTGCTCGATGAACCTCAGCTCGTAGCCGTGTTCCAGGCAGAAGCGCAGCAGCGGCGCCGCCTCGTCATCGTTCAGGCCACGGACGAGGACAGCGTTGACCTTCACCGGGGTGAGCCCGGCGTCGACCGCGGCGGCCATGCCGGCGAGGACGTCCTCGATCCGGTCCCGGCGGGTGATCCGGGCGAAGCGGTCGGCGCGCAGTGTGTCCAGCGAGACGTTGACGCGGTCCAGACCCACGGCGGCCAGCCGGGGCGCCAGGTCGCTCAGCCGCAGGCCGTTCGTGGTGAGCGAGATCTCGGGCCGCGGCGACAGCGCCGCCATCCGTTCCACCAGGTGGACGAGGCTGGGCCGCAGGGTCGGCTCACCCCCGGTGAGGCGGATCTCGGTCACCCCGAGCCTGGTCACCGCGAGCGTGACCAGGCGCAGGACCTCGTCGTCGGTGAGGATCCGCTCGGTGGGTAGCCAGTCGAGCCCCTGGGCGGGCATGCAGTAGGTGCAGCGGAGGTTGCACCGGTCGGTCAGCGACACCCTCAGGTCGGTCGCGACTCGCCCGTAGGAATCGGTTAGCCGCATACGGCCAGACTAGGTGCCGCCCGGACGGGGCACACGCGTTTGACGGGCACGCCCGACGCCGGGGGTCGTGCCCCGGGTGGCCCGATCGTCCGCAGTGGCTATGAACGTCCGGCACCGTCGAAAGCGCCCGCGACCGCCACGACGTCCCGGCGGCCTGCGAAACTACAGCAGGTAAGGCAAGGTCGGCGTGGCCCGGCGAGGCCGCCCGGCGCCGGCGTTTCGGAGCACGGCGCTCCGCGGCACGGCGCACAGCGAGACATTGGGGAGAGGACGGGGTACATGCGGGTCTTCGGGGTCGACATCGGTGGGACGGGTATCAAGGGCGCCCCGGTCGACACTGAGGACGGAACGCTGGTCGCCCCCCGGTTCCGCATCCCCACGCCACAGCCGGCGGAGCCCGAGGCGGTCGCGCAGACCGTCGCGCAGGTGGCCGAGCACTTCGGGTGGACCGGCCCGGTCGGCGCCACCTTCCCCGCGGTGATCAGGGCAGGGGTGGCACACACCGCCGCGAACGTCGACGAGAGCTGGGTCGGCAGCGACGTGTCCGCGGTGCTCGGCGGGGCACTCGGCCCCGCCCTCGGCGGCACGGAGGTCGCGGTCGTCAACGACGCGGACGCCGCGGGGATCGCCGAGATGGCCTTCGGTGCCGGCCGCGACACCGCCGGCCTTGTCGTGATGACCACCTTCGGCACCGGCATCGGCACCGCGCTGTTCCTGCACGGCCAGCTGATCCCGAACACGGAGCTCGGGCACCTGGAGATTCACGGCCACGACGCGGAGACGAAGACGTCCGACGCCGCCCGGGAGCGCGAGGACCTCTCCTGGGAGAAGTGGGCCAAACGGGTCAACCGCTACCTGGGTGCGCTGGAGGCGCTGCTGTGGCCTGATCTGATCATCGTCGGTGGTGGGGCGAGCAAGAAGGCTGACCGCTTCTTCGACCATCTGGAGCTCCGGACGAAGGTCGTCCCGGCGCAGCTGCAGAACGAGGCGGGCATCGTCGGGGCGGCCATGTTCGCCGCCGGTGAGCAGATCCGCCCGCGGCCGGCCCCGCGGCCGGCGCGCCGGCGAGGCCCGGCCACCCGGCCGCCGGGGGGCCGGCGTCCCTGACCACGGCGGCGGGGCGAGTCGTCCGCCCGTCCCGCGKGCATCCCCCGGACGGGCCATCCACATGGGTGGTCCGCAGGGTGGTGATACGTCACATCGACGTCCGGGACCAGCCCCCGACGTGTCCAGAACCTTCGACGCGAGTCAGACTGTGCGTGTCGTCGGCCGCAATGCGACCGTCTGGCGCCATCGATGGCAGGCTGTCACCTACCGGGCATGGCGGCGAGGCGGTTTGGCGTGCACGCCGCACGCCGGCGTGCCCTCAGGGTGTCCAGCGGGGCAGGCCGGACACTCGGCCCCGTACGGGCTTCGGCACGGTGTGTCACCGCACCGGGCCCCACGGCAGGAGATCGACGGGAGGAGAAGGCGCCATGCGCGAGCTGCGGGCGGTCGCACTCAGCGAGGACGGCGGCTATCTCGTACTCGCCGACGCAGCCGGGCGTGCCGATGCGGAACAGTTCCGGGTCGCCGTTGACGATCGGCTGAGGGCCGCGCTGCGCGGGGCCCGACGTAGTGAAGTACGCGCGGAAAGCGCGCTGACCCCCCGCGAGATCCAGGCCCGACTTCGGGCCGGCGAGACCGCCGCGGACGTCGCGCGAGCCGCGGGCATCCCCGTGGAGCGGGTCGAGCGCTACGAGGGGCCCGTCCTCGCCGAGCGCGCCCGGGTGGTTCAGGAGGCCCGCGCCGCGCTTCTCCCGAAGGACCCCGGCGGCATCCCGGGCCGGCCCCTCGGCGAGGTCGTCGACGCGCGCCTGCTCAGCGTCCAGGACGATCCGGTCGCCGCGCAGTGGGACGCCTGGCGGCGGGTGGACGGGATCTGGCTGGTCCAGCTCACCTCGGACAGCCGCTGCGCCCGCTGGACGTGGGACCCGGTGGTCCGCCGCGTGCGCCCGCACGACGACGCCGCTCGGGCGCTGGTCGCCCCCGAGTCCGTCGAGCTGCCGCCGGCACAGCCGCAGCCGCAGGCTCCCGGCCGCGCCTCCGCACCGGCCCTCACCCTCGTACACGACCAGGGCGCCCCTCCGGCCTACCCGAGCAACACCCACGGGGCCGGTGGCTCCGTCCAGCCGCAGGCGCCGGCTGCTCCGACCGCCGTGCCCACCGCGTTCCCCGCCGCGGCCGCGGTGAACGCTGCCGGCTACCTGCCGGGCGGCACCGGCGCGATGGCCGGCCACGGCGTACCGGATCCGGCCGGGTACGGCCAGACGGACGCGGGCGCGCCGGTCCCGGTGGCCGGCCCGCAGGCCACCACCGCCCACGAGCCGGCCGGAGTCGACAACGCGGGCGATGACGCCGGGCACCAGTCCGCCGGCCACGGCCGCGTGACCTACGGCAGCACCGGGTACGAGCCCACCGGCTATGAGGCCGCTGCGCATGGGACCGGCGGCCGGGAGGTCGCCGGGTACGAGACCGTCTCCGGCGGGTCCCACCAGGTCAGTGCCCCCGGCGGGTACGGGGCGGCCGGGTACGGCGACGCCGGAACCGCCGGGGACGAAGCTTTCCGCCACGACAGCACCGGCCACGACAGCACCGGCCACGAGAACCCCGAGGGGTACGAGCCGGCCGGGTACGACGCCGCCGGCCGGGGCACGGGTCTCCACGGGGCGGGCCGGTCCCGCTCACCGGAGCACACCGGGCCCACCCGGATCGCGTCATCCCAGGATGCCTACCCGGCCGCCCCGCCCCGTCCGGTGTCCGCGGCCCGCCGCGCGGCCCCGACCCCATGGCAGGGAACGGCTCCGGGAGCGCCGGCCCGGTCCGCGGGCGGCCGGCGCGCCGCGCCGCCCGCGGGCAGGTTCGCCACCCGCGACCGTGCGGTGCCGCCGCCGGACCACGGCACGGCCGGCCCCGGCGGCGAGAGCCACCCCTCCGCCTCCGTACCGACCGGCCGCCGTGCCCTCGCCCCCACCCATGACTCCCCCACCCACGAGGCAGCTGCGCGCGAGGCCGACGCGGTCGAGTACGCCCAGCCGCCGGGTGTCTCCCACCTCGCCCCCGACTTCGCCCCCACCCCCGACTTCGCCCCCGCCCGCGACGAGGCGGTGCCCACGGCGGCCCAGGTTCCCTACGCCGGGTCGCGGCCGATCGACGAGGTGAACCTCCTCGGTGCCGGCCCCGGCCCGGCCTCGCTCGCGGATGTCACACCGGAGACGGCCGGCATCGGCGCCCCGGCCGCGAGCGCGGAGGCCATCGAGGATCTGACCGGGATGTCACCCGCCGAGGACGTCTGGGACGAGGCCCCGGCCGACTCTCCGGGACCTGTCACGGCCGCCGAGCCGCACGGCGCCGAAGAGGGGACGACAGCGGCGGAGACACCCGTAACACCGCTGCAGACCGCACCACGCCGGTCAGCTACCGCGGCCAGCGGGCCACGCCGCGCCGCTGGGACCCGTAGCACCCCCGCGCGCACGGCGGCGCCAGCACCGGGACGCTCCGGCCGGCCCGGTGCCGGCGCCGCACGGGTGCCCGGGGGTGCGGGGGTGGCTGGCGGCGGCGCGGTCGCCCGCGCCACCGACTCGCCCGGGGCGCCCGCGACACCCGGCGCCGCCGGGTCCGCGGGGGCGGATCCGAGCGGCACCGAGCACCTGGCGGGGACCACCTCGGGCGAGAGCGCCGTCGACACCGCCTCCGTGGCCGACGGCCCCGCAGTCCACGGTGCCGCGACTGGTGACTCGGCCCCGGCGACGGCTCCCACCTCGGACGCCGCAGATGAGAGCACTGCCACAGATCCGGCAGATGAGGCAACGGAAACGGCCGCGAAGTCGACGCGGGGCAACCAGGCGGCAGCAGCGGGTAACCGTGGGCGCCAGAACGGGACAGGTCGTGGAGGCGAACGTCCCGCAGGCGGTCGACGCGGGCGCAAGTCGGTGCCAGCATGGGATGACATCGTGTTCGGCGCTCGCCGGCCCTGACCGGCGGGCCTGAGCACGAGACCCGTCACCGCTCCACCCCCGGGTGGAACCGGGGGGCGGGGGCCGCTCTGGATGCAACGACGCCGAGAGAGCCGGCTGTGAGTAAACCGTCACATGGTCAGGCGGAACGTCTGGCCGCTCAACACAGTTGGAGAAGGTGTGACAGGGACTACCACGAAGCCGACGCTGACCAACCTCGACCGTTGCGACAGGTGCGGCGCACAGGCGTACGTCCGAGTCGTTCTGCCTGGCGGCGGAGACCTGCTGTTCTGCCGCCACCACGCGAAGTCGTACGACTCCAAGCTCCGTTCGGTGGCAGTCGAGTACCACGACGAGACCGAAAAGCTGAGTGTCTCCTGACACATCCTGCTACCGGGGGCATGCCATGGACGCATGGCATGCCCCCGACTCGTGTCCGGCCTGGCGTCGTGGCCGCCAGGCCGGGCCGATGCCCACGTCGACCACCCGAATCTGACCGAAGGGTGCGCTGACCGCCCACCTGGGCGGGTAGTCATACGGTGGGCACGTGTCCACCACGGGGAACGAGCCGGCACCTGCCCTGGCATCCCCCGGAGGTGGCCCAGGAACCGCCCGAGGCGGCGCACGCGGGGCGGCCCAGCGCGCGGCGCGGGTCCTTGTCGGGTTCCGCGTCTTCTTCGGCCCCGACGGCCCCCTGCGCGGTGAGGCCCTGCGGGATCTCGCCCGCCGGCTGCTGCGGCCCCGCTCCTGGATCCCCTGGAGCGCTCTGCGCCTGGCCCGGGTGACCGTCGCCAACGCCTGGCGGCACCGGGTTCTCGGGCTCGCCGCCGAAGCCGGCTTCTGGCAGCTGCTGTCGATGCCGCCGCTGCTGCTCGCACTGCTCGGCACCATCGGCTACGTCGGCGACGCCCTGGGCGGGGACGCCCTGGACAACGTCCGCCAGACCATCCTCGGCGCCGCCGACAACCTGCTCACGGAGTCGGTGGTCGACGACACGGTGCGGCCGACGATCGACGAGATCCTCTCCCGCGGCCGGCCGGACGTCATCTCCATCGGCTTCCTGCTGTCGCTGTGGACGGGTTCCGCCGCGATGGCGACGTTCGTCAACACGATCACGATCGCGTACGGCCAGCGGGAGCTGCGTTCCGCGGTGCGCAGCCGGCTCCTCGCCCTCGCGTTGTTCCTCGCCCAGGTCGCGACCGGTGTCATCCTGCTGCCCGCGCTGGTGCTCGGGCCGGGCATTCTCTCCGACCTGCTCGGCTCCGGCCGCCACCCGATCGTGGACGAGCTCCTGAAGGACCTCTTCTGGCCGGTGGTCGGCGTGGTCTCACTGGCGATGCTGACGTCGCTGTACAACCTGGCGCTACCGCAGCGCCGCCCGTGGCGGCGGGCGCTGCCCGGTGCCGGGCTGGCCCTGTGTCTGTGGCTCGTCGGCAGCTATCTGCTCCGCATGTACCTGGAGCTGGTCTTCAGCAACGAGCTCGTCTACGGATCGCTCGCCGCGCCGGTCGCCGCCCTGCTCTTCTTCTACATCACCGCGCTGGCGGTCCTGCTGGGCGCCGAACTCAACGCCGCGCTGGACGAGCGCCCGCCGCGCCGGCGCCACCGAGGCGAGCACCGGCAACACACCCGCTGATCCCCGGCGGGTGTGTTGGACGGAGCTCGCGACGCGGGCGCCGGCCGTCGCGCCGCTCAGTACGTGCAGCCAACGCCCTCGGCCGGCGCGCCCTGGGCTGGCGCATCCTGGGCCTGCACCGACCGAGCGGGCACCGCCCGCTCCCGCGCCGTCTGGTTCGCCGGCACCACAGCACCCGCCGGAACAGAGCCCGCCGGAACGGCGAAGTGTGCGGGCACCACTGAGCCTGCCGGAGCGAGGCCCGCCGCGCCGGCGCTCTGCGGAACGGACCCACCGAGCCGGTTCAGCAGCACCCCCAGTTCCTCCGGACTGGCGAGCAGCACTGACTGCTGGCCGACCGTCGACGGCGTCGCGGGGATCGTCTCGAAGGCGACCCCGCCGCTGCTGATGCCCTGCATCCGCACGGCCAGCAGGCGCAGGTCGGCCAGGGATGTGTTCTCGTCGAGTGTCAGCGCCGAGGTGGCCGCGTCGACGACGTTGATCAGTTTCCCGGGGTTGAGCAGGGTGCCGGTCGAGGCGATGGAGCGGAAGACCACACCGAGGAACTGCTGCTGCCGGCGGATGCGGTCGATGTCCCCCTCCGGCAGACCGTAGCGCTGGCGGACGAAAGCCAGGGCCTGGGTGCCGTCGAGAGTGTTGTCGCCGACCTGGCCGTGCCAGCCGGAGTACCTGTCGTTGAGGTTGTCGAGGCCGCGCGACTTCAGTTCGGGCGGCAGCTCCTTGACGCAGACCGTCACGCCACCAAGCGCATCGGTCATCGCCTGGAAGCCCACGAAGTCGATCTGCAGGTAGTGGTCGATCCTGATGTTGGTGAGCGTCTCGATCGTCCGGATCAGCAGTGACGGACCGCCGTACGCGAACGCCGCGTTGAGCTTGGACTTCTGCGGGCCGTGCTCCGTCCCGTCGGAGTCGGCGTAGGCGGGGATCTCGACCCACAGGTCCCGCGGGAACGACACCAGCGTCGTGGAGCCGTCGGAGTCGAGATGCGCCAGGATCGTCGTGTCCGAGCGCTGGCCCTCGGTCTGCCCGAACTCCCCCTCGGTACCCGCCCGGGTGTCGGACCCGACGAGCAGGATGTTCTGGGTCCCGCCCCCGGCCGAGTCGGGTCGGGCAGCGGCATCCGAGAACGACAGGTTCACATGGCCGACCTTGCCGTCGTAGTGACGCAGGACGGCCCAGCCGCCCGTCGCCACCGCCAGCACCGCGACAGAGACCAGGGCTGCGCACACCAGGATGGCACGGCGTGCGCCACTGGCCGGGCGCCGCGGTTCGTCGACGGGTTCGTCCACATACGGGCCGTACGGGTCATACGGGTCGCGGGGGCCGTTCGGGTCGTACCGGTCGTACGGCCCGGCAGGCGGCGCGCCGCCACGGTCACCCGGGCCGGGGTGCGACCGCTCGGGCCGGCCACCGCCCGGCCCGGGACGCGGCCACCCTGCTCCCGGCTGCTGCGAACCGGGCTGGCGTGACCCGGGCTGGCGTGACCCGGGACCGGCGGGCGGGGTGGCCGGTGGCAGTCGTCTGGTCGGCGGAACCGCCGGCGGAACCGGTCGGGGCTCACGGCGGGGCCACCCGCCGGCCGGCCAGTTCTCACCGCCGGCGGGAGGCCTCGGAGAGCCGGCTCGGGGCGCCCGGGGGTCGCGCGAATCCCGGGGCGGTCGGCCTGGTGCGGGCCGGGGATCAGCCGGGTCGGGGGAAGCCGACCGGCCCGCGCCTGCGCCGGGTGGCCTCCGGCGGCGTTCACGCGGATCCCCACCATCCGGATTGCCATCGTTCGGAGGCCAGCTCACGGCCACGTCCCCTCATTCACCTGCCGGAGCGAAGATCGTCGCCCCGCCCGGACCCGACGTGCTCCCGCACCGCCCGCAGGCGGCCGGGGTATCGCCGGGTTCGTCCGACATCCGCACCAGGCTGACCGGTGCCGACATCGCTCGATACCCACTATGGTCACCCGATACCCACTGTTGCGCCGCGCAGGCCGCGAACCGGTACCCGCCCGGCTCCGCGGACCACGCTGACCGCACATGACTGTTCTACCTGTGTTCTGTCGGCATCCTCCGTTGTACCGGTATCCCGGTCACGCGCGACCGACACTGCTCGGTATCCGACAGCTCCCGCGCTGGGTCGTCTGCCCAGCACCTACCCAGGCTGACACGGCCGTCCCAGCCGTCACGACTGTCCCAGCTGTCCCGGCCTGTCCCAGGGCGGAGCAGCCTCGGCGAGGCGGGGCCGGTCGCGGGTGCCGCGAAGTCCGCCCGGATCACCGAGCCGTCCGCATCGAGGGCCGGTGCCGCGGGGCGCTCAACCGGATCCGAATACCCCGAAGCTTTGATGGGATTACCGGGGAAGCGGAAGGCCGCCGGCCTCGATCACCATCCGGCGGGCGCTCGTCTGGGGTGAGCCGATCGCCTGGGCGACCTCATTGATGGACCCGGTGGGCAGCCCCGTCTCCTGGAGTATCTTGAGCCAGCCGCCAGCCCCGGCGGCGCAGCCCCGACTCGATCTCGGTTTTCAGCTCCGCCCGTGCCTTCAGCCGATCGCTGTTGACGCGCGGGCGCGGATCCACCACCGGATCCGGCCGGTCGATCACGGCGCAGAGCCGGGCGAACAGGTCGTCGTCGGCGGCGCAGATCACGATGCTGCCGGCAGCGCAGGCGAGCGTCTCAAAGGGCGCAGTGGAGTAGTGTGCGTTTCCGATCCGGGGCGGGGCGACACCGGTCGCCAGATATGCCAACGCGGCCCCTTCGAGCAGGGAGACCGTGGCGCCGAACATGGCAATATCAAGATGGGTTCCGCAGCCCGTCGCTCCCCGGCCGCGCGACGCTGCACCGCTGGCTCCGAAAGTGTAGAGCCAGCGGCGAGATCCCCGATCGGAACACCCGGTTTGATGGGGTCCTCACCCGGACGACCCGTGATGAACACCATACCCGACGCGGCTTGCGCGACGGCGTCGTATGCCGGGCCGCTCCCGCCACGGCCCGGTTTGCCCGAAGCCGGAGATGCTCACGAAAATGAGACGGGGATTGCGCGCAGCGAGCAGGTCCGCGCCGAGCCCGGGCCCGCTCCATCACCCCCGGCCGATAGTTCTCCACCAGAACATCCGCCTGATCGACGATCCGCAACAGAAGGTCACGGTCCGTCGCGTCCCGGAGATCCGGAACGATGGATTGCCTGTCTCGGTTGACCCGGGCGAAGAACATCGATCGCCCGTCGATGAACGGACCGTAGGTACGCGAGTCGCCCCCGCGCCCCGGACGTTCGACCTTGATGACCCGGGGCCCCGAGATCGGCACACATCATCGTCGCGAACGGGCCGGCCAAAACCGGGTGAGATCAACGGCGAGAAGGCCCGGCCTCGATCCGGGAGCGCTCGCCACGGCGAACGACGCTACCCGACCAGGGCGTGGGCGGCCTACCGTTAACGGTATGAGCGCCCAGTCCCACCAAACACCAGCTTCACACCCCGCCCCGGGCTCACCCCCGAGCGGCGGGAGCGAGGACACCGCACACCGGAGCTCTCTCACTTCGCCCGACGCAGAAGCGGAACAGGCAACGCCTCCCGCGGAGGCCTCCGCGGGCGCCGGGCAGGCCGGGKCACCACAGGAAAACCCCCCGACGACAGCCGAACAAGGAACGGACGAACCGGACAGGGTCCGCCAGGCCAATCACGACGAGCAGCCACACGCCGCCTTCCGGCGTTTCATGGCGAGCGGCTGGGCTCCGGTGGACGACACGGTCGCGCCGCGTGACGAGTGCGCTCCCTACACCACCAAACGGCGCTCGCTTCTCGCCACCAGATTCCCCGCGGACACACTCGTTGTGCCCAGCGGCGGGATCCACGTCCGGGCGAACGACACCGATTACCCGTTTCGCCCGGGCAGTGACTTCTTCTGGCTCACCGGATGTCACGAACCGGACGCTGTCCTGATCCTGCATCCCAACGCCGCCGGCGATCACGACGCCGTCCTGTATCTCGCCGATCGTTCCGACCGGTCCAGCTCCGCGTTCTACACAGACCGCCGTTACGGCGAACTGTGGGTTGGCCCGCGCCCCGGGGTGCGGGAGACCACAGCAGCACTTGACGTCGAATGCCGGCCGTTGCCGGAACTACCCGAAGCTCTCGCCCGTCTCGCCCCGGCCCGGACAAGAGTGCTGCGCGGGCTGGATGCCCGGGTGGACCGGGCGGTGAGCCGCTGGGCTCCGACCACCTCGTCCGCCGACCGGGATGCCGTGCTCGCCCAGACGCTGTCGGAGCTCCGACTGGTCAAGGACGATTTCGAGATCGCCCGTCTCGACGAGGCGGTGGCCGCGACCATTGTCGGTTTCACCGAGTGCATGACCGAGTTCGAGCGCGCGGCGGCTCTGCCCAACGGCGAGCGGTGGCTGGAGGGAACGTTCTGGCGGCGGGCCCGGGTCGACGGCAACGACGTCGGCTACGGATCCATCGTCGCCTGCGGGCCACACTCCACGACCCTGCACTGGGTGCGGGATGACGGCCCTGTCCGGCCCGGTGACCTGGCTCTTCTCGACATGGGTGTCGAGGGACGCTCGCTGTACACGGCCGACCTGACGCGCACGCTGCCCGTCGGCGGACGCTTCAGCCCGCTCCAGCGCCAGGTCCACGACGTCGTCTACCAGGCACAACAGGCGGGAATTGCCGCCGTGCGGCCGGGCGCGACCTTCCTCGATCCACACCGCGCCGCAATGCGCGTGATCGCTGCGGCGCTGCATGACTGGGGGCTGCTGCCGGTCACCCCGGAGGAGTCCCTCAGCGAGGATCCGAAGGCCCCGGGGGCGGGCCTGCACCGGCGCTACACGCTGCACTCGACGTCACACATGCTCGGCCTGGATGTGCACGACTGCGCGCAGGCGCGCGATGAGACATACCGGGATGCCGCGCTGGAGGCGGGGATGGTACTGACGGTCGAGCCTGGCCTCTACTTCCAGCCGGACGACCTCACCGTTCCGCCGGAGCTTCGCGGGATCGGCGTCCGGATAGAGGACGACATCCTGGTCACGTCAGACGGAAGTCGCAACATGTCAGCCGGGCTCGTGCGTTCGGCCGACGAGGTCGAAAGGTGGATGGCCGGCGAAGCCGGCAGGTGCTGAAACCGCGAGGGATCCAGCCAGCCGGCCGCCCATTTGACCGCCCCCGGCCGTAGTACGACCGTCGGCCGGCAATCGACACAACGTGGTCTGGTTCCTGCCCATCGATCGCACGATGGGCAGGAACCACGACGCGAAAAGATGATCACGCCTTCTTCGGCCGCCGGCCCGAGGAGACCCACACCAGCTATCAGGGTGGTGCTCGGGTAGTACCAGGGTCGACCCGCTCGGCGCGTCGACCCGAAAGCAGTAGGACCAGGCTCAGTGAGCCTTGTCGTACGCCTCCACGATGTTCGACGCGATACGGCCGCGGTCACTCACCGTGTAGCCGTTGCTGCGCGCCCACTCGCGAATGTCGGCCGTGCGGTCGGTTCCGCCGGTGCGCCGCGAAGCAGCGCGCGCACCGCGCCGGCCACTGGCGGCACGCCCACCGGAACGACGGGCGGCGGTGACGAACGGCGCCAACGACTCCCGCAACTTCGTGGCGTTCTTCTCCGACAGGTCGATCTCATACTGTGCGCCGTCCAGTCCGAACCGGACCGTCTCGTCGGCCTCTTCTCCGCTGAGATCGTCAATCAACGAGACGATGGTCTTCTGTGCCATGCCACTCTCCTTCAGGTCAGCGGACCGCAGAACTTACGGGTCTAGTATTACCACGAGAACACCGTGAACTGTCACGCCTGGTTCGACAGACTCGCGCTCCAACCGCGTCGATGGCGCAAGTGCGGGCTCGAGGTGGGGTGTCGACGCAGCCCAAAGGAGCGGATCGACATCGACATGATAGAGAGATGATCATGTTCTTCGAATCACACCTTCCGGTTCGAAACGTCGACCCACGAACGGAGCCACCGTCGCTCACGGCAACCCACCAGCAGCCGGTGCCATCCCGGAGACGCCGCTACCCGGGCACGAGACAGGCTTGGTACGCGTCCGGACCGTTCGATTGCCCGGCAAACGAGGCCCCCGACGGGGCAGGGTCTTTGGTCAACCTGCTGGGCGGGAACCCACCGCCGTGTTTGCCAAAGCCGACCCACCGCGCCGGATGAGTACGCCGGATTCCGCTCCTGACGCTATGCACCCGACTGGCGCGGACTACGGTCTCACCTGGGTCGTGGACGCGGCGAACGTGATTGGCGCCCGGCCCGACGGCTGGTGGCGCGACCGCGCAGGTGCCGCCAGGCGACTACACAGGGACATTCTCACCCTGCTCCACCGGGCGGATGGACCCCGCACTCAAGCCGACCGGCCGGCACAGGTGCTTCTTGTTCTCGAAGGCGCCGCCCGGGCGGGTGTACCGGCCGGGCCCGGCTCGCCGAAGTTCGCACCACCCCGGCACGGTTCGGGCGATATCTCCGCCGGACAGCGGGAAGACCAGCTCCCGGCGCCAGCATCCGAACCGAACGCCCCGTTACCCGGAAAGGGGACGGAACCCCCACACCTCCTGGTGATCCACGCACCAGCCAGTGGGGACGACGCCATCGTGGATGCGGTACGCGGCACGACATCGCCGACTCTGGTGGTGACATCCGATCGGGCGCTGCGGGATCGCGTTCGCGCACTCGGCGCACAGGTCACGAGCGCCCGCTGGCTACGGGATCTCCTTGACGAGACCTGAGTACCGATATGCCGGAAATCACTATGTCCGGAATCACATTTTTCGAAGGCCGAACCCCGGCACCGCGACACGTTCAGGACGCCGACAGATAAGGACGCCCAAGGCACCGGCCTGCGCCCGTCCCACCTTCGCCGGTCACGATGCCCGGTTTGCCACCGCGGATACGGCGGGTCCAGCCGGGTCGGACGCCCCTACACCCCTGCGCCGGCCGCGGCCGGCCGGCCGGAAGTCGACCCGCAGCCGGGAGTCGACTCGCGGCCGGGACCGCTCCCCAGCCGCCCCACCGCGCCAGGAAGGCCCTCGAACGCCGGGAGGGTAATGAAACCCTCGATTCTCGATACCGGCCAGCACAGGCGACCTGAGCGGCTTGAGCGGGTTGAGCGGCTTCGCGGGCAGCTTTCGTAGGCAGCTACAGCCGCTCAGGCCCACCGCGGCTGCGCCCGCGTCCGGCGCGGCCGCGCGCATCGGAGGGCGGCGGAATGCCCGCCGGACGCGAAAGCAGGACGCGGTCGGACACCGGGATCACATCCGCCCGCCATGGCACGGGCTGCTCGGCGACGGGCTGCTCCGGCCGGCCAGGCGGACGCAGGCTGGTTCGGCACGCGTGTACCGGCGCCGGTGTTCTCCGGCCGGATCCGGGTGGACCTACCTCGATGAAATGACGGTTCAGCCGCGATGGCGCGGGATTGCCCTGTCAGGCCGGTGCCGGAGCCGGCACAGGTGCGGAGGCCGGCGGCCGGGTACGCGGTCCAGGCGCGGCGAGCCGGGCCGCGTACCGGCCCGCGGTGGCCGACACCTCCAGCGGCAGACCGAAACAGGATGACAGGCGCTCGGAAACCAGCACCTCGCCGACCGGCCCGGCGGCGAGAACCTGGCCACGGCGCAGCAGCAGGGCGTGTGTGACCCCGATCGGTATCTCTTCGACGTGATGGCTCACCAGCACGGTGACGGGCGCGGCCGGGTCGGCGGCGAACCGGGTGAGCCGCCGGAGCAGCGCCTCCCGGGCGCCGAGGTCGAGGCCGCTCGCCGGCTCGTCCAGCAGGAGCAGTTCGGGGTCGGTCATCAGTGCACGGGCGATCAGGACCCGCTTGCGCTCGCCCTCGGAAAGGGTGCCGAAGGTCCGCGCCGCGAGGTTCCGGCAGCCGAACTGGCCCAGCAGCTCGGTGGCCCGCTTCAGGTCGACGTCGTCGTACTGCTCGTCGCCGCGGCCCAGCACCGACCAGGCCGCGGTGACCACCGCGTCGAGGACACGCTCGTCGGCCGGCGGTCGGTCGGTGAGCACCGGGCTGACCGCACCGACGCGGTAGCGCAGCTCCTGCAGGTTCACCCGGCCCAGCCGCTCGCCGAGCAGATGCACCGTGCCGGAGGTGGGGAACAGCCGTGAGGACGCGATCTGCAGCAGGGTGGTCTTGCCTGCGCCGTTCGGCCCGAGGAGCACCCAGCGCTCGCCCTGGTTCACCACCCAGTTCACGTCGCGCAGGAGGTCCTGCCCGTCACGTCTGACCGTGACCTGATCTAGGCGCAGCACGGCGTCCGACATGACGCTCACGTTACGCGAGCCGGCCGGTGTTCCGGCGTCCCGGTCAAGGGAAAGCAGGACGTACCCGCGCCCCTGCGCGGCCGGAGAAGGCCGGAACGGGACAACGGCTTTCCAGCCCCGGCCGGCCCCCCGGCGGCCCCGGCGGCCCGCTGCTGACCGGCCCGGCGACCGGGCGTCGGGCGGGCGTCGGCCGGGCCTCGCGCGGGCCCTGTCAGGTCCGGTCGGGGTCGATCTCCGCCCATACCAGCTTGCCGTCGCCGACCGGGCGCGTGCCCCACCGGGACGCCAGCCTGCCCACCAGGTCGAGCCCGCGCCCGGTCTCGTCCTCGGGCCCGGCGCGGCGCCGGCGGGGCATCCGGCCGCCGGCGTCGGTGACCTCGATCAGCAGGTGCGGCGCCCCGCCCGTGCCTGTTCCGGCGGACGCCATCCGGCGGACGCGCGCCGACAGCGGCTCGCGGCCGTGCACGAGCGCGTTGCCGACGAGCTCGGAGAGCACGAGGACCACGGTGTCGATCAGCGCGGGTGGGAGCAGGGCGTTCTCCAGCGCGACCCGGACCTGGGCCCGCACCTGGCTCAGGCCGGCGCCCGGGTCGGCCGAGACATCCAGCGGCTCCGCCCGGCTGTCGCGCTCTGGCAGCCGGGCCAACAACAGGGCCACGTCATCACCGGAACCCGAGCCCGCCGGCGGCCGGGCGGCGCAGGCCGCCCGGGCCAGGACGTCGAGTCGGTCGTCCCAGTCCTCCGCCGGGCGCGCGAGCACCGCGGCGAGGTTCGACACGCCCGCGTCGATGTCCGTCCCGGGCCCGCGGACGAGCCCGTCGGTGAACAGCGCGAGCAGGGAACCGGGCCCAAGCTGCACGGTGTACTCGGTCATCGCGTCGCGGGCGAGCCCCAGCGGTGTCGCCACCGCCATGTACAGCCGCGACACCAGGCCGTCCGGGGCAACCACCAGGGGCGGCGGATGTCCCGCGCTGGCCAGGGTGAGCTGGCCGGTTTCGGTCTCGATGACCGCGTAGATGCAGGTGGCGATCAGGTCCTCGGCCAGATCGGCGACAAGCAGGTCGAGCTGGGTGAGCACCTCCGCGGGCGGCAGGTCGAGGCGGGCGCAGGTCCGGACGGCGCTGCGCAGCTGCCCCATCAGCGCCGCCGCGCGCAGGCCGCGTCCCATCACGTCGCCGATGACCAGCGCGGCCCGCCCGGCACCCAGGTCGATGGCGTCGAACCAGTCGCCGCCGACCTCGTCGGCCTCACCGGCGGGCAGGTACCGCGCCGCCAGGTCGAGGCCGGCCAGGGTGGGCAGCCGCGGCAGCAGCGCCTGCTGCAGTTCCCGGGCCTCGCCGCCGGCCGGCCCGCCCCGCCCGGCGCGTTCGAGAGCCGGCGCGGTGCGGGCCGCGACCTCGGTCAGGAAGGGCAGGTCATCCCCGGTGAACGCGGCCCGCTCACCGGTGACGATCATCGTCAGGACGCCGACGGGCCGTCCGCGGAACAGGATCGGGACCGCGGCGGCGCTGTGGCCCTCCGCGTCGCGGACCCACCGGGCCAGTTCCGGGGCGAGGACGCCGTCCAGGAACAGCGGCAGGCCCGGCAGGGGCAGCCCTCCGGACGAGGACAGGGCGCCGGAGTACGGAACGCCGCCAGGCGCCGCGCTGCCCTCCCCCGCGTTCAGCAGGATGGGGCCGGGACGCCCGCCCGGACCGTCGGCGACGGCAGCGACGGCGGCGGCGGCGAGCGGGCTCGGGGTGGGCAGGAGCAGCGCCGGGCCGCCCGGCGGCGGGCCGGCGGCGAGGCCGTCGCGGACGGCGAACACGGCCGGGCGCACCGCGGGCCCGTCGGCGGGGTCCGATCCGTCCGCGGGGGACGCCAGATGGACGAGGCAGACGTCGGCGATCTCCGCGACGACGACCGCCGCCAGCGCGGCCAGCGCCCGGTCGGGATCAGCCGCGGCCGTGACCGCGGCTCCGGCCTGGGCGAGCTGCTCCAACCGGCGCCGGGCCGTGGCAGCCGACGCCTGCTGGGTCTGGGCGGCGGCCCGGGCTGTCGCCAGGTCCGCGTCGGACTCGTCCCGGGCCAGCCGGCGCTCGGTCGCGTCGGCGGCGACCCGCTCGAACAGCGTCGCCCGTTCCAGCGCCTGTGCGCACTGCTCGGCGAGGGCCAGCAGGAACTCCTGGTCCTCGCCGTCGAAATCCCGTGCCGCGGGGAAACCGAGGTGCAGGACGCCGAACGGCGCGTCCGTCGTCGCCAGCGGCACCAGGGCCCAGGCATGCTCGGGGCCTGCCTCGACGGTGCCGAGCAGGTCCGCGACCGGCCAGCGGGCGCCGAGCTCGTCCCGGCTGCGCAGCAGAACCGGCCGCTGGCCGCGGACGACCTCGGCGAGCGGGTGGATGGCGCCGAGCGACACCTCCGACCATCGCCCGGCGTACTCGGCCGAGGTGCCGACCAGCGCGTGGAAACGCAGCCGGTCACCGGTCTCGTCGATCAGCGCCACGCCGCGGCTGACGGCGCGCGCGGCGCGGCCGGCGTGCTCGACGACGGCGGCGACCACGTCGTCGACGGTCACCGCCCGCCCCAGCGCGGAGGTGAGGCGCCGCGACTGGTCCCGGCGCCACGCGGCCTCGTCCGCGGCAGCGGTGAACGACGCCCGCGCCGCGGCGGCCGAACGGGCTTCGGTGACGTCCGCGAACACGCCGACCCATTCGGCGTGCTGGCCGTCCACCGCCGGCACCAGCCGCGCGGTCATCGTCCGGAACCCACCGGTGACGTCCGGGACGGTGAACTCGGCGTCGAACGGCTCGCCGCGCTCGACCGCGCCGTGCCAGGACCGCCGGGCCTGCTCCCGCTCGTCCGGGTGGACGGCGTCCAGCCAGCCGAAACCGGCCGTCTGCGGGCCGGTCTGCCCGGTCGCCGCACGCCAGCGGGGCAGATCGATGTCGAGAGCGCCGTCGGCGGTGGCGTGGAAGACGTCGGCGGCTGCGGCGTCAACCAGCAGGCGCTCACGGGCCTGCGCGCGGGTGAGGTCTGCCTGCGCTGTCTTCGCCCGGGTCGCGTCGACCGCGACCAGGACGGCGCCGGCGGGCGTACCCAGCCGGTCCGTCGCCGGGTACCAGCTCGCCAGCCAGGTCTGGTCCGGACCGGTGCCGCCCGTGGCGACGCCGATCTCCAGGTCCGTCACCGGCTCTCCGGTTCGCAGCACGCGGCCCAGCAGGACGTCCATCTCCTGCCCGATGTCGCCGAGCAGCTCCGACATCGTGCGGCCGAGATGCTCGACGGCCGGACGTCCGTTGAGCCGGGCGAGCACCTCGTTGACCCGGACGTAGCGGCCGGCGGTGTCGTAGAGGGCGAGGCCGACCGGCGCCCGGTCGAACAGGGCGTCCCGCAGGGTCTGCCCGGTGGGATCCGCGGCCGGGGGGAGCAGCGGCGGCGGCAGGGACGTGCCGAGGTCGGATCCCGCGCCGGGATGCGCGGAGCCCGGCGGCAGCAGCCCGTCCGGCCCGACTCCGCCGACCGCTCCGGCTCCCGTCCCGCCCGCCGCGGACGCCGAGACGGAGCCGGAGGCGGAGACGGAGGCGGAGACGGAGGCGGGCATGGATGTCGGATCGAGGGTCGGTGTGTGCCAGGGCGTACCAAAGTCAGCGGGGATCGCACCGGCCGCGTCCGGCGGGGCGGTGGGCGGGAAACCGGGCAGACCGGCGAGACCGGCGAAACCCGGCCCGGCGACTTCGCCCACGGACCGCTCGTCGGCCACCTGGCCGAGGGAGGGCACGAACCCCGGCGGCGCCTCCGACGGCGGCGGCGGCGGGCGCAGTGCCCCGGGCGGCACGGGCCCGGAGGCGCCTTCCCCGGACTGCGGCTGCCCGGACTGCAGGGGGGTGGGCTGCAGCTGGTCCGGCTGTAGCTGGTCCGGTGCAGTCACCGGCGGTACCGCGGACGGTCCGGACTCGGACGGCGGTAGCAGCGGTGGTACCGGCGCCGGGCCGTGGGGCGCCAGTCCGGCCGTGGCCGAGGGCCGCGGTTCGCCGCCCTCCCCTTCGCCCGCCAGCGGCTCCCAGCCGGACGGCGTGTGCGCCGCGGCGCCGGCCGCACCGGCGCCCGCGCCACTCACCTCCGCGTAGACGGGCCAGCCATGCTGGCCGGCCAGCCCGTTCCAGCCTCCCGCCGCATGGTCCGTGCTGTCCCAGCCGGGCATCGGCAGACCGGGATAGCCCAAGCCCGTGGAGTCAGGACCACCCGACCCGGCCGGTTCGTCGCCGGCGGCGTCGCGGCCGTCCGCGTCGGGGCCGATGGACGGCCGGCCGGCTGGCTGAGCAGGGTACGGCGTGGTCATGGCAGACGATTGTGGACGGTGGGGACACGTTGTGCCGAACCGGGCTGCGGGTCGGCCGCGGCCGGGCGCTCCGTCACCGGCCTCCAGAACCGGCGCGGACCGGCATCCGCCCGTGGTGTCGGGGGTGCCAGGAGGATCTCCGCCGCGCGCACACTGACCCCGTCCGCCGCGACGATGACGGGGTCCAGAGCCAGGCGGCGCACCGTGCCGATCTCGTCCACGAGTCGGGCCAGCCGCAGCAGCAGGTCCTCCAGCGCCGCGACGTCGACCGGCGCGGCTCCGCGGTAACCGAAGAGCAGGGGCGCCGCGCGTACCGACCGGACCAGCCGGGCCGCGTCGGCGTCGGTCAGCGGCAGGATGTGGTGCGCCCGGTCGCCGAGCAGCTCCGTCGCCGGGCCCGCCAGCCCGAAGGACACCAGTGGACCGAAGCGGGGATTCTCCTCGGCGCCGAGAACCACCGCCACGCCCGGCGGCCCCGCCGCGTCGGGGAGGTGGACGTCCTGCCCTGGGCTGTGGACGTCCGGCGCGGGGGTGAGCTCGATGCCGTAGCAGGCGAGCAGCGCACGCGCGGCGCCGGAGGCGAGCGTGCCGGTCACGCCCGCCGTAAGCCGCCGGGCCTCGTCGACCTGGACCGGGAGCGGGGGGACGGCGCCTGCTGGCAGCGCCCGCCAGCGGGCGTAGGCGACAGCCCGGCGCAGCGCGCCGACCGCCGCCTCCGGCGAGAAGTAGGTGGGGATCCCGTCCAGTTCGGGCCCGATCCGACCGCCGCTCACGGTCGCCAGCAACGGCACGTTCACGCTCGCCGCCGCGGTGGCCGCGCCGACCGCCGCCGACTCGACGGGACCGGTCTGACCGGTCTGACCGGTGGGACCGGTGGGACCGGGTCGGGGCCGAGGTACCGCTGACGGCGGCCGCACGGCGGCCGTGATCAGCGCGTCCGCCCTGGTGGAGGCGTCGACGAGGGCCTTCCGGAACGCCTCCGGGGTGCTGTCCACGGGCAGCAGCACCTCCTCGACGGCGAGGCCGGCGGCGTCCGCGGCCCGCGCCGTGAACCGGACCAGGGCGCGCGAGTCGCCGACGACCGCCACCCGGTTCCCCGCCGGCAGCGGGCAGCTGGCGAGCAGCAGGGCGACGTCCAGGCCCTGGGAGACCCGGTCGACGCCGATCACCCCGGCCTGACGCAGCAGTGCCTCGTCCAGCGGCGTCCGTTCGGAGAGCACGACGACGACCGGAGTGTCCCGCCCCAGCCAGCGGGCGAGCCGGGCGAACTTGCGCGGATTACCGAAGGTCTCCAGGTGCATGAGGGCCACCCCGGTGGACGGGTCGGCCTTCCAGTACTGCAGCAGGTCGTTGCCGCTGACGTCGGCGCGGTCGCCGGCCGAGACGAAGACCGACAGTCCCAGCCCACGGCCGGCGGCGGCCTCCAGCAGGGCGCCGCCAAGTGGGCCGGACTGGGAGTAGCAGCCGATCCGGCCCGCGGCCGGCATCTCGCCGACCAGTGACGCGTTCAGCCCCGCGGCAGGGTTCTGCAGCCCGAGGCTGGCCGGCCCGACGACCCGCATGCCGTACGCGCGGGCGTCGGCGGCGAGCCGGACGTCCGCGGCGTCGTCACGCTGGTCGGTCATGACGACCAGCCCGCGTACCCCGTGCCGCCCGCAGGCGGCCACCACAGCCGGGATCTGGGCGGCCGGCACACACAGCACCGCCAGATCGACCGGGCGCGGCGTGTCCTCGACCGAGGCGTACGCCCGGACCGAGGCGACAGCGCCGTCGGCCGCCGCCGCGAGCGGGTTCACCGGGTGCACCGGCCCGTCGAAGCCGCCGGCCAGCAGGTTGCGCAGCACGATGTTGCCGAGCGACCCCCGGTCCCGGCCCGCCCCGATGACGGCCACGGCCCGCGGGTGCAGGAGCCGGTACACGGACGCCGCCTCCGCCCGGTGCTCCCGGGCCCGCATCACGTCGACGGAGCGAGCGGTCGGCGCGATGTCGAACGACAGCCGGACAGCGCCGGGCTCCCAGGCCCGCGCCACGGTGTAGCCGGCGTCCAGGAACACCCGGATCATCTGCTGGTTCTCGCCGAGGACCTCGGCGTCGAAGCGGCGCACCCCGCGCTCGGCCGCTGCCGCGGCGAGATGTTCCAGCAGCACCGAGCCGATCCCGCGGCCCTGCTGGGCGTCCTCGACCAGGAAGGCGACCTCGGCCGCCGTGGCCAGCGCGGGCGGTGGCAGGTCGGTCGCGCGGCCGCGCTCCCAGTGCGCGAGCGCGACGATCTCACCGCCGATCAGGGCGACCAGTGCGCCGCGGGCCCGCTGGTCGACCTGGGTCGTGCGGGCGATGTCCTCGTCGCTGAGGCCGCGCCGGACGTTGAAGTAGCGGAAGTAGATCGTTCGGGTGGACAGGCGGGACCAGAAGGGGCGCAGCAGCGCTCCGTCCGCCGGGCGGATCGGCCGGATGTGCGCCGTCCCGCCGTCCAGCAGGACGACGTCGGCCTCCCAGTGCTCCGGGTAGTCGTCCGGCACGGGTACTGCCGCCGACGCCCGTACTGCCACCGGTGCCGGCGCGGCGTCGGGACCGGGGCGGCTCACCGGTCCTGGAGGGGGTCGAGGCCGTGCAGGGGGAGCACCGCGCGGCGGGTGGCGGCGACCGCCCGGTCGACGGGGTCGTCGACGTCGCCCTCGCCCGCGTCCCACGGGTGGTAGCGCGCCGAGGCGCCGTCTCCGAAGGCGGCCGGCATCCCGGCCGCGCCGACCGAGTCGTGGCCGGTCGCGGCCCGCACCTTCGCCGGCGCGCCGGCGGCCCAGTCCGGCGGCAGCGGCCGGGCCGGGTCCAGCGGGGCGTGGGTGGCGATCGCCAGCAGCTGGGTCCAGGCCCGCGGGACGACGGCGTCGAGCGCGTACCCGCCTCCCCCGCAGGCCAGCCACCGGCCGCCGCACACCTCGTGCGCCAGCGCGTGCAGCGCCGCGTACGAGGCGGTCTGCCCCTCCAGCGACAGCCGCAGATCCGCCAGCGGGTCGAAGGCATGCGTGTCGCACCCGTGCTGGGTGACGAGGACCTGCGGCCGGAACGAGCGCAGCAGCACCGGCACCACGCCGGAGAACGCCCGCAGCCAGCCGGCGTCGTCCGTCCGCGGCGGGAGCGCCACGTTGACCGCCGTGCCCTCGGCGTCACCCACCCCGACCTCGTCGGGGAAGCCGGTGCCGGGGAACAGGGTGCGCCCGCTCTGGTGCAACGAGATCGTCAGAACCCGCGGATCGTCGTAGAAGGCCGCCTGGACGCCGTCGCCGTGGTGGACGTCCACATCGATGTAGGCGACCCTGCCGGCACCCGCCGACAGCAGCCAGGCGATGGCGACCGCCGGGTCGTTGTAGACGCAGAACCCGCTCGCCGTGCCGCGCATGGCGTGGTGCAGGCCGCCGGCGATCGCCACCGCGTGCCGGTGGGTGCCCTCCCACACGGCCCGCGCGGCGGCCAGCGTGCCGCCGGTGACGAGCGCGGCGGCGGCGTGCATCCGGTCGAAGACGGGGTTGTCGGTGGAGCCGAGGCCGAATCTGGCGGCCAGCCGGGCGCCGGTCGCCGAGCCCGGCGACGCCTCCCGGACGGCCCGCAGGTAGGCAGGGTCGTGGACGAGCTCGATCAGGTCGTCGGATGCCAGCGCCGCGGACGACACCGTGAGCCCGGGGCGGTCGAGCAGACCGGCCGCGCCGGCAAGATCCATGGTCAGGGCGAGCCGGACCGGATGCAGCGGATGGCTCGGTCCGAAGTCGTAGTCGAGCATCGCCGGGTCCCAGACCAGCAGCGTGCGGCCGTCCGCACCGCCGACCGGCGGCCGCGGCCGGGATCCGGTGTCTCGCGGTTGCGCCGGCTCTGCGTTCACGGACCCGCTCACACGACAAGACGGTAACTCCCATCGCTGTCCGGAGCGACGACGCGGCGGACGGATGGCGAAACGCGACACATTAGGGTCAGATCACGTGGCGGGAGACGAAGGACCAGAACACGACGAACCACGCGGTCGCCGGCCGGTTCCCGGCACGGCGTCGAGGACCCCGGTCGGCGCCGTGCTGTGGGAGCCGCCGGCGCGGCGGGTCGCCGAGGCATCCGTGACCCGGTTCCGCGGATGGCTGGCCGAGGAGCACGGGCTGCCCCTCGCCGGATCGGCGGCACTCCAGGACTGGTCGGTCACCGAACCCGGCCGCTTCTGGGACCTGCTCTGGGAGTTCTGCGCCGTCGAGGGTGACCGCGGGGACGGCCCGCCGCTGACCGGCGCGGGGATGACCGGAACCCACTGGTTTCCCAGTGCGCGCGTCAACTACGCGGAGAACGCGCTCACCCGCCACGGCGCCGCACCGGGAATCATCGCCGTCCGCGAGGACGGGGCGACCGCCGTGGTCAGCTGGGACGAGCTGCGCCGGCAGGTCGCCCGCGCCGCCGCCGGACTGCGCCGGCTCGGCATCGGACCCGGCGACCGGGTCGCCGCGGTGGTGCCGAACACGGCGCACGCGGTGATCGCGATGCTGGCCACGGCCAGTATCGGGGCGGTCTGGGCCTCCTGCCCGCCTGACGCGGCGCCCGAGGGGCTCGCCGACCGGTTCGCCCCGATCACCCCGCGGGTGCTGATCGGCGTCGACGGGTACACCCGCGGTGGCCAGGTCTTCGACTCCCTGGAGCCGCTGGCGCACCTCGCCCGACGGCTGCCCAACCTGGCGGCAACGGTCGTGATCCCCTATCTCACCTCCGACGCGCTCGGCCGGGCGGCCGAGGTCGGGGTGCCTGCGCTGCGGTCCTGGGACGATCTGCTCGCCGTCGAGGAGGAGCTGGTCTTCGCCCGGCTGCCGTTCGACGCCCCACTGTGGATCCTCTTCACCACCGAGGCCGGCGGCCAGCCGCGACCGGTCGTCCACGGGCACGGCGGCATCCTGCTGGAGCACCTGAAATCGCTGGCCATGCACCTGGACCTGGGGCCGGACGACCGCCTCTGCTGGCAGGCCACCACCGGCGAGGTGATGTGGCACTACCTGGTCTCCGGGCTGCTCACGGGCACGACGATCGTCCTGTACGACGGCAGCCCGGCCCACCCGGACCTGTCGATCCTGTGGCGGCTCACCGAGGCGATCGAGGTGACCTGCCTGGGGCTGGCCGCGGCGTTCGTGGAAGCCTGCCGGGACAGCGGGCTCGTGCCGGCAGCCCTCGCGGACCTCTCCCTGCTGCGGACAGTCGGGGCGTTCGGAGCCCCGTTCGCCCCCGACGCGGCGGCGTGGGTGTACGAGGCGGTGAGCCCGTCGGTGGCCTTCACACCTATGAGTGGCAGCGCCGAACTCGGTACGGCGCTGATCCTGGCACTGCCGACGGAACCGGTACGGGCCGGCGAGGCCGGGCCGACGCTGGGTTGCGCGGTGCGGGTCACCGACCGGGCGGACACCGGCGGCGAGCTGGTCGTGACGGCACCGCTGCCGTCGATGCCGGTGTTCGTCTGGGGAGACCCGACGGGCGCGTGGCTCTACCAGACCCGGCTGGGCCGCTTTCCCGGCTGGTGGTGGCAGCGTGAACGGGCCCGGGCGACCGCTGCCGGCGCTTTCGCCGTCGGGGACGTCGCCTTCCCGGCACTCATCCCGTCCGGGTTGCGCCCCGGGCCCTGACCCGCCTGTCCCGCCCGTCCCGCCCTGACCCGCGGTCCGGGAGGGGGTCGCGAGGCCGCAGAACCTGGGGGCCATGGGAGGCCGCGGGGGCACGGGGGCGCGGGAAATGGAAGAGCCGGATCCTCGCATCAGCGAGGATCCGGCTTCCCACCACCCTTTACCGGAGCGGTGCGACTGCCCCTGCTCCGGCCTGCTGTGGGCGCCGGCCCGCGTTGCCGCCGCCCACCAGACGACCTCGTCCCAGACGACCGATCCTCAGTCGAGGAACTCGCGCAGCCTGCCGGCGACGGCGGGCTTGCGCAGCTCCCTCAGCGTGTCGCGCTCGATCTGACGGATACGCTCACGGGTCAGGCCGAGTCGGTTACCCACCTCGGCAAGCGTGTGCTGCTTGCCGTCGGCGAGCCCGAAGCGCAGCCGCATCACCTCGCGCTCACGCGGGTTCAGCGCGCCGAGGACGTTGTCGATCTCATCCTGCATCGCGCCGTAGGAGGCGGCGTCGGCCGGGGAGGTCGCGTCGGAGTCCTCGATGAAGTCGCCGAGCACGGAGTCGCCGTCGTCGCCGACGGACGTCTCCAGGCTCACCGTGTCCTGCGCGTAACGGCGCAGCTCGACGACCTGCTCGATCGGCATGTCCAGCTCGAACGCGAGCTCCTCGTCCGTCGGCTCACGGCCGAGGGTCGAGACGAGCTGGCGCTGCAGCCGGGTGATCTTGTTGATCTGCTCGACCACGTGCACCGGGATGCGGATCGTCCGGGCCTGGTCGGCCAGCGCGCGGCCGATGGCCTGGCGGATCCACCAGGTGGCGTAGGTCGAGAACTTGTAGCCCTTCGCGTAGTCGAACTTCTCGACCGCGCGGATGAGGCCCAGGTTCCCCTCCTGGACGAGGTCCAGCAGGGTCATGCCGCGGCCGCTGTACTTCTTCGCCACCGACACCACGAGGCGCAGGTTGGCGGAGACCAGCTGCTGCTTGGCAGCCTGGCCGTCGGCGACGAGCCGACCCAGGTCGCGGCGGAGCTCCTCGGGCAGGTTCTGGTCCGTGTCGAGCTTGTGCTCGGCGAACAGACCAGCCTCGACCCGCTTGGAGAGCTCGACCTCCTGGGCGGCGTTGAGCAGCGGCACCTTGCCGATCTCGCGCAGGTACATGCGGACGAGGTCCGCCGTACCGGCGTGGTCGGCGACGGTGCGGGTCGGTGCGGCACCGGCCCCGGGGCGCTCGACGTCCTCTTCCTCGACGAGGTCGATGCCGGCGGCGCTGAGCCGACTGATCAGCGCGGGCAGCAGCTCCACGCCGATGTCCGCGGCCTCAAGGGCCTCACGGAGCTCGGCGCGGCTGAGCTCACCGGTCTCGCGACCGCGGGCGATGAGCTCCGCGACCGCGGAGACGTCGAGCTCGTCAAGCTCGTCGGGAACCGCAGCCAGCGTGCGGCTCGGAGTGTTACGGGCAGGAGAAGCGGAGCGACGGGTACGCCGCGGACGCGGGCGTGACTCGTCGGTGCGCTCGGCTAGTTCAAGGGCAGGCAGCGTCATCAGTGGCAGATCCGATGGTCGGTGCGGGTGGGTCGTCTACTTCCTTGCACGTGGAGGTAACGACCGAAGAGGCGCAACCATTCCCGTGCAGGCACAGCCGGACGTCAGCGATCGCCGGGCCTACTGAGAAGTGTAGACCCCTGCCTTCGGGACGCTGAACCCGCTGTCGCGAAGACTACCTGGCAGATCGCGTGCTGTGGCGGGAACGAGCAACTATCTCGGTGGCTCCCACGGTGGCCCCTCGACTATCAGTGACATTTCACAGCGGAGAGTCGCCACCATGACACTTTAGGGAGTTCGATCCAGAGATCGGCGTCACCTTCCCGGCTCTTCGGCGAGGGTGCGCAACCGAAGGCCGTCGCACGCCCGCCTCGATTCGGATGCGCCCCGAGCAGGCAGGGAAGGCCGCAACGGCGTTCCCACCGTGCTGGTACCCGCCGTGCGGGCCCGCATGCCCGCGCGAAACGGGTTCAGCGCTGTGACACGCACCACGAAGAGCTCACGTGGAGACCACTGTGGGCCCAGCAAGGACTCCGGATGCGTGAGCGGGCCCACAGCCAGCCGCCTCGACACCACTGCGTGACTCCGGAAAGCGGCACCGGCGCGACGCGCACCAGCCGGGCCGCCCCTCACACTCCCGCACCACGAGGCCACGTCGGGCCCACGGAAAGGCGGTCGCGGCATCGAGCCCGGGGCGTCCCGTCGGGATCCTGCCGGGCAGCCGACTCCGGCCGCACACCGGACGCCGCCCAGGGGCCGACTCCGGAGGAGACCTCCACGCCAACCGCCCAATCGTCACTCTAGGTAGTTGATCTGCCGGGTTGCGGCGCCCTGGCCCCACCTGCCGCCCCCGCCCCCGGCGGGCTCCGCGGGCCGCGCCGCGACATCACGCCTGACCATCGAACCGGACTTTTCCCTGCGTGGCAGGGGGACGACGAACGTGTCGCAACGCACCCGTAGCTCGGGCGCAATCATCTTCCGTTAGGCGGACCACACCGGCGGCCCCCGCCAGGCGAGCACGGCGTGTAACCGCTACTCTCTCACGATGTCGGTTTCCCCGATGCCCGCACCGTCCTCGTCCAGCCCGATCATGCCGCCCGTCGCGCGTGATGCCACCCCTGCCGCGGCGCCGCCGGGGACGCCGACCGGCTCGACCGCCGGTCCCCCTCCGGTGCCGGCGACGGGCACCAACCGGTCACGCGGGGCCGCCGCCGGCATCGGCACCGCCGTGCCCGCCGACATCCCGGCCCCCGCCGACCCGCCTGATGTGACACCCGCCACGCCGGGTGCGACCGGGGCCGGTGCTGGCACCACGGTGGCGCCGCCCGCCGGGGAGGTCGCGCTGCCCGCCGACCTGGCCGCGCTGCGCGAGACGGCCATCGGGGTCCTGCGTGCGAACGACCTCGGGGACATCACTCGTCCGTCGCCCACGCTCTACCCGCACCAGTGGCTGTGGGACAGCTGCTTCATCGCGATCGGACTGCGACACCTCGACCCGGCACGGGCCGCGGCCGAACTGCTCTCCCTGCTTCGGGGGCAGTGGCCCGGTGGCATGATCCCGCACGTCATCTTCGCGGAGACGTCCGACTACTACCACGCGGGCCCGCAGCGCTGGCGGTGCGACCGGGTGTGCACCACCGCCGGCGGAGTCCAGTCGACCGGCGTCACCCAGCCGCCGATGATCGCGGAGGCGGCGGTCCGGGTCGGCGAGGCCATGAGCCGCGACGAGCGGGTCACCTTCTACCGGCGGCTCGTGCCGGGGCTGATGCGGTTCCACGAGTGGCTCTACCGCGAGCGCGACCCGGACGACACCGGGCTGGTCACGCTGGTGCACTCGTGGGAGTCCGGGATGGACAACACACCCACCTGGATGGAGATGACCAAGCCGGTGGCGCCCCGCACGGTGCGGGCGCTGCGCCGGATCAACGGCGACGACGCGCTCGATGCGCTGCGCCGTGACTCCAAGGAGGTTCCGCCGGACGAGCGGCTGACCTCCGCGGACCTGTTCACCCTCTATCGGATCGTCCGCGAGCTGCGGCGCAGCCGGTACGAGTTCCGGACCATTCGGAACACCTTCGTCCCCCTGGTGCAGGACGTCGCCTTCAACGCGATCCTCGTCCGCGCGAACGAGCACCTCGTGACGATCGCCGAGGAGGCCGGTTTCCCGGTCCCGCGCTGGCTGGCCCGGTCGATGCGGCGGACCCGGGCCGCGATGAACGATCTGTGGTCGGACGGTCTCTACCTCAGCCGCGACTTCCGCACCGGCGGCCTGCTGCCTCACCCCACGATCGCCAGTTTCCTTCCGCTGTACGCCGGCGTCGTGCCGGACAGCGAGGTCGACGGCATGGTCGAGCAGCTGATGTCGCCGCGGTACTGGGCGAAGTACGGCATTGCCAGCGTGCCGACCGACGATCCCGCCTTCCTGCCCCGCTGCTACTGGCAGGGTCCGGTCTGGGTCAACATGAACTGGCTGCTCGCCGACGGGCTGGACCGCTACGGCCGCCGCGAGGCCGCCGACGCCATCCGCCGGAACACCGTCGATGTGATCCGCTCGTCCGGCTCGATGTTCGAGTACTACTCCCCTCTGGACGGCTCCGGCGCCGGCAGCAACCGCTTCTCCTGGACGGCGGCCCTGCTCGTCGACATCCTCGCCACCCACCCGCCACGCTGACCCGACCGACCCGCACAGCCGCCACTGACGTCGATATGGAGCTGGCGGCGACCGTCACGCCCCCCGGCAACGGCCATGGCTGACCTGGTCGTGGAGCTGTACGGGACCCAGGTTCGGCTGGGTGCGATCTCCCGGGCAGGCGCGGGAACGCGCCCACCCGGGAAGGTCACCTGTGCCGCGACGTGCGGTGTCAGCTGCAGCCGCTGGTCGAACCGCACTGCTCGCAGACGTAGCAGCTCCCCGCCGGCCGCATGTTCACGCCGCAGGTGAAGCACAGCGGCGCGTCGACCACCGTCTGCGCGGTGAGCGAGCCGCCCGGCATGGTGGCTCGCAGCTCGCGCACCACCAGTTCCGGCCCACCACCGGCAGCCGGCCCGGCAAGGCCGTTCACCCCGGCTGACGGTGCCGGGTCGGCCGGCACCGCGCCGTCACCGACGGCGGCGGCGCCCGGTGCGCCCGCGCCCGCTGGAGCACCCTCCACCGGCGCGGACGTCCGCAGCGCGTCGATGTCGATCTCCGGCTCGACCGGTGCGGCGGGCTGGTCCGACAGCCGCCTCGTGCGCTCGGAGGCCGACAGGATGCCCAGCTCCGCGCGCTGCTCCTCGCTGAGGTAGTCCAACGCCAGCCGGCGGAACAGGTAATCCATGATCGACTGGGCGATCCGAACGTCCGGATCGTCGGTCATGCCCGCGGGGTCGAACCGCATGTTGATGAACTTGCTGACGTAGGCCTCCAGCGGGACTCCGTACTGCAGCGCGATGGAGATCGCGATGGAGAAGGCGTCCATCACCCCGGCGAGCGTCGATCCCTGCTTCGACATCTTGATGAAGACCTCGCCGAGGCCGTCATCCGGGTAGGAGCCCGCGGTCATGTAGCCCTCGGCGCCGCCGACGCTGAACGAGACGGTCTGCGACGGGCGCTTCTTGGGCAGCCGGCGCCGCACCGGACGGTGCTCACCCGGCCCGGCCGGCCAGTGCGGAACCCCGGGTGCCAGGCCAGGAGCGGCACCGGGGCCGGCGGCGATGCCGAGTGCGGTGCCGAGTGCGCTGCCGGCGGTGGCCGCCGCCGCGGTGCTGGCCGCGGCGAGGGCCTCGGCCGCGTCGGCGTCCCGCTTCGCGCCCCTGACGTCGGTCAGCGGCTGGCCGACCTTGCAGTTGTCCCGGTAGATCGCCAGCGCCTTCAGGCCAAGGCGCCAGCCCTCCAGGTAGATCTCCTCGACATCGGCGATCGTGRCGGTGGCCGGCATGTTCACCGTCTTCGAGATCGCGCCCGAGAGGAACGGCTGGACCGCCGCCATCATCCGGACGTGCCCCATCGGGCTGATCGCACGGTCACCGATCGCGCAGTCGAAGACCTCGTAGTGCTCCGGGCGCAGGCCGGGCGCGTCGATGACGTGCCCGTGCTCGGCGATGTACTCGACGATCGCCTCGATCGTCTCCTCCGGGTAGCCCAGCGCCCGCAGCGCCGCCGGGACGGTCTGGTTCACGATCTTCATGCTGGCGCCGCCGACCAGCTTCTTCATCTTGACCAGGGCGAGGTCCGGCTCGATGCCGGTGGTGTCGCAGTCCATCGCCAGCCCGATCGTCCCGGTCGGGGCCAGCAGGCTGACCTGGGCGTTGCGCCAGCCGTTCTTCTCCCCCACCGCCAGCGCCCGCTCCCACTCCCGCGAGGCGGCGGCGATCAGCCGGGCGTCCTCGGAGTGAACGGCCCGCACGGAGTCGTTCGCCGCGCTGTGCTTGCGCACGACGCGGCGGTGCGCATCGGCGTTGCGGGCGAAGCCCTCGTAGGCGCCGACGGTGCCGGCGAGCTCGGCCGAGCGGCGGTAGGCGGTCGCCGTCATCAACGAGGTGATCGCCGCGGCGAGGGCGCGCCCGCCCTCGGAGTCGTAGGCCCGGGCGCTCGCCATGAGCAGCGCACCCAGGTTGGCGTAGCCGATGCCGAGCTGGCGGTAGGCCCGGGTCACCGCGGTGATCTCGGGTGTCGGGAAGTCCGCGAAGCAGATGGAGATGTCCATCGCGGTGATGATCAGCTCGACCGCGGAGACGAACGCCTCCGCGTCGAAGGTGCGGTCCGGCCGCAGGAACTTCATCAGGTTCAGCGAGGCCAGGTTGCAGCTGGAGTTGTCGAGGTGGACGTACTCCGAGCACGGGTTCGACGCCGAGATCCGGCCGGATTCCGGGCAGGTGTGCCAGTCGTTGATCGTGCCGTCGTACTGGATACCCGGGTCGGCGCACTCCCAGGCCGCCTTGGCGATCGTGGTGAACAGCCCACGGGCGTCCACCGACTCGATCACCCGGTTGTCGAGGCGGGCCCGCAGGTCGAAGGACGTCCCGTCGACGACGGCGCGCATGAACTCGTCGTTGACCCGCACCGAGTTGTTGGCGTTCTGGTACTGCACCGAGACGATGTCACGCCCGCCGAGGTCCATGTCGAAACCGGCGTCGCGCAGCGCGCGGATCTTGTCCTCCTCCCGCGCCTTCGTCTCGACGAACTCGACGACGTCGGGGTGGTCGACGTCGAGGACGACCATCTTCGCGGCCCGGCGGGTCGCGCCGCCGGACTTGATCGTCCCTGCCGAGGCGTCGGCGCCGCGCATGAAGCTGACCGGGCCGGACGCCGTCCCGCCGGAGGAGAGCAGCTCCTTCGACGAGCGGATGCGGGACAGGTTGAGGCCCGCGCCGGACCCACCCTTGAAGATCAGCCCCTCTTCGCGGTACCAGTTGAGAATCGACTCCATCGTGTCGTCGACCGCCAGGATGAAACAGGCCGAGACCTGCTGCGGCGCCGGGGTCCCCACGTTGAACCAGACCGGGGAGTTGAAGCTGAAGACCTGGTGCAGCAGCATCCAGGTCAGCTCGTGCTCGAAGATCTCCGCGTCGTTCTCCGACACGAAGTACCCGTGCTCGCGGCCCGCCGTGCCGTAGCGGTGCACGACCCGGTCGATGAGCTGGCGCAGCGACGACTCCCGCTCGGGCGTGCCGACCGCCCCGCGGAAGTACTTGCTGGCCACGATGTTGGACGCGTTGACCGACCAGGCGACCGGGAACTCGACCCCGCGCTGCTCGAAGTTGACCGACCCGTCCCGCCAGTTCGTCATGACGACGTCCCGGRACTCCCACTCGACCTCGTCGTAGGGGTGGACGCCCGGCGTGGTGCGAACCCGCCGGATCTTCAGCCCGGCCACCTTGGCGGCCGGCCTGCTCCCCTTGCCGCGGGTCTCGGTCATGGCACTCCTCGTCTTCGCTCTCGAACAGGTTCAACAGTGGCCGCTGTGCCTACCTGCCCCGTCCGGGCGCGGTCGGATCCGCTCCGAACGGGCAGAAAGGCACAGCGGAACAGCCGGATCAGCCTGGTCGCCGATCGGCTGGATGCACTCGTGGGATCTGTGGCAGTGACTGGCGGACGTGGTCGTGGTGACGCGGGGACACGGCGGGGCGGGATGACGTCAGTGATACGCCCGCCGTGGGTTGCTCCCTGGCCGGTGGAGCGTCGCGGGTCCACCTCGCTGCCGGAGGGGCACAGGAGACCCCGACCACCTGGCAGAAGCGCGTCGACGGGCTGCTTACGCGTTGTTCATGGCAACCAGCCCGCGCAGGCCCAGGTCAGTCATCGGCTCGGGTTCGCGGAACCGATGCTCGCGGCGGGCCGCCCTCGCCTGCGAGCCACCGCGCGCCGCTACCGGGCCCAGGTCTGGGCCCCCGGCAGCCGGGTTCTCACCGCCAGCCGTCGCTGGCACCGGCGCTGGGTCGGTGCCAGCGACGGCTGGCGGTGACGGTTCAGGGGCCGGAGGCCGCCTGGAGGGCGGACACCGTCGGCAGGCGCGGCCGGCCGGCGGGCACCGCGGTGTTCTGGTCGGCCGCCGCGGCGGTGCTCAGGGCCGCCGTCGCAGGGCGCCCTCCGCGGGAGCCTGGTGCCTGGCTCGCATCGGCGCGCAGCGCCGCGATGGCATCCTCGAAGTCGCCAAGCGACTCGAAGGCCAGGTAGACGGAGGCGAACCGCAGGTAGGCGACCTCGTCGAGCTCCCGGAGCGGGCCCAGGATCGCCCGACCGACATCCTCCGCGGCCACCTCGGCGGAGCCGGAGGCACGCACTGTCTCCTCGACCCGTTCGGCGAGCAGAGCGAGGTCGTCCGACCGGACGGGTCGCCCCTGGCAGGCCTTACGCACGCCGACGATCACCTTCGCCCGGCTGAACGGCTCGGTGGCGCCGCTACGCTTGCGCACCCGCAATGAGGCCTCCTCCATCGTGGTGAACCGGCGGCCACACGCCGAACATGATCTCCGCCGCCGGATGGCGGCGCCCTCCTCGGCCTCCCTGCTGTCCACGACACGGCTGTCGGAATGCCTGCAGAAGGGACACCGCACAGCTCGTTCCTCTCCTACTCCGGCGGGCCTGCACGGCCGCGCGCGGAGCACCTCCGGCTGGTCGCCGGCCGCCCTCGGCGAGCCTCCCGACAACGGGGGCCCGCCCGGGACCTGTGGATACCGGTGCACAACCTGTGGATGACTTACCGCTTTGTAACTACAAGATGTTGTGTTCAACCGTAGCGCACACCCCCGGCAGTCCCGACACCGCCCCCATCGGCGTGTCCGAAACCCACGGGCCAGGACACAGCCAGCAGCGAGGCGCGCTCAGGGCAGCCGAAGTTGCTGGCCCGGCAGAAGCGCCGCGGTCGGAAGGCCGTTCAGCGCCATGAGCTGACCCACGACCTCGCGGGTGTCGGCATCGGGGTCGATCCCGCGCGCGATCTCCCAGAGCGTCTCCCCGGGCAGGACCCGGTGGGTCTGATAGGTCACCGGCGTGCCGGTGAACGCCTGCGACGAGGTGACCAGCACCGCGGAGAAGACCACGCCCAGGACCATGCTCGCCAGGAGCCCGAGGACAACCCGCCCCCGCATGGTCAGCCGCAGGGGTGGCTGCGACCGGCGCCTCGCCCGCGGACGGGGCCGGGGCCGTGCACGCGGGCCGGCGTGACCCGGCAGTCGCCCGCCCGGTCCAGATGCGGATCGCTGCCCGCCCCACCGTGCCGGACGCGGGGGAACGAGCAGCCCCGCGTCGTCGGCCGACGCCTGCCAGCCAGACCACTCCTCGCGTTGCCACCGGGCTGATCTGTCGAGGTACTCGCCGTAGCCCTCGACCTCCTGACGGCTCGCGTACTCCCAGCCCGCCGGTGGGCCGGACTGTTCCGGGAGCACCGGGAGGCGCTCCCTCGCGCCCGGCGCAGGACGACCACCAGCCCCTCGCACCGGATGCCCGACGGCCAGGGCCCGCCAGGCCAGCCCGGGCATCTCGATGACCCGCGCCCCCGCGGCCTCCCGCTGCCCGGGCAGCGCCAGCGGCTCCCGGGCAGCGTCGGCAGCGCCGCCCGCCAACCTGCCGCCGGTCACTGCTGCTGCACCGGAAGGACCACGACCGGGACACCGCAGGCGACGCGCACCGCTGGCGCGCCGCCGGTCGGCGCCACGCGCCGCCATCCCCCGCACCGCACGGCCCCGGACGGCGACACCGCCGACCGCAGCGCCCCGACACCCGCGCACTCCCCGCCCCGTCGCGACGGCGCCGCCCGTACCTGCGGTCTGACGTGCCATGCGATCACGGGACTCCCGAAACCCCGACCCGACCGGCACCCTGCCACTGGTCACACGCTTGCCGTCGGCCACGCCAACCTCCCAGGCTCGAACATCCGTTCGATCGAACGCCTGAGCGATTCTTACACGGCCGCCACGCACACTTCCCCCGACACGCTCGAACAGACGTTTGAGATTCGGCGACCGTCCGACTACCGTCAAGGACGATCAGTTGTGGACGATCGTGCGAGAAGAACCGAGCACGAAAGAACCACGCCGAACCGGTCAGAAGTTACTAATAGGACAAAACAAGAGATCGACCGGGTGGCTCACAACGAGCCGGGGGCACCGACCGCCCGGTCAGGGAGAAACCGCCGTCGGGGTGGCCCGCGGCGGGGAAGCATCGACAGGGAGAGCGGTAGGCGATGACCAGCCAGGGACGGGGTACCCGCCGAGGCGAAGCCCGCGGCAACGTCCGGGATCTTCCCGACGGCCCCGCGGACGCCTCGGGCCTCACACAGCGACAGAAGAAGGTTCTCGAGGTCATCCGCACCGCGGTGGAGCGGCGCGGATACCCCCCGAGCGTCCGGGAGATCGGTGAGGCTGTCGGTCTGACCAGCACCAGCAGCGTCGCGCACCAGCTCAAGGTGCTCCAGGAGAAGGGCTATCTGCGGCGCGACCCGAACCGCCCGCGGGCTATGGAGGTGCTGCCGATCGGCGGGCAGAAGACAGGCGCCCGAGCCCGCGCCGCCATCGCCGGCCGGCCCGTCGAGGAGGCCGTGGCGGTGGAAGGGGGCACGCCGACCTACGTCCCCCTGGTGGGGCGGATCGCCGCCGGCGGGCCCATCCTTGCCGAGCAGGCCATCGAGGACGTCTTCCCGCTCCCGAAGGAGATCGTCGGGGAGGGCACGCTGTTCCTGCTCAGGGTGGTGGGCCAGTCGATGATCAACGCCGCGATCTGCGACGGCGACTACGTCGTCGTGCGGCAGCAGCCGGTGGCGGACAACGGCGAGATCGTCGCCGCGATGATCGACGGCGAGGCGACCGTCAAGCGCTTCCGGCAGCGCGACGGCCGCGTGTGGCTGGCACCGGAGAACCCGGCCTTCTCGGACATCCCGGCCGAGGATGCGACGATTCTCGGCCGGATCGTCGCCGTGATGCGCCGGGTCTGAACCGCCCGGGGGCGGGGGGCCGAGCCGGGGTGCCCGACGGTGGTCCCTGAATGGCCTCCCGGGCCCGGCTACGCCCGGTCCGGCACGGCTCCCCGGGCCGCAGCCCGGGCACCTTCGCGAGAGCAAGGATGCCCGGGGCGGCGCAGGGTCCGCGGCTGAGGCCACTCTGCCACCGGACTACCGGGGTCGGTCAGCCGGCCACGGCATGCACCTCGGCGCGGAAAGGCTCCAGCTCGGCAGCCAGGTCCACCGGCACTCGCGCGGCCACCGCCGTGCCCGTGCCGGTGTGCTCGATGCTCAGCACCTCGCCGTCCCGGTGGATGCGGGAGACGAGGTCGCCGCGGGTGTAGGGCACCAGCAACGACATCTCGACCTCCGGGTGCGGGATCCGCGCCGAGAGCGCCTCGACCAGCTCCGCCAGGCCCGCCCCGGAGCGCGCCGACACGAAGACGGCGTCCGGCACCGCCTGGCGCAGCACCGCGAGCGTGGTCGGATCGACCGCGTCGACCTTGTTGACCACGATGAGCTCCGGCACCCCAGCCGCATCGATCTCGGCGAGGACCTCGCGGACCGCGTTGATCTGGCCCATCGGGTCCGGTGCCGCGCCGTCCACCACGTGCAGGACGAGCTCGGCGTCCACGACCTCCTCCAGCGTCGAGCGGAAGGCCTCGACGATCTGGTGCGGCAGGTGCCGGACGAAGCCGACCGTGTCGGCCAGGGTGAACACCCGGCCGTCGGGCAGGGTCGCCCGCCGCACGGTCGGGTCAAGGGTCGCGAAAAGGGCGTCCTCGACCAGCACGCCGGCTCCGGTCAGCCGGTTGAGCAGCGAGGACTTCCCCGCGTTGGTGTATCCGGCGATCGCGACCGACGGGATCGCGCCGCGCCGGCGGGCCGACCGCTTCGTCGCCCGCACGGTGGCCATGCCGACCAGCTCGCGGCGCAGCTTCGCGATGCGCGCGCGCAGCCGCCGACGGTCGGTCTCGATCTTCGTCTCACCGGGCCCGCGGGTTCCGATCGGTGCGCGGCCACCGCTGCTGGCGGCGGCCCGGGACATCGACTCACCCCAGCCACGCAGCCGCGGAAGCATGTACTGGAGCTGCGCGAGCTCGACCTGGGCCTTGCCCTCGCGGGAGGTCGCGTGCTGGGCGAAGATGTCCAGGATGAGCGCCGTCCGGTCGATCACTTTGACCTTGACGACCTCTTCGAGCTGGCGGAGCTGACCCGGGGTCAGCTCACCGTCGCAGATCACCGTGTCCGCGCCGGTCGCCTGGACGATCTCCGCCAGCTCACGGGCCTTGCCGGAGCCGACGAACGTCGCCGCGTCGGGCCGGTCGCGGCGCTGGACCAGCGCGTCGAGCACCACCGAGCCAGCGGTGGTGGCCAGCGCGGCCAGCTCGGTCATCGACGCCTCGGCCTCGGTGGGCGAACCGGAGGTCCACACGCCGATCAGCACGACCTGCTCCAGGCGGAGCTGGCGGTACTCGACCTCGGAGACGTCCTCGAGCTCGGTGGTGAGGCCCGGGACCCGGCGAAGCGCCCCGCGCTCCTCCAGGTCGAAGCCGTCGCCCTGCTCGTCGAAGAACGAGAAGCCATCGGTGTCGTCGAGCACCACCACACCGTCGCCGGCGTGGTCGGAGCTCTGGTGCAGGTACCGGGTGGACGCCCTCACGGCGTCAGCGGGAAGACTCATACCATCCGTTCTCAACACGGTCCGGTGACCGTGTCATTCCAGCCCGTCCCGGACGGGACGGGACGGCCGGTTCCGCCGCGGCCCGTCGGACCGCCAGCGGAACATCCACAGGCCCAGAGTGACACGATGCGCCCGCGACCGCGAACCGTTTGCCGGACGGGTCCCGGGACGGGCTACACCCCCGCCGCTGCCCGCCCGGCGGCCGATGGGGCCGCCTCCGTGCCGGCGGCCTCCCGGCCAGCAGCGTCGGTGCCGGCGGGATCAGTGGCGGCGGCATCGGCGCCCGGTGGCCCGGCCACCAGCCGCAGCCATTCGGGGCGCAGGACACCATCGGACACCAGCACGGCCGGGCCGCGCAGGACCACCGTCCGCTCGTCCCAGCCGACGGTCAGCCGTCCGCCGGGCAGGTCGACCTGGACCTCGGCCGGCGGCCCGCCGCCCTCACGGGCGGCCCAGGCGACCGCGACCGCGCACGCGCCGGTGCCGCACGAGGCCGTCTCGCCGACGCCCCGCTCGAACACCCGCATCGCGACCCCGCCCGGCGTCGGCACGACGACCTCGACGTTCACACCGTCGGCGAAGATCTCGGCGGGGTAGACGGGCGCCCGCAGGTCCAGGCCGGCCAGCTGGGCGGGCCCGAGGTCGTCGGCGAAGCAGACTGCGTGCGGGTTGCCCATCGAGACCGGCACAGCGGCGAACTCCCGGCCCACGACGGTGACCGGCACCGGGCCGGGGGCGAACTCGGGCGGCCCCATGTCGACGCTGACGTCCCCGGCCGGCGGCACCTCCACGGTGCGCAGACCCGCCCGGGTGGCGATGAGCAGGGTGCCGGCGGCCTCGTAGCCGGCGTCCACGAGATAGCGGGCGAAGACCCGGATCCCGTTGCCACACATCTCGGCGACGGAGCCGTCGGCGTTGCGGTAGTCCATGAACCAGCGGGCCTCGCCCCGGAACTGCTCCGCTGCGGGCTCGGCCGCGGAGAGGACCACACGCAGCACACCGTCCGCGCCGATTCCGGTGCCCCGGTGGCACAGTGCCCGCACCAGCGCGGCGGGCAGCTCGAGGTCACCGTCGGCGTCCGGCAGGATGACGAAGTCGTTACCCGTTCCGTGTCCCTTGACGTACCGCACGCGGCGATCGTACGGCGTCAGACCCCCGCACCGGCAGCCGCTGCCCGCGGGCGGTCGCCCTGCCCGTAACCGGCCGGACGTCCGCTCAGCGGGTCGTGCGGCGATCCGCCCGGCCCGTCGGCCGGGCGCGGGCTGCCGTGCTCCCAGGACTCGGCGGACGGCTTGTACCAGCGGTCCGGCCGCCCTCTGCCGAGTGCGATCAGCCGAGCTTCCTCAACCGGCACCGGCGGGCAGAACAGCGGCCCGGAGACCCGGTCGCAGTCCATCCGGCCGACGGCAGCCGCCAGCCCCGCCGTGTCCACGCCCTCGGCCACCACGACCATGCGCCGCCGGTGCGCGATCCCCACCATGGCCGCGAAGGCGGACTGGCCCTCCAGGTCGCGGATCGTCGCCCGCAGGAACCGCCCGTCGATCCGGACCAGGTCCAGCGGGAGCTGGTCGAGGGTCGACAGCGACCCGTACCAGGTACCGAAGGAGTCGACGCCCACCGCGACTCCCATCGCCCGCAGCTGGCCGAGCAGCCGGGGCAGGCCGGGTGGAGCGAAGGCCAGGGTGTCCTCGGTGAACTGCAGGCCGACCGCACCGGGTGGAAGCGAACGCCCGATCACCAGCCGCTCGATCTCGCTGACGAAGTCGGGCCGCTCCAGCTGGCCGCTCTCGACCCGCACCCACAGCCTCGGCGGCCGCACCGCGGTGCCCGCGGCCATCCGGTGCCAGGTACGCGCCTCGATCACCGCCATCCGCAGCACCCACTGGTGCACCTGGCCGACGAGCCCCGCGGCGCTGGCGACGGACATGAAGTCCGCGGGGCCCAGCAGGCCGAGATCGGGATGCGCCCAGCGGGGATGCGCCCGCATACCGGGAACCGAGCCGTTGCGCAGGTCCACGTCGGGCTGGTAGTGCAGCCGCAGCGTGCCGTCGTCGAACGAGGCGTACAGCGCGGGAACCATCGCAAGGTCGAGCGCGGTCACAGCGGACTCCCCAGACGCCGGGACGGGCCGGGCGCCGAGCCGGGAGACCCGGGGGGACCCGGGGACGGATCAGCGAAGCTCCCGCGGCACGAGGCCGGCCACACGTCAGAGTGAACTCACCAGACGTCGCACCGCGGCGAGGTCCGGAGACGCGAACCAGGATATCCGCGGATCACGCCGGAACCAGGACCTTTGCCGACGGGCGAAACGCCTGGTAGCGCTTGTTGTGGCCTGTTTGGCCTCGGCCATGGAATCCATTGCGCCGTCCAGCACGGCCAGGATCTGCGCGTACCCGAGGGCCCGCGATGCCGTCCGGCCGTCCCGCAGGCCGTGCGAAACCAGCCCCTCGACCTCCTCCACGAGCCCCGCCTGCCACATGGCCTCGACCCGGTGGGCGATCCGCTCGTCGAGATCCGGGCGATCCRGGGCGACCTGGACGACGTCGTACACCGACCGGTGCTCCGGCAGGGTCGCCACGAAGGTGCCGGTCAGCTCCACCACTTCCAGGGCACGCACGACGCGTCGCCCGTTGCTCGGCAGGATCGCCGCGGCCGCTGCCGGCACCAGCGCGGCCAGCCGGTCGTGCAGCGGGCCCGGCCCCACCTCGGCCAGCTCCTGCTCCAGCCTCGCCCGCACCACCGGGTCCGTACCGGGGAACGACAGGTCGTCCAGGACAGCCCGCACGTACAGAYCGGAGCCCCCGACGATGACCGGGACCCGGCCGGCTACAAGCAGCCGGTCGACGGTGGCGCGCGCATCAGCCTGGTAACTGGCGACGTCGGCCGGGCGGGTGACGTCCCAGATGTCGAGAAGATGGTGCGGAACGCCGCGACGTTCCTCTTCGGGGATCTTGGCCGTTCCGATGTCCATCCCTCGGTAGAGCTGCATCGAGTCGGCATTGACGATCTCGCCGCCGAGGTCCAGTGCGATCTCGACCGCCCAGTCGCTCTTGCCGGCCCCCGTCGGCCCCACGACGGCGACGACGGGCCCGCGGCGCGCGGTCACCGAACACTCCCCGCGGGAGGTCGTCCTCCCTGCCCGGCCGGGCCCGCACCACCCGCACGTTCCCAGCCGACCACCAGGTAGCCGACTCCGAACGGAGCATCGTCGTAGTGGACCCGGCTCACCCACCCGGCGGCTGGGCCCGCCGGAGCCGCGTCTACCGGAGCCGCGTCCGCGGGGCGGGCCGCCTCGCCGRCCGGAGCGGCGGCGGTCGCGCGGTGGACCGCGCCGGCCAGGACCTGCCAGGACGCCCGCCCGGGCGCGAGCAGGTCCCGCGCCAGCTCCGGATCGAGCGCCAGCAGCGCGTCGGCGTCCACCGCGGCGAGTGCGGCGGCGACGGCCGCGTCGTGGGCCGCGGCCCGCGGGTCGAGGCTCCCCGGCGCCCGGATCGTCCGCCGGGCGCTGGCATCGCCCATGACCAGGAGCGCCAGCCGGGACCCGTCCGCCTCCGCGGCCGCGACGAGGTGGGCGCCGAGCGCGGCAGCCGCCTGCGGAGTGGTCGTCGCGGGCACACCGTGGGCCGCCCGGGCGCCGGCCCATCCCACTTCGTGCAGCAGCCAGGCCCCGATGGTCAGTGAAAGCGGCAGCATCCGGCACCCGCCGCCCGCCCCGCCTGCCGCGGCCTCCGGGGTCGGCGACGCGGGCCCGCCGAGCGGGACGGTGAGGTCGACGCCGAAGCCGGCGAGTGACCCGGTGGATGTCTCGTCGTAGACGGCGTCGCGGACGTCGTCACCGACGAGCACGATCCGGTCCGGACCGAGAGCACACAACCGGCTCACCGCCGACACGGCGTGATCGCGGGCTTCGATCGGGTCGACGCCGGCGACCTCGGGCACCAGTAGTGGTGGGTGCGGGCAGACAGCCGCGGCGATCAGGGTCACCGGGAGGCTGGGCTGCTCGGCCGCATCGTCGGCATGCCGAGGGCCACCGCCGGGCGCCCCGCGCCGGCCGCCGCGCCCGCAGTGCCCTCACCCGCAGTGCCATCACCCGCAGTGCCCTCACCCGTGGTTCGGTCACCCGCAGCGCCACGGGACCGGGCGGCCTCCCAGGCGTCGCCCGCCCTCGTCCTCCGGTGGGAGAGCAGCGGGCCGTCAGCGGTGAGGTGATGCGGTGCGCCCCTGGTCACCACGGTCTCGATGACGTCCCCGGGGCGGACRACGCCGTCCTCGGCGTGTGGACCGGTCACCAGCAGGTGCACGAGCCGCCCGTCCCGCGCACGGCCGGACAGTCGGCCGGTCTCGGAGTCCTTCCGCCCCTCCCCCTCGGAGACGAGGATCTCGACCTGCCGCCCGACCTGCGCGCGGTTACCCGCCCACGACATCTCGTCCTGCAGGCTGGCGAGACGCTCATAGCGCTCCGAGACGACGGCGGGGTCGACCTCGCCGTCCATCTCGGCGGCCGGCGTTCCGGGCCGCGGGGAGTACTTGAAGGTGAAGGCACCGGCGAAGCGCGCGGTGCGGACGAGGTCGAGGGTGTCGGCGAAGTCCGCCTCCGTCTCGCCCGGGAAACCCACGATGATGTCGGTGGTGATCGCCGCATCCGGCATCGCCGCCCGGACCCGTTCGACGATGCCGAGGAAACGGTCGCGGCGGTAGCTGCGCCGCATCCGGCGCAGCACGGCATCCGACCCCGACTGCAGCGGCATGTGCAGCTGTGGGCACACGTTCGGCGTCAGCGCCATCGCCTCGATGACGTCGTCGGTGAAGTCACGCGGATGCGGAGAGGTGAAGCGCACCCGCTCCAGCCCCTCGACACGGCCGCAGGCGCGCAGCAGCCGGGCGAACGCCCCGGGGTCGCCGAGCGAGCGGCCGTAGGAGTTCACGTTCTGGCCAAGCAGCGTGATCTCCAGCGCGCCCTCGGCCACCAGGGCCTCGACCTCGGCAAGCACGTCGCCCGGACGACGGTCGCGCTCGCCGCCGCGCAGGCTCGGCACGATGCAGAAGGTGCAGGTGTTGTCACAGCCGACGCTGATGCTGACCCAGGCCGAATGCTGGCTCGCCCGGCGGGCCGGCAGGCTGCTCGGGAAGACCTCGAGCGCCTCGGCGATCTCCACCTGGGCGGCGGCGTTGTGTCGGGCCCGTTCCAGCAGGACCGGCAGCCGGTGCAGGTTGTGCGTGCCGAACACGACGTCGACCCAGGGCGCACGGTCCCGGATGACCGAGCGGTCCTTCTGCGCCAGGCACCCGCCGACCGCGATCTGCATCGCGGGATTCTTCTTCTTCGCCGGGTACAGGTGCCCCAGGTTTCCGTACAACCGGTTGTCTGCGTTCTCACGGACCGCGCAGGTGTTGAACACGACGATGTCGGCGTCGGACCCCTCCGCGACCGGAACGTACCCGGCGGACTCGAGGAGACCGGCAAGCCGTTCGGAGTCGTGGACGTTCATCTGACAGCCGAATGTCCGGACCTGATAGCTGCGGCCACTCACCGGTCCAGCCTACGGCCCGCGCCCGACTGCCGTTCGACGCGCCGGAGCGTCCGGTCGGGCCCGCACGGCGCCGAGTGCGCGACGATGGCCTCGGAGACGGTGACCAGCGGACCGACACCCGATGCCGACCATGGCCGACGGTGGCCGGCCGTGGGCGCAGGGCGAGCAGGCCGAAGGCCRCCCGGGTCGACGCGAAGGCAGGTCCGTACCCCGGTCCGGGGCGTGGTATGCACTGTTGCCTGACTGGCAGTAGTGCCGCAGAACATAGCCAATGCGGATGACCAGACGTAAAATTCTCAAATGCTCGCGACCACGCTGCGATCGCATGAACCCCTCGGGGCCGTGCACCACCGGCTGCGCGACAGCCGTCCCTCCGCACTCTTCGCACCGGACCGGTGCGCCGGGAGTGCACGATGGCGCTCGTGACCCTGGAGGGTGTCGGAAAATCCTTCGGGAAGAACCGAGTCCTGCACGACATCAACCTCGCCGTGGCGCCGGGTGAGGTGGTGTGCGTCATCGGCCCGTCCGGTTCCGGCAAGTCGACCCTGTGCAGATGTGTCAACCGCCTCGAGACCGTTGACGAGGGCCGCATCACCTTCGACGGCCGTCCGCTGCCGGCCGAGGGCCGGGAGCTGGCCCGCATGCGAGCTCAGGTCGGCATGGTGTTCCAGTCGTTCAACCTTTTTGCGCATCGAACCGTGTTAGACAATGTGACTCTCGGCCCGCGCAAGGTTCTCGGCGTTCGCCGCGCCGAGGCCGAGACCCGTGCTCAGGCGCTGCTGGAGCGGGTCGGGATCGCGGACAAGGCCGACCGGCTGCCGCGCCAGCTCTCCGGCGGTCAGCAGCAGCGGGCGGCCATCGCCCGGGCGCTCGCGATGGAGCCGAAGCTGATGCTCTTCGACGAGCCGACCTCCGCGCTGGATCCGGAGATGATCCAGGAGGTGCTCGATGTCATGCGGTCGCTCGCCGCGTCCGGTATGACGATGATCGTCGTCACCCACGAGATGGGCTTCGCCCGCTCGGCGGCCGACCGCGTCGTCTTCATGGCGGACGGGCGGCTGGTGGAGGTGGCGGCCCCCGACGCCTTTTTCGCGGCGCCGAAAAGTGAGCGCGCGGCCGAATTTCTGGCGAAGGTTCTGACRCATTGAGGGAACCTCTGTGGGGCGACCATCGGAGGGCACCCTGGTGACGACCCCTTCCGGATTCACCCGGACCGGATTCACCCGGACCGCACCGGGTCACCGGCGAAAGCCCGGAGAAGGACTGTCCCGGGCTACTCCTGGCCGGTAGCCGGCGGACACTAGAGTCGTCGGGCGAAGGCCAACCGGGGGCGCACCGAGACCACGCAATCAGGTACCTGAATTCTGATGTCAGTCCACCTTCTGGAGGGGATTCCCCATGCGCATGCCGTTCACCCGCACCAGACAGCGAACGGCACCCACCGCCCCGGCTCCGGCCCTGGCCCCGACTGTGGCCTCCCGTCGGTCGCCGCGCCGGGCGGCGTTCGTTCTCACCGCGGCGATGGTCGCGTCCCTAGCCCTCGCGGCCTGCGGCGACGACGACAGCGACGACGAGGCACCTGCCGCCGCCGCCGCGACGACGTTCCCCGCGGGCAGCACCATGGCCGAGCTCCAGTCGGCCGGGTCGATCACCGTCGGCACCAAGTTCGACCAGCCGCTGTTCGGCCTGAAGAACCTCCGCGGCGAGCCCGAGGGCTTCGACGTCGAGATCGCGAAGATCATCACGAACGCGCTCGGCATCCCCGAGGACAAGGTGAAGTTCGTCGAGACCGTCTCGGCCAACCGGGAGCCCTTCATCCAGCAGGGCAGGGTCGACCTGGTGGTCGCGACCTACACCATCAACGACAAGCGCAAGCAGGTCATCGACTTCGCCGGTCCGTACTACGTGGCTGGCCAGACGCTGATGGTAGGGGCGGACGAGACGGCGATCACCGGGAAGGACACGCTCGCAGGCAAGAAGGTCTGCTCGGTGAGCGGCTCGACGCCGGCGGAGCGGATTCGCACCGAGGCACCGCAGGCCGAGCTCGTCCTGTTCGACGTCTACAGCAAGTGCGCCGAGGCCCTGAAGAACGGCCAGGTGGACGCGGTCACGACAGACAACGCGATCCTGCTCGGTCTGATGGACTCCGACCCGGACACCTTCAAGCTCGTCGGTGAGCCGTTCAGCACGGAGCCCTACGGCATCGGCATCGCGAAGGGTGACGACGACTTCCGCACCTTCATCAACGAGACCCTGACGGCCGCCTACAGCGACGGCCGGTACGAGGATGCCTACGAGTCGACGATCGGCAAGGTCGAGCCGGACATGCCCACGCCGCCGGCGGTCGACAACTACACCTCCTGATCCGCGGCCACGCCTTCTGATCACCAGCAGGCAGTCCTGACGCATCGCAGGCCCGCCGCCCGTGCCTGACCCGCACGGGCGGCGGGGCGGGTGCCGTCCCCGACCGGTGGGTGGTCCCTCATCGACGCCGTCCTCGACAACCTCGATGTCTTCCGCGAGGGTTTCGTGCGGACACTTCTCCTGAGCCTGTTCGCCGCCGTCGCGGCGCTGCTGCTCGGCAGCATCCTCGCGACCATGCGGGTGAGCCCGGTCCCGCCACTACGCTGGGCGGGGGCGGCCTACGTGGAGATTGTGCGCAACACTCCCCTGACTGTCGTGTTCTTCTTTGTCGTCTTCGTCCTGCCGCAGGTCGATATCGTCTTCAGCTACTTCACCTTCGCGGTGGTGGCGTTGACCGTCTACCACACAGCATTCGTGTGTGAGGCCGTGCGCGCCGGCGTGAACGGGGTGGACGCCGGTCAGGCCGAGGCCGCCCGCGCGCTCGGCCTGACCTTCCCCCAGACGCTGCGGCTGGTCATCCTGCCGCAGGCGTTCCGCAACGTGATCCAGCCGCTGGGCAGCGTGGGAAGCGCACTGATCCGCAACACCTCGATCGCGGCGGCCTTCGGAGTACAGGAGCTGACCGGTGTGAGCCAGGGCCTGACCACGGCCAACCCCAGCGACGTCATCGCCGTCCTGCTGGCCGGCATCGTCTGCTACCTGATCCTGACGCTCTCCCTGGCGGCGGGGGTCGGCTTCGCCGAGCGGCGGCTGGCGGCGGTACCCCGATGAGCCTCGTCCTGGCTGACCCGCCGGGCCCGCGCGGCCGGCGACGCATTCTGCTTGCCAGCCTGGTGGCAGCAGCCCTGCTGATCGCACTCGTCGTRCTCGCGATGCTGCGTCTCTCGGACAAGGGCCAGCTCGACCCCGAGCTGTGGCAGGTCTTCGCCGACGAGCCCGAGCTGCGGACACTGCTCTGGGAGGGGCTGCTCGACACCCTCCGGGCGGCCGCCACCGGGATGGTGCTCGCGGTCGTGTTGGGCACGGCACTCGCGTTCGCCCGGCTGTCCCGCCGGCAGTTCGTCCGCGGCCCGGCCACCGCGGTGGTCGAGGTCCTACGTGGCCTGCCTCTGCTGATGCTGATCTTCTTCGCCTACCTTGGCCTGCCCGAGCTCGGCGTGAACCTGACCGCGTTCTGGGCCCTCGTCATCGGGCTCACCGCCTACAACGGGGCTGTGCTCAGCGAGATCTTCCGCGCCGGGATCCTCTCCATCGACCGGGGCCAGACCGAGGCGGCGGAGGCCCTCGGCCTGCGCAGCACCCAGATCTTCACCCTGATCCAGTTCCCGCAGGCCGTGCGGCGGATGAGCCCCACCCTGGTCAGCCAGCTCGTCACCCTGCTGAAGGACACGTCGCTCGGCTTCGTCATCGGCTACACCGAGCTGCTCCGGCAGGGCCGCTCCGCCGTCGAGTTCCTGGGCGGCCGGTACGCACTCCCGATCTACACCACCCTGGCCGTCATCTACATCATCGTCAACGGGACACTGTCGCTCATCGCGCGCTGGCTGGAGCGGCGGCAGTCCGCCCGGGCGGACGGGCCCGCGCGCACTCCGGGGGACACCTCCGTGGGAGACACCCCCGCCGAGCTGGCGCCCTGACACCACCAACCCGGTCCTGGAGGTGACCACAGGCCGGAGGCAGCTCCGAGAGCGGGGGCTGCTCCGGATGGGGCCGCCGTCAGCGGGCCAGACCGATGGCGCGGGTCTCGCGGACGACGGTCACTCTGATCTGCCCCGGGTAGGTGAGCTCGTCCTCGATCTGCCGGGCCACGTYGCGGGCAAGCATGTGGGCCGCCACATCGTCGACCTGCTCGGGCACCACCATCACCCGCACCTCGCGACCGGCCTGCATCGCGAAGACCTTCTCGACACCGGGGCGCTCCCCCGCGATCTGCTCGATACGTTCCAGGCGCTTGACGTACGACTCCAGGCTGTCCCGGCGCGCCCCGGGCCGCCCCCCGGAGATCTGGTCCGCGGCCTGGGTCAGCACCGCGCCGATGGAACGCGGCTCAACCTCGTTGTGATGCGCCTCGATGGCATGGACGACGTCCTCATGCTCGCCGTATCGGCGGGCGATCTCCGCGCCGACGATCGCGTGCGAGCCCTCGACCTCGTGGGTCAGCGCCTTGCCGAGATCGTGCAGGAGCGTGCCGCGTTTCGCGATCGCCGGCGGCAGCCGCAGCTCGGCGGCCATGATGCCGGCCAGATGCGCGCTCTCCACCAGGTGCGCGAGAACGTTCTGCCCGTAGCTCGTGCGGTAGCGCAGCCGCCCGAGCAACGTGATCAGCTCGGGGTGCATCTCGGCGATGCCGACGTCGATGAGGGCGTCCTCCCCGGCCCGCACGCACTTCGCGAGAACCTCGCGTTCGGCCCGGGCGTACTCCTCCTCGATCCGGTGCGGATGGATGYGCCCGTCCGACACCAGCGCCGCCAGCGTGATGCGCGCCGTCTCCCGGCGCACCGGGTCGAAACAGCTCAGCAGCACGGCCTCCGGGGTGTCGTCGATGAGCACGTTGACACCCGTGACGGACTCGAAGGCCCGGATGTTGCGCCCTTCGCGCCCGATGATCCGGCCCTTCATCTCGTCGCTTGGCAGGTGCAGCACCGACACGACCGACTCGGCGGTCTGCTCGGACGCGACCCGTTGGATGGCGAGGGTGACGATCCGGCGGGCCCGCTCCTCCGCCTCCTCCTCGGCGCGGGTCTCGATGTCCCGGACCCGGACCGCGGCGTCGAGCCTGGCCTGGTCCTCGACCACCTTGWCCAGCTCGCTCCGTGCCTCCGTCGCGGTCATGCCGGCAGCCCGCTCCAGCTCCCGCCGCCAGTGCGTCTCCAACCCGGCCAGATCGGTGTCCCGTGCGTCGAGCCCCGCCTCGCGAGCGACGAGCTCCCCCTCACGGGTCTCCAGTCGGTGGATCCGCTCCTCGACGGACGTGGTCTGGTCAGCGAGTCGCTGCTCGCGCTGGGTGAGACGGCTGTCCCAGCCCCGCAGCTCCGCCCGCTCGGTCCGGAGGTTCTCGGCGAGCTCGGCGCGGACCTGCTCCCTCTCGGCTCGCACCGCCTCACGGGCCTCCGCCTCCGCCTTCGAGGCCCGCAGCTCGGCGTCCGCGACCGCCCGGGCCCGGATGGCCTCGGCGGCCTCCTGCGCGTGCCGACGGATCTGCGCGGCCTCCCGGTCGACCCGGGCGGCCTGTTCGGCCGCGTCCTGGTCAGCCCGGCGGCGGGCCCGTTCGGCGTCCTCCTCGGCGTCACGCGCCTGTCGCCGCAGCTCGGCGAGCCGGGCGGAGATCTCGGCAAGCTCGGATCGGCTCGCTTCCGCCGCCCGTTCATCCACGATCACAGCAGTGTCCGCACCCGCCATGGGCGGGTCGGGCGGCCGCGTGGCCGGGTCGGCCCCGCCCGCCGCCGGCACACCGCCGGACGACTCGTTCACCTCGGCGACCGGTGCCGCCGCCCCGCTCTCCGGCGACGGCTCCGCCTCCGCGCCGGCAGCTCTGTCCGGATCTGCGGCTGTCGCGGTGACCGGGCCTGCTCCGCCAGCGACCGCATCGCCGGCCACCGCGTCCGCCGGTACGCCGGGAACCAGGGTGATGTTCTCTGCCGGCTCGGTGATGGTGCCCGGTGGCTCGTCATGTCCTGCCGGCGGCCCTTCCACGAACTGAGCTGCGTCAGCGGGATCCGACCGCTCGCTGCCCGGCGGCGGGCCCGCCGCCTGCAGGCTGTCTGGCAGCGTCTTTCCCGCCGCGGCGGTTCGTGGCTGCTCGCCGTCCGGCGAGGTGCCGGCTGACGGGGTACCGACTGGCAGGGTGCTGGCCGACGGAGTTCCGGCCGGTGGGGTGCCGCCCGCCGCGACCGGAGGTCGAGGTGGATCGAGCACTGCCTCGGCGCTCACATCCGTGGTCGCCGTCCGGGCATCCGGTATGTGTGCCCGGCGGGCGACTTCGCCCGCATCCGCGCTGATCACACCGAGACCACCAGCCCGCACCAGGCGTAGCAGAACCAGCGTGAGGCCGCCGACAGCAAGAAGGAGCAGCACGAGAAGCGTTATGAGGGCGGCACCCACGGTTGCTCCTCCCGCTTCCGTCTGTGCCTGCCAGGACAGGCGTGGGGCGCGGGACCGGACCAACCGCTGGACGAACTACACGCACCGACGACACCCAAAACCAGGGTCGCCAGCAGTACCCACCCGGCCGAAAAACCAGGCAGGAAGGGCGCGCGACCACCGGCGCCCGAAGGAACGCTCGCCCTGATGTGAAGTTGTGCCAGCTATCTGGACCGCTTACGAGCAGGAGTCCTCGCACCTTTGGGGAAAGGGTAGGTCTGCCGCTTTCATCCGGTCAAGAAAAACGTGGGCGAACCACAGACACCGGACGACCGGCTGGCACTCGCGCTTTCGTCGACGCTGCCGGGCCCGGATCGGACACAGCCCGGCCTAGCGCAGGTCGTATGCGTCGTCACCCAGGCCGGCATCGGCCTCCTCGTCCTCGGTCGGCGCAGCCTCGGCCACCACCCGCATCGCGAGGTCGAGCGAGTAGCCCTTTCGGGTGAGTAGAGCGATCAGCCGACGGACCCGCACCGGTGCGGGCAGGCCCTCCATCGCACGCAGCCGCCGCGCCACCAACGACCGCGCGGTGGCCTCCTCGTCCTCCGCGCCGACGGCGGCCAGCGCGGTCTCCGACGCCTCGGGATCCACCCCTCGCCGCCGCAGCTCGCCGGCGAGCGCCCGACGCCCCAGGCCGCGCCCGGCCCGGGCCGACGAGACGAAAGCGGCAGCGAAAGCCTCGTCGTCGACCAGCCCGACTTCCGTCAGGCGATCGAGCACCTGCTCGGCGATCTCCTCGGCGACACCTCGGCGCCGGAGCACGGCTTCAAGCTCGGCCCGGCTACGCTGCCGGGCCGCCAGCTGGTGCAGACAGATCTCCCGCGCCGCCTCCAGCGGGTCGGCGACTGCTGCTCCGCGCCGCGCCGGGCGGCCCTCCCGCGCGGGTACCGCACTGGCCGTTGTGGACCTCGCCGGATCCACAGCAGCGGCACGCATGATCGGCAGGAACCCCTCATCCGACTCGCCGCGGTCTGCGGACGCTTCGTGGAGGTGTGACGGCCGACTCGACTCGGGGCCGGGCACGGCGCGCCCGGTCAGAGATCGACCGGGACAGGAGCGGGGGCGTCCGCGTCGAGCGTTGGGACCATGCCCAGTTTCTCCTTGATCCTCTTCTCGACCTCGTTGGCCAGATCAGGGTTGTCGCGCAGGAACGAGCGCGCGTTCTCCTTGCCCTGGCCGAGCTGGTCTCCGTCGTAGGTGTACCAGGCACCGGACTTGCGGATGATCCCGTGCTCGACGCCCATATCAATGAGCGAACCCTCACGACTGATACCGCCGCCGTAGACAATGTCGAACTCGGCCGTCCGGAAAGGCGGCGCCATCTTGTTCTTGACAACCTTGACCCTGGTCCGGTTACCGACCGCCTCGGTTCCGTCCTTCAGCGTCTCGATGCGACGAACATCAAGGCGGACCGAGGCGTAGAACTTCAGCGCCTTTCCACCGGTGGTCGTCTCCGGGGAGCCGAACATCACGCCGACCTTCTCGCGGAGCTGGTTGATGAAGATCGCGGTGGTGCCCGAGTTCGCGAGCGCTCCGGTGAGCTTCCGCAGCGCCTGGGACATCAGCCGGGCCTGCAGGCCCACGTGGCTGTCACCCATCTCCCCCTCGATCTCGGCACGCGGCACCAGGGCCGCCACCGAGTCGATGACGATGATGTCGAGCGCGCCGGAGCGGATGAGCATGTCGGCGATCTCCAGCGCCTGCTCACCCGTGTCGGGCTGGGAAACCAGCAGCGCGTCGGTGTCGACACCCAGCTTCCCGGCGTACTCGGGATCAAGGGCGTGCTCCGCGTCGATGAAGGYCGCGATGCCCCCGGCCGCCTGCGCGTTCGCCACGGCGTGCAGGGCAACCGTCGTCTTTCCCGACGACTCCGGCCCGTAGATCTCGACGACGCGYCCGCGCGGAAGGCCTCCGATACCGAGCGCGACATCAAGAGCGATTGATCCGGTGGGGATCGCCTGGACCGGCGGCCTGGTGTCGTCACCCAGGCGCATGACCGAGCCCTTGCCGAACTGCTTGTCGATCTGCGCAAGGGCGTTCTCCAACGCCTTCTCACGGTCGGGTCCTGCCATTGGAGTTACTCCATGCTGAGGTCGTCGAGTCTTGGCCACGATCCGACGCTAGGGGGTGGGTCCGACAGTTTCGAGAGCCGGGTCGGTTCTGTGGACATCGGAGCGCATGTGGACAACAGTAGCCGAACATCCGTTCGAGTCTTCGGCGACACGCCACGGCCCACCCGATCGGGTGGTTCCACCACACTCCGCACCAGGCGACCCGGCACACCACGACCATCCCGACAGCATCCACGACCAGGAGTCATCACCCGGCGACGGAAAGTCGCGTCCGGGTCTCAGCGGTCGCGCACGGGCACGCCGAACTCGTCGCAGACGGCACGCCACACCGCCTTGGCGTCGTCGCCGCGGCGCAGGGCGGCCTCCACCGTCGCCCCACCCAGACCAGCAATCACGTGGTCGCGGGCGAGCGAGTCGGCGTAGGCGGTACCGAACTGGCTGTTCATGTTCGCCCAGAACTCCGTCAGTCGCACCGGACCAGTGTGCACGCCGCCAGCCACGGCCCTGCGTGCGGCGCCGGTCGTCGGCACTGGTCGTCGGCCCCGGCGTCGCACGTGGCCCTGGAGGTCCCGGCACGTCCACCGCCGGCGGTGAGCGTGCAACCGGATGGTGGTGCGGACGGCGATGCGAGGTTTGTGTCGGTGGGACGACGCAGACTGTGTGCGTGACCGCATCGGACCCGCTCGCAGCCTTCTCGGCCCCCACCAGGGAGTGGTTCGCGTCCTCGTTCGCGGCGCCGACGCCGGCGCAGGCCGAGGCGTGGGCCGCCGTCTCCGGGGGCGGCAGTGCTCTGGTCGTGGCGCCGACCGGGTCCGGCAAGACGCTCGCGGCCTTCCTCTGGTCACTCGACGGGCTGGCCCGCTCCGGCCCGCCGGCCGACCCGACCCGCCGGTGCCGCGTGCTGTACGTGAGCCCGCTCAAGGCGCTCGCGGTCGACGTCGAGCGCAACCTCCGGGCGCCGCTCGCCGGTATCCGCGCCGCCGCGGCCCGGATCGGCCGGCCCGTCCCGGACGTGTCTGTCGGTGTCCGGTCCGGCGACACCCCCGCCGCCGAGCGCCGTGCGTTCGGCCGCATTCCACCGGACATCCTGATCACCACCCCGGAGTCACTGTTCCTGATCCTGACCAGTGCCGCACGGGAGGCACTGCGGGGCGTGCAGACCGTGATCGTCGACGAGGTGCACGCCGTCGCCGGCACCAAGCGGGGGGCGCACCTTGCCCTCAGCCTGGAGCGCCTCGACGACCTGCTGGACGCTCCCGCGCAGCGGGTCGGGCTGTCGGCGACGGTGCGGCCGGTCGAGGAGATCGCCCGCTTCCTCGGTGGGGCGCGGCCGGTCAGCGTCATCCGGCCGCCGTCGGCGAAGACCCTCCAGATCGAGGTGGTCGTCCCCGTCGAGGACATGGCGAGCCTCGGTGAGCAGGCCGAGGGCGTCCCCGAGGGCCCGGCGGCGGCAGCGGGGCCGCGCGCGTCGATCTGGCCGGCGGTCGAGGAGCGGGTGCTGGACCTGATCCTCGCCCACTCCTCCACGATCGTCTTCGCGAACTCGCGACGGCTCGCCGAGCGGCTGTGCGCCCGGCTGAACGAGCTGTACGCGGACCGTCTCGCCCTGGCCGCCGAGCTGGCCGGTGCGGGTTCGGGTGTGAGTACGGGTGCGGGTGGGAGTGCGGACGAGGCGGCCGGCCAGGTCCGTCCCGCCTCGGGGGCGGCCGGGGCGGTGACGGCTCCGGCGGCCCTGATGGGCCAGGCCGGCTCGGCCGCGCCACCGGCCGGGGTGGAGGTCGCCCGGGCCCACCACGGCAGCGTGAGCCGCGAGCAGCGCGCGCTGATCGAGGAGGAGCTCAAGTCCGGCCGCCTGCCTGCCGTGGTGGCGACGTCCAGCCTGGAACTGGGCATCGACATGGGCGCGGTCGATCTGGTGGTGCAGATCGAGTCCCCACCCAGTGTCGCGGCCGGCATGCAGCGGATCGGCCGGGCCGGCCACCAGGTCGGTGCCGCCAGCCGGGGTGTGGTCCTGCCCAAACACCGCTCGGACCTGGTGGAGTGCGCGGTCGTGGCCGAACGGATGAGCGCGGCGCGGATCGAGGCGGTGCACTACCCGCGCAACCCGCTGGACGTGCTGGCCCAGCAGATCGTCGCGATCGTCGCCATGGAGGACCGTGAGGTCGACGAGTTGGGCGTGCTGCTGCGCAGGGCGGCCCCGTTCGCGGGCCTGCCCGGCTCGGCGTACGAGGCCGTGCTGGACATGCTTGCCGGGCGCTACCCGTCGGACGACTTCGCCGAGCTGYGGCCCCGCATCACCTGGGACCGGGCCACCGGTGTGCTCGCCGGCCGGCCGGGTRCACAGCGGCTGGCCGTCACCAGCGGCGGAACCATCCCCGACCGGGGGATGTTCGGGGTCTTCCTGCTCGGGGAGAAGGCCAGCCGGGTCGGCGAGCTCGACGAGGAGATGGTCTACGAGTCGCGGGTCGGCGACGTCGTGCTCCTCGGTTCGTCCAGCTGGCGGATCGAGGAGATCACCCCGGACCGGGTGCTCGTCACCCCCGCGCCCGRCCGGCCCGGCCGGCTGCCCTTCTGGCACGGCGACGCCCCCGGGCGGCCCGCCGAACTGGGCCGGGCGCTGGGCGCCTTCCTGCGGGAGCTGTCGACGATGGGTCCCGTCGACGCGGCGGCCCGCGTCGGTGCGGCGGGGCTGGACGAGTGGGCCACCGGCAACCTGCTGAGCTACCTGGAGGAACAGCGGGCCGCCGCCGGCCGCCTGTCCGACGATCGGCACCTGGTCGTCGAGCGGTTCCGCGACGAGCTCGGCGACTGGCGGCTGGCGGTCCACTCACCCTTCGGCGCACCGGTGAACGCACCGTGGGCGCTGGCGATCAGCGCCCGGCTACGCGAGCGGTACGGCTCCGAGGTCCAGGTCATGCACACCGACGACGGGGTCGTCGCCCGGGTTCCGGACGCCGCCGAACCGCCGGGGGCGGAGCTGGTCGTCTTCGAGCCGGAGGAGATCGAGGCCCTCGTCCGGGCGGAGGTCGGCGGCAGCGCGCTGTTCGCCAGCCGCTTCCGCGAGTGCGCCAGCCGGTCGTTGCTGCTTCCCCGCCGCACCCCCGGGCGGCGCACGCCGCTGTGGCAGCAGCGTCAGCGCAGCGCGCACCTGTTGTCCGTCGCCTCGACGTTCGGCGACTTCCCGGTCGTACTGGAGACGATGCGCGAATGCCTGCAGGACGTCTACGACGTCCCCGCCCTGGTCGGTCTGATGCGCGACGTCGACGCCCGGGCGCTGCGGGTGGTCGAGGTGGAGACGACCGCGCCGTCCCCGTTCGCCTCGTCGCTGCTGTTCGGCTACGTCGCCGCCTTCATGTACGACGGGGACGCGCCACTGGCCGAACGACGCGCCCAGGTCCTCTCGCTGGACAGCTCGTTGCTCGCCGAGCTGCTCGGCGAGGCCGAGCTGCGGGAGCTCATCGACCCGCGGTCTCTGGAGCGGATCACGGCGGAGCTGCAGCGRCTGGCCCCGGAGCGGCATGCGCGGGACGCGGAGACCACCGCCGACCTGCTCCGGGCCCTCGGCGATCTCAGCACCGAGGAGGCGCTGGCGCGCGGTGCCACGGCGCCCTGGCTGGAGGAGCTGGAGCGGGCCGGCCGGGTGATCCGGGTCCGCATCGCCGGAGCGGAACGCTGGGTGCCGGTCGAGGACGCCGGCCGGCTTCGGGACGCGCTCGGAGTTCCCCTCCCGGTAGGGGTGCCGGCGGCGTTCACCGAGCCGGTCCGCGACCCGCTCGGCGACCTCGTCTCCCGGTACGCGCGCACGCACGGGCCGTTCGAGTCCGAGGACATCGCCGGTCGGTTCGGGCTCGGGATCACCGTGGCCACGGGCGTGCTCGAGCGGCTCACCGCCGACGGCCGGCTGGTGCACGGCGAGCTGCACCCGGACCGTGCGGGCGAGCAGTGGTGCGACGCCGGGGTGCTGCGGGCGCTGCGCCGGCGCAGCCTGGCGGCGCTGCGCAAGGAGGTCGAGGCTGTTCCCGTCCGGGCGATGGGGGCGTTCCTGCCGGCCTGGCAGTCGGTCACCGGCGGTCGCGGCCGGGGGGTCGACGGCGTGCTGCGGGCCGTCGAGCAGCTGCAGGGGGCGCTCGTGCCGGCCAGCGCGCTGGAGCAGCTCGTGCTCCCTGCGCGGGTCGGCGACTACGCGCCGGCGATGCTCGACGAGCTGTGCTCCACCGGCGAGGTGCTGTGGGCCGGCGCCGGCGGGCTGCCCGGCAACGACGGCTGGGTCACCCTCGTCCTGGCCGACGCCGCCGAGGATCTGCTCCCGCCACCGGATCTCGAGGCGGCCGACAGCCCGGTGCACCGCGAGATCCTGGATGCTCTCGGCGACGGACAGGCGCTGTTCTTCCGGACGCTGGCCGACCGGACCAGTGGCCTCGACGACACCGCCCTCGCGAACGCGCTGTGGGATCTGGTGTGGGCCGGCCTGATCACCAACGACACGCTCGCCGCGCTGCGCGTCCAGCTCGGCGCCGGGCATCCGACGCATTCCGCCCGGCGCGCCCCGCGGAGCCGGGCGGCACGCTACGGCCGCAGCCGGCCCGCGATGCCGCGCCGGACCGGCCCGCCGACAGTCGGCGGCCGCTGGTCACTGCTGCCGGAGCGGGAGATCGACCCCACCCGCCGCGCGCATGCGCTGGCCGAGGCACTGCTCGACCGGCACGGCATCGTCACCCGCGGCGCCGTCGCCGCCGAGCGCACCCCCGGCGGGTTCGCCGCCGTCTACCGGGTGCTGTCCGCCTTCGAGGAGGCGGGGCGCTGCCGCCGCGGCTACTTCGTCGAATCGCTGGGCGCCGCGCAGTTCGCCGTCCCCGGCGCGGTGGACCGCCTCCGTGCGATCGCCGGCGCGCAGCGCGACGCCGCCGACCAGCCCGCCTGGGCCGCCGATCCGAGCGCCGGGTACGGGGCGGTGGCACCGAGCGGCACAGCCACCGGTCTCACCCGCGCGGGTGCGGCGGGCACGGTGCCGGCGGGCTCGGGCCACGCCGCCGCCCTGCGCCTGGCGGCCGCTCGAAACGGCGGTGGCCCCGCCGGCATCGGGGTCGGAGACGTTCTCGGGGGCGGAGCCCGCGGCCGAGGCGGCGGTGGGGCCAGCGCCGCGGCCGGCAGCGGGGCCATCGTGATGGCGGCCGCTGATCCCGCGAACCCGTACGGAGCCGCCCTGCCCTGGCCCGCGCGCCAGGCAGAGTCAGGCGGGGGCGGCAAAGCCGGTGCGGCCAGCGAGGCCAACGCGAGCAACGGGACCGGTGGGGGCGGCGGTGGGGCCGGTCACCGGGCCGGCCGCAAGGCGGGCGCGCTCGTCGTCCTGGTCGACGGCGAACTGGTGCTCTATGTGGAGCGCGGCGGCCGAACGCTGTTGTCCTGGACGGACTCGCCCGACCTGCTCGGGCCGGCCGTCGGTGCGCTGGCCGACGCAGTCCGCGCAGGCTCGCTGGGCCGGCTCGCGGTCGAGAAGGCTGACGGGGCCGCGGTGGTCGGCAGCGCGCTCGGCGCGGCGCTCGAAGGAGCCGGTTTCCACCCCACCCCACGCGGCCTGCGGCTGCGCGGGTGAACCAGGAGCCGATGCCGTCCGGAGACGCCCGCGAGGCGACGCCGTGGGACCCGCGGCTACGCGGGCTCACTCTCGGGCTCGTCAGCACCGTGACGCTGATCGCGTTCGAGGCGATGGCTGTCATCACCGTGCTGCCCGACGTCGCCGAGGACCTGTCCGGGCTGTCTCTGTACGGCTGGACCACCAGCGGGTTCTTCCTGGGCCTCCTGCTCGGTGTGGTGATCGCCGGCGCGGAGACGGACCGGGTCGGAGCAGTCCGCCCGTTCACCGTCGGGCTGTCGCTGTTCGGAGCGGGTCTCGCGGTAGCCGCGGTGTCCCCGTCGATGGAAGTCCTGGTGGCCGGCCGGATCCTGCAGGGGCTCGGCGGCGGTGCCGTGCCCGCCGTGCTCTACGCGACGATCGGCCGGGCCTACCCGGAGTCGCAGCGGCCGCGGATGTTCGCCGTGACATCCACCGCCTGGGTCGTTCCCGGGCTGGTCGGCCCGGTGGCGGCCGCGCTCGTGGCGGAGCACGCCGGGTGGCGCTGGGTCTTCGGGGGCCTGGTGCCGCTGGTCCTGGTGTCCGGAGCGCTGACAGTGCGGGCGCTGGCCCGGCTCGGGCCACCGACCACCGTGGACGTCGGTGCCGCCTCCGGGCGGCTCGTCGCCGCGCTGCGCGTCAGCGTCGGCGCCGGCCTGATGCTGGCGGGCCTGACCAGCCGGTCCCCGTTCGGGCTGGCGGCGATCGTGGCCGGGGCCTGTCTCGCCTACCGCCCGCTACGGACCCTGCTGCCCGAGGGCACCCTGCGGGCACGCCGCGGCCTCGCCGCGGCGGTCGCCGCTCGCGGACTCCTGACCTTCGCGTTCTTCGGCGCCGACACCTTCGTCCCGCTCGCCGTCACCGCGGGCCGGGACGAGTCGACCACCATGGCCAGCGTGGCCGTGACAGCCGCGACGGTGACCTGGACGAGCGGCTCATGGATGCAGGCCCGCCTGGCCGGCCGGGTCCCCGGCCGGGATCTGATCCGCTTCGGTCTGCTCCTCGTCGCCGGGGGCACCGCCGGTTTCGCCCTGGTGCTGGTCGACCCGGTCCCGCTCGGGGTCGCCATCGCCTGCTGGGCGGCTGCCGGATTCGGGATCGGCCTGGCCTACTCGCCGATCGTCACGCTGGTCCTGGCCGAGACACCACCGGAGCGTCACGGCACGGCGTCGACGTCGGTGACCTTGTCCGACAACCTGGGCACCGTGTTCGGGACCGGCCTGGGCGGGGTCGCCGTAGCGGCCAGCGAGGCCGCGAGCGGCACGCCGGACGCCGGCCTCGCGGTCGTGTTCCCGCTGGCCGCGGCCGTGGCTGTGCTGGGCGCGGTGGTCGCCCGCCGTGCCCCCGCCCGTGTGTTCCCCGCCGTGTCGGGCTGAGCTGATCGAAGCTGACGTCCGGCCGGCGGCGGAGCACCATCGGTGGATGCCCGAAGGTGACACGGTCTGGCTGACGGCGCGCCGGCTCGATGCCGCGCTCGCCGGGCTGGGAAACGTCTGGCGGACGGAGGCGTGCTTCCTCGCCGGGGTGAGCCCGTGGACGCCGGTCGGTGAGGTGGCGGATCTGCCCGGCCTGGTCCGCCGCGCCCAGGCGATGGTCACGGCCGGGGCGCGGGGCGGACACCAGGTAACCACCGGGTCCGCCCGCCCAGGCGAACAGCATTGGGTGTACGGGCGCGCGGGCAGGCCGTGTCGGCGCTGCGGCACGCTTGTCCGCCGGCTGGAGCAGCGGAGGTCCACCCAGAGTTCACCGGGGCGCGGATCGCCGGAACGTGCGGGCGGGCTCGGTGGGCGGGGCCCGCGCAACGACGTCCGGCGTGACCAGGGCCGGCGCACAGGCGCCAGGCAGGACAGCTACCGGCGCCCAGCTGACGCCGGGGATCCGGCCGGCGTCACCCTCGACGCCGGCAGGCAGAACGGCCGGGTCACCGCATGGTGCCCGACCTGCCAGCCGGGCCCGGTTCCGGGCCTGCTGGCCGGCCGGCCGGAGAACTGATCCGGCCGGCCGGGGCTCACACCCGGCTCGCGGCCAGCAGCCGGGCCCGACCGCGAGTGAACGCTCCCTCGGCGGCCTTCACGCTGATCGACAGATCATCAGCCGCCTGGCGGGTGGTTCGGCCAGCCGCGCGGGCCATCATGATCTGGCGCTCCCGGCCACGGAGGCGACGGGTCTGGTCAAGCAGCCAGAGCGCCTCCGCGCGGTCACACGTCGAGTCCTCGGGGCCGGGGTCGCTGGGCGCCGCGACGCTGCGGGCCATGGCGCGGTCCGCACGCATCCGCGCGCGGTGATGGTCGACACACAGCCGGAGCACGGTCGTGGTCAGGAACTGACCGACCCGGTGGCTGTCGAGGTTGCGGAACCCCGCCGCGCGGACGAGCGCCTCCTGGGCGCAGTCCTCCGCATCGGCGGTGCTGGGCAGCCGCCGGCGGGCGATGTGCACCAGGCGCTCACGGTGCGGCAACACCAGCGACCACCGATCGCCGCTGAACGGCTGGTCGACGGCCGAGAGCGAAGCCGTCTCATCAGGTGCCTGCCGGGCAGGCTGCGGGCTCGGGGATTCGATAGCGTCCCCATTGATTTGCGTCATGGCACTTCCACCTGCCTGGCTGCGTCATGCCATCCGGACGTCCGGGACTGCCGGTCTGGCCATCGCACGGCGGCGATGAAAACGTGGACGACGCTCCCCTTCGTCACCCGACGCCACAATCGCCGATCGGACATCTGGGACATTAAGGCAATCCTCGCGTCTGCGCCATAACTCCGGTCACATCTTCAAACCTACATCCCACCCCTTGGTGCCAACCCGGGTGTACACCAGATCGGTGAAAATAAAATAACTGCGAAGTCACTGTGCAGATAAGAGAATGACTTTTGTCCTGCACCAGAAGGCGAAAGTCGCTGCCAGTCAGGCACTACCGGCACGAGGCGCCTGCGGATGACGCCGGCCGGCGCCGGCGGGAAGTTAATCCAGGGTGACAGCTGAGAGGATTGTTTCGGATCAGGCCGGACGGCCCGGGCCCGCGAATCCGAGCAGTTCGGATAGCCCATCAGCGTAGGTGCGCAGGCGTTCGACCTCGTCCGCGAGCCCGGTGAGCTCGGCCGTCGGCGTGGTGACGGTCACGACGATCTCCGTCGCGGCGGTCAGCAGCTCGTCGAGCAGGTCCGCAGCCTGCTCCATGGCCGCCAGCAGGCGGGCGGACGTCGCCCGGATATCCGCCCGGCGGGCGGGGTCCGACACCGCCCGCATTGCGGACTCGCAGGCCAGTACTCTCCGGGCGGTCATCCGCAGCCCGTCCACCAGGCGAGCGGCGGTCACCATCGCGGTCTGGACCTGGGTCGTGCCGGGGCGCGCCTCCACCGAGCAGAGCAACGCGGCGGCAGYGGCCAGCCCGGCCTCTCCTCGCCGCAACGGCCGCGCCGCCGCCGACCGCCTGAGCTCCAGCGCCCGCAACGGGGGGACGGACGGTGCCGGCAGCCCGCTCTCCGGAGACGTCCGGTATTCGCGAAAAGACAGTCCGGCGCGGGCGAGAGCCGCCGCACCGAACGCGAGCCAGCCCCATTCATCGCCGACGGCGGCCACGACAGGAGACGCCGCTGCTGCCGCCGCCCAGGCCTGGGCGGAAAGCAGCGCACGCTGCCTGGCCCGCCGGAACGGCCGGCTGAACCGACGTTCGGCATTCTCGAACGAGCGGCGCTCGATGTCGGCGCGAAGCCAGTCCGGCAGGCCGGCGGCCATCGCCGCCGCCACGTCCGGGCGGCCGAGTCCACGGCCCCTGTCAGCCAGTCCGGGAAAGTGAAAAGAACTTCTTCGCTTACGGCCGCCCGACGACACTTCCGAGCCTCCCGGAACACGCCCGGTCGAACCTGAGTAATTGAGCGTGACCGATGGCTCGGAATATCCCCGGTAATGCGACGACGGCGCGGCCGAGGGCGACGGTGAAGCCGGCGCGGCAGACGGCGACGGGGCTGTCGGCGGAAGTGGAGCAGCGGGCGTCGGTACCGCGGGAGACGGCGCAGTAACCTGCGAGGGAGAAGGCGTCGGGCTGGACCGTCGCACGTCGGAGGCGATCGCGTCCGGGCCGCCGGCCGCTTCCAGGCCATCAGCCGCCTCGGTCATCAGCAGCCTCCCGGCATCAGTAGCCTCCCGGCATCAGTGCTCGTCCGAACCAGGCCCGCGCCGAAAGCCCACGCCGCGGATGGCCATCGACCGACCTGCCATTTCAGTAGGACGGCACTCAGTACGACGGCGGGGTGCCCTGCGGACCGGGTGCCGGCCTCGTCAGGCCCTCATCCGGCGGTGCCTCCGGGTCGCCCGGTGTCTTCTCCAACGACGGAGGCCGGTCGCCGGTGCCGCCGACCGCGCCGGGCCCGATTCGGGGAACATTGCCCGCTCCCGCCGCGGCCTGGGCACCGGGCGCACCAGGTGCGCCGGGCTGCATGCTGCCGCGGAGCTCCGCCAGACGGCCGAGGGCCTGCGCGTCCATGGTGGCACGCCGGACCTCGAGCATCTGCGCCTCCAGACCCTGGGACGCCAGCTCCTGCCGCCCGCGCGCCACGGCGTAACGCTTCTCGATCTTGTCACGCACGTCGGCGAGCGTCGGCGTGTCACTGGCCGGCGGGAGCGAGGTCATCTGCTCCATGACCCGGCCCATCTGCTCGTGCATGGCGGCGTGCTCGATCTGGGTGAGCAGACGGGTTCGCTCGGCCAACAGGCGTTGCACACGCATCGTGTTGTCCTCGACCGCCGTCCGCGCCTGGGCGGCGGACTCCGCGGCCTGCTGGTGGAGCAGTTTGAGGTCCTCCAGCGCCGCCTCGGCCGCGATCAGCCGGCCCGCGAACGCCTGCGCGGTCTGCTCGTACCGGGCCGCCGCGGCCAGGTCGCCGGCCGCGCGGCCGCTGTCGGCGAGTGTGAGCGCCGAGCGGGCCGCGTCGGTGAGGTTGGTGACCTCCTCGATCTGGCGGGCGAGCTTCATCTCGATCTGTCGCTGGTTGCCCACGACAAGCGCGGCCTGGGAGACGAGCTTCTCGTGCTGGCCCCGCGCGTCGTCGATGGCCTGCTCCAGCTGGATCTCCGGCCTGGCCTTCTCCTCGAACGCGACCTCGGCCCGCTTTGACAGGTAGCGGAAGGCCTTGCGGACGACATTTGCCATTGCTCGATCGTCGCACGCCCGCCACGATCCGGAGAGTCGACAACTGTCACGGATCCGACGGCATGCCGCCGCGACCTGTCGGGTCGCGGACGGCTCCGCCCCGTCAGCACCCGACGGGCCCGTGCCAGGACCCGGGGTTCCTAGACCATGGCCTGGAACATCCAGTGCTGTTCCTCGAGGTCGCGGATCGCGTCGATGAACAGGTCCTGGGTGACCGGGTCCGGCTCGGCGGTCAGGTCCATCCGGGTACGCATCCTGGTGATCAGGCTGGCGAGGACGTCGGTGATCAGCCGGATGGCCTTCTCGTCACCGATGTACCCCGCCTCGACGCCGTGCAGGTGGCTGCCCCTGGCGACCGTCGTCGTCTGCCCGTCGGGGTTGACGCCGATCGCCACGGCGCGCTCGGCGGCCATGTCCGTGTAGCGGCGCGCGAGCGTCACCACGTCGTCGAGCTGACGGTGCACGTTGCGGAAGTTGCGGCCGATGACGTTCCAGTGCAGCTGCTTGCTCAGGAGCGACAGATCGATGAGGTCGACGACGGCGCCCTGAAGCGCCTCACCGGCGACTGCGCGCGCCTCGTCGGAAAGCGGACTGCGGATAGCGCTCATAATGATCCCCTCTGAGTGCTCGGGCACGTCCAGAGAAAAACGTGCCCGCAGGGGAGATCCGTACTCCGGCGGCGGGACCGGGACGGCGCCCGGGCCGCGCGGCAGCTGGCGGCCTGCAGCCTTTCAGCGGTCAGCCCGGCCGTTCAGCAGCAGGGCTAGGCAGCCCGGTTGACCACCGCCGGACGAGCCGGCACGACCACCGCCGAGGCGGCACCGACCGGTGTCGGCGCGCCCACGGCCAGCTCGGCGAGCTCCAGGTCACCGCTGACCTCGCGAAGGAGATCCGCCAGGCGTACTCCCAGCGCGTCGCAGATGGACGCGAGCAGTTCTGAACTCGCCTCCTTCTGGCCGCGTTCCACCTCGGAGAGGTAGCCGAGCGACACTCTGGCCGCCGACGACACCTCCCGCAGTGTCCGGTGCTGATCCTGTCGGCGGCGGCGCAACGCCTCGCCGATCACGCGTCGGAGCAGGACCATCGAGCCTCCTCCTTCGTCCACGGGCTGGGTTCACCGTATACCCGCCGAGCCCCCTTCCGGGGCGTCGTTGACGGGACTGTAACGCTGTAAGCACCCCCAGGCCGCGACATTCCGAGATCGGCGGCACCCCCAGGCCACCGGGGCATGATCGGCGCACGACCGGGGCATGACCGGCGCCTCGGCCCGTCAGCGCGAGTCGGTGCGTGCCCCCGGTGCGGGCCTACCCCTGGAACCGTCCAGCGCCGTGAGACCGGCCAGAACGCGCCGCAGGACGTCCAGGGCCTGAACGACGGCGATCTCGCGGACGCGGCGCCTGTCGCCGGGCAGCCGCAGCGAGCGCGCAGCCGAGCCGTCCGGGCCGGCGAGGCCCACGTGCAGCGTGCCGGCCGGCTTGCCCTCCTGCTCGTCCGGACCGGCGACGCCTGTCGTCGCCAGCCCGTATGTGGCCCCGAGCCGGTCCCGGACCCCCGCCGCCATCGCCTCGGCGGTGGCGTCCGACACCGCGCCGTCGGTCGCGAGGATCTTCGGGTCGACGCCGAGCGCGGAGTCCTTCACGTCGGTGGCGTAGGCGACGATTCCGCCGCGGAAGACCGCGCTGGCACCGGGGACGTCCGTCAGCCGGCCGGCCAGCAGGCCGCCGGTCAGCGACTCGGCGACAGCAAGGGTCGCACCCCGGGCGCCGAGCAGTTCCAGGACGACCTTCTCCAGGGAGTCCTCGTCGGTGCCGTACAGGCCGGGGCCGAGCGCGAGGCGGGCGGCAGCCTCGACCGGAGCGATGAGCTCGTCGGCAGCGGCCCGGTCAGCCGCCCGGGCAGTGATCCGCACCCTGGTCTGGCCACCGCTGGCGAGGAACGCGATCCGCGGATTCCCGACCGGCTCCAGCCTGGTGACCTCGTCGGCGAGCGCCTCGGCGACCGCCGACTCCCACATGCCCGCCGTGCGCAGAACGCGGTGCACGACGACAGCCGGCTCGCCGGCCCGCCGCAGGATGTCCGGCAGCACGCTGCGGGTGAACATGTCCTTCATCTCGTACGGGACCCCGGGCATGGCGTAGACCACGCCGACACCGATCTCCATCCGGATGCCGGGAGCCGTTCCGGGCCCGTTGGGCAGGGCCTGCGCGCCCACCGGCAGGTCGGCCTGGCGAAAGTTCATCTCCGGCACGCCGCGGCTGCCGGTGGCGGCCCGGTTCCGTCCCATCTCGGTGAACCTGCGGCGCAGGTTCGTCTCCTCGGCCTCGTCGCGGCGCAGCCCCACACCGGCTGCCTGGGCGATGCCCTCGCGGGTCAGGTCGTCCTGGGTCGGGCCGAGCCCGCCGGTGAGAACGACGGCGTCGGCGCGTCCCAGCGCCAGGGTGATCGCGGACGCGATGTCGGAGATCACATCTCCGACCACGCTGGACGTCGCCACCTGCACGCCGACGTCGGCGAGCTGACCGCCCAGCCAGGCCGCGTTGCCGTTCACGATGTCGCCGTAGAGAAGCTCGTCCCCCACGGCCAGCAGCTCAGCGCGCATCGGTCTCCCCCGTTCCGGGCCCGACGGCGGGCCCGTCCACCCCTCGGACCAGCTCACCCACCGGTGGTGCTCTGCACGGGCGCGGCTCCGGCCTGACGGCGCAGTGCCAGGGCCCGGTAGACGTAGTCCGCCCCGGTCACGACCGCGACGACGACACCGCAGCCGAGGATGGCTGCCCGCCCCGTCGCGGCGATGCCGTCGAGCGGGAGCACATAGAGGCCCAGCGAGATGTTGAGCAGCAGTGTCTTCGCCTTTCCCCCACGGCTGGCGGCGATCACGCCGAACCGGATCACCCACAGCCGCAGCAGGGTCACGCCGATCTCACGGACAGCGACGACGACCGTGACCGCCCAGGGCAGCTCGTCCAGCAGCGACAGGGAGACGAGGGCGGCGCCGGTGAGGGCCTTGTCCGCGATGGGGTCGACGAGGATCCCGAAGTCGGTGATCAACCCGCGTCGACGAGCGACCGTGCCGTCGATCTGGTCGGTGACGGCGGCTATCGCGTAGGCGGCGAAGGCCGCGTAGCGCCAGCCGTCGGTGTCCGGGCCGGCGAAGAGGAAGGCGATGAACACCGGTACCAGCGCCAGCCTCATGATCGTGAGGGCGTTGGCGATGTTGAGCAGCGGGGGCTTCGGCTCCGCGCGGTGCGGCACCGGCCCGGCAGCGGGCGCGGGATCCGCCCGCGGCGGACCGGCACTGGCGAGAGCGGCCTGCTCTGCCCACGCGGCGGCGTCGCCGGATGATGTGCCCGCGCCCGGTCCGGTCACGCCGGATCCGGGAGCCGGCCCACCACGCCTGCCAGATCACGTGACCGCGGGACGGGCTCCGCCGCGACGGCACCGGTATGACCACCACCACCAGCACCAGCACCAGTGGCACCGGTGCTGGTGCTGGTGGTGGCAGCGGTGCCAGGCGGCGCGACGCTGGCCCGGTCGAGGACGTCGGCGAACTCGGCGACGAGATCGACACCCTCGGCCGCCACCACCCGGGCTGTGACGAGATCGCCGACGGCGACCCCGCCGGCCACCCCGCCCGCGGGGAGCCGCACGGTGCACGCACCGTCGGCGTCGGCCTGCTGGTGGCCTGCGCAGCCGAACACCAGCCCGCCGGCCACCTCTTCGACCAGTACCTCCACCGTGGTGCCGACGCGGCGCTCGGCGCGGGCCTCCGTCAGCTGCTCGACGAGGTTGGTGACGTCGACGCGGCGGCGCTCGATCTCGTCGGGGTCCAGGTGGCCGTCCATCCCGGCCGCCTCGGTCCCCTCCTCGTCGGAGTAGCCGAACACGCCGACAGCATCCAGGTCGGCGCGTTCGAGGAAGTCCATGAGGATCTCGACGTCCTCCTCGGTCTCGCCGGGGAAGCCGACGATGACGTTCGAGCGCGCGCCGAGGTCACCCAGCATGGTGCGGCCCCGCCGCAGGAGGTCGAGGAAATCGTCGGTGCCGCCGAAACGGCGCATCCGGCGCAGCACGGCCGGGCTGGCGTGCTGGAACGAGAGGTCGAGGTACGGCGCCAGCCCTGGCGTCGTCAGCAGCGCCTCCAGCAGTGACGGGCGCAGCTCCGCCGGCTGGAGGTACACCGTCCGGACACGCACGATGCCGGGGACCGCAGCGAGCCGGGGCAGCAGCTTCTCCAGCGCCCGCAGGTCACCGAGGTCCTTGCCGTAGGACGTCGAGTTCTCGCTGACCAGCACGAGCTCCCGCGCACCCTGCCCGGCCAGCCACTCGGCCTCGGCCAGCACCTGCTCCGGGGGGCGGGAGACGTGCGACCCGCGGAACGACGGGATGGCGCAGAACGCACAGCGCCGGTCACACCCGCTCGACAGCTTGACCGGAACGACGGGACCGGCGGTGAGCCGCCGCCGGCCGGCACCACTCGCGCCCACCGGCTCGGCCCGCGCCGCCGAGACCGCCTCCGCGGGCGGCAGCTGGATGTGGCCGGGCAGATGGGGGGCGTGCGCAGCACCCGCGGCGCCCGCCCGCTCGACCGGCGTGATCGGCAGCAGCGCGCGCCGGTCCCGCGGGGTGTGCGCGGACGGCCGCTCACCGGCGAGGACCGCGTCGAGATGGGCCGAGATCGCCGGGTAGGCGTCGAAGCCGAGAACCGCGTCCGCCTCCGGCAGGCTCTCGGCCAGATCCCGGCCGTACCGCTCCGCCATGCAACCGACGGCGACCACCGCCCGCGGACCGCCCGCCGGCCCGCCGGGCTCGGCTGCCCCGTCGGGCTCGCGCAGGGAGTCCGCCGCGAGCAGGGCGTCGATCGAGTCCTTCTTCGCCGCCTCGACGAAACCGCAGGTGTTCACCAGTACCGCGTCGGCGTCGGCGGCGTCGTCGACGAGCTCCCAGCCGTCGCCGGCGAGCCGGGCGGCGAGCTCCTCCGAATCCACCTCGTTACGTGAACAGCCGAGTGTGACGACAGCTACCCGGCGGGTCGGACGAGGGGACACGGACCCAGGCTACCGGGACAGGCCTGGCGGACGTGCCGACGGCCCGGCCGGAGCCGGCGTGCCGACCGGTCAGCGGCCCGGCCGACCGGCCGGTGAGCGCAGGTTCGGCGCGGCCAGGCCGGTCGCCTGGTCATCGCCCATGGTGCAGCCGCCACCGGACGCGGCGAGCGTCAGCCGGACGGTGACCACCTGGCCCGGCGCCCCGGCCGGGCCGAGATTCCGCCCGTTGCACGAGAGATCCACCGCACCCGCGTTACCCATCTTGATCTCCAGCGTGCCCTCGGACGACACCTCGCGGCTGTCACCCTGCTCGAGGAGCAGCTGGAAGAGCTCCCCGCCCTCGTCGCGCACCTCCAGCCAGCTCTGCGCATCGCGGGCCTCGACCCGGACGTTCACGCCAGGCGGCTGGGAGGTGGCCGGGGCCGGCGACGGCGTGGGCGGGGCGGCGACGGGGGCGGTGCTCGGCGGCGCGCTCGGACGCTGGGCGACCGTGTCCTCGCCGTCACCGCCGGACGGCAGCAGCAGGGCGACAAGTGCGAACAGGCAGACCACCACCAGCGACACGATCATCGCGGGGGCCCAGCGGAACCCACCCCGCCGTCGCCCGCCGCCGCCACCGCCGCCGCCGTGCAGCGGGTCGAACTCCGGCGAGGCGACCACAACCGGGGACGGAACCCGTTCGTGGCCGGCGTCGTAGGCGGCGAGCAGCGGCACCGGGTCCAGGCCGAGCGTGGTCGCGATGGTCCGCAGGTGCCCGCGCGCGTATACGGCACCACCGCAGTTACTGAAGTCGTTGCGCTCGATCTGCCCGATCAGCGCCGCACGGATCCTCGTCCGGTCGCTGACGTCCTCGACGGTGAGACCCGCGGCGTGACGCGCCGCCACGAGCGTCTGCCCGACCGAGTCCGGGGCCACCGGGCCGGGGAGCGGCAGGTCCGGGCTCAGCTGCGGTGACCCGCCCGCATCCGGGTCACCGGAGGCACGCGGGGCACCGGACGCACCTGGGGCCGGGGCGCCCTGCATCGGGACATCCCGCTCCGGTGTGCCCGGCTCCGGTGTGCCCGGCTCAGTCACAGCCAGCTCAGTCGCATCCGGCTCCGTCGCATCCGGCTCTGCGGCACCCGACCGAGGGGCCGCAGGTTCGTCCGCGGATTGCATGAGCGAACCTCCGCACCCGTTATCCCGCTGGCGCCGTAGCGGCGCCTGCCGATATTACGGTTGCCCGCCGACGTCCGACAGCCGGCAACGGACCTGTCCAGACTTTCTTATCCGCTGCGGAGCGTCGTGAGAAGTCCCTCCAGCTCGTCCGGCATCACCAGCACGTCCCGCGCCTTGGAGCCCTCGCTCGGCCCGACTATGCCGCGGCTCTCCATCAGGTCCATCAGTCGGCCGGCCTTGGCGAACCCGACGCGCAGCTTGCGCTGCAACATCGACGTCGAGCCGAAGTGGGTGCTCACGACGAGCTCGACCGCCTGGAGGAACAGCGCCATGTCGTCGCCGATCTCCTCGTCGATCTCCTTGCGTGCCTCGCCGCCGCCGTCGAAGACATCCGGCACGAAGGTGGGCTGCGCCTGCTCCTTCGTGTGATCGACGATCGCGGAGATCTCGTCCTCGGAGACGAACGCGCCCTGGATACGGGCCGGCTTGCTCGCGCCCATCGGCAGGAAGAGCGCGTCGCCGAGCCCGACCAGCTTCTCCGCGCCCGCCTGGTCGAGGATTGTCCGRCTGTCCGCCAGCGACGCTGTCGCAAACGCCAGCCGGGACGGCACGTTGGCCTTGATCAGACCGGTGACGACGTCGACGGAGGGCCGCTGGGTCGCCAGCACGAGGTGGATGCCGACCGCACGGGCCATCGCCGTGATCCGGGTGATCGCGTCCTCGACGTCACGCGGCGCGACCATCATCAGGTCGGCCAGCTCGTCGACGATCGTGAGGATGTACGGGTAGGGCACGTAGACCCGTTCCGACCCGGGCGGGGCCACGATCTCGCCGTTGCGGACCTTGCGGTTGAAGTCGTCGACGTGGCGGACCCCGGCGGCGGCGAGATCCTCGTACCGGTTCTCCATCTCCTTCACCACCCACTGCAGCGCGTCCGCCGCTTTCTTGGGATTGGTGATGATCGGCGTGATGAGATGGGGGATGCCCTGGTAGCTCGTCAGCTCGACCCGTTTCGGGTCGACCAGGACCATGCGGACCTGATCCGGGGTGGCCCGCGCCAGCACGCTGGTGATGAGCGTGTTGATACAGGTCGATTTTCCCGCTCCGGTCGCGCCCGCGATGAGGATGTGCGGCATTTTCGCGAGGTTGGCCAGCACATAGCCGCCCTCGATGTCCTTGCCGAGGCCCACCAGCAGCGGATGCGGGTTTCCCGTCGCCTCCCCGCTACGCAGGACGTCACCGAGAGACACCAGTTCGCGGTCGGTGTTCGGGATCTCGATACCCACGGCGCTCTTGCCCGGGATCGGGCTGATGATCCGCACGTCCGGGCTCTTGACGGCGTAGGCGATGTTCTTCCCGAGCTGGGTGATGCGCTCGACCTTCACCGCCGAGCCCAGCTCCACCTCGTACCGGGTCACCGTCGGCCCCCGGGTGAAGCCGGTGACCTTCGCGTCCACCTTGAACTGCGTGAACACGTCGGTCAGCGAGGCGATGACACCGTCAGTGGCCGCCGAGCGAACCTTCGGCGGGGTCCCCGACCGCAGCAGCGTCGGCGACGGCAGCCGGTAGGCGCCGTCCGTCGGCGGGACAAGGTACTCGATCTCGTCCGGACCAGGCGGTGGGTCGCCGGCCAGGTCGGACCCCGCGACCGCGACCGCGGCTGCGGCGGCGGGCGCGCCGGCCGCCGCGCGGGCGCGCTGGCGCCGCGCTGCCGGGCCGGCCGCGCCGTTCTCGCCGGCAACGAGGCCGATGACGTCCTCGCTGTCCTCCCCGTCCGCCAGGCCCGCGACGTCGGCGAACAGGTCGGCCGGGTCGGTGCCGTCATCCGCTGGCGCGGGAGGGCGCGAACGGCCGGCAGCGGACCGCCCGCGCCCCGCACCCGCACCCGCCTCCGCGCCCGCGCCGCCGGCGTCCACGTCGTACACGCCCTCGCGCGGGGACCGGGAGGCACCGCGCCGGCGTCGCGACCGCGGCGGCTCCTCGTCGAGCAGCTCGTCGAGCGCGGTGTCCTCGTGGACGGCGCCGTCCACGTCCGCACCCGACTCGTAGTCGTCGAACTCGTCGTCCTCGCCGGCGTAGCCACCCGGCTCGCGGATCGGGACGGTGAGCCGCTCGGCGAACTCGCGGAGCTTCTCCGGCACCTGGCGGATCGGTGTCGCGGTCACCACCAGGAACCCGAAGAGCGACATGATCAGCAGCAGCGGGACGGCCACATAGGCGGTCACCGCGCTCGCCAGCGGCGCGCCGCCGAGCAGCCCGAGCAGGCCCCCGGCCGTGCGTATCCTGTCGACGCCCTGGGCGAGGTCCGGCTCGCCACGCGCGATGTGCAGCACGCCCAGGATGCCCAGCGCGACAGCGGCCCAGCCGATGACCACCCGCCCGCGGCTTTCCGGGTCCGACGGCGACCGGACGAGCCGCCAGGACGCTCCGAGGCAGAACAGCGGGACGGCCAGCGCCCCGGCCCCGACGAACAGCTCGATCGCCGCCGCGACGAAGCCCCCGGCCGGGCCGCCGGCGCCACCCCACAGAGCCGCGCCGAGCAGGATCGCGGCGCCGAAGGCGGCGAGCCCCAGGCCGTCGCGCCGGTGGTCGGCATGGATCCGCAGATCCCGCGTGTTGCGGCCGAACCGGCGCAGCGCGCTGCCGAGCAGCCCGGCCGCGGCCATCCACGCGTGGTAGACCGCCTTGACGGCGATCTGCGCGATCAGCAGCTGGATCGGCGGCTTCGGCGGCTCTGACCGCCGGCGCGCGCTCGCGCCGCGGGTCGCGGCGCCACGGGTGGGAGCCGCGGGCTGCCTGCGCGCGGGAGCCCGCCCGGAGCCGCCCGCACCGGACCGCGCCGTGGCCGCTCGTGGTTTGGTCTGCGCCTGCGTACGGGCGCCGGACGTGCGTGTGGCCACGCGGAGAAGGTACCCGGGAAGCGACGCGAGTCGCTGCAACCCAGACTATCCGGGCGTGCCATGACGGTGTCCACGGCATTCTGACCCGCCTGAGCGGGCCACTCGGCATGTCACACGGCATGTCACACGGCAAAGGGAGAAAGCCCCGGGCCAGAGATTGGCCCAGGGCTTTCGGAGCAGATCCGCGGACCGCTCTCAGACTTCCAGGACGACCGGGAGGATCATGGGACGGCGCCGGTAACGCTCGTTCACCCATCGGCCGACCGTGCGCCGGACGAGCTGCTGCAGCGCGTTCGTGTCGGTCATCCCCGAGCGCATCGCGTCGTTCAGGGCGTCGGCGAGCCGGTTCTGGACCTCGTCGAAGGCACTCTTGACGTCGGAGAAGCCGCGGGCCGACAGGTCCGGGCCGACGACGACCTTCCCTGCGGCGGCGTCCACCACGACCGTAATCGTGATGAAGCCCTCCTCGCCGAGGATCCGCCTGTCCTTCAGGCTGGACTCTCCGACGTCTCCGACGGCGAGACCGTCGACGAAGACCATGCCGCACGGCACCGCGCCGGTGATGCTGGCCTGGCCGTCGATCAGGTCGATGACCATGCCGTCCTCGGCGAGGATCACGCGGTCCGGCGGGACGCCGGTCGCCTCCGCCAGGGCACCGTGGGCACGCAGATGCCGCCACTCGCCGTGCACCGGCATCATGTTCGACGGCCGCGTCGCGTTCAGCACGTACAGCAGCTCGCCGGCCGGGGCGTGCCCGGAGGTGTGCACCATCGCCACGCCCTTGTGGACGACCTTCGCGCCCCACCGGGTCAGACCGTTGATCACCCGGTAGATCGCGGTCTCGTTGCCGGGGATCAGGCTGGAGGCGAGGACGACCGTGTCGCCCTCCTCGATCCGGATCGCGTGGTCCCGGTTGGCCATTCGGGACAGCGCCGACAGCGGCTCGCCCTGGGAGCCGGTCGAGACCAGGCAGATGTTGCGGTCCGGCAGGGAGTCGACGTCCCGGCTGTCGATCACCAGACCAGGCGGAACGCGCAGCAGGCCCAGGTCACGGGCGACGCCCATGTTGCGGACCATGGAACGACCGACGAAGCAGACGGATCTGCCGTGCGTCTCCGCGGCGTCGAGAACCTGTTGCACCCGGTGGACGTGGCTGGCGAAGCAGGCCACGACGATGCGCCGGTCGGCTTCGCGGAAGACCTTGTCGAGCACGGGTGCGATCTGCCGCTCCGAGGCCACGAAGCCGGGCACCTCGGCGTTGGTGGAGTCCGACATCAGCAGGTCGACGCCCTCCCGGCCGAGGCGGGCGAAGCCACCCAGGTCGGTCAGTCGCCCGTCGAGCGGGAGCTGGTCCATCTTGAAGTCACCGGTGTGCAGGACCAGGCCCGCATCGGTGCGGATGGCGACCGCCACCGCGTCCGGAATCGAGTGGTTCACCGCGAGGAACTCGCACTCGAACGGCCCGAACGTATGGTGCTCCTCCTCGCGGATCTGCATCGTCACCGGCTTGATGCGGTGCTCGGCGAGCTTCGCGACCATGAGCGCGAGGGTCAGCCTGGTGCCGATCAGCGGGATGTCGCGGCGTTCACGCAGAAGGTAGGGAACCGCCCCGATGTGGTCCTCGTGGGCGTGGGTCAGGATGACCGCCTCGATGTCGTGCAAGCGGTCGCGGATGGCGGTGAAGTCGGGCAGGATCAGGTCGACGCCGGGCTGGTCGGTCTCCGGGAACAGGACGCCGCAGTCCACGATGAGCAGCCGGCCGGCGTGCTCGAACACGGTCATGTTCCGGCCGATCTCACCGAGCCCGCCCAGCGGGATGATCCGCAGGCCGTCGGCACGCAGCGGCGGCGGTGGCCCCAGTTCGGGGTGCGGGTGCGTCATGAAGCCGCCGTCCCGGCGGCAGCCGCGGCGGTGCCCGGTCTCGCGGCGTCTGGTCCCGCGGGGGCGGACCCTGACGGCGCCGCCGCCGACCCACCCGCAGCGGGCTCCAGGACGGCCGCGGCGAGGTCGGCGCGCAGCCGCGCGCGCTCGGCCTCGGTGGCGTCGACCAGTGGGGCACGGACCGGCCCCGCCGGCAGGCCGGCCATCGCCAGTGCCGCCTTCGTCGTGATCACACCCTGAGTGCGGAAAACTCCCTCGTATGCGGGCAGCAAGCCCTTGTGTAGCGTGATCGCCCGACCCACCTCACCGGCCCCGAAGGCCTCGATCATCGCCCGGATGGCGGGGGCGGCCAGGTGACCGACAACACTGACCACACCACACGCACCAACGGACAGCAGCGGAAGATTGAGCACGTCCGTGCCCGAGTAGTAGGCGAGGCCCGAGTTGGCCAGCACCCATGACGACGCGGAAAGATCGTCCTTGGCGTCCTTCACCGCGACGATGCGCGGGTGGTCGGCCAGCTGCAGAAGCGTCTCCGTCGTGACGGGCACCCCGGACCTGCCAGGAATATCGTAGATCATGACAGGTAGGCACGTCGCGTCCGCGACGGCCCGGAAGTGCGCGAGCAGCCCGGCCTGCGGGGGCTTGTTGTAGTACGGAGCGACGACCAGCAGGCCGTCGGCGCCCGCCTTCTCGGCCGCGCCGGCCAGTTCCAGCGTGTGCCGGGTGTCGTTCGTGCCGACACCGGCGATGACACGCGCCCGGCCACCGACCGCCTCGCGGACCACGCGCAGCAACGTGTCCTTCTCCGCGTCGGAGGTGGTCGGGGACTCCCCGGTCGTGCCGTTGACGACCAGCGCCTCGTTCCCGGCGTCGACGAGGTGCTCCGCGAGCGCCGCGGCGCCCGGGACATCGAGCCCGCCGTCCGTGGTGAACGGCGTGATCATCGCCGTGATCATCCGCCCGAACGGGGCCGGGGGCAATGCTGACATACCTGCCACGCTAGCGGGCACCTCCGACATCTCCTCCGACGGTCACCGACCGGCGGAGTCGGCATCCCCCACCACGCACCCGTAGTTCCGCGGCGTGCCGGCGGAACGACCGGACCGTCTCGTCCGGGCGTCCGCGGCACCGGCGGGCCGGGCAGGGAACGAAGAACTACTTCCAAGCGGCTTTCAGGACCCTGACACCAGCCCCGACGGCCCCGACGGACCCGCGGGCGGACGCCCTGCGGGCTCTCGACGGCCCCCGGCGATCATGTTCCGGTCAAGCCGCATCCACAGCTCACGACGGCCGAGACGGACGAACGACCGCAGGCCACCCACGCGCGCCGCGCCGCCAGCGACCCCCGCGCCGTAGTTTTTCGGCATGCTCACCGTCCCGTCTCGCACGACAGTGGGTTCAGGGTACCGCCACGGCCCCGGCGGCGGTCGCTGTTCGCCGGCGCGGGAGGCGTCCCGCCCCTGCCAGCAGGCCTGATGGTCCGCTAAGGCCACAGTGCGGCCACAGCAGTCAGGGGTGTCGGCCCAGCCTGGGGCTGCCCGCCCGCCCCGGGAGTGATCGACGTGACCGGCTCGTCCGGCGGCCGGTGCCAGCCCAGCGCGCGCAGCCCGGACAGCACCGCCAGCGCGACCAGCAACGCGAGCAGCGCCTGCTTCGCCGGGCCCAGCACCCAGGCCGCCAGGCTCGACCGCTCGCGGGTGAGCAGCACCGTCGCGGCGAACGACGACGGCACCGCCACCACCGCGACCGCGTCGGCGCCGAGCTCGAACGGCAGCGCCGACAGCGCCACGGTGAGCACCATGAGGATCATGATCGCGGCGGCGACCCGGCCGACATCCGGCGAGACGCTCAGGCCGACGACCAGCTTCGCCCGCRCCGCCCGCCGCGCGTCGGTGCTGTAGAACGYATACACCTCGCGGTTCTGGTGGACGTCCTCCACATAGGTCCGGGCGATCCGCCGATGCTCCAGGTCGACCGTGATCGGAGTGCTCAGTTCGATGCTGGAGTCGTCGGTGCCGATGCTGACGTGGTAGCTGCCCGGACCGCCAGGGTCGATGTCCACCAGGGCGACCGGCATCAGCCACCGCCGGCGTAGCGTTGCGTCGTCGTCCCGTACCGGGCACCGGCGGGCGAGCGCCGTCCGGCGCTCCTCCTTCATCTTGATCAGACACGGCCGGTAGGGGTCCGTGGTGACGGCGGCGAGTGCCTCCCAGCGCCGCCCGTACTCGGCGACCGTRCTCAGCACCGGTGTCGCGGTCTCGCCCACCAGGCTCAGCTCGTCCACCCAGCCGGTGAACTCGCGCAGGTAGTAGCCGATGTGCCCGATCTCCAGCGGGGTCGGGACGTCCGGGTCCCGCCACAGTTCACCGACCGCGAGCAGCAGGGTGTCCGCGCTGCTCAGCGGGTCGAACGGCTCGGCGAGCGCCTCGCCCAGCGCGATCTGGGCCGGTTCGAGCAGCGCGTGCCAGGACCGCAGGGTCGCCGCGGGCACCGCCAGGTCCGCCTCGCGCTCGAGGTAGGTGCGCACCGCGTCGAGGCTGAGCGGACGGCCCGGCCGGGGCCTCAGCCGCGGCATGTTGCCGGTGAGCCGGCCTGGCCGGAAGCGGGAGATCGCGTCCACGACCCGGCGGGCCGGCCCCGGCAGCGGGCAGCCGGCGGCCTCGGCGAGCAGCGCGATCAGGTTGCCCTGGATCGCGACCGACGTTCCGTACGGCATCAGGTGCGCGTCCGAGCCGCTCGGGCCGACGAGGTCGAAACCGACCAGCGCCCGCTTCGGCAAGGTGGAGACCGGGAGCAGCAGGCACACCTCGGGCGGCAGCCGACCGGCTGTGTCGAGGCGGCCGGTGCCCGGAACGATGCTGGTCAGCAGCCCGTCCAGCGGACCCCAGTTGACGGACCGGGCGAGCTGGCAGCGGTTGGCGCTGACGATCGTGAACTGGTCGACGACCCGGCGACGCAGCCCCTGGTACTCGGCCGGCGGGGCCAGCAGCATGGTGGTGACCTCGTCGACGTCGGTGAGGTCGAGGACCGGTGCGCTGTCGGCGTCGTCCCGCCGGCTCCAGCGCCGGAGCCGCCCGCCGGGCCACCCACTGCCGGGCCATCCACCGCCGGGCCCGCCCGGACCTCCGGCACCGCCGGTCGCGCCCCCGTTTCCTGACGCCACGCGCGTTACCCCAGCCCCGCGGCGGCCGCGCAGACCACGGGCACCGGCGGCCGAAACCGGTCAGATCCATACAGATGCCGCGTCACATCCGGGCAGAGTAGCAGCATCCTCACGGATCGGATGCCGCTCCTTACGGCGGAAGGCCGCTACCCTCCGGCGCGGGCCGGGAGGTAGGCACGTGCGGCGCGGGCGATCTCGATGTCCTCGCGAGCCTCGATGACCAGGGTGCGCACGGGTGCGCCGGGAACGCTGATCTCCAGGTCTCCGCGCTGGTAGGAGTCGCTGCGCGCCTCGTCGATCTCGACTCCCAGGAAGCCGAGACCGGCCGCCGCGCCGGACCGCACCGGGGCCGCGCGCTCACCCACCCCGCCGGTGAGGACCAGCGCGTCCATCCCGCCGAGGGCGGCGGCCATCGCGGCCGTCTCCGCGCGCAGCCGGTGCAGGTACACGGCAAGGCCCAGCGCCTCCGGGCTGCCCGGACGCCGGGCTCCGTCGAGCACGGCCCGCATGTCCGCCGAGCCGACCAGGCCGGTCATGCCACTGCGGTGGAACAGGGCGTCGGTGAGCTCCTCGGCGGACATCCCCTGCTCGGTCTGCAGCCACAGCAGCAGGCCAGGGTCCACCGTCCCGGACCGGGTGGCCATCACCATGCCTTCCAGCGGGGTGAAGCCCATGGTCGTGTCGACGCTCACACCGTCGCGGACGGCGGCCAGCGAGGCGCCCGAGCCCAGGTGAGCGGTGACCACCCGGCGGGCGCCGGTCAGCTCGGCGGCACGGCGCGAGGCATAGGCATGGGACAGGCCGTGGAAGCCGTAGCGGCGCACCCCGTACTCCTCCCGCCAGCGCGCCGGCACCGCGTAGGTGAAGGCCTCGGGTGGCATCCGCGCGTGGAACGCGGTGTCGAAGCAGGCAACCCGCGGCACCCCGGGGAGCGCCGCCGACACGTCGGCGAGCGCGGCCAGCGCCGCGGGCTGGTGCAGCGGCGCCAACGGGACGAGCGCCCGTAGCTGCCCCTCCACCTCGTCGTCGACCAGGACGGGGTCGGTGAAGACCGATCCGCCGTGCACGACCCGGTGACCGGTGATCGCGACCTCACCGGCGTGTGCGAGCTCCTCGACCGCCTGCTCCAGCTCGTCGGGGTCCGGCCGGCCGGCGGCAGCCCGCAGGTCGTGTGCGGCCAGCACCTGGTCATCCGGGGCCAGCAGGCGCAGTTTCACGCTGGACGACCCCGCGTTGACAACCAGGACGTTCCCCGGCCCGTCGGGAGACGCCGCCGACGCGGGGGCGGACGGCGCTCCCGCCGTCGCGGCGCCCGCCCGGTCCGTGGCCCTGGTCATTCTGGATCCGCTCTCAGTACGGCCAGACCCAGTCGCGGATGCGTGGGTCGTCCACTCCGTGGTCACGGGTGTAGGCGCGGGCGGCGAGGCGCGCGTCGACCATCCGCTGCCGGACGTGCGCGGCCCGCGCGCCCAGGCTCTCCACCCGGTCGATCACATCCACGACCAGGTGGAACCGGTCGAGGTTGTTCATCATCACCATGTCGAAGGGCGTGGTGGTCGTGCCCTCCTCGATGTAGCCCCGCACATGCAGGTTGTTGTGGTTGCGGCGGCGGTAGGTGAGCCGGTGGATCAGCCACGGATAGCCGTGGTAGGCGAAGATGACCGGCCGGTCCTCGGTGAACAGCGCGTCGAACCGGGCGTCGGAGATGCCGTGCGGATGCTCTGCCTCGTCCTGCAGGCACATCAGGTCGACGACGTTGACGACCCGGACCTTCAGGTCCGGGAAGTGCTGGCGCAGGATGTCGACCGCGGCCAGCGTCTCCAGGGTCGGGATGTCGCCGGCGCAGGCCATCACGACGTCCGGATTGCCGTCGCCGTRCTCGGTGTGGTCGTTGCTCGCCCAGTCCCAGATACCCAGCCCGCGGGTGCAGTGGGCGATCGCGTCCGGCATCGGCAGGTAGTTCAGGGCTGACTGCTTGCCGGCGACGATCACGTTGATGTAGTGCCGGCTGCGCAGGCAGTGGTCGGCGACCGAGAGCAGCGTGTTCGCGTCCGGCGGCAGATAGACGCGGATGATCTCTGYCTTCTTGTTGACCACATGGTCGATGAAGCCCGGGTCCTGGTGCGAGAAACCGTTGTGGTCCTGGCGCCAGACGTGGCTCGTGAGCAGGTAGTTCAGCGACGCGATCGGCCGGCGCCAGGGGATGTTCAGCGTCGTCTTCAACCACTTGGCGTGCTGGTTCACCATCGAGTCGACGATGTGGATGAACGCCTCGTAGCAGGAGAAGAACCCGTGCCGGCCGGTGAGCAGATACCCCTCCAGCCAGCCCTGGCACAGGTGCTCGGAGAGCACCTCCATCACCCGGCCGTCGGGCGCGAGATCCTCGTCGGTCGGGACGACCTCCGCGTTCCAGGCGCGCGCGGTGGTCTCGAACAGCGCGCCCAGCCGGTTCGACGCGGTCTCGTCCGGCCCCATGACCCGGAACGTGTTCGGGTTGGCGCGCATGACGTCACGCAGGAAGCCACCGAGGACCCGTGTCGCCTCGCTCCAGCCGATCCCTGGCGACGGGATGTCGACGGCGTAGTCGCGGAAGTCGGGCAGGGTCAGGTCGCGCAGCAGCTCGCCGCCGTTGGCGTGCGGGTTGGCGCTCATCCGGCGGGTGCCCACCGGCGCCAGTGCCGCGAGTTCCGGCCGGAGCCGCCCGTCGGCCTCGAACAGCTCCCAGGGCCGATAGCTGCGCAGCCAGGCCTCGAGCTGGGCGAGGTGCGCCGTGTCGTTCTTCGGATCGGAAAGCGGAACCTGATGGGAGCGCCAGTTCCCCTCGACCGGCTTGCCGTCCACGGTCGCCGGGCCCGTCCAGCCCTTCGGCGTACGCAGGATGATCATCGGCCAGGCCGGGCGGGACGGATCACCGAGCCGGCGCGCCCGGTCCTGGATGCCGTGGATCCGCGCGATCGCGGTGTCGAGCACGTGGGCGAACTGCTGGTGGACCTCGGCCGGGTCATCCCCGGTCACGTACAGCGGCTCGTAGCCGTAGCCGCGCATCAGCGCGTCGAGCTCGGTCTCCGGGATCCGGGCCAGGACAGTCGGCTGGGCGATCTTGTATCCGTTGAGGTGCAGGATCGGCAGCACCACCCCGTCACGGACGGGGTCGAGAAACTTGTTCGAGTGCCAGCTCGCCGCGAGCGGCCCCGTCTCGGCCTCACCGTCGCCGACGACCGCGGCCACCAGCAGGTGCGGGTTGTCGAACGCGGCCCCGTAGGCGTGGGTGAGGGCGTAGCCGAGCTCACCGCCCTCGTGGATGGAGCCGGGCACCTCCGGGGCGACATGGCTGGGGATCCCGCCCGGGAAGGAGAACTGGCGGAACAGCCGGCGCATCCCGGCCAGGTCCTGGGTGATGGACGGGTAGGTCTCGCTGTAGGTGCCCTCGAGGTAGGTGTTCGCCACGATGGCCGGCCCGCCGTGGCCCGGGCCGATCACGTAGATCGCGTCCAGGTCGTGGTGACGGATGACCCGGTTGAGGTGGGTGTAGATCAGGTTCAGACCGGGCGTGGTGCCCCAGTGGCCCAGCAGGCGCGGCTTGATGTGCTCGGCCCGCAGCGGCTCGGCCAGCAGCGGGTTGTCCAGCAGGTAGATCTGCCCCACGGCCAGGTAGTTGGCGGCCCGCCAGTAGGCGTCGAGCAGGCGCAGTTCGTCGGCCGGCAGCGGCTTCGGTGTCGCCACCTCGGACCCCGCGCYGATCTCGGCAACGTCGACCATGCCTGCCCTCCCCTGCCCGGCCCGCTCCGGCGCCGTTGCCCGCGCGCTCGTCCCACCGCTCGACCCCATCATCGTGCCGCGCGCTCCTGACCGAACACTGATCCATTGTGAGGACGAACCTGGTTATCTCCGCCCGCGCACCGGCGAGGCGAATGTCGGCAGTCTCCGAGCCGAAGGGCCCTTGCGGCCGGCCGGGGCGCTGGTTCAGCCTTCGCCGACGAGCGGGCTGGACGCCACCTCGGTACCGTCATCCAGCGCGCTGACCCGGAAGTCGGCGAACACGTTCGGCGCCACGCCCTGCAGTGCACGGAGCACCGCGACCGCCAGGCCGCGGATCTCGACATCGGCGTGCTCACTGGCACGCATGCCGATGAAGTGCCGCCAGGCGCGGTAGTTGCCGGTCACGACGATCCTGGTCTCGGTGGCGTTCATCAGCACCGACCGGGCCGCCTGTCGGGCCTGCTTGCGCCGTGACGTCGGTGCGGAGACGTCGGCGAAGCGCTTCTCGAGGCCCTCCAGCAGCCGGGCGTACGCCTCCATCGAGGCGGYCGCCGCCTCGGTGAAGAGCTCGTGCAGCTCCGGGTCCTCGGCGATCACCGCCGGTTCGACCAGGGCCGCGTCGTGCTCGGGGACGTAGCGCTGCGACAGCTGGCTGTAGGAGAAGTGCCGGTGCCGCACCAGCTCGTGGGTGAGACTGCGCGACACCCCGGTGATGTACAGCGACACCGTCCCGTGCTCCAGCACCGACAGATGCCCGACGTCGAGGATGTGCCGGAGGTAGCCGGCGTTCGTCGCCGTCGCCGGGTTCGGCTTGTTCCAGCTCTGGTAGCAGGCCCGCCCGGCGAACTCGGCCAGCGCCTGGCCGCCGTCGGCGTCGGTGCTCCACGGGACGTCGTCCGGCGGGAGGAACTCGGTGCGGGCGATCACCTGGACCCGCAGCCCGGCCTGCGCCGGACCACTCCCGGACCCGGACCCGGGCCCGGATCCAGTCCCGCTCCCACCGGTTCCGCCCGGCACTCCGACATCCACCACAGCGACCTCCACCCCGTTGCCCCGACGGTCCTGACGATTTCCCGTTGGTCTGACGGTTTCCCCCGACGGTCTGACGGCCGGAACCAGCGCGCGGCGGGCACCGCGGCGACTGCCATCCCACGGTATCCGCTCTCCGCGGCCCGTCAGGAACTGGAGCCGAACGGGGACAAGGGGACCACCGCGCCCCGGCCCGCCGGTGGCGATCTCCTGCGGGGCGGCATCGGCATGCACCGGACCGGTTACGTTCGAACCGCCCAACCGACCCGTGTCGCCACCCACTTACCCGTCCGGTGACCCGTACGGAACACCGCGGTGGAGGCGGCGGCGCACCGTGGTACACCGGATGTGGGCGCCTCGCCGCGGTCGGCGGGGGGTCCGGTGCTCGCCCGGCAGGCGCTGCGCGGCCAGGGGTCTCCGCCCCCGTCAGCTCCTGGTCGAGCTCCACGTCGGCGGCGCGGGCACCGCGTCTGCCACGCGGCCGCGACCGCCGGTCGGCCCGTCTCCCGCGCCGCCGACCGGCGCCGCGGTCGCGTGGAAGGCCACCGACGCACGGGCGGCCACCGGCCGTGCCGAAAGCCACCGGCCGCGTGGCAGGGCGACGCGGCCGGCCACGTGCTCACGAGGCCGCGGCCGGGCCCGTCTCAGGAAGCGGGCGACCACACCGCCGGGTCCGCCGGGTTCTGCTCCCCGGTCGCCATGTTCTTCACCTCGTGTGGCCGGTCGTCCCCGAACGGCGGGAACCAGACGTGCCCGATGCCCTTGCGGGAGGCGTAACGGATCTGCTTGGCGAGCTTGTCCGCCTGGTGGTAGGTCTCGACGTTGAGGCCGCGGGCCCGCAGCTGCCGGGCGGTGGCCAGCGCGTCCGCCCGCCGCTCGTCGCTCGGGATCACCACCAGAACCTGGGCCGGGCTCGCCGGCCCGCCGCCGACGAGGCCGTCCGCCACCAGCTTGGCGAAGATGCGGGTGAGGCCGATCGAGATGCCGACCCCGGGCAGGTGGCGGCGGATGAAGGTCCCCGCGAGATCGTCGTAACGCCCGCCGGAACAGATGCTGCCGTAGCCCGGGGCGTCGACGAACTTCGCCTCGTAGACGGTGCCCGTGTAGTAGTCCAGCCCGCGGGCGATCGACAGATCGGCGACCACGCTGCCGGGCGGCAGGTCCGCCAGATCGTCGAGCACCCGCGCCAGCTCGTCGAGGCCCTCGGTGAGCAGGTCGGACTTGGCCCCGAGCCGGCCGACCGCCTCGACGACCCCGGAGTCGGACCCCCGCACGTGAGCCAGGTCCAGGCAGGCCCGGGCCTGGTCCGCGGTGAGCCCGACCGGGCCGGTCAGCAGCGCCTCGACTCCGGCGGACCCGATCTTGTCAATCTTGTCGGCGGCCCGGATGACGGCCAGCGGGTCGCCGATTCCCAGCCCCTCGTAGAACCCCTGTAGCACCTTGCGGTTGTTGATGTTCAGCGTCCACGCGGGCACCCCGAGCGTGGTGAGGACCTCGTGCACGATCCGGGGAAGCTCGGCATCGAAGTGCAGTGGCACCTGGTCGATGTTGATGACGTCGATGTCGCACTGGGTGAACTCCCGGAACCGCCCCTCCTGGGGCCGCTCCCCACGCCACACCCGCTGGATCTGGTAGCGCTTGAACGGGAAGACCAGGTCGTTGAAATGCGCCGCGACGTAACGGGCGAACGGAACGGTCAGGTCGAAGTGCAGACCGAGGCGCGAGCTGTCGCCGTCGTCCTCCGCCTGCAGCCGCCGCAGGGTGTAGACCTCCTGCGAGGTCTCGCCCTTGGCCATCAGGGCGTCCAGCGCCTCCACCGACGGGGTCTCGACCGAGCAGAACCCGTACCGCTCGAACGTGGCGCGGATGGTGTCCAGCCAGCGGAGCTCGACCATCCGCACGTCGGGCAGCCATTCGGGAAATCCGCTGATCGGGGTGGGACGGACCACGGGTGCATCGGCCATCGCCGGAACAACTCCTCTTTCTCGACACTGCGGGCGCGCGTGGCCTCCACACACGCTCATCGGACCCTGAGAGCGCGGCGATCACCGATGTCGAGACGAGAAAAGCACGATCGGAACCTTACACGCCGACGGCTAGGCAGTCCGGGAGCCTCCTGACGCACCCGTGGCGGGAGCGGCAACACCAGGCGTCACCRCAATGACAGCCAGGACGCCGGCGGCGTCCACCAGGCACCGCCCGGCCGCCGCGCCCGCGACCACCAGCTCACCACGCTCGCGAACGCAGGCGAAGAGCGCCACGTGCAGCGGACGCGCCTCCGGCAGCACGAAGCCGCCGTCGATGTCGTACCTCGTATTGGTGATCTTGCGGGTGATGGAGCCGAGCTCCTGCGCGCCGGCGGGCGGCAGGTCCGCACGCGCCGTCACCATCATCTCCGTGCAGCCGGACGGCCAGGTCCAGCACAGCCGCCCCGCCACCAGCCGCAGGTCGGACGCCGGGTCGAGTTCATCGGCGGCGGTCCGCGGACCCGGCGGCGGGACCCGCACGTCTGCCGGACCGGGCACCGCGTCGGGCACGGGCACCGCGTCTGCCGCCGGCGCCGCGTCTGCCGCCTTGGCAGGCACCTCGGCCGGCACCGGAACCGGCGGAAGCCGGCCCGGCGCCTGCGTCCCGCCACGCTCCCCGGCGGCACCGGACGCCGTCCGCTCCGGCTCGGGCACCCGTTCCGGCTCGGGCACCCGTTCCTGGTCACGCGCAGGTTCCTCGCCGCGCACCGGTTCCGGCCACCGGGCCGGCACCGACCAGACGCCACCGACGCCGGCGATCACCTCGTACTCGGGAATCGACGACCCGCGGTACACGCCGCCGTCCTCGATCGAGGTGGCGGCGGTGACACCCACCGCACGGGCGTTGCCGTCCGCGGTGATCCGCCGGATGCGGTACCGGACATCACCCGGAGTGATCGTCGCACGCCAGCTGACGACCACGGACGCGCCGTCCCACCGGGCGGACACCCCGCTCGGCGCCTCGACGACCCGCGCCTCGGCGGCCGATGGCACGACGGCAGACGGCACGGCGGCAGGGGCCGGACGGTCGTCCACCGACACCCGCTCCTGCTCCGGGACCCGGGCCTGCCCGCGCTCCGGCTCCGGCCGCCCACCCGAGCCCGAGCCCTCACCCGAACCCTCGCTCGGACCTTCGTTCGAACCGTCACCCGGGGCGGTGACCGGTCGCTGCCGGGCCGGCCGCGGCGGGGCGTCGGCGTCCGGGCTGTCCGCGAGCAGGGCGCGTGCCTCCTCGTGATCCGCCACCGCGGCCAGCGCCTCCCGCGCCAGCCGGATCCGCTCCGGCCCGGGCGCCTCACGCGCGCGGCGGACGAGCTCGTCCGCCTGGGCGCAGCGCGCCCGTGCCGTCGCGCGTACCTCGTCGAGCACCCGTCCGCCTGGACCAGGGACGTCCGCCGCGACCCGGGCGAGGTCCTCGGTGAGGCGGGCAACTGCGCGGTGTCGGTCGGTGCCGGCCTCGGCGACGATGACCCGCCAGCTCTCCCCCGCGGCCCGGATGACCCGCTCCACCTCGTCCCCGAGCGCCCGGATGGGTGGCAGGGTCTCCCCTGCCGCCTCACGCGCCCGGGAGATCTCGTCACTGGCCTCGATCGGCCGTCCGGCCCGGAGCGCGGCCCGGGCCCGGGAAAGCAGGGCCTGCCAGTCACGCGTACGGCCGGGGGCGGGAGCCGGCACCGCCCGCCCGGGCGGCACCACGTCGCCGCCACCGGCAGCACCGGCACCGGCACCACCGCCAGCACCGCCGGACCGGCGCGGCGTGTACGCCACCTCGGGTGCCTCCACGCCGTTCTCACGCGCGAGGTCGGCGACGACCGTCCGGGCCCGGGCCGGGTCGAGGCCCTCCGCCTCGGCGTGGGCGACGAACTCCGCGGCGGCCGACGCGAGCAGACGGTCCTCGATGAGGACGGCGGTGGCGACCCGCGGTCGCAGCGCCGCCCTGACCGGCTCGACCAGGGCGTCGAGGTAGGCCTCCGGATCACCGTCGACGAGCAGCGAACGGACGGCCGTCAGCAGGTCGTCCAACAGCGCGCGCCGCCGGTCCGGCCGGCGCTCGCGGTTGCGGGCCGCGGCCGCGTCGCGGACGGCCCGGATCTCCTCCCGGGTGCTCCCCGGGGAGACCCCGAGCAGGTCGAACAGGCTGCGCGGCGGGGTGGTCCCGGCGATCCGTCCGAGCTCGTCGAGATCGGCACGGATCTGGCGGATCACCTCCGCGGGCACGGCCCGGCGGGCCTGCGCGGATGTCGCCCGCTCCGGCGCGCCCGCGGGGAGCAGCCGGTACCGGCGGATGCGCTGCGCGAACGCCGCCTCGTCGACGCCCTGCGCGGCGGCCAGGGCGCGCAGTCCCGCGACCTTGTCCTCGGGCAGGCCGCCGAAGCGGCTCACCAGGCGGCGGACGGCGGCGTCGAGCTCGGCGAAGCGCTCGCTGTCCCGGGCCGCGCGGGCGGCGGTGACCCGCTCGGCGAGGTCGGCGCGGGACGCGGCGGTGGCCAGTGCCGCCGACAGCTCGTCGTGCAGACCCAGCAGGGCGATGATCACACCACGGTAGCGGGGATGGTCCCGGCTGCGCTGCCAGAAGGCCCAGACCTCGTCCAGGCGGGCGCGGACCTCCGCGTCACCGAGCCGGGGCGCCTCCACGACCGGGATGTCGTAGATCTCGAAGGGGTCGCTCTGCTCGGCCCCGCCGCGGGCGTGGAGCGCCGCGAGCACCCGCCGCCGGTAGTCGTTCGAGTCGAAGGGCAGCACGGTGGTCTCCCTCTCTGGCGTCGCGCTCTCCGGCCGTTCTGTCGGGCGCTCTGTCGGGCGCTCTGCCGGCTGGCGCCCAGGCCCGGCTACACCCAGCCGGGCGGGCCGCCGAGCCCGCCCTGCTCCGCGTCCGGCGGCTTCTTGCGGAGGGGGTCGCCACCGGCGCCCGGATCCGTGCCCCGCTCACGGCGGGCCCGGGCGACCTGCTCCCGCTCGCGCGCGACGTCCGCCTGGCTCAGTGCCGCGGACGTCTCGATGCGAACCGTCAGCGGCCGGTCGGCGAGCCCCTCGTGGCGTGCCGTCACTTCCAGGATGCCGTCGAACCCCATCCGAAACATGATTTCTATCTGAGTACCGGCCGGATAGCCCGGTGGAATGCCGGTGATCTCCGCGTTGGCAATGATCTTGTTGTCGTCGACGCGGGCGGACTCCACGCCCCCGGCCTGCTCGACGACGTGGACGGTCACCGCGTCCTGGTCGTCGCGCACGGTGCCGAACAGCCGGCGGACGGCCACCGGCAGCCGGTCGTTGCGGTGAACGAGGAACACCGCCCGCTGATCGCCGAAACGGTCCAGCGCCAGCACACCGAAGCCCCGGGAGACGACATTGACGACCTGCACCTCGACGGTCCGCCGCACCCGGTCCGCGGGCAGCCCCAGGGCCTCGGCGAGGCGCCGGCACGCGGCGTCCAGGTCGGCGGGGGCGGCCGTGTCCACCGCGGCGCCGTCCACCAGCTGGCCGCGGGTGACGAGGTCGGCGGCGACCAGGCGCTCCAGCGCCTTCTTCTCCCCGTAGATCGCGGCACCGCGGGCGACGGCCAGGTCCGGATCGCTCAGCTCCACCGGCACCGACAGTTCGGCGGCCAGCCGCCGGGCCACGGCCGGCATCCGCGAGGCACCGCCGACCAGCAGGACCCGGTCGACGCCGCGTACCCCGCGCTCGCGGGCGGCCTCGATCGCCGACCGGGTCAGCTCGAGGGTGCGGTCGAGCAGTACCGCGGTGAGGTTCTCCACCTCGTCCCGGGTCAGGGTGACGTCCAGAGTCCTCCCACCGTGACTGACGGTGATCACGGTCGAGTCCGCGTCGGTCAGCTCACGCCGCGCGCGCTCGGCGGCGAGCTGCAGCACCTGCGCGGCCTCGCCGTCGTCGAGCGGGTCGTCGGCGCCCGGGTGGGCGGCGAGGAAGCGGTCGGTGAGGAACAGGACGATCTTCTCGTCCCAGTCGGCCCCGCCCAGCTGGTGGTCACCGTCGGTCGCGACGACGGAGACCCGGCGGTCGGCGAGCTCGACGATGGTGACGTCGAAGGTTCCACCGCCCAGGTCGTAGACGAGGGCGACCTCCTCGGCGAGGACGCCGGGGCCGGCGAGGGTGCGCCGGCCCGCGACCTCGAACCGGGCGAACCCGTAGGACAGCGCGGCGGCGGTGGGTTCGTTGATGACGTCGACGACGTTCAGCCCGGCGTACTCGCCGGCCAGCACGGTGGCCCGGCGCTCCTCGTCACCGAAGTAGGCCGGCACGGTGATGACGGCGTCCCGGACGGGCTCCCCGGCGGTCATCCCGGCGTCCGAGACGAGCGCCTTGAGGATCAGCCCGCTGACCGCCGGCGCCGACCAGGCCGCCCCGTGGGTGACGAACCGCCAGTCGCGGTCGCCCATCCGGCGCTTGACGAGCGAGCAGACGTCATCGGGCCGGGCCCGGGCGAGGCGCCGGGCGGTCTCACCGGTGATGTAGTCGTCGCGGCCGACGAACAGCACCACGCTGGGCAGGATCGTCGACCCGTCCATCAGCGGGATGACCTCGGGGTCGCCGGAGGCGGACACCCTGGCCAGGCAGCTGAAGGTCGTCCCGAGGTCGATACCGAAGACGGTCCCCGTGTTGGCCGGCCGGCCACCCGTTTGTCGTGCCACACCCGAAACCTATCCATCCGCATGGGCGGCGGCGGACAGCGGACCGGGTGACGGCTTGGCGACACCCGGTCCCGCGCCGGTGCGCGGCCCCGGCCCGGCCTGGCTCAGCCGAGGTCGAGAAGGCTCTCCAGGCCCACGGTCAGTCCCGGATGCGCGGCCACCTGACGCACCGCGAGCAGGACGCCGGGCATGAACGAGGCGCGGTCGAGCGAGTCGTGGCGGATCGTGAGGGTTTCGCCGGCACCGCCGAGAAGCACCTCCTGGTGCGCGACCAGCCCGGCGAGCCGGACGGCGTGCACCGRCACGCCGGCGGCGCGGGCACCGCGGGCCCCGTCGAGCGCCGAGGTCGTCGCGTCCGGGCCGGCCGGGTCGAGTCCGGCGGACTTCCGGGCGGCGGCGATGAGCTCGGCGGTGCGCCGGGCCGTGCCGCTGGGCGCGTCCGCCTTGCCGGGATGGTGCAGCTCGACGATCTCCACCGATTCGAAGTACGGCGCCGCCCGGGCGGCGAAGAGCATCATCAACACGGCGGCGATGCCGAAGTTGGGTGCCACGAACACCCCGACCGACGGCTCGGCGCCCAGCCAGCCGCGCACGGTGTCGAGGCGGTCGCCGTCGAGCCCGGTCGTGCCCACCACGGCGTGGACGCCGTTGTCGACCGCCCAGCGCAGGTTGTCCATGACCGCGTCGGGATGGGTGAAGTCGACGACCACGTCCGCCTTCGCGAGCGGAGCGCGGTCGTCGCCGGCGTCCGCCTCGGCCACCAGCTCCAGATCCGGCGCCTCCCGGACAGCCGAGCACACCGTGGCACCCATCCGGCCACGGGAGCCGAGCACCCCGACAGCAATCACTTCGTGCCCCTCACGTGTGCCGGCCCCGCGGCACAGGCCGCGGGGCCGGATGATCATCAAAGCTGGCTGCTGGCTGACGGCTGCTGACTCAGCGGGCGACCGCGGCGCTGAAGTCGTGGTCGTCGAACGGGCCGATGACACCGAGCGCCCACGGCTGGTCGACGAGCTCGCCGGCGAGGGCCCGTACGTCGTCCAGAGTGACAGCCTCGACCCGGGCGAGCACCTCGTCGACCGGGAGGATCTCGCCGTGGACGAGCTCGGACTTGCCGAGCCGGGTCATCCGCGAGCCGGTGTCCTCGAGGTTGAGCACGAGGCCCCCGCGGTTCTGCCCGCGGGCCCGGTCGAGCTCCTCATCGGTGATGCCGTGCTCGGCGATCTGGTGCACCTGCTCACGGCAGATCTCCAGCACGTCGTCCGCCCGGCCCGGGGTGCAGCCCGCGTAGACCCCGAAGAGGCCGGCGTCGGCGAACTGGTTGTCGAACGAGTAGACCGAGTAGGCCAGGCCGCGCTTCTCCCGCACCTCCTGGAACAGCCGCGAGCTCATCCCGCCGCCCAGGGCCTGCGACAGCAGCCCGAGCGCGTAGCGGCGCGGGTCGTGCCGGGACAGGCCGACCGTGCCGAGCACGACGTGGGCCTGCTCGGTCGGCCGGTTGGTGACGATGATGCCCGGCGGCGGGGGGAACGGGTAGTCACCCCGGCGGACGTCCTGCGGCCGCGCCGGCCCGCCGAGGCGGTCGGCGAACGCCCTCGCCACCCGGTCAAGGGCGTGGTCGTGGTCGAGGTTGCCCGCGATCGAGATCACCAGCGCCGGTGGCGCGTAGTGCTCGCGGTAGTAGTCGAAGATCGTCTCCCGGCCGAGGGCCTGGATCGTCTCGACCGTGCCGAGCACCGGCCGGCCCAGCACGGACGACCCGAGGACGGCATCCGCGAAGACGTCGTGCACGACGTCACCGGGGTCGTCCTCGTGCATGGCGATCTCCTCGAGGATCACGCCGCGCTCGGCCTCGACGTCGTCCGCGGTCACCAGTGAGTTGGCGACCATGTCGCAGACGACGTCGACGGCCAGGCCCAGGTCATCGTCGAGGACCCGGGCGTAGTAGCAGGTGTACTCCTTGTTCGTGAAGGCGTTGAGATCCCCGCCGACCGCCTCGATGGCGGCGCTGATCGTCAGCGCGTCCCGGGTCGGCGTGCCCTTGAACAGCAGGTGCTCCAGGTAGTGCGAGCAGCCGCCGGTCAGGGGCGTCTCGTCGCGGGACCCCACGCCGACCCAGACGCCGATGGCCACCGAGCGGACCCCCGGCACCTTCTCCGTGATGACCCGCAGGCCACCCGGCAGGACGGTGCGGCGCACCGTCCCGGCGAGCAGCTCCGCGGTGCCGCCGCCCGCCGCGAGCAGATCGGCGACACGGCCCGGCTGCGGGCCGGAGGTGACCTCCGGCCCGCCCGTGGCCCGCGTGCGCCCGTCAGAGGAGGACAGTTCCGTCTCCGTCACAGTGCTCCTGTCAGGAGGAGGACCCCCGCGTGCACGGGGCGACTCAGGACTCGACCGCAACCGCGTCGGCGGCCTCCGCCCCGGGCGCGAGGCTGATCTTGCCACGGGCGTCGATCTCGGTGATCTCCACCTGCAGCTTCTGGCCCACCGACAGGACGTCCTCCACCTTCTCCACCCGCTTGCCGCCCGCGAGCTGCTTGAGCTTGCTCACGTGGAGCAGGCCGTCCTTGCCCGGGGTCAGCGACACGAAGGCGCCGAAGTTGGTGATCTTGACGATGGTGCCGAGGTAGCGCTCCCCCACCTCGGGCATCTGCGGGTTGGCGATCGCGTTGATCGCGGAGCGGGCGGTCTCCGCCGACGGCCCGTCGGCGGCGCCGATGTAGATCGTGCCGTCGTCCTCGACCGTGATCTCGGCGCCGGAGTCGGCCTGGATCTGGTTGATCATCTTGCCCTTGGGCCCGATGACCTCGCCGATCTTGTCGACCGGGATCTTCACCGAGATGACCCGCGGGGCGTGCGCGGACATCTCGTCCGGCTCGCCGATGGCCTCGGCCATCACTTCCAGGATCGTCAGCCGGGCCGCCCGCGCCTGCTGCAGGGCCGCCGCCAGCACCGACGCGGGGATGCCGTCGAGCTTGGTGTCGAGCTGCAGGGCGGTGACGAAGTCCCGGGTGCCGGCGACCTTGAAGTCCATGTCGCCGTAGGCGTCCTCGGCACCGAGGATGTCGGTGAGGGTGACGAAGGAGTCGCCCTCCTTGATCAGGCCCATCGCGATGCCGGCCACCGGCGCCTTCAGCGGCACACCGGCGTTGAGCAGCGACAGCGTGCTCGCRCACACCGAGCCCATGCTGGTCGAGCCGTTCGAGCCCAGCGCCTCGGAGACCTGGCGGATCGCGTAGGGGAACTCCTCACGGCTGGGCAGCACCGGCAGCAGCGCCCGCTCGGCGAGCGCGCCGTGGCCGATCTCGCGACGCTTGGGCGAGCCGACCCGGCCCGTCTCCCCGGTGGAGTACGGCGGGAAGTTGTAGTTGTGCATGTAACGCTTGGTGCGCTCCGGGTTGAGCGTGTCGACGGTCTGCTCCATCCGCAGCATCGCCAGCGTCGTGACGCCGAGGATCTGCGTCTCACCCCGCTCGAACAGCGCCGAGCCGTGCACCCGCGGGATGTAGTCGACCTCGGCCGACAGCTCCCGGATCTCGGTCGTCGACCGGCCGTCGATACGCACGCCGTCGGCGACGATCCGCGAGCGGACCAGCTTCTTGGTCAGCGCCCGGTAGGCCGGGCTGATCTCCTTGTCGCGACCCTCGAACTGGCCGGAGACCTTCTCGACCGCCAGCGCGCGGACCCGCTCGAGCTCCGTCTCGCGCTCGGTCTTGCCCGCGATGCGCAGCGCCGCCGCGAGCTCCTCGCCCACGGCCGCGGTCATGGACTCCAGCACGTCGTCGTGGTAGTCGACGAAGACCGGGAACTCGCGCCGCGCCTTGGCCGCGCCGGCCGCGAGCTCGCTCTGTGCCCGGCACAGCTCGCGGATCGCGGGCTTCGCCGCCTCCAGACCCGCCGCGACGACCTCCTCGGTCGGCGCCGCCGCACCGCCCGCGAGCAGGTTGACAGTGCCCGGGGTGGCCTCCGCCTCGACCATCATGATCGCGACGTCGGAGCCGTCCTCCAGGACACGGCCGGCCACGACCATGTCGAACGTGGCCCGCTCCAGCTCGGGGTGGGTCGGGAAGGCGATCCACTCACCATCGACGAACCCGACCCGGGTCGCGCCGATCGGGCCGCTGAACGGCAGGCCCGCCAGCATGGTCGACGCACTCGCCGCGTTGATCGCGACGACGTCGTAGAGGGTCTCCGGGTCCAGCGCCAGCACGGTCGCGACGACCTGGATCTCGTTGCGCAGCCCCTTCGCGAACGACGGGCGCAGCGGGCGGTCGATCAGCCGGCAGGTCAGGATCGCGTCCTCGCTGGGACGCCCCTCACGGCGGAAGAACGATCCGGGAATGCGCCCGGCCGCGTACATCCGCTCCTCGACGTCCACCGTGAGCGGGAAGAAGTCCAGCTGCTCCTTCGGCGACCGGCTCACCGTCGTCGCCGACAGGACCATGGTGTCGCCCAGGTGCGCGACCACCGCACCGGCGGCCTGCCTGGCCAGCCGGCCGGTCTCGAAGCGCACCGTGCGGGTTCCGGCCGGTGTCGTGATGACCGCCTCGGCCGCCTGTGTCGAGTCGTCCACTCGAAACTCCATCCTCATCGTGGGCCGTGCCCGCGCCATCGAGGATGCCGGTGCTCAGTCGAAGTCTCCGGGGCCGGCGCCGGTGGGCACCGTCCAGGCGGCCACGACCGAGGACCGGCGGCTCATGCCGCGCGGACCCGGTCAGGTCCTGCGACCGCCGGGCGACCGAGTGCCGCCGACGGCCCGACGCCCCGGTATCTACCCCGGATGCGCCGGAGGGAGCGCCACCGGGGCGCTCCCTCTTGTTGACTATCGGCGCAGACCGAGTCGTTCGATCAGTGCGCGATAGCGGTTGATGTCTGTCTTCGACAGGTAGTTCAGCAGCCGGCGCCGGCGCCCGACCAGCAGGAGCAGCCCGCGGCGGCTGTGGTGGTCGTGCTTGTGGACCTTCAGGTGCTCCGTCAGGTCACTGATGCGACGGGTCAGCATCGCCACCTGGACCTCGGGCGAACCGGTGTCCCGTTCGACCGTGGCGTAGTCCGACATGATCTTCTGCTTGACGTCGCTAGAGAGCGGCACGCTCCACCTCGTTCCTCGTCCGGGGCGGCGCGCGCCCGGGGTCTTCTCCACCCGGACATCCCGCCGGTGTGAGCCACCGGATGTCGCACCGCCGCCGGCGGCCCCGGGCTCTCGGCACCACGCCGAACCCGCCCCGACCACCACCGAACCCCGGCGACCGCTGAACACCATCAGCTGCAAGTCACCAGCTGTACACCATCAGCAACCACCGCGAGTCGACCATCCGGCACGCCGTCACCGGACACACCGCTCCCGCCTGAGGGGGAAGCTTATCAACCCCGGGCGACCCGCCCGGACACCGACCATCGGCCCCCGCCCCCGCGCCCTCTCCGCGCCCCACCCGCGGGCCCCGCCAGCCGGTCGCGGATCCGGTCTCGAGACGGCCCGGGTTCCGGCCCGGGTCAGACGGGAAGGGTGGCCGTCCTGGTCGCGTCGACGTCCCGGCCCATCTGCTCGACGAGCTCGTCGACGGAATCGAAACGCAGGGTCGGACGCAGCCGGCGGGTGAACTCGTAGGTCATGTACTCGCCGTAGAGGTCGCCGTCGAAGTCGAGCAGGAACGCCTCGACCCTGCGCTCCCGCCCCTCGAACGTCGGGTTCGTACCGATCGAGATCGCGGCGGCCCGACGCTGGTCGGACCAGCTCGCGAACCCCGCGTAGACGCCGTCGTCGGGCACCGCCGACCACGGCGTGCACTGCAGGTTCGCCGTCGGGTAGCCGATCGTGCGGCCACGGGCGTCACCGTGCACCACCACGCCCTCGACCCGGTGCGGCCGGCCGAGCGCCACCGCGGCACCCTCGACGTCGCCCGCGGCGACCCGGCGGCGGATCTCGGTGGAGGACAGCACCTTCTCGTCCGCGCGCACCAGGCCGATCCCCTCCACCGCGAAGCCCTCCGCCGCCCCGCCGCGGGCCAGCGTCTGCACCGTGCCGGCCGCGCGATGGCCGTAGGTGAAGTTCTCCCCCACGACCACGGTGGACGCCCGCAGCCGGCCCACCAGCACCTGGCGGACGAACTCCTCCGCCGGGATCCGGCTGAACTCCAGGGTGAACGGGGCGACGCAGAGCGCGTCGACGCCGATGGCCGCGAGCAGCTCCGCCTTGTAGCGCAGGGTGGTCAGCTGCGCGGGATGCGTACCGGGGCGCAGGACCTCGGCGGGATGCGGATCGAACGTCAGCACCGTCGCCTGCTGCCCGCGCTCCCGGGCAAGCTCGACGGCCCGCCCGATGATCCGACGGTGACCCAGATGAACGCCGTCGAAGAAGCCAATGGTGACGACTCCGCCGGGCCAGTCGTCCGGGGTGTTCTCGACTCCGCGCCAACGTCGCACCTGCCGAAGCCTAGGGCATCGCGAATTGATCTTCGATCCGCGGCAGGTCGAGCTTCGCGTTCCCGCGACTGCCCCCGGCCGGCGCGGTGCCGGCGCGGTGCCGGCGCCGGGCGGGGGGGTGCCGGTGCTACGCCGGCGCGAAGACCACGATCGGCCGGGCTGTTCCGTCCCGCTCCTCGAACAGGGCCAGAACTGCGCCATCCGGGCCGAACACGCCGTAGGGGCCGGAACTGCCCACCGGAGGCAGTCTCCGGCCGTGAGCGACATCACGGGCCTCGGTCACGCCGACGTCCCGGCGTGGGAAGGCCGTCGCCACCGCCGCCCCGAGCGGCAGCACCGCCGCCGGCCCACGCTCGGCCAGCTCGTCCAGGGTCACCGCCGCGGCGAGCCCGAACGGCCCGACCTCCCGCCGGCGCAGCGCGGTCAGGTGCCCCCCACAGCCGAGGGCGGCACCCAGGTCGCGGGCGAGCGCGCGGATGTACGTCCCGCTGGAGCAGGCCACCACGACGTCCAGATCGCTGTCGCGCCGCGCGAGCAGGTCGAAACGGCTCACGGTGACCCGGCGGGCCGCCAGGGTGACCTCCTCGCCGGCCCGGACCCGGGCGTAGGCCCGCACCCCGTTGACCTTCACCGCGCTCACGCTGGACGGGACCTGGTCGATCTCCCCGGTCAACGCCGCCATCCCCGCCGCCAGGCCAGCGGCGTCGACCTCGACCGGTCGGTCCTCGATCAGCTCGCCCTCGGCGTCGTCCGTCGTGGTGGTGCGGCCGAGCCGGATCGTCGCCTCGTACACCTTCGTGGTCAGCGCCAGCCGGCCGAGCAGCCGCGTGCCGCGGCCGACGCCGAGGACCAGCACTCCGGTGGCCATCGGGTCGAGCGTCCCGGCATGACCGACGCGGCGCGTGCGCAGCAGGCGCCGGGAGCGCGCCACCACGTCGTGGGACGTCCACCCTGCCGGCTTGTCGACCACGACCAGGCCGTCCACGGCCGCAGCCGACGGCCCAGCCGGAGAAGACGGCGCCGGCGCCGGCGCCGAGGCCGGGGATTCGGGCGGGCTCACCACGAGTTCACCCCGCGAGCCGGGTAGCGTGCACGATCTTCTCCCGGAACCGGGCCATCACCGTCTCGAGCGGCGCCGACGACGAGATCCCGGCTGCGAAGCGATGGCCGCCACCGCCCAGGGCGGTGCAGACCGCGCCGACGTCCACCGCACCCTTGGAACGCACCGACAGCTTCCAGACGCCGCTGTCCTGCTTGCAGACGACGGCGACCTCGGCCTCGGACACCGTCCGCACCGTGTCGATGACGGCCTCGATCTCGTCGTACCCGATCCCGGCAGCGCGCAGGTCGGCCTCGGTGCACCAGGTCCAGATGAGATCGAACTCGGGCTCCAGCCGGGCCCGTTGCAGCGTCTCCCCCAGCAGCTTGAGATAGCCGAAGCGGTGGGTGTCCCAGAGCGTCCGGCCGATCAGGTCGTGCCGGACGCCGGTCGCCAGCAGGCGGGCGGCCAGCTCGTGGACGGACGGCGTCGTCGCCGCGTACCGGAAGGAACCGGTGTCCGTGGCCAGCCCCGTGTACACCGCGGTGGCCATGTCCCGGTCGAGCTCCACGCCGAGGGCGTCGATCAGCCGCACCACCAGCACGCTGGTGGACGCCGCCGCGATGTCGACCAGGTTGATGTCACCGAACAGGGTGTTGGAGGCGTGGTGGTCCACGACGAGCGAACGCGGGCCGGCGAGCCGCCGGGCCAGGACACCGAGACGCTCCTCGCTGCCCGCGTCCAGGGTCACCACCAGCTCCGCACCGCCACGCCCGCCCAGGTCGTYGGGTGCGACCAGCAGGTCCTGGCCGGGCAGGAAACCCAGGGTGCGCGGGACCACGAAGGGATCCGCGTCGAACGAGACACGGGGGCGCGCACCAAGGCGGCGCAGGGCCAGGCCGAGCGCGATCGCCGAGCCGAGGCTGTCCCCGTCCGGGTTGATGTGGGCGAGCAGCAGCACTTCCGCACCGGCGTCCGCGGCGCCGCGCAGCGCCCGCACCGCCTCCTGCAGGGCCTGGACGGATCCCGCGCCGCCCGGCGCGCCGAGCGTGGCGTCACCTGGGCCGGACGGTCCCGCACCGGATCCCGGACCCGTCGCGGAGATGACCGTCATGACGCCGACTCCCGCCACCCGCTCCGGGCCTCGTCACCGCCCACAGCATCGGGGTCCGCCCAGTCGTGGCCCGGCTCCGGATCGACGTCGAGCTCGAGGTCGAGGTCGGCTTCGTCGACCTCAGCGGCATCGATCTCCCGGGGCCGTCGGTAAGGGTCCGGTTCACCGGCGGGCGTGGCGTCCTGGCGCGCCCGGGCGATCTCCGCGTCCCGCCGCYGGGCGACGTCGAGCAGGTCCTCGAGGTGCTGTGTGTCCTCGGGTAGCCRGTCGTGGACGAAGGTCAGCGTCGGGGTGACCTTGACCCCGGTGGCGCGCCCGACCTGGCTGCGCAGCATCCCCTTCGCCGATTCCAGCGCGGCGGCCGAGGCCTCCCGCGCGTCGTCATCGCCGTACACCGTGTAGAAGATCGTCGCGTCGAGCAGGTCGGGGGTGACCCGAGCGTCCGTCACGGTCACCATTCCGAGACGGGGATCCTTCACACCGCGTTCCAGCGTGGACGCGACCACCTCACGGATGCGCACTGCCAGCCGGCGTGCGCGGGCCGGATCAGCCACCGCCCACCTCCCTCACTCACTCACCCGGTCGACCTCGACGGGCGGACACCACGGTGCCCGGCCGGTTCACGGTCGACACCCACCAGATTTCTGCTGCCCCCGCGGTCCAGGCACCGCACCCGGAACCGCCGGTTACGTGTGCCGCGCTCGCAACCGTGCCGCCGCGCTCGTGTCCGTGTCCACAGCAGGGGCCGTCCCGTGGCACGGGACGGCCTAGGACACTCCCTGGGACGGAACCGTTGCGGGCCCGGGATGGCCGTCCACGTCCTCCCCGGAGAGGAAGCGCGCTCGCGCCGAGAGGACCTCCAGCTCCGGGCGTCGCGCCACCAGGTCCTCGCAGGCGCTGATGACCTCCACGCAGTGCGCGCGATCCGCGGCCACGACAGCCACTCCGATCTCGACGCGACGGTGCAGGTCCAGGCTGCCGGTCTCCGCGGTACTCACCGCGAAACGCCGCCGGAGCTCGGCCACGACCGGCCGGACGACCGACCGTTTCTCCTTCAGCGAGTGGACGTCACCGAGAAGGATGTCCAGCGTCAGGGTCCCGATCCACATGATCTTCCCACATCCTGACTGCGCCGAGCGCCGGTGCCGGTCGGACCAGAGGTACGACCGGCACCGGCACCGCCGGATCAGGTGCGGGCAACCTCCCGCTGCTCGAAGGTCTCGATCACGTCATCGATCTTGATGTCGTTGAACGACCCGAGACCGATACCGCACTCGTAGCCCTCGCGGRCCTCCGTCGCGTCGTCCTTGAACCGCTTGAGCGAGTCGACGGTGAGATTGTCCGCGACCACCACACCGTCCCGGATGAGCCGGGCCTTGGTGTTGCGGCGGATGATGCCGGAGCGGACGAGCGAACCGGCGACGTTACCCACCCGGGGCACCCGGAAGACCTCGCGGACCTCCGCGGTGCCGAGCTGGGCCTCTTCGTACACCGGCTTGAGCATGCCCTTGAGGGCGTTCTCGATGTCCTCGATGGCCTGGTAGATCACCGAGTAGTAGCGGACCTCCACGCCCTCGCGGTCGGCCAGCTCCGTCGCCTTGCCCTGCGGGCGGACGTTGAAGCCGATGATGACCGCGTCCGAGGCCGACGCCAGCATGACGTTGGTCTCGGTGATCGCACCGACACCACGGTCGATGATCCGCAGACCGACCTCGTCGCCGACGTCGATCTTGAGCAGGGCGTCCTCGAGGGCTTCGACCGAACCCGACACGTCACCCTTGAGGATGAGGTTGAGCTGGGTCTTCTCGCCCTCCTTCATCCGCTCGAGGATGCTCTCCAGCGTCGGRCGACCGCGGCTCAGCGCCAGCTCGGCGTTGCGCTCACGGGCCTGCCTGCGCTCGGCGATCTGCCGGGCGACCCGGTCCTCGGGTACGACGAGGAAGTTGTCGCCGGCGTCGGGAACGCTGGTGAAACCGAGCACCTGCACGGGCCGCGCCGGGCCCGCCTCGGTGACCTGCGCGCCGTTCTCGTCGAGCATCGCACGCACCCGGCCGAAGGCCTCGCCGGCGACGACCGAGTCACCGACTCGCAGGGTCCCGCGCTGGACCAGCACCGTCGCCACCGGGCCACGGCCACGGTCGAGGCGGCCTTCGATCGCCACACCCTGAGCCTCGGTGCCGGTCGGCGCCTGCAGGTCGAGGGAGGCGTCGGCGGTCAGGATGACCGCCTCCAGCAGAGCGTCGATACCGGTCCGGTTGCGCGCGGAGACGTCGACGAACATCGTGTCGCCGCCGTACTCCTCGGCGACCAGGCCGTACTCGGTGAGCTGGCCGCGGACCTTCGCCGGGTCCGCGCCCTCCTTGTCGACCTTGTTCACCGCCACGACGACCGGCACACCGGCCGCCTGCGCGTGGTTGAGCGCCTCGACGGTCTGCGGCTTCACACCGTCGTCCGCCGCGACGACGAGGACCACGATGTCGGTCACCTGGGCACCGCGGGCACGCATGGCCGTGAAGGTCTCGTGGCCCGGGGTGTCGATGAAGGTGATCGGCCGCTCGTCGCCGTCGACCACCGCCCGCACCTGGTAGGCGCCGATGTGCTGGGTGATCCCGCCGGCCTCGCCACCGACGACGTCCGTGGAGCGGACCGCGTCGAGCAGCTTCGTCTTTCCGTGGTCGACGTGACCCATGACCGTCACGACCGGCGGACGGGTACCCAGCTCGACGTCGTCGCCGTACTCGCCGCCGAACGAGAGGTCGAAGCTCTCCAGGAGCTCCTTGTCCTCGTCCTCCGGGCTGACGATCTGGACCTCGTAGCCGAGCGTCACACCGAGCAGCTGCAGCGTCTCGTCGGTGCAGGACTGGGTGGCCGTGACCATCTCACCCAGCTGGGTGAACACCACCTGGACGAGAGCGCCGGGGTTGGCGTCGATCTTGTCGGCGAAGTCCGCGAGCGACGCGCCGCGGGGCAGCCGGATCGCCTGCCCGTTGCCGCGCGGGACCATCGCCCCCATGCGCGGYGCCTCGAGCCCGCTCTCCCATTCCTGCCGCTTCGCGCGCTTGGACTTGCGCTGCCGGCCGGGACGCCCGCGGCCGCCGGGGCCGAAGGCACCTGCCGTGGTACCGCCGCGACCGCGGCCACCAGCGGCCGGACGACCGCCGCCACCTGGACCGCCGCCACCGGGACGACCGGGAGCGCCACCGCCACCGCCGCCGGGACGACCGGGCGCACCGCCACGGCCGGCGAACCCGCCGCCGCCGCCTGGGCGCGGACCGCCGCCACCGCCGCCACCGGGACGGCCCGGCGCGCCACCAGGACGCCCGGGAGCGCCACCGGCAGGCCGGGGCTGGAACATTCCCGCGTTGGGACGCGGACCACCGGAGCCACCAGGACGCGGCGGCATCGAGCCCGGCGACGGACGCTGACCACCGGAACCGCCGGGACGCGGCGGCATCGAGCCCGGCGACGGACGCGGACCACCCGGGCCACCGGGACGCGGGCCGCCCGGACGCGGGCCACCCGGACGCGGGGCGCCGGGCCGCGGCGGAGCCGACGGCGAGCCGCCCTGGCCGGAGCCGGCACGCGGACCGGCCGACGGGGAGGTGTACGGGTTGTTGCCGGCGCCGGCCGGGCGGGGACCCGGCCTGGGGCCGGGACGCGGACCGCTGCCGGGACCACCCTGGCCGGGGCCACCGGGACGCGGCCGGCCCTGCTGGGCCGGGCCGGGACGCGGGCCACCCGCGGTCGGGCTCGCCGGGCCGGGACGCGGCCCGGAGGCACCCGGAGCGCCAGGAGCGCCAGGAGCGGGCGGGGTTGCCGGCGCCGGAGGTGCGGGCGCGGCCGGTGCCGCCGAGGCAGCGATCGGACGGGGCGCCTGCGGCTGGGCCGCGGGCGGCGGGGCGATCGGAGACGGCGGAGTCACGGGGGGCTGCGGGGGGGCCGGCGGGCCGGGACGCGCCGCAGCGGGCGCGGGGCCAGGACGACCAGGCACGGGCCGGGCACCGGCGGGGCCGGGACGACCAGGCATGGGGCCGGGACGACCAGGCACCGGGCCTGGGCGAGGCGGCGGGGTTGGCCGGGCCCCGTTACCGGGACGGCCACCGGAACGGCCCGCGGCGCCGGAGCCTTCCGCGGGGAAGGCCTCCTTGAGCTTGCGGACCACAGGTGCCTCGACAGTGGACGAGGCGGACTTCACGAACTCACCAAGATCCTTCAGCTTGGCGAGCACGGTCTTGCTGTCGACGCCGAGCTCTTTCGCGAGCTCATGTACGCGGGCCTTTCCTGCCACGGTGCTCCTTCGTTCGGCCCGCGGTCCATGCCCGCGTGACCTCGTTACCTGCTGGTGATCATGGTTGCGTTCTCACTGCGCGGTCATCGCTGTCTCGACCTGCTTCCATGTCGACGTCGATCTGGCGTCGCCTACCGGCGCGAACCCCCCGAACCGATCCCCACCGGAACGGGTACCGCACCGCTGTCTCACCCGGGCACCGCCACTTCGCGGCGCCCGTACCTCAGTTTTACATGCTGCTGTTGCGCGTCCGCTGCTCCAGATGTGCTCTGACCTGTTTCAGCCCGAGCGGCCCGGAGACCCGCAGTGCCCGCGGGAACGCCTTGCGGCGCTCCGCGAGATCGACGCAGGTGGGGTCGGGATGCACGTGGGCGCCCCGGCCCTGCATTCGGCGGCGGACATCCGGAAGGAGCTCGCCACCGACCACGACGATACGCAACAGGCTCGACCGCGCCACCCGGCTTCGACAACCGACACAGGTACGAATCGGTCCAGAGTYCCCCGGTGGCCCCTGCTCGGCATTCGACTTCTCGGCATCTGGTTTCGATGCACGGGCTTTCGATGCACGGGCGGGAGTCACCCGGGGAGCCGGCTCCGCACGGCGCGCCATGATAAGTCTATCCCGTTGCGCCCCGAGAGTGGCCGCCCATGGCGGAGGACCTCCGCGGGCCGCCCCCGGATCCGTTGTGCCGGGGCGTGTTGTCCCCGGTCGGCCGCTCGGCACGCTCCCCGCTCCCCTCGGTGTCGGAGTGGATGTCGATCCGCCACCCGGTGAGCCTCGCGGCGAGCCGGGCGTTCTGGCCCTCCCGGCCGATCGCGAGCGACAACTGGTAGTCGGGCACGACGACCCTTGCCGACCGGCTCGCCAGGTCGGTGACCTCCACCCGCGACACCCGCGCCGGGGAGAGCGCGCTGCCGACGAAGGTCGCCGGGTCGCCCGACCAGTCGACGATGTCGATCTTCTCGCCGTGGAGCTCCGCCATGACCGCCCGGACGCGGCTGCCCATCGGGCCGATACAGGCACCCTTCGGGTTCACCCCGGACGCCTTCGAACGAACCGCGATCTTGGTGCGGTGGCCGGCCTCGCGGGCGATCGCCGCCAGCTCGACCGTGCCGTCGGCGACCTCGGGCACCTCGAGCCGGAACAGCCCCTTGACCAGCTCCGGATGGGTGCGGGAGAGCGTCACGGTCGGCCCGTGCGCACCGCGGGACACGTGCACGACGTAGCACTTGATCCGATCACCGTGCTCGAGCCGCTCGCCGGGGACCTGCTCGGCCGGCGGCAGGACACCTTCCACCGTGCCGAGGTCGACCAGGACCACCCGGGAACCGGCCCGCTGCTCGTGGTGCTGGACCACGCCGGAGACCACCTCGTGCTCGCGGTCGGCGTACTGGCCGTAGGTCACCTCCTGCTGCGCCTCACGCAGGCGCTGCATGATGACCTGCTTGGCGGTCATGGTGGCGATCCGGCCGAAGTCCGCGGGCGTGTCGTCCCACTCCCTGGGGGTACCGTCCGGCCCGTTCTCCCGCGCGAAGACCGCGACCTCGCCACTGGTGCGGTTGATCACCACCCGGGCATCCTCGGCGGAGCCACTGGTGTGTTTGTAGGCGGTCAGCAACGCGGTCTCGATCGCCTCGACAAGAGTGTCGAAGGCGATCTCCTTCTCGCGCTCGATTCCCCGCAGCGCAGCGACGTCGAGCTTCACCGGTTCATCTCCTTGCCGTCCCGGCCGCTCGGGCCCGCAACCGCGCCCACGGCACCATGATCCTGCACCAGCTCATCGGGGTGTGACGCGGTGTGCCCGGCCTCCGCCGCGACCACGCCCCCCACACCGCCCTCGGCGGTCGCCGCCCCTGCGACGCCGCGCGGGTCGTCCACTCCGTCGGCGTCGTCCGAGTCGTGGGCGTCGTCGACGTCGTCGAAGTCGTCCGTGTCATCGGAATCGTCCGCGTCGTCGAAGTCCTCGGAGTCGTCGAGATCCGTGTCGGTGACGTCTCCGGGGCCGACGACCGTGTCTCCGCCCGCCTCCCGGTCGTGCTGGTCGGCATCCGCAGCCGACCCGAACTCGACCTGTACGGTCGCGCGGGTCACCGTGCCGTAGACCACCCGCTCCACCCGGGTGCGGGCAGGCCGGCCACGACGGGCCGGCCCGGTGGGAACCGCCAGGTCAGCACCCTCGTCGTCAGCCGAAAGCACCCTGCCCTCAACGTCGCCGCCATCGGAGCGGCGAACGAGCACCACCCGCCCGACGGCCCGGCGCCAGTGCCGCGGAGCCAGCAGGGGCCGGTCAACTCCGGGCGAGGTCACCTCCAGCACGTACGGCCCGGCGAGTGGCCCGCCGGCACCGTCCTCGGCCTCGTCGTCCAAGGCGGCGGAGACCAGCCTGCTGGCCGCGGCGACGGCGTCGAGATCGATCCCGCCCTCGCGGTCGACGGCGACCCGGACCACACTGCGCGAACCCGCCCGTGAGACGGCGACGTCCTCGAGATCGAATCCCTCTGCGGCCAACGCCGGCTCCAGCCTGCGCCGCAGCTCCACCCGCGCGGCCTCGTTCGCCGCCGCCGCGGCTGCCCGGCCGCCTCCCGCGGAGGCCTGTGTCCTTCCGGTGCCCCGGGACGGGGCCGTCGGCCGACGGACCCCCGCCCGGCCGGAGTCTCCCGTCCTGGCCACCTCGCCCGTTCCTTCCCGCGCCGACTCGGCGCCCCTGACCGTGGCCGCATGCCACCCGGCCTCGTCGGTGACCGGCCGTGGGAACAGCGCAGGGCGACAGGGCCGTCATCCCGGACAGGCAGCGCCCCCCGCGTCAAGCGTCCAGCGTCACACCGTCGAGATCCTTAGCCTACGTCCGCCGGCACAGCTCTCCAATTGCGGGCCGTCCGCGCGGCGGTGACAGCAGGGCAGGCCACTCCGGCCGGGAGGCCGCGGGCCGATGTGCGAAGCTCCAGCGGTGTCCACAGCAAGCGGCACCGGACCGTCGCGCCGGGCCTTCCTGGCTGCCGTCCCGGTGGTCAGCGCCGGTGCGGCCGTCCTCGCCGTCGCTGCCGGCTGCACCGGGTCGGCGCCCACCGCCCCCGGGCCCACAGCCAGCCCGGCCGATGTGGCTGCGGCGGCCGACGCCCACGCCCGGGAGACCGCCCTGCTGGCGGCCTACGACACCGCGATCGGCGAGCATCCCGCCCTCTCGGGGACGCTGCGGGCGATCCGCGCGCACCACGCCGACCACGCCCGCGCGCTGGTCTCGCTCGGCCTGCCCGGGGTGGGCGCGGGCGCGGTTGCCGGCAGCGGGCGTCCGAACAGCTCGGCGGGGTCGGGCAGCATCGGCCCGGGCAGCACCACCGGCCCGGGCTCCGTGGCCGGAAGCACCGAGCCGGCTGGCACAGCGATGGTTCCCCCACCCGCGGACGGCACCCCGACCGACGACACCGTTGCGGCGCGGGTAGCTGCCCTCAGCGCCCTCGCCGGGCTCGAGCGCACAACCGCCGCGGCCCACCGGACCGGCTGTCTGGCCGCCGGCTCCGCGCTCGCGCCGCTGCTGGCCAGTCTGTGYGCCGCCGAGTCCGGGCACGCCGAGCTGGTCGCAGCGGCCGGCGGGGCGCTCGCGGGCGGGCCCGCCACCGGCGGTACCCGCACGGCAGGCGATGCGCAGGCCGGCGGAGCCGCGGCGGTCACGGCGCTGGCGACGATGCTGTCGGCGGCGCATGCGGCCGTCTACGCGACGGCGGCGGCGGGCGGCGCACTCGCGCCGCTGGGCGCACCGGCCCAGCCCGCCCGCTCCCTTGCCCGGGCCGCCCACGATGATCACCGTGCGCTGCGGGACACACTCGTCGCGGCGCTGCGGGCCCACGGCACGACGCCGCCGGCGGCGCTGCCCGCGTACCGCCTGCCAGTCGAGCCGGCCGGGGTCGAGGGGTCGGTCGACCTGCTCTCCCGCGTCGAGGACCAGTCCGCCGCGTCGGCCTGCGCCGCCGTCAGCGCGCTGACCGGCGCCGACCGCGAGCTGGCCGTGGACGCCCTCGTCGCCATGGCGCTGCGCGGCCAGCGGGCGCGGCTGGCCGCGGGCCTGGCCCCGGAGGCGGCGGCCCCGGCCTTCCCCGGCCGCTGACCTGCCACGCTCGGGCACCTGCCGGATGGCGGTCGCGATCAGCGGGGCGGAGGGGTCCCCGGGCGCGCGGCGCCGAACGCGTCCAGGACCTCGAGCAGTTGTCCGAGCCGACCGATCACCGCGTCCGCGGGTAGCTGCCCCGAGTGGCCGGCCATCTCCGGATTCACCGCACCGGAGCCACCGTCGCGGACGAGAACGGTCCGCATTCCGGCGGCCCGGGCCCCACGGATGTCGGTCCGCACCCGGTCACCGACGAACAGCACGCGGGACGGATCACTGATCCCCAGCGCGTCGAGGACCGCCTGGAACGCGATCGGATGGGGCTTGTCGAACGGGAGATCGCTGGTGTAGACCCTGGCGTGGAAGAGATCCAGCAGGCCGTCGCGCTGCAGCATGCGCTCGTGCCACAGCCGCGGCCACCGGGTGTTCGTCAGCAGGCCGATGAGCAGGCCCCGGGCCCGGACGAGGTGGACCAGCAGCAGTGCCTCGGGGTCGCACATCGTGTGCGGGGTCCAGGCCGTGAGGTCACGCCGGGACGCGGCCTGCACGACTGCCGCGGCCACGTCGACGCCCAGCCGGGCGGAGGCCGCCGCGAGCAGCTCGGCGATCGAGCCGGTCATCCCGCCCTCCGACCCGTTGCCGGCGTGTCCGCCGGCGGCGTCGCGGGAATGCCACCACGACGCCTCCAGCCCGGCCAGGATGGCGGTGATCTCGTCTGCCTGTGGCGGGGAGATCTCCAGCGCCGCCAGTCGCCACAGGTCGAGCAGGTCCACGTCGTGGAAGGGGGTGAGCGTGCCTCCCCAGTCGAACACGACCGCAGCCAGCTGCCCGGGACCGCCGGTCGGGGCARCACCACCGGCCGGGGTGGGACCGTCGGCCGGGGCGGGACCGCCGGCCATCGGGCCGGCAGCCGTGTCCGCGCCGGCAGCAGCGTGCGTGCCGGGATCCCCGTCCGGGGCGAACCACGAGAAACCCACCATGCACCGCGCTATCTCTGTCGCTATCTCGTCGACCAGGCGTCCGGCTCCTCGCGCAGCTCACAGACGATGTCGGGAAGCTTCCCACTGGCGACGTCCGCGAGGGTGACCGATTCGAGCACTCTGCGCAGGTTGACGCGGACAGCGATCCAGACATCCTGCAGATGCTTCGCCGCGCCCTCGTAGTGTGCGTTCTCCGGCGGCCGGCCGCGCACGCTGGCCAGCGGGCCGTCGGTGGCCCGGATCACGGTGGCGATCGTGATCTCCTCGGCCGGACGGCACAGCTGGTAGCCGCCGTCTGCCCCGCGGCGGCTCTGCACCAGACCGCTGCGGCGCAGGTCGGTAAGGATGTTCTCAAGGAAACGCAGGGGGAGGTCCTGAGCCGAGGCGAGCGTCTCCCCCTTGACGAGGTTGCCGTCCGAAGCGGCGAGCGTGAGCAGGGCCCGCAGTGCGTAGTCGGCCCGGGCGGAGATCTGCATAACACCATCTTGCCCGCCAGTGCTGCGGGCAGCCTTCCCCTGGGTTCCCTGGCAGGCCGCCTGGCCGCCCGTCGGCCTGCCTCCCGCCCGGTGCCGGCCGGCACCGGGCGAGGGCCGGGCCGCTGTCAGACCGCTGACGTGTCCACGCCGGAGAGCGGGCCGACCGGGCCGGTCGGCCCGGCAGACCCGTCCTTCGGCCGGCTGTTCTGGGAGCCGCGGGCCGCCTTCACCGCGTTCGAGCCTTCGGCGATGAGACCGCGACGCTCCCGCATCCGCCGGTCGAGAACGTTGAAGGCCGCGTCGACGACGACACCGATCACGAAGATCGTCAGCATCGAGACCATCACACCGACGGTGTCGGAGAGGTCGCGGGCGTTCTGCAGGTTCGCGCCGATCGACGGGTGGCCGGGGACGATGACGATCAGCTCACCGGCCATCAGGCTGCGCCAGGCGAACGCCCAGCCCTGCTTGAGGCCGGCGAGTACCGAGGGGAACGCGGCAGGCGCGACCACGTACCGGTACAGCGCGAAGCCGCTGGCGCCCATGCTGCGCCCGACCCGGACGAGCAGCGGCGGGACGTAGTCGACGCCGTAGATGACTCCGTTCGCCACGGAAGGCGCCRCACCCAGCACCACGACGAACATGATCGCCGACTCGTTGAGCTGGAAGAGCAGGATCGCGAGCGGGACCCAGACCACCGACGGCATCGTCTGCAGCGCGGTGATGAACGAGCCCACGGCCGCGCGCAGCAGGCCGAACCGGGCGACTGCCAGGCCGACGATCCCTCCGAGGACGACGGCCACGGCGTAGCCCTCGGCGGCCCGGGTCAACGTCCGGCCGAACGCGTCCCAGAACTCGGAGGTGCCGAGCTGCTCGAAGAACTCCGGCAGGGTGTCCCCGGGGCCGGGCAGCACGTAGGTGGGCTTCCACCCGGACCAGACGACGATCTGCCAGACGAGCAGGAACATCCCGAAGGCTGCGAGCTTCGGCCAGGTCGAGGCCCACACCCGGCCCGCGGTGGGACGTTGGGAGCGTACCGGGATGTCGAGTGCGTCCAGCCCGGCGAGGGTCTCGTCCGACTCCCGCGGCGCCGGCGGGGCGCTGCCACGGGTGACCGCGGTCGACGAGGACGAACGATCCGCCCCGGCCCCGTCACGAATGGTGGTGACGCTCGCGTCGATGTCAGTGGCCATGACGCGCGACCTCCTCCCGGAGCCGCGCCGTCACGACGGAGGCGAGCTCGGACACCTGGGGCTGATCGATGCGACGGGGCCGTTCGATCGGCACATCGAAGATCTCCGCGACCCGGCCGGGCCGGGAGGAGAGCAGGACGATCCGGTCACCGAGACGCACGGCCTCCCGCACGTCGTGAGTGACGAACAGGACGGTGATCCCCGTCTCCCGCCAGATGCGCTCGAGCTCGTCGTGGAGGAGGTCGCGGGTCATCGCGTCGAGGGCTCCGAACGGCTCGTCCATGCACAGGATGTCCGCCTCCTGAGCGAACGCCCGCGCAAGGCTCACCCGCTGGCGCATCCCACCGGAAAGCTCATGGGGGCGCCGGTTCGCCTGGCCGGCGAGCCGGACCATCGTCAGCAGCTCGTCGACCCGCTCCGCACGCCGGGCCTTCGGCACGCGCCGCAGCTTCAGCGGCACCTCCACGTTGCCGCCAGCGGTCAGCCAGGGCAGCAGGGCCGAGTCCTGGAACATCATCCCGACCCGGCGGCCACCGGTGTCCACCGTCCCCGCAGTGGGCTGGTCGAGCCCGGTGACCAGGCTGAGCAGCGTCGACTTGCCGCAGCCCGAGGCGCCCAGCAAACAGACGAACTCACCGGGACGGACATCCAGGTGGATGTTGTCGAGGGCGTGGACCTGACCGGCACCGGAGCCGAAGACCCGGCTGACGCCGTCGATCCGCAGCGCCGTGTCCGTCGCGAGCGCCGTCACGAGCTTGCTCCCCTCGGTGGTTCACGATCTTGCAGGGTCCCCACGCGATCGATCCCGGCGGGGCGGCCCGCCGGGATCGACTCCGCCTGTCCGCCGGGCCCATCCGGCCGGATGGGCCCGGCGGGCCCGACGGTCCTACTTGTCGGCGACCGGCTTCTCGCCGGCGTCGGCGAGAAGCCGGTTGAGGATGGTCAGGTCGAAGATCCCGTCGAGCTGCGGGTCCTCGATGAGGCCGAGCTCCTCCTGGTGTGCCGCCGAGGTGAACAGCGACTTCGCCACCGGGTCGGGGCCGAAGGTCAGACCCTTCCAGGCGGAGGTGACCACGCCGTCGGCGAGGGGCTTGCCGGTGAGCGCCTCGAGCGCATCGTTCGCGGCGGTCTGCCCGGCCGCCGGGTCGGCGTTGAGCTGGTCGATCACGGAGATGTTGGCCTTGATGAGCCGCTCGATGATCTGCGGGTTCTTCTCCAGGTAGTCCGTGCGGACGAGCAGGACCGTGGTGACGAACTTCCCGTCCGTCTCGGGCCATTCGTCGGCCTCGTCGACGAGCACGGTGCCGCCCTCGGCGACCAGCCGGGACGCGACGGGCTCGGGCACCCAGGCACCGTCGATGGCGCCGGACTTGAAGGCGTCGACCGTGACCGAGTTCTCCTGCGGGCGGATCGAGACGTCACCGCCGCCCTTGGTGTCGGTCTGCAGCCCGTTCTTCTTGAGGAAGTACCGCAGCGCCACGTCCTGGGTGTTGCCGAGGCTCGGCGTCGCCAGCGTCTTGCCGCGCAGCTGCTCCACCGAGGTGATCTCCGGCTTCACCACCAGCGCCGCGCCGCCCGCGGTCACGCCGGAGACGATCCGGATCGCCTCGCCCTTCGACTTGATGAACGTGTTCACGGCCGGGTTCGGGCCGATGAAGCCGGCGTCCAGCGCGCCGGAAAGGATCGCCTCCGCCTCCTGGACCCCCGAGTTGAAGGTCTTGGGCTCCAGCTTCACGCCGGTGCCGAGTTCCTTGGCGAAGGTGCCCTGCTCAACGCCGACGAGCGCCGGGGCGTGGGTGAGGTTCGGGAAGTAGCCGAGGCGGAGGGTTCCCGTCACCTCCCCGCCGGCCGACACGGATTCTGATCCCCCGTCGTCGCCCGAACAGGCGGTCACCGCCAGCGCGAGCGCACCGGCAGCAACAAGTGGCACGAACCGCTGCCACAGCCTCTTGGGCTTCATCACGTTCTGTTACCCTTTCAACACTCTCAACGCGCATCAAATGTCGATCACATGCGTCAAGTCGATTGGAGACATCGGGAAGGTAAGGATGCCAGACAAGTCCGCATCCCGCCATCGGAATTCACACGGATGACACGATGCTCCACCAGGGGCGAAAATATCGCTTACGCAGCGCGTTCCCGGACCGCGCACAGCGAGACGGAAGCCTCCCCCGCGGACAGCGGGACGCACGCAGCGGACGCGTCAGAGCCCGCCCTGGTGACGGGCGGGCTCGACGGAAGCCGGAGCGGATCGAAAGATCAGAAGAGGATCGAGGCGAACGTGCCCACGCGCTCGAAACCGACGCGTTCGTACGCGCGGYGCGCGGAGTGGTTGAAGTCGTTCACGTAGAGGCTCACGATCGGCGCGAACATCGAGCGCGCCAGGGCGACGACACTGGCGGTCCCGGCGGCGCCGAGGCCGCGYCCGCGCAGCGCCGGGTCGACCCACACGCCCTGGATCTGGYAGACGTCGCCGGCGACCGCGCCGATCTCCGCCTTGAACAGCACGCGGCCATGCTCGATGCGGGCGAACGACCGGCGCTGCCCGACGAACTCGGCGACGCGGGAACGGTAGAGCGCGCCACCGTCCGGCCCGACCGGCGAGACGCCGATCTCCTCGGTGAACATGGCGATGCAGGCGGGAAGAAGCACATCCAGCTCGTCCGGCCGGACGAGGCGGACCGACCGGTCGGGCGCGATGTGCGGCGGGGCGTCGATGGCGAGTAAGGGCTGCTCACCGCGGATCTCGCGGGCCGGGCCCCAGGCCGGTTCGAGGGAACGCCACATCGCGGACACCGCCGAGCCGACCCCGACGATGGACGAGCAGCGGCGGCCCTGGCGGCGGGCCCGCTCGGCGAACAGCCTCGCCGAGTCCGGGCCCGCTGCCACGGGCCAGAGGTTCGCGCCGGAGTAACACAGGGCCGCGAGGCTGCCGTCCACCGTGTGTCCCCACACCTCGGCGCCGAGGCGCCAGGGATCCAGACCACATGCAGCCACCCGGGACGCGACGAAGACATCCGCGATCGGGTTACGGCTCAGCAGCTCGGTGACGGCGGGAAGATCCCTGTCGTCGAGCAGCCGGGTCGGTGCGGAACGCAGCGGCAGACCCATCCAGCCCTTCCAGGTTGCTAGGAGGCCACGGAGACCGAGGGCGAGCCGGAGGCCGTGCCGTTGGCCTCCATCTCCTCGGCCAGCCGCATGGYCTCCTCGATGAGAGTCTCCACGATCTGCGCCTCCGGCACCGTCTTAATGACCTTGCCCTTGACGAAGATCTGCCCCTTGCCGTTGCCGGAGGCCACCCCGAGGTCGGCCTCGCGGGCCTCCCCCGGGCCGTTGACGACGCAGCCCATGACGGCCACCCGCAGCGGCACCTCCATGCCCTCCAGACCGGCGCTGACCTCGTTGGCGAGGGTGTAGACGTCGACCTGGGCGCGACCACAGGCCGGGCAGGAGACGATCTCCAGCCTGCGCTCCTTGAGTCCGAGCGACTCCAGAATCGCCGCGCCGACCTTGACCTCCTCGATCGGAGGAGCCGACAGCGAGACCCGGATCGTGTCCCCGATGCCCTCGGCCAGCAGAGCGCCGAAGGCGACCGCCGACTTCACGGTGCCCTGGAACGCCGGGCCGGCCTCGGTGACACCGAGGTGCAGCGGGTAGTCGCAGGCCTGGGCCAGCAGCCGGTAGGCCTGGATCATGATCACGGGGTCGTTGTGCTTCACCGAGATCTTGATGTCCCGGAAGTCGTGCTCCTCGAACAGCGAGGCCTCCCACAGCGCCGACTCGGCCAGCGCCTCCGGGGTGGCCTTCCCGTGCTTCTCCAGCAGGCGCTTGTCGAGCGACCCGGCGTTGACCCCGATCCGGATCGGGGTACCGGCCGCCTTGGCGGCACGGGCGATCTCGCCGACCTTGTCGTCGAACTGCTTGATGTTGCCCGGGTTCACCCGCACAGCGGCGCAGCCCGCGTCGATCGCGGCGAACACGTACTTCGGCTGGAAGTGGATGTCGGCGATCACCGGGATCGGCGACTTGCGGGCGATCTCCGCGAGCGCGTCGGCGTCGTCCTGGCTGGGAACGGCCACCCGCACGATCTGGCAGCCGGCGGTGGTCAGCTGGGCGATCTGCTGCAGGGTGGCGTTGACGTCCGAGGTCAGCGTGGTGCACATCGACTGGATGGAGACCGGGGCGTCACCCCCGACCGGCACGTTGCCCACGTGGATCTGCCGGCTGACCCGCCGGGTTCCGACCGGGCGGGGCGGAGCGACGGGCATGCCCAGAGTAACGGTCACGATGTCCTCACTGGCGTGTCGGATGCTTTGATCGTCGGTTGGCGACCCGGCCCGGGGTGATCCGTCACGGCCAGGCCGTTCGAATCGGTTCGGTCGACCGGGTCAGTCGGCCCCGTGCGGGGCAGCGCACTCACGACGGCCGGCGGGACGCCCCTGCCGGATCTACCGGCGCCCAGGACACCCGCGGACCACCACCGCGCGCCACCGCGGTTACACGGCGGCTCACTGGTTGATGCGGATGGGGTTGACGATGTCGGCGGACAGGATGATCAGACTGAACCCGACGAGAATGACGACCGTGGCGTACGTGGCTGGTAACAGCTTCGCGAAGTCCACCGGCTGTACCGGGCCGCGGTAGCCGCGCAGCCGCCGCAGGCCGTGCCGGGCCTGCTCGAAGCCGAGCACCGCGATGTGCCCGCCGTCGAGCGGGAGCAGCGGCAGCAGGTTGAAGATCCCGATGGCCAGGTTGATCGCGGCGACGAGGACCAGGAAGCTGGCGATCCGGTCGGACCAGTCGTCGTCCGCGGCGGCGACCTCGCCGCCGAGCCGGGCCGCTCCCACCACACTGATGAAACCGCTCTCGTCGCGGTTGTCACCGAAGATGCGGCCGATGTCGTCGATCCGTTCGGTGAACGTTTCGTACATCCCCGTGAAGCCCGAACCGATGACCTCGAAGGTCTCCGGGACGGCTCCCAGCGGCCCGTAGTGCCGGGTCTCCTGACCCGGGCGGACGCCCAGGGCGCCGACCGGGTCCGTACCCTTGCCGCCGGTCTCGCGGTCCCGCAGGACCTGGACGAGATCGGGGCGGAGGGTCAGGAGCTCGCCGTCCCGGGAGACGACGAGTTCCGCGGGGCCGGGCCCATGATTGCGCACGAGCCGGGTGAAGTCCGACCAGGCGGTGATGGCCGTGCCGTCGAAACTCACCACCCGGTCGCCCTCGAGCAGCCCGGCGGCGCCCGCCGGGCCGGGGCCGGTGCATTCGCCCGTGGTCGCGACGCAGCTCGTCTGCCCGACGACCGTCTCGCTCGGCTGCTGGGTGCCGAACGACACCAGCACCCCGTAGATCAGCACGATCGCGATGACGAAGTGGACGAACGAGCCCGCGGACATCACGACCAGCCGCGCCCGCGCCCGCGCCTTGTAGAAGGCCCGCGGCTCGTCGGCCGGGTCGATCTCCTCGAGGGAGGTCATCCCCTCGATCTTGACGAACCCGCCGGCGGGGATCGCCTTGACGCCGTACTCGGTCTCCCCGCGCTGCTTCGACCACAGGGTGGGGCCGAAACCGACGAAGAAGCGGGACGCCTTCATCCCGAAGTACCGGGCCGTGACGAAGTGCCCGGCCTCGTGCAGGACGACCGAGACGAACAGGGCGAGGACGAACGCGCCGATGCCCAGGGCAGCCATCAAGCACGTCCTCCGGCCGCCACAGGACGCCCGCCGGCCTTCTCGATCAGGCGGTTCGCGGCGGCGCGCGCCTCGCGCTCGACAGCGAACACCTCGTCCAGCGTCGGACGGGCGATCACCTCGTGCGCCCCCACCACCTCGGCCACCAGGTCGACGATACGGACGAACGGGAGCCCGCCCGCGAGGAAGGCGGCGACGGCCTCCTCGTTCGCGGCGTTGAACACCGCCGGGGCCGTACCGCCGAGCCGACCCGCGGTGCGGGCCAGGTCGACCGCCGGGAACGCCACGGTGTCCAGCGGCTCGAAGGTGAGGCTCTGCGACCGCGACCAGTCCATCGGCGGCTGCGCCAACGGCACCCGGTCCGGCCAGCCCAGCGCCAGGGCGATGGGCAGCCGCATGTCCGGCGGAGACACCTGCGCGATGGTCGAACCGTCCGTGAACTCCACCATCGAGTGCACCAGCGACTGCGGGTGGACCACGACCTCGATGTCGTCGTAGGGCACCCCGAAGAACAGGTGCGCCTCGATCAGCTCCAGGCCCTTGTTCATCAGTGTGGCCGAGTTGATCGTGACCAGCGGCCCCATCGCCCACGTCGGGTGCGCGAGGGCCTGCTCCCGGGTGACCTCGGTCAGCTCGTCCCTGCTCCGCCCGCGGAACGGACCACCGCTGGCGGTCAGGACCAGCTTGTGGACCTCCTCGCGCCGGCCGCCACGCAGGCACTGCGCGAGCGCCGAGTGCTCGGAGTCCACCGGCACCAGCCGGTCCGGGTTGCCCCCCAGCGCATCGAGCACCAGCGGACCACCCGCAACCAGCGATTCCTTGTTCGCCAGCGCCACTGTCGCGCCAGCCTTGAGTGCTGCCAGGGTGGGTGCGAGCCCTACCGAGCCCGACACGCCGTTGAGGACGATGTCCGCCGGCCAGGACGCGATCTCACTGGCCGCGTCCGGCCCCGCGAGGATCTTCGGCACCGCGAACTCCCCGCGGCGGTACCCGCGCCGGGACGCCTCCGCGAAGAACGCGAGCTGAAGATCCTGCGCCGACGAGGCCGCAGCCACGCCGACCGCCTCGACCCCGAGATCGAGCGCCTGCTCGGCCAGCAGGTCGACCCGCGACCCGCCGCCCATCAGCGCCACCACCCGGAATCTGTCCGGGTTGCGGCGTACGACATCTATCGCCTGGGTTCCGATCGAGCCGGTAGACCCGAGCAGAACCACCTCACGCTGGACCGAAGCCTCCGCCACACCGCCCATTCTCGCAGGCCCTTCGACGCTTGGACCGAGGCCTGTTCGGTTCCTGACACGTGCCGCCCGAAGGTGCGCGTTGGGTGTAGCCGCGCCTACCGGGGGTCAACGCCGGATACGCCACCCGACCTGGCTGCTGGCCGGCCGTCACGTATCGCCGTCGGCCCCCTGGCCTGCCGGTGTCGTACCCGCGGGCGGGGCGGGCGTGGTGGCCGGTGCCACCGGAGTGGGGGACGTGCTCGCACCGGGCGTGGGCTCGGAGGTGCCACCCGGTGGTGCCGACGGGGCCGGCGGTGCGCCGGGCGTTCCGGGCGCCGCCGGGGGCTGCGCCGGCCCGGTACCGGTGGGCTGCGGCGCGCCGCCGGATCCACCGGAGGCCCCACCGGACGATCCGCCGCCGCCCGAGCCGCTCCCGCCGGTCACCGTCCGCCCATCGGCCGGGTGACCGGCGAAGAAGGCCATGGCCACCACGGTCGCGCTCAGGTTCGGTACGGTGCGCCCCAGCTCGGGGCGGTCCGCGCCACCAGGCCAGGTGTGCCCGCCGCCCTGCATCGCCAGCACGCCCACGTCCCGGCCCTGCGGGCAGGACGTCCAGGCCGTTCGGATCACGTTGGTGAAGTCCCGGGACACCTTGTGCTCACCGCCGCAGCCCAGCCCCCGGGCGTAGCGGTCGGTCCGGCTCTCCACCGGCTGGGCGACCAGCCCCGCGTACGGCGCGGCACGCGGGGGGCCGCCGCCGTCCCAGGGGGCGACCGGGTCCTCGGTGCCGTGCAGCTCCAGCAGACTCGCCCGGGGCGCGGGGCAGTCGTCCGGCAGCCGGCTCGACGCGACGGTGACRATCGCCGCGAACCGGTCCGGCAGCGCGCACGCGAGTCCGAGCGCCATGTCGGCTCCGTCGGAGAAGCCGCTGAGGAAGACCCGCTGGGGGTCCAGGCACATCCGGGCGGTCAGATCGTTGAGCACCGCGCCGACGAACAGGACGTCGTCCGGGCCCACCTCGGCCGAACGGGTGAAGTTCCACCGGCCGGCGGCGCCCACAGGCGAGACGACGGCGTAGCCCGCGCGCGTCCCGCCGTCCGTCATCTGGGTGTACTGCTCCAGTTCCGGCGCGGACTGGGCCTGGTCGTGCAGGTTCAGGACCAGCGGCAGCGGTGAGCCTGCGCCGCCGCCCTGCGGCACCGCCAGCACGTACTGCCGGTCAGCCCCGGACACCGGGATGGTCTCGGTCGTGACACCTGCCGGCAGGCTCCGGCCGGTGTCGCACCCGTTGCTCGGCGGCGGGGGCACGGTCGGCATCGCGGACGGTGCCGCGGCACCCGGGCTGCCGGCCTCGCCGAGCGCCGACGCCACGGGCGCGGCGGACTCGGCATCCCCGTCCGGCGACTGCGACATCGCGTACCAGAGCAGCAGCAGGAGGACGCCCACCGCCGCGGTGATCGGCAGCCAGAGCGTGTTCGCGGGCCGGGAGCCGTGCCTCAGGACGCCGAGACCCGCCAGCCGCCCGCGGCCGGCAACAGACCTCGAGGAGCCGGTCACCGGCCGCCCGGAGGCGGCTGCCGACCGGCCGGAGCCAGCTCCGGCCCGGCCGTGGCTCCGGCGCCGACCGGCGGGGCTGCCGATGGCCACGGCTAACGCCCCGCTCGCCCGCGGGCGGGCGGCTCCGCGGCCAGCTGGCCGCAGGCGGCAGCGATCTCCCGGCCACGGGTGTCGCGGACCGTCGCCGCGACACCGCGGGCGCGCAGCCGGTCGACGAACTCCCGCTGCCCGCGGGGAGCGCTCGCCTGCCAGGACGAGCCGTCGGTCGGGTTCAGCGGAATGAGGTTCACGTGCGCGAGGTGGCCGGCCAGCAGCGCGGCCAGCGCGTCCGCCCGCTCGGGCGAGTCGTTGACGCCGTCGATGAGGGCGTATTCGATGCTCACCCGTCGGCCGGTGATCCGTGCGTAGTCCCAGGCGGCGGCGAGCACCTCGGCCACCGGCCAGCGGTTGTTGATCGGGACGAGCTCGTTGCGCAGCTCGTCGTCCGGCGCGTGCAGGGACAACGCGAGGGTCACCGGAAGCCCTTCGTCGGCCAGCCGCCGGATTCCCGGCACCAGACCCACCGTGCTCACCGTCACGCTCCGGGCCGACAGGCCGAGCCCGTCCGGCGCTGGATCGACGATCCGGCGGACCGCGGCGAGCAGGGCGTTGTAGTTCGCCAGCGGCTCACCCATGCCCATGAACACCACGTTCGACAGCCTGCCGGTGCCGCCGGGCAGGCCGCCCCGAGCCATCGTGCGAGCAGCGTCCACCACCTGTTCGACGATCTCGGCGGTGGAGAGGTTGCGGGTGAGCCCACCCTGGCCAGTGGCGCAGAACGGGCAGGCCATCCCGCAGCCCGCCTGGCTGGACACACAGACCGTCGCCCGCTGCGGGTAGCGCATCAGTACCGATTCGATCTTCGCGCCGTCAACGGTGCGCCACACGGTCTTGCGGGTCTGCCCGCTGTCGCAGTCAAGAGTGGTGGCGGCGGTGAGCAGCCGCGGCAGCATCGCGTCGACCAGTGTCGAGCGGATCGGCGCGGGCAGATCCGTCATCTCGGCGGCGTCGTCGGCCCGCAGGTGGCGCGCGAAGTAGTGCCGGGCCAGCTGGTCGGCGCGGAAGGCCGGCAGGCCCAGCGAGGAGGCCACCGCGCGCCGCTCGTCGCGGGAGAGGTCCGCGAGGTGGCGCGGCGGACGGGACCGTCCTGTCACCAGTGGCAGGAGGTCTCCGGATTCGGCGGTCGTGGCAGTCATCGCCCGCCCAGTCTGCCAGGCAGTCCGGCCTGGCGTTGACCGGGTGATCGAGTGATCGGAATGCGGTGGGGGGCAGGCGGCGGCCTGAGCGGCGCGGCAGGGCCGCCCTGCAGCACCGCCCGGCGGCACGCCCGGCGGACTCAGCCGAGGAAGGTGGTGATCAGCAGCCAGGCGACGGGCGCGGTGCACAACAGCGAGTCGAGCCGGTCCATGATCCCGCCGTGGCCGGGCAGCAGGCTGCCCATGTCCTTGATCCCGATATCGCGTTTGAGGAGGGACTCGCCCAGGTCGCCGACGGTCGCCGTCGCCGCGACGGCGACGCCGAGCAGTGCTCCCTGCCAGATCTGCGCGCCCAGCGGCCAGGCCATCAGCACGGCACCGACGATCACGCAGGCCATGACCGATCCGGCAAAGCCCTCCCAGGACTTGCCCGGTGAGACCGTCGGCGCGAGCTTGTGGCGCCCGCCGGAGAGCACACCGGCCGTGTAGCCGCCGATGTCGCTGGCCACGACCGTGCCGAGGAAAGCGATGGTGCGCCAGTGCCCGTCCGGGGCGGATGTCAGCAGGGTGGCGAAGCCCGCCGGGAAGCCCACGTACGCGGACGTGAAGGCACAGGCCGCGATGTCCCGGAGCCGCGCGTCACCACCGATGCCGACTGGGCCGCGCGGGTCATCCGAGCGGGCGGCCGGGTCACGGATCGCGCGGACACCGATGGACACGATGGTGGTGGCGGCGAACGCCAGCACGAGCCCGTTGGTGCCCGCGGCGTAGGCCGTTATGGGCATCGCGACCGCTCCGGCAGCCAGCGGCACCAGCGGCACGGACATCCCCGCGACGTGGAGCGCGCGAACCACCTCGTAGGTGCCGACGGCCACCGCCGTGCTGACCACCGCGACCCAGATCGGGTACAGGGTGAACAGCGGAACGAGGATCACCGCGCCCAGGGCGATCCCGACCGCGATCGCAGCCGGCAGATCCCGACCGGCCCGGATCACCCGCCGCCCGCCGTTCGACCGGCCCCCGGCCCCCGTCCCCTCGGCGCCGGACGGCACGGCGGCCGGCCGGTCGTCCCGCTCTCCCGGAACGTCGACCTGCGCCGCTTCGTCTCCCTTCCCCGGCCGGCGCTCGTCCGCCGCCGGAGCGCCGTCGGGCGTCGGGGTGTCGTCGGGCGTCGGGGTGTCGTCGGCCGTTGGAGGGGCGTCGCTCGGAGGGGCGTCGCTCGCGGAAAGGTCGTCACGTCCCGGCCCACCGGCTGCCGCCGCACGGTCAACCACGGGAGCGCCCTCGGACGGCACGCCCAGCGCTGGGATACTCACGGACCCGCCCATCACGTCGTCCACAGGCGACCTCCGCACCGGCCGACGCGGATCGGTCGATCCGCACACGCCGGATCGGTTGCTTCGCACGGTGTCGCACGTGGCCGGACGCTGCTCGCAGTTCAGACCGACAGCAGGTCCGATTCCTTCACGCGAAGAAGTTCGTCGACCTGGGCGACGTACCGGTGGGTCGCCTCGTCCAGATCCTTCTCGCCACGTCGGCCCTCGTCCTCGCCGGCCTCCCCGTCCCGGACGATCCGGTCGATGGCGTCCTTGGCGTGCCGGCGGACGTTCCGGATGCTGACCCGGGCCTCCTCAGCCTTCGTCCGGGCGACCTTCACCAGCTCGCGGCGGCGCTGCTCCGACAGCTCCGGAAAGACACAGCGAATGATCGTCCCGTCGTTGCTCGGGTTGACCCCCAGGTCGGAGTCGCGGACGGCCTTCTCCACCGCACTCAGCGACGTCTTGTCGTAGGGAGTGATGATGACCATGCGCGGTTCGGGGATGTGGAAGGAGGCGAGCTGCTGCACCGGCGTCGGAGCGCCGTAGTAGTCCACCAGCACCTTGGAGAAGACCGCCGGAGTGATCCGCCCGGTGCGGATGTTGCCGAAGTCCTCCTTGGCGACCGAGACTGCCTTGTCCATCTTCTCCTCGGCCTCGAGGAGCGTGTCGTCGATCACCGCGTACCTTCCGTTCCGTACGTCTCGACACCGACCAGCGTGCCGATCTTCTCACCTCGGACAGCGCGGGAGATGTTCCCCTCGGTCAGAAGGTCGAAGACGACGATGGGCAGGTCGTTGTCCATGCACAGGCTGATCGCGGTCGCGTCCATGACCTTCAGGCCGCGCGCGAGAACCTCACCGTAGGTGAGATTGTCGAACCGAACTGCGGTGGGATTGAGCGCCGGGTCGGAGTCGTACACCCCGTCGACCTTCGTCGCCTTGAGTACCGCCTGGGCCTTGACCTCCAGGGCACGCTGGGCCGCGGTGGTGTCCGTCGAGAAGAAGGGCGCTCCCAGGCCGGCCCCGAAGATCACGACCCGCCCCTTCTCCAGGTGACGGATGGCACGCAGCGGCAGGTAGGGCTCGGCGACCTGGCCCATGGCGATCGCTGTCTGCACCCGCGTGACGATGCCCTCGCGCTCGAGGACGTCCTGCAGGGCGAGGCAGTTGATAACGGTGCCCAGCATGCCCATGTAGTCGGCGCGCGCCCGGTCCATGCCGCGCTCGGCGAGGGCCTGCCCGCGGAACATGTTCCCGGCTCCGACGACGATGGCGATCTCGATGCCGGAACGGCTCACCTGGGCGATCTGGCGGGCGATCGTCGCCAGGGTGGTGGGATCGATACCCAGTGGCTCGCCCCCGGCGAAGGCCTCTCCGGAAAGCTTGAGCAGAACTCGGGTCCATCTCGGCGTGGAGTCCGCGTGGTCCATCGGATCCACACCACCCACGGCACTGTAGGCGTCATCGGTCACGGGCGGCTCCTTCGCCGGTGGCCGGGATCAGCGGCCAGGGACGTTCATGCTGACAGCAGTCTGCCGCACGCCTCCGGCACGGCTGCCCGTGGGCCCGCGTGGCGCGTCGGCGGGCGCGGACCGTGGCCGGGCGGGCTGCCCCGGTGGGGCCCCATACCCGCTCCGGATCCCCCGGTCCCCGGCATCGTCAGGCATCGACCTCGGCAGGGTCGATCACCGACCGTTTCGATCGCGGAAGGTGTCGATAGTCGGCGAAACCGACATCGGCCGGACACCCACGGAGATGTTGTCCCCTCCGCCCGGTGCCCGGCCGTCTCGGTCCGCCTGCCGCGTGGGTCCGCTCAGGCCTGCCGGACGTTGAAGCGGGCGAAGYGGCCCACCTCGATCTTCTCGCCCAGTGCGGATCCGGCCTGCTCCAGCAGCGCGCGGATGGTGAGCTTCCCGTCCTTGACCCAGGGCTGGTCCAACAGGACGACGCTCTTGAGGTAGCCGTTGATCCGGCCCTCGACGATCTTCGGAATCGCCTTCTCGTTCTTGCCCTCTTCGTGGGCGGCGGCCTCGTAGATCTTCCGCTCGGACTCCAGAACCTCGTTCGGGACCTGGTCCGCGCTCACGTACAGCGGGTCGGCCGCAGCGATGTGCTGGGCGAGGTCACGAGCGAGCTGCTTGAAGTCCTCCGTCTTCGCGACGAAGTCCGTCTCGCAGCGCAGCTCCACGAGCACGCCCAGCGTGGGCGGGAGCTGCGGGTCGGTACGGTGCAGGTAGGACTCGACCAGGCCGTTCGCCGTGCTGCGTCCGGCGCGCTTGGCGACCTGCGCCAGCCCCTTCTCCCGCAGCCAGGACTTGGCCTTCTCGAAGTCGCCGTCGTGCTCGACGAGCGCCTTCTTGACGTCGCTCATCCCCGCGCCGGTCAGTTCCCGGAGCTTGCGGATGTCGGCGGCTGTGATGTCTGCCATGGTGCTCTTCTCGTCAGTTCCGAATGCTGGCGATGGTGGGCGTTGAAGTCTCGGCGTCGGGACATACGCGACGCCGCTGCGCGGCGCCTCCGGTACTGACCGCAGCCGCCCGTGAGCGGTCGGCGTCCTACCGGACGGTCGCCTGGCCCTGCCACGAGCGCAGGCCGCATGGCGGGGCCAACACGGGTTCTCCGGGACGCCGTGGGCATCCCGGAGAACCTGAGGTCATACAGGTCAGACCGCGGTGCCGACGGTGTCGGGCTGCGTCTGCTCCTGGGGGGCCAGCGCCTCGTCCGCCGCGGGGACGGCCGGCTCCGCCGCCGGCGCAGCGGCCTCTGGCGCAGCGGCCTCTGGCGCCGCAGCCTCGGCCGCCGGTGCCGCAGCCTCCGCCACGGGCACGGCCGCGTCGGCCGCCGGCGCGGCATCCCCGCGCAGCAGCGCCTGCTCCCACTCCGCCAGCGGCTCGTCGCCCGTGGACTGCTCGGGCTTCGCCTCGGCGTTGCTGGACGCGCCGGCACGGGACATCAGGCCCTCGGCGACCGCGTCCGCCACGACCCGGGTCAGCAGGGCCGCGCTGCGGATGGCGTCGTCGTTACCCGGAATCGGGTAGTCGACCTCGTCCGGGTCGCAGTTGGTGTCGAGGATCGCCACGACCGGGATGCCCAGCTTGCGGGCCTCACCGACGGCGATGTGCTCCTTCTTGGTGTCGACGACCCAGACCGCGCTCGGCACACGGCTCATGTCCCGGATACCGCCGAGCGTGCGCTCGAGCTTCGCCTTCTCCCGGGTGAGGACGAGCTGCTCCTTCTTCGTGCGCACCTCGGTGCCGCCGGTCAGCTCGATCTCCTCCAGTTCCTTGAGCCGCTGGAGCCGCTTGTAGACCGTGGAGAAGTTGGTGAGCATCCCGCCCAGCCAGCGCTCCTTGACGAAGGGCATACCGACCCGCTGGGCCTGCTCCTCGATCGCTTCCTGGGCCTGCTTCTTCGTCCCGATGAACAGGACCGTCCCCCCGTGGGCGACCGTCTCCTTGACGAAGTCGTAGGCCCGGTCGATGTAGGACAGCGTCTGCTGCAGGTCGATGATGTAGATCCCGTTGCGCTCCGTGAAGATGTAGCGCTTCATCTTCGGGTTCCAGCGCTTCGTCTGGTGCCCGAAGTGAACGCCGCTCTCGAGGAGCTGCTTCATGGTGACGACGGCCATGATCCCGTCGCTCCCTTCCCGCCCGGCACGTCAACCGGGACGCCTCGGTTGTGACGGCTCCGGCGACAGCCGGAGCCCCTGACGCCTGAGCGGCCGTGGCCGCCGTGGAAGGCACGGCGGACCGAGGAGGCCCTCCCGGTCATCACCGGGAGCAGGCGTGCGAACTGAGTCCTTTGGTGGTCGAGATCGGTCGCGACCGATCTCGACCAGTGCCGGGGACCACGCGGCGCAAACCCCCTGGCATCAGAGGCCCAGGAGATTGGCAGCGCCGGGGTGACCCCAGCTAATGGACTCCATGTCGATGATACCCGGCCCTGCTGACGGCTCCCCTGGCGGCGGCCGGCACCACCCGGCCGCCACTCCGACCGTCCCACGCTGGTCGGGACCCCCTCGGGCTCCGATCGACCCAGCTCATACCCCGGTCCGGGGCGGGACGCCGGCGGCCCGCCCCGGCGCTCGGGCCRCGGCGGGGAGCCGGAGGTCCGGCGGATCCGAGCGGCCTGGCCCGGCCCACCTCGGCCCCCAGCCGGAGGACCACCCCTTGAAGACCACACACAGACACGAACAACGCTCTTTCATTTCAGGTTATCCACATTTGCCTTCACAGATCTACTTTTGCCTTCGATACGGAGCATTCTGATGTGGCTGGCAGTTCAGGCCCCCGCCGGCCAGCCGGGCGGCGGTCGGATCCAAACCCGACAGGGATCCGACCGCCGTGCCGTCATCACTGCTGTGGCCGCGTCACCGGCCCACATCCAGGCCTGCCCGCTGACGCCGACCGGGCCCACCAGCGACCGGACGGCGGCAGCCCCCACCGCCGATCTGGAGGCGACGCGTCATGCCACGCCGATCCCGCTGCCACCTGGCCTGGCTGGTCATCCCCGCCCTCGCGATGCTGATCACGACCATCGGCCCGGGGCGTGTGCCCGTCCGGGCCCTGTCGGAAGCCGGCCCGCGTGCTCCGTCCGCTCCGCCTGTCCCGTCCGCTCCGCCTGCCCCGTCGACGCCGCCAGCACCGGGCCCGCCCGGCCTGGCCGGCAACGACGACTGGAGGTTGCCGCTTCTGCCGCCGGTTTCGGTGGCCCGGGGCTTCCAGGCACCGGAGCATCCCTACGGCCCTGGACATCGTGGGGTCGACCTGCGCTCGGCTGCGGGGGGCCAGGTCGTTGCGGCCCGGTCCGGCGTGGTCGGGTTCGCGGGATGGGTCGGCGATCGATGGGTGGTGACCGTGGTCCACGATTCGCTGCGGACCACCTACGAACCCGTGCGGCCGCTGGTGCGTGAAGGCGACCCGGTCGCCGCCGGCGCGGTGATCGGGCTGCTCGACGCCGGTCACCCGGGCTGCGCCGAGGCCGCCTGCCTGCACTGGGGAGTGCTGCGGGCCGCGGAGTACCTCAATCCCCTCGGCTTCTTCCGCAGGACCCCACCCCGGCTGCTTCCCTTTCTCTGAGGAGATTCCGGTCCGCGGAGGACAGTGCCGCCCGGTCCGGTCAGAAGCTCCCTGACCGGACCGGGCGGCACGCTTCCGCGGCGCCGGACGACGCGGACCTGTCAGAGCCCGGTCAGCTTCCCCTGGGTGGGGCTCGCGGCGGACTGCCTTCGGCGACTCTGCGAGGAGGAGGAGCGGCCGAGCGCCGTCAGCCGGTAACCGGCTCGGGTCACCTCGACCAGGCCCTCCACCGTCAGCGGGCCGAGCAGGGCCAGCACCGTGCCCGGTGGGCAACCGACGCGGCCGGCCAGTTCCGCGACACCCACGGCGGAGCGGGCCGGCATCACGTCCAGTAGCTCCAGGACAAGATCCGACAACCCGTCACGAGCGAGGACGGGGCCGGTCGAACGGTCCTCCAGTTCGCCGATACCGCCGATCTCCTCACAGACGTCACCTGCGCTCGTGACCAGCACCGTCTCCTCCCGGTGGTCCCGCAGCAGCCGGTGGCAGCCGGCGCTCATCGCGCTGGTGACCGGCCCGGGCACCGCCATGACGGTGCGACCGAGACGACGGGCATGGCGGACGGTGTTCAACGCTCCGCTGCGGAGCCCGGCCTCGACCAGCACCGTGCCGGAGCCCAGTGCGGCGATGATCCTGTTCCGGGTCAGAAAGCGCCGTCGATACGGCGGGCTTCCCGGCGGTGTCTCGCTGAGGACGAGACCGTTCGCGGCGATCTCGTCGAGCAGGTCGGCATGGGCCGCCGGATAGGGCACGTCGACACCGCCGGCGAGCACCGCGATCGTCGGGCCCGTGCCGGCCAGCGCACCGCGATGGGCAGCCGCGTCGATGCCGAACGCCGCACCCGAGACGATCGTCCAGCCCCGCTCGGCCAGCCCCAGGCCGATCTCCTCGGCCTGGCGGGTGCCGTAGTCGGTGGCCGCCCGGCAGCCGACGACCGCCACTGCCCGCGGGGCGATGTCGCCGAGGGCGGCCTCTCCCCTGGCCCACAGGACAAGCGGCGCACCGACGTCAGAGTTCCCGACGCCGCTGATCCGGTCCAGGGCGTCGAGACCGGCCGGCCAGTCCACGTCGCCTGGGCAGATCGGGCGTGCCCCGACCCGCGCGGCGGCCTCGATGTCCTGCTCCGGGTCGATGCCCGGGTGCTGCGACCGCAGCCGCTCCCACAACACGACGTCACCGAAGGTGCGTAGCTGAGCGTTCAGGTCGGAACGGGCCTGGCCGGCGATGCGGCTGAGCCCGATCCGCGCCAGCGTCCGTGGAACGGCATCTCCCCGCGCCACGGACACCCGCGGCGTGGGCTGTTGATCCATCAGATCCGTCAGATCACTCATGCCGGCCTCCGGGCAGACGGAGGTCGAGCGCCAGCCCCACCTCTTCGGGGCCAGGACGCTCCTGGCCGTTGAGATCCGCGATGGTCCAGGCGACACGGAACACCCGGTCCAGCCCCCGGGCGGTAAGCAGGCCCCGCTCGAAGGCGCGGTCCGCAAGGCGGGTGGCCTCCGAACGCAGCGGCCAGCGACGCCGGAGTGAGGGGCCGGGGACCTCCGCGTTGCGACGCCAGGGAGTTCCGGCGAAGCGACGTTCCATCACACGCCGCGCCTGGTGGACCCGCTGGGCGGCGGCGGCCGAGGAGCCCGCCAGGTCCCGGTCGGCCCTGAGCTCGGCGCGGCTGGGTGAGGTCAGCGCGATCTGGATGTCGATCCGGTCCAGGAGCGGCCCCGACAACCGGGCGAGGTAACGACGGCGCGCGGTGCTCGGGCAGTCGCAGCGGAGATCACGAGGACCACGCGCCCGAGAGCACGGACACGGGTTCGCGGCAAGGACCAGCAGGAACCGGGCCGGAAAACGGGTCGTCGCACGGGCTCGGGCGATTTCGACCTGGCCGCTTTCCAGCGGCTGGCGCAGYGCATCCAGTGCACTGCGTCCAAATTCCGGAGCCTCGTCAAGAAAAAGGACGCCGTGGTGTGCCTGGCTGGCAAGCCCTGGACGGATGATCGAGGAGCCCGAGCCGACGAGCGCGGCCGGAGTGGCCGAATGGTGCGGGCTCCGGAACGGAGGCCTGGTCACCAGCGGCTCGCCCACGGGGAGGACGCCTGCGACCGAGTGCACGGCCGTGACCTCCAGCGCCGCTGCCGTGTCGAGAGCCGGCAGCAGGCCGGGCAGCCGTTCGGCGATCATGGTCTTGCCGGTGCCGGGAGGGCCCTGCAGATACAGGTGATGGCCGCCGGCCGCGGCCACCTCGGCCGCGAGGCGCCCCCGGGCCTGACCCGCGACGTCCGAGAGATCCAGCTCGGACGGATCAGGACGGGCCGCGGGCGCCGCCTCCGGCAGGACCTGGTCGAGGCGGGGGCGGCCGCGCAGCAGGTCGAGCACGCCCGCGAGGTCGTGCATGGGCTCGATCACCGCGCCTGGCACCAGCGCGGCCTCCCGGGCGTTCGACGCCGGGACGACGATGCGCTCCAGCCCGGCCCCGACCGCCGCGAGCACGGCCGGCAGGACACCGCGCACCGGGCGGAGCCTCCCGTCGAGGGCGAGTTCACCGATCAGGATCCGGCCGGCCAGGGCCGCACGCGGCACGGCGCCGGCCGCGCCCAGGATCGCTGCGGCCATGGCGAGATCGAACGCGCTGCCCGACTTTGGCAGCGTCGCGGGGAAGAGGCCCACGGTGATCCTGCGGTCCGGCCAGCGCTCGCGCGAGTTCACCACCGCGGCACGCACCCGGTCGCGCGCCTCGTGCAGAGCCGCGTCGGGCAGGCCGATCAGTGTCAGTCCGGGCAGGCCGTTCGCCAGATCGGCCTCCACCTCGACGAGGTGCCCTTCGATACCAACCACGGCGACAGCCAGAGAACGGGCGAGCGCCATCAGAAGGCTCCCCGCAGGTGATCCACGCGCACCGCGCCCTGCTGCTCCCGAGAGACCGAGAGCACGTCGAAGCGCACGATCGCGGGCGGCTGGGGATGCTCCGCCAGCCAGCGCACGGCGAGCCGCCGGATCCGGGCCGCCTTGCGGCCGGTGACCGCCTCGGCGCCGCTGCCGTATCCGGTACCAGCACGCGCCTTCACTTCGCAGAAGAGCAGAAGGTCGCCTTGGCGGGCGACGATGTCGATCTCGCCCTCGCGGCAGCGCCAGTTCCGGACGAGGATCTCCGCGCCCTCCGCGCTGAGATGACGGGCCGCGACGTCCTCACCGAACCTGCCGAACCGCTGACTGACCCGCATCCGAGTCTCCGTCCCACCGCGGGTCGATCGCCCGTCGGTGAGATCAGGTTGCGTGTGCTCAGGCCGCGGATGCGGCTCGGACGGTTCCCTGTGGACAACCTGTTTCCGTCCACAGCCCCTCGGCGGCCCTCGTCCCCCGCGTGACCGCAGGCGCACGCGCGAACATCGCGAAGGGCAGCCCCCAGCAGCCCGCTGACCGCGGGCCGAACCGCCGACAGCGCGGGACGGACGGGGCCGGAACGGGCACGACAGGCGGAGCGGAACGGAGCCCAGGCAGCCGGGTCCCCGATCTCAGTGCCAGGCTTCGGGGTTCAGAGCTCGGCTTTGGTCAGTTCCTCGACGTTGATGTCCTTGAACGTGACAACCCGAACGTTCTTCACGAAACGTGCAGGACGGAACATGTCCCAGACCCAGGCGTCCCGCAGGGTGAGTTCGAAGAAGACCTCGCCGTCCGAACTGTTGCGGACCTCGATCTGATAGTCGTTCGCCAGATAGAACCGCCGCTCGGTCTCGATCACGTACGAGAACAACCCGACCACATCGCGGTACTCGCGGTAGAGCTGGAGCTCCATCTCGGTCTCGTACTTCTCGAGATCCTCCGCGCTCATGCGCTCTCCGTGGCGCCATGCAGGCTGGTCATACCAACTCTGTCCTCCAGCCGCAACGATCGTGTCTTTCCTGCCGGCGCCGCCTGAGCGGCGACGTTGACGTAGGACAGGCGGTGCTCCTCGCACGGCCCGTACCGCGCCAACGCGGCGTTGTGCGCCGCGGTGACGTACCCCTTGTGCTGCGCGAAATCGTACTCGGCATGCCGCTCGTGCAAACTACGCATGATCCGGTCTCTGGTCACCTTGGCCACGACCGACGCCGCGGCGATGCACCCGACAACACGGTCCCCCTTGATCACCGCCAGCGACTCCACCCCGAAGCCCGCGACTGCGAACCCGTCCGTCAGCACGTAGCCCGGCCGGACGTCGAGTGCCGCCACTGCTCGGCGCATACCCATGATGTTGGCCACATGCACACCGATCCGGTCGATGTCCGCCGCGGAGACCACGATGGTCGCCACCGCGGCGGCACTCGCCAGGACGTCGGCGTAGACCTCCTCGCGGATGCGCTCGGTGAGCAGCTTCGAGTCGGTGAGCCGGTCGAGCAGCCGCGTCCGGCGCAGGTCGAGGACCACCGCGGCCACGACCAGCGGCCCCGCACATGCGCCCCGGCCAGCCTCATCCACACCGGCCACCGACCCAAGACCGCTGCGGACCAGCGCCCGTTCGTAGCCGAAGAGGCCGGCGTCGCTGCGAATCGCCGCCCCGCGCACCTGCGTCGAGATCAGGGCGAACCACCCGCGTCACGCCACGGCCACCTGTCCCGCCCGCGCGTCCCGCTCCGCTCCCGCTGACCGATGGCCCGCCGACCGATGGCCCGCCGCCCTGTGCTCGGGCGTTCCGCGCTCGACCGGCCCGAGTCCGGTCGCCGCCGGCCGGTACGGCGGCGGAGCGGAACCACGAGGGCCAGCGCGGCGAGGGGGGTCAGCAGCGCGTCCGAGGACCCGAGCGGCCCCGAGGCAGCGGGCTGAGGCGGCCCGGCGCCAGCGCCAGGCAATGCGGGAGCACCCGTCGCGGACGGCACACCTGAGAAGGTTCCCGGCACTGACAGCATCCCGAACCGGCCGAGTGGCCAGACCCGGACGAAGGCCCGACCGATCACCTTGTCCTGCGGAACGGGGCCGTTCTGGCGGGAGTCGGAGGAACGGGAACGGTGGTCACCCATCAGCCACAGGTCGCCGTCCGGAACGGTGATCGGCCCGAAGTCACGGAAGTCGTTCTCATAGACGTACGGCTCGTCGAGAGCCTTGCCGTTCACCGTCACACGCCCCGCGCCGTCACAGCAGGCGACGACGTCGCCGCCCACTCCGATCACCCGTTTGATGAAGTCCTTCTCGCTCGGCGCGCCGAGCCCCAGGAGCTCCTGCACGTTGCGGACGAGACGGCTGAACCCGTTACTCGGCGGCGAGACGACGACGGACTCCCGCTCGAACCCGGTGCCCTGGCCGTTGAACACGACGATCTCGCCACGGTGCACGTCACGGAAGTGGTAGACGACCTTGTTCACCAGGACCCGGTCGTCGATGAGCAGTGTCCGCTCCATCGACTCGGACGGGATCCAGAACGCCTGCACGAAGACGGTTTTGATCAGCAGCGCGAGCAGGAAGGCCACCAACACGAGGATCGGCAGCTCGCGGAGGAACGAGCCACGCCCGTGGTCCCTTCCACCTGCCGGCCGGGAGACCCGCCGCCCCGTGGCGGCCGACGTGCCGCCGCTCTCCTCGCCGGCGTGCGGTCCGGCCGAGGACGAATCGCCCGGACCGTCGTCGGCAGCGTCGGAAACGCTGAGCACGTCCGTCTGGTCCACGGCAGGGCCCTCGGCACCGGGGAGATCACCGCGGCCGGCGCCGGCTGGCGCCGGAACGCTCCCGGCGGGGCCGTCGAACGGCTCGGGCAAGCCGCGGTCCGATCCACTCACTGCGCCACCTCGTCAGGTCGGCCGTCGTTCGTCATGAGACGGGCAGAGACCCGCCAGGGCCGCGACCTGACGAGATCAGCCCGCGGCCTGACCATCCTGATGCACCGCGCGCGCGGTGGAGTGGTTTCGCACCCGGCAAGTCGCCCGGTGTCCGCTTTGAGGGGGACACCGGTGGACGACCCACCCGGGAAAATCAGCGGCCGACCGGCTCGCGCTTCTCCTTGATCTTGGCGGCCTTGCCGCGGAGCTGGCGCAGGTAGTAAAGCTTCGCCCGACGGACGTCACCGCGGGTCACGACCTCGATCCGCGACACGATCGGGCTGTGGAGGGGGAAGGTCCGCTCCACACCGACGCCGAAGCTGACCTTGCGGACCGTGAAGGTCTCCCGAACGCCGCCTCCCTGGCGGCGAATCACCACGCCCTGGAAGACCTGGATGCGCTGGCGGTTGCCCTCGACCACGCGCACGTGGACCTTCAGGGTGTCGCCCGGCCAGAACTCCGGCACGTCCGTCCTGCGCGACTCGGCGTCGAGGCTGTCCAGGGTGTGCATGGCAGTCGCTTCCTCAGGGTTGTCACAGGCAAATACATCGAACGGGCCCAGGGCCGTGCCCGGTCAGCTACCTGGGCCCTCCGGCCACATGGCGCGCGCCGCCGCCCCGGCACGGAGCCGGGCGGGCAGACGCCAGAACGGCGGAAAGCCAGGACAGCGGGGACCAGGCGAGCGGTCCAGTGGGGTGCGCCGGTTCGTCGGACCGACAACGCCGACCGACAGTGTGAGCGGACAGTCGCCATCAGTGGATGGTGCCATCGATGGTAAGTGCCAGCGGACAAGGTCAGTGAACAGCGTCGGTCATGAACCGGCGGACACTGCATCCTACTGTGCCACACGAATGCGGTGTCCGGTCGGTAGCCCCGCTCCGGTCAACCTGTGCTGCCCGCCGGACCGAGGCTCACCGGAGCGGGGTCCACCGGAGCAGGCCGTGCCAGCACCGAGCGATCCCGTTCCGACAGATCGACGCGTTCCAGCAGCTCGGGGCGCCGACGGCCGGTACGCAACAGTGCCTCGTCCCGCCGCCACCGGGCGATGGCCGCGTGATCGCCGGAGCGCAGGACCTCCGGAACCGCACGCCCCTCCCAGACCGGCGGACGGGTGTAGACCGGCCCCTCGAGGAGGCCATGCGCGAAGGAGTCGTCCGTCAGCGACTCCGCGTTACCGACCACTCCCGGCAGCAGCCGAGTGACCGCCTCGACGATGACCAGCGTGGCGGCCTCTCCCCCGGCCAGCACGTAGTCACCGATCGAGATCTCGTCATCCGCCCATGCGTCGACCACACGGCCGTCGATGCCCTCGTAGCGGCCGCAGCAGAAGACAAGCCAGTCCTGCGCGGCAAGCTCAGCAGCGTAGCTCTGGGTGAACGGCCTCCCGGCCGGCGTGGGGACGACCACCCGGGGCCGGCGGGACGGATCACGCTCGCAGACCTCGCGAAGCGCGCCGTCCCACGGCTCGGGCCGCATCACCATGCCGGGCCCACCGCCGTAGGGCGAGTCATCGACCGTGCGGTGGATGTCGTGCGTCCACTGCCGCAGGTCGTGCGTGTGAATGTCGACCAGATCCCGCGCCGCCGCCCGCCCGACCAGGGCCAGTTCCAGCGGGCGCAGGTACTCCGGAAAGATCGTCACGACGTCGATGCGCATCCGCTGCCTTCGTGCCTGAGGTGTGYCGTGGCCCGGAAGAACACCTGCCGGGCCCTGCCGCGGCGCCGCGCCGGCAGATCCGTCGTGCCCGGCAGGTTCCGTCACGCACGGCAGATCAGTCGTGCTGCCCGGCAGACGGTCGCGCCGCGAGGTCAGTCGAGGTCGAGCAGGCCCGGCGGCGGGTCGACCACGATGTGGCCGGCCTTCGGGTCGACGGTCGGCACGATCTCGCGGACGAACGGGACCAGGTACTCCCCACCGGCCGCTCGGCTGATCGCGAGGATCTCGCCTGCCGGGGAGTGAACGACGTCGGTGACGTCACCCAGCACCACGCCGTCGGGAGTCCGTGCCTGCAGGCCGACCAGGTCACGATCCCACCAGGTCTCACCGTCGTCGTCCTCACCGGCCACCGTCGGTGGACCGGACTCGTCGGAGTCGATGGTCAGCAGGCTGCCCCGCAGCGCCTCGGCGGCACGACGGTCGGCGACCCCGACGAACCGCACCAACAGACGCCCGGAATGCCACCGGGAGGTCTCCACCCGCAGGACCGACCCGAAGGGCGGCACAGTGACGGCGTTCGGCGACGCGGGCCCCTCTCCCGTGTTGGGACCGCTCCCGGCGGAGGGCGTGCCCACCGCCGCCGCCCGGTTCTCCGCGGCCTGGCGGACCAGGGCGGACCCGGGCGCGAAGCGCCGCTCCGGAAGGTCGGTACGGACGTCGATCGTCACATCCCCACGGATGCCGTGGGGACGCCCGACCCGCCCGACGACGACGGGTTCACCCATGGGACGCGGCAGCGTGCCCACGGGCGCCGACAGCGGGCATCAACGGTCCACGTCGACGACGTCGATGCGCAGACCGCGACCGCCCACACCGCCCATCACGGTACGCAACGCCCGGGCGGTCCGGCCGCGGCGGCCGATGACCTTGCCGAGGTCGTCGGGATGGACCCGTACCTCCAGCGTCCGGCCGCGCCGGTTGCTCGACAGATCGACCCGGACATCGTCGGGATAGTCGACGATGCCGCGGACGAGATGTTCGAGGGCCGCCTCGAGCACTTACTGTCCCGCGGCCGGCTCTGCCGGCGCCGCCTCGGCGCCGTCGGCAGCGGCCGCCTTCTTGGCCTTCTTCGGGGTGGTCGCCGGCTTGTCGTCGGCCGCGGCCGCCGCCCGCGCCGCCTCGGCGAAGACCTCACGCTTGTCGGGCTTCGGTGCCGGGAGCCTCATCGGCGGAGGAGCCGGCAGGCCCTTGAACTTCTGCCAGTCACCGGTGACCTTGAGGATCGCCAGGACCGGCTCGGTCGGCTGGGCGCCGACGGACAGCCAGTGCCCGACTCGGTCCGCGTCGACCTTGATGATGCTCGGGTCGGACTTCGGGTGGTACTGCCCGATGGCCTCGATGACACGGCCGTCCCGCTTGGTGCGGGCGTCGGCGATGACAATGCGGTAATGCGGCTCGCGCATCTTGCCGAGGCGCTGAAGTTTGATCTTTGTTGCCACGGTGGTCGAACGACTCCAGACATATCGGTGACCACCGGAACACACGGGAGGACCGTGGCGCCCCGATGGCGGGAGAGCACCGCCGGCGRCCGACCGCAACGGAACTCCCTCAGGGAGCCGACCCGAGCGGCCACACCGACGCCGGCAGGCAAGGCCTGTATGACCTTACAGTCTGCCAGATCACCCGCCGGGACAACGCCCGGGGGCTCGCCACGCTCGAAGGGACCCGGAGAACACCGCGCGAACACCACTCTGCGGTGGAAGTCAGCGGCCCTTCCGGGGCCCGTGCCCCGGGTTCCCACCGGCACCGGGGCCGCTCCCGCCGGCGTTGCCCCCGCCGATCCCGTGCTGCTGCATGAGGGCCGCGAGGTCGGGCATCCCCTCCAGGTCGGCACCGCCGGTGCCCGGGCCGAGGGCCGGTGGGCGATCCTGGCCCGAGCGGCGCTCCTGCGCCTGGGCTGCCCGGGCCGCCGGGTTTCCGCTGCGCCGCGCGCCCTTGCCCTTCTTGGCCGCCTTGCGCGCCTGCGCGGACTTCCCCCGCCCCATGCCGGGGATGAGGCCGGCGCCACCGGCCATCTGCCGCATCATCTTGCGGGCCTCGCCGAACCGGTCGAGCAGCTGGTTGACCTCGGTCACCGTGACACCGGAACCGCGGGCCACCCGGGCCTTGCGGGAGGCCTGGAGGATCTTCGGGTCCTGCCGCTCCGCCGGCGTCATGGAGCGGATGATGGCGACGACCCGGTCGAGGTCGCGGTCGTCGACCTGGGCCAGCTGGTCCTTGATCTGGCCCATTCCCGGCAGCATCCCCAGCAGGTTGCCGATCGGGCCCATCTTGCGCACGGTGAGCATCTGCTCGAGGAAGTCCTCGAGGGTGAACTCCGAGGCGGCCATCTTGGCGGCCATCGCCTCGGCCTGCTCGACCTCGAAGGCCTTCTCCGCCTGCTCGATGAGCGTCAGAACGTCGCCCATGCCGAGGATGCGGGAGGCCATCCGCTCCGGGTGGAAGACGTCGAAGTCCTCGAGCGCCTCGCCCGTGGAGGCGAACATGATCGGCGCCCCGGTGACCCGGGCCACCGACAGCGCGGCGCCGCCGCGGGCGTCACCGTCGAGCTTGGTCAGCACGACGCCGGAGAAGCCCACCCCGTCGGCGAACGCCTGGGCCGTGGAGACCGCGTCCTGACCGATCATCGCGTCGAGGACGAAGAGGATCTCGTCCGGAGAGACCGCGTCCCGGATGTCGGCGGCCTGGCGCATCATCTCCTCGTCGACGCCCAGGCGGCCGGCGGTGTCGACGAGGACCACGTCGAAGACCTGCCGGCGGGCGTGCGCGAGTGCGTCCCGGGCGACCCGCACCGGGTCGCCGACGCCGTTGCCGGGCTCGGGCGCGAACACCTCGACGCCGGCGCGCGCGCCGACGACCTGGAGCTGGTTCACCGCGTTCGGGCGCTGCAGGTCGGCGGCCACGAGCAGCGGGGTGTGCCCCTGGGTCTTCAGCCATCGGCCGAGCTTGCCGGCGAGCGTGGTCTTACCCGTTCCCTGCAGGCCCGCCAGCAGGATCACCGTGGGCGGCGTCTTGGCAAAACGCAACGTGGTCGTCCCGCCGCCGAGAACGGCGACGAGCTCCTCGTTGACAATCTTGATGACCTGCTGCGCGGGATTCAGCGAAGTGCTGACCTCGGCGCCACGGGCACGCTCACGGATCGCCGCGACGAAGCTGCGGACGACCGGCAGGGCGACGTCGGCCTCCAGCAGCGCCACCCGGATCTCACGGGCGGTGGCGTCGATGTCGGCGTCGGTCAACCGCCCCCGGCCGCGCAGCGACGTGAAGACCTTGTCGAGGCGGCTGGAAAGGGTGTCGAACACGCGCACACACTCCGAGATCGCAGACGGACCGCAGGCACCAGCGTACGCATCACCCGCTGATCCGGAACCGGGGGCCGCGCGGCAGCGGCGCTCCCCGCCGGCCACACGGCAGCGCTGCCCAGCCCGGCGAGGCGTGCCCGCACGGAACCCGGCATGACGCCGGACGGCTCCGCCCTCTGCGCTGAGGAGGGCGAGACACCTCGCCGGAGGCTCACAAGCCCGACTGGATGGACCAGGGACAAGGCCTGGGCGCGGCTGGCCGCGGATCGCGGGCGAACCCGGTGCAGTTCCGGACGCCAGACGGCACGGGAGACCAGTACGACCTGGAAACCAGTGCAGCGCTGACGCCGAGAGAGCACCGAGCCCGGCGGATCCGCGTACGCGGAAAGCGTAGATCCGCACCCGCCCACAGGGGAAGAGCGCGGACGCCCAAGAATGTGGTCCCTGCGTCCGCAGAGGTCAGGGAAGACGGATCGATCGATCCGGCCGTCAGGCGGAGTCGCCCACGAGTGCGTCGACGAAGGCCTCGGGCTCGAACGGCGCCAGGTCGTCCGGGCCCTCGCCGAGACCGATCAGCTTGACCGGCACGCCCAGCTCGCGCTGCACCGCGATGACGATCCCGCCCTTGGCCGTGCCGTCGAGCTTGGTCAACACGACGCCGGTGATGTCGACAGCCTCGGTGAACACCCGCGCCTGGACGAGGGCGTTCTGGCCGGTGGTCGAATCCAGCACCAGCAGCACCTCGTCCACCGGGCTCTGTTTGCCGACCACCCTTTTGATCTTGGTCAGCTCATCCATCAGGCCAACTTTCGTGTGCAGCCGGCCGGCGGTGTCGACGAGCACTGTGTCCGCGCTGTCCTCGATCCCGCGCTTCACCGCCTCGAACGCGACCGACGCCGGGTCGGCGCCCTCCGCGCCGCGGACGGTCGTCGCACCGACCCGGCCGCCCCAGGTCTCCAGCTGGTCCGCCGCGGCGGCCCGGAAGGTGTCCGCGGCGCCGAGCACGACCGACCGTCCGTCCGCGACCAGCAGCCGGGCGATCTTCCCACAGGTGGTCGTCTTACCGGTTCCGTTGACTCCCACGACCAGCACGATGGCGGGACGGTCGGGCGCCGAAGTGCGCAACGACCGGTCCATCGCGGTGCCGACCTGGGCGAGCAGCTCGTCTCTCAGCATGGCGCGGGCGTCGGCCGCGGTGCGGGCGCCCAGGACCCTGGTGCGCTCACGCAGGGCCTCCACCATCTCCGTGGTCGCCGCGACGCCGACGTCGGCGACCAGGAGCGTGGCCTCCACGTCCTCCCAGGTCTCCTCGTCCAGGTTGTCCCCGGACAGCAACGCGAGCAGGCCACGGCCCAGGGCGTTCTGGGAACGGGCGAGCCGGGCCCGCAGGCGCACCATCCGGCCGAGCGCCGGGGCGGGGACGTCCAGCGGGGTACGCGGGGAGACGATCTCCGGCTCGGCGGACGGCTCGGCGGAGGGGGCGGGGACGGCGGGTGCCGGCTCTGCCTCCTCGACGGGCGCGGGCGCCCTGACCGCTGTCGGACCGGACAGATCCGCCCGGGTCTCGCCCGTGGGCAGGACCGGCGGGGCATCACCGAGGGTGCCGGCGACGGAACCCGGTGGCTCGGTACCCCCGCGCCTGCCGGCGTGGCCCAGACCACGCGGGCCCCTGCGGGTGCGCCCCCGCAGGGCGCTGCCGGCGACGAGGCCGACCACACCCACCAGGGCGACGGCGATGAGAACGATGAGGATGACCAGCTCCACGACACGATCCTTACAGATCGCGGCGCAACGATCGCTCGTCCACCCCCCGCGCCACCGCGAACGAGGTACCCGGACGGGGTGGTTCCAGCACCTGGTCAGGCCGAGGCGCGGGCCCGTAGGCGCTGGCTGATCACCGTCGTGATGCCGTCGCCGCGCATCGCCACGCCGTAGAGCGCGTCGGCGATCTCCATCGTGCGCTTCTGGTGGGTGATGATGATCAGCTGCGACTTCTCCCGCAGTCCCTCGACGGCGTTCAGCAGCCGGCCGAGGTTGCGGTCGTCGAGCGCCGCCTCCACCTCGTCCAGGACGTAGAACGGCGACGGCCGGGCGCGGAAGATCGCGAGCAGCAGGGCGAGGGCCGTCAGTGACCGTTCGCCGCCCGAGAGCAGCGACAGCCGCTTGACCTTCTTCCCCGGCGGGCGTGCCTCCACCTCGATGCCGGTGGTCAGCATGTTCTCCGGGTCGGTCAGCACGAGCCGACCGTCGCCGCCCGGGAACAGCGTGGCGAAGACGATCTCGAACTCGCGGGCGGTGTCGGCGAACGCCGTCGCGAACACCTCGCGGACCCGCGCGTCCACCTCGTCCACCACGAGGAGGAGGTCCCGCCGGGTGCTTTTCAGATCGTCCAGCTGGGTGGAGAGGAACGCCGCACGTTCCTGCAGGGCGGCGAACTCCTCCAGCGCCAGCGGGTTGATCTTCCCGAGCCGGGCCAGCTGCTTCTCGGCCCGGGCCGCCCGGGCCACCTGCTCCGCGCGGTCGAACGGGACGGGCTGACCGTCTGGTTCGTCGGGTGGCACCGGAACGTCCGGGCCGAACTCGGCGATCAGGTCGTCCGCAGCGACCCCGTGCTCCTCGAGGGTCTTGGCCTCAAGAGTCTCGACGCGCAGCCGCTTCTCGGCGCGCGCCAGATCGTCGCGGTGCGCGGCGTCGCGCAGTGCCGCCAGATCGTTCGCCCATCCACGCACCTGTTCGCGGACGGTGCCGAGTTCGGCCTCGGTCTCCCGGCGGGCCGCCTCCGCTGTCTCGCGCTCGGCCGCCGCGGTGCCGAGCGAGCCCTCGAGCGCCACCAGCGCGGTGTCCGCCGCGGCGGCGAGTGCGGCCGCGGTGGCGGACTGGCGTTCCCGCACCTCGCGGCGCGCGGCGGCGGCGGCCCGCGCCGTCCGCTCACCCGCGGCGGTCCGCATCAGCGCCTCGGCGCGGCCGTGCAGCCCCCGCACCCGCTCCTCGCTGGTGCGCACCGCCAGCCGCGCCTCGACCTCCGCCGCGCGGACCGCCGAGGTCGCCGCCACCAGGCGGTCCCGCTCCGCCTGCGAAGGCTCACCGACATCCGGCTCGGCAGAGCTGGCCGCGAGCTCGCCCTCCAGCTCGGTGAGCGCCCCGTAGGCCTGGTCGCGCGCGGTCTCCGCCGCGAGTCTGGACCGCTCCAGGCGGGTGATCTCACCGGCGGCGGTACCACGGGTGCGGTCGATCTGCGCCAGATGCTCGGACAGCGCCCGATGCCGTGCGTCTGCCCCGTGCCGCTCGGCGAGGGCGGCGTCAATGGCTGCGCGGGCCCGCTCCACGGCCTCACGGGCCGGGCCCAGGTCCTCACGGGACGCCTCCCGGCGGGCCAGCGCCTCGATCGCCCCGCGGTCCGCCTCGTCCGCGGCGGCCTGGACCTCCAGGACTGACGGCGGCGTGGCGCTGCCGCCCAGCGCCGCCCGCGGACCCAGCAGATCGCCGTCTCTGGTGACGACTGTCGTCTGAGGGTGGCAGGCGAGGACCTGCCCGGCCACCTCCAGATCGTCGGCGACGACGGTGTCTGCGAGAAGATCCTGGACCGCGGCCTCATAGCGCGCATCGACCACCGTGACCAGGTCGAACGCCGGCACGGACCCGGCAGGCAGCGCAGCGCCGGACGATGCTCCCCCGGATGGCTCCCCGCGGTCGGTGCGCGGCGGGTCTGCCGCCACGAGCGCCGCCCGGCCGGCGTCCGATCCGCGCAGCCAGCGCAGCGCCGCGAGAGCATCCTGCGGGGCGCCCACCAGCAACGCGTCCGCGGCCGGACCCAGCGCCGCCGCGATCGCCGCCTGCGCGCCCGGTGCGACGGTGACGAAGCTGGCCAGTCGTCCGATGATCTCGACCGACGCATCGAGCGGCGGGAGCTCGACGATGGTGTCCGGCTCGTCGCGGCGGGCACCGCGGCCGTGCCGCTTCTTCCCTCCCCGTCCCGGCCGGCCGGCCTCGGTGGCAGTGGATGTCGTCGATCCGACGCCCGCTGCCGTGGCTGCCACCGTCACGGAGGCGGTCGCCGGGTCGGAGGTGGAGGCCGTCTCCTGATCGTCCGGCCGAATCCCCGCCGCCGCGCGTTCGCTGGCCGTCACGGCCGCGGTCAACAGTGCGCTGGCGCCGTCAGCGGGAGCTAGGGACAGTTCAAGGGCTTCCCTGCGCGCCTGCCAGGAAGCCCGGTCACGCTCCGCCGCGCGCTCGGCGTCGCGAAGCGCATCCAGGCGTTCACTGGCCGCGCCGTGCACGACAACGGCCTCGCTGTGCCGTTCGGCCAGTTCGTCCCGCGCGGTCTCGATCCGCGCAAGCTCCGCGTCGAGCGCTGAGCGGGAACCCGCAGTCTCCTCGTCCCGCGCGTGCGCTGCCTGCAACGCCTCGGTCATCCGGATGATGTCGGCCTCGGCGGCCGCGGCGCGCGACCGGGCCGCCTCCACCCGCCCTGCGAGCCGGGCCAGGGTCTCGCGGTGATCCGACGCCGCCTTCGCGGCGGCGAGCAGGGCCTTCTCCTCGTGTGCCAGCAGCTCTTCGAGCGAGCCCCGGCGGGCCATCACCTCATCGAGAGTCTCACGGTCCAGCTCCAGCCGCTCGGTCAGCGCGAGCTCCTGTTCCCGGACCGCTGTGGCCTCCTGCTCGAGCTCCTCCGGGTCGCGACCGCCTCGGTGCTCCTCGGCGGCCCCCAGCAGCCGCGACCGCTCGGCCGCCAGCGATCTGCTGCCCCGCAGCCGCTCCCGGACGGAAGCGAGGCCGTACCAGGTCTCCGCCGCCCGCGACGCCCGCGGCACGGCCGCGGCGAGCTGGGCCTCGAGTTCCGCCTCCCGCCGCTGTCCATCGGCCAGCACCCGCTCGGTCCGTGTGACGCGGGTCCGCAGCGCCTCCTCGTCCGCCGCATCGGAGACGATCGCGGCCCGGGACGCCGCGAGGTCGTCAGCCAGCAGCCGCAGCCGGGCGTCGCGCAGCGCAGCCTGGATCACTCCGGCCTTGCGAGCGATCTCCGCCTGGCGGCCCAGCGGCCCGAGCTGCCGTCGCAGCTCGGCGGACAGATCGGTGAGGCGCGTCAGGTTCGCCGCCATCGCCTCAAGCTTGCGCAGCGCCTTCTCCTTGCGCTTGCGGTGCTTGAGGACGCCCGCCGCCTCCTCGATGAACGCTCGGCGGTCCTCGGGGCGTGCGTGCAGCACAGCATCGAGCTGACCCTGCCCCACGACCACGTGGAGCTCGCGCCCGATACCGGAGTCACTCATCAGTTCCTGGATGTCCAGGAGGCGGCAGGTTGTGCCGTTGATGGTGTATTCGCTCTCGCCGCTGCGGAACATCAGCCGCCCGACGGTCACCTCGGAATACTCGATCGGCAGCGCGCCGTCAGAGTTGTCGATCGTCAGCAGCACCTCGGCGCGGCCCAGCGCGGGACGGGACGGCGTGCCGGCGAAGATGACGTCCGACATCGTGCCGCCACGCAGAGCCTTGGCACCCTGCTCGCCCAGCACCCAGGCGATCGCGTCGACGACATTGCTCTTGCCCGACCCGTTGGGGCCCACGACACAGGTGATGCCGGGCTCGAGATGCAAGGTGGTCGAGCTCGCGAAGGACTTGAAACCCCGCAGGGTGAGACTTTTGAGATGCACCGGGCTCCGGGCGGCGGAGGGACGAAAAGCCGTGACCGGGCCGGCAACCGCCGGCCCGGACGAAGATCAGTCGACATTCGACCCGCTCATGGTACCGAGCGAGGCCCCGCACCCCACTCAGGCACCCCGGACACAGCTCGGGTGACCTGCGACATTCCGCCCACCGCAGCTCCCCGCCGCGACAACGGCCGCCACGAACAGCCGCCAGCTCAGCGCAGCTACGCCCGGCGTCAGGAGCTCACCAGCGCACACAGGCGCGGACCGCCAACGTGTGCGACAACTCGGACGCACCTGTCGCCGGACGCTCGGCACCGGGCCCGGCCCCTCCGCGGATCAGTCGGATCAGCAGAAGACCGACACCTCGGATGACTCACCCGGAATGAGCAGAAACCACTCCGGGTGACGTTACAGCCACTTCCAGTGGCCGTAAAATGGCACAACAAGGCCTCATCGTGCCGAGCTCGACCCCCACTCGCCGGGCACAACCCCCCAAGGAGGCAGCACTGGACATGAAGGATCCCTGCCCGGCAAGAGACAAGGGGCCCTCACCGTGCACGACATTGCATATGGGGCACCCGAAGTGCCCGGGATGTGAGTTACCTACGGAGCCGGATCAGGTGAGCGCGGGCTCGACCTCGAGTGAACGCACGTCAGCGGGGACGTCGACCCCGTCGACGAGTGCCTCGTTCACTGCCCGGACGCGCGTGAGCTCAGCCTCAAGCTCCGCCACCCGGGCGCGAAGACGGYGTACCTCGTACGAGAGACGCATGTCGCTRCCAGAACCGACGTGGCCGAAAAGGGCCTTCGCCATGGTGATGGTCCTCCACGATGAGTGACCTAGCGGGATGTTGGGGCGACGAGATCAGAAAGATCAGAGCGCGCCCCAGAGAATGACCTAAGAATCCCACGCCAGGCGACCGAAAGTCAAGAGCATGCCACAAGCCCCACTCACGGTCCGCCGAACATCAGAAAATCGCCGCTGTCGTACACCTCACGGGACACATGGCGCGGGACCAGACGCAGCAGGTTCGTCCGCGCTTCGCGCATGTGGCGGCGTCGACACCTGGCTTGTCCGGCGCCCGCCGCCTCCCACGATCGGGCCTGTCACCAGCAGCGATCATCTGCGGGTGCAGGGAAAACAGGGAGCCACCCCACATCCAGGCGCAGCAATGATCGCGTCGTCGTCWCTGTGATCGCATGGTCTCGTTGAGCAAAAGCAGACTTGCGTCAACGCGGCCTTCTCTGTGAAGTTCGACTCCGTTCGTGCGGGCGTCGCCGCGGATTACTCACTCGTTCAATCGAGCCCGGAAGCACGTTCAGCGCCGAAGGAACCCGTCCAATCCGCCCCGCGGGTCACTCCATACATGATCGACGCGATCCGTGCGCCCCGGGGTGTGTCCGGTGACCAGCAGCTCCAGCAGCGCCTCGCAGGCTCCCCGCTCGCCCTCGGCGATCACTGCGACCGCACCATCCGGCAAATTCGCCGCAGACCCGACCAGACCCATACGGCGCCCCTTGGTACGCACGTAGTCACGGAACCCGACGCCCTGAACCAGACCTTCGACCCTCGCGGTGAGGCGGACCACGTCCCTGCCGGAGGCGTCCTTCGTCTCGCGAATCTCGTTCATCGGAGCGGTAGGGTACTAGCCATTGTGGACACCATGTACATCGAGAGCGCGCAGCTCAACAGGGGCACCGAGGCCACCCTTCCGGCGGGGCGCGATCCGGGGACGCCGTCGAACGGCAGCACCGTCGGTGATCATGTGCGCATCCCTGGGCGATCAGGGCGGCGACGGTCGCTGGCGYGCATGGCCGCCGTGTGTTCGATGGGGGTCGCACTCCTCCTCTCCGGCTGTGGTCAGAACTTCGAGCAGGACGGCGGAGTGATCCCGGTGCCGCATGCCAGCACCGAGGGCTCCACCGTGACGCCGGCCGCTGTGCCGTCTGAACCGGTGATCGGCCCGGGCTACGCACCGCCCCGCGGTGAGCGCCCGACGCAGACCGCCGTCCCCAACCTGCCTGGTGGCAAGCTGTAGGTCAGGCTGATCGGCGTGGCTTCACAGCCACGCCGATTCGATCGGATCTCCGTTCGCGCCTTCCGCAGCTGGTGTCGTCTCCGCACCTGGTCTCGTCTACCAAGGCGGAGTCGAGTCGTCCCGCGCAGGTCACCTGCCCCCGCGGGTCAGCCGAGTTCCGGCCTCGCTCCGCGCCGCGCCGGCACGCGCCGCCCCTCCCCCAGATCTGCCCGTTGGCCGGCCCGGTAGCCGTCGCGGCCGCCCGATCCCGAGAGCTGACGCGCCCGGGTCGTACGCAGGCGCGGGTAGACGCGAGCCAGGTGAGCGTCGACGACACCCTCCCGGCTCGCCAACACCACGGCGACGGACCGCCGCTCGGACGCTCCGTCCGCCGCCGGCGGCTTCTCTGCTCCCTCCGCCCGGCGGCGCGCCGCCTCCTCCGCCTGGGCGAGTCTGTCCCGCACCGCGACGGAGAATCCCGCCATCCAGGATCGCCGGAAGGCCCGCGGGTCCTCCCACCGTGGTGGGTGCACCGCGGCGAGGCCATGCGCCTGCTGGACGAGCAGCGACGTGAACAGCATCTGCACACGTTCGATATCACCCGCCATGCCGAACAGGTGAGCGGCGTGGGCCGTGCCCGAGCCTGCAGGTTGGGTGCGGTGGACGAGCCGGCAGCCCAGCGGGTCCGCCACGCTGGCGAGCAGCGAGATCTTGTCCCGCGCGTAGGGCGCGTCGATGCCCATCACGACGTCTCCGGCGACAGCACCCGCTGGAGCAGCGTCCTCCAGCAGCGCACGGTCGATCCCGTACTGGGCGATGAGCTCCGCGGCCTTGGCGTTGTAGTTCTCCCGAGCTGCGTCGGGCAGGYCCTCGGCCTCCGCCATCGCCAGCAGCTTGCRGACGCGGCCAAGCAGAGCGTCGGGATTCATGGCGCCTCCGTCCACGGTCCTCCTCCGGAGTGGATACCAGAAGAGGACACCGTCTGTACGGCCTCGCCGAACCGGGGACGACAGCCTGCCGGCGGGGCTCCCTCACGGAACACCTTCAGCCGGCTTCCACCGTCAGCTCCCGGTCACGGCCATGAACGAGRCTGAATCGAATGTGTGTTCGATTCTACCATCGCGCACGGCGTGGCCGCGGTTGGCACACCGGGCAGGTGAAGCTGGAACGGTTCATGAACGCGTCCCGCTGGATGAGCGCCCCGCACCGCGAGCACTCCTGGCCACCGCGCCCATAGACCGTCAGGGACCGCTCGAACAGGCCGCTGACGCCCTCGGTCGAGACGTACAGCCGGTCGAAGGACGTCCCGCCCGCGGCAAGCGCTGCCGTCATCACCGTGCGGACGGCCTCAAGCAGGCGGGTGGCCTCCACCCGGGTCACCGATTCGGTCGGGCGGGCATAGTGCAGGCCGGCCGCCCAGAGTGCCTCGTCAGCGTAGATGTTGCCGACACCGCTGATCAGCGTCTGGTCGAGCAGCGCGCGTTTGAGGCCGGTCCGGCGCCGGCGCAGCGCGGCAACGAAGTGATCGGGGTCGAACTCGACGGAAAGGGGATCTGGCGCTATGTGGGAGATGGTCACCGGCAGCTCCGAACCCGGGACGACACAGAGGCCACCGAACGTCCGCTGATCGACGAAGCGCAGCTCACGACCGCCGTCGGTGAAGCGAAGACGAACGCGCAGATGAACCTGATCCGGGCTGTCCGCGGGGACCACGAGGAGTTGTCCGCTCATCCCGAGGTGACCCAGCAGCGCCTCGCCGGCGTTGTGCACCTCGTTCACGCTGCTCACGCCACTCATGCCGTCCGCGGCGGCCGGGCTGAGGCCCAGCCACAGGTACTTGCCGCGGCGAGACGCGGAGACCATCGTCCGCCCGGCCAGCGTGGCCTCGAAGTGATCGGCACCGGCGGCGTGGCGACGGACGGCCCGGGGGTGACGCACCTCCACCCGCGCGATCGTCCGGCCGACCACCCCTCGTTCCAGCCCGCGCCGGACGACCTCGACTTCCGGAAGTTCAGGCATCACCGGTGGCGCGCGCCGTGGGAGCGATCATCGGGGCTCGCCCGCCCTGGCCCCTGCGTCTCCGGCCGGAGTGTCGACAGTGCCGGCGCCGGCCGCGTCTGCCGGGCGCTCTGCGTCCTGGCGCAGTTCGGCTCCAGCGCTCTCGGCCGACCGCTTCTCCAGCACGGCGAAGGCCGTCGCCGCGGCCCGCTGCTCGGCCTCCTTCTTACTACCGCCCTCGCCCTCACCGAGAACCTCACCGGCGACCCGCGCGAAGGCCGTGAACCGTTTCGCGTGATCCGGGCCGGCCTCGGTGACCACGTAGTCCGGCGGACCGAGCCCGAGCAGCGCCGTCTGTTCCTGCAGTGAGGTCTTCCAGTCCAGACCCGCGCCGCGGCCGGCCGCCTCGTCGAGCAGCGGGTCGAACAGCCGGTGGACGAAGTCGGAGGCGACGTCGAGGCTGTTCGAGAGGTAGACCGCGCCGATCACGGCTTCCAGCGTGTCCGCGAGGATACTGGGCTTGTCCCGCCCGCCGGTCGCCTCCTCGCCGCGGCCGAGCAGCAGGTACGGCCCGATTCCGGCCGGGCCGAGGCGCCGTGCCACCTCGGCGAGCGCGCGCATGTTGACCACCGAGGCACGCTGCTTCGCCAGCTGGCCCTCCGGCAGATCCGGGTGGCGGCGGAACAGCGCTGCGGTCACGATGAGCCCGAGGACCGCGTCGCCCAGGAACTCCAGCCGCTCGTTGGTCGGCAGGCCGCCGTTCYCGTAGGCATAGGACCGGTGGGTCAGCGCCCGGTCGAGCAGCTCCGGATCGACGTCGACCTGCAGCGCTTCGACGAGCCCTTCCCGCGGCGGGGGAATCGACTGCGCCCGGCTCATCAGGACAGCCCCGCCAGCTCCCGGCGGCGCTCGACGAGCGTCGCCATGGCGTCACGGACCGATCCGGCGAGCCCTGCGCGCACCGTACCGACCGCCGCACCGACGGCTGCGGGCAGCGCTCCCGGCGGCACCGGTCCGACCACGGGCAGGTCACCCACCCGGACGGCTGTCCCGTCCACTCCCAGCACGATCATTCCCCCCTGAGGTTGCGAAGTGTCCGCCTGCCCCGGAGCTCGGCCCGGCTCGTCCGGCGCCCCGCCGATAGACGACCCCAGCGCGGCGAGCAGGACGTCCCCGGTGAACCCGTCGGTGACGACGACATCGGCTCCCGCCCCGGTGAGGAGCCTGTCGGCGGTCACCGGCCCGACGAAGTCGACACCGAGCGAGGCCAGCAGATCGCCGGCGGAGCGGCGCAGCGGGTCGAGCAGCGCCGGACGCGCCGACAGCAGACCGACCCGCGGGCTGTCGACGCCGTGCCGAGCCCGGGAGAGACGGGCCCCGGCCAGGGCGAACTGAGCGAGCTCATCGGCGGTGACGTCAACCGAACCACCGGCGTCACACAGGATCACCGGCCTGCCGGCAGGACTGATATGGAGGGTGACAGCCGCAGCGGCCCTGGTAGCCCCCGGGACGAGACCGAAGGTGAATCTGGCCGCGGCCAGGACGGCTTCCAGGGGCGCCAACGACACCATCGCGTCGGCCTGCCCATCCCGCACGAGCCGGGCCGCGATCCGCACGCCGCTGTCGCGGCGGGCGCGAACCTCACGTAGCGCGTCCGGGCCCGGTGCCACGCCGCGCCGGGCGTCGACCAACCGGACGCGCCCACCGGTGAGAAGCCCCCGCGCGGCGGCCACCGGTTCGACGTCGCCCGTGGGCGCCACCACGGTCAGCGTCAGCTGCGGATCACCGTCCAGCGCAGTGATCAGCTCGTCGAGGGCGCCTTCCGGGGGAAGACCCTCACCGACCAGGTCGACTGCGATGCGCGCCACACTGTCGTCAGACGTCGAGCACCTGACGATCGTTGTAGCGACCGCAGGTCGGGCACGCGTTGTGCGGGCGGATCACATGCCCACGGGCGCACTTCGCCAGCGTCGGCACCTTGGCCTTCCACTGCGCGCGACGAGACCGGGTGTTGCTGCGCGAGGTGCGCCGCTTCGGGACGGCCACTAGTCCTTCTCCTTGTTCTCAGTGGTGGCGGGATCCGCGGCGAGGCCGGACAGCGCCGCCCACCTCGGATCCTGCCGGTTGTGGGAATGGTCCGGGCCGACCTCGTCGAGGCGGACGCCACAGTCGACGCACAGGCCGGCACAGTCCGGACGGCAGACCGGTGACAGCGGCAGGCTGAGCACCATCGCGTCACGCACCACCGGCCCGATGTCGGCATGATCGTCGACAAGGACTCCGATGTCGTCCTCGTCCTCGATCTCGACCACCCGGTCGGGGTAGTAGAACAGTTCCCTGATCTCGACGGATGCCGTGTCGCTGACCTCATCCAGGCAGCGGCCGCACTCCCCTGACAGCGGCGCCGTGACGACGCCGCTCACCAGGACTCCCTCCATGACCGACTCGAGCCTCAGGTCGAGCGCCACCGTGGCGCCCGCGGGCACCCGCAGCATCTCGGTGCCGAAGTCGGACGGCTGGACGATCGTGGTCTCGACACGGCGAAGCGAACCCGGCCGGCGGCCGAGTTCACGGGTGTCAAGCACGTAGGGACCCCGAGGGGCGCGTCGACGTACTCGTTGTGTGGTCATGGCTGTCACAGCAGATGTTCTCACGTCGCGGTCGTTGCGGGACTGACCAGAGAGCAGGGAACCGATCGTACCGATCGGAGATCGCCCGCCCCACCCCTCCCGGCAGCCGGCGGAGGCCAGCGACGAGCGGCCGGCGGACCCGCCAGCCAGCCCGGGCCGGCATGGAACAGGCCGGATCCGGACGGGAGTGCGCACCCACGTCACCGGGCACGGACGACCAGCCTATCCGATCGGCGCTCCGGCACCCGACGTCAGCCGGACATGACCCGTCATGCCGCCGCGTGCCGCCGGCATCCCGCCCCACTGCTCCCCGCTCCGGGAGAGCGCGACCTCCGGCGCCCTGCCGGTCCTCCCGACTGCGCCGGCCCTGCCGACGGCGTCCCTGGACCCGCCGGCGTCGACACCTGCCGCGTCGACGCGGGCCGGCTCCTCCAGCTCGCCGGCCGGTCCATGGCCGACGGGCCCATAGCCCCCGGGCTCCCCCTGCCGGGGAACCATCACGTGCTGATCGCCACCGGCCCAGCCGCCGGCCGGTCCGGCCCCGCCCGCACCCGGACGCGCCCCACCCATGCCCATTTCGGCTCCGGTTGGGTCGGCCGACCCAACCATGCCGGGAGCACCGGCTGCACTGGCCATCGCCGCCCGTGAGGCGAGGCGCTCCCGCCCCCGCGTCACCGAGGTGAGCGTGCGGTCGAGCAGCTCCTCGAAGCCGGCGAGCTTCCCGTCGACGTAGGAGTCGATCTGGCTGCGCATGTCCTCGGACTCCCGACGGGCGGCAGCCATGATCGACGCCGCATCCGACTGGGCCTGGACCACGACGGCGCTGCCCGAGGCAAGGCGGGCGCCCTCCCGACGGCCGTCAGCGACGATGGCCGAGGCCTGGCGGTGCGCGTCATCGATGATCGCCTCGCTGTCCGCCAGGATCCGGTCGGCGTCAGCGAGCCGCTCGGGCAGTCGGGCCCGTAGATCCTCCAGAGCCTCCAGCATCTCGGCCCGGTTGAGCACGCAGGACGCCGACAGTGGCATCGCCCGCGCACCCTCGACCAGGGCGATGATCAGATCGAGGCGCTCAGCGAGATCGTCCATGACCGGTAGGTTACGACCGGCCGCCAGGGCACCCGGTAGCGACACTCCGCTAACGCACGTGGATCGACCACGGAGATACAGAAGCCCGAAATCAACGCAACGCGACGCTCCCACTACGGCTCGCAGGTACCTCGCGGATGCGGCACCTGGCAAACGGCAGACCATCCGGTCCGCGACGGGCACCGCGGACCGGATGGGTGACCGGACTCCGAGGGCGGGTGGTCACGAGGCCGAGCGGTCGCGCAGTCCCTTGAGCACGACGTCCGGCACCAGGCCCGAGACGTCGCCGCCGTAGCGCGCGACCTCCTTCACCAGACTCGACGAGAGGAACGCGTACTGCGGGTTGGTGCTCATGAACAGCGTCTCCACCCCCGCCAGCGAGTTGTTCATCTGCGCCATCTGGAGCTCGTAGTCGAAGTCGCTCACCGCACGCAGGCCCTTGACGATGGACTGGACCCCCCGCACGCGGCAGAAGTCGACCAGCAGGCCGTGCGACGTGTCCACGACGACGTTGGAGGGCGAGTCGGGATGACTTCGCACCGCCTGCCGGATGAAATCCATCCGCTCGTCGATCGTGAACAGGGTGGCCTTCGTCTTGTTGATCCCAACGGCGACGACGACCTCGTCAAAGAGCCTGCTGGCCCTGACGATGATGTCGAGGTGACCATTGGTGATGGGGTCGAACGATCCAGGACAGACTGCCCTCCTCATGATCGATTACCGTACCAGAGGACACCCTCTCCGTACCTGCGCTCACGGAGCGCGACAATCCCGTCGGGCCAGGTCACGGGCGCCCCCCGGGCTGCCCGCTCGACCACGCAGACACCGCCTCCCGCCAGCCACCCGCCACTGGCCAGCCGCCTCAGCACGACGTCGACCTCGGCGTCGGGAAGGGCGTACGGCGGGTCGAGGAAGACGACGTCGTACGGCTCGGCCGGATCGACCTCCACCACCCGTGTGACCGGCGAGCGGACCACCTCGGCGCCGGGCAGCCCGAGCGCCTCGACATTGCGGCGCAGGACCCGTACGACGCCTGGGTCCCTGTCGACCAGCAGGACGTGGGCCGCTCCGCGGGACAACGCCTCGAGGCCGACCGCACCGGAGCCCGCGTAGAGATCCGCCACCCGGGCACCAGTCAGGTCGATCAGGGTCGCGAGGGTGTTGAACAGGCCCTCCCTCGTCCGGTCGGACGTCGGTCTCGTCGTGCCGCCCGGTGGCACGACCAGGCGCCGTCCGCCGGCCCGCCCACCCACGATCCGCGTCACTGCCGGGTCAACCCTTCTCCAGGAAGGCCATACTCGTCTCGTCCAGCGCGTCGGCGAGCTGACGGCGCAGCACCGGGAGCGACCGGAGCTCGGGATCCTCGGCGACGATCGTCGCGGCTTCCTCGCGTGCGGCGAGAATGAGGTCCTCGTCCCGCAGCAGCTCCAGCAGGCGCAGGGACCGGCGGCCGCCCGACTGGGCGGCGCCCAGGACGTCGCCCTCCCGGCGTTGTGCCAGGTCGAGCAGCGCCAGCTGAGCACCATCCGTGGTCGAGGCGACGGCGCGCAGCCGTTCGGCGGCCGGCGCCGCCGCCTCGACGCAGGTCTGCAGCAGACAGACGCCGGGAGCCCGGCCACGCCCGACCCGCCCGCGGAGCTGGTGAAGCTGGGACACACCGAACCAGTCAGCGTCCAGCACGATCATCACGGTGGCGTTCGGGACGTCGACGCCGACCTCGATGACGGTGGTCGCCACCAGCACGTCGACCTGGCCCGCGGCGAAGCGGGTCATCACGTCCTCCCGGGCCGCTGCCGGCATCCGCCCGTGCAGGCCCTCGACCCGCAGGCCGGCGAGCTCCCCCGCTGCCAGCCGGGGCAGCGTCTCGGCGACTGTCGCGCCGACCCGCTCGCCGGCGGCACCGTGCTCGGCGGCACCGTGCTCGGCGGCGGCGCCCCGCGGGCCGGACGACGCCGCCTCCGCGGCGTCGTCCGTTCCCTCGCCGATCCGCGGGCACACCACGTACGCCTGGTGCCCGGCGGCGACCTCCTCCCGCACGCGCCCCCACATCCGTGTCATCAGCACCGTGTTCACCTCGGGGACGACGAACGTCGAGATCGGGGACCGGCCGGCCGGGAGCTGGTCCAGCACGGAGACCTCGAGGTCGCCGAAGACCGTCATCGCGACCGTGCGCGGGATGGGCGTGGCGGTCATGACCAGCAGATGGGGAGGCCGGCGGCCGCGGGAGCGCAGCTCGTCGCGCTGTTCCACCCCGAACCGGTGCTGCTCGTCGACCACGACCAGCGCGAGGTCGTGAAAGGTGACGTCCACGCCGAGCAGCGCATGGGTGCCGACGACGAGGCCCACGCTGCCGGCGGCGAGCGCGGCGAGCGCCTCGCGCCGGGCCCGCGCGGGCATCGATCCGGTCAGCAGCGCGATCCGGGTCGCCGGGCCGTCCACGCCGAGTTCGCCGGCGCGGGCCCGGTCACCGAGCAGGGCGAGCAGGCTGCGGTGATGCTGGGACGCGAGCGTCTCGGTGGGTGCCAGCAGCGCCGCCTGGCCGCCCGAGTCGACTGCTGTCAGCATCGCTCGCACAGCGACGACGGTCTTGCCCGAACCGACCTCGCCCTGCAGCAGCCGGTGCATGGGGTAGGCCTTGGCCATCTCCGCGTCGATGGTCTCGCCGACCGAGTGCTGGCCTTCGGTGAGGTCGTAGGGCAGCCCGGCGTCGAAGGCGTCACGCAGCCCGCCGGCGCGGCCCGGCCGGGCCTCGGTCGCGACCAGCTCCGCCTGGCGACGGCGGCGGGCCAGGGCCACCTGGACCACCATGGCCTCGTCCCACTTGAGTCGGACGCGGGCGGCGGCCACCTCAGCCCGCGAGGCGGGCCGGTGGACGAGCTCGTAGGCCCGCCGAAGCCCGACCAGCCGGTGCCGGGCACGCACCGGGCCCGGCAGCGGATCGTCGATCTCGCCGAGCGAGTCGAAGACCAGCCGCAGGCAGTGGACGATGGTCCAGCTCGCTACCTTGGCCGTGGCCGGATAGATCGGGACCAGCGAGCCGGCGAAGTCGACCGGCCGCTCGCCGGCCGCGCTGGCTTCGGCTCCGCCATCGCCGCCCCGCTCGCCGCCGGGTTCGTCCGGATCGGCGGGGCCGTCGAGCAGGTGCACCTCGGGATGGATGAGCTGGCGGCGGCCCCGGAACTCGGCGACCTTGCCCGCGAACATCGCGGTCGTTCCGGGGACGAGCGCCTTGGCTCGCCACTGCTGGTTGAAGAAGACCAGAGAGAGATGGCCGTTGCCGTCGGTGACGGTGATCTCCAGCCGGCCGTTCTCCCGCCGGCGCGCCCGCTCGGACGGGTCACGCCGGGCCTTGTGCACGACGACCTTCGTGACCCGCGCCTGGACCGTGGCGATCTCACCTACCACGAGCTCGTTCAGGTCGGTGAGCTCGCCGCGCTCGTGATAACGCCGGGGAAGATGGTTGAGGAGATCACCGATCGTCAGCAGATCCAGCTCGCTGGCGAGAAGCGCAGYGGAGCGGGCACCGAGAGGCCCCTTCAGCGGCGAGTCGAGATCGAGCACACCATGCATAGTGCACCTGGCCACCGACAGTTCCCGCCGCCCCAGCCACCTTCACGGCACCGGAGCGTGGCCCGCCGGGCTCGGAGCGGCACAGGGCATCGGCCCGCGCGGGCCGGCCCGTCGTGATCGGGCGTTGCTAGGGTAGCCTCGCAGTCGACTACAGGCTAGAGCGGCCGGCGATTCCCGGCCATCGCTATTGACCCAATCGCTATTGACGGAGTGTTCTCGTGTCTTCGGTGTGTGACGTCTGCGGCAAGGGGCCGGGCTTCGGCATGTCGGTCTCCCACTCCCACCGGCGCACCCGCCGTCGCTGGAACCCCAACATCCAGACCGTCCGCGCCATGGTCGGCCGGACACCCAAGCGGCTCAACGTGTGCACGTCCTGCCTGAAGGCGGGCAAGGTCAGCCGCGGCTGACCTGCACCGGTCAGTCTGATCGGCTGGCCAGCCGGGGCCCAGGAGCCCCGTGAGGGCGTCCTCGCCGGACTGGTGCAACCCCGGGCCGGTCGCACGGGCCCCGTAGCGCCGGGCAGGCAGTCATYGGCTACTGTCCCGGCATGGGAGCCTCCACGCGCAGGACTCGGCTCGTTCTTCTGTTCGGCGGGCGCAGTTCGGAGCACGCGATCTCGTGCGTGTCAGCCGGCGGAGTCCTGCGGGCTCTGGACCGGTCCCGTTATGACGTGATCCCGGTTGGTATCGATATCGAGGGCCGTTGGGTCGTCGTGCCCGACGACAGCCCCACCCTCACCGCGGCGAGTGCCGACCTCCCCACCGTCGACGCGGCGGCTGGTCTTGGCGTGACTCTTCCGCCGGATCCGACCACCGCCCGCCTGCTGGTTCGTGACCCGGTGGCCACCCTGCGGGACCTGGGCCCCATCGACGTGGTCTTCCCTCTCCTGCACGGACCGTTCGGCGAGGACGGCACCATTCAGGGTCTGCTGGAGATGAGCGGGCTGCCCTATGTCGGCTCCGGCGTGTTCGCGAGCGCCGCGGCCATGGACAAGCACCACATGAAGCGCATCCTGGCCAGCGCCGGGCTTCCGGTCGGTCCCTACAGCGTGCTGCGGCCGGAACAGCGCCTCACCGAGGAGGACCGCGACCGGCTCGGGCTGCCGGTCTTCGTCAAGCCCGCGCGCGGGGGCTCCAGCATCGGGATCAGCCGGGTCGACGCCTGGGCCGACCTGGACACCGCGCTGAAGGCGGCCCGCGCCAGTGACCCCAAGGTGCTCGTCGAAGCGGCGGTCGTGGGCCGGGAGATCGAGTGCGGTGTGCTGGACCGCCTGGACGGCTCGGGGCCGGAGGCCAGCGCACCGGCCGAGGTCATGGTGACGTCGTCCGCCGGCTTCTACGATTTCGAGGCGAAGTACGTCTCCGACGGTGCCCGCTTCGACGTGCCGGCCGCCCTGCCGGCCGCGATGACCGAACGGGTGCGTGCGACGGCTGTCGCTGCGTTCGAGGCGCTCGACTGTGCGGGGCTGGCACGGGTGGACATGTTCGTCACCCCCGCCGGGCAGATCGTCCTCAACGAGGTGAACACGATGCCGGGATTCACCCCGATGTCGATGTTCCCGCGGATGTGGGCGGCCAGTGGCCTCGAGTACGGGCCGCTGGTGGACCGTCTCATCCAGCTGGCCCTGCGCGACGGCGCTGGTCTGCGCTGACCACGCGCGCCGCCGGCGTGGCAGGAGGAATCATGGCCAGCCCGGGCAAGGGCGCGGGCGGCCCCGCCTGGTCAGGCCGTGGTGGCGCGGGTGTGCGCGCTGACGGCGGCAGCCAGCGCCACCAGGACCTCGAAGGCCTGCCGGTCCGCCGGCAGGGTGACGACGACCTGGGGCACCCTGGTCGGGGTCGAGTACCGGATCCGGTCACCGACGTCCTCCGAGAACCAGCCGACCCCGTCGACCTCGGAGAGCAGTGAGGTCGGCTGGTACCCGGCCGCGACACCCGAGGCACCGCAGGTGAGAACGACCGGATCCGGGCCGAACGCGGCCGCTGTGGCGACGGGAGGCTCCACCTCTCGGCGACCGAGGCCCTTGCCCAGCGAGCCGGGCAGGGCGCCAGTCAGCGCCGAACAGGCAGCCTGCTCCTCARCCGCCGGGGTGGGCACTCCGGTGATCGACACCGGGCCGGGCCCGCCGCAGGCGGTGAGCGACGCCGCCGCGAGACAGACGAACCCGGCAAGGTAGGACGGCGACCGCCCCCTCCACCTCGCGCCGGTTCCTTCGCCTCGCACCCCACGCTGCCCCAGCGACCCACACCGGCGCACGACGCCGTCGCCTCCCGTGATGACGTTCAGTAGCCCGCCGTCAGAAGTGGACCACGGGACAGGTCAGGGTGCGGGTGATGCCGTCCACGGCCTGGACCCGGGACATCACGAGCTTGCCCAGGTCATCGACGCTTGACGCCTGTGCACGCACGATGACGTCATACGGGCCGGTCACATCTTCGGCCTGGGTGACCCCCGGGATCTGCTCGATCTCCTTGGCCACCGATGCCGACTTGCCGACCTCGGTCTGGATAAGGATATACGCGTGTACCACAGACGCTCCCTCGTCGGACGTCGACAGCCCGTCGAGCAGACACGGGCTGACAGAAGGTAACAGGCAAACGGGCCGGATGAGAGGGTCTGAGGCGAGGAATTTGCTCTGATCGCCCAACTGACGCGGAGGAACCGCGCCCCACCGGCGATGAACTCGGCCTTTGGCGGCCTCCCACCCCGCTCCCACCCGCACTGTGAGGATCCCCACGCATGACCCCATCAGTACGGCGGGTGCCCGCCCCGCCGCGGGTGCTGACCGTCGCCGGCTCTGATTCCGGTGGCGGCGCCGGCATCCAGGCGGACCTGAAGACGATGCTCGCACTCGGCGTGCACGGGATGAGCGCAGTTGTGTCGGTCACCGCACAGAACTCGGTGGGCGTACACGGCGTCTGGGACCTGCCACCCGAGGCGGTACGCGCCCAGATCCGCGCCGTCGCCGACGACATCGGCCTGGACGCCGTCAAGACGGGCATGCTCTCGTCCGCGGCGCTCGTCGAGACCGTGGCACGCGAGCTGGCCACACTCGGGGTGCCCAGCGTCGTCGACCCGGTCGGCGTCTCCAAGCACGGTGACCCGCTGCTGGCTGCCGACGCGGTGGAGGTGGTTCGCTCCGAACTCCTTCCCCACGCCACCGTCGTCACACCGAACCTGGACGAGGTGCGTCTGCTGACCGGTGTGGATGTTCACAGCGAGACCACGATGCGCCGGGCCGCCGAGGCCCTGCTCGCCTTCGGCCCTACCTGGGCCCTCGTCAAGGGCGGTCACCTGGCCGGCGACGCCGTGGACCTGCTCACTGACGGCTCGCGCGACGTCTGGCTACGCTCGACTCGGCTGCAGTGCATCCACACCCACGGGACGGGCTGCACCCTCGCCTCCGCCATCGCCGCCCACCTGGCGCGCGGGGCCGACGTCCCGACGGCGGTGCGGGCCGCCAAGAGATACGTGACCGGTGCGATCGCCGCGGGGTTCCCCCTGGGCGCCGGCATCGGCCCGGTGGACCACRCACACCTGACCCGGCACACCTGACCCGGCACACCTGGCCCGAAACTCGGTGGACCCGCTGGCCTGCCGTTGACGGAAGCTGATGTTCTCACACCGCGAGATTCGAACACACTTTCGAAGCAACGTCCAGCAGGCACGCCCGTGGGCCTCGCGGAGCCGATCCGGGCGTCTGATTGAATCTCCCCGGCCGCAGCTGGAGCGCTCGCACAGCGGGCCCGGACGCACCATGCGATGTGACGCATCTCAAACCCTGGCGCAATCGACCCACCGTCGTGGAGGCAGCCCGTGAGGGAAACCAGTACCGGCATGATCACTCCCCCGGGCGCTGACCAGCACTGGTACACGATCGTCGGTGGCGCGCCGCTGACCGGGTCCGTCGAGGTCTCCGGGGCGAAGAACTCGGTCACGAAGCTGCTCGTCGCCACCCTGCTCACCCCCGAGCCGTGCACCCTGACCAAGGTGCCGCGCATCGTCGAGGTGGACGTCGTGCTCGGCATGCTCGCCGAGCTGGGCACCCAGGTCGAGTGGCTGGACGCGCACACGGTGCGGGTCGCGACGCCGCGGATCGTCGACGCGTCGCTCGCCGAGGCCTACTCCGGGGTCAACCGGATCCCCATCCTGATGATGGGCCCGCTGCTGCACCGGGTCGGCGAGGCGGTCGTCCCCCTGCCCGGCGGGTGCCGGATCGGCAAGCGCCCGGTCGACTTCCACCTGCGCGGGCTGCGCGCGATGGGCGCCGAGATCACTGAGCAGCTGCGCTCGGTCGAGGTCAAGACGCTGGGTCTGCACGGGGCGCACGTGACGCTGCCGTTCCCGAGCGTCGGAGCGACCGAGAACCTGCTGCTCGCGGCCGTCCGCGCCAAGGGCACCACGGTGATCTCCAACGCCGCGGTGGAGCCCGAGGTCATCGACCTCATCCTGTTCCTGCAGCAGATGGGCGCGCTGGTCGACGTCGAGGTCGACCGCACAATCGTCGTACAGGGCGTCGAGGCCCTGCACGGGGCGACGCACGCGCCGATCCCCGACCGGATCGAGGTCGCCTCGTTCGCCGCGGCGGCGGTCGCGACGAACGGCCGGGTGGACGTCGTCGGCGCCCGCCAGGAGCATGTCGCCACCTTCCTCAACCACCTGCGCCGGCTCGGCGGCGAGTTCGAGGTCAGCCCGCACGGCCTGACGTTCCGGCGGGCGCGCGAGCTCACCGCGACCCACGTCCAGACCGACGTCCACCCGGGTTACATGACCGACTGGCAACAGCCGCTGACGGTCCTGCTCACCCAGGCCAAGGGCGTGTCGGTGATCCACGAGACGATCTACGAGGACCGGTTCGGCTACACCCGCCAGCTCAACGAGATGGGCGCGGACATCGCACTGTCGACGATCTGCCTCGGCGGCAAGGGATGCCGGTTCGCCTCCCGCGACTTCGAGCACTCGGCCGTCGTCAGCGGGCCCACCCCGCTGCGTGGCACGGACCTGGAGATTCCCGACCTGCGGGCCGGCTTCGCCTACGTGATGGCCGCGCTCATCGCGGAGGGATCCAGCCTGATCCGCGGCACCCGTTTCCTGGAGCGCGGCTACGAGGACCCGGTCGGCAAGCTCCGGTCGATCGGTGCGCTGATCGAGACCCGCCCGGCAGGCGCCCCCGCGGCCGGCTGAACGCCGCCGGCCGACTCCCCCGCGGTCAGGGGGTGCGGTACTCCGGGCCGGGCTCGCGGCTCATCAGGTCCTTGACCGCCTCCAGCGGCGGCAGGCCCTCGTAAAGCACCCTCTCGACCTGTCGAGTGATGGGCATCGACACGCCGAGGCGCTCGGCGAGGGCGAGCAGCGGCCGGCAGGAGCGGACCCCCTCGGCGACCTGGTGCTGCTGCGCGAGCACCTGGTCCAGGGTCATGCCACGGCCCAGCTTCTCGCCGAACGTCCGGTTCCGTGACAGCGGGGAGCCGCAGGTGGCCACCAGGTCACCGAGCCCGGCCAGGCCGGCGAACGTCATCGGCTCGGCGCCCAGCGCGGCGCCGAGCCTGGTGGTCTCGGCCAGCCCGCGGGTGATCAGCGAGGCCTGGCTGTTGGTGCCGAAGCCCATGCCTTCCAGCATCCCGGCGGCGAGCGCGATGACGTTCTTCACCGCCCCGCCGAGCTCGCATCCGACGACGTCACCGTTGGTGTAGGGCCGTAGGTAGGGCGTCCAGCAGGCAGCCTGCACAGCGTGCGCGGTGGACGTCGAGGCGCTGGCGATCACGGTGGCGGCGGGATGTTCGGCCGCGATCTCGCGGGCCAGGTTCGGCCCGCTGACGACCGCGATGCGCTCCGGCCCRACCCCGGCGGTCTGCGCGATCACCTCGCTCATCCGCCGGCTGCTGCCGGCCTCGATCCCCTTCATCAGGCTGACGTAGACGGCCTGGGAGCCCACCAGCGGCGCCCAGTCGGTCAGACAGGCCCGCAGCGCGTGTGACGGCACCGCCAGCACCACCAGGTCGGCACCGGGCAGTGCCTGCTCGGGACGGACCGTGGCACGGACGAGGTCGGGCAGCCGGACGTTCGCGAGGTACCGGGGGTTCACGTGGCGGGCGTTGATCGCGTCCGCGATCTCCGGGTCACGGGCGACCAGCGTGACCCGGGCACCGGCGTCCCCGAGCACCTTGGCGAACACGGTGCCCCAGGAGCCGGCGGTGAGCACTGCCGCGCGCCTCACCTGCCGCCTCCGGGGCGGGCCGTCGACCCCACGTCCGACTCGGTACCGGACGCGGCGCCGGCCTCTGTACCGGCTGCGGCCTCTGTACCGGCTGCGGCGTCAGGCGGAGCCACCTGCAGGGGTGGGATGACCTCCTGGCCCGGCCGGGGCATCACGGTCGGCCTTGCACCGCGGATCCGCTCCAGTTCCGCGGTCAGCCCGGCCATCACCGCCTCGGTGACCTCGCGCAACAGCGGCGCCAGTCCGCCGGACCCGTGCTCGCTGCCGGACCCGTGCTCGCTGCCGGATCTCTGCTCGCTGCCGGATCTCTGCTCGCCACCGAACCCGTGCTCGCCACCAGCCGGATGATCGCCGCCGGTCGCCACGGTCGGCCTGACCAGCGGTTCCGCCCGCGCGGCGAAACGGGAGAGGTCGACCGGCGGACCGGCATGGATCCGGATCTCGGGGCGGGCGAACAGCCGCAGCCGGCGCTCCCGCCCCCAGATGCGCTGGGCGCCCCACTGGGCCACCGGAATCACCGGCGCCCCGGTCGCGAGGGCGAGCCGCGCCACGCCGGTGCGTGCCTGCCTCGGCCAGTAGTCCGGGTCGGTGGTGATCCCACCCTCGGGATAGATGACCAGGGCCCGCCCGGCCCGCAGCGACGCGATCGCGTCGCGCAACGCCTCCTGGGCACTGGGATCCCGGCGGTGTACCGGGATCTGGCCGGCACCGGCCAGCACATGGCGCAGGATCGGAACCTCCCACAGGTCGCTCGTCGCCATGAACCGGGGATTACGCCCGGTGGCGTACACATAGTGCGCGAGCAGGGGTGGGTCCACTGTCGAGAGGTGGTTCGCGACCAGGATGACGCCCCCCGACCCGGGGATGTTCTCCTGGCCCGACCAGCGCCGTCGGGTCAGCAGCCACGACAGCGGCCGGATGACGGCCGCGGCGAACGCGATCCAGAAACCTCCCCGCCACGGTCGTCTCATGAACGCGCAGTCTTGCTCAGTGCCGGGAACGCTGTCGAGTTCGCCTTCGTCCCGCCATCGCACGACATGTGCACGGCACGCCGCAGGCACCGGCCCCGGCGCCGATGGAGCCGCTGACCTGCAGCGGATCCGCCAGCACGGCCGGGGACACCCAAGGCCGGGCCCTCGAGGGCCGAGATGTCCTATCGTCGGCGCTGTGCAGCCCGCCGAGAGCACGCCGCCCTGGGTCGCGCTGGTGCCGCTGAAGCCGCTCGGAGCCGCCAAGTCCCGGCTGGACCATCCGGCGCGCCGCTCGCTGGCACTGGCGATGGCGCTGGACACCGCCGCCGCCGTCCTGGACGCCGGGAGCGACGCGGTGGGTGCGCTGATCGTCGTCACCGACGACCGCGCGGCCCGGGACGCGCTGACCGGCCTGGCCCGGGCGCGGGGGCTCGCCGAGCGGCTGCTGGTGACCGCGGACGAGCCGCGGGGCGGGCTGAACCCGGCGTTCGCGCACGCGGCGGCACTCGCCCGCGTCCTGTACCCGGGCTGGGGCACCGCCGCGCTGTCCGCGGATCTCCCGGCGCTTCGCCCGCAGCAGGTGCGGCGGGCCCTCGCCGCCGCGCCGGTGGCGGGCCACGGCGTGCTGGCCGACGCGGCCGGTACGGGCACCGTCCTGCTCAGCGCCGCCGCCGGCACCGACCTGCACCCGAGGTTCGGCCCCGGCAGCTTCGCCGCACACCGGGATTCCGGCGCGGTCGACCTCACCCTGCTGCTCACCGACCAGGTGCCGGGCCTGCGCCGTGACGTCGACACGGTCGCCGACCTCGCGGTGGCCCGGGCGCTCGGGCTGGGCCCGGCCACCAGCAGCGTCCTCGCGGCCGCCCCGTCGCCCCGCAGCGCGGCGTGAGGGACGTCCTGGGCCGGCCAGATGGCCTCGGCGCGCTGCGGGTGGTGAGCCTCGCCCACGTGCACGACCCCGCCCTCACACCGCTGTTCCCGGGAGATCCGGAGTTCACCCTGACGACGGCGGCGACGATCGAACGCGACGGCTACTACCTCCAGCGGGTGTCCCGCGGAGAGCACACCGGGACGCACTGGGGGGCGCCCGGCCACTTCGAGCCCGGCGGCGCCCTCGCCGACGAGCTGTGCCCCGCCGATCTCTTCCTTCCCGCGGTACGGATCGATGTGCGCGCCGCCGTCGCCGCGGACCAGGACTACCAGGTGAGCACGGCCGATCTGGTGGCCTTCGAGCGTCGACACGGGCGCATCCCGGCCGGTGCCGCGGTCATCGCCTGGACCGGGTGGTCGGACCGCTGGGGAACCGCGGCCTACCCGAACCTGGACGGGCAGGGCCGGATGCACCAGCCCGGTTTCAGCCCTGACGCGGCCCGCTGGCTGATCGGGACGGGACGGCTCGGTCGGCGCGGGGCGCTCGGTTCGGACACCTTCGGACCTGATCCGGGTCTGGACGCCAGCTTCGCGGTCTCCCGGGAACTCTTCCATGAACATCGCATTTCCCTGGAGAACCTGACGAATCTTCAGGATCTCCCGGCGGCGGGGGCCTGGGTGCTCGCCGGCGGCGCGGTGAACCGGGCCGGGTCGGGCTCGGCCGCCACCGTGTTCGGCCTGATCCCCCGACAACCGTGCGCCGGCGGACGCCGGATCCGGACCGTCCGCCATCAGGATGGCCGTCGCCACCGCTGAGGCTCGTCCGCCCTGCCATCGCCTCCGGCCCCGCCATCGCCTCCGGCCCCGCCGGCTCCGGCCCCGCCGGTGTTCTCGTCGATGCGGGCCAGGCCGGCCAGCGGACCCGGCCGGGCGAAGAGGAACCCCTGGCCGAGCTCGCAGCCGAGCCGGTCGAGCTCCACCAGCTGCGCCTCGCGTTCGATGCCCTCGGCGATCACGACCGCGCCGAGCGAGTGGGCGACATCGATCATCGACCGCCGCAGGTTCGCGGAGCGGCTTCCGTCCATCGGCGCCTCGATGAGCGTGCGGTCCAGCTTGACGACGTCCACCGGCAGCCGGTGCAGCACCGCCAGGTTGGTGTTGCCGGAGCCCATGTCGTCCAGTGCGATCCTGACGCCGAGGCTGCGCACCTCCGACAGGACGTCCGCCGCGGCGCCGAGGTCGGTGATCCGGCTGGTCTCGGTGACCTCGACCACGAGCCGCCGGGGGTCGAGCCGGCTCGCCGCGAGCACCCGGGCGACACTGTCACGCAGCCTGATGTCGGTGATGCGGCTGGCCGACACGTTCACGTGCAGGCGCAGCCGGGAGCCGCTCGGGTAGGCCAGGGCGACCTCGGTGCAGGCCCGCGTGAGCACCAGATCGTCGAGAAGCCCGACCATGCCGCCGCTTTCCGCCGCAGCGACGAACGTCCCGGGTGGGACCGGCCCGCGGCCCGGATCCGTCCACCGGGCAAGTGCCTCGAGCGCGACCGGGCGCCCGTCGCGCAACCTGACGATCGGCTGGTAGTGGACGTCGAAGCCGGCGGAACGCCCGCCCCGGCGCAGCGCGGTGGCCAGCGCGTCCGCCAGGTGCGCGCCCGCGTCGGGCGAGGTCATCCCCGGCCGGTAGGTCACCAGACGGTCCTTGCCCGAGCACTTCGCCACCTGCACGGCCGTCTCGGCGTGGCGCAGCAGCGACTCCCCCGTCTCGTGGCTGCGCCGGGCCACGGCGAGTCCCACACTCGCACGGATCGACCGCTGGCGGCCGCCGACCGACACCGGATGGCGCAACGCGGCCAGCACCCGTTCGCCGACCACCTCGGGCGATTCGCCGCCGCCGGCGAGCAGCACGGCGAACTCGTCCGCGCCGACCCGGGCGACCAGGTCGGACGTCCGCACACAGTGCCGAAGCCGGTGGGCGACGGTGCGCAGCAGGTGGTCGCCGGCAGCAGGCCCGAGGCTGTCGTTGAGGACGCTGAAGTCGTCGAGATCGCAGTAGAGGACGGCGATGTCGGCGCCTGGGGCCGGCGCGCCGGTGCGCCGGATGTCGGTCAGGGCGCCGCGCAGCCGGTGGTGGAACAGCGCCCGGTTGGCGAGCTCGGTGAGCGGGTCGTGGAACGCCCGGTGGTGCAGCTCCCGCTCGGCGGCGTCGACGCGCAGCACCAGCCGCCGCCCCGTGCGGGCGGCGGCCAGCCGGTCCGCGACCATGCCGGCGACCAGGGCGGCCGCCAGCCCGACCTCGACGCCGTCGAGACGGTGGCCGCTGGCGACGCCGGTGAGGACCACCGCCGCCGCGGTTCCGGCCAGCAGCGTGGGAACGGCCAGGAACACGCGCCGCTCGGCCACCTTCGCGGCGGCCGGGCGGCGGGTGGCGATGAGGATGAACGCGCACCCGGCGATCGGCACGACCCCGAGGAGGGGCGGGGGGGCGGCCGGCCCGGGCGTGCCCCGCAGCAGCGACGTCGACGCGGCGATCAGAACCAGCCCGACGGCCGCGGCGAGGATGCGGATCCGGTCGGTGAGCCGGCGCAGGGCGGACGCATGGAAGGACGCGAGTACCAACAGCATGGCGCCAGTCGGGTAGCCGAGCGCGACGGCGCGTTCCCACCCGTCCTGCGCCGCGGTCCGCAGTGCCGGGCGGATGCCCAGCGCCCAACCGACGAGGATCACCGAGCAGGCCAGCAGAAACCGGTCCGCCAGCCCACCGGCACCGCCGCCGGACCCCGGTGTCAGAGCGCCGAGAACGTTGGGGGCGTTGGGGGCGGAGCGGGCGGTGGCGGCGGTGAGGTCACCGCGGCCTCCGTCGCCGGGGATCCCGGCGGGCAGCGGGGGCAGATCCGGCTGGTCGGGCGGACGGCGCGGGCGTGCGGTCGGCGCGGCCGCGAGTGCGGCCAGGGCGAGCACCGGCATGGCCAGATAGCCGGCGTCGGCGGGGGTGGGCCGGTGGGGCCGCTGGCCGTCCCGCCCGTCGATGACCCAGGCCGACTGGCCGGCGGCCCAGGCGACGAGGGCGGCCGCGACCCAGATCAGCCATCGGCCGTGGGCCCGTCCGAGCCGGCGGCCCGTCCAGACGCAGCCCGCCGCGGCGGCCAGACCTGCCGCGATCGCGACACCGTCGAGCAACAGCGGCACGCCCGCCCCTCCTCCCCTGTGATCCGGTGGCCCGACCGCCCGACCGCCCGACCGGCCAGTCGCCCGGCCCCGGGCAGGCTCCCCCGCACACGCCGGCCGGGCAGGGTCGGCCAGCTGCGGCAGAGGTCATGGCGGCTGGTCGGGGCTGACGGCGCGTCGCGGGCCGGCACCTCGGGGGTGATCCGGCCACTGCGAGGGGTCACTGACCGCAGCACACGGCCGCGGCACGCTCGTCGAAGTACTCCCGCGAACCAGGACATCCCATGCGTGTTCGACCATTCGACGCTGAGACACCAGCTCGGCGGAGAGCCCCACGCGTCACCGTATCTTGTGATCGGCCAAACACAAAGAGTGTCCACCTGTGGTGCGCGCGGCGCGTCGGCCCGCCTTCACCCCAGGTCGCGGCGCTGGGGACCCCCAGATCGGACATCCGCTACCGACATCCAGATCGGACACCCGAACGAGAGGTCAGCGAACCCGCCGTCGAGCCGCCCGCTACCGGGCCGTCTCCGGCGCACCGTCGCCCCGCCGGCGCACCTCGAGGACGTCCACCCGCTGGGTCGCGGTGAGGGCACCTCGACCCGCGCCGACGTAGCGGCCCGAGGTGGGAGCGACGTCGTGATAGTCCCGGCCGACCGCGACCGTGACGTAGCGAAGGTCCGCGACCCGGTCATGGCAGGGGTCGAACGCCACCGCCGCCGCGGCCGCCCCACCGGGCGTCACCGCCACCGGCACGGGCACGGCGTCGGCCCGGATGCCCAGCGGACCCACTCCACCCGCCCGGAGGATGCCGGCCGGCACCACGACCTCCACCCAGGCGTGCGAGGCGCCCTCCCCGAGCATGTGCCCCGAGACGTAGCGAGCGGGGATCCCGACTGCCCGGCACATCGCGATCATGACGTGAGCCTGGTCCTGGCAGACCCCGTGGCCGCCGGCGAGAGCCTGGGCGGCGGTCGTACCCACGTCCGTGCTGCCCGAGACGTACTCGATCCGCTGGTGCACCCAGCCGCAGACGCGGCGGGCTGTGGCCACCGGGTCGCCGCCGGCCAGCGAGCGGGCCGCGTCGATCATGGTGGTGGTAGGCGTCGTGAGCGGGGTGGGGGCGAGCAGTCGTCGGCTGCTCAGCGCGGACGCGGGCAGCTCGGGCCAACCGAGGTCCGCGAACCGTTCCACCACGAGGGTGATGTCGAAGTCCAGCGTCGGCGGGACCACGTCGACGCTGATGGTGGCGATCTGGAGGCCGTCGGGCCCACGAGCCCAGGTCGTCCGGGCGTCCGGGACAGAGACCTGCAGGTCGACGGAGCGCCGCAGCTGCCCGCCGTGGCGGGGTGGCGGCACGGCTATGAGGCGGTGTTCCAGGTCGGTCGCGACGCCGTCGTAGGTGTAGCGGAACCGTTGGCGGACCCGGTAGGTGACCTGCTCGGCGCCATCGAGATCACCTGGCTCGGGGGCGGCATCCCCCGCCGCGACCGCCTCGGATGCTCGCGCCACGCCCTCGATCGTCACCCGGTCCTGTTTCCCGCCCGTTAACGGAAACCGTGCCGGTTCCGCCATGTCACCAAACAACGCCAACACGGAACATCATCACTGCCCGGAGGACACGCCTCATCCGCACGAAAACCTCACTTCGTCACACATCGCGGCTGCCGAGTTCACCGGGAACTGGCAGCATGAGCAACCATGAGCGACCTCGTTGCGACCCGGCCGGACCAGCCGCAACGAAAAGCGCRGAGTGCGCTGCTGGAGCCCCTGGAGGCCCCTCGGACGCCGGCCCCGTCGGATCTTCCGCCGGACCGGTACATCAACCGGGAGAAGTCCTGGCTTGATTTCAACTCCCGTGTCCTCTCGCTCGCCGAGGACGTCGCCACTCCGCTGCTGGAACGAGCCAAGTTCCTGGCGATCTTCGCCAGCAACCTGGACGAGTTCTACATGGTGCGGGTGGCCGGGTTGATGCGCCGGGACGCGACGCGGCTCGCGGTCCGCTCCGCGGACGGGCTGACCGCCCGTGAGCAGCTCGACCTGATCAGCCGCACGACCGCCGAGCTGACCGCGCGGCACTCCCGCTGCTTCACCGACGAGGTCGCGCCATCGCTCGCCCACGCGGGCATCACGATCAAACTGTGGCATCAGCTCGGGCCGTCGCAGCGGGAGGGGCTGCGGAACTACTTCCACGAGCAGATCTTCCCGGTGCTGACGCCGCTGGCCGTCGATCCCGCCCACCCGTTTCCGTACATCAGCGGCCTGTCACTGAACCTCGCCGTCGCCGTCCGTGCGCCCGGCGGGGAATCCGAGCGCTTCGCCCGGGTGAAGGTTCCACAGAACGTTCCGCGGCTGATCCGGGTGGGCCCCGACGAGCCGGCGGGCGAACGACCCGGCGGGGAGATGCTCCGGCCCGCACAGGACGACTCCGCCGCCTGCTTCGTGCCACTCGAGGAGGTCATCGCGGCCCATCTCGGGCAGCTTTTCCCGGGTATGGAGGTAGTCGACTCGCACCTGTTCCGGGTCACCCGCAACGCGGACCTGGAGGTCGAGGAGGACGAGGCCGAGGACCTGCTGCAGGCGCTGGAGCGCGAGCTGGCGCGGCGTCGGTTCGGGCCCGCCGTGCGCCTCGAGGTCGATGCCGACATCGACGAGGACCTTCTCAGCCTGCTGATGCGCGAGCTGGAGGTCACCGACCGCGAGGTCCACCGGGTGCGCGGCCCGCTGGACATGTCCGTGCTGTGGGCTCTCTACGATCTCGACCGCCCGGAGCTCAAGGACGCCCCGCGGGTGCCCGTCACCCATCCCCGGCTGCTCAACGACGAGGGCGAGCCGTCCGACTTCTTCAGCGTGCTGCGCGAGGCCGACGTCCTCGTGCACCATCCGTACGACTCGTTCACGACCTCGGTGCAGCGGTTCATCGAGCAGGCGGCGGCCGACCCGCACGTCCTGGCCATCAAGCAGACGCTGTACCGGACGTCCGGCGACTCGCCGATCGTCGACGCGCTGGTCGCCGCGGCCGAGGCCGGCAAGCAGGTGGTCGTCCTGGTCGAGATCAAGGCGCGGTTCGACGAGAGCGCCAACATCCGCTGGGCCCGCGAGCTCGAACGGGCGGGGTGCCATGTCGTCTACGGCCTCATCGGCCTCAAGACGCACTGCAAGATCTGCCTCGTGGTGCGCCAGGAACGCGGTGGCCTGCGCCGCTACTGCCATGTCGGCACCGGGAACTACAACCCGAAGACCGCGCGGCTCTACGAGGACCTGGGCCTGCTCACCGCCGCGCCGGACGTCGGCGCCGACCTGACCGACCTGTTCAACGTTCTGACGGGGTACAGCCGCCAGACGGAGTACCGGTCACTGCTCGTCGCGCCGCAGCACATGCGGGACGGGATCATCRAGCGCATCGAGGCCGAGGCCGAGGCCGCCCGCGAGGGCCGCGAGTGCGGCATCCGGATCAAGGTCAACAGCCTGGTCGACGAGAAGATCATCGACGCGCTGTACCGGGCGTCGATGGCCGGAGTGCCGGTCCACTGCCTGGTCCGCGGGATCTGCTCGCTACGGCCGGGGGTCCCCGGGCTCTCCGAGACCGTGCATGTCCGGTCGATCCTCGGACGGTTCCTGGAGCACAGCCGGGTCCTGGAGTTCGCCTCGGCCGGTGAGCACTGGATCGGCAGCGCCGACATGATGCACCGCAACCTCGACCGGCGGATCGAGGCGCTCGTCCGGGTTCCGCACGCCGAACGCCAGGCCACGGTACGCGGGATGCTCGACCGTGCCTTCTCCGACGGCGTCTCCGCCTGGGTCCTCGCGGCCGACGGGCGCTGGGAGCGGCACACGACCGGTCCGGATGACGCGCGCCTGGCGGACTACCAGCAGGACCTCATGGGCCAGGCGTACGAGCGCGGCCGCCGCTGACCCGCCGGCAGGGGTCCGGTCGCCCCCACCGCCGAAACCGCCTCCGCCGGCACTGCCGACCCCGGCTCCGCCGGCTGGCACTGCCGGCTGACACTGCCGACCCCGGGGCAACCGCACCCGACGCTGCCGCTCCTCGCGCTGGCGCGTCCCGGCACGGCCTGTTCGGCCCAGGGCCGCGCCGGAACGCGGCCGCGCGAGGGCACGGCCGCGGCGTCGGTTTCAGTCGCTGCTCGTCGAGACGCTGGCCTTGAACTCCGAACCGGGACGGAACTTCGGCACCACGGACGCGGCGACGTGCACGGGCTCGCCGGTCGCGGGGTTGCGGCCGGTGCGGGCGGCACGCTCCACGCGCTCGAACACACCGAAACCGGTGATCGTGACCTTCTCGCCRCCGGCCACGGCTTCCTGGATCGCGTCGAACACCGCGTCGACGGCCTTGGTGGCGTTCGCCCGCCCGCCCTCGATCTGCTGAGCGATGCGGTCAACCAACTGGGACTTGTTCACAACAACCTCCGGACGCCCCCGCGCTTGACGGGGTGGGGAGCAGATCGGGCATCACACTGCGCTGCACCGTAGGCATCTCCACTGTCGAGGGCAATTCCCATGAGCGTGTCGCGTCACACAAACCCGCACGTCAGCGGGTTCGCGCCGAGTGGCTACCGCTTGCGCACTGTCCGACGAGCCCGCCACATCCTGCAACTTCGTCACCTTGAGTAACTTTTGTCCGGTGGCGATTCGAGCCGAAAGTCACGAATTGATAGCCCGCAGACGCTGGCCGAGAGGCACCCTTACCCCAACACACCGGGGCACTACCCCACGCGGATGTGAGATCACACTCAGCACCGCGGTGACCACTGCGGGACGGGGCGGCCCGAACGGGTGCACCACCCCCCTGGGCGCGTGCGCCCGATGGCCGGTGATGTGATCAACGCAACACCGCCGTGGCACCCCCGGACCGGCGCCCAGTAGCCCGAAAAGCCCTGTGCCGGGCCAGGTCACACCAGCCCGGCACAGGGCCGTCACAGGGCCGTCTGGGCTCAGACGGTGGTCGGCAGCCAGGCCGCCCGCTCCGCCTCGAAGGCGGTGATGCGGTCCTCGTGCCGCAGCGTCAGGCCGACGTCGTCGAGACCTTCCATCAGCCGCCAGCGGGTGAAGTCGTCAAGATCGAAGCCGACGATCTGGCCGGCGCCGCGGACCTCCCGCGCCTCCAGATCGACGGTGATCTCCGTGGCCGGGTCGGCCTCCACCGCGGCCGTCAGCGCCTCGACGATGTCCGCCGGCAGCACGACCGGCAGCAGGCCGTTACCCAGCGCGTTGCCGCGGAAGATGTCGGCGAAGCGGGGTGAGAGCACCGCGCGGAAGCCGTAGTCCTGCAGGGCCCAGACGGCGTGCTCCCGGGAGGAGCCGGTGCCGAAGTCGGGCCCGGCGAGCAGGATCGACGCCCCGGCGTGAGCCGGGTCGTTCAGCACGAACGACGGGTCGGCCCGCCACTCGGAGAACAGCCCGGCCCCGAAGCCGGTCCGCTCGATGCGCTTGAGCCACTCGCTCGGGATGATCTGGTCGGTGTCGACGTCGCTGCGCCGCAGCGGCACCGCCCGACCGGTGTGGATGGTGAACGCCTCCATCGAGGGCACGTTCCCTTCGGCGTCGTGGGAGAGGGTCCCGGAGAATCCCGGGGAGCGGGTCTCCGGGGCAGGTCGTGGAGCGGAGTCGGTTCCGGCCGCGGGCGCGTTACAGGTCGGCGGGCGCGGTGAGGCGACCCGTGACCGCGGTGGCGGCGGCGACCGCCGGAGAGACCAGATGCGTGCGCCCACCCGGACCCTGCCGGCCCTCGAAGTTGCGGTTGGACGTCGACGCGCTGCGCTCCCCGGGGCGCAGGGTGTCCGGGTTCATGCCCAGGCACATCGAGCAGCCGGCGCTGCGCCAGTCCGCCCCGGAGGCGCGGAACACCTCGTCGAGGCCCTCCGCCTCGGCCTGGGCCTTGACCTCCATCGATCCCGGGACGACGAGGACCCGCAGGCCGTCGGCCACCTGCCGACCGCGCAGGACGTCGGCGGCGTCCCGCAGGTCGGAGAGCCGGCCGTTGGTGCAGGAGCCGATGAAGACGGTGTCGACGGCGACGTCGGTCAGCGGCGCGCCGGGAGTCAGATCCATGTAGGCCAGCGCGCGCTCCACCGAGGCGCGGGCCGCGGGGTCGACGTAGCCCGCCGGGTCGGGCACCGCCGAGCTCAGCGGTGCGGCCTGCCCGGGATTCGTCCCCCAGGTGACATACGGGCTCAGGCTGGGCGCGTCGATGACCACCTCGTGGTCGAAGACCGCGTCGGAATCGGTGGCCAGGGTCCGCCAGTAGGCCACGGCGGCGTCCCAGTCGGCGCCGGTCGGCGCGTTCGGACGCCCCTTCAGGTACTCGAAGGTCGTCTCGTCCGGCGCGATCATGCCGGCCCGCGCGCCGGCCTCGATGGACATGTTGCAGACCGTCATCCGGCCCTCCATCGACAGCGCGCGGACGGCCTCGCCGCGGTACTCGATGACGTAGCCGGCCCCGCCGCCGGTGCCGATCCGGGCGATCACGGCGAGGATGAGGTCCTTGGCGGTCACTCCCGCCGGCAGCTCGCCCTGCACCGTGACGGCCATCGTCTTCGGCCGGCGCTGCGGCAGGGTCTGGGTCGCCAGCACGTGCTCCACCTGGCTGGTGCCGATGCCGAACGCCAGTGCACCGAAGGCGCCGTGCGTCGACGTGTGGCTGTCGCCGCAGACGATCGTCATGCCCGGCTCGGACAGGCCGAGCTGCGGGCCGACGACGTGAACGATCCCCTGGCCCGGGTCGTTCATCGGGAACAGCCGGACGCCGAACTCGGCGCAGTTCTTGCGCAGAGCCTCCACCTGGGCCCGCGACACCGGGTCCGCGATCGGCAGCAGGGTGTCCACCGTGGGCACGTTGTGGTCCTCGGTGGCGAGGGTCAGGTCGGGGCGGCGGACCGGGCGCCCGGCCAGCCGCAGCGCCTCGAACGCCTGCGGCGAGGTCACCTCGTGCACGAGGTGCAGATCGATGTAGAGCAGGTCAGGTTCCCCGTCGGCGCGGCGGACGACGTGCGCGTCCCAGACCTTCTCCGCGAGTGTGCGCCCCATTGGCCCCACTCCCTCTCTCGCGCGGGCCGGGCCCACGCTGTCGGACATGCAGTTCGAACATCGGTGTCGTCACAGGACTGCCACCCCGGGTGCCGCACACGACGCACGGACGTCGGAATCCGTGGGCATCGCCGTCCGGTGCGCACCGACGTCCGTGGACGACGGTGCCCGTGGACGTCGGTGCCCGAATGCATGCGTCCCAAAGTTTGGGATGGCAGTATCAGACTATGGAACATAGTAGCGGCGTCGGCGTCCTGGACAAGGCCGCCCTTGTGCTGAGCGCCGTCGAGCATGGTCCGGCCGGCCTCGGCGAACTGGTCGCCCGCACCGGGCTGACCCGTGCCACCGCCCATCGGCTCGCCAGCGCGTTGGAGACGCACCGCCTGCTCGCCCGCGACGCGGCGGGTCGGTTCGTGCCCGGCCCGCGACTGGCGGCGGGCAGCCCCGCCGCGCTGCCCTGGGAGATGCTCGACGCGGCCGGGCGGGTTCTCACCGCGCTGCGGGACGACACCGGCGAGAGCACCCAGCTGTACGTCCGGCGCGGCCCGGTCCGTGTGTGCGTCGCCGCCGCGGAGCGCTCCGCCGGCCTGCGGGACACGGTGCCGGTCGGCGCCGCCCTGCCGATGACCGCCGGCTCCGGCGCCCAGGTACTGCTCGCCTTCACCGATTCCACCGACCCCGCCGACGCCGCCGGGCCCGGGCTGCCCGCGCACACGACGTTCACGGCGGAGGCGTTGGCACGGATTCGCCGGCGCGGCTGGGCGGAGAGCGTCGGCGAGCGGGAGCCCGGTCTCGCCTCGGTCTCCGCGCCGGTGTTCGGTCCCGCCGGCGTCGTGGCGGCGATCTCCCTGTCCGGCCCGGTCGAGCGGCTCACCCGGTCGCCGGGACGGCGGCACGGGGCAGTGGTCGTCGCCGCGGCCCGCCAGCTGTCGTCGCAGGCCGGGCCCGCGATGACACAACCCGGCCCTCCCGTGACGGTTAACGACACAGTCGCACCTTCTCGAGCCGAAGGAGGTGTCGCAGGTCACTTCACATGAACGCGAATTGCCGCACGCGGAGCAGGCAAAAACGTCGCCCGCTTACCCGCCTAAACACCACTTCCTGACACCCTGAAACACAATGCTTCCGCACCGGCCATCCCTACCGGTACCCCGGCGCGGCCAGGCGGGCTACGACGTCGTAGCCTTTGTCCTGTCACCAGAGCAGGATCGACGTACCGAGAAGTTGTTCACGTACAGGCACGACGTGGCTGGCCCAGCGCTCCGCGTGGCTAGTCCGGCCACGCCACGTGGCGTAGTCCGGCCAGACCGCCGATCCGCGGTCACCGGCCGGGCAGGGGCGCCTTACCTGCACGTGTGGTCGACCCGCCGGGTGCTGTGCCAGCCGGTCTCACCACCCGCCGACGGGAGGATCCGCCGGAGTCCTCAGGCTTCCGCAGGCCCCGCCGCGGCAGCGTCACAGGCTCGCGCCGTAGGAGTTCCGACGGCGCTCAAAGGGGGAAAGGCGCAGTGCGCAAACTGGGTTCGCGGTACGTCCTGCACGAACTACTCGGGCAGGGAACGGCCGGCCAGGTCTGGCGCGGAGCCCACGTCTCCGACGGGGAGCCCGTTGCCATCAAGGTGCTCCGCCCGGAACTCGCCCACGACCCCGAGGTCGTCGACCGTTTCCTGCGCGAATGCGATCTGCTGGTCCAGCTCGACAGCCCCGACCTGGTGCGGGTCCGCGAGCTGATCCAGGAGCCCGGCACCCTGGCGATCGTCATGGACCTCGTCGAGGGCATCGACCTGCGGGCCCACCTCGACCAGGCTGGCCCGCGCCCGGTGACCGAGGCCGTCCGGCTCGTCGTGGGGCTGCTCTGGGCGTTGGACAGCGTGCACGGCGCGGGCATCATCCACCGTGACGTCAAGCCCGAGAACGTCCTCATCGACACCTCGGACCCCCGGCGGCCCTACGTGCGGCTCACCGACTTCGGGGTGGCACGCATGATCCACACCCCGAGCCGGGCGTCCCTGACCGGCCCCATCGGGACCCCGCTGTACATGGCGCCCGAGCTGGCCGACGAGGTCCCGCCGACACCGGCCGTCGACATCTACGCCGCCGGCGTCGTCCTCTACGAGCTCATCGCCGGCAGCCCGCCGTTCGACGCGTCCCACCCGGCGGACCTCATGCGGGCGCACCGCGAGGACGTGCCGCAGCCGATCCAGGGCGTCCCGCCCGCGGTGTGGGAAGTCCTGGCCGCCATGCTGGCGAAGTCGCCGCAGCAGCGCCCGGCGAGCGCCGCCGACGCAGCGGAGGACCTGCTCGACGCGATTGAGGACGAGGACCGGGACCACGACCTCGACGAGGGCGACGACGACCACCACTGGGAGCGCGAGCAGGACCGTCGCGCCGATCCCCGCGACACCGGCGCCTCCCGGCAGCACGGCGGCGCCGGCCGCGGCGCGCCCCGGGGCCGCCCCGGGAGCCGGGACTTCGACACCGCCCAGACCCGGATCGACCGCGACCGCGCGACAGCGGGCGCGCCGCAGCGTGACCCGGCCCGTTCCGGGACGACGGGACGTCAGCCCGCAGTCGTCGGAGCCGGTGCTCTCGGAGCCGGTGCTCTCGGAGCCGGTGCTGCCAGGACGGGACCGGTCGGGGCCGCTGCCGGTGCAACCGCCGTGCTCTCCGGTGGGGACGCCACAGGAGCGCACGGCGGTTGGGACGACGCGGCCCACACCCAGGTGGGGGGAATCCCCGCCACCCAGGCCGGCAGCCCGCCCTCGGGCCGGACTGGCTGGAACGACGACGCGCACACCCAGGTTGCCGGCATCCCCCCGGTCCGGCCGGACCGGGGCGGGGCCGATCAGACCTGGGCCGGGCGGGCGCCCGACCGCTGGGACGAGGCGGACGCAGCCACCGGAGCCCAGCCCGCGGTCCGTGTCCCCGCCCGTTCGGCCGGCTCCGCCGCCGACCGCAACACGGTGATCTCGCGCAGCAAGGACTCGGCCCCCGCCAGCACGGTCAGTGGACCGGGCTCCCCCGCCGCACGGTCCGCGGCCGACCGGCGGCGGCGCAGCCGCATCGCGGCCGGCGCCGGACTGGTCGTCGCCCTCGTCGCCGGCGCCGGCGGCTGGGCCCTCGCCGCCGGTGACAGCGAGAGCGGGCTGACCGCGGACGGCCAGACCCAGACCCTGATCGACCCGTCGATCACCGCGACCCTGCCCGGAGGCCTACCGATGCCGCCGGGAATGGATCCCGCGCAGGTCGGCTCCAGCGGCGGTGCCAGCGGACCGGCCCGCACGAACCCGGCCGCGAGCCCCGGCCAGAGCGCCTCGCCCGGCGCCACCCCCTCGCAGAGCGGGCAGCCCAGCGCCAGCCCGAGCGCCACCACCTCGCCGTCAGCGACGCCGAAGGACGCGACCGTGCCCGACGTGCAGGGCCAGAGCCAGTCGGCGGCGACGAACACCATGAGCGGCAAGGGCTTCACGAACGTGTCGTCGAGCGAGACCTGCCAGAAGGGCAAGAAGGGCGGGGTGGTGATCGACCAGAACCCGAACGCGGGCAGCGTGGTCCCCGTCTCCACCAAGGTGACACTGACCGTGCAGGCCACGAACTGCGTCGAGGTCCCCGGCGTGGCCGGCAGATCGCTCGAAGCGGCACGCAGCGCGCTCGTGAGCGCGGGTCTGGGAGTCCTGAACGGCGGGGGCGGCTGCCAATGGGGGACGGGCAGCACTGCGGCCTCCACCAATCCCGCGGCCGGGACCATGATGCGCAAGGGCGAGAACGTCTGGCTGGAACCGTCCTGCTCCGCGTCACCGGCACCGGCGCCGCCGCCGAGCTCCGCGCCGCCGGCATCCCCCGCCCCGCGCGGAACCTGACGGGCCGCTGCGCAGCCGGCCGGGCGGCCTGCCGCCCGGCCGGCTTTCACGGCTCCGGATACTCGACCATCGCACGGTCACGACTGCCGCGGCCCGCCGATCACGGCGTGGCCCATCGTGTGTGACCTCTGAAACTCCTGCACCGCGCCCGGCACTGCTCAGATGGCCGGGCCGGTTCTGCGCCCGAGGCCACCCTCGCGCTCCGCCCGCCCTGCCCCGGCTCGGCCATTCGCCCGTGTATGCCGCTCGTGCCTGATCCATGGCGCCTGTCACGCAGGAACGTGAGGGGCGGCGGATGGTCCGAGGAACTCGCACCCACAGCGGTGCGTCGAGTGGGGTGGGCAGAGCAGCCCGTCAGCCGCGGGTCCGGCGTGAACCGCTACCGCCGGTCCTGGGACTGGGAGACCGCCGCCGACCATGGGTCCCGGGCGGGCGGCGGATGGGGCAGCCGGGCCGGAGAGGCAGCCGGCTTGGGGAAGTTCGCCGGTGTCGGTGTCGGTATGGCCGAGCCCGCGCCGTCGCCGGACGGCCCGCCGCGGGGGCGCAGCAGCGCACCGGTGCCCGCCGGCAGGGCGGGCGGGTCGGGCAGGAGGTCGCCCCGTATGCGCAGGCTGCGCGGAAGCGGCATCGGAACGGGCATCGGCTCCGGCTCGTCCGTCGCGGCGGTCGCCGTGGCCGTGGAGGCGGCCCACAGGTCGACCTCGACGATGATCTCGCCGTTCTCGGAGGACATCCGCAGGCGACCGCCGTGCACCTCGACCAGGCGGCGCACCACGTAAAGACCCATGCCGGCGCCGTCTGTCTGCCGGGTCGCCGTCCCGTCTCGCTGGGTGAACGGCTCGAAGAGCTGGCGGATGGTGGCCGGGTCGAGGTCCGGCCCGGGATTACGCACCCGCAGCACCACCTCGTCACCGACCCGGCCGGCGATGAGACGCACCGGGGCGCCCGGCCAGGAGTGCACCAGTGCGTTGTCCACGAGGTTCGCGACGACCTGGTGCAGCGCCTGGCGCGCCATCCGGACGGTGAGCTGCGGCGGGAGATCCACCGTGACGCTGTTGCCGGCGTAGGCCAGCCCGTCGATGACGTCCCGCACGACCTCCGGGAGGTCGGCGACCGTGTTGTCGCCGGTGCCGGTCGCGGTGGCGGCCGTCAGCATGTTCTCCAGCAGCCGGGACAGGCGGTCCGAGTAGGTGACGGCGGAGTCGAGCATGCCGTCGAGCTGGGCGTCGGAGAGGCGGTCGCGGCGGCGCCTGATCGTGAGCAGGGTGCCGCGGATGCCGGTCAGCGGGGTGCGGAACTCGTGCGAGACGGTGGCGACCAGGTCGCTGCGGATGCGGTCGGTCTCCTCCAGCCGCGCCATCAGGCTCTGCTGGCCCTCGTAGAGCTGCTGGCGGTAGTCCTCCACCCGGCGGCGGGACTGCTCGTTGTAGTGCCAGAAGACCATCTGGGCGCCTGCCAGGGCGCAGATGAAGCCCGCGTGCAGACCGGCCAGCAGCAGGGCGTTCTCGTCCATCCTGGACGCCGCCTCGGCGGTGATGATGTCGCCGATCGCGAGACTGGCCAGGAAGACGAACGCGATGGCCAGGAGGTAGACGCTCCAGTCCTCGTAGAGGGCGATGAGCGCCACCACGACGAAGAAGTGGAAGTACATGGGCGTCAGGCCGTCGGAGAGGTGCACGAAGACGACCGAGCAGCAGAGCAGGCCCAGACTCGCCGCGAGCGCCCGCACACGGCGCATACCGGGGGCCAGCGCGGCACCGAACAGCAGCGCCGGCGGAGTGGCGGCCAGCAGGCCGTGCGGCAGGCTGTGGTCGCGCCACAGGCCGTACGCGACGATCACCGGCAGGTGCATCGCCAGCACCCAGCACATCAGCGCGTGGCGGGCGGCCCAGTCCTCCGTGGGCAGGCCCCGCCCGCGCGGGAACCAGGCGACCGGACCGCGGGACGCCGCTTCGGCACTCGACGCGGTCAGGCCGGAGTCCGCCGCGAGGGTCCGGGCGGGCCGAGGCTTCTCGGRCCGGCGGGCGGCGCGCCCGACGTGGGCGCTGCCGTGACGGCGGCGCGCCCGTTCGGGCATGGAGGGTCGGGCGGAGGACATCCGAGCAAGTTTCTCCCGTTCCGGGCCCGGAGCGCCATGGCTGTCAAGGGTGGTGTCGTATGACGACTATGCCCAGCTTTGACTAGGCCATCAGTACCACTCGGTAAGGGGCTCAAAGAAGCATGGCGCAGTTGCCCGCATTCCCGACAGGCTGTGGTCCGCGAGGTGGCCCCCGGACGGCCGCCCGCGGAGGAGGACACGTGCCCCCAGTTGCCCTGACGACCGCGACCGCAGCCGCCTTCACCGTGCAGACAACGCCTCAGCCTGCGGATGTTCCGACGGACGGCGGTGCCTCGCTCGCGTTGGCGGCMCGCCCCGTGCTGCGCCTCGTCGGCTCCGAGCCGGTCGACCCGTCCGGGGAGGTGCAGGAGATCGTCCACGGTTTCGGTGGWCCCAGCACCTGCAGCTGCCGTCCGTGTGCCATGGCCCGCCACCCCTCGTTCATGCCCCGCCTGCGCGTCGTCGACTGAGGGCATGGCCGAGAACTAGTCCTGCGTACCCACCACCATCCGGCAGGTGCCACATCGCGGGCCGGCCCCACGAGCCGGTCGGCCCCGCCCCGCCGCTGTGATCCGCCGCGATCCGACGTGATCCAGCCGCCGCCGGGACACCCGCATCAGTGATTCCGTAGTCAGATGCACCCGTGCTCAGGCAGGCTCCACCCGTGCTCAGGCAGGCTGGACCGGTGCTGCCCGCGCCGGTCGCCGGCAGACCCCTTCCGGACGAAGCCCCGCACGTCCGCGGGCCGTCCGTTCAGGTACGGGATGTGAAGTCAGTGCGCGGAGATGYACGCCACTGAGCCACGAGGTCCGCCGGTCACAAAAGAAAAACGCCAACCTCGGAAGGTTGGCGCCATAGGATTCAGATGTAGCCCCGACCGGATTCGAACCGGCGCTACCGCCTTGAGAGGGCGGCGTCCTGGGCCGCTAGACGACGGGGCCAAGACCGTTTCTGCAATATACAGCATGTTCGTACAAGTGGTGCAGCTGGGGTACCAGGACTCGAACCTAGACTAACAGAGCCAGAATCTGTTGGGCTGCCAATTACCCCATACCCCATGGGTCCCTCTCGGGCGATGCCTACTGTACCCCATCCACCGACCCAGTCAGCGACCGTGTCCCCGGCGGGTCTCCGRTTACCCGGCCCCGGCCAGCCGCAGTGGGGCGGGCGGGCCGGAACACCGTCGCCCGCCCGCACTCTCCTACCGCGCGGTGACCGGATTTGTCAGCGTGCCGATGCCGTCGACCGTGACGGCGGCCRTCTGCCCGGCCCGCATCGGCCCCACCCCGGCGGGCGTGCCGGTCAGCAGCACGTCGCCGGGGAGCAGCGTCATCGCTCGCGACATGAAGGCGACGAGCGTGGGCACGTCGTGCAGAAGGTGCCTGGTCCGCGAGTCCTGGCGGACCTCGCCGTCCAGYGTCGTCCGCAGGACCAGGTCGGACGGGTCGAGCTCGGTCTCGATCCACGGCCCGAGTGGGCAGAAGGTGTCATGGCCCTTGCCGCGGGTCCACTGGACGTCCGCCGCCTGCTGATCCCGGGCGGTGACGTCGTTGGCGCAGGTGAACCCGAGAACGACCGACAGGGCCCGCTCCACCGGGACGTCTCGGCACAGCCTGCCGATGACGACGGCCAGTTCGCCCTCGTAGTCCACCCGCTCGCTGTCGGGGGGGAGCACGATCGGGTCGCCGGGGCCGGCCACGCTGGTCGAGGGCTTCAGGAACAGCACCGGGCCCGCCGGCGGCTCGCCGCCCATCTCACGCGCGTGGTCCGCGTAGTTCTTACCGATGCAGAGAATCTTGCTGGGCAGGACGGGAGCCAGCAGCCGGACCTCGGCCAGCGGCCGCCGCACCCCGGTGAACGTGAACGGCGCGAACGGATGCGGCGTGATCCCGGCCACAATCGCGGTCCCGTCCTCCGGAGACCCCTCCACCACGCCGAATGCCGGCTCTGACCCGTCAGTGAACCTCGCTATGCGCACTGGGCGACCGTACCGATCGCGCCGCGCATCCGGTCCACCCGGCGACACACCGGGCACGGACGGAACGCGCCCGGCCGGACGCCAGCGCCGGAGACGGGCCGCCCGCCCGACGACCGCGGTCCGGTCCGGACAAGGTCCGGTGCACCACGGCTGGGAGGCGGCGCCGAGAATCAGGCAGGATTGCCGGGTAAGGGCCAGCGCCCGGTCGAGGACGGCGTGGCCCRCCAGGTACCGGCCTGCTCTGGAAGGAGCACGATGACCGAGATCGACTCGACCCCCGTCTACGAGATTGGCGCGCCCGAACCCAAGCCCATCGACGAGGAGCTCAGCGTCCAACTCGGCCATCTCGCCGAGGACGCCATTCTGCGCGGCAAGCCAAACGGTGACGAGCGCTGCGACAACTGCCTGTACTACCTCGACACCGACAAGGACATCACCTACTGCTGGCACCCGAAGCTGCGGATCCTCGTCGGCGGCGACTGGTGGTGCCAGTGGTGGGAGGAGATTCCGGACGAGGACTGATCACCCTGGATGTCCGCCCCCGGGGTCGCGGTCGCGACCTCGGGGCGCCGGCCTCGGTCCGGCTCCCCGTCCTGGCCGTTCCGGCCGGGGGTGGTGAACGGCCGGCGCAGCCACAGGTCGCGCAGGACGTCAGTCGCCGCCACGGTGACCAGGCCGCGCGCCCCGTCGAGGATCTCGGCCATTTCCGGCTCCTGGGCGCCGCGGTCCGCCGCGTGCGTCAGCTCCTCCGACTCGTGGCAGGCCGCCTCGACCAGCCAGCCCCGCTCCGTCGCCGCTGACAGCAGACCGAGAAGGTCCGGGYGGGCGTCCGGCAGGCGGCTCGCCAGCCGCTGGCGCAGCGCCCACAGCGCGGCCCGATCCGCGGTACGYCCCCAGGTCACCCTGATGAACCGCCCCTCGCCCACCGCCACCGGGACAGTCGCCACCGGAACGGATGCCACCGCGCCGGCCGCCTCGCTGACCAGGTGGACGTGGGGGTGGTCGGTCGTCGTCGCACCGTCGAGCAACCCGCCGAGCCGCTCCCAGAAGGACTCCGCGGGCCGACCGGGGCCGCCGATGTCGAAGAGGCCGACGAACATCCCGCCGCCCGACACTCCGGCGATGACGCCGGGCCGCTCCGGGTCGCCTGGCCCCTCGCCGGCCCCTTTCGCCAGCTCACGGCGCAGCGCGCGGGTGTCCCCCACCCGGCCCCGGATCGCCCGCAGCAGTAGCATCGCCGCCTCCCCCCGTGACGGCGAGACTACGACACGCCACCATGGCGGACCACCTCACACCAACGGACCGTGCCACCGGAGGGTGTGAACGGGCGCTGTCGCCGGAAGGAGCCGCCGGGCACTGTCTCCGGAAGAAGCCGGTTCAGGCCTCCGGCGACAGCGGCACGACGTCGAACGGCAGCCCGCCCTCGTCCGCGCCGGCGCCGGCCGGCGCGGCTTCCGCCGGTGCGGCCGAGGCGGGGTCCACCTGCGCCCGCAGCGCTCCGGCGACGTCCCCGAGGCCCGTCCGCGCGTCGGCGGCGATCTCGCCGATCCGGATCGCCACGGCGAGCCGGTCGAGGAACCTCGCGAGTTCGACCGGGGTCCGCACGGCCCCGTCGCCCGCTGGCAGCGTGGCCAGCAGGTCGGTGGCAGCCGTCGGGGTGATGCGCCCGGTGTCGCGGTAGGTCTCCAGCCGACGCCGGAGGCTGGCCAGCGTCGACGGCGCACCCGCGAAGTCCGCCGCGTCGATGTCGGCGACCCGGGCACGGGCCTCGACCGGCGGGCAGTCCGGACCGCCCGGCGCCACCCGGACGACCACGTCGAACGGGCCCCGGTCGGACGCCCGACCGATCGCGAGCCCGTCGATCCTGCCCAGCGAGTGGATCTCGTCGCCCTCCGGAAGCGTGCGGGCGCTCAGCGCCGTCGCCACCGTCGCACCTGCCTTGTCGAGCAGGCTGAGCTCGATGGTCACGGTCCGGTCCGCGGTGCCGCCGACCCGGGCGCGGACGTCCAGCGACTCGAAGTCCGACCCGGTCAGCAGATCGCCTCCGACACCGCTGGCGCTGATGGAGCCCCCGTCGACGACCGGTGTCACGCAGCCACCGCCAGCCGGGTCGGCGAGCGGAGTCAGGGCTGTCACCTCGAAAGGCTGATCGGTCGCCAGGTTCTCGGACCCCTCGCCCGCCGCGTCGCCGTCGGCGTCCACTGTGCCGGCAGCGGGGTCGGCACCCAGGCTGGAGACCACCGTCGGCCCGACCGCGTACCACGCCGCCCAGCCCAGCACCGAACGGATGTAGGCCTCCGACGGGTTGTACGAGCGCACCGCGGCCAGGACGTTGTCCGGAATGCGCAGGTCCCCCGAGCGGCACAGCAGGTCTGCCGCGGCAAGCGCCGCGTCGTCGATGTCGTTCGGGTCGGCACGGCCGTCCCCGTCGGCGTCCCGACCGGCCCAGCGCCACACCGGCGGGGTGAACTGCATCGGGCCGACCGCGCGGTCCAGCTCGCTGTCGCCGTCGAGCCAGCCGTCGTCGGTGTCGCGGATGTGGAACCTGCCCGCCGAGCCGTCAAGACGCGGGCCGACGACTGTTGGTGCCACCCGGCCGTCGGGGCCGATCGCCGCGCCCCTGCCATGACCGGACTCGATCGCGCCGAGACCCGCCAGTACCGACCAGTGGAGGAAGCAGCCGGGCTGTTCGACCTTCAACCGATCAGCGGCGTCGGTGTAAGCCACCAGCACCCGGGACGGGATCGTCGAGGCCTCCGCACCCGACCCGGGCGGGGTCGCGAGCGGCTCGTTCGGGACGGTGCTGCCGGTCGCCGGGCCAGGCGCCTGCGCTCCGGCCGTGGCGGTACCGGTTCCGGCGGTACCGCCGGTGGCGACAACGGCCAACCCGTCACGGACGGGCAGCCGGACCTGCCCCGAGGCCCCGACGACGCCCGCCAGGTCCGCCACGGTCGCGCTCCCGAAGGCCGCTCCGTCCTCAGGCAGGATCTCGTCCTGGTCGATCCGCCCGTTGACCGGGCCGGTCAGCTGCCATGGGGCGGCGGCCGGGGCCGGGCCCGCCACCGCGGTGACCGCCAAAGCCAGCGCCGCCGCCCCCAGGCCGAACTTCGCCAGTGCCCAGGAGCCCCGCCGGGTGCCGGCCCGCCGAGCGGTCGGCCCGCCGGCCAGGTCCGCTCTGTCGGCACTGCCTGCTCTGTCGGTGCTGGTTGCTCTGTCGGTGCTGCCCGCTCGGCTGGCCTTTCCCGCCCTGCCGGCGCTGCCCACCCGGCCCGTCCGGCCCGTCCGGCGCGATCCGGCCACCCGGCGCGCCCCGGACGGGGGGTCGACCCAGCCGGCGCCCGATGTGGACGTCGACGCGGACGATCGATGTGCCCCGGCCCGACGGGCACCAGCTCCATGGCGGGGAGTGCGGCTCATCGCCGGCTCCCCCGCATGCGGCCGCTCCTGGTCTGGCGCATCATCGCCGGACACCGCGACACGGCCGTCCCCTCTCCTCGACCTCCAGAGCCGAGCTCGCATCTCGCCGCCGGCTCCGAGCCGGGCACCCTGATCGCCTGTTATGCGACGGATGCCTCGGATGACCGGAAGCGTCGCGGTCAGCGTAGCCGGCACCAAAGGATGGCCGGGCAGGGTTGGCGTCAGCGGAGAAATCTTTGACAGGACGGGCGTACGCCGCATGGTTCGCGTTGACGATGTTGATCGCCCGATGTGGACGGACGTGCCTCACCTGGCAGGCCGCGGGCGGGCGAAGCCGGTCAGACGGCGTCGGGGTCCGGGCGCTCGCCCTGGCGGCGCAGGCCGTAGGTGACCGCGTCCTGGAGCGCCACCCAGGAGGCGGCGATGATGTTCTCGTCGACGCCGATGGTGTCCCAGCGACCGCGGCCGTCGCTGGTCTCGACCAGGACACGGGTGACCGCGCCGGTGCCGTGGCGCCCGTCGAGAATGCGCACCTTGTAGTCGACCAGGTCCAGGTCCGCCAGGCCCGGATAGGCCTTCTCCAGGGCCGCCCGCAGTGCGGTGTCGAGCGCGTTGACCGGACCGTTGCCCTCGGCGGTCGAGACGTGCCGTTCGCCGTGTGAGTGGACCTTCACCGTGGCCTCGCTGACGACCTCACCGCCGGCCCGCTGCTCGACGATGACCCGCCAGGATTCGAGCGTGAAGTAGCGCTCGCGCCCCGACACCTCGTCGAGCAGCACCAGTTCGAAGGAGGCCTCGGCGGCCTCGTAGGAGTAGCCGGCGGCCTCGCGGTCCTTGACCAGCTCCAGCACCCGCCCGAGGGCCTCCCGCTCGCCGGAGAGATCCAGGCCCATCTCGCGGCCCTTGAGCTCGAGGGTGGCGCGGCCGGCCAGTTCGGACACCAGCATCCGCATGTCGTTGCCGACCTCGGCCGGGTCGATGTGCTGGTACATGTCCGGGTCGACCTTGACCGCGCTGGCGTGCAGACCGGCCTTGTGCGCGAACGCGCTCGCCCCGACGTAGGGCCGGCTGCTGTTCGGTGCCGAGTTGGTGACCTCGTCGATGGCGTGCGAGACCCGGACGAGCTCCCGGAGCCGCCCGTCCGGCAGGACCCGGCGACCCAGCTTGGTCTCCAGACCGGCGATCACGCTGAACAGGTTCGCGTTGCCGCAGCGCTCGCCGTACCCGTTCGCGGTGCCCTGCACGTGGGTCGCGCCGGCCTCGATCGCCACCAGGCTGTTCGCGACGGCGCAGGCGGCGTCGTCGTGGCAGTGGATGCCCAGGCGCGCGCCGGTGCTCTCCAGCGCGGTGGCGACGACGTCACCGATGCGGGTCGGGAGCATGCCGCCGTTGGTGTCACACAGCACCACGACCTCGGCGCCGGCCTCGGCGGCCGTGCGCACCATCTCCAGCGCGTAGTCGGCGTCGGCGCGGTGGCCGTCGAAGAAGTGCTCCGCGTCGACGAACACCCGCTTGCCCTCGGCGGTCAGGTACCGCACGGTGTCGCGGATCATCGCCAGGTTCTCCGCGGGAGTCGTCCGCAGCGCGCGCTCGACGTGCCGGCGGTCCGCCTTCGCCACCAGGCAGACGACCGCCGTGCCGGCGTCCCGCAGCGCGGCGACCTGCGGATCGTCGCCGACGGCCTTGCTGGCCCGCCGGGTCGAGCCGAACGCGGTCAGCAGCGCGCCGCGCAGGTCCAGCTCGGTGCGGGCGCGGCGGAAGAACTCCGCGTCCTTCGGGTTGGAGCCGGGCCAGCCGCCCTCGATGAAGCCGACGCCGAGCTCGTCGAGATGGCGGGCGACGACGAGCTTGTCGGCCACCGACAGGGACAGGCCCTCCTGCTGGGTGCCGTCCCGCAGCGTCGTGTCGTAGATGTGCAGCGACTCACGGTCGAAGGCGGGCGCGTGCTCCTCGCCGACGGCGCCAGCGGAGCGCGCGCCGACCGAAGCGGGGCTTGTCGTGGCTGGGACGTCGTGGGGCACAGCTGGGCCTCTCGCTGGAACCGTGTCTGGCCGTCACGCGCCCGGTCTCCCTGGTCAGTGACCGGAACGCGTGACGGGGACGGGTTCGCCGCCAGAGCCCGACCCTATGACGTAACACGCCGGACATAAAGCAAGTGTGGCGTGTGCCATGCGTCGCGTGACCTGCGTGTTCCCTCTTCGGGACGCCCCGTGCCGCGAGCGACTGGACCCGTGCCCGACCCCCACGCTACGCACACCCGCCGGCCACGCAGCCGGCGGGCCGCCCACCCGATCCCGCCGGCCCCACCGACCGCACCGGATCCCGCCGCGACTGGCACCGCCACCGGCCGGCCCACCCGTACCGGCTCAGTCGTACCGRCTCAGTCGCCGGCGAACCGACGCAGCCGGTCGACCTGCATGATCGTTATGGTCTGCCCCTCGGACAGGATCCATGCCCTGCGCTCGAACTCGCGCAGCGCCTGGTTGACCGACTGACGCGAGCCGCCGAGCAGCGAGGCGATCTCGGTCTGGGTGAGCCCCAGCTCGATCACCGGGCGGCCGGCCTCCCGCATCCGCATGAGCAGCAGCTTCGCGACCCGGCGTGGCAGGTCGAGGAACACCAGGTCCGCGTTCGCACCGGTGAGCCGGCGCACGTGCGCGACCAGTGCCCGGATGAGCTGTTCGGCGACCGCCGGGCGTTCCCGGACCAGCTCCCAGACGGCGCTGCGCTCCAGCACCAGTGCGGTGCTCGGCTCCAGCGCCTCGACGCTCGCCGACCTTGTCCCGGCCTCGACGATGTTGAGCTCGCCCAGGGTCTCGCGCGGGCCGGCGATGTTCAGGACGTGGTCACGGCCGTCGTCAGCCTTGGTGAGGACCTTCAGCCGTCCCGAGGCGACCACGAGGAGGGTGTCGGCGGGCTCGCCCTCCGTGAAGACCACCTGACCTCGGCGGAACCGCCTCGTCACGGACCGGCTGGCCAGCCGTAGCAGGTCCTCCTCATCGAGTTCCTTCAACAGCGTGGTCGCCCGCAGCAGGGTGACCGCCTCAGTGTCGTGCATGCCCGTGAACGTAGCGCCGCACGGGGGCCCGATGCGGCGCAGATCCCCGAGTCGGCCGATTCATCGCCGCACGGTTACACAGCGACCACATCTCGTCGCGGATGTTCGCCGCCGACACCGGTCACACCTCGACCCGCTGCCGGCTCCAGCACCRCACCACATCGCGCATCGAGAGCACACCCTCGACCTCCGCTCCGGAGGTGACGATGAGGTGACGGAAGCCGCCGCGCAGCATCACCGCAGCGGCCTCGTCGAGCGACCAGTCGCGGTCGGCCACCACCACGTCGCGGGTGAGATGGTCACCGACGACCTCGGTGTCCGGGCTCTGCCCGGCCGCGACCGACCGCAGGACGTCGCGCTCGGTGAGAATGCCGAAGCCCTGGCTCTCGCTGTCGAGGACGACGGCCGCGCCGACCTGGCGGGTGGCCATCATCCGGGACGCCTGCCGCAGCGTGTGCCCCGGCCCCACCACGAGGACCAGAGCGCTCATTCCATCCGAAACCCGCATGACGACCTCCCGAACCGGCTCCCGACGCTTGTGCGTTCGTGAAACGACTACAGGAGACGGTAGGCGGCCAAGGTCGTGTTGGCCAGAGCACACGCCCGACGAGAACCGCCGCGGCGTTACCGGGGACGCGCTCGGCGCGGCGGTGGCTGGCTGGAGCGCCTCAGCGCACCAGCTCGTTCCAGTCCTTGTACCGGTCGAGCTCACCGCGGGTGGCCTGGTGGAAGATGTCGATGATCTCCCGGGTGACCGGGCCGGGCCGGCCCGCGCCGACGCGGCGGTCGTCCACCTCGGAGATGGGAACGATCTCGGCCGCCGTGCCGGTGAAGAACGCCTCGTCGGCCAGGTAGAGGTCCGTCCGCACGATGTGCTGTTCCAGCACCTCGTACCCCTGGTCGGCCGCGATCTGCATGACCGACGCCCGGGTGATGCCGCCGAGCGGGCCGTCGCTGAGCGGCGGGGTGATGACCCGCCGCCCGGAGACGATGAAGACGTTCTCCCCCGAGCCGTCGGCGATGTGACCGTTCGGGCTGGTCATGATCGCCTCGTCGTAGCCGGCCTTGATGGCCGCCACCTTCGCCAGCGAGGAGTTCAGGTACTGGCCGGACGCCTTCGCGGCCGGCGGGATGATGTTCGCGTCGTTGCGGCGCCAGGTCGAGATCGTCGCCCGGGCGCCGTTGCGCTCGGCGTCCTCACCGAGGTAGGAGCCCCAGGGCCAGACGGCGATCATGATCTCGACCGACGAGGGCAGTGGGTTGAGCCCCATCTCGCCGTACCCGAGGTAGATCAACGGGCGGATGTAGCAGGCCTCCACGCCGTTCTCGACGATGGTGTCCTTCGTCGCCTGGATGACCTCCTCCTGCGAGAAGGTGGGCTCCATCATGTAGATCTTGGCGCTTCGGTACAGGCGAGCGATGTGATCGGTGAGCCGGAAGACCGCACTGCCGGCGGACGTCGAGTAGGCCCGGATGCCCTCGAACACGCCCCATCCGTAGTGGAGGGTCGGGTTGAGCACGTGGATGCGGGCGTCGTCCCAGTCGACGAACTCGCCGCTCATCCAGATCTTCGAAGTGGGGGTAATCGGCATGACAGCTCCAGAACGGGCTACCTCAGGGCACGCATGAGCGCGCAGGCGAACAGGGTGACGAACAGTCAGAGATGACGAAACTGCCGATCGTCGCCGTGGTCAGGCCCTGTCGGCTGCCGTCGTACCGGATCTACGGCTCCATCCGAGGATAGCCCGTGGACGACCGTTGGGAAAACGACCAACCAGACGGCGGGGAGCGCCCGGCTCCCCGCCGCGGCCCACGGGTAGCCCCGCGGCGGCCAGGGGGTCAGCCCGCGGCGCGCGCGGCCAGCTCCTCGCCGACCTCGCGGGTCGACCGGCGGCCACCGCCCGACGAGGCCCGCTCTGCCAGCGAGGCGGCGACGGCGGCATCCACCCGGGAGGCCTCGGCCGTGTGCCCGAGGTGCTCGAGCAGCAGCGCCACCGACGCCACCGTGGCGGTCGGGTCGGCGACGCCCTGGCCGGCGATGTCGGGGGCGCTGCCGTGCACCGGCTCGAACATGCTCGGATGGGCACCGGAGGGATCCAGGTTCCCGCTGGCCGCGAGCCCGATACCGCCGGCGATGGCCGCGCCGATGTCGGTCAGGATGTCGCCGAACATGTTGTCCGTGACGACGACGTCGAAGCGGCCGGGGTCGGTGACGAAGAACATCGACGCCGCGTCGACGTGCTGGTAGCCGACCTCGACGCCCGGGAACTCCGCGCCGACCTCGGCCACCGTGCGGGACCACAGGTCGCCCGCCTTGGTCAGGACGTTGTTCTTGTGCACCAGGGTGAGGTGCGCGCGCGGGCGGCGGCTCGCCCGGGCGAAGGCGTCGCGGACGACGCGCTCGACGCCGAACCGGGTGTTGATGCTCTCCTCGGTCGCCACCTCGTGCGGCGTGCCGCGGCGCAGCGTTCCGCCGGCGCCCGCGTACGGGCCCTCGGTGCCCTCCCGCACCACGATCATGTCGATGGTGGGGTCACCGGCCAGCGGCGTCGTCACTCCCGGGTAGAGCCGCACCGGGCGCAGGTTCACGTGGTGGTCGAGCTCGAAGCGCAGCCGCAGCAGCAGCCCACGCTCGAGCACCCCGCTGGGAACCCCCGGGTCGCCGACCGCTCCAAGCAGGATGGCGTCGTGGCCGCGCAGCTCGTCGAGGACGCTGTCCGGCAGGGTCTCGCCGGTCCGGTGCCAGAGCCGGGCGCCCAGTTCGTACTCGGTCGTCTCGACCTTGGGGTACACGGCGCGCAGCACGCGCAGCCCCTCCGCCACAACTTCCGGACCGATTCCGTCGCCGCCTATGACCGCAAGCCTCATGAGCCCCGACTGTAGCCGGCCGTTCCCGACCCACCTGGCCGGGCCGACCTGCCCGTCACCCTCTGTACGCCGCCTGGCTCCAGCACCCTCGAGCCCCTCCGGCGCCTGCTCCATGCGCTGCCGGCCGAACCGGCCGCATAATCCGACATTTCGTTGGACGAGTGTGCTGCATAGGCGTCCAGCGACACACCGGCCTACGCGCAAGACCACATTGGGCACGGCGCACATCAACGAAAACCCAATCATCCGGACGCCGGAAAATGCGCCTCAGACAAGATTCGGACCACGCCGTCGCACAGCACCTCAACTCCACGGCGTCCGCATGCCCACGACGCGCTAAAAGYGATAGGAAATAAACAACATCACTGATGCGACGTGCGGCGACACGAGGGGGTGCACGGCGCATGGGTTCTCAGCGCCTGACCAGTGAGCGTCCCACGGACACCGGGCCGCCGGTGGCCCAGGCGGCAGTCGGCCACGAGGGCGCCTCCGGCCTGGGCGGTGCCCAGCCGAGAGCACGTCCGCATCCGGCGGCGGCCATGCCCGCCCGCCCGGACATCGACCGCCTGCTCGCCGACCCGGACGCTCCAAACCTTGTCTTCCAGCCAATTGTGGACCTGCGCCGCGGGGTCATCGCGGGCTACGAGGCGTTGGCCCGGTTCGGTGACGACCCGCGCAACGCCCCTCCTCTCGTCTTCGCCGAGGCCGACCGGCGCGGGCGCGGCGCCGAGCTGGAGGCACGGGTACTGCGCACGGCGATCTCGGCCCGCGACCATCTTCCGGACCGTTRCTTTCTTGCCGTCAACGTCTTCCCGCATCTCCTTTCCAACCCCGAGATCGAGGCGGTCTGGCGCCGCGCGGATCTCTCCCGCATCGTTCTGGAGCTGAACGAGGCGGTGGCGATCGACTGTTCCCCCGGCCTGGCCGCGACCTCGCAGGAGCTCCGGAACAGAGGCGCCTTCATTGCCATGGACGATGTCGGCTCCGGCTATGCGGGCCTGCGCCAGCTCACGCACATCCGGCCCGATTTCGTGAAACTGGACGGGTCGCTGGTCACCAACATCGACGACGACCAGGTGAAGATCGCGCTCACCGAACTCGTCGGCGGGTTCGCCAGCCGTCTCAACGGGTGGCTCATCGCCGAGGGTGTCGAGCGGGTGGAGGAACTCACCATGCTCATCGCGCTGGGGGTGCCCCTCGGGCAGGGCTATCTCCTCGGGCGGCCGTCCGCGCGCTGGCAGTCCCTGGACCCGGCGGTCGCCCGTCGGATCCAGACGATCTCGAAGCGGGCCGACCGCTCCGCGCACATCGTCAGCCTGATGGAGCCGGCCCAGATCTCGACCGGAGACCACGGGCACTGCACCGACAACGCGACCTGCCCGCCGTGCGCGCATGCCCCGGCAGCCGCCCTGCCAGGCGGACCCGACGCCGCCGGCAGGGCCACCATCATCGTCAGCAACCGATGCCGCCCCGTCGCGCTGCGACTTCCCACCGGCCCCGGCACCGGACCCGGTGGCGGTTCCAGTGGCGGTGGCGGTTCCAGCGGCGGCGGCCCGGACGGCCGGTGGATCCCCACCTCGCTGTTCGCCCTGCCGGACGAACCAGTCACCGAGGTGGCGCGCCGGGCCATGACCCGACCCCGCGGGTGCCGGTTCGACCCGGTGATAATCGTGACCGAGATGGGACGACCCCTCGGCCTGGTACGGATGGAGCGGCTGATGCTGCGTCTCGCGGAACTGTCGGCGGTATGAGGCGGAACCGGTTCTGGACAGCGCAGGCCCTGATGGGCCCGCGGCCCGCCGGCGACGCGGCGGGGCGCGTCCGCGAGGTCACGGTGGTGCGTCCCGTGGCCATGAAGGAGTTCTACTGCGGCGCCATCATCCACGGCTGCGAGACCCGCCTGGTCGCCGCCGGCGAGGAGGAGATCCTCGCCGCCGTCGACACCCACGCCCGGGTCGACCACGGGATGACCGACGTTCCCGATGACCTGGTCGAACAGGTCCGCCGTGGCATCAGGAACGTCCGGCCGGCCGCGTACAACGACTGACCGGCCGCCGGGCGGGCGTGCGAACTGCCACCCGCCTGGTCGGCCGGCGCGTCAGCTGCTCCTGGCCGCCCGGTTGACCGCGCTCACGACGGCACGCATCGAGGCGGTCACGATGTTCGGGTCGATCCCGACCCCCCAGAGCACGGCATCGCCGACCGCGACCTCCAGGTAGGCCGCGGCCCGGGCATCAGCCCCGGAACCCAGCGCGTGCTCGTTGTAGTCCAGCACCCGTACCGGCAGCCCCCGCTCGGACAGCGCCGCGACGAAGGCGTCGATCGGGCCGTTGCCGCTACCGCTGATGGCCGTCTCGACACCGTGCAGGCGGACCGAGACCGTCACCTCGTCCCGCTCGCCGCTCGCCGCCGTCGTCCGCGAGCCGAGCAGTTCCAGCGGTGCGCCCGCGTCGCCGCCCTCCGGGCGGTACTCCTGGCCGAAGATCTCCCACAGCTGCTCGGCGGTGACCTCGCCGCCGGTGTCGTCGGTGTACCGCTGGACCACGCCGGAGAACTCGATCTGCAGCTTGCGCGGCAGGTCCAGCGCGAACTCCGACTTCATCAGGTACGCCACACCACCCTTGCCCGACTGGCTGTTCACCCGGATGACGGCCTCGTAGGTGCGGCCGACGTCCTTCGGGTCGATGGGCAGGTACGGCACCTCCCACAGCGTCTGCCCGGTGCGCTCCATCGCCTCGAAGCCCTTCTTGATGGCGTCCTGGTGGGAGCCGGAGAAGGCGGTGTAGACGAGGTCGCCGCCGTAGGGGTGGCGGGGGTGCACCGGCAGCTGGTTGCAGTACTCCACCGTGCGGCGCACGCCGTCGATGTCCGAGAGGTCGATCATCGGGTCGATACCCTGGGAGAACAGGTTCATCCCCAGGGTGACCAGGCAGACGTTGCCGGTGCGTTCGCCGTTGCCGAACAGGCAGCCCTCCACCCGGTCGGCGCCGGCCATGACACCCAGCTCGGCCGCGGCGACCGCGCAGCCCCGGTCGTTGTGCGGGTGCAGCGACAGCACCACCGCGTCGCGCCGGGTCAGGTTGCGGCTCACCCACTCGATCTGGTCGGCGTAGACGTTCGGCGTCGACATCTCCACTGTCGCGGGCAGGTTGAGGACGACAGGGTTGTCCGCGGTGGGCTCCCAGACATCCATCACCGCCTCACAGACCTCGACGGCGTAGTCGAGCTCGGTGCCGGTGAACGACTCGGGGCTGTACTGCCAGCGGACGTCCGTCCCGTCCAGCAGCTTCTCGGCGTACTGGGCACACCAACGCGCGCCCTGCACCGCGATCTCGGTGATGCCGGGCCGGTCGAGCCCGAAGACGACCCTGCGCTGCAGTGTCGACGTCGAGTTGTACAGGTGGATCAGCGCGCGGTCGGAGCCGACCAGGGAACTCGCGGTGCGCTCGATCAGCTCCTCGCGTGCCTGGGTGAGGACCTGGATGGTGACGTCGTCGGGGATCAGATCGCCCTCGATCAGCTGCCGGACGAAGTCGAAGTCGGTCTGGCTCGCCGCGGGGAAACCGACCTCGATCTCCTTGTAGCCCATCGCGACCAGCAGCTCGAAGAGCTGCATCTTGCGCGTCGGCGTCATCGGGTCGATCAGGGCCTGGTTGCCGTCACGCAGGTCGACGCTGCACCAGCGCGGAGCGCGGGTGATCGTGGCGTTCGGCCAGGTCCGGTCCGGCAGCGCGACCGCCGGGAACGGGCGGTACTTCTCGATGGGCATGCCGGACGGTTGCTGCGGTGTGATCACTGCTCCTGCTTTCTCGGAAGAGCGGCCCGGCCCGCCGCCGAACGGGAGCCGGTGCTGACGCACGAGAACTCCGCGACGGGGAAGCCAGCCACTATCCGGATCAGGAAGTCCGGATCAGGCCCCGCCGCGGCACCTAAGAAGCAGTAGCGCACGCATCGCCGGGCCAGCTTACCCGATGCCGCGACCGAGGGGCCCGGCCCGCCGGTGCCGCCCGCCGATTCGGCCCGCGGACCGGAACCGGCGGTCAGCTGCGGACGATGCCGGGCGGCGCGAACCGCCCCCTGTCCGGGAGCAGGTCGTCCGCGCGGATCGTGCAGACGATGCTGTGGACGCCACGCTCCCAGCTCGCCTGGTCCGGGCGCACCGAACCGACGACGTGATGCGGGGCCGCATCCAGCCCACCGAAGTAGTCGCGCAGGGACTCCGCGCAGTCATCCGCCGCCGCCGCGCCCAGCCTGGCCGCACCGGGCCAGCTGCCGAACCGGCCGGAGAGATCGACGATTCGGGTGATCTCGTCGAGGTGCGGCTCCGTGCAGGCCACCGGCCTCGGCGCGGGCGCGTCCCCGGAGCCGGGGATGGCCAGCGGCGTCACGGACATCACAGCCCAGGTCAGGCAGTCGCCGACCGCCAGGGAGCGGAACACGTCCGGGGCGAGGGCGAAGCCGCCGGGAGCACCCAGCGCGGGGTCGACCCCCCGGCCCCCCACCGGCGATGACGTACTCGACGCGAGCCCGCTGGTAGCCCGGGTGAGTCCGTCGGCGGCGGCCGTGGACGCCAACCCGGTGCCGTCGACGCTGATCCCGGACGGGGGGAGCGGCGTCGACGCGACCGGYACGCCCCGGGCGGTGTGGCGCAGGGCGACGAAGGTGAGACTGATCATGCCCACCGCGAGCGTGAGGACCGCGAGCACCCAGGTCAGGCGGCGGGCCCTCGGCGCCGGGCGGGGCGGGGCGACGAAGAGCCGGTAGACAAGCCCCTGCAGGCCACGGGGCGCCGGCACCACCCCGCACCGCGCCCCCCGGGCCAGCGACATCTGGCCGGTGCGCTCTCGGGCCGACGGTTCCAGGAACCGCGCCGACCGGACGAACCGCTCGTCAAGCCGCACATCCTCGAACGGATCCGGGTGCTGCGAGGCCATGTCTGCCACGGTAACGCCAGCAGGCGCCGCGAGCGGCGCTTCCGGCCAACGATCACCCACATCGGCCCGAGTCACCCCCAGCCGATGCAAAGACCCCGATTCCGACCTCCGGAGCCTCGCCGTGGGCCGGGGGCACCTCGGGGTGCCCCGGGCGGCCGCCCGCCCGGGGCAGGTGGGCCGTCAGCCGACCGAGATGCTCACCGCGCGCGCGTACGGCGCACCGATGATCTTTGCGATCTCGGTCAGGATGTCGGGCGCCACAGCGTCGTCCAGCGACAGCGACATGAGTGCGTCGCCGCCGGCGCTAAGCCGGCTGACCTGCGCGTTCGCGATGTTGATGTGCGCTTCGCCGAGCAGCGCGCCCACCGCGCCGACGATCCCCGGGCGGTCCTCGTAGCGGAAGAACGCCAGGTGGTCCTCGGGGCGGATGTCCACCTCGAAGCCGTCGATCGCCGTGATCTTCTCGACCTGCCGGGAACCGACCAGGGTGCCGCTGACCGAGACCGCGGTGCCGTCGGGCAGTGCCCCGCGCACGGTGACGAGGTTGCGGTAGTCGGGGCTGTCCTCCGAGGTCTCCAGCGTGATCTCGACGCCGCGCTCCTTGGCGATCAGCGGCGCGTTCACGTAGGTGACCTGCTCGGCCACGATGTCGGTGAAGACACCCTTGAGCACCGCCAGCTGGAGCACCGACACGTCGTGCACGGCGATCTCGCCGCGCACCTCGACGGTGATCGCCGCGGCGACCCCGGCGGCCAGGCCGGAGAAGAGCTGGCCGAGCTTCTCCGCGAGCGGCAGGCCGGGCCGCACGTCCTCGGCGACGATCCCACCGGCCTGCACGTTGACGGCGTCGGGGACGAACTCGCCGCTGAGCGCGAGGCGCACCGACTTCGCCACCGCCAGGCCCGCCTTGTCCTGCGCCTCCTGCGTCGAGGCACCCAGGTGCGGGGTGACGACCACGTTCTCCAGACCGAACAGCGGCGAGGAGGTGGTCGGCTCCTTGGCGTAGACGTCGATACCGGCGCCGCCCACCCGGCCGGAGCGGACCGCGTCGGCCAGTGCTGTCTCGTCGACCAGCCCGCCGCGGGCGGCGTTGACGATGATCGTGCCCGGCTTCACCCGTGCCAGCTGCTCCGCGCCGATCAGGCCCAGCGTCTCCGGCGTCTTCGGGAGGTGAATCGTGATCACGTCGCTGTTGGCGAGGAGCTCGTCCAGGTCGACCAGGCGCACGCCGAGCTGGGACGCGCGGGCGACCGAGACGTAGGGGTCGTAGGCGAGGATGGTCATGCCGAACGCGGCGAGGCGCTGCGCGACCAGGACGCCGATGCGGCCCAGGCCCACGACGCCGGCGGTCTTCTCCGTCAGCTCGACGCCGACGTACTTCGACCGCTTCCACTCGCCGTTCACGAGGGCGCCGTGCGCCGCCGGCACCCGGCGGGCAACCGAGAGCAGCAGGGCGATGGCGTGTTCGGCGGCGCTGACGATGTTCGACTGCGGCGCGTTCACCACCATGACGCCGCGGCTGGTCGCGGCCGGGACGTCCACGTTGTCCAGGCCGATGCCGGCCCGGGCGACGACCTTCAGCTTCGGAGCCGCGGCGAGGGCCTCGGCGTCGATCTTCGTGGCCGAGCGGATGAGGACCGCGTCGACGTCGGCCAGCGCTGGCAACAGCGCGGATCGGTCCGCCCCGTCGACGTGGCGGATCTCGAAGTCCCCGGAGAGGACCTCCAGCCCGGCTGGTGAGAGCTCCTCGGCGACGAGTACGACGGGCACGGTCTGCTCCTAGTAGCAGGCTCGCCGCCGGCCACCGATGAGAAGGACGCAGCGGCCGGGGCCGTGCTGCGCCACAGCCCGGGCGGACGACGACGGTGTCGAATCAGGTGGGCGGTACGGTGCGGCTACAGCCTACCGACGCAGCTCGGCACGATCGGGCGCCCGCCGCGGTGTGCCCGCTCTCACCTGGGCGGCGAGCCGGTCGGGACGGCGGGGTCGAGTGGGGCGGGGTCGGGTGGGACGCACCGTTCGCCGGCCTGCCCCACCCGACCCACCCCGGCCCGGCCGGCTCAGTCCTTGGCGATCCAGGACATCATCGGACGGAGCTTGCCGCCGACCTGCTCGATCGGGTGCTGCTTGCCCTCCTCGACCAGCTTGGTGAAGGTGGCGCGGCCCGCGTCGTCCTCCGCGACCCACTCGCGGGCGAAGGTCCCGTCCTGGATCTCACCGAGGATCCTGCGCATCTCGGCCTTGACCGCGGGCGTGATCACTCGCGGCCCGCGGGTGACGTCGCCGTACTCGGCGGTGTCGGAGATCGAGTAGCGCATCTGGCTGATGCCACCCTCGTACATGAGGTCCACGATGAGCTTGAGCTCGTGCAGGCACTCGAAGTAGGCGACCTCCGGGGTGTACCCGGCCTCGACCAGCGTCTCGAAGCCGGCCTGCACCAGCGCGCTGGCGCCGCCACACAGCACCGCCTGCTCGCCGAACAGGTCGGTCTCGGTCTCCTCGGTGAAGGTGGTGCGCAGCGCGCCGGCGCGGGTGCCGCCGATGCCCTTGGCGTAGGCGAGCGCGATGTCGAGCGCCTTCCCGGAGGCGTCCGCCTCGACGGCGACGAGCACCGGCACGCCCTTACCCTCCTCGAACACCCGGCGCACCAGGTGGCCGGGGCCCTTCGGGGCGACCATGAAGACGTCCACACCCGCCGGCGGCTCGATGAGCCCGTACCGGATGTTGAAGCCGTGCCCGAACGCGAGCGCCTTGCCCTCGCTCAGGTGCGGCGCGATCGACTCGGCGTAGATCTTGCGGTGCGTGGTGTCCGGCGTGAGGATCATGATGATGTCGGCCTCGGCGGAGGCCTCCGCCGGGGTCACCACCCGCAGGCCCTGCTCCTCGGCCTTGGCCCGGCTGGTGCTCGTCTCGGGCAGGCCGACCCGGACGTCGACCCCGCTGTCGCGCAGGTTCAGCGCGTGCGCGTGCCCCTGGCTGCCGAAGCCGATCACGGCGACCTTGYGGCCGGCCAGGATCTCGAGGTTCGCGTCGTCGTCGTAGTAGATCTCGACCATCGGTGGTGAATCTCCTAGTGGGAATTCCTGGTGGGAAAGGGGTGTACGTCAGGCCGAGCGCTCGACGGCGCGCAGGCTGCGGTCGGTGATCGACCGCGAACCGCGGCCGAGCGCGACCATGCCGGACTGGACCATCTCGCGGATCCCGAAGGGCTCGAGCATGCGGATGAGCGCGTCCAGCTTGTCACGGGTACCGGTCGCCTCGATCGTCACCGCGTCCGGCGCGACGTCCACGACCTTGGCGCGGAAGAGCTGGACGGTCTCCAGCACCTGCGAGCGGACCGCGAGGTCGGCCCGCACCTTGACGAGCACCAGCTCGCGCTGCACGGAGACGCCGGGGTCCATCTCGACGATCTTGAGGACGTTGACGAGCTTGTTGAGCTGCTTGGTCACCTGCTCCAGCGGCAGCTCCTCCACCGCGACGACGATCGTCATCCGGGAGACGTCCGGGTTCTCGGTCGGGCCGACGGCCAGCGACTCGATGTTGAACCCGCGCCGGGAGAACAGGCCGGAGACCCGGGCGAGGACACCGGGCTTGTTCTCGACGAGGACGGAGAGGGTGTGCCGGGTCACAGGTTGACCTCCGCGTCGCCGGAGTAGTCGAAGTCGGGGGCCATGTCGCGGGCCACCTGGATGTCGTCGTTGCTGGAACCGGCGGCGACCATCGGCCACACCATGGCATCCGGGTGGACCACAAAGTCGACCACAACCGGCGCGTCGTTGATGCTCATCGCCTTCTCGATCGTGGAGTCGATGTCCTCGGGGGACTCGCAGCGCAGGCCGACGCAGCCGAGCGCCTCCGCCAGGCGCACGAAGTCGGGCACCCGGGTCACCCCGGTGCGCGCCGAGGCGGGATGGGTGCCGAGGTCGGTGTTGGAGTAACGCTTGTCGTAGAACAGCGTCTGCCACTGGCGCACCATGCCCAACGAGCCGTTGTTGATGACCGCAACCTTGATCGGGATGCCCTCGAGCGCGCAGGTCGCGAGCTCCTGGTTGGTCATCTGGAAGCACCCGTCGCCGTCGATCGCCCACACGGTCGCCTCCGGCCGGCCGACCTTGGCGCCCATCGCCGCCGGCACCGCGTACCCCATCGTCCCGGCGCCGCCGGAGTTGAGCCAGGTGTACGGGTGCTCGTAGGAGATGAACTGGGCGGCCCACATCTGGTGCTGCCCGACTCCGGCCGCGAAGATCGTCTCCGGGCCGGCGATCTGCCCGATCCGCTGGATGACCTGCTGCGGCGCCACCGAGCCGTCCGGCGGGGTGTCGTAACCCACCGGGTAGGTGTCCCGCCAGCGGTCCAGCGTGTGCCACCAGGCCTCGAGGTCGGGGCGGGRCTCGGCCTGCAGCGCGACGGTCAGGTCGGCGATGACCTCACGGCAGTCGCCGACGATCGGCACGTCCGCCACCCGGTTCTTGCCGATCTCCGCCGGGTCGATGTCGGCGTGGATGACGGCCGCCCCCGGTGCGAAGGACGCCAGCCGCCCGGTGACCCGGTCGTCGAACCGGGCCCCCAGCGTGATCAGCAGGTCGGCCTTCTGCATCGCGGTGACGGCGGCGACCGACCCGTGCATGCCGGGCATGCCCAGGTGCTGGCGGTGCGAGTCCGGGAACGCGCCGCGGGCCATCAGCGTGGTGACCACCGGGATCCCGGTCAGCTCGGCGAGCACCCGCAGCTCGGCCGCCGCGCGCGCCTTGAGCACCCCACCGCCGACGTACAGCACCGGCCGACGCGCGGCACTGATCATCTTCGCCGCCTCGCGGACCTGCTTGGCGTGCGGGCGTGTCACCGGGCGGTACCCGGGCAGGTCGAGGGTCGGCGGCCACACCTCGTGCGGCAGCACCGAGGTGAGGCCCTGCAGGATGTCCTTCGGCAGGTCGACGAGCACCGGCCCGGGGCGCCCGGTCGCGGCGAGGTGGAAGGCCTCGGCGATCGTGCGCGGGATGTCATCCGCCGAGTGGACCAGGAAGTTGTGCTTGGTGATCGGCAGCGTGATGCCACAGATGTCGGCTTCCTGGAAGGCGTCGGTACCGATCGCCGCGCTCGGCACCTGGCCGGTGATCGCCACCATCGGCACCGAGTCCATGTAGGCGTCCGCGATCGGCGTCACCAGGTTGGTCGCACCCGGGCCGGACGTCGCCATGCAGACCCCGACCCGCCCCGTGGCCTGCGCGTACCCCTCGGCGGCGTGCCCCGCGCCCTGCTCGTGGCGGACCAGCACGTGCCGAACCCGGGTGGAGTCGAACAGCGGGTCGTAGGCGGGYAGAATCGCCCCGCCCGGGATGCCGAAGACCACGTCGGCACCAACCGCTTCCAGGGAGTGGACGAGCGACTGGGCTCCGGTGATCTGTCTGGTCTCACTGGTCATCTGGTCGTCTTCCTTGACGGGGCCGGCAATGTGCGGACGGGACGTCGTTCACGGGCGGTACGCGGGGCGGACGGCGGTGGTGGCGGGCGGACTGGGTCGGATGGCGGTGGCGGGCGGCGATGCGCCCGGCTCCAGGCGACACACGTGACGCAGTGACGCACGACTGCAGCCGGGGGCCGGGGCCGGACACGAAAAAGCCCCTCGTGCCGTGGGCACTGAGGGGCGGCGCGGGTGGTCGGAGACCGATCTGGTCCGACTACACGCGCTCCGAACGTACGAGGATGCCGGTAAGCACGCGCTCAACCATCCCTGACATCGGCCATCGCGTCAAGCGATCGGCCGCGGCCAGGGGTAACCGGCCGCGGCCGCGCGCACGTCAGCCGGCCGGCGGCGGGCCGGCGACCTGGCCGCCGTCGAGCGCGGTGAAGAACGATGCCACCACCGGTGCCGCCGATTCGGCGCCGAAGCCGCCGTCCTCGATGACGACCGCCACCGCGACGTCCCCCCGGTAGCCGACGAACCAGCCGTGGGTGGGCGGCGGGTCACCGTCCGCGTACTCGGCCGTACCGGTCTTGCCGTGGACCTCCCCCGGCATCGGCACGCTCGCGGCGGTGCCCTCGGTGACGACCGCGCGCATGAAGTCACGCAGCGGACCCAGCGCCTGCTCGGGCAGGGGGTTGCTCCGTGGCGACTCGCCGACGACGAACGGCTGGTGCCAGGTTCCGCTGGCCACGGCGGCGACGACGCTGGCCATCTGCAGCGGTGACGCGGCGACCCGGCCCTGCCCGATCGACGCGGAGGCCGACTCGACCTCGTCGCGCGGTGCCGGGAACGATCCGCCGACGCTGGCGATGGGCAGTGGCTCGACGCCGTCGAAGCCGTACAGCTTCGCGGCCTGCTCCAGCGCCCCGTCGGGCAGCGACTGCTCGAGCCGGATGAAGGCGGTGTTGCAGCTCTTCGCGAAGGCGGTCCGGAACGAGATCGGTCCGAACTGTTCGTCCTCGGCGTTCTGGAACTCCCGGCCGCCGACGCCCACGGTCTGGGTGCAGTCGATGGTGCTGTCCGCCGGCCGGCCGGCCATCAGCGCGGCCGTCGCCGTCACGATCTTGAAGGTGCTGCCGGGCGGATAGGAGCCGCGCACCGCGCGCCCGTAGCCGTTGAGCGGGTGGTTCACCGCCGCGAGCACGCCGCCGGTGCGGGTGTCGATGGCGACGAGCGCCCCGTTCGGGCGGGACGCGGTGGCCATCGCCGTCTCCCCCGCTCGCTGGACGTCCAGGTCGATCGTGGTGCGGATCGCCTCGCCGTCGCTGCTCGGATACGACTTGAGCGTCTCGACGGTCTCGTTGGCCTCGGTGCGGACCACCACCGCGCCGCCCTGGGGGCGCAGCCTCGCGTCGTAGACCCGTTGCAGGCCGGACGCCGGATCGACCCGGCCGATGAGGTTCCCGGCGAGCTCGGGGTTGGTGTCCATCGGGCGCCCGTCCACGTCGACCAGCGCGCCGCGCTGGCCGGTGGACTCGGCACGGTCCAGGCGCAGCCCGGGCCGTAGTGCCGGGTGGACGGACGACGGCCGGGCCTGCACCTTCCAGTCCCCGCCCGTCTGGACCAGACCAAGCTCACCCGAATAGGTCAGCGGCTCGGAGAAGCCGGCGAGCGTCAGGCTGGCGGTGTAGGGCACGGTCGCACTCGCCCCTGAGCGGGCCACCTCACCCGCCGTGAGCTCGGCTCCGGTCACGTCAAGCCGGTCGTGGACGTCGGCCATCAGCCCGACGAGCGTCGCGACCGGGACGTCGCCGTCCACGCTGACCGCGCGGACCGCCGCGCTCGCGCGGTCGCGGGCCTGGCTGGCGGCCGGCCGCGGGCCGCCCTGCTCCCCGGCGGCACCGTCACCGGAGGTGGCACCCGCCGCCGTACCGCCGGACCCGGCAGCGCCGGCCGACCCGGCCGAGGCGTCGGCGGCCTCCTCGGCGGACGGCGAGGTCGTCACCGCCTTCCACCCGTCCAGGTAGGCCGCGGCGGCCGCAACCACCGACCGGTCCGCCTCCCGGGCGTCGGACCGGGACTTCAGCCAGTAGAAGACCCCACCGCCGACTGCCAGCAGGACCACGACGAGGGTAGCGGCCAGCAGGCCCTGCCGGCCCCGTCCTCGCCCCCGGCGACGTGACCGGGACGGGCTGAACCCTGTGGGTGTAAGAGGCACGACGCTTCGCCTCCCCCCACCTCGACGGAATCGTCTGCAGGACCGTGCGGCCCGAGCTCACCCTACGAAGGGCCACCCGGGTCCGCATCCGACGCGCCGCGCCTCGTCGGCAAGCCGACACGCGGATGCACCAATGGTGGCAACACGGAGGACCACAGATGAGGTGTGGACCTTCGGGCTAAACCGCACCCTGCCGGTAGGGCTGCGACTGCGACTGCGACGAGCGGACCGCCGGGGCAGCGGGAACGGGGCCGCCGGGCGCGCCCGGCGGAACCTGGAGCGCCGCGTGCTCCGACTCGTCGTGAGGGGCGCCCCACGGCGGAACGGGCTCGCCGGTCGGCGCGGGCAGGATCTGGCGCAGGACGGGCCGCCGGGTCCGCCACGAGCGCCACTCCCGCGGGTAGCCGACCGAGACCTCCTCGAACCGGACGCCGTCGTGGACGGTCGTCCGCGGGATGTGCAGGTGGCCGTAGACCACCGCGGCGACGTTGTAACGGGTGTGCCAGTCCGCCGTCAGCTCGGTGCCGCACCACTGCGCGAACACCGGATAGCGCAGGATCCGGGTCGGCTCACGGACCAGCGGGAAGTGGTTCACCAGCACGAGCGGGACGTCGCGCGGGCACTCGTCCAGCCGGGCCTGGGTGATGGCGACGCGGGCGCGGCACCAGGCGTCCCGGGACGGGTAGGGGTCGGGATGGAGCACCGACTCGTCCGAGCAGACGACTCCGGCGGCGTAGGCGGCGGCGAGCGCCTCCTCCTTGGTGGACGTTCCGGCCGGGCGGAACGTGTAGTCGTAGAGCAGGAACATCGGCACGATCCGCACCGGGCCGCCCTGACCCGTCCAGAGCGGGTACGGGTCCTCCGGTGTGAGGACGCCGAGGCCGGCGCACAGGTCGACGAGGTGGCGGTAGCGGGCCTCGCCGCGCAGGTCGACCGCATCGCGGCTGAGGGACCACAGCTCGTGGTTGCCGGGCACCCACACGACCTTCGCGAACCGGCCGGCGAGCAGGCGTAGCGCCCACTCGACGTCGTCGAGCAGTTCCCCGACGTCGCCGACCACGAGCAGCCAGTCGTCGTCGTGCCCCGGGCGCATCGCCTCGACCACCGCCCGGTTCTCCGGGTGGCGGACGTGAATGTCGCTGGTGGCGAGCAGGCGCCCCCGCGTGGTCCCAGACATCAGAGACGATCGTCGCACATCAGGTCGCACCGGGCCCCCGTCCCGGGCGACCAGGGTGATGTGACGCACATCCCGCCCGCGGTCGCCCGTCCGCGGTCAGGACACGCCGAGCCGTTCCAGCAGGAGCCGGCGGACGGCCGCGGCGTCGGCCTGCCCGCGCATCGTCTTCATGACCGTGCCGACCAGCGGCCCGACCGCGTTCAGCTTGCCGCCCCGGACCTTCTCCGCGATGTCCGGCGCGCCGGCGATCGCGGCGTCGACCGCGTCCCGCAGAGCCGAATCGTCGGAGACCACAGCCAGCCCACGAGCCGCGACCACCTCGTCAGGCGAGCCGTCCCCGGCGAGCACGCCGTCGACGACCTTGCGCCCGAGGGCGTCGGTGAGCTGCCCGGCGGCCACGAGTTCGCAGATCCGGGCCACCTGGGCCGGGCTGATCGCCAGCTCACGCGGCTCCACCCCGGCGTCCGCGGCGCGGCGGGCCAGCTCGTTGAGCCACCACTTGCGCGCCCCGGCCGGGCTGGCGCCGGCGGCGACCGTCGCCTCGACCAGGTCGAGGACCCCGGCGTTGCGCATCTCCTGCAGCTCCCGCACGGAGTAGCCGTGCTCCGCGATGAGCCGGGCCCGCCGCTGCGCCGGCAGCTCCGGCAGGACGGCACGCAGCGCCTCGACGTACTCCGACGTCAGCGCGATCGGGGTCAGGTCCGGCTCCGGGAAGTACCGGTAGTCGGTCGCCTCCTCCTTCGAACGACCGGAGGAGGTGCGCCCGGACGCCTCGTCGAAGTGCCGGGTCTCCTGGATGACGCGCTCGCCCGCGTCCAGCAGCGCCGCCTGCCGGACGACCTCGAACCGCACGGCCCGCTCGACCGAACGCAGCGAGTTCAGGTTCTTCGTCTCCGACCGGGTGCCGAACGGCGCGTCCGGCTCCCCCTTCGCCGGCCGCAGGCGCAGCGAGACGTTCGCGTCGCAGCGCAGCGAGCCCTGGTCCATCCGGACGTCGGAGACGGCCAGCGACCGGCACAGCTCACGCAGCTCGTCGACGTAGGCGCGGGCGACCTCCGGGGAACGGACGTCCGGCTCGGTGACGATCTCGACCAGCGGGATGCCGGCCCGGTTGTAGTCGACCAGCGAGTGGGTCGCCCCGTGGATGCGCCCGGTCGCCCCGCCGACGTGCAGCGACTTGCCGGTGTCCTCCTCCAGGTGGACCCGCGTGATCCCGACCCGGTGGATCTCGCCCTCGACCTCGACGTCCAGCCAGCCGTTCTCGCACAGCGGCTCGTCGTACTGGCTGATCTGGAAGTTCTTCGGCATGTCCGGGTAGAAGTAGTTCTTCCTGGCGAACCGGCACCAGGACGCGACCGTGCAGTTCAGCGCCAGCCCGATGAGCGTCGCGAACCGCACCGCGGCCTCGTTCACCACCGGCAGCGCACCGGGCAGGCCCAGGCAGACCGGGCACACCTGGGTGTTCGGGGCCGCCCCGAAGGCCGTCGCGCACCCGCAGAACATCTTGGACACGGTGCCGAGCTCGACGTGTGTCTCCAGCCCGATCACCGCCTCGTAGCGGGCCAGGGCGTCCTCGTAGGACGGGGTGGCGATGACGGGAGCCGCTGTGCTCACCGGGATGACTCCTCTTCGATGCCGTCGTCGAGTGCGCCGGGTTCCGCCCCGCCGTCCGGCCGGGCGGCGCGCACAGTTTCGTCACCGGACGTCGCCGCTGCGGGCTCCGTCATGCCCGGCGTGGTGCCCTGCTCAGCGGCGCCCTGAGTGGTCTGCGCTGCGGCCCGGCGGGTGTCGCGGAGGTGGACGTAGCCCAGCGCGACCGCGGCCGGCAGCCCGATGATCCCCCAGACCAGCAGGATCGGGCTCAGCGTCAGCGCGCCGAGGACGAGCACCACGAGCGTGAGCCCCCACACGACCAGCAGAAGTACGCGGTCCTGACGACCGCTGCGCAGCTCGACCATGTCCTCCTCGTCCTCCTCGTCGTTCCCGCCGCATCTCGCCCGCTCCGTCGGCGGGTGGCGTGCTAGAGCGCGGGTGCCTCGTCGAGCAGCGGGTGCCCGCGCCGGGCGTCCAGGGCCGTCTCCAGCGCACCGCCGACCAGGTAGAGGCGGTCGTCCGCGAAGGCGGGCGCCATGATCTGGATGCCGACCGGCAGCCCGCCCGCCAACCCGGCCGGCAGGCTCATCGCCGGCCCGCCGGCGAGGTTCGACGGAATCGTGCACAGGTCCGACAGGTACATCGCGACCGGGTCGTCGACCCGGTCGCCGAGCGGGAAGGCCGGCGTCGGCGTGGTCGGCGAGACCAGCACGTCCGCCTGCTCGTAGGCGGCGGCGAAGTCACGGCTGATCAGCGTCCGCACCTTCTGGGCCTGCCCGTAGTAGGCGTCGTAGTAGCCCGAGGACAGCGCGTAGGTGCCGAGCATGACCCGCCGCTTCACCTCGGCGCCGAAGCCGAGGTCACGGGTGCGGCTCATGACCTCCTCGGCGCCGGCGCGACCGTCGTCGCCAGCCCGCAGGCCGAAGCGCATCGCGTCGAAACGGGCCAGGTTGGACGAGCACTCGCTCGGCGCGATCAGGTAGTACGCCGCCAGCCCGTAGGTGAAGTGCGGGCAGCTCACCTCCACGACCTCGGCACCGAGCCCGGCCAGCTCCTCGACGGCAGCGGTGAACGCCGCCTGCACACCGGCGTCGTAGCCCTCACCGGACAGCTCGCGGACCACGCCGATGCGCATGCCGCGGATGTCGCGGCGCGCGGCCGCCTCCACCACCGGCGGCACCGGCAGGTCGACGCTGGTGCTGTCCCTGGGGTCGTGCCCGGCGATGGCCGCGTGCAGCAGTGCGGCGTCGCCCACGGTGCGGGTGATCGGGCCCGCCTGATCCAGCGAGCTGGAGAAGGCGACCAGGCCGTACCGGCTGACGCCGCCGTAGGTCGGCTTCACGCCGACCAGGCCGCAGACCGCCGCAGGCTGCCGGATCGACCCACCGGTGTCGGTACCGATGGACAGCGGCGCCTCGAAGGCCRCGACCGCCGCCGCGCTGCCACCGCTGCTCCCGCCCGGGATGCGGGTGAGATCCCACGGGTTGTGGGTCGGGCCGTAGGCGGAGTTCTCGGTGGACGAGCCCATCGCGAACTCGTCCATGTTCACCTTGCCGAGGACGATGACGTCCGCCGCGCGCAGCCGGGAGACGACAGTCGCGTCATACGGCGGCCGCCAGCCCTCCAGGATGCGGCTGCCGCAGGTCGTCGGCATGCCGCGGGCGGTGAACACGTCCTTCAGCGCGAGCGGGACGCCGGCCAGCGGGCCCAGCTTCTCCCCGCCTGCCCGGCGGGCGTCCACCGCGCGCGCGGCGGCGAGCGCGCCGTCGGCGTCGACGTGCAGGAACGCGTGCACCGCGTCGTCGACCTTGGCGATCCGGTCGAGAGCGGCGCGGGTGGCCTCCTCCGCGGAGAGCTCACCGGCGGCGATCGCGGCCGCCGTGGCGGCGGCGGTCAGCCGGACGACGTCGTTCGTCCGGCCGGACGCGGGGCCTGCGGGCGCGGCGGACGTCGGGGTGCCTGAAGCGTCGGTCATCTGCGGCCTGGTGCCCTTCACTCTTCCGGATCGAGAATGCGCGGCACCCGGAACCGGCCCTCCTCGGCGGCGGGCGCGCCGGCGAGAACGTCGGCGACCGGCAGCGACGGGCGGGTCACGTCCGCGCGGAAGACATTGGTGAGCGGTACGGCGTGCGAGGTCGGCGGGATATCCGCCGCCGCCACCTCGGAGACCCGGGCCACGGCACCGAGGATCGCCTCGAGCTGGGGTGCGAGCGCGTCGAGCTCGGCCTCGGACAGGGACATCCGCGACAGGCGGGCGAGGTTCGCGACCTCGTCCCGGGTGATCGCCATTCCGGTGGACCCCTCGTGGGCGGTGGGCACAGGCCCGACATCGGCTAGGTCATCGCACGGTCGCCGCGCGCCCGCGGTGCGGGGCACGGGCGTGGCGGCCGGCCCGGCCGGCAGCGTGCGCGCCGAGCCGTCACCGCCGCCCCGGCCGCTGCCATGCCGGACGCGGCCGAACCTGTACGGCCGGCTGCGCACCGGCGTGCGCGGCGTCGGCGTCGTCCTTCATCGTACGGGTCGGCGTCGCGAACCGGACGCGGCGCGTCCCGAAGCGGGCGCGGCGGGACACGAGAAGACCCGATTTTTCCGCGGCAGCCCCTTGACCTGGGCCGACATCCGCCCGTGACATGATCGCCATGACAGTGTCACACCCCTTGCGCATGCTCAGCCGCATGTCGTACCTGCTCAGGCTCGTCCTCCCCGATCACCCTGGTGCGCTGGGCGCGGTGGCGACGGCGCTCGGCGCGGCAGGCATCGACATCGTGAGTCTCTCGGTGGTCGAACACACCCCCGCCGGCGCGGTCGACGACATGATCGTCCTGCTGCCGCCGGGCGGGCTGGCCGACCGCGTGTACACCGCGGCCCAGTCCGTTCCGGGCGTCACCGTCGAGGCACTGCGGCCCTTCCTCGCCGACGGCGCCGGGATCGGCGACGACCTGGAGCTCGTCGACGCGCTGACCGAGCGCCCCGCCCAGGCCGCGGCGGTGCTGACCGAGCTGGTCGCGGGGGTCTTCCACGCTGACTGGGCGCTGCTGCTGGAGCATCTGGCGCCCGGCGACGCCCGGGTCCGGGAGGCCTCGGTCGGCGCCCCCAGCCTCGGCGGCGCCGACCTGGGAGTGCCGGAGCGGGTCCGCTTTCCGCTGCCATGGCTGCCGCTGCCCGCGGCCCGGCGCATCGGGCCCGGCGACGGCGAGTTCCCCGCCCGCTGGGAGGCGGTCAACATGGAGCTCGTCGCGGCGCCCGTGGGCCACGAGCGGCTCGCCCTGCTCCTCGGCCGGCCGGGCGGTCCGGCGTTCCGCTCCTCCGAGATCGCCCGACTGGCCCACCTGGCCGGCATCGCTGCCAGCCTCGCCCGCGCCGCCAGCCGCGCTCACACCGGCGGCCACAGTGACACCGCAGGCCACGGTCACATCGCAGGCCACGGTCACATCGCAGGCGAATCCAGCACGGACGGCTCGCCTGGCGCCACCAGCAACGGTCAGCGCGGTCGCGAGTGAGTGACGGCGTCACCGCCGGGCCCGTCCGGGCGCCCGGCGCCGGCCCGGCCGTCGTCACGCCGAGGCTGCCCACAGCAGGYGAGCTCGCTCCAGGGCTCCCCGGACGACCGCCCGGCGAGCGGCCCGGCCTCAGGCCCGAGGCCGGTCGCGGGCGCCGTTCCGTTCCCGCTCCCCGCTCCGACCGCTCCGAGTCCAAGCCCGGTCAGTCCGTCGGCGGGCTCGGCAAGCCAGGGCGTGAGCAGCATCGCCGGCAGTGCCGGCGCCACATGCCAGCCCTGCGCGGCGTGCGCACCGAACCCGGCGAGCCGACACCACTCCGCGGGCGTCTCGACGCCCTCCGCGACAACCCGCAGCCCCAGGTCGGAGGCGAGGCGGACCACAGCGCGGACGAAGGCGGCATCACGCACGGCGATCTCCATCCGGCGGATCACCGTCCGGTCGATCTTGATCTCGTCGATCGGCAGACGCCGGAGGGCCTCGAGTGAGACCAGGCCGGTGCCGAAGTCGTCCAGGCTCACCGAGACGCCGAGCTCCGCGAGGTCGCGAAGGGCGCCGGCCGGGTCTCCCCCGGCCGCGGTGAGAGCCTTCTCCGTCACCTCGAAGGTGAGTGCGTCCGCCGGGAGGTCGCTGGCGGCCAGTGCACTCGCGACGGAGCCCACGAACCGGGGGTCCCCCAGATCACGCGAGGACACGTTCACCGCGATGGCGACCGGGATGCCGGCCGCGCGCCAGCGGGCCGTCTGCGTCAGCGCCGCATCGATCGCCCACGAGGTGAGCGGCCGCATCAGGCCGGTGGACTCGGCGAGCGGTACGAACACCCCCGGCAACAGCAGGCCGCGGCTGGGGTGCCGCCAGCGCAGCAGCGCTTCGGCCCGCCGCACCCGCCCGTCGATGATCTCCGCCTGCGGCTGGTAGTGCAGCTCGAGCTGCCCCTGGTCGAGGGCATAGCCGAGCTCGGCTGCCGTGCGGGCGCGCAGCCGTGCCCGGCGGGCGTCCTGCGGCCCGTAGGCCTGGATGCCCAGCCGGTGCTCCTTGGCCGCGTACATCGCGACGTCGGCGCAGCGCGACAGCGCCGGCAGGTCGCTGCCGTCATCCGGGTACAGCGCCACGCCGACGCTCACGTCGATCTCGCAGGACTGGCCGTCGATCTCGTACCCGGCACGCACCACCCCACGGACCCGGCCGGCCACCTCGGCGGCGACCGCCCGGCCCGCCGGGCCCGCCGGCAGGGCGGGGAGCAGCACGGCGAACTCGTCCCCGCCGAGCCGTGCGACGACGTCCCCGGGCCGCAGCGCGGCCGTCAGACGGGCCGCCGCGACGACCAGCAGCCGGTCCCCGACCTCATGTCCCAGCCGGTCGTTGACCTCCTTGAACCGGTCGAGGTCGAGGAGCAGCAGCCCGACGCGTGTCCCGCTGTGCTCGGCCGCGGCGAAGCTGAGCGCGGCGCGCTCGGCGAGCGCCGCCCTGTTCGGCAGCCCGGTGAGCCCGTCGTGGCGGGCCTCGTGCTCCTTCTGCCGAACGGCCTCGCCGACCCGGCCCACCACCCGCAGCGCGGGCAGCAGCAGCAGCGCGAGCCACGGGCCACGATCGGCGGCGATCACGATCAGCGGCGCGAGCGAGAGCATTGCCGCCCCGGCCGCCACCCGCCGGTGCAGCTCGACGAGTGCCACCCGGCGACGGCCGGCCAGCCGCTGTGGGCCCGCCGACGGGCTTCGCTGTGGGCTGGGCGACAGGCTGGACAGCGGGCCTGGCACGGGGCAGGGCAGGTCGTCGATGACGAAGAGCACCAGCGCGGCAAGCGCCACGGCGGGCAGTTCCTCGGTGCCGAGATCGTGGTCGACACCGCAGGCGGCGACCACCGCCCCCGCCGCCGCGAGACCGAGGGCGCGCCGCCCCACCCACGCCATCACCTGCCAGGCGGGGACCCCCCGCCGCCGGACCGGCAGGGCGACGACCAGGTGGACGGCGAGCGCCGCCGGCGCGCCCCAGCCGAGCAGGATCGCGAACAGGAAGGTCCCGCTCAGGTCCGTGCCGCCGAGCCGCGCCCGGCCAGCCACCGGCACGCCGGACAGGAGTGACAGCTGTGCCTGCGGACGGACGACCAGCGCGAGGCCGGCGAGCGGCACGAAGGCGATACCCAGGTCGCTGAGGCCGCCGCGCCAGAGGCCCACCCCGATGATCAGCAGCGCCGTGAGGCATCCGACCGTGCCGAGCACCCGGGCCCGGACCGGTCCTGGCGGCTGCGGCGACGCAGCGGGCGCACCGGCCAGTCGGAGCCCGCGGCCGCGCATCAACAACGTCCTGGTTTGTCCTGAGTCGACCTGGCGACGCGTTGCAGGGGCACACCGGAGCCGCCCAGCCGGCGCACCGAAACGCGACAGTACGTATGACTGCTCACCGTGATGAACCTTTCGCTGCCAGGATCCGAAGGCTACCCCTCATCCCCTTCGAGCACGGCATGCACCCCGGCCGCATCCACTCCGTCATCAAGGAGGGCGGTGAATCCGGCCTCGTCCAGCAGCGGGATCTTCAGGCTGCGCGCCTTCTCGTACTTCGCCGTCCCGGGGTCCGCACCGGCCACCACGAAGGTCGTCTTCTTGCTGACCGACCCGGTGACCTTGCCGCCGCGTGCCTGCACCGCCTCGGTGGCGGTGTCACGGCTCCACCCGTCCAGCGTGCCGGTGATGACCAGGGTGACGCCGTCGAGCGGTCCGGGGCCCTCGCCCGCCCCCTCGTCCGCGAGCCGGGCGCCGCCGGCAGCGAGCCGGGCGACCAGATCACGATGACGGGGATCGGTGAACCAGTCGACGACGGCGTCGGCGATCTTCGGCCCGACCCCGTCGACAGCGGCGAGCCGCTCGGCCGGCGCCGCGGCGATCGCGTCGAGGGACCGCAGCTCTCGGGCCAGCGCGCGGGCGGCCGTCGGCCCCACATGCCGGATCGACAACCCGACCAGCAGCCGCCACAGCGGCCGGTCCCGCGCCGCGTCGACTCCGCGCAGGATCTGCTCGATCTTCCGGTCGGCGAAGCCGCGCAGCCCGTCGAACGACTCCGCTGTCAGGTGGAAGACGTCACCGATGTCGCGGATGCGGCCCTCGGCCAACAGGACCGTCGCCGTCTCGTATCCCAGCCCGTCGATGTCCAGCGCCCCGCGGGACGCCAGATGGAACACGGACTCCCGTAGCTGCGCGGGGCACGACACCGTGTTGGGGCACCGGATGTCCACCTCGCCCTCGGGACGGCCCAGCTCGGTGCCGCATTCCGGGCAGTGCGTGGGCATGACGAACGCCCGCTCGGAGCCGTCCCGCAGGTCGACGACCGGGCTGACGATCTCCGGAATGACGTCACCCGCCTTGCGCACCACGACGGTGTCGCCGATGAGCACGCCCTTGCGCCCGACCTCGTCGATGTTGTGCAGAGTGGCCATCGCCACCGTCGAGCCCGCCACCTTGACCGGTTCGAGCACCCCGAACGGGGTGACCCGGCCGGTGCGGCCGACGTTCACCTTGATGTCCCGCAGCCGGGTGGTGACCTCCTCCGGCGGATACTTGAACGCGACCGCCCAGCGGGGAGCCTTGGACGTCGCGCCGAGCCGCCGCTGCTGGGCGAACTCGTCGACCTTGATGACCACCCCGTCGATCTCGTGCTCGACGTCGTGCCGGTGCTCACCCCACTCACGGATGAACGCCAGCACCTCGTCGACGCCCGCGAACACCCGGTGGCGAGCCGAGACCGGCAGGCCCAGCTCGGCGAGCCGCGCGTAGGCCGCCGACTGGGAGGTCGCCTCGAACCCCCGGTGGGCGCCCACCCCATGGACGATCATGTCGAGCGGACGGCCCGCGGTGACCCTGGGATCCTTCTGCCGCAGCGACCCCGCGGCGGCGTTGCGCGGGTTCGCGAACGGCGCCTTCCCCGCCTCGACCAGCGACGCGTTCAGCTCGGTGAAGCGCGCGGTCGGGAAGAAGACCTCGCCACGCACCTCCAGCAGCTCCGGCACGCCCGCCCCCCGCAGCCGGGCCGGCACGCTGCGCAGCGTGCGCACGTTCGGCGTGATGTCCTCCCCCGTGCGCCCGTCACCGCGGGTCGCCGCGCTCACCAGCACGCCGTTGTCGTAGACGAGGTCGACCGCGAGCCCGTCGATCTTCAGCTCGCACAGCCACGCCGTGACCGGCTGTTCACGCGCGGCGCGCGCCGCCCAGGCGTGGAACTCCTCCTCGGTGAACACGTTGTCCAGCGACAGCAGGCGCTCGAGATGCGCGACCGGCGTGAACAGCGTCGAGTAGGAGCCCGCCACCTTCTGCGTCGGCGAGTCGGGCGTACGCAGGTCCGGACGGCGCTGCTCGATCGCCTCGAGCTCGCGCATGAGGGTGTCGTACTCGGCATCGGAGACGGTGGGCGCATCGAGCACGTAGTAGCGGTGGGCGTGCTCCTCCAGCTCCCGGGCCAGGTCGGCAGCCCGCGCCCGGTCATCCGTGTCAGCTCCGCCGTCGGCCCCCGCCGCATCGCTCACATTGGCACTCATCGGCTCGGCAGCCACCTCCTCAACGCTCACCGCGCTCGCTCCCGCGGCACTGCGGCGGACATTCTCATTCCGGAGATTCCACCAGGACGCGCGCCGCCTGACGGCAGTGGCGCAGAACAGACCGCGCGTCGTCCAGACTGGCATTGGCCAGGCCACACGTTGGTGTCACCGCCACCACCTCTCCGAGCCGATCCGGTGCGAAGCCGAGCCGGCGCCACAGATCCACCGCCACCGTGACCGTACGGCGGGGGTCCGACAGATCCGCGCCGCGCGAGGTCGGTACCAGACCGAACATGAGGCCGAGGCCGGCGTCGACCGCCTCGCCCACGGCGTCGTCCTCGGCCCGGGTGAGCAGGGTCGCGTCCAGACCGACGAACCGCGCGCCGGCCCGCCGCAGCAGGTCGAGCGGCACCTGCGGCGCGCAGCAGTGCACGCCGGCGGCGGCCACGGGTCCCACCGCCTCGGCGGCACCGAGCACGGCGGCGAGCCACTCGATGGCCGGGCCCTCCTCCACCGCGGGCACCGCCGAGAAGCCGCTGGGGGTACGGATCCGCCCGGCGAGAACCGCCGGCAGGGACGGCTCGTCGATCTGGACGAGCAGGCGCGCGCCCGGGATCCGGCGGCCGAGGTCGGCGAGGAGGAGTGCCAGCCCCTCCGCGAGGGCCTCGGCGATGTCGCGGACGGCCCCCTGGTCGGAGAGCGCCTTGTGGCCACGCGGCAGCTCCACCGAGCTCGCCAGCGTCCAGGGGCCGGCGAAGGCGACCTTGAGCGGGCCGGTGTAGCCCGCCGCGGCCTCGGTGAACACGTCGAGGTCGTGCTCGAGGAAATCACGGGCTCGGCGCAGCTCGAGCCCCGGGCGGGGCACCAGCCGCCAGCCGGAGGGCTGGTGGTCGACCGGCATGTCCACCAGCACGGCCAGACTCCGGCCGATCATGTCGGCGCCCAGGCCACGGCTCGGCAGCTCCGGCAGGAACGGCAGCTCAGAGACCTCCCCGAGGACGTACCGTGCGGCCTCGACCGGGTCGACGCCCGGCAGGGAGCCGACACCGGAAACGCACCCCGCCGCCCACGGGAGCCCCTTCGGCGCGGCCGGCACACCGTCGCCGCGGTCCTGGCCGGCACCGTCCGCCGCCGGGACCCGCTCGGGCTCCCGCTCCACCGCAGACCAGTTCATCGCCACATCGACTCCTTCGTCTCCGCCCGCATCCGCCCCCGGATCGCGGGCAGCGGACCACAGCGGATCACAGCTGACCAGCCACGCCCGCACCGGCACCGCCGCGCCCATGGTCGGAGCCAGCAGCGCTCGGGCCCGCGCCAGGCCAGGGAATCGGTGCGACAGGTCAGGCGGGAACAGGTCAGGCGGGAACGGGTCGGACGACGACGAGTCAGCCGGCGAGGGAGCGGATACGCCCGCCGCCGAGGACCCGGTCCCCGTCGTAGAAGACCACGGCCTGGCCCGCGGCAGTGCCGCGGACCGGTTCGGCCAGCCGCGCGTCGAGCTCGTCCCCACGGGCCGTCACCATCGCCGGGACGACACCGCCATGGGCCCTGACCTGCGCGGTACATGACACGGAGCCCTCGTGGGGCCACACGATCCGCTCCGCGACGAGGCTGCGCATATCCAGCGCCTCCGCCGGCCCGACGGTCACCGTCGATGTCACCGGGGACAGCTCGAGGACGTACCGCGGGCGGCCGTCCGGGGCGGGGCGGCCGAGCCGCAGGCCCCGGCGCTGCCCGACCGTGAAGGCGTAGGCACCGTCGTGCTCGCCGAGCGTCTCGCCGGTGCCCGCGTCCACGATCGGGCCCGGCCGCGGGCCCAGCCGCTCGCGCAGCCACGCCCCGGTGTCGCCGGAGGCGACGAAGCAGATGTCATGGCTGTCCGGCTTGTCGGCAACGCCCAGGCCACGGCGCGCCGCCTCCGCGCGGACCTGCTCCTTCGTCGAGTCCCCGAGCGGGAAGCGCGCCGCGGCCAGCTGCTCCGGACGCAGTGTGCCGAGCACGTACGACTGGTCCTTGGCCAGGTCGACCGAGCGGCGCAGCGTCCCGTCCGGGTCGAGACGGGCGTGGTGGCCGGTGACGACCGCATCGAAGCCGAGCGCCAGCGCCCGGTCCAGCACAGCGGCGAACTTGATGCGCTCGTTGCAGCTCACGCACGGGTTCGGGGTGCGGCCGGCGGAGTAGTCGGCGACGAACTGATCAATGACCTCGGACTCGAACCGGTCGGCGAGATCCCAGACGTAGAAGGGGATGCCGAGCACGTCCGCGGCCCGGCGGGCGTCGCGGGCGTCCTCCAGCGTGCAGCACCCACGGGAGCCGACCCGGTCGGAGGCCGGGGTCCGGGCCAGCGCGAGGTGGACGCCCGTCACGTCATGGCCGGCGTCCACAGCCCGCGCCGCGGCCACCGCCGAGTCGACCCCGCCCGACATGGCCGCGAGCACCTTCATCCTGCCCACGATCCCACTCCCTCTGCGGACCTCAGCCTCGGGAACTGAGCCCGGCGAGTTCACCGGCCCGGGCGGCGCGTTCCACCACCGGGCCGATCACGGCGACGAGCGCATCGACATCCCGCGCCGCCGAGCCGTGCCCGAGCGAGAAGCGCAGCGATCCGCGCGCATGCGCCTCGTCGGCACCCATAGCCAACAGCACATGCGAGGGCCTCGCGATTCCCGCCGAACAGGCGGAACCCGTCGAGCATTCCACACCGTGTGCGTCCAGCAGCATGAGCAGCGAGTCCCCCTCGCACCCCGGGAAGGTCAGATGGGCGTTGCCCGGCAACCGGCCCGGCCCGGACGGCGCGCCGTTCAGGGTCGCCCCGGGAACCTCGGTCAGAACCCGGCGTACGAGGTCGTCGCGCAGTGCCGCGAGCCGGGCCTGCTCCGCGGGCAGTTCCGCCCGGGCGGCCCGCGCGGCCGCCGCGAACGCGGCGACACCGGGGGTGTTGAGGGTGCCGGACCGGATGTCGCGCTCCTGCCCGCCTCCGTGCGCGATGGGCTCCAGTTCCAGACCGCGCCGCACCAGCAGCGCACCGACCCCCACCGGCCCGCCGATCTTGTGGGCGCTGATCGTCAGCGCGTCTGCCCCGCTGGCGGCGAAGGACGTCTCGACCTGCCCGAACGCCTGCACCGCATCGGTGTGGAAGGGGATGCCGCAGCCATGCGCGACCCGGGCCAGCTCGGCGACCGGCTGGATGGTTCCCACCTCGCTGTTCGCCCACATCACCGAGATCATCGCGACGGAGGAGGGATCGTCGCCCACCGCGGCGCGCAGCACCTCCGGCGCCACCAGGCCCGTCCCGTCCACCGGCAGCAGCTCCAGGACGGCTCCCTGGTGCCTGGCCAGCCAGGACGCCGTGTCCAGCACCGCGGGATGCTCGACGGCGCTCACCAGCAGCCGCCGCCGCCGTGGGTCGGCGGCACGGCGCGACCAGTACAGGCCCTTCACCGCGAGGTTGTCGCTCTCCGTCCCACCTCCAGTGAAGATCACATCGGATGGTCGCGCGCCGAGCACCTCGGCCAGGGACTCCCGCGCCTCCTCGACGGTCCTGCGCGCGCGCCGGCCGCCGGCGTGCAGCGAGGAGGCGTTTCCCGCGTCAGCCAGGGCGGCGGTGAACGCCTCGACCGCCTCCGGGCGCATGGGCGTGGTCGCCGCGTGGTCGAGGTAGGTCACGTCTGTAGAGGGTAGCTGTCGCCCGCCCCACCCACCGGGACTCACGGGCCCACCCGGACCAGGCCTGCAACGCTGCTCACCGGCGGCCGGGGTGCCCGTCGCGGGAGGCCGCGGCCGGCGCCGCAGGACGGCGCGAAGGGCCCCACGGCCCGGCCCGGACGACGTCCGCGAAGACCCGGGCCGGTCCTGCGCGGGCCGCGGGGAACGGTCAGAAGTCGCCGGCGCGGCTCCGCAGATCGGTCAGCAGATCGACCAGTTCGGTCACCCCGTTCTCGGGCAGGCCCGGGTCGGCGAAGACGCTCTCGTTGAGGCGGGTGGTCGCGGCGAGTGCGGTCGCGCGGCCTTCGTCCGTGATCTCGGCGAGGACGGCCCGCCGGTCGGTCGGATGTGGCTGCCGGCGCACCTGCCCACGGGCCTCCAGACGGTCGACCGCGCTGGTGACGCTGGTCGGATGGACCTGCAGCAGGCTTCCGATGCGACTCAGCGGCAACGAGCCCTTCCGGCTGAACAACAACAGCATGAGGAGCTCGTACCGGGCGAAAGTAAGATCGAGCGGGCGAAGCACCTCGTCAACCCGGGCAAGCAGGATCTGTTGTGCACGCATCACCGATGTGACGGCGGCCATACCATCCGCCACGCCGCCCCATCCGTGTGCTTTCCACTGCCGGTGCGCCTCCGCGATCGGGTCGGCCGGAAGAGGCTTCGGCTGCGTCACGGGTGCGGTTCTCCAAATGCGGGTCGTCGGACAGACGGCGCCATCCACTATGCCATTCCGACCGACCCGCGCGGATCCCGGCCAAGGGCCGCTGCGCCGCGGCAGCCCAGCGGGGCAACAGCTGCGGCGACATCCCGGGGGGCGGAACACGGTCGGTGTGACCGGGCCCCCGGACCCGGCCACCCGGCAGTGGCGCCGACGGCCTGACGGCGCGCCCGCGTCAGATGTTGCGCCGGTACTGACCACCGACGTCGAAGAACGCCGCGCTGATCTGCCCCAGCGAGCACACCCGCGCCGCGTCCATCAGCACCTCGAATGTGTTGCCACCGGCCGCGGCCACCTTCCGCAGGCGGTCGAGCGCCAGCGCAGCGGCGTCCGCGTTACGGCCGTTGAAGTCCGCGAGGCGCCGCAGCTGGGACTGCTTCTCCTCTTCCGTGGCCCGGGCGAGTTCCAGCGGGCCGGCATCCTTCTCGTCGACATCCGGCCCAAGGAATGTGTTGACCCCGATGATCGGCAGCGAACCGTCATGCTTACGCCGCTCGTAGAGCATCGACTCGTCCTGGATCCGGCCGCGCTGGTAGCCGGTTTCCATCGCGCCGAGAACACCGCCCCGTTCCGAGATCCGCTCGAACTCGGCGAGGACGGCCTCCTCGACCAGGTCGGTGAGTTCGTCGATCACATGGGAACCCTGCAGCGGGTTCTCGTTCCCGGCGAGGCCCCACTCCTGGTCGATGATCATCTGGATCGCCAGCGCGCGTCGGACCGACTGCTCGGTGGGCGTCGTCACCGCCTCGTCGTAGGCGTTGGTGTGGAGGCTGTTGCAGTTGTCGTAGATCGCGCACAGCGCCTGCAGGGTCGTTCGGATGTCGTTGAAGTTCATTTCCCTCGCGTGCAGCGAGCGGCCCGAGGTCTGCACGTGGTACTTGAGCTTCTGGGAGCGTTCCGAGGCGCCGTAACGTTCGCGCATCGCCACTGCCCAGATCCGCCGGGCGACCCGGCCGATCACGCTGTACTCGGCGTCCATGCCGTTGGAGAAGAAGAACGACAGGTTCGGCGCGAAGTCGTCGATGTCCATGCCGCGCGCCAGGTACGCCTCGACATAGGTGAATCCGTTGGCGAGAGTGAACGCGAGCTGGCTGATCGGGTTCGCGCCGGCTTCCGCGATGTGATATCCGGAGATCGACACCGAATAGAAGTTCCGTACCCGGTTGTCGATGAACCACTGCTGCATGTCCGCCATGCAGCGCAGCGCGAACTCGGTGGAGAAGATGCAGGTGTTCTGGCCCTGGTCCTCCTTGAGGATGTCGGCCTGTACCGTGCCCCGCACGTTCGCCAGCGCCCACGCCGCCGCCTCGGCCGTCTCCGCCGCCGAGGGCTCGCGGCCGTGCTCCGTCCGGAAGGCCTCGATCCGCTGGTCGATCGCCGTGTTGAGGAACATGGCGAGGATCGCCGGCGCCGGCCCGTTGATCGTCATCGAGACACTTGTTGTCGCCGCGCACAGGTCGAAGCCCGCGAAAAGGACCTTCATGTCGTCGAGGGTCGCCACCGACACCCCGGAGGTGCCGATCTTCCCGTAGACGTCGGGCCGGGCGCCGGGATCCCGCCCGTACAGCGTCACCGAATCAAACGCCGTGCTGAGCCGGGTCGCCGGAGAATCAGCGGAGAGCAGGTGAAAGCGGCGGTTCGTCCGGAACGGGTCGCCTTCGCCGGCGAACATCCGGGCCGGGGCCTCACCGGTCCGTTTGAAGGGGAAGACCCCCGCGGTGAACGGGAACATCCCGGGCAGGTTCTCCCGGCGGCGGAAACGCACCAGCCGCGCGTCGTCGTCGATGTCCGGAACAGCGACCCGTGGCACGGACGTCCCGGAGAGTGTGACCCGCCGTAGCGGCGTGTGGATCTCCTGGCCGCGCACCACGTAGACCATCTCGTCCCCGGAGCGCTCGGCGAGCAGCGCCGGCCAGGAATCGAGCAGCTCGCGGGTCTCGCGATCCAGCCCGACGTCGGCAGCGTCCCGCAGCTCTCGCAGCCTGTCCGCCGCGCCGGCCGAGCTGACAGAACGCGTCGACCCCTCGGATCCGTCGGCCTCCGCGGAGCCGACGTACCGATCGAGCTCGGTGATCGCAGTCGTCAGATGCTGCCGACGGCGCGCGGCGGACGCCTGCTCCTCGGTGTGCACGTGATAACCGCGCACCGCATCCGCGATCTCGGCCAGGTAGCGCACCCGACTCGGCGGCACGACAGTCGTGAGGCCCGAGGAGACCCGCCCGTCGACCGGTGCCAGCACACCCGCGTCGAGCTTCAGGCCGTGATCGTGCAGCAGTGCGCGCAGGAACAGATAGAGCGCGGTGACGCCGTCGTCGTTGAAGCGCGCGGCCGAGGTGCCGAACACCGGCATGTCCTCCCACGCCGCACCGAAGTCCTCTCGGTTGCGGACCATCTGACGAGCGACGTCGCGCCGCGCGTCCTCCGCACCCCGGCGCTCGAACTTGTTGACGGCGACGACGTCGGCAAAGTCGAGCATGTCGATCTTCTCGAGCTGGGAGGCCGCACCGTACTCGGGCGTCATCACGTACATCGAGACGTCGCAGAAGGGCACGATGGCGGCGTCGCCCTGGCCGATGCCGGGCGTCTCCACGATCACCAGGTCGTACCCGGCGACCTTGCAGGCCGCGATGATGTCGGCGAGCTGCTCCGGCAGCTCCCGCCCCGCCTTACGGGTGGCCAAGGAGCGGAAGAACGCCCGTGGGCCGGCCGCAGGCGCGGACTCGTCGACGGCGGTGGCGACTGCGGCGGCGGCGCCGGACGCCGGCGCGGCATCCGCAGCTGCGGCAGCGCCGTTGTCCGGCAGTGCCGCCAGTGCGTTCATCCTGATCCGGTCACCGAGCAACGCACCGCCCCCACGGCGCCGGGTCGGGTCGACGGCGAGGACGGCGATCCGCAGCGCATCCCCCTGGTCCAGCCGGAAGCGGCGCAGCACCTCGTCGGTAAGGGACGACTTCCCGGAACCGCCGGTGCCCGTGATACCCAGCACCGGAACGTTGGGCCCTCGGTCGGCCGCGTCCCGCAGCCCGGCCGCGAAGCCTTCGTCGCGCCCCGCTTCCAGAACGGTGATCGCCCTGGCGAGCACCGTCTCGTCGCCACCGCGCACCTGCGCGACCGAAGGGGCGTCGTCGGCCAGGTCGACGTCGCTCTCGCGAACAATGCTGTTGACCATGAGTGCGAGCCCGAGCCGCTGCCCGTCCTCCGGGGAGAAGATCCGCGCGACGCCACGGGAATGCAGTAGCTCGATCTCCTCGGGGACGATCACACCACCGCCACCGCCGTAGACCCGGATGTGCCCGGCACCCCGGGCCCGGAGTCGCTCGATCAGGTAGCTGAAGTACTCGACATGCCCACCCTGGTAGGACGAGATCGCGATAGCCTGCGCATCCTCCTGGATGGCGGCAGTGACGACCTCGTCCACGCCCCGGTCATGCCCTAGGTGGATCACCTCGGCGCCCTGCGCCTGCAGGATCCGCCGCATGATGTTGATCGCCGCGTCGTGCCCGTCGAACAGGGCTGCGGCGGTGACGACGCGCACCGGCCAGACAGGCACGTGCAGGGTGGGGGTCTCGTGACCCGCCACGGTGACTGCGCTCATGCGGCTCGCTCCCCTGGACGGAACTCCGGTGCCAACGCCCCTCGTTGGCACTCCGATAGTAGGACGTCCATCAAACTGGAGCCACCGGAGCCCGCCTCTGCCTCACCACACCGCTTGCCGTCAAGGCGCCCGACCAGCAGCGGGAGGGCCTACAGCCACCCCGGCCCGATGCATGCTGTGAGGTACGGCACCAGGTGCGGCACGACCAGGGTCCGTTCAGCCGCACCAGGTGCGAACACGCCTCGTCGGCTGCAGGAAACGTGCCCCAAACACAGGTAGGGGCTGCTCCCG
>NZ_MBLM01000024.1 GCF_001854655.1 Parafrankia colletiae | reverse complement strand
GGTCGACGGCGAGTTGGACGTTGACGCCGTGGCGGCGGTGCTTGCCGGACAGAAGATCGTCGCGATGGTGCCAGGCGAACGTCGGGATCAGAGTCCCGTCGATCAGGCAGACCAGGCCCTTGACCTGCCGGGACAGGGCCTCGGTGGTGGTGCCGAGAGCGTCGGAGAGGAAGGTGACCATGATCTGGTGGTAGGTCCAGGCGGTACTGATCCCGAGCCCGAAGTCCTCCGCGAGTTCCTGGTAGGTGGCGTTGCGCCGCAGYCGGCACAGGGCCAGCCGCAGGGCACCGACCAGATCGAGACCGCGGGGACGGCCCTGGGCACGATGCCAGTCGGGGAAGTGTCGCTCGGCCATCGCGACGACGACGTCGGCGGCTTTCAGGCTCAGCCCGGGAAGTCGATACACTGGGAGCACCCTCTTCGTGGTCGATGTGTTTTCTTTGGTAAGACTCACATGCCACGAAGGGGGCCTCTCATGCCGGTACCGGGCGCGAGCTCCAGAAATCCTGGACGGAACGCGCAAGGATTTCCGGTTCGTTGCCGCCAGGGGGTTTCTGTCCGGGTTGCCCGCTTCCTGTTCCGGCGGAATTTTGGGCAGGGTCTGATCGAACCAGYTGGTTATCGCATGCGAAACCGACTATTCCGAGTTTCGGAAAAACTCCCCTGTCTGTCAGACTCCCATGAGACAGATGGATCTTTGAGACCTCTGTAGCGCAGGGCGAGACGGGATCTTCAAGACCAGTGACGTTGATCATGACAGACATGGCCTCCTCGAAGCAGGAGGATGGCGGGGTGAGCCCCTCCGAGGCCGACCACGGTCCGACCGGCCGAAGCGCCGGACCTTCACCGCGGCCTACAAGAAGAGAATCCTGAACGAGTACGACGGCCTAACCAAGTCGGGCGAACGAGGCGCTCTACTCCGCCGAGAATGCCTTTACCACTCCCACATCCAGAAATGGCGCGAGGCACAGGAGCAGGGGGCTCGCGAAGCCCTCGAGGRAAAGCCCGCCGGGCGGCCCACGGCAACCGAGAGGGACACCGACAACGAGCGACTACGACGGGAGAACGAACGACTCGCCGCCGAGCTGGCACGAACGAAAGCAGCGCTGGAAGTCGTGGGAAAAGCGCACGCGCTCGTGGCTTGAGATTTAACCTTTCTTCTTGCGTCTCGACTTTGCGGGTATGCCTGTTTTGCGGAGTTCTGATCCGAGGCGGTGGCGTGGGGGTGGGGTGTTGCGGCCTCCGCGGACGAACCTCCGGCGCGGATGCTTCGTGCGGGTGGGTGGAATGGGGCGGTACCGTGTCCTCGGGTCATCTGCTGCTTTCTGGCTTGGTCGCGGTGAGGTAGACGATCGGGGTGGTCAGGACAAGGGGGCGTCGGCGCGCGGTCGCGCGCCACACATCCGCGAAGCGACGAGCGAAAGCGGCATCCAGGCTGCGGCTGATCGCCTGGTAGACGGACTCGCCGGCCGGGCCCGGAGCGTGCAGCGCCGCCTCGGCGGCGGCCACGGTCGCGAGCCTGGTCGTGACGGTGTCGGTGAGGTGCTCGATGCCGGTGAGACCGGCGAGACGGGCGTTCCCGACCGCGGCGGGCACGGTGAACGCGTGGGCGGCGGGCTGGACGCCGGCCAGGACCCTCGCGACCTGGGCCAGATCGTGCCGGTTCAGCCCGTCGAGGTCGATCGGGCTGCGCTGGCCGAGCAGGGGTTTGCACAGCGAGAGGCGTCCGCCCGGTCGCAGGACGCGGGCGATGTCGATCAGCATGCGGCGGGGATGGCCGAGGGGTGCCAGGGCGTTGCGGCCGAGCACGGCGTCGGTGCTGGCGTCCGGGAGAGCTAGCTCGGTGGCGTCCCACGCGGACCCCCAGCGGTGGCGGTTCTCCGGGGTGGGCCGGACCTGGGCCAGCGCCGCGGAGGCCGGGCCACGACCGTGACGCTGCCACCGGGGCAGGCCGCCGACAGCGCGCCGGACACCAGCGCCGGCGCCGGACTGAGGGCGACCACATCTCGTCCGGGTCGGACACGGGCGCCAGCGAGGACGACGCTGTCGACGGCAGAGGGCCGGAGCGGACGAGGAGGAGGCTGGTCGTAGCGGCGCACAACCGGGAGACCGGACTCGCCCTGCCCGTCGGCGCGGACGGCGCGCCGGCCCGTGGCCGCTGTCTCGGACAAGCGCTGCGAAGCCCCCTCGAAGAGGTCCGGGCCGAGGACGCCGTTCACTACCGCGGTGTGCACCGTGGGTAGCTGCGGGAGCAGGGGCACGAGCGACGGCACGAGGGAGTCGTCCGACGGCGAGGCTGTCCATCAGCCGTTCCGGCTCGCGATCTCGAGCTGGACATGCCGGGCGTGGTGGCCGTCTTCGCCAACATCCGTCTTCGCCAACATGAGGAGATCGGGCGCGTCTCGACACAGCCTGTTACCTCCGCCGTGGCTGGGGCAGACCGACAGAAGGTGGTCTTTGGCGTGTCCTGAGGTTGGCTGATGTGTTCTGGACGTATGGCAGCAGGTCGCGATCGGCGGGTGGCAGTGCGGACGGAGCTGCTCCACGAGTCGGAGCGGACCCGGGTGACTCGGCTGGTGTTCCCCGGTGAGAGCGTGATCCAGAAGGAGTTCATGGGGTCTGGGRCACAGCGACGTTTGCGTCACGAGGCGGAGATCCTTGAGCGGCTGTCTGGAGTAGCGGGGGTCGCACAGCTGGCGGCTGGTGTTCCCACCTGCCCTGGAGCGTTCCTACTGGCCGATATCGGCGGCACGGCGTTGTCCAGGCAGACCCTTCCTCACGATCCGACCGAATTGCTCGATCTGGCCGAACTGCTCGCGCGGGCCGTGGCGGGGATGCACCACCGAGGGGTGGTGCACCGGGACATCAATCCGGCGAACATCGTGGTCGGCTCCTCCCAGCGCCACCTGTTATTGATCGACTTTATGCTGGCCACGACATTCACTGCGGTTAGGCCTGAATTTCTGCATCACAACGAAATTGTCGGGACGGTGCCGTATTTGGCACCGGAGCAGACCGGCTGGACCGGCCGCCCGGTTGACCAGCGGGCCGATCTGCACGCGATCGGGACCACCCTGTACGAGCGTGCCACGGGCGCGCCGCCGTTTGGCACGGGCGACCCAAGACGAGTGATCTATGATCATCTTGCGCGCGTACCCGTGCCGCCGTCGGCGGTGAATCCGGCGGTACCAGCGGGACTGTCGGCGATCATCATGCATCTGCTGGAGAAAGAGCCGGACGATCGTTATCAGACCGCCGACGGGCTGGTGCACGATCTCGCGCTGGTTCGCAGTGGAGCCGCGGTGGTGCGCCTCGGGGAGCATGATTTCCCAGTGCGGCCGCTGGCGCCGTCCCGCCTGGCYGGGCGTGCGGAGGAGATCGGCGAGCTGCGGACGGTGTTCGCCCAGGCGATGGCGGGCCGCTGCCCCGGGGTCCTTCTCGGCGGCGAGCCGGGCGTGGGCAAGACATCGCTGGCCAACGAGCTGCGCCCGGTCGTCGCCGGGGTCGGCGGCTGGTTCGTGACGGGCACCTTCGACCAGCGTCGCCGTGACCGCGAGTACGACGGAGTCCTGCAGGCGTTCCGGGCGCTGGGCCGCCTGTTGTTGGCCGAGCCCGAGGACAGCCTGGTCGAGGTGCGGGACCGGATCCTGCGGGCGCTGGGGCCGAACGCGGGGCTGGCGGCCGCGATGGTCCCAGAGCTGGCGGCGATGCTGAAGGTCGACCYGGATCCGGGTGATCCGATGACCGCGCAGGCGCGCGCGCAGCACAGCGCCGTCGAGGTGCTGCGCGCGGTCGCCTCCCGCAAGCGGCCGGTGGTGTTCTTCGTCGACGACCTGCAGTGGGCCGGGCGGGCATCGCTGGGCATCATCGACCTGATCCTCGGCGGCGAGCGGGATGTCGAGGGGTTGCTGCTGGTGGCCGCCTTCCGGAGCGACGAGGTGGCTGCCGCCCACCCGCTGACGTCGATGCTAGCCCGCTGGCGTCGCCAGCGGGCCGGGCCACGCGTCCTGCGGCTGGGCAACCTGACGCCGGGCGGCCAGGCGGCGATGGTGGCCGACCTGCTGAGCCTGGCCCCGCCGCCGGCCGCCGAGCTTGCGCGGATGATCGAGCCTGCCACCGGGGGCAATCCGTATACCACGGTGGAGACGCTGAACTCGCTACGTCAGGACGAGGTGCTGGTCCGCAGCGAGAACGGCTGGCAGTGGGACCGGTCGGAGCTGTGCCGGCGGCTGGCCCATGCCGACGCGGCCGGGATGCCGGCCGCCCGGGTGGCCTCGTTGCCGCCGCCGACTCGGGACACGCTGGCGACGATGGCGTGCCTGGCCGGCCGGACCGAGCTGGATCTCCTGGCGGCCGCGACCGGACTCGCCGCGGACGAGCTCGAGCAGCGGCTCGCGCCCGCGTTCGCTGCCGGCCTGCTGGTGCTGGAGTGTGGTGCACGGCCAGCCGTGCGCTTTCACCACGAGCGGACGCAGGTGTCTGTTCTGCGCGGACTCACCACCGAAGCTCGGCGCGCCAGGCGGTTGGGCCTGGCCCGGCACCTGGGCGACCGAAGCGAGTTCTTCGCCGCGGCGGCGGAGCAGTACCTGCTCGTGGCCGACGCCGTGCACGCCCCGCAGGAGCGGCAGTCGATGGTCCGGCTGTTCCTGCGGGCCGCCGACGAGGCGAAGGGGCTGATCGACTCGCCGTCGGCGGAGCGGTTCCTGACCGCGGCCGTGAAGTTCATCGACCCAACCGACACCGACCAGCTGCTGGCGGTCCACCTCGACCGGCACACCGCTTTGTACCGGCTGGGTCGGCTGGAAGAGGCCGACGAGGAGTACCAGACCATCTGCCGGCTGTGTACCGATGCGGTGCGATTGACAGGGGCCACCGCGGTACAGCTCAGCAGCCTTACCAACCGGGGCCGTGCCGCCGAGGCGCTGCGGCTCGGTCTCGACGCTCTTCGGAACCTCGGCCGCCCGGTCCCGGATAGGAAGCGGCTGGAAGCCGAGATCGACCGCGGACTTGACGCGCTCTACCGGTGGATCGATCAGAGCAGCGAATCCGACGACCTGAACCGGACGAACACCATGGACCGTTCGTGTCTTGACGCCGTCCGGCTCACCAAGCGGCTCATGGTCCCGGCGTACAACTGCGATCCGACGATACTGGCCTGGCTGACCGTGACTACGCTGCAGAAATGGGTGCGGGAGGGTCCGCACCCCGCTCTGATCGGCCCGAGCGGCTACATCGGGTTTGTGACCGTCGCCCGCAGAAACGACTACCGCACGGGGCACCGGATGATGCTGCGGATCCTCGCGGTCGGTCGGGCACGCGGATACGAGCTCGACCTGTGGCAGGCGCGGTTCCTGTACGTAGTCAGTACTGGCCACTGGTTCGAGCCCTTGGAGGACAACGTGTCCGCGGCGCGTCGTGCGCTGGAAGGGCTTGTCCAAGGCGGAGACCTGCAGAACGCGTGTTTCGCCCACCATGTACTCGTACAGAACCTGTTCGACTGTGGGACATCGCTCGACAACCTTTGCACCGAGGTCGACGAGGCGCTGGCCTTCGCCACCCGCACCGGCAACGGGCAGCTCGAAGAGATCTTCCAGGCATATCGTCGGCYGGCCCGGGTGCTGGGCGGAGAGGCCGCCGAATCGGCGGCTGACACGGCGCCCGGGATGAGCCTGCTGGTCGTCGACCCGGCCGTCACCATCCACCTGCACCTCACACGGGCGCTCGCGGCCGCCCTCCTCGCCCATCCGGCTGACCTGGCTCGGCACACGGCTGCCATCATGCCGATGCTGCCGATGCTGCCGATGCGCGAAGCAATTCACCTGACGGCGACGGCGCGTGTCCTGAGGGCCCTCGCGCTGGCGGAGGAGGCCCGCGCGGTGGAGGCGAGCCAGCGCGGCACCGCGCTGGCGGAGCTCGACGGTCTGGTCGCCTGGCTGGCCGAACGTGCGGCGGACGCTCCGGTCAACTTCGGACACCTTTTCCGTCTGGTGGAAGCGGAGCAGGCCTGGGCTGCCRGCGACTTCCGCGGCGCGGCGTATGCGTTCGACGCGGCACAAATCGAGGTGGCCAGCCGGACACGCCCCTGGCACAGGGCACTGATCCTCGAACGGGCCGCGCGGTTTCACCTCGCGCACGGCATGGCGGCAGCCGGAAGTGTGCTGCTGACCGCCGCCCGTCGCCAGTATCTGGACTGGGGTGCGGCCGCGAAGGTCAGTCAGCTCGACTGGGCCAATCCAGCGCTGCGCCCCGAGTCCGCCGTCCCGCAGCCGGTCGCGCCACCAACCGCGGAGCTGGCCGCCCGCCGCTCCGTCGTCACCACCGGCAGCATCGACCTGCTCGGCGTGGTCGCCGCTTCTCAGGCGCTCAGCTCCGACACCAGCGTCGGGGGCCTGCGGAACAGAGTCGTGGGCATCCTGTCCGCGATGACCGGCGCCACCGACGTCCACTTGCTGCTACGCGGCGCGAAGGGGCCGCGAGACTGGCTGGTGCCGGCCGGCGACGGCGACTCCGTCTCGCTCGAGGAAGCCGGCCGCCGACGGCTCCTGCCACTCTCGGTCATCTGGTACGCGGAACGCGTCGAGGGACCCGTCATCGTGACCGACCCCACCCGCGACGATCGGTTCACCCGCGACCCCTACTTCACCGATGTGGATCGCTGCTCCCTGCTGGCCATCCCCATCATGATCCGAAACGAGCTGCGGGCGATGCTGCTCCTGGAGAACCGGGTGATCCGTGGGGCTTTCACCGCCGACCGCCTCGAAGGAATCCTGCTGATCGCCGGGCAGCTCGCCGTTTCCCTCGACAACGCCTGCGTCTACGGCTCCCTGGAGCGCAAGGTCGCCGAACGCACTGAAGAACTCGCCGCAGCTAATCGGCGACTCGAACAGCTTTCGGTCACCGACCCGTTGACCGGGCTGGCCAATCGACGACATCTCGACGAGATCCTCGACATCGAATGGCATCGGGCGCAGCGCAAGACCGCACCCGTCGCGCTCGCCATGATCGACATTGACCATTTCAAGTCCTACAACGACTACCTCGGACACACAGCCGGCGACCGGTGCCTGCGGCGCGTTGCCACCTGCCTGGCCACCGGCACCCGCGACACCGACCTGGCCGCCCGCTACGGCGGTGAGGAGTTCGCGGTCGTGATGCCGGGCGCCGACACCGACGTCGCTTCCCGCATCGCCGAGCGGCTCTTGTCCGCCGTGGCGGACCTCGCCGAACCGCACCCGCTGGCTGCCGGCGGGACGGTCACGGTGAGCATCGGCATCACGTCGATCATTCCCGCGCCCGAGGACGACGTGAAGACCTTGGTCGAGCTGGCGGACGCCGCGCTGTACAGGGCCAAGAACGGCGGTCGTAACCGCGTCGAGGCGGCGTACCCGGGCCCGACCCCGCGATAGGCCACGCCCCTTTGCCGGCGGTCCCGGAAAGACCCATCTCAGGCGGCCGCCGGCTCGGGCGTTCGAGGGCTCCCCCGGTGGGCAGCCGGGTCACCGTGGACGCCGACAGGCCGGTACCCGAACCGAGGAACCGCTCCAGTGCGGGCACACAATCCCCGCTGGACAAACCGTGCAGGTGGAGCAGCGCACCTCGGCGATCTTCGGGGAGCGGCGGCACCACGGCAGGAGGATCGCCGAGGAGAGCCTCTGGCGTTCGCCGGTGACCGGGTCGACCCTGCGGCCGTTGACCCGCGGCGCCTGAACCTCGACCGCACCGGCCGCAGTGATCACCCGCCGGGGCTGGGCGTGGCCGTTACGGACCACCAGCCGACGTCCACGGCCATCACGCTCGTCGGCGAGTTCAGCGATGTACGCGTCGACCCCCGGCTTCCAACGTGGCCACAAGTAGCCCGACTCAACCCAATTTACACCGTTTTCTTGGTCGGGTAGCCCGGGGGATCTCACCCCCGGGCTCCCACAGATCCCGGCGTGACGTAGGGTAGGCCGCCGACGAGGTGCCAGTTTCCTGGTCCTTTTCCGACGGCTCCCTCCGAACCAGCCGTGCCCGCTTTCCGTAGCAGCTGGCTCTCCAGTGCCTATCGTGATCTGCGTGTGGGACGTCCGGCGTGGATGTCCTCGTGGCAGGCGCGGCAGACGACGAGGGTCTTGCGGTGGCGGGAGGCCATCCGTGTGACCCATTCGGGTTGCTGTTTCCGTCCCTTGGGGTTGAGGTCTTTGAGTGCCCTGATGTGGTGCACTTCGACCTGTTCCGTGGAGCCGCATAGTTCGCAGATCTCGGCCAGGAGTCGTTGGACGACTTCCGACCGTTTTCCGTTCCAGATGCGTGACGGATTGATGCTCCTATAGATGTCAAGCAGCCTGAGGAGGCAGAACGGCGGTTGCGGCGTCGATGTTCTCGGGCGCGCTTGGTGGTGGCAGAAGTCGATACACTTCTCGGGCGACATAGCGCTTCAGGCAGCGGATAATCTCTCGCTTTGTGAGCCCCTCGGCGGTGCGCCGGTCGACGTAGTCGATGGTAGGCTGATGCCACCGCATGCGCACGATGACGGTGCGGTAGAGTGCGGCGTTCGCCTGCCGGTTGCCGCCTCGGTTAAGCCGATGACGATGCGTCTTCCCGGAAGACGCGGGGATAGGGCTGACACCGCAGAGTTTCGCGAACGCCGATTCTGAGCGGATACGGTCGTTGTTGTCGCCTGCGGCGAGCAGCATTTCGGCGGCTGTGTCAGGGCCGATCCCGACAGCTTCGACCAGGCGTGGCGCGGCGGTCTTCGTCTGCTGCTTGAGGTGCCAGCCCAGTGACTTGACCTCGTCGTGCAGACTCAGCCACCGCCGTGCCAACGACGCCAGGACGTGCAGCATCGCCTTCGTGGGCGTGGTCGGCGCGCCCACGCACTCCAGCGCCGCGCAGGCCTCGATGAGTCGGTGATCGGTGAGCGGTTCGAGAGCGCCTCGGAGTTCGTCATCGGCGGTCACCAACGTCGCCTTGAGAGTGATCATGGTTGCTGACTGGGCTTTCACCGCGGTGTCCCGAGCAGCCTTGAGCAGACGCAGTGCCTCGACCGCGCCATCGGCTGTCTTCGGGATCGCCGTCACGACGCCGGCGGCGACCTGGCGGGCCGCGTGCTCGGCGTCGATCGTGTCGCTCTTCCCAGCGTGGCGACGCACGCCGCTACGTGGCGGCCGGCTGACCTCCCGAACCTCGTAGCCGCGTTTCCGTAGGAAGCCCGCCAGCCCGCGTCCGTAGGACCCGGTCCCCTCAACGCCGAACGCGACCAGCCGCCCGGGAGATTGCAGGATTTCGAGGCAGAACGCGAGGAGTTTGGCGTAGCCCGTCGCGGTGGCCGGGATCACCAGGTCCGCGAGGCGGCCCCCGAGGCCATCGAGGAGTACTGCGACATGCTGATCCTTATGGGTGTCCACGCCGACGATGACATCGTCACGGGAAAGCGTCATGCTGGGCATCAGCTGGTGGATCTCCTTCACAGATCACCGGTCACATCCCGCCGGTCAGGCGGGCGGACAGGACTGCGATGAGACCCTGCTGCGATCAGGCTCCTATCAGGTCACTGCCCGCCTGGCCGACGGTCCAGAGGCCGCCACCGCGATGACCGACAGATCAATCCAAAGGCACCCGAAGGGCCGGTCGTTTGACGGGTCAGGCCAGCGCGGCAGCGACAACATGATGCTCGCAGCCGTTGAGGGGCCGTGGTGTGGTGTCCCGTGCCAGACTGATGCCGCCCCATTGTGCCACCAGCGGTGGTCCTCCGCCATCCCGGTGCACGGTGACCTGAAGGCCACGACGTGGACCGTGCTCGGTGTCGAGTACGACTCGGTAACGGCGGTAGACCTTCGGGACCGTGGTCCGGTACTTGCGGGCCAGGGTCTTGGTTTGAGGAACGTCTTCACCAGCGCCAGAACACGCTTGTCCTTCACCCGTCGACGTATCCGGTCCATCAGGGCCGGATGGTCGAGAGTGTCAAACGAGTCCGCGACACACTACTGGTTTCGAGGACCTTTCCGCGGCGCTGCGATCGTACGCACACGGTGACATGTGCGYGGTGGYCGCTGTCGAGTTGCTGGTCGCCCACGTGTTCTGGCTTTTCCGGCGGGATTTCCTCGACGGTTTCGTCAGGGTGGTGGACGGGTTCGCGTGGGTGGACTGGGCCGGTGTGGTCGCCGCGGTGGACGCGGGGCG
>NZ_MBLM01000023.1 GCF_001854655.1 Parafrankia colletiae | reverse complement strand
ACTGACTCATTGATCTCCTCCGTTCACGGATCAATTATCCCTCATAGGGATCACTGTCCGAAGAACGGGGCCCACCTCACCCGCTACTACGAGCCGGTCCGCCAGCAGACGCCGCGACGGTACTCAACGCCTTACGGTTCCTGCCGCTTAGCGCGCTCCCTCTCGCCCGTCCGCCCCGCAGGGCGGGCGCGCAGTGTCGACATCTGCCTTCCCATGTTCCACGTGAAAGCCGCAGACCAGGCTCGCGCCGCCTCCATGCCGGGCACCACCTGGCCAGTACACGGGCTCCCGCCAGGCTCATCCTGAAGCAACCCCAAGCGCCCCAGTTTCAATGCCGTCTGATCTGGTTTCGACACTTCCTCAGCGGTTCGCTCTCGCTCGCCTTCCCGGTCCCTACCTGACGCATCTTGTGCGCCTTTTCCTCATCGCTCACCACGACGGTCTTCAGCCAACGCAGCATGAGGTGGTTTGACGCCTCCCCCCGCAGGGCGACGCCGAAGGGCCACAAATCCTTCATCTTCCAAGCAGCACCGCATCAAGCGAAATCCCCTACCTGTCGACCTCACTCTCCGCGCTCATGGCGCACTGGGGTGCCAGAAGTCAGCCTGGGCCCATGAGCTGGGCTGATGCGGCGGGGCGGCTGTCGGCATGATGGTCAGCTATGTCCATCCGCCTGCCCTATATGATCTTTGTGCGGATGTATGGCTGGCTGGTGTTGACGCCGAGCCGGCTGCGCGAGGCGGTCGCGACGAACTGCGGCCCTGGTGGGTGGACCCATCTGTCGGCGGTCGGGTTGGCCATCCGGAAGCACCCCGCGGTTGTCCTGAAGGCTTACGGCTACGCCCGCCTCATGGATCTGATGGTCGCGACCGACCTGTTCGAGCTTCAGCAGAACGGCCCAGGCACGTCCGGCCCCGTCCACGCACGTATCAAGTAGGCGCCCACGGCCCACGGCGATGGTGAGCGCCAGCTCTGCTCACGAGCGTGCCCAAGGTGCGGACCGCCTGTGTCCGTGGCGGGCTTGCCGTCCTTGCTGGTGGATCGCGTCGGCGGCTGCGGCGTCCCTGGACAGCGTCCGATAGGGCAGCAGCGCGACGCTGGCCAGGCAGGCGAGGCCTGCGATGAGCAGCGCGGTCCTGACGCTGGTGAGCGCGGCGAGGCCGCCGCCGGCGAGGACGAACAGCGGCTGCACAGTCTGGGAACTGATCCCCCAGGCAGTTCGTACACGAGTCATGTAGGCGTCGGCGGTGACCTCCATCCGGTAGGTCGCGAAGACCGGGTTGAACACTCCCACGCACGTCAGGATGGCCGTGTCCGCCACCATGATGATCATTAGTCCGGTCAGGCCGTGGGGCGCGAGCGGATACAGCAGCAGCCAGGGAGCGCGCGCTACACCGGCGGCGAGCAGCACACGGCGCTGCCCGAACCTGTGCACCAGGACCGGCGCGAGCCGTGACCCGGCGATCCCGCCGAGGCACGGCACGCCAAGCGCCAGCCCGTAGGCGGATGCGGACAGGTGGAGCTCGTCAAGGATGAGGACCGCGAGCAGTGGGAAGGTCATGACGACCGGGCCGCCGAACAGCATCGCGTTGAAGAACAGTGGCCGCAGCCCGGGGTGGGTCATGATGTGGCGCCATCCCGGTCGTATGCCGGAGCTGGCGGAGCGCTCGGGCGGTGGCGGTTCGCTCGCGTGGATGCGTCGCACGCCGACGGCGGAGCCGAGGTAGGAGGCGGCGTCGATGGCCATCGTCGCGGTGGCCCCGATGCCGCCGATGAGCAGCCCGCCCACCGGTGGCCCCGCCGTACCCGACATCCAGTCGGCGGTCTCGAACCAGCTGTTCGTTCTCAGACGGTCCGCCGGATCCGTGATCGCTTTCAGGTGCGCCCCGCTGGCGGCGGCAAAGACGATCGACGCGGTCGTGGAGATCGCCCCGACCGCGACCAGCTGCGGGTAGGTGAGCAGATGCAGCGCGGCAGCAGCTGGCACGCTGGCGAGCGCGGCGCATCGTGCCAGATCCGCCGCGATCATGGCGGGTCGTTTGCGTCGGTGTTCGATGCCGGCGCCCAGTGGCAGCAGAACCGCCGCGGCGGTCAGGCTCGCCAGGCCGGACAGCATCGACACCTCGAACGCGGAGGCGTGCAGGACGAGGACGGCGACGATCGGCAGCGCCCCGGACCCGAGGCCGCTGCCCGCCGCACTGACGGCGTACTCGAGGAGCAGACTGCGGCGATCCGGGTCCCGCACCGGCGCACGGTACCACCGGTGATGTCCCCGTCAGCCCGAAGCCGCGGGGCGGTTCGACGCGCGAAGTTTGGTGAAGATCGTGGCTGACAGTGAAGATCAAACTACGCTGGATGGGTGGCGTCACTGCTGGCGGTCGCGGCGCCGACAAGGGCGGCGAGCTGGGCGGGTGATCTGCCCGCCGGGGCGAATCGTCTTTGCTGGCCGGGGCGCCCGAGGACGGGAACGGACGTTCACCGTCCGGGACGTGTGCGGCCCGCTGTGATCAGACGGGGTGACAGTACCGATCAACAATCACGATCCTGTGTGAGGGATGTTGCCGGTGGATGCGGTTCAGGACGGGACGGCGGGTGTTCTCGACCAGGAGCAGGCGGACGGGCTGCGTGCTCGGCTGGTCGACGGGCTGCTCGCGGGTGGGTGGATCCGGACAGCAGAGGTGGAGGCGGCGTTCCGGGCGGTGCCACGGCACCTGTTCACACCCGAGGCCTCGCTGGAGGCGGCGTACGCCGACACGGTCGTGCGCACGAAGTTCGACGCGGACGGCGCGGCGATCAGCTCGGTGTCCGCACCCTGGTTGCAGGCGACGATGATCGAGCAGGCGCGTCTGACTGCCGGAATGCGCTGCCTGGAACTGGGCTCGGGTGGGTACAACGCGGCTCTCCTCGCCGAGGTGGTGGGTCCGGCGGGCGAGGTGACCACGATCGACATCGACCCGGAGATCACCGACCGGGCCGCACGCTTCCTCGCCACGGCGGGCTACGGCCAGGTCCAGGTCCTGACCCGCGACGGATGGCACGGCGCGGCCGAACACGCCCCGTTCGACGCGATCATCGTCACGGCGCAGGCCGTCGACATCCCACCGGCGTGGGTCGACCAGCTCGTCGACGACGGCCGGCTTGTCATCCCGCTCCGACTACGTGGCCTCAGCCGCGGGATCGCGTTCGAGCGACACGGCAGCCGGCTCGTCAGCCGCGAGACGCAGATGTGCGGCTTCGTCCGCATGCAGGGCGCCGGCGCGAGCCCGATGCGACGCCTCGCGCTGCGCGGCGGCGAGATCGCCCTGCGGTTCGACGGCAACTACCCGGCACAACCCGAGTTGTTCGACGGCATCCTCGACAGCCCACGCGTCGACGTCTGGACCGGGGTGCGAATCCCACCCATAACCTCGTTCGACACGCTCAAACTCTGGCTCGCGACCGTGTTCGACGACTACTGCGAGCTCGACGTCGCGAAGGACGCGGCGATCGAGTCTCTCGCGCCCGCCGGACGCCCACCCGGAGACGCCATCGTCAACGATGCCAGCATCGCCTACCTGACCTGCCCGAAGATCGCCGAATCGCTGCACGAGTTCCGCGTCCACGCCTTCGGCCCCGACGCCACCACCCTCGCCGAGGACCTCGCCGACCAGATCCGCATCTGGGAACGCGACCACCGCAACGGCCCCGGCCCTCGCATCACCGCCCACCCCCTCGGGACCCCGGACCACGACCTCCCACCAGGCCACACCCTCGACCGAGCCCACACCCGCATCACCATCACCTGGCCCCAGCCAGCCGACCCGGGCGCGCCCCACCACGGCTCCGGCTCGGGCCAAGCTAGATCGCGCTGGGCCTGGGAGCGCCGCCAAGGGCACGCCGGCCAGACGGTGGACTCGGTCACGTACTGTTCGACCCGCACACGCAGCGGACCGTTCACCCGTGGAACGCAGAGGGTATCCCGGGAACGTCCATAGCCGCGATCTCGCAAAGGTGATGGTCGCCAGGGCCGCCGGGTTCGGGGTGGAGGTGGCCCGCCGGCAACTGGCACCACCTGGGGCACGAGTGATCAGCAATCATCGGTTCGCCCATCGCCATCTCAGCGTCACGCGGCCCGCTTGTCTTCTCTGACAAGGGGCGGCGGTCAAGGCCTCGACGGGCGTCGGGATCTCTGGCCGGTCCGAGGTGTACAGCTCACCCCGGCCGCCTCGACATCACCGAAACGACACGACATACACATACAACTGTGCAGGCAAAGCGCGTATGGGGTGGTGGTTCGTGTCGGCCGGGGTAGTTGAACCCCCACACCCGTACATGYAGGTCAGAGATAATATTGATCTTTGGGAGAGTGTCCGAGGGGGGACTCGAACCATTACCCCACCACCGGTCGCGCTGTCCGGTGAACTAATTCTTGCAGGTCAGGCAGAGGTCGGCCGGTGAACGACGCGCCTTCCATGTCATCTGCCGGCCAGGGAGCCGGGCCGTTTGCTCTGCGCGCGGTCACCATGCTAATCGCCACCGTTGTCGCGTTGAGCTTCCTGTTCGGACTCGGCAACGTGTGGGCGCTGGGCATCCGACTTGGCGTTCCCGCCTACATCGCCCCACTGGTCGCACCCGCCGTTGATCTCTCAGTCGTCGCTCTGCTCGTTGCGACCCGCCAGTTGGCTCTTGCTGGTGCCAGCCAGAATCAGATCCGACCCGCGCAGCGCCTCCTGATCTTTTGCAGTCTCGTCACCCTTGCCCTGAACACCGCGGAACCGATCATCGAAGGCCACTACGGTCGTGCCGCGTTCGATGCTGTCGGTTGCTGCTTGCTGATCGGCTGGTCCCACATCGGCCCGGAACTCCTTCAAGCCCTTCAGCTCACTGGGAGCAGCGGGGAGCGGGTTCCCCCGTCGCTACTCCCGCGCCAACTTGTCGATGCGGCACGCCACGCCGGGCAGCCGGACCTGTTGGTGGCAGGTCACCCGATACCGCATTCACGGGAAGCGACCCGAGTCGGCCATCACGCACAGCAGGGGCGCGCGTCCGATAAGGAGCTTCTCGACCGAGCCCGCGTCGAGGACACCCTCCATTGGCAGGCCCATCGTCGCCCAGTCTCTGCTGAAACTCTCCGTAAACGCCTTCGCGTCGGCGCCGGCACAGCACGCCATCTTGTCGCACAGCTACGAACCGACCCCCACCCTCGACTCAATCCCGCAGCGGAGACTGATCAGGCCCGCACCGATCCCGACCTTCTACCAGCCGTTCCGTAGCTCCAGCCTTCAACCGGTAAACCGCCCTTCGACAGGTGCAGGGCACGACCGCGCCGCCTGCCGCCAGCCAGTACCATCACCCACTGGCTGTGTCCCCATTCGATTACAAGACGGATCACCGCGTATCCGAACATACCGGAACGTGCCGCGCCGTGCCGCAAAATCCGAGGTCAGGGCGATTTCCGTGCCGGAACGTGCCGGCAAATGCCGCCCAGTGCCGGGACATCCGCGCACACAATGCGCACACACACCACCGCCGAACCCTCGGATAACAGTCATATCAGCCGATACCGGACACCTAAAGCGTGCCGATTACAACAGGTAGTCGATCTCGAACGAGGAAGCGTCGACCTGGCCTGTCCGAGACGGAGCCAGCGGGCAACCGGCGACCGCGTGCTGGCCGGGCCGACGGTTACTGGTTGCACTCGTCCGCGGCGCCCCTGGGCGAAAGCGTCCAGCTCGTCGGAGGTCAAGACCAGGACGGGGACGCCGGTGCCACGCCTACCACGTCACGCCTAGATACGAGGCCAGCTGGGACCTTCACCGCCGGCCTGTCGCAGCAGGCCGCGTCAAGGCCTCGCGAAAACTGGATCTGTCCCTGATCTTGTGATCGAAGTGGATCTGGGCGTCGTCAGGTCGCGAGGAGAACTCGTTTGCGGAGCAGGTCGAAGTTCGCCCGGCCATACATCTGCCGCTTGATCATCTTGATGCGGTTCACGGTGCCTTCGACCTGTCCGGAGCTGTGCGGCAGGGTCAGGCCGTTGAGGACGGCGTCGTGGTCGCGCAGGAGGCCGCGGGAAGGCCCAGCCTGCCGGCGAGGCGTGCTCCGGCTCTGCCCGCCAGCGCCAACCCGATCGCCTCGATCATCCGACCGGCGAGCGGGGTGAACCGGGCATGCGGACTGGTCAGGCCCACGACCTGCTCCGCGAACGTCACTCGTGGACAGCTCGCTGCCGGGCAGCGGAACCGCCGGATCAGCAGATCGATCTCGACGTGAGAACCCGCGATCGCCGCATCGACCAATCGGCGGCGATACCGCCCGTGGACCCGCTCCGAGACCGCCCCGCAGCCGGGGCACGTGCCAGCGGCTCCTTGAACACGGGCCCGTAACCGCAGCCGATCACCAGACCGGTCCACCCGATCGACAACGAGACCCGCCAGGTGCGGAAGGAGAACCCCAAGGCCAAAGAGGCACCAGACATGTGATCACAGAGGGTTGATCGTGGTCAGCGCCCCGCCCCGGGATCGATCCGATCACAAGATCAGGGACAGATCCAGTTTTCAGGAAGCTGCGACAGACGGTGGCTCAATCGCCAGTGGCGGCGGCGTGGTCCATCGCGTCGATGTAGCGGGTGAGGGCGTCGCGGTTCTGTTCGAAGAACGCGATACGTTCGATCATCTTGTCGCGCTGTTCGACGAGCATGGCTCGTAGCCCGGGATCAGGGTCGTCGACGACGATCGCAGATGTCTGCCCGAGACAGGGAAGTATCGCTCCGATGATGCGGGTGGGGATGCCGGCATCGAGCAGTCCGCGAATCTTGCGCACGCGATCAACGAGGTACTCGTCGTACTCACGGTATCCGTTGTCCAGGCGGYGGGGCGTGATGAGCSCCTRCTCCTCGTAGTACCGCAGCATGCGCGGGGGCACATCGGTCTCCCTCGCCAGCTCGCCGATCCGCACTGAGATCCCTCTCATTGATGTCAACGTCTCCAGCGATGCTACGTGGGACGGGCTTGACCTTCACATGAGTGTGATAGTCGGACGATGGGGGCATGGCAGACCGCAAGATCATCCTTGGCATGGTGCTCACCGACGGGTACGGCAATCTTCCTGGTGCGTGGCGCGCGCCCCACGTCGACCCCGGCAACTACGCGAAGGTCGAGGCGAACATCCGCTACGCGCAGGCCGCTGAGCGCGGCGGCTTCGCGTTCCTCTTCACCCCGGACTTCCCCGCGGTGCGCGGAGATGTCGAGCACTCGACGATCAGCAACATCATGGACCCCCTCATGGAGACGGCAGCCATCTCGCAGGCCACCAGCAACATCGGGTTCGTGCTGACGGGATCCACCACCTTCCAGGAGCCGTTCAACACCGCTCGCCAGTTCAAGACGCTGGACATCATGAGCCACGGACGTGCGGGCTGGAACGCCGTGACGACGAGCGACCCGGCCGTCGCTGCGAATTATGGCAAGCCCGTCGCCGACCGCGCCGAGCGTTACCAGCGCGCCCATGAGTCGATCCAGATCGTGCAGTCGCTCTGGGGCAGCTGGCAGAAGGATGCCTGGATCAACGACCAGGAATCGGGCCGCTTCATCGATCCGTCCAAGCTGCAGCCGATCAATCTGCGGGGCGAGCACGTGGCATCGCGCGGCCCGCTCGCGCTGCCACCGTCGGAGCAGGGCCAGCCCGTGATCTTCACGTCGGGCGGCCCCAGCCCGCACTTGCTCGCCCTCGCCGGTCGCTACGCGAGCGGGTTCATCACCGAGGTGTGGACGATCGAGGAGGCACGTGCGCAGCGCGACGCGCTCCGGAACGCCGCGCACGAGGCGGGGCGCGACCCCGACGAGATCAAGTTCATCGTCGGGCTCATGACGACCGTCGCTCCCACGGTCCGTGATGGGCTTGACCGCCGCATCGCGATCGCGGGCGACGTCATCGAGGCTCGACTGCCGCATCTGAGCGCCATGATCGGCGTCCAGATCCAGCCGCAGCACATCGACAAGCCTCTCTCATCCGAGCAGCTGGCGGGCGCGCACGCATCGCCGATGGACCCGCGGTCCGCGATCGCCTTGCGAGTCGCGCGGGAGGGATGGTCACCGCGCGACGTCCTCGCGCACGGAGTCATCGACTACCACCCCGTGACGGTCGGCCCCGGGAAGGTGCACGCCGACCACATGCAGGAATGGTTCGAAGCGGAAGCGGCCGACGGCTTCTGGCTCGCTCCCGATGTGTACGAGGACGGTGTCGACGCCTTCGTCGACGAGGTCGTGCCGATCCTGCGTGAGCGGGGGCTGTACCCCGACGGGTATGTGGGGTCGACTCTGCGCGAGAACCTCGGCGTGCCCGACCAGTACGGGTTGGGAGCCTGGCTTTCATGATCACGCCCCAGGACATGCGTCACACGCTTGCCGGCTTCGCGACGGGGCTCGCTGTGGTTGCCGCGGAGATCGACGGCGAGGTCGTCGGCATGCCCGTGAACTCGCTGGGTTCGGTGTCGCTGGATCCGCCTCTCGTCTCGCTGTCGTTCGCGCACACATCGACAACCTGGCCCAGACTTCGCCGGTCGCAGCGTTGGGGAATCAGCGTGCTGGCGGAGGGAATGGGGTCGGCGGCGCGGGATCTGCGGYGACCGGCCGCCGAGCGGTTCGCTGGTCTGGAGGTCGATGTCGTGGGCGGTGCCGCCTTCCTGAGGGGAGCCCTCGCGACGATCACCGTCGAACTGCGTTCCAAGATCGAGGCGGGCGATCACACTCTCGTGCTCCTCGACGTGCTGTCACTCGAGCGCGACGAGTCGCGGGCTCCGCTGGTGTTCTTCGGGAGCAGAGTGCGAACACTCGCGGCTACAGATCTCGAACGGTCGGGGTCTGTTTGATCACATCCGGTCTGTCCGGGTACGGCCTGGCAGCGATTGGGCCTTACCGCAGGCATGAGGTATGCGGATGGTGGCGGCTGACGGCGCAGGGCCGTGTCGGTCGGGAAGCGGTCCGGGTGCCGGCCGCGGGCCTGTTCGCCGCCGGGGTCGATCCGGTGGAGGTGGCCGGGYGGCTGCGGGTGAGTACGAAGTCGGCTTTCCAGCGGAAGCGGCTCTGGCGGGCCGGTGGGAGGATCGAGTCGTGCCCGCTCCCAGGAAGCACTCCGTTCGCCGAAGTGTAAGTATCCGGCGCTCTACCGAACCCGGGGTGGTTCTTTGGTTTCTCCTGTTCCTTTTCCGAATGGTATCGACGGGGACAGGCGGGTACACGCCGGTAGACTTCACAGCGAAGGTGTTCCTTGGTGCGGGGTCGATCAGAACCTCAGCAAGCCCAATCCTCCCTACTCAGGAGTACTTTCCCGTTTGCCGCCACCCAACAGCGATCAGCCCAGTGAAAGCCCGAGGTTAGTATCTAACCTGGCAAGTGCTAGTGCCCCTGACCCACCCCACCCCACCCCATCCAATCAAGCTCGCGGTGAGCAGCGACGATACGACACCCGGCGCGTGACCTGAATAGGATTAGACAGATGAAGATCGGTATCCTGGGYGCCGGCCATATCGGCAAGACGCTCGTCCGGACGTTGAGTGAAGCTGGGCACGACGTGAAGATAGCGAACTCGCGTGGTCCGCACTCGATCGGCCCTGGCATTCTCTCCTCGGGTGGGCGAGCGGTGACAGCGGAGGACTCGGTCACCAATGTCGACGTCGTGATCCTCTCCATCCCCTTCAGTAAGATCCTGGCCGTGGCACCATTGCTCTCCGCGGTTCCGGACGAGACAGTCGTGATCGACACGTCGAACTACTATCCCGCCCGCGATGGCAAGATTGATGCTGTCGAGGCGGGGCAGGTCGAGAGCCTATGGGTGGCCGAACAACTCGGTCGTCCGATCGCCAAGGCATGGAACGCGATCGGCGCTGCCTCCTTCGCGGAGAAGGGCAAGCCGGCCGGCGCGCCGGACCGGATCRCACTCCCCATTGCCGCCGATCGCGACGAGGATCGACGGGTAACGCTGAAGCTCGTCGAGGACACGGGTCTCGACGCCTTCGACGCCGGCAGCCTCGCGGACTCGTGGCGCCAACAGCCCGGAGCGCCGGCCTACTGCACCGACCTGACCCGTGACGCGATGGAAGCGGCGCTGGCCGCAGCGGAGAAGGCACGATTGCCGAAGCGCCGCGATCTGGCGGCCGCGGCCATGGCCGAGCGGATGGGCGACGGGACGACCAACCTGGACACGGATTACCTGCCCCGCCTCAACCGCGCCATCTACATG
>NZ_MBLM01000022.1 GCF_001854655.1 Parafrankia colletiae | reverse complement strand
CATAACGGGCGAGACCACACCCACCTGGCGAGACCCCCGATAGAACATAAGCGGCAATCAAGACAAATCAAACATCCACTGAGTATGGGCGGCGTTCCTCGGGTGGTGGTCTGACTCGGAACGCAACTGGCGTGATGCCCTTGCGCTGACCTGTCGGCTGCCGCTCGGGGAGCGTCACCGGCCACCAGACCGGCGGGCGTGTCTCGATAAGGGCCTTGCCGCACAAGGCATCCTCACAGTTTTGACCGCCCTGCCGGTCCGGTGACGTCCATCAACTCTCGGACCGATCAGGAGACCGACAGCCATGGCCCGTGCCTACCCGCCCTCAGAACCAGACCAGATCGAGGCGACGAGCCAGGAGGTCGTCCTCGGGGTCGACACGCACAAGGACCGGCACGTTGCCGCGATCCTGACCACGGTGGGGATGGTGCTGGGAACCGCGGCCTTCCCGACCACAGCCGCCGGCTACCAGCAGCTGCTGGCCTGGGCGCACGAGCACGGGACCCTGCGACGGGCAGGGGTCGAGGGCACCGGTTCCTACGGCGCGGCACTGGCCCGCCACCTGCACATCGCCGGTGTCACCGTGCTGGAGATCAACCGACCTGACCGTGCGGCTCGCCGGCGCCGTGGCAAGACCGACACCCTCGACGCTGAGGCAGCCGCCCGCGCAGTGCTGGCAGGACACGCCACCTCGACCGCGAAGACCGGCAACGGATCGGTCGAGATGGCGCGGATGTTCCGGCTGGCCAGGCTCTGGGCGGTCAAGGCCCGCACCCAGGCCCTCAACCAACTGCACGCCGTCCTGGTCTGCGCTGATACCCAGGTACGGGAGTCCCTGGCCGGCCTCGGTCGAGCCCGGCTGGTCCGCCACTGCGCCGCACTCGACCCGCAGGACCCCACCGACCCCGCCAGCGCCGCGATCTACACACTGCGCCGGCTGGCTACACGGATCCTCACCCTCACCGGCGAGATCGACGATCTCAACCGGCAGCTCAAGACCGTACTCACCCGCCACGCCCCCGACCTTCTGGCGCGGCCCGGTCCTGGCCCGGACACCACCGCCGCGCTCCTCATCACCGCCGGCGACAACCCCGACCGGCTGGTCAGCGACGCGTCCTTCGCTGCCCTGTGCGGCGTCAGCCCCGTCGAGGCATCCTCCGGCAAGATCCAACGGCACCGCCTCAACCGCGGCGGCGACCGCCAGGCCAACGCAGCCCTGCACCGGATCGTCATCACCCGGCTGCGCTACGACCCCCGCACCCGCGCTTACCAGCAACGACGCCTCACCGAAGGCAAAACCCCCCGCGAGATCGTCCGCTGCTTGAAACGCTACGTCGCCCGAGAGATCTACCACGCCCTGCCAACGCCACCCACCGCCCCAGCAGCTTGACGAACATAAGGGCGTCTGTGCCGACCGCCATGACCCGTTCCCACAGTTCGTCGGTGATCGACTCGAAGCGGTCGAACTGCACGACGCCGGCGTTGTTCACCAGGATCAGCACGGGTCCCAGGTCAGCCCGGGCCTGGTCCACGGCGGTGGTGACCTGGGCCCGGTCGGAGACGTCGACGACGTAGCCACGGACGGCTCCGCCGTGCTTCTGCAGGCGCGCGACCTCGGTGTCGAGCAGCTCTGCCTGGATGTCGAAGACGGCGACCTTCGTGCCGCGGGCCACGAGCGCCTCGGTGATCGCGAGCCCAAGGCCCGACGCCCCGTCCGTCACGATCGCGGTAGTCCCCTCGAAGGGCATGCGTGTCCGTCCTTGTGTCTGGGGAGGGTGGCTTGACAGTGCCCGAGTGTGGCGTGCACCATACGCTTAATCAAGCGATTGTTTATTTCCGTGTGAACGGCGAGGACCGGCCAGGGGCCCGGTCCTCGCCCGGCGTCGACCGGGAGCACGCCGCTTCCCGAGCCTTCGTCGTCACCAACAGCCCAGGGCGCGTACTCCCGAGACGCGCCGTGGCCTGCATCCGCGCCCCAGACGCGTGAGGATCTTCGACCCACCGTTTCCGCCCTGCTCGAGGAGAACTGGACTGATGACGATCGAGACGACGCGGCCGACGCGACCCGGGGAATGGCTCGACGACACGAAGATCGGACTGTCGGGCCTGGGCTCCGCCCCGGCCGACTTCCAGTGGAAGATCCCGACCGAGCGTTACACCTCACCGGAGATCGCGGCGCAGGAGCGTGAGCTGATCTGGACGAAGACCTGGCAGATCGTCGGCCGGGTCAGCGCGTTGGCGAAGGCCGGCGCCTGGAAGACCTACCAGCTCTTCGACCAGTCCTTCATCGTGGTGCGCGGCCGCGACGACGTGATCCGCGGCTTCGTGAACGCCTGCCGCCACCGCGGCAACCTGCTGTGTGCGGAGCGCTCGGGCACCTCACGGCAGTTCCTCTGCCAATACCACCTGTGGTCTTACGATCTGGAGGGCAACTGCCGGGGCATCCTGCGCGAGGGCCTCTCGGGTGTCGACAAGAGCGACGTCTCGCTGGTGCCCGTACCGGTGGAGACGTTCAGCGGCTTCATCTTCCTCAACCCGGACCCGGACGCGAAGCCGCTCGCTGAATACCTCGGTCCCGAGGTATTCGAACTGCTGCGGCCGTACCAGATGGAACAGTTCATCACCGTCATGGACGTCGAGGAGCCCCTAGAATGCAACTGGAAGGTCGTCATGGACGCCTTCCAGGAGGGCTACCACCTCTGGGGCGTCCACCCACAGCTCCTGAACGTGATCTTCCCGGACCCGGAGACGGGCCGCTACCGGTTCCTCGGCGACCACAGCGTCGCCACGACACCGTTCGACGTGCCCAGGGGTGAGCATTTCGGTCCGGAAGAGCAGGTCGCCGGGATCCGCAAGCTGCCCGAGACCTTCCCCGCAGTCCCGTTGATGCTGCCTCGCTTCGAGGAGCTCGTCGCCGAGTACCGCGGCGAGGACGGCACCCTCGCCTTCCCGGATGGCGTCACCGCGCGCACGCTGCTGCAGCGGGCCACCCGCGACACACTCACCGGCATGGGCCTGGACGTCAGCAGGCTGACGGACAACCAGATGACCGACAACCAGGGCTGGGTGCTCTTCCCGAACTTCTTCATGACGGTCCGGGCAGGCGAATGCCATATCACCATGCCCACCCCGCACCCCTCCGGCGACCCGAACAAGTGCGTCTGGCACGTCGCCAGCTACATGTACCTTCCCGAGGAGCTCGCCGAAGTGGCGAAGGTGGAACCGACGGTCGTCACGGAACCAGGCAGCCACACCTACTTCGAAGCGCTGCAGCAGGACTACGAGCAGATGCAGCGCCAGCAGGCCGGACTGCGGAACAGCCGTCTGAAGTACGAGACGATCACCCGGGAGGAGATCGTCGTCGCGGCCTTCCACCACGTTCTCGACCGCTACCTGGACGGCGCCCGGTCCTGACAGGCCGCGGCGGGCCGCGATCGGTGTCAGGCGAGACCGGCGGCGGCCCGGCCGCACATGTCCACAGTTCCCCAACCTCACCGCTGGGAGCATCGTTATGGCGCTCACGCTGCGCGACCTCGACGAGGTCATCGGCGACTACACCGGCCCCTCACGGGCCGCGCTGGAATACACCCAGCTGATGAAGAAGCTGGTCGACGCGGGCAAGCAACCCGGGTTCTCAGCCGATAGCTGGGCACCGGTCGCCGAGCTGGTCGCAGTCGACTCCTTCGAACGGATCGGCCCGTTCAAGGAGGTCATGAACTGGCCGGACTACGCCGCGTTCCTCACTCAGTGGGCCCAGACCTCCGAGTGGGAATGCTCGTTCAAGCGGGTCGCCGAGATCGGCTCCCTGGTGCTGCTCGAGCTGGAGGAGCGCAGCACGACCGACGGATTCAGCAGCACTGTGAACTCCGCGACGACCTACGAGTACAACGCCGACGGCAAGGTCGTCCACCTTGCCGTGTACCTGCAGATGCAGCTACCGGACCCGGAGACGCTCAAGAGCTACGAGGGCATCCAGATCACGGAGTGACGCGCGTAAGCCGGGGTCACGGCCACAACAGGCCGCGGCGCCGGCGCATGTTCTGGTTTTGGCCGGAATCCGGGTAGGCAATCAGCGCCGGCTGCACGATTCCGGAACTCCTCGGGCCGGGACTCACGCGGATGCCCGACTCGGTGCCCTCGGCGAACCTGTTTACCCATCTCCCAGAAGGGAGCACCAGCATGACGCGCGTCGAGCCACTGCAGCCCCGCCAGTTCCCACCGGAGATGAGCTCGGCCCTCGCGGCCATGATCCCACCGAAACCGCGCCACCCCATGCCGAATACTGAAGGACAGCGCAAGTCACTCGGCATGCTGGGAATGTTCGCGCACCATCCCCACCTCGCACGAGCGTTCTTCACCTTCAACGGCCAGGTGCTTCTCGCAACGACGCTCACCCCCCGGCAGCGCGAGATCCTCATCCTGCGCGTCGCCGCTCGGCGCGGCTGCGACTACCTGTGGGCGGAACATCTCCACATCGCTGAGGACGCAGGGCTCACCGCCGAGGAGACAGAGTCCATCGCATCAGGCTCCACCACACCGTCCTTCCACCCGCTTGACGCGGCGCTGTTGAGCGCCGTCGACGAGATCATCACGGACGGACTGCTGACGGACCGCACCTGGGCGGCCCTCGCCGCCGGGCTCGACACCCAGCAGATACTCGACGTCATCTTCACCGTTGGTGCCTACGAGACGGTGTCGTCCATGCTGCGGACCTTCGGCATCGGGCCCGACGACGTCCCCCGCCCATCGTGACCGTCCACCGACCTCCTGCGCGCCGCCGCGGTCTGGCCGTCTCTCGACAGGCCCGACGGCGTGGCCCTTCACCGGTGTCCGCATGCGAGACTCGGGGAAGACGACAACCAGGAGAAATCGTGGCGGGCACTCCATCGCTGCTGGGCAGGCCCGTCGGCTCCCGAGGCGATCAGACAAGACAGCGCATTATCGACGCGACGCTACGCTGCGTTGCCGAGGTCGGCTACGCACGCGCCACCATCCGCGAGATCGCCCGGGTGGCCGGCATGACCAGCGGCAGCCTCTACCACTACTTCCCCAACAAGGCCGAGCTGGTCAAAGAGACCTTCCACGACGTTGCCCAGCAGACAGTCCCCCGGTTCACGGCCGCCGTAGAAGCCGCCGACAATGTCCTCGACAAGCTCATGGCAGTGCTCGACGAGACCGACCGACTGGTCCGCGACAACCCCTACGCGGTCCCGTTCGACCGAGCGATCCGGACGGAAAGCGCCGCAGACCTGCACCTGGCGGAAGAAAGCAACACCATCGTCGCCTCCATCCACGATGTCGTCACCGAGATCCTGCGCGAGGCTGACCAGCAGGGCGCCCTCGCGGACCACGTCGACGTCCCGGCTGCCACGAGCGCTATCGGCGTACTGCTCATTGGTCTCTACGAATACGCGCTGGCCGTACCGAACGACAAGTACCACACCACCGTTCATGCCGTGAAGCTACTGATCCGGGGGATGCTCTTCGACCAGGCCCGGCTGGCAGAGCACTGACGACATGGCTCGCGTGGCATCTGAGCCGTCACGCGAGGCCGCGTCGCCCGTGATGACCAGCTGGATCTTTCGATAGGGGCTCTCGGCACCGAGGATTCCCGATCTACCATCCGGCGATGGACCGCGCGTTCCTGAGCGGCTGAGAAGAATACTCGAAAGCACGTGCTCGAAACCCGATTCGCAATATCTAATCAATTGATTAATTAGATACCACCGTACCTCTACCCCGATCACGACACATCAACAACACATCATTCAGCGACTGATCTTGCCAGGAGTTCCAGCGGTGCGCCGCTGGGATTCGCGAGGAGCGAGAAGGACGATGACGAGACGGTTTGAAGGCAAAGTAGCGCTAATCACCGGTGCCGCATCCGGTATCGGCCGTGCGGTCACCCTTCGGCTGGCGGATGAGGGCGCGGCGGTGCTGGCCGTTGATATTGACGAGGATGGGCTGACCGAGACCGGGTCCCTGRCAGCCGGGATGGTATCGGGGCGGGTTGTTGATATCGCCGATCCGGCCGCGTGTGCGGCGGCGGTGGCGGCGGCCGTTGCCGAGTTCGGGCGGTTGGACGTGCTGGGTAACGTTGCCGGGATCTATCGCCCGGCGCACACCACTGACACCAGCGTCGAACTGTACCGGCGGACACTTGCAGTGAACCTTGATGGCCCGTTCTTCCTGTCCCAGGCCGCGATCCCGCATTTGCTGGATGCGGCTGGATCCATTGTCAACATCGCTTCTAATGCCGGAGTACAGGGGGTTCCTTACTCGGCTGCCTACTCGGCAAGCAAGGGCGGCGTGGTCCAGTTGACCCGGTCGCTCGCGGTCGAGTTCATCAAGACACCGCTGCGGGTAAACGCGATCGCGCCGGCGGGCACGCTGACCAACATCGCCAGGACGGTACGGTTCCCCGAGGACCGAGATCCGGATCTTGCGGGCCGGATGGCCGGCTATCGCGGCGTGGCGATGCCGGAGGAGATCGCCGCGCTGTTTGCCTTTCTTACGTCGGGCGAGGCGAAGTCCATCACTGGCGCTGTCTATGTCGTCGACAACGGTCTGACCGTCAGCTGAGGGGAGTATTGATGAACCTGCGTGCCCTTGCCGACAGGCTGGAGATTCAGGAGCAGCTGGCACGCTACGCGCGTGGTGTGGACACGAACGATTTCGAGTTGTGGAAGTCGGTGTTCACTCCCGAGGCAGTCATCGACTACACATCGACGACGAGCAGCCTGCCCGTCGGCCGGCGCGACGAGATGGCGGCCTGGCTCGAGCAGGGCCTGGGCAAGGCACCCTGGAAGATCCACTATGTGACCAACGTGGAGATCGATCTCGATGGCGACCGAGCCAAGGTGGTCGCGCAGTTCTACAACCCGATGCAGGTTCCGGGGATGGCCGAACCGAGCTACTGCGGGGGCTACTACTTCCACGATTTTGTGCGTACGCCCGACGGCTGGAAGAGCGAGAAGCTCGTCGAGGAACTCGTCTGGTTCGTCAACAAACCGGGCGGCGTGAACTGACCTCAGCGCTTCCGGCAAGTCCTTCATCGTTCACGTCGTCGGTTGCCCCTGAGCGCCGGGACTCTTCCTGCGACAGGAGGCGGCACCGCGAATGAGAGAGGAACAGGCTTGATTAACATTGATTCCGTCGACTTCTTCACCGACAACAGCCTTCTGCACGATCCGTACGACTACCTCGCCGCCCTACGCGGGGAATGCCCAGCCCGCCGAGAGAAGCATCACGACGTTGTCATGATCACCGGCTACGACGAGGCACTCGCCATCTACAACGACACCGATCGGTTCTCGTCGTGCCTTTCCGTCACCGGACCTTTCCCTGGCTTTCCCGTACCCCTCGAGGGCGATGACGTCTCGGCGCTGATTGCCGAGCACCGCAACCAGTTGCCGATGAGCGATCAGCTGCCGACGCTGGACCCACCGACCCACTCCGCACACCGTGCACTGCTGTCAAAAATGATCACTCCGCGCCGCCTCAAGGAGAACGAGGAGTTCATGTGGCGGCTCGCCGACCGTCAGCTCGACCAAGCGCTGCACGGCGGACGCTGCGAGTTCATCCGCGCCTTCGCCTCCCCATTCGCCATGCTCGTCATCGCTGACCTGCTCGGCGTCCCGACGGAGGACCAGCCGGAGTTCATCGAGAGGCTCAACCGGCCGCACACCGGAACGCTCGGCAGCACCGGCAACGACCCGATGACACAGTCGCCGCTGGAATTTCTGTACGAGAAGTTCACCGGCTATATCGAGGACCGCCGCCGCCAGCCGCGGGCCGACGTCCTGACCGGAGTCGCCTCGGCAACGTTTCCCGACGGAAGCACGCCAGAGGTGCTCGACGCCGTGTGCGTCGCCGCCAACCTTTTCGCCGCTGGCCAGGAGACCACCGTCCGACTACTCAGCACCGCGGTGATGATGCTCGGCGAGGATCCCGAACTGCAGGCGAGGTTGCGGGCGCACCGCCACCTGATCCCCAACTTCGTTGAGGAGGCCCTTCGCTACGAAAGTCCCATCCGCGGCGACTTCCGCCTAGCGAAGGTCCCAGTCGAAGTCGGAGGAGTACAGCTGCCCGCCGGAACCATCCTCTTCCTGGCCAACGCCGCGGCCAACCGCGACCCGGGCAAGTTCCCCGAACCCGACACCTTCAACATCGAGCGTGCCAACGCACGCAGCCACGTCGCGTTCGGTCGCGGCGTCCACAGCTGCCCCGGGGCCCCACTCGCCCGCGCCGAAGCACTGGTCAGCATCGAGAGGCTGTTCGACCGCACGGCGGACATCTGGATCGACGAGGACCAGCACGGCCCCGCTGCAGAGCGGCGTTACACCTACATGCCCACCTTCATCCTGCGTGGGATCACGAAACTCCATATCGGCTACACCCCCGCCGGCGGCAACGCGTGATCGTGTCGATCGATGCGGACCGCTGCGCCGGTCACGGTGCCTGCGTCGCGACCTGTCCCGAGGTCTTCACCCTCACCAGCGACGGCTACGTCGAGGTAACCGTCGATCGAGTTCCCGACGAGTTGGTCGAACTCGTGAAGCGGGCGGCGGCCGAGTGCCCGGAGAGAGCGGTCCTCGTTGACACTCCCTAGGCGCTTTTATCGTGGGCGTACGTCCCACGGCAAGGTCCGCGACGGCCAGGTCTCCAACCGGCCTTTCTACGCCGTCGTGGGCGTGACCGTGCACGGAGAGCCGGACTGTCTGGGCCTCCACGTCGCCGCTGAGGCAGCGAGGCCGGAACTGGCAGACGTTCTCGTACGACCTCGGCGGCGGCGTGGGCAGCCAGAAGCCGATCAGTTCGTTCAGCGTCACCAGTTCCAGCGAAGGACTACCGACAGTTCAACCCTGCTGCGGGCCACGCAGGTGGTAGGCGCCGCAGCCCGCCGTGGACGACGCAGCGCCAGAAACCTCTTGCGCACACCTCGCCATATGGTTAATCATACGATCAATTGATTATTTGCGCCGCCAGCGACCGGCCAGGCAGGGCCGACCGACCGGCCGACGGCGGTAAGTCCAACGACCAGCAGGGACCGCGATGAACCTCGAAGAGAAGCTTTCCTTACATCAGCGCATGGCCGACGGCTACCGGGACGCCTACCTCCACCAGGGGACGAAGGACGGCGCAACCTACGATAGCTGGAAATTCGCGCCCGACGCATTATACTCGTCGCCGTACTTCACCGGGCACGACGTGATCAACCTGGGCGAGATTTCTGGGGGCGCAGATGCCTCCCTTATTTTCGAGGCCATAGCCGCCTCAGCCATCCAGGAGGCCAAGGCATACTCGGTCACCTTTCCGGACTGGAAGCTTGTCGACTACACCAGCTGGGCAGCCGAAAACGGGTACGTTGCCCGCGTCCGTTGGGAAGGACATACCAGGAACGGCCTGAAAATGGGCTTCTACTCGACCACCTTCGTCGAGACCAACGACAACGGTGAGATCCGGCACTGGCAGACCTTCGTCAACGACGAGGAGTACGGCCCCTTCCTTGAAGTCGCCATCGGAAGGCGCGGCCCTTTCCAGGGCCACCTGGAGTACATGGAGCTCGTCGGCAAGGTGCTGCGGGACAACGGTCTCGAGTAGACCTGACCGACGGGCCGGCGAGAATGCCCAGGCGGGTCGGGCACCTCTGCCTAGTGCCGGACCCGCCAACGTCGGCCTGTACATCCGGGGTCAGGCAGGCCCATGACCAGCACGTTTGACATCGCCAAAGCGGGCGGACGTTGTCGGAAGCGGCACTAGCTCCTGGTCATCGCCGACCTCCTCGGCGTGCCCGAGGAGGACCAGGAGGAGTTCCTCGACCGGTTGCAGCGCCAGCCGCAGGCCGAGAGCGGCGTCGGGGGCACCGGTGAGGAGACCCTGCACCACAGCCCGCTGGAGTTCCTCTACGGCAGGTTCACCACCTACATCGAGGATCGTCGGCGTAGCCCGCGCGCCGACGTGCTGACCCAGCTGGCAGCCGCRACSTTYCCGGACGGATCGACCCCGGCGGTCATCGACGTGGTCAGGGTCGCGGCGAACCTCTTCGCCGCAGGCCAGGAGACCACCGTCCGCCTCCTCAGCTCCGCGCTGAAGATCCTGGTGGAGGACCCCGACCTACAGCGCCAGCTGCGCGCGGAACGCCACCGCATCCCGAACTTCGTCGAGGAGACCCTGCGCCTGGAGAGCCCGGTCAAGGGCGACTTCCGGCTCTCCCGGGTCCCGGTCACCGTCGGCGGGGTCGACCTCCCCGCCGGCACCACGGTGATGGTGGTCAACGGCGCCGCGAACCGCGACCCGCGCCGGTTCGAGGACCCGGGCACGTTCGACGT
>NZ_MBLM01000021.1 GCF_001854655.1 Parafrankia colletiae | reverse complement strand
CCGGATCGCCCGGTGGGGGGACCGGCTGGCCCTGGCAGCCGTCAACGGCCGGACGGCGGTCGTGGTCTCCGGCGACGCGGGCGCGCTGGCGGAGTTCACCGCGGAGTGCGCCGCGGGAGGTGTGCGGACGCGGGCCCTCCCGGTCGACTACGCCTCGCACTCCCCGCAGGTGGAAGCCGTCCGCGACCCGCTGATCGCGGACCTGGCCGGGGCGCAGGCCGCGGCGGGCGGCGTCGCGTTCTACTCGACCGTGACCGGCGACCGCCTCGACACCCGGGAGCTGACCCCCGGGTACTGGTACCGCAACCTGCGACAGACTGTGCGGTTCTCCGACACCGTCCGCGCCCTGCTGGCCTCCGGGCACCGGGCCTTCCTGGAGATGAGCCCGCATCCGGTCCTCACCGTCGCCGTCGAGGAGACGGCCGAGGCCGAAGACGTGGCGGAGCCCGTCGTCACGGGCTCCCTGCGCCGCCACGCCGCGGGCCCGGAGAGCTTCCTGCGAGCGGTGGCGGAGGTCCATGCCCGCGGTCTGCGAGTGGACTGGCCGGCGGTCTTCGCCGGCTCCGGTGGCCGGCGCGTCACCCTTCCCACCTACGCGTTCCAGCACGAGAGCTACTGGTTGGACAACCCCGCCCACGCCGGGGACGTCGGCTCGGCGGGGCTGGGCTCACCCGGCCACCCGCTGCTGGGGGCGGCCCTCGACCGCGCGGGAGGCTCCGAGCACCTGCTCACCGGACGCATCGCCGTCGGCACGCACCCATGGGTGGCCGACCACACCGTCGACGGCGTCGCGGTGCTGGCCGGCAGCGCCGTCCTCGACCTGGTCCTGCACGCGGCGACCCAGGTCGGGGTGAGCGGAGTGGAGCGCCTGCAGCAGGAGGCCCCGCTGGTGATCCCGCCGGAGGAGCCGATCGACCTGCAGGTCGTGGTCGGCGGTCCGGACGGCGCCGGCCGGCGTGAGGTGTCCGTGCACAGCCGGGACGCGCAGGCCCGGCCCGGCGGATGGACGAGGCACGCCACCGGGATCCTGCCCGGTCCCGCGGAAACGACCGGCAGCGCAGACCCCACGGCCCCCACGGCCCCCGACTCGCTCCCCGCGACGACGCCGCGCTCCTGGTCGGACCGCACAGACCTGCGGGTCTGGCCGCCGCCCGGGGCGGTCGAGGTTGATCCCGCCGACCTGGCCGCGGCGCTGGCCGGCGTCGGGCTCGAGCACGGGCCCGCCTTCGATCTGCCCGTCCGGGTCTGGCGCGGCGGTGGGCACCTGTACACGGAGGCCGAGCTGCCCTCCGGGCACCCGGCCCCGGCAGGCCACACCCTGCACCCCGCGCTGCTGGACGCCGCGCTGCGTCCCCTGTCCGCCCCGTCTTTCGTCGACCAGCCCGACCCGGTCCACCGGGCCGACCCGGCCGACCGGCACCGCGAAGCCGGGCAGCCCGGGCAGCCGCTGCTGCCCCGGGCCTGGCAGGACGTGTCCCTGAGCGGCGCGACCACGCCCGTCTCCGCAGTCCGGGCACGCCTCACGCCGGTCGCCGACGGTCACTCCCCGGGCAGCGCCGCCGTGCTTCTCACCGACGGCGACGGGGAACCGATCGCCACAGTGGCGGAGCTGACGCTCGGCCCGGTACAGGTCCGCCGTCCGGACACGGCACCGGGAGCACTGCCCCGCGACGCCCTCCTCGTCCTGGACTGGGTGCCGCTCCCGGCCGACGCACCCCGCCGGGATGCCCCGCGGCTGGCGGCCGTCGGCGCTCCCGCGGGACGGGATCTCCTCGGTCTGGACGCCGGCGCCCGGCCTGCCCCGGACGCCCCCGACGGCGCCGACGGTTTCCCGGAGCTGCCGGACGTGACGACCCACGCGACGCTGGCCGCCCTGGCGGACGCCGTCGCGGGAGGGCTGCCCCTGCCCGACGCCGTGCTCGTCTCCATCGACCCGTCCGATTCCGGCGATCTGTTCGACTCGACCGACATGGCCGGTGCGGGCGGTGGGGCCGGTGGAGCCGCGCGGGACCTGCCGGACGCCGCGCGGGCCGCGGTGGGCCACGTCCTCGCGCTGGCCCGCCAGTGGCTGGCCGAGACACGGTTCGGCGCCAGCCGCCTGGTGGTGGTGACCAGGGGCGCCGTCGCCGCCGTCGCGGGGGACGATCCCGACCCGGCGGCCGCCGCGGTCTGGGGCCTGCTGCGCTCGGCCCAGCTGGAGGAACCGGGCAGATTCGTGCTGGTGGACGCCGACCCCGGCGCCACCGGCCAGCCGCCCGCCGTGGCCGCACGCCCGCTCCTCCAGGCCGTCGCCGATGCCCTCGTCACCGGCGAGTGGCAGGTGGCGGTGCGGGCCGGGCAGGCACTCGCGCCACGGCTCGGCGTGCTGCCCGCGGCGGACACCCGCCAGCCCGACGATGCGGTGGCGGTGTCCTGGCGCTTCGGTGGCGCGGCGACCGTTCTGGTCGCAGGCGGCGAGGAGGTGGACGTCGCCCTCGCCGTGGACGACCTCGTAGCCACGCACGGGGCACGCCACCTGCTCGTCGTCCTCCCCGGTCCGGCTGATCGGCCGACAGCGGGGCCGGAACCGGACGGCCCCGACGGGACCGCGCCGACCGGTCCCGACGGAGCCGTACCTGCCGGCGTCGGCGAGGCGGTGCTGGCCGCCGCGGCGGCCGCGCGGGAACAGGGCGCCCAGGTCGAGCTCGCTGTCTGTGACACCAGTGACCGGGCCGCGCTGTCCGCGCTGCTCGCCGGCGTCCCGTCCGACCACCCGCTCACCGGCGTCGTGCACGTCCCCGATCTCGACATCCGCGGGATGATCAGCTCGTTGGACCCGGGCCAGCTCGACGCCGTCCTCGGCGGCGGCGCGCGGGCCGCGTGGAACCTGCACGAGCTGACCGCGGGGGCGCCACTGGTGGAGTTCGTCCTCTTCTCCACCGCCGCGGCCACGGCCGGCGCGGCCGGGCGGGCCGGCCACGCGGCGGCGGGGGCCTTCCTCGACGCGCTGGCGGAGCATCGCCGGGCCGCCGGGCTGCCCGCGACGTCGCTGGGCTGGGGCCCCTGGCAACGCGCCGGCGGACCGGACCCGCGGCGCGCGGCCACCGCGGGCTTCACTCCGCTGCCTGCGGATGTGATTCGGGCGCTGTTCACGGCCGCCGGGCGGGCCCGCCGCGCGCCTGCCGGCGGCGGGCAGGGCGCTCGGGACCGCGCGCTGGTCCTGCCTGCGCCGATCACCCCCACCGCCCTGCGATCGACCCTCGGGGCAGGTACTCCATCCCCCCTGTTCACCGCGCTCGCAGGCTCCGCGGCTCCAGCCGCCACCACCGCGACCGCGCTGCGCCGCCAGCTCGCCGGCATCCCCGCCGGCCGCCGAGAGAGCGCGGTGGTGGACCTGGTGCGCACGCAGGTGGCCGCGGTGCTGCGCCACCCCGCGCCGGAGACGGTCCGCGCAGACCGCGCGTTCACCGACATCGGCTTCGACTCCCTGACCGCGGTGGAACTGCGCAACCGGCTGGCCGCGGCCACCGGGCTGCGCCTGCCCACCACGCTCGCCTTCGACCACCCGACGCCGCTGGCGCTGGCCCGCTTCCTGCTGGCCCGCATCCAGCCCGACGAGGCCCGGGTACGCGACCAGGCACCGGCGAGCCGGTCCGGCGCGCACGACGACCCGATCGCGATCGTGGCGATGAGCTGCCGTTACCCCGGCGGGGCCGACTCCCCGGAGAAGCTGTGGCGGATCCTGACCGAGGGGACTGACGCCGTCTCCGACTTCCCCACCAACCGCGGCTGGGATCTCGACCGGCTGTTCGACCCCGACCCGGACCGACCGGGCACGACCTACGCCCGGCAGGGCGGCTTCCTGCACGACGCGGACGGCTTCGACGCCGAGTTCTTCGGCATCAGCCCGCGCGAGGCGCTGGCCACCGATCCCCAGCACCGGCTGCTGTTGGAGACCGCCTGGGAGGCGTTCGAGCGGGCCGGCATCCCACCCGACGCGCTGCGGGACACCCGGACGGGCGCCTACGTCGGGACGGTGGGCACGGACTACAGCTCCCGGCTGCGCTCCGTCCCCGACGACCTGGAGGGGTACCTGGGGATCGGCAGCGCCAGCAGTGTCGCCTCCGGGCGCCTCGCCTACGCCTTCGGGCTGCGCGGCCCGGCCGTCAGCGTGGAGACGGCCTGCTCATCGTCGCTGGTCGCGCTGCACCTGGGGATGCGGTCGCTGCGCAGCGGGGAGTGCGACCTGGCGCTTGCCGGGGGCGCGACCGTGCTCGCCACGCCCGACCTGTTCGTCTGGTTCAGCCGGCAGCGGGGGCTGTCCCCCACCGGGCGCTGCCGCGCCTTCGCCGCGGGAGCCGACGGGACGGCGTTCGCGGAGGGCGTCGGCCTGCTGCTGCTGGAGCGGCTTTCCGACGCCCGGCGCAACAACCACCCCGTACTCGCCGTCCTCCGCGGCAGCGCGGTGAACTCCGACGGCGCCAGCAACGGGCTGACCGCGCCCAGCGGCCCCGCCCAGGAGCAGGTGATCCGCCAGGCGCTCGCCGACGCTGCCCTGACAACCGCCGACGTGGACGTGATGGAGGCCCACGGCACCGGCACGAGCCTCGGCGACCCGATCGAGGCCCAGGCCATCCTCGCCACGTACGGCCAGGACCGACCCGCCGACCGGCCGCTGTGGCTCGGCTCGCTGAAGTCCAACATCGGTCACACCAACGCCGCCGCGGGCGTCGGCGGCGTCATCAAGATGGTGCTGGCGCTGTGCCACGGCCTGCTCCCCCGCACGCTGCACGTGGACGAGCCGTCCCCCCATGTCGCCTGGGACGAGGGCGCCGTCCGGCTGCTCACCGAGGCCAGGCCCTGGGCCGCCGCCGGCCGCCCGCGCCGCGGCGCCGTGTCCGCGTTCGGGATGAGCGGCACCAACGCCCACGTGATCCTCGAAGAGGCCCCACCGGTCCCGGCCCAGCCCCCGGCTCCCGCGCGGCCGCCGGCGCACGACGCGCTCACGTCGCCCTGGTTGCTCTCGGCGCACAGCCCGCAGGCGCTGCGCGCAGTGGCGGCACGGCTGCGCGCGCACCTCACCGACAACCCCGACCTGACCGCGCGCGAGGTGGCCGCCGAACTGGCCACCACCCGGGCCTTCTTCGGGTACCGCGCGGCGGTGACCGGCACCGGCCGGGAGCAGCTGCTGGACGGGCTCGCAGCCCTGGCCGACGGCGCGACGGCCCCCGGAGCCGCGCGGGGGGAGCCGGGTGCTCCCGGCTCGACCGCGTTCCTGTTCACCGGGCAGGGCAGCCAGCGCCCCGGGATGGGGCGCGAGCTGTACGAGGCCCACCCCGTGTTCGCCGGGGCACTGGACGAGGTGTGCGACCACCTCGACAGGCACCTGCCGGTGCCGCTGCGCGAGATCCTCTTCGCCGCCCAGGGCGACCCGCGCGGCGCGCTGCTGGACCAGACCCGGTACACGCAGGCCGCCCTGTTCGCCGTGGAGGTGGCGCTGTTCCGACTGGTCACCCACTGGGGCATCGTCGCCGACCATCTCATCGGCCACTCCGTCGGCGAGCTGGCGGCGGCGCACGTCGCCGGTGTGCTGTCGCTCGCCGACGCCAGCCGGCTGGTGGCCGCCCGGGGCGAGCTGATGCAGGCCGCGCCCGCGGGCGGGGTGATGATCGCCGTCGGCGCGCCGGTGGCGGATGTCTCGGCTGCCCTGGCGGGGCTGGAGGACCGTGTCTCGGTCGCCGCGGTCAACGGCCCCGCCGCCACCGTCGTCGCCGGCGACAGCGACGTCTGCCTGCGCCTGGCCGACCAGTGGAGCGCCGACGGGTACAAGACCCGGCAGCTCACCGTCAGCCATGCGTTCCACTCCCCGCACATGGACGACATCCTCACCCACTTCCGCGACATCGCCGCCACCGTCGACTACCACGACCCCCACACCCCCCTCATCTCCAACCTCACCGGCCACACCGCCACCCCCGACCAGCTCCGCTCCCCCGACTACTGGACCGACCACATCCGCCACCCCGTCCGCTTCCACGACGGCATCCRCCACCTGCACTCCCTCGGCGTCACCACCTACCTCGAACTGGGACCGCAGGGCGTGCTGACCCACCTGACCCGGGACTGCCTGCCCGACGCGCCGGAGGCGGCGGTCCTGCCGGTGCTGCGCGGTGACCGCGGCGAGCCCGCCGCGGCGGCGCTGGCGCTGGCCACCCTGTTCGTGCACGGCACCGGGGTGCGCTGGGACTCGGTGTTCGGCGCCCGCGCCGCGCGCCTGGCCTCCCTGCCGACCTACCCGTTCCAGCGCAGCCGCTACTGGCTGGAGGACGAGGCGGCGCCCGCCGACGTGGCCGCCGCCGGTCTGCGGGGAGCCGGTCACCCGCTGCTCGCCGCCGCCGTCGACCTCCCCGACGGCGCGGCGGTGTTCACCGGTGTCCTGTCGGCGCGGTCGCGTCCCTGGCTGGTGGACGCCTCGGCGGAGCTGCTGGCGGCAGTGTCCGTGGAGCTGGCCCTGCACGCGGGTCTCCAGACGGGTGCCGAGCGCCTGGAACGGCTGACGGTGACGCCCACCGCTGCGGCGTCGGGCGGCGCGCTGCGGCTGCGCGTGGTCGTGGCTCCCGAGGACCCCCACGGTGCCCGGACCGTCGCCGTGCACACCCGGCGGATCCGGGACGGCGCCGCGGACGGCGGTGGGGACCACGAAGGCGGCGACGAGCCGGGCTACGCGGGCGACGACGCGCCCGCGTGGGCGCCGCTCGCACTCGGAGTCCTCAGCGCAGCCCCGGCCAGCCCCACACTCCCGGTCAGCCCCACGCCCCCGGCCAGCCCCGGGCTCCCGGCTGACACCGGGCTCCCTGCTGGCATCAGGTCCGCGGGCTCCACGGCACCGGTCGGTCCGCCGGAGCGGCGATGGCCGCCGCCCGAGGCGGTCGGCGTTGGCGACGACGAGCTCTCGACGTTGATGGACGCGGCGACGCCGGCGTTCACCCGGGGCGCCTGGCGCCACGGCGCGGACAGCCTCGTCGAGGTCGAGGTGGCACCGCAGACCCGTCCCGAGGCCGGGCGGAGCGCGGTGCACCCCACGCTGCTCGCGGCGGCGCTGCACGCACTGCCCCTGGCGGGACCCGGCACGCCGACGGCCCCGCCGACCTCACTGACCTGGTCGGACGTCCGGCTGCACGCGACAGGCGCAACCGAGGTGCGCGGCCGTGTCACGGGCGGCGGGCCGGAGGGTGTCTCGATCACCCTCACCGACGGAGCCGGGGGGAGGGTACTCACGGTCGGGTCGCTGCGCGTCGACAGTGACGGAGGCGCGGCAGCCGCCGGCCCCGACCACCAGCTGCCCCTGCACACGCTGAGCTGGGCACCACCTGTCCCGCCGCACTCCGACGACGGAGCCGCCGATGGTTCCGGCGGCGTTCCCGCCGCAGCCGACGATCCTGCGGGTGCCCTTCCGCCGCCCGGCGGGGAGTGGGCTGTGCTCGCGGACCCAGCGGCACGCGGACCGGTCCTGCGCTTCCTCGGTGTCGACGCCGCGTGGATCTGGCCCGACCTCGGCGCGCTGCGGGAGGCCATCTCCCGCGACACACCGGTGCCCGGGGTGGTCCTGCTACCGCTGCCGCCGGAACCTGTCCCCGCCGCCCCGGAGGGCGCCGGCCACGCCGACGGCGGCCAGGGCCACGGACTGCCCGCCGCCGTTCGGGCAACCGTCTCGGGTGCGCTGCGCATCGTCCAGGACTGGCTCGCCGAGCCGGCGCTCGCCGGGGCGCGGCTGGTCGTCGTGACCCGTGGCRCAGTCGCGACCAGCCCGGGCGCGGACGTCACCGACCTCGCGCGAGCAGGGGTGTGGGGCCTGCTCCGGTCCGCCCAGTCCGAGAACCCGGACCGCTTCGCCCTCGTCGACCTGGAACCAGCCGACGCGGACTCGGCGGCGGGTGGCTTGGCGGCGGGTGGCTTGGCGGCCGCGGTCGCCTCGGGCGCCGGGGTGTGCGCGGTGCGGGCGGGCGCGGTCCTCGTTCCCCGGCTCCTGCGGGTGCCGCGGACCGCCGGTACCCAGGCCTCGCCGCCCGACGGTCGCGGCGGCGGGACGGTCGGCGCCTGGTCACCGCCCTCCCCGGAGGGGACCATCCTGATCACGGGAGGTACCGGGACGCTCGGCGGCATCGTCGCGCGGTACCTGGCGGCCGAGCACGGCGCGCGGCACCTCCTCCTCCTCAGCCGCCAGGGCCCGCGGGCCGCCGGCGCGAGCCAGCTCATCGCCGACCTCGCCGCGCTCGGGGCGCAGGCGACGGTGGTGGCCTGCGACGCGGGTGATCGGGCGCGCCTCGCCGCCGTGCTGGCCGCTGTGCCGGCCGACCGCCCGCTGACCTCGGTGATCCATCTCGCCGGCGTCCTCGACGACGGTGTGGTGGCGTCGCTGACCCCGGCCCGGCTCGCCACCGTGCTGCGCCCGAAGGTGGACGCCGCGTGGAACCTGCACGAGCTCACCGCCGGCGCGCGGCTGGCGGAGTTCGTCCTCTTCTCCTCGGTGTCAGGAATCCTCGGCGGCGCCGGCCAGGGTGCCTACGCCGCGGCCAACACCTTCCTGGACGCGCTCGCGGTGCACCGACGCTCCCTCGGCCAGCCCGCCACCTCGATGGCGTGGGGGCTGTGGGCGTCCGAAAGCGGCATGGCCGGCGGACTCGACGACGTCGGCCGCGCGCGGCTCGGTCGCTCCGGCCTGGTGCCGATGTCGCCCGCGCAGGGGTTGACGCTGTTCGACGCGGCCCGTGCCGCGGCGCACGGCGCGACCGTGGTGACCGCGCGGTGGAACACCGCGGAGCTGCGGCGGCAGGCCGACGAGGGCCGGCTGCACCCCGTCCTGGACGGGCTGGTCCGCCGTCTGCCGAGGCGGGCGGCCACCGCCACCGCCGCCGAGCACCCGCGCGACGTTCCGCTCGCCGTCCGGCTGGCCGAGCTGCCGGCCGACGAGCGCGACGCGCACCTGCTGGAGCTCGTCCGCACGCAGAGCGCGCTGGTGCTGGGGCACGGGCGCGCGGCCGCCGTCCGCGCCGACACCGCGTTCCGGGACACCGGGTTCGACTCGCTGACCGCCCTGGAGCTGCGCAACCAGCTGAACGCCCGCACCGGGCTGACGCTACCCACCACGCTGGTGTTCGATCACCCGACTCCGATCGACGTCGCCGCGCTGCTGAGCGCGGAGCTGCTCGCGCAGACGGGCGGATCAGGCAATGCCCCGCCCGGCGGTGCGGGTGGCCCCGCCAGGGGCCTGGCGGGAGGCGGCCCGGCGGGCGGAGCCGCGCCCGCCGACGCCGCCTTCGCCGGGCTCGCCGAGCTGGAGGCCGCGCTGGAACGCCTCGCCGCGGACGACCCCGCACTCACCGCGATCCGGCCGCGTCTGCACGCCCTCGTCGGCCGCGCGCAGCCCACCGTCGGGGCGCATGTGGAGGACGAGCACCTGTTCACCGCCACCGACGAGGAGCTCTTCGACGCCCTCGACCGGGAGATCGGCGCCCCCTGACCCCGGGTCGCCATGGCGCGACGAGCTCCCCACGGCCCCCGCAGAGAACGGTGATCGGATGTCCAACGAGGAGAAGCTGCGCGAGTACCTCCGGCGGGCGACCACGGACCTGCGCCAGGTGCGCCGCCGGCTGGTCGAGGTCGAGGAACGCGACCGTGAGCCCATCGCGATCATCGGGATGAGCTGCCGTTTCCCGGGAGGTGTCGAGTCCCCGGACGACCTGTGGGAGCTTCTCGACGCCGGCCGCGACGCCATCGGCGACTTTCCCACCGACCGCGGCTGGGAGCTGGACACCCTGTACGACCCCGAACCCGGCCGCCCGGACCGCTCGTATGTGCGCTCCGGCGGCTTCCTGCGCGACGCCGGCGGCTTCGACCCGGCCTTCTTCGGCATCGGGCCGCGCGAGGCCACGGCGATGGACCCGCAGCACCGTCTGCTGCTGGAGACCGTGTGGGAGGCCGTCGAGGCCGCCGGCATCGAGCCACGGACGCTGCGCGGCAGCCGGACCGGCACGTTCGTCGGGCTGGCCGCCCAGCGCTACGCGCCCGAGCGCGGCCGGGTCCCCGCCGAGCTCGACGGGCACATCATGACCGGCAACGCCACGAGCATCGCCTCCGGGCGGCTCGCCTACACGTTCGGTCTGCAGGGCCCGGCGGTGACCGTGGACACCGCCTGCTCGTCCTCGCTGGTGGCCCTGCATCTGGCGAGCCAGGCCCTGCGCCGCGAGGAGTGCGATCTGGCGCTGGCCGCCGGAGTGACGGTGCTGGCCACACCGGACCTGTTCGTCTGGTTCAGCCAGCAGCGCGGTCTCGCGCCGGACGGGCGGTGCAAGGCGTTCGCCGCCGCCGCCGACGGCACCGGATGGGCCGAGGGCGTCGGGGTGGTGCTGGTGGA
>NZ_MBLM01000020.1 GCF_001854655.1 Parafrankia colletiae | reverse complement strand
GCCGGGCACGCCCTCCAGCCGACTGCGGAGAGCCAGATATCCCCGGAGCGGGTGAACCGACGGAACGGGTATCGGGCGCGGGAGTGGGACGCCCGGGTCGGGACGATCGAGCTGGCGGTACCGAAGTTGCGGCAGGGGTCGTATTTCCCGGAATGGCTGTTGACCCGACGGCGACGCGCCGAGCAGGCGCTGATCTCGGCGGTGGCCACCTCCTATCTGCTTGGGGTATCGACGAGAAGGGTCGACAAGCTCGTCGAACAGCTCGGGGTCGCGCACATCTCGAAGTCGCAGGTATCGGTGTTGGCGAAGCATCTCGACGCCCAGGTCGAGGCGTTCCGCTCGAGGCCGTTGGACGCCGGTCCGTGCCGGTTCGTCCAGGCGGATGCGTTGACGATGAAGATTCGCGAGGAGGGTCGGGTGATCAATGTGCACTGTCTGCTCGCCGTCGGGGTCAACGGTGACGGACACCGGGAGATCCTCGGCCTCGACGTCGTGAGCAGCGAGGACGGCGCCGGCTGGCTGGCGTTCTTCCGCGGCCTGGTCGCCCGTGGCCTGTCGGGCGTGCGGCTGGTGACCCCCGATGCCCACCGCGGTCTGGTGAACGCGATCGGGTCGACGCCGTAGGGCTACCTCGGCATGTCGGTCCAGGAAAGGCACGGCGGAGGCTGAGTGGACGACTACCGCTTCCRCGCCGCCATGATCGAGGAGTTCGCCCGGCAGGGTGCAACCTCGCTTGCCGCGGGCTTCTCCACGCACTCCGACATCGTCATCCCGTACGTCRCCGGCCTGGCGACGCCGGAGCAGGCGGAGCGGTGGCTTCCGGCGATGGCGTCGGGCGACGCGATCGGTGCCATCGCGATGATGGAGCCCGGTGCGGGCTCTGATCTCCGAGGTATTCGTGCCACCGCCCTCCGCGACGGTGACTCCTGGATCCTGAACGGATCCAAGACCTTCATCACCAACGGCATCAACGCGGACATCCTCATCGTGGTGGCGCGCACCGACCTGATCCGGATGCCGGAAGCCGCGCGTTCAGCCTCTTCCTGGTCGAGAAGGGCACGCCGGGATTCACTCATGGGCGGCGCCTGAAGAAGGTCGGCCTCAAGGCGCAGGGCACGGCGGAGCTCAGCTTCACCGAGGTGCGCCTGGACGCCGGTGCGCTGCTCGGCGCGGAAGGGCGTAGGCTGCACGCGCTGATGTCGCATCTGCCGTTGGAGCGGCTGAGTATCGCGGTCGCGGCGTGTGCCGGTGCGCGCGGCTCTGAGCTGGACTATCGACTACATCAAAGAGCGCCGGGCGTTCGGCAAGTCGATTGCGGAGTTCCAGAACAGCCAGTTCGCCATCGCGGAGATGGTCACCGAGCTCGAGGTCACTCAGGCCTACGTCGACGACGCGGTCCTGCGGCTCAACCGTGGCGAGCTGAGCGCGGTCGACGCCRCCACGGCGAAGTGGTGGGCAACCGAGATGCACAAGCGGACGGCCGACCGCTGCCTGCAGCTCTTCGGCGGCCACGGCTACATCCTCGAATACCCCATCGTCCGCGCGTTCGCGGACACCCGGATCACCACCATCTTCGGAGGGACCACCGAGATCATGAAGACCATTGTCGCCCGGGATGTCCTCGAGGTGCGTTGATGAACGGGACCGACACGACGGCGGCCGCCCTCTACGAGGTCCGCGAAAGCGTGGCCGTCATCACCCTCAACCGACCCGGCGCCCTCAACGCCGTCAACGCGGACCTGTCGACCGCGGTCGGCGAGGGCCTCGAGCAGGCGGCATCCGATCCGGACGTCCGAGTGGTCGTGGTGACCGGGGCCGGCCGTGYGTTCTGTGCGGGAGCCGACCTCAAGGAACTGGCGCAGCAGCGTCCGGTGCACGCACGCGGGCACGCAGAGTGGGGCTTCGCCGGGCTCGTCCGGCACTGAATCGACAAGCCGCTGATCSCCGCCGTCGACGGATTCGCCCTGGGCGGTGGCACCGGCACCGAGATCGTGCTGGCCTACGACCTGGTCGTCTCCGCCGACACGGCCACCTTCGGCCCGCCCGAGGTCAGCGTGGACTGCTCGCCGTGGCCGGCGGTGTCGTTCGACTACCGCAGCAGCTGACGCTCAAGAGGGCTCTCGAGCTCGCTCTGACCGGCGACGGAGTCGACGCRCTCACCGCACAGCAGTGGGGGCTGGTCAACAAGGTCGTTCCGGCGGAGCAGGTGCTCGACGCGCGCTCGGTCTCGCCGCACGGATTGCGGGCAACGCCCCGCTCTCCCTTTTTATATCCCACAGGGATCGCTGTCCGAAGAACGGGTACCGCCCCGACCTGCTACGGGGTTTCCTGACCGGAACCGGCCTACAACTCGAACCCCCATAGCCGGTCACCTCACGAGTGCAAGATCAGTAAATCTCAAGCTTAGGGGAGTTGCAGTAGTACACGGGAAAACAGGCGGATATGGCTGAGTGGGCTTCCCGGAGATCAGATGCTGCTACTGGCCGCCTGTTATCGAGGGCACGTCAGGGGGTCGCCCACCCGCATCGCAGAACGGTGCTGAGCCCGTGCTCGGACGACTCGTCGGCCATGGCGGCATCTCGAACCCAGGTCGTCGCCAGTACGCCCAAGAACAGATCTCGCGCGCGTACCTGCGGGCGCGCGCCACCGTCGCGCTGGGCTGCGCGGAGGAACTCTTCGGTCATGGTGATGTACCCCTGGCAGGTGAGGGCCAGCGGGGAGGTCTCCTCGGTCAGTGCCATGCGCAGAGGTTCTGGCAGGCCGTCGAAGGCGGTGGCCCATTGGCCCAGCGCGTCCAGCCACTGGGCGAGCGCCTCGGTGGAGTCGCTCACCGCGCGCCGGATGTCGTCACGGCGGGACTTCAGGTCGTCGCCGCGCGCCTGTAGGAGGGCGGCGAGCAGCGCCTCACGGTTCGGGAAGTGCCGGTACAGCGTGCCGGGCCCGATACCGGCCAACTTCGCGATGGCATCCATCGACCCGGCGACGCCCTGCGCGGTGAACACCTGCTCGGCGACTTCGAGGATGTGGGTGCGGTTGCGCTGCTTGTCCACGCGCGATCTGGAAAGGCTGACACCGGCGTCGACCATGGCTTGGGTGCCCTCCTGTTGAAAAACGGAGACGGTCTCCTTGACAAAACGGAGACGGTCTCCTAGTCTGCGGAAGAAGCGGAGACGCTCTCCGTCTAAGGGTACAGCAACGTCAGGCTGGAAGACCCAGGCCGCTGGTCGTGGGCACTCGGGCGGCTCACCCCGCTCAGCGCAGCGGAGCCAGTCGCTCCGCATCGAAAGGAACCCCGTGAACCCGAGCATCACCGAGCAGCGCGCTCATCACCAACTGACGTTCTCCGTCCTGGCCGCCGGAGCCGCGACCTTCGGCCTCCTGCAGTCGCTGGTCAGCCCCGTGCTGCCGACCATCCAGGAGGCGTTGCACACCTCGCAGACCAATGTGACCTGGGTGCTGACGGTCTACCTGTTGTCGGCCTCGATCTTCACGCCGATCATGGGTCGGCTGGGCGACATGAGCGGTAAGAAGCGGATGTTCGTCATCGCCCTGGGGGCGCTGGCGATCGGCTGCCTGCTGTCCGCGTTGGCCACCAACCTGCTGGTCATGATCATCGGTCGCGTGATCCAGGGCGTCGGCGGTGGCGTTCTGCCCCTGGCTTTCGGGATCATCCGCGACGAGTTCCCACGTGACAAGGTGGCCGGCGCGGTCGGCTCCGTCGCCGGACTGAGTGCCGCGGGTGCCGGTGCCGGCATCGTGTTGGCCGGGCCGATCGTCAACGCCTTCGACTACCACTGGCTGTTCTGGATCCCGCTCATCCTGCTGCTCCTCTCCGGCCTGGCGGCCCAGTTCGTGGTTCCGGAGTCACCTGAACGCAAGGCAGGCTCCATCAACTGGCTGACCGCCGCCCTGCTGTCGGGCTGGCTGGTCGCCCTGCTCCTTGCCGTGAGTGAAGCGCCGAGTTCGGGCTGGTCGTCGGCCCGGGTGCTTGTCCTGCTCGCGGTCGCCGTCGTCCTGGTCGTCGTGTGGGTGGTCGCGGAGTCCCGCGCCGAGCATCCGCTGATCGACATGAGGATGATGCGGATCCGCGCCGTATGGGCGGCCAACCTCGTCGCGTTGCTGTCCGGGTTGGCCTTCTACGCGTCGTTCGCATTTCTGCCCCAGCTGCTGCAGACGCCGTCGGCCGCGGGCTACGGCTTCGGTGCCTCGATCACCGAGTCGGGCCTGATGATGCTGCCGCAGACCGTCGGTGTGTTCGTCCTCGGCCTCGTGGCCGGCCGGATGGCCCTGCGCTTCGGCTCGAAGAATGTGGTCATCGCCGGCTCCGTCATCGGCACTGTGGGCTACCTACTCATCGCGGTGGCGCACGACCGCGAGTGGGGCATCTACCTGATCACGCTGGTCATCGGCGTGGGCGTCGGGATGGCCTTCGCGGCGATGTCGAATCTCATCGTGGCCGCCGTCCCCGCGCACCAGACTGGAGTCGCCAGCGGCATGAATGCCAACATCCGCACGATCGGCGGTGCGCTGGGCGCGTCGTTGATGGCCAGCATCGTCACCGCCGGGGCCTCGCCCAGCGGTCTGCCCGAGGAATCGGGCTACACCAACGGCTTCCTGATGCTGAGCGGGGCGCTGTTGCTCGGCGCGCTGGCCGCGTTGTTCATCCCGGCGGTGCGGCGCGACCCGCTCACCCACGCCGAGCCAGACGTCGAGCTGCGGCACGCCGAGGCCGCCCTGGTACCCGGCGGCACCCTGGTGGGCGACGAATCCGAGTGATCACCCCGGGGCCTGCCCGCCTATTGCATGGCGCTCGGACCCGCGCAGCCAGGGCGTCACATATGCGTCGCCTCGCGGCTGACCCCTCCTCGACCTCGACCCAGCACAAGGACTCCCATGACCGACAAGCAGATGATCCTCGGCATGCAGCTCGGGAACGGCTACGGCACCCAACCGGGCGCCTGGCGGGCGCCGGGCGTCGGCCCCTCCGACTACACGAGCTTCGACCGGCTCGTCGGCTACGCCCAGGCGGCCGAGCGCGGGAAGCTGCATTTCCTCTTCCTACCCGACTYCCAGCACCTCAACGTCGACGTCGAGCGGGAGCCGCCGAACGGCACCCTGGGCCCCATGCTCACGCTCGCGGCGGTCGCGCGAGGCACGGAACGCATCGGCCTGGTCGCCACCGGCTCCACCACCTTCACCGAGCCCTACAACCTGGCCCGGCAGTTCAAGGCGCTCGACGTCATGAGCTACGGTCGTGCCGGGTGGAACGCGGTCACCACGAGCAACCCGGGCACCGCTGCGAACTACGGGGCCCAGATCGCGCCGCAGGACGAGAGGTATGAGCGCCCACGAAGTGATCCAGGTCGTCCAGGGTCTCTGGGGCAGCTGGGGGCGGGCCGCCTGGTGCGCGACGTCGGGGCCGGTCGGTTCGCCGACGCGTCGAAGATCCAACCGGTCGACTTCCAGGGCCGCTACGTGGCCTCCCTCGGGCCACTGCCCATCCCGCCCTCGGAGCAGGGGCAGCCGGTGATCTTCCAGGCCGGTGGCAGCCCGCACGGGCTCGTCCTGGCCGGGCGGTACGCCAGCGGCGTCATCGGCGCGACCTACACGATCAAGGGTGCCACGGCCCAGCGCGCGGCGATCCGGGAGGCGGCCGAGCGCTCCGGCCGGAACCCCGACGAGGTGAAGTTCTTCGCCGGCGTGCTGCCGGCCACCGCTCCGACGAAGCGGGAGGCGCTGGACAAGCGCACCGCGCTCGGGGGCAGGGGTTCCCCGGCCGGGTCCGGTATCTGGGGGCGATGCTGGGCATCACGGATCTGTGCGGAATTAACCTGTCGGCGTGGCGGCTTCGTCTGCTGGCGGCATGGACGCGAGGAGCTGTTCGGCGGAGCGGTATTTGACTGGTGCTGGTGGCAGGTGGATGTCGTCTTCTTCGAGGATGGGGCGGACCTCGAGGAAGGCGGTGCCGATGGTGCGGTGGCTGACGCCGAACAGCTCGGCCAGGACTCTGCCGGTGGCGACTTTGCGGTGGAGAAGGATGGCGGCGAGGACACGTTCCCCGCTGGTGATCTTCTGGGGGAAGACGCCGCCGCGGGTTCCGGGGAGACGCTGGCGACCGCGTTGCTGGTGGCGACGTCGTTCCACCGCGGCTGCTTGGCGGACCGACACCTGCTCGATGAGTGCGGCGAGATCGCCGCGGCTCATACCGGTCAGCGCGGGGTCGGACAGTTCCCAGGGCACCGACGGGCGGCCGTCGTCGTACTGTCCGGTACGAGCGTAGTCGGTGACCTGATTGGCGCGGGTGAACCGCAGCGTTGTCGGTTCGATGGCGATGTTCTGTTCGTGCAGGAGATGCCGGACGTCGGTGACCGCCTGGCCGATCGTCGCCGGGACGACTTCCAGCATGTCCGCCAGGAGGCGTTGGGAGCAGATCTGGCGCAGGTGGACGACGGTGACCAGGACCCGGTCGCGGGACGAGAGCAGGGGTTTGCCGTGAGCGCCGGGGGCGTGGCGCCGTGGACCGCCGCGTCCCTGGTAGCGGCGCTGTTCCCGGCGGGCGGCCTGCTGCGGGGCGAGCCGTGCTGCGAGTGCGTCCAGCTCGGCGGTGCTCATGCCGGTCAGACGCGGGTGGGCGAGCATCGTCAGGGTCGCGGCTCGGTTCGAGCCGGTCGCTGCGTCAACCGCGGCGGATGAGTCCGCGCCGTCGGTGTGTGTGGGATGGATCGTGTAGTTCCACGTCTGTGCACCGTGTGGTACTCGATCGGCAGGGCATCGATGCGGGCTTTGCTGACCGCGATGCCGACCGGGTAGTCCCGGATGTCCAGGTGCGCGGCGACTCGAAGCCCGCTGCGGGTCCGTGTCGCCGCGATGGTGTTCACGACCACTTCATGACTGGTCAACGGCCTGCCTCGCCAGTTCATGGTGATCTGGGAGAACAACCGGTGCTCGATCTTGTTCCATTTCGACGTGCCGGGCGGGAAATGACAGACCGTGATGGACAGGCCRGTATCGGCGGCGAGCGTGGCGAGTTCGGCTTTCCACGCCCGGAAGCGGTAGCTGTTCGATCCACCCGCGTCCGCAGTGACCAGCAGCCGGGTGGCCTGGGGGTAGTCTGCCTGGCCGCGGGCCTGCCACCAGCGGCGGATCGAAGCCACCGCGAACGCCGAGGTGTCGTGATCGACCCCGACGTTGACCCAGCCGGCGTCGGTGGTCAGGCCATAGAAGCCGTAGGGGATCGCGGTGTCACCCTGCGGGCCGATGAAGAAGCTGTGATCCTCGGCCTGGACCGGGTCGCCTTTCGGCCGCCATTCACGGCCGGAGTTCGGGAGCCGGCCGAGCATCTCCTTCTTTTTCGCGTCCACGCTGATGACCGGCTCACCGGATTTCTGATGCTCCACGACCTGGTCATTCAGTTAATGGAACTGAGCATCCCGGTCGGGGTACTGTTTTCCTTCCAGTGTTTTGGAGTTTGCCTGCAGGCTGAAACGGCGGTGTCAGATGGTCCGCATAAAGACGGGTTTGCTTGGATCGATCGTGTCGGGTTGATCCTGGTGCGGTCGGAAGGGAACCTCGTTGAGCGAGACCAAGGTCGATTCCGTGGTTGCGGCGGAGCGGCTTGCCGGAGCTTTGGATGCGACGGCTATTGATCGTCTGCTGGCGGACGCGGAGGCTTCGGGGACGCCGATCGATGGTGCGGACGGGCTGCTGGCGCGGATGACGAGAGCGGTGTTGGAGCGGGCGCTGGAGACCGAGATGGCTGATCATCTTGGTTATGAGCGTGGTGATCCGGCTGGGAACGGGTCGGGGAACTCCCGCAATGGTCATGGGGTGAAGACCGTGGCGACGACGGTGGGGCCGGTGACGATCGTGGWGCCGCGGGATCGGAACRGGGGTTTCGAGCYGCGGATCGTGCCGAAACRCTCCCGCCGGCTGGGGCAGATCGACGATATGATCATGTCGTTGTATGCGCGGGGTATGTCGACGCGGGATATCGAGGCGCATCTGGCCGAGGTATATGGGGTGTCGGCGTCCCGGAGCTCATTTCCAAGATCACCGACGTGGTCGCGGACGAGATCGTCACGTGGCAGAACCGACCCGTCGACGACGTCTACCCGATCTTGTACGTGGACGCGATCAGGATCCGGGTCAAGGACCGGGGTGTGGTCACGATGAAGGCCGCCCACCTGGTCGTGGGTGTCGATGTGGAGGGCCGCAAGCACATCCTGGGCGTGTGGATCGCCGACGCGGAGGGGGGCGAAGTTCTGGCAGTCGGTCCTGACGCAGCTGCGTAACCGAGGGCTGCGCGACGTGCTGATCGCCTGCTGCGACGGGCTGACCGGCCTGCCGGACGCGATTGGGTCGGTGTTCCCGGACACGGTCGTACAGACCTCATCTGTGTGGTGCATGTCATGCGGAATGCCATGCGGTTCGTTTCCTACGGCGACCGGAAGAAGATCGCCGCGGGGATGCGGACGATTTACACCGCTCCGTCAGTAGAGGCCGCCGAGGCGGCGCTCGGGGATCTGGAGAAGGAGTACGRCCGCCAGTACCCCGGGGTGATCGACGTGTGGCGGCGGGCCTGGAACGAGTTCATCCCATTTCTCGACTACCCGCCGGAACTACGGAAAGTCGTTTACACGACGAACCTCATCGAGTCGATCAATTTTCAGCTCAGGAAGATAACCAAGACTCGGGGACATTTTCCGTCGGATGACGCGGCGATGAAACTTCTCTACCTCGGTATCCGGAACATCTCGACGAAGCGAGGAGGTGAGAACGGAACGGGAACCCACGGGTGGAAGAAGGCGCTGAACACCATGGTCATCCTGTTCCTTGGCCGGCTGCCACTCGATTAGTTCAGAACATCGAAAACGTTAGGACAATGCTTGCCAATTCTTACACGGATATCTTGACAGGCCCGCTGAAACCAGCCGCCTGCAATAACCGGCGGACCGTGGACGGTGATACCGGGTGACCCTGGCGGGTGAGCTCGTCGGCGAGGCGCCGCAGCGATTTCGTGGTCCACCGCAGCGGCGAGGTCGGACACCGCGCTCATCCGGCTCGACGAGCGCGAGGAGYGCTGCCACCACGGCCGGGTCGGTGTCCTCAATGCGTTTACGGGCCCCGCCCGGTCGGCGGACCCGCCGATCGGACAGCGGCTGTTCGCCCGCTTCGAGTTCGAACACGCCGGCGCGGACCGTGGTCTCGCTGACGCCAGCACTCGCGCCACTGCGCGGACACCGCCATGCCCCAGCAGCCGGGCCTCGGTTGCCAGCACCAACCGCCGCTGCCGCTCGTCCAGGTGCGGCAGCACCACCGCGAACCGACGAGACAACTGGTCCAGAACATCCCCCATGATCGCCATAGCACGACATCGAACCAGACAGGTCGAACCACCAGGTTGTTCCTGCACAAGCCCACTACCTCCGCGACTTGCTGATCACGACACCGAAGTCGTCGCAGCCATGGGTCGCCACGCTGGTGCGAACCATCTTCGAGCAGGCCGACGCCACCGAGGTCACTGTGCAGTTCGACCGGTCGTGGAAGCTCTCACCGAGAAACTTCCCAAGGCGGCCGATCATCTCTCCGATGCGAAAGCTGCTCGCGTTCACCGCCTACCCGCGGCAGATCTGGAAGCAGATCTGGTCGTCCAACCCCCAGGAACGTCTGAACAAGGAAATCCGTCGTCGCACCGACGTCGTCGGTATCTTCCCCGACCGGGATGCCATCATACGTCTCGTCGGCGCCGTCCTCGCCGAACAACATGACGAGTGGATCGAAACCCACCGCTACTTCGGCCTGGAAATCCTCACGAAAGTCGACGCAGCGAACGGTCCATCCGACACACCTGAGATCAGCGTGGCACCCGAAGYCTTGACCGCATAACTTCAACCAGGAGCCTTTTCCATCTTGTTTTTCTGAAAGGCGGTGAAGATTCTCGCACGATCCGCCCGGCCCRCCGTGGTCGACTGTTGTCGATACGGGATCGGAAAATAGACGAGTCCTCGGTAGATCACAGGGTGTCTACTCCACTGCTCCCTGACCGAGGACTCGTTGCTAACCTACCCCGGCACCATCAACCTGCCCGAAGCGACCCTGGACTTCCTGGCCGCGTTGCTCACCGACGACCGCGAGCGCCGCGGAACCTGGCGGAAGCTGCCCGCCCGTGACCAGGCACTTCTCGTCCTTGCGCACCTGCGCAACGGCGACACCTACACCCGCCTGGCCGAAGGTTTCGGCATCGGCGTCGCCACGGTGTACCGCTACATCCGCGAGGCCGTCGACCTCCTGGCCCACCGCGGTCGGACGCTGCTCGCCGCCGTGTGGACGTTCGCCTGGACCCGCAACAACTTCCTCGTCCTCGACGGGACGGTCGTGCGCACCAACCGTGTCCGCGCCCACAACTCGCTGTACTACTCCGGCAAGCACAAGTACCACGGGATCAACCTGCAGGCCCTCATGGACCCCTACGGACAGATGATCTGGATCTCGGA
>NZ_MBLM01000019.1 GCF_001854655.1 Parafrankia colletiae | reverse complement strand
GCCAAGGCCCGCGTCGCGGTCGAGCACTCCATCCTCGTCGCGATCTACCACATGCTCGACCGCGACGAGCCCTACCACGACCTCGGTGCCGACTACTTCACCCGCCGCCAGGACCCCGCCCGCCACGCCCAGCGGCTGACAGYCCAGCTCAACGCCCTCGGCTACGACGCCGTCATCACCAGGAGGACCGACCAGACCGCCGACGCCGCCTGATCCGGCACGGGCACGTCCCCGTGGGGAAAGTCCCGCTCACCAGTCGCCCCTATTTTCCCTCTAGGACTGGCACACCGCCCTGCCCCGTTTCCACACCGAGATCACCACCCGGCTGAACCCGCCACGGCGGCACCGGACCTGCCACCGCAAGATCAAACGCGGGCAGCACAACGACTACCACAAGAAGAAACCCCACCGGCCCGAACCCGCTTCTACCCGCCACCCCGGGCCCGCCACGATYCGCTTCCACCCACTCACCACAGCAGCATGATCAAAAATAAGCTAAACGGCATTGAGCTATAGCTTCCACCGACGCAACTGTGACAGCCATCCGATGCACGGCGCTGACGGCGGCGCCTTGGAGGGCTACAACGCTCAGCTCACGATCTGTGACGATGTATAGATCGTGTGTGGCGGGCTGGTCCAGGACACACACGACCGGCGTCAGCTACAGCCGACGAGCCGAGCGGCCGTAACAGCGCGCGGCCGATTCACCGTGTCCGTTGCACCGCCGATGCACCTGGCACCGCGAAGCACACTGACTCTCGTCCCGAAGGACAGGCGTACTTCGGCGACAGTGTTGTCACCCGCGGGCACGCCGAACGTTCGGGGCGGGTCTTGGCCCGGCGGCCGCTCCCCGCCCTTCGGCTGTCCTCCGCCGGCTAGCCCAGGGTCGGCCCGGCCGGTGAGCGAGCGCCGTGCCCGCGTCGGTGAGCATTGGTCGCAGATCCCAGAGGATGTCGAGGTAGGTCGCGCGTGCTGCCAGCRCCACGCCGGCACGCACTTCCGGGCGTCGGCGCGCCGTGACGCCGTGACGCACCACGGCCAGTGCCGCCGTGCTGGCCGGGCCTGGACCAGTGCTCGGGTCTGCTGGTAGTGGTGGCCTGCTGTCATCGAGTGCCTCGGCGAATCGCCGGTACCAGGCGCACAGCTCGGCCGCCTCCACCCTGACCGCCTCCTGGGCTGCGGCCAGATCGGGCAGCACGGCGGAGATCTCCATGGTCGAGGCTGTCGCGCTAACATCGCCCCCGGACCGCAGGATGTCCGCTGGCCAGGGTACGTCGCCGGCCCGCAGCAGCTGTGCCGTCCGGCGTAGCCGCAGTGCTCCACCGACGATGGTCATGAGCGCGTCGACGTCGACCCGATCGTTGGGCTGTTCCGACAGGTACTGGCGGACCACGTCGTCGAGCAGACGTCCGGCGCGGAGGGCGTCGCGTGCGGCGGCGGCTATGTGCTCGTCCCGACGGAGACGGCAGACGGCCCCGTCGTCCGGGAGTGCGGTATCGGTGTTCTCTGCGCAGAGGGTGTCGACCCGGCTCGCGGGTAGGGCGGCGGTGTCCACGGAGCTGCCCGGATAGCCCGATGTGCCCGTGTAGGGCGGGTACAGCCATGGCGAGGTCCGCGGCCGGGCGCTGGGCGGATCGTCGTCACCGGGTGCCCGCATGACGACCAGGCCGAGGAAGTCCGCGCCCGTCCGGAAAGCGGCGGCGGCTCGGCGCCGGATCAGCATCGCCGCTCCCCGGGGCCACAGCAGCGCTCCCACAGCCAGGCTCACCCCGAAACCGATCATCGCGTCCTGGATGCGAACCAGGCCCACCTGCCAGCCCGACGGTTCAATGATGTTGAAAAGGATGAGGATGGCAACGGTGAAGCCTGCCTGCCCCAGCACGAATGACGGTTTGCGCCGCAGGTAGCCAGCGACGAACATGGCCAGTGGCAGCACCAGCCACGACACCACGGTATGGGCGCCGACCAGGGCGACGAACAGGCCACCGACCAGAATGCCGATCCCGGTGCCCAGCAGTCCCCGCAGGATCGTCGAGCTGGTCGCCGCCACGTTTGACCGCAGGACCGACAGCGTGCCGAGCGCGACCCAGAGGCCGTGCTGCACCTCGATGTTCTGGGCCACAGCGACAGCGAGAGCGAGCCCCACGGCGCCGCGTACACTGTTGCGGAACCACACGGACCGCAGGCTGGCGTATCCGGCGGCAAGATCGGTAGCGGCGACGCCGCGGCGGGTGAGCCCTCTTAGCCTGTCCGACCAGCCACGCGGCCGTATCCAGGAGCGCGGCGACGGCGCCGGGGCGGTCACCCGCAGCACGTTCACCGCCAGCTCCCGAGTACCCCGGGCCAGCCTGCGCAGCCGAAACGCCTCGGCGATAGCGAGGTCCGCCGGAGGCAGCTTCGACCCCGCGGTACCAGAATCGGCTGACTTGTGGGCTGATCGGGCGGTTGACACAGCAACATCAGGCACCAGCCGGTGACCTGACCGCTCTATGTAGTCCAGCAGGGCTGTACGCATCCCTCTCTCAGCCCGCTCTAGGCGGTCTAGACCTAGCGGCCCGCCCGTCCGTGGACCGCGGTCGAGCCGATCGGCAGCGGCGGTGAGCGTGGCAGAGGCGGCGGCATGGATCTCGGCCGCCTCCCGGCGGAAGCAGACCGCCGCGAGCCCATCCCGGTCCGCGCGCGGTTCAGCGAACGGGACCAACCAGTTGACATCCACGACCAGATGTCCCAACGCCGCAGTGCGCCCGCCGACACCGCCGGGCCGGTGCGCGGTCTCGACAAACCTGCGGCGGAGATGGAACACATCGGTCCAGATCGGGTGGACGTCCTCCGTCCCGGTCCCGTCARACCACGCAGACGRCATCGTCGTCCACGCCACCCCGTCGGYCATCGACCGGCACGCTTGGGCCAGCGCGGCACGCAGCCGTGTCGGTGGCCRCTCCGTCCACAGCACCATGGCCGTGGTGACGGCCGTTACCATGGCGATGCCCCAGCCGGCAAGCCGTTCCGGAATGGCCGACGCAGGGCCAGGCGTCATGACCGCCAGGACAAAGGCCATCAGCGTGGCCTGTCCGGCGACGGCGAAATACGCGTTGAGGACCCCGGAAAATAGCACGACCCATGCAACCAATGCAGTCGCCGGTACCGCTAGCCAGGCCGACCGGGAAGACAGCGTCCCGATGACGAGAAGCGGAACGGCGCCGAGTGCGAACGCAGCATAGGCCATCAGCCTGGAACTAGCCGGCCCGGTGAACTCGACGAACTCCAACAGGACGTAGGAGCCGAACCAGGCGAACAGGCTCAGCCGCACGTCCCCGCCGWCCAGATAGGTAACGGCCAGCAACACGGGGGCTACGACAGCCACCCGGWCGGCCGCCCTGAGGTTAATCAGCCCGGGGTCGCCGGAGAACGCCCCAGCGAGCCGTCCCGACCATCCGTTCCGCATCAGCAGCTCTACCAGCCCTGGATCGTCGCCATACTGACCCAGACCCTCCCACACCCCACTGAAGACGGAAACATTTAGACAGAACCCAACCCGCCGCACGTACCATCTCAACTACCCGACCCACACCCTTGTCAGGTGCGCTGCCACCGCGCCAAGGGTAGGAGTGTCCGATCAACGTGGAACAGAGCCGTTGATCGGGCACTTCCTCACCGCTCGCCCTCGTCGTCTGATCACCAGGCCTAACTGCGGCCCGATGTGCCGCACCTTCCCAAGATCCAATAATCCCTCATATCCGATTTGGCGTCGCGCAACAGCGCATCAGCAAGCATCTGCTCGACCTCGTGCCCGACGGCCTGATCGTGAAGGTCGAGCAGCAGGAGCTCGCAGACGCGATCGACTTGAGGCGTATGGTGGTCGCGCGATCGCTAGCTGCGTGCAGCCTGCCTCGTGGTGCGACACCCGTCGCGTATCCGCGTCCGTGACCCGAGCGAACTACACGTCCTGGCGTCGGGACGGAAGGCAAACGCCGTGCTGGGCAAGCCGCGCAAAGGGGGCGAGACCGTCGACCTCCGCCCTTGATGAACCCGCTGCTGCCCCTGCATCTCCCGCTTCGGCGACGCGGTTGCTCGCCATCGAGTGTCTAGCTGGCCTGGAGGCACTGACCGACGAGCTGGTTGGCGCCGTCCACGCGGGCGACCGTCCCTGGATCGCAGCCTACGACACGGTGTCAGTGGATGATCTGCGTCGGGGTTGCAGCGCCTACCTGCGGCGAGTCCTCGAACGAATCGCAGGCGAGGTCTCGGACGTAACAGACGACGAAGTGGCGGTGGGCATTGGCCGCGCCCGGGCGGAGCAGGGCGTCCCGCTGGAGGTGATGTTGCGAACCTTCCGGCTAGGCGGGCGAGTCGTGTGGGAGGGCTTGCTGCGTGCGGCCCGGCGTACCGGGGCGAGCTCGGAGATCATTGGCCCAGCGGCGACCGTGCTCTGGACCGTCGTCGATGGCATGTCCTCGTCGCTGTCCACGGCATACCGGCAAATGCAGCTCGACCAGCTACGCCGGGCCGAGCGACGGCGCCACGCGGTGTTCGAGGACCTCCTGGCCGGGCGTGCAGACGACGCGGCATTCCTGCAGCGCGTAGCCGGCGAACTCGACCTGCCCGTTGGTGGGCGGTACCTGGTAATAGTTGCTGCCCTGTCTGGGCAGCGGTCACCGGCCGGGCGCGCGCAGATGGTGCTGGATGCTCACCGTATCCGGTCGATTTGGCATGAACGGGCCGATACGGTCGTCGGGGTCGTCCCGCTGCCCGAGACGTCGTCCTTTTCGAGTCTGTCGTCCGATGCGGGCGCGGCGCTGGGCGGGCGTGCGGCCGCCGCACATGTCGACGGCGGCCTGGCCGCCGTTGCTCTGGGTCATCGGCTCGCTACCTTGGCGCTGAGTACGGTGTCCGTCAACGCGTCGGGCCTTGTGAGCATCGACGAACGTGTCCCAGAATCCCTTCTCGTCCGCTCCCCGGAGCTGTGCCGCCGGCTCGTCGACACCTGGCTTGGCCCGGTGCTCGCCCTGCCTGTCAAGGAAGCCAAGCCCCTCTTGGACACCTTGACCGCCTGGCTCGAGGCCGACCGGTCAGCCTCGGTGGCTGCCGAGCGGCTCTTCTGTCACCGCAACACCGTATTGAACCGGTTGCACCGCGTCGCAGTCCTCACCGGACGGAGCCTCGACGGCCGGCGGCCCTTCGTCGAGCTGTCGCTCGCGCTGAGCGCCCTGGAGCTTCCCGAGCCACCCGCTTCCTGATACGCCTCTGTCGGCGGAACGCCGCTATCCGGAGCGGGCGGGTCGACGGACGGCGGGCGAGTCGACGCTTGGGCATGGTGCACAAAAGCCGACCACCAGCTCTGGGCACTTCGGCATGGTCCCAGCGCTCCGGATAAAGAACACTCGACCTCAGCGCGGGCGGTGTGTCTTCCCCTGCGGTGACCATCGTCGAAGGGCTCACCGGCATGCCAGATTTCGATCTGCTCGTCCTCGGTGGCGGACCCGGGGGGTACGTCGCTGCGATCAGGGCCGCCCAGCACGGCCTCTCCGTGGGGTTGGTGGAGAAGGAACGCCCCGGTGGCGTGTGTCTGAACTGGGGCTGCATCCCCACCAAGGCGATGCTGCGCTCGGCCGAGGCGTTCGACGTGGTCCGCCGAGCACACGAGTTCGGGGTGTGCACGGGCGAGCCGACCGTCGACTATGACGCCGTCCGGCGCCGTAAGGACGACATCGTCAAGGGACTGGCCGACGGCGTGGCGGGGCTTCTGCGTGCTAACAGCGTCACCACAATCGCCGGCCACGCCCGCATGACGGGGCCGACCTCGGTCGAGATCCTCGAGGTCGGCGACGCGCCGCTCGGGCCCGGGGGGCCCCTGTACGCCGCGCCCCCTACGGGCACGACGGCCACCCGGTCGGTCAGCGCCCGCGATGTCGTCATCGCCACGGGCTCACGGCCCGCCGAGCTCCCGGTGCCTGGCGCGGACCTGCCGGGTGTGATCACGTCCGACGGCGCGTTCGGCCTGACCGAGGTGCCCGAGCGCGTCGTAATCGTCGGCGGCAGTGCCGTGGGAGCCGAGTGGGCCACCCTCTTCGCCGAGTTCGGAGCCGCGGTCACCGTGGTCGAGATGCAACCGACCCTGGTCCCGGCCGAGGACGCAGCGATCGGCGCCGCCCTAGCCCGTTCCTTTCGCTCGCGTGGGATCGGTGTACTCACCAGTTCAACCGTCTCCGCCATCGAGGTGGCCGCACCGCTGCGCGTGGTCGTGGACGGCCCGGAGCCCGGGTTGATCGAGGCGGATGTCGTCCTGGTGGGAGCGGGTCGCGTCCCCAACACCCGGGACCTCGGGCTCGACGTGGCCGGGGTCACCACCGACCGGCGGGGTTTCGTAACGGTCGACGACCGGATGCGGACCGATGTCGAGCACGTGTTCGCGATCGGCGATGTGACGGGTCGGGCCATGCTGGCCCACGTCGCCTCGCACCAGGGCCTCGTCGCGGCGGACGTGGTCGCCGGGCACGACCGCCGTATGGACTACCGCGTGGTCCCCGCCGCGACCTTCACGCACCCTGAGATCGCGAGCGTCGGGCTGAACGAGGCGGCCGCCCGGAAGGCGGGCATGGACGTCACCGTCGCCACCTTCCCCTTCGCAGGCCTGGGTCGCTCCCGTACGTTCGGCCGTACCGAGGGCTTCATGAAGATCGTCGCCGGTACGGCTCACGGCGAGATCCTGGGCGTCCACGTCATCGGTCCGTCTGCCAGCGACCTGATCACGGAGGGCGCGCTAGCCCTGACGCTCGAGGCGACGCTCGATGAGCTCGCGGAGACGGTCCACGCCCACCCCACGCTCGGCGAGATCGGCATGGAGGCCGCGCTCGTCGCGCTTGGCCTGCCCGTGCACGCGAACCCGCCACGAACCCGCTGAACCGGAGGGGACCTCATGGCCGCCCGCACCGCCCGCCGCCGGAACGAAGCGACGACGATTGACCACGCACCGATCAGCTCCGAGGACCCGGATACGCTGCGTCAACATCTGCGCCAGATGGCACTGATCCGCCGCTTCGAGGAGCGCGCGGCGCAGGGCTACACCCAGGCCAGGATCGGCGGGTACTGCCACCTCAACCTGGGCGAGGAGGCGACTGTGGTCGGGGCGATGGCCGCACTGCGCCCCACCGACTACCTCTTCACGAACTACCGCGAGCACGGCTACGCGATCGCGAAGGGCATCGACCCGGGCCGGGTCATGRCCGAGTTGTACGGCCGCACGACCGGCACCTCGAAGGGCTGGGGCGGCTCGATGCACATGTTCGACACCGAGGCCCGCTTGCTGGGCGGATATGGGATCGTGGGCGGCCAACTACCACTCGCCACCGGCGCCGCCCTGGCCGTCGCATACCGCGGGGGCGATGAGGTCGTCCTCTGCCAGATGGGTGACGGGACCACGAACATCGGCGCCTTCCACGAGTCGCTCAATCTGGCCGTCCTGTGGAACCTGCCGATCGTCTTCCTAGTTGTCAACAACGACCTCGGGATGGGCACGACGGTCGACCGGTCCTCGGCCGAGCCGGAGCTGTTCAAGCGTGCCTCGGCCTACCGAATGCACGGCGAACGCGTGGACGGCGCGGACGTGCTCGCCGTCCACGCGGCCACGGCGAGGCTGGTTGAGCGGGCCCGCACCGAGAGCCGCCCGGCCCTGCTTGAGGCGGTGAGCAAGCGACTCAAGGGCCACTCCGTCGTCGACCCCGCCCGGTACCGCTCCGCGGACGACGTCGCGGCCGCCCGAGATGCCGACCCGCTGGTCCGCTTCCGCGCCGCTCTGGCCGCCGCGCGCGTCTTCGACGAGGCCGAGCTCGACACCGTCGTCGCTGAGGGACGGGCCGCCGCGGATGATGCGGTCGCCTTCRCCGCCACGAGCCCGCACCCGGACGTTTCGACACTTTTCGACCACACCTACGCAACCCCGGTGGCCAGCGTGGCACGGCGGCTCCCCGCCGACCCCATCTTCTGACCCATCCAGGCCTCACTCGTACCGCAAGGAGCACCCATGCCTGTCCTCTCCTACCGCGAGGCCCTGCGCAGCACGTTGCGCGAGGAGCTCATCCGGGACGACAACGTCTTCCTGATCGGTGAGGAGATCGGCGTCTTCGAGGGTTCATACAAGATCACCGAAGGCCTGCTCGGCGAGTTCGGCGACAAGCGGGTCCGGGACACCCCGATCTCGGAGGAGGGCTTCGTCGGGGCCGCGATCGGGGCGGCGATGCTAGGACTGCGCCCGGTTGTGGAGCTGATGACGATCAACTTCTCGCTCATCGCCATTGACCAGATCGTCAACCATGCGGCGAAGATTTACGGGATGTTCGGCGGGCAGACGAGCGTCCCGATGGTCATCCGCACGCCGGGTGGCGGCGGGCAGCAACTCGGCGCCACGCACTCGCAGAACATCGAGCTTTACTACGCGTTCGTCCCGGGTCTGAAGGTCGTCGCCCCGAGCACCCCGGCCGATGCGAAGGCCCTGCTGCGAACCGCGATCCGCGACGACGATCCCGTGCTGTTCCTCGAAAACCTCGCGCTCTACAACGTCAAGGGCGAGGTGCCCGAGGATCTGCCGACGGCGGAGATCGGCAGAGCCGCGGTGACCCGACCGGGCACCGACATCACCCTCATCGGCTACTCCCGGATGGCGGCCGTCGCCCTCGATGCCGCCGAGAAACTGGCTGCCGAGGGCGTGTCAGCCGAGGTCGTCGACCTGCGGTCGCTGCGCCCGCTGGACCGCGAGACACTCGTCCGCTCGGTGCGCAGGACCGGATGCGCTGTCGTCGCCGAGGACGACTGGCTCACGTACGGCATTGGGGCCGAGGTCGCCGCCTCGATCTCCGAGGGCGCTTTCGACCACCTCGACGCGCCCGTGCGTCGCGTCGCTGCGGCCGAGGTGCCGCTCCCCTACGCAAAGTCGCTCGAGGACGCCGCACTACCGTCCGTCGACTCGGTCCTCACCGCGGCGCGCGAAACCCTGCACGCTGTCGGCCGCCGCTGACACCTCCGCCGACCGACGCCGAGTATCCGAGGAAGGGCCATGCCCGAGATCACGATGCCCCGCCTGTCCGACACGATGGAGGACGGCGTGGTGATGCTGTGGCGCAAGCAGGTCGGCGACAAGATCACCAGCGGTGAGATACTCGTCGAGGTCGAGACCGACAAGGCAATCATGGAGCTTGAGGCGTACGACGACGGTGTCCTGGAGCGGATCCTTGTCGATGAGGGCAGCCGAGTGCCGATCGGCACTCCCATCGCGGTGATCGGCGACGGGACCGGCACGGCGTCGTCCCCCGACTCGTCGGGCGGGCCGGCGTCGGACACCGCCCCCGGCCCGGCCTCACCCGCCTCGACCACCTGCGGGCGCACGGACACCACAGGCGGTACTGACGGCGCCGGAGCTTCCGCCGACAGCGCGGGGGACAGCCGTGCAGACCGTCCCCGTTCCTCACCGCTAGCCCGCAAGATTGCGGCCGAGCGGGGCGTGGACCTCGCCAACATCGTCGGCACAGGCCCCGGGGGACGGATCGTACGCGCCGATGTGGAACATGTGGCCGACACCGTACCGAGCAACGGCATCGTCCTGCCCGAACCGGTGCGCCCGGCTCCGAACGGAACCCCGACGGCACGCGACGCCGCGCGGTCCCCAGCACCCGAGGCGGATGTCGACGAGCTCCCTCTGTCCGGGATACAGCGGGTGGCCGCGAAGCGGCTGACCGAGAGCAAGCAGCAGGCTCCGCACTTCTACCTCACGCGCGCAGTCGACATCACGGCACTCACGGCCTTCCGCACGACCCTCAACGAGACGCTGGCCGCGACCGGTGGGCCCAAGCTGAGCATCAATGACCTCATCGTCAAAGCCGTCGCGACAACGATCCGCACTAACCCGTCCGTCAACGTGTCCTTCGGCGGGGACGTCCTGCGCCGGCACCGGCGGATCAACCTGGGCATCGCAGTTGCGGTGGAATCGGGACTGGTGGTGCCGGTCATCACCGACGCCGACCGGCGGCCGGTGTCTGAGATCGCCACCATCGGCCGGGAGCTCGCCGAGCGCGCCCGCGCCGGCCGCCTGCAACCCGCTGACATGAGCGGTGGCACCTTCACGATCTCCAACCTCGGGATGTTCGGCATCGAGCAGTTCGCCGCCGTCATCAACCCGCCCGAGGCCGCGATCCTCGCGGTAGGCGCCGCCACCCAGGAGGTGCGGATCGTTGACGGCGAGATGGTAGCGCGCGCGATCCTGCGGCTGACGCTGTCCGCAGACCATCGCGCAATCGATGGCGCGACCGGCGCCCGGTTCCTCCAGGACCTCGCAAGGACGCTCGAGACCCCACTCCGGATCGTCAGCTGAAAGAGATCTGCGCCAGCCACGGAGCGCGCGGCTGGCAGGGCAGCAGCCAGCTCACCGACGCAACGCCCACAATGTGCCCCAAACACCCTCTCACTGGATGTTTACGTGGTTTCGATGAGGATAAGTCGGTTATGTTGGCGGCGGTTTTTGTTCCTTTCGCGTGGTAGAGGCATATCCATGCACGCCAGGACCCTGATCACGATGGTTGTTGGGGGCGGGTATACGGGCAGGTGTCCGTC
>NZ_MBLM01000018.1 GCF_001854655.1 Parafrankia colletiae | reverse complement strand
GAGTACAAACTCCCCGGCTGAGTCGCGGCCGTGCTGTCCCGTGCCGCGGCACGGGACAGCACGCCACGTCAGAACGTCCATTCCGTCGGAACAGCCGGGCCAGGAACGGCAGGAAAGCAGGGGGTCGCATGCAGTTCGGCCGGTACTACGAGGAGTTCGAGGTCGGCGCGGTCTACCGGCACTGGCCCGGCAAGACGGTCACCGAGTACGACGACCACCTGTTCTGTCTGCTGACGATGAACCACCATCCGCTGCACCTCGACGCCAACTACGCCGAGCGGACCACCCAGTTCAAGCGCAACGTCGTCGTCGGCAACTACGTGTACTCGCTGCTGCTCGGGATGTCCGTCGCCGACGTCTCTGGCAAGGCGATCGCGAACCTGGAGGTCGAGTCGCTGCGGCACGTCGCGCCGGTCTTCCACGGGGACACGATCTACGGCGAGTCGACCGTGCTGGCCAAGGTGGAGTCGAAGAGCAAGGACGACCGTGGCATCGTCACCGTCGAGACCCGCGGGCTCAACCAGGACGGAACGCTCGTCTGCATCTACCGCCGCAAGGTGATGGTGCCCAAGCGCTCCTACGGCGAGGCCCGCGGCGGCGAGCAGCCCGGGCGTCCCGAGCCGCGGGTCTCCTGACCGGCGGCGCCCGAGTCCAGCGGGCCCGCATCCTGCCCCGCACCACCGGAGAGAGATCATGGCTGAGCTGGAGACCCCCCGCCCGGAGCGTCCGGCGCCCACCGCCGCCCCCGTGCCCGCCCCTGCCGACGGGGACGAACTGATCCGCACCGAGCACGGCCGGGTGCTCGTCCTCACCATGAACCGGCCGGCGGCGCGCAACGCGATGTCGCTGAGCCTGGCCACGGCGATCGCCGCCGCGCTGGACGAGCTCGACGCCCGTGACGACCTGAGCGTCGGCATCATCACCGGCGCCAACGGCACGTTCTGCGCCGGCATGGACCTCAAGGGCTTCTCCCGCGGCGAGCGCCCCGTCGTGCCCGGACGGGGGTTCGCGGGCGTCACCCACCAGCCGCCCCGCAAGCCGCTGATCGCGGCGGTCGAGGGCTACGCGCTCGCCGGCGGCTTCGAGATCGTGCTGTCCTGTGACCTGGTCGTCGCCTCGCGGACGGCCAACTTCGGCCTGCCCGAGGTGAAGCGCGGGCTGACCGCGGCGGCGGGCGGACTGCTCCGGCTGCAGCGCCGCATCCCCTACCACCTGGCGATGGAGCTCGTGCTCACCGGACGGATGTGGCCCGCGACCGACGCGGCGGACGTCCACCTCGTCAACCGGCTCACCGAACCGGGGGAGGCGCTGGGCGCCGCCCTCGACCTCGCGGGGGAGATCGCCGCCAACGCGCCCCTCTCGCTGGCGGCGTCCAAGCAGGTGCTGGCCCGTTCCGTGGACTGGTCGCTGGAGGAGGGCTTCGAACGTCAGGAGGAGTTCGTCGCCCAGGTGCGCACCTCCGCCGACGCCCAGGAGGGCGCCCGCGCGTTCGCGGAGAAGCGCCCCCCGCGCTGGACCGGCAGGTAGGCCGTCAGCCGCTGGCCACCGCCGCTGGTGGCGGTGGCCGTGGCGCCCGCGGGCACCGCTGGCGCCCACCGGCGTTCTCCTGACATGTTCCTTTCGGGGGTTTCCCCACCCGGCACGCTCCGTGTCGGGTTCCCTGGACGGAAGGTGACCTTCGTTGGATCTTCACGGTGCGCCCGGCCGCAGCGCCGTCGCGCGGCTCCGCGGGGCGTGGTAGCCGATGTTCCCCGTCGCTGACGTCCTCGCCGTGCTGGACCTGGAGCCGGTCGCCACCGACCGCTACCGCGCGGGCAGTGTCCACCCCGGCGGCCCGGTGGCCCACGGCGGCCAGCTGCTGGCCCAGACCCTGGTCGCCGCCCAGCAGGGCAACGACGGCAAGAAGGTCAAGACCCTGCACACGGTCTTCGCCCGCGCGGCTCGCCCGGACGTCCCGCTCGACATCGCGGTGACACGGGTGCACAGCGGCCGCAGCCTGGCGACGAGCCTGGTGTCGATCAGCCAGGGTGACCGGCTGTGCGTGCAGTCGCAGGTGATGCTGTCCGCCGAGGAACCGGACTTCATCAGCTACGCGCAGACACACCCGGCACCCCCGGCCGGCCCGCCCGCGCCGACCGGCCCGGATGGTGCCGCCGAGGCACCGGGCACCTGGCAGGTCCAGGTGGTCGGGGACGTCGATCTGAACGATCCCGACGTCGTCGGCCCGCCCGAGCTCGAGGTGTGGACCCGCTGGCCCGGTGCCCCCGACGACGCGGTGATCGGCCAGGCGCTGCTCGCCTTCGCCACCGACAGCTTCCTCATCGCCACGGCGATGCGGCCGCACAAGGGCGTCGGTCAGGCACTGGCACACCGCTCCATCTCGACCGGCGTCCTGAGCCACACGATCACGTTCCACCAGCCGAGCCCGGCCCGGGAGTGGCTGCTGATGTCACTGCGCAGTCCGTTCGCCGGGCAGGGCCGCAGCTACGGGCAGGGCGACGCCTTCGGTGGCGGGCAGGGTCTCGTCGCGTCCTTCGTGCAGGACGCCATGATCCGCGCCATGGCGGGTGGCGGCGGAGGTCACCTCTAGCTCCGCCAGGCTGGGCCCCTGCCCGGCGAGAACGGCGCTCTTCCTCTGGGATTGCGCGCTTCGCGCCGGGCGGAATGCTATTGGTCGACAGTCTCGGACACCGTCTGAGAGGATTTTCCTGGATGTGCCGGGGGCCTGCCGGCGGCGGCTGCTGCTGGCAGGCCCCGGTCCGTCCCGCGCATGGCGACGTCGGGTGATGGGCAGGGCACGCTGCGGGCAACCGTGGCTGTCGGGGCTCGGGAACCTCGTCCGGGACCAGAACACCGATGCCCCGCGCGCGCCGAACGGTGTCCGGACATGAGAGGTGCGCAGAATGAGGTTCCGCTGCGTTCTGTCATGTCCTGACCCCGATGTCGACTTCAGCATTATGAGGAACCTCACAGTGCCCGGGCTTTCCGGTCGGTGTCGTGAGGTTCGTGGTTCCCACAGGAGGAGCGAACGTGACGGAGCATGAAGCGGTAATCGTTTCGACCGCAAGAACAGCGATCGGTACGGCGGTCAAGGGTTCCCTCGTGGACGTCGACGCGTTCGCCCTCGGTACCCAGGCCGTGGCGGAGGCCGTGCGCCGCTCGGGTGTCGACCCGGCCGACATCGACGACGTCGTTCTGGGGGAGTCCCTCTACGGCGGCGGTGACATCGCCCGCTACGCGGCCATCGAGGCCGGCATCGTCGGCGCCGCGGGTGTCGCGCACAACCGCCACTGCGCCTCCGGGCTCGTCGCCGTGCAGACGGCGGCAGCCTCCATCCGGTCCGGGATGGACCGGGTTGTCGTCGCCGGCGGCACGAACTCCTCCTCCACCGCTCCGCGGTCGAAGCGGCGGCGGCCCGGCAGCGACGAGGTGGAGGACTGGTACTCCCCGACCCACCGCAACACCGCCGAGGCGCCCAACTTCGACATGTCGATCACCGTCGGCTGGAACGCCGCGGTGGCGGCGGGGGTCTCCCGGGAGGAGATGGACGCCTGGGCGCTGCGCTCGCACCAGCGCGCCATCGCCGGCATCGACAACGGCAGCTTCACCGAGGAGATCTTCCCGATCGAGGTGCCGCGCCGCGACGGGACGAGCTTCACCTTCGCCGTCGACGAGCACCCCCGGCGTACCACCAGCGCGGAGAAGCTCGCCGCTCTCAAGCCGCTGCACCCCGAGATCGAGGGCTTCAGCATCACCGCCGGCAACGCGGCGGGGGCGAACGACGGTGCCGCCGCCATGGTGATCACCGATGGTGCGTACGCCGACGCCCACGGCCTGGAGCCGCTGGCGGTCGTGCGGGCCTGGGCCTCGGTGGGCGTCCCCCCGGCGGAGACGGGGATCGCGCCGACGCTGGCGATCCCGAAGGCCCTGCGCCGCGCGGGTCTGTCGATCGGTGACATCGACCTGTGGGAGATCAACGAGGCGTTCGCCTCGGTCTCGGTGGCGGCCTCGCGGCTGCTGGAGATCGACGACAGCCGCGTGAACTTCCTGGGTAGTGGCTGCAGCCTGGGGCACCCGATCGCGACGACGGGCGCCCGCCAGGTGATCACGCTGATCCACGAGCTGCGCCGCCGCGGCGGCGGCACGGCGGTGTCGGCGATGTGCGCGGGCGGTGGCATGGCCAGCGCCCTCGTCCTGGAGGTACCCGCGCCGCGGGCCAGCTGACCCGGTGACGAGCCCGCCCGGTCACCGACCGGGCGGGCCGCGCTCCGCAGGGGCGAGGGCGGGAGCCGGCCAGCGCGGCGACGCCGCGCCCCCGGCCCCCGCCCTCGCGGTCAGGGCCCGGTCGTCAGCCGACCTTCGGACGCGAGCGGGTCACTCGATCTCCGGGTGGGACAGGTGCGCCGGTCTGTCGCGCAGGCGCAGCGCACTGACGAAGAGCCGGGTGAGCTGGTCCACCGCGTGCTCGAAATCGGTGTCGACGAGCCCCTGCACCAACCACATCTCGGCGAAACGGGAGATCATCGCGCCGAGCGAGTGTGCGGCGATCGCGGGGTCCACATCCTCGTCGATCAGGCCCAGGAGCTGGAGCTGGCGGAGGGAACCGACGACCCGGTCGCGATCGCGCTGCTGATGCTCGAAACGCTCACCGTTGAGGTGCGCGTCATACCGGGTGACCTGTTCGATGACGCCGATGATCCGGGCCTCCGCCCGGTAGCTCTCAAGATAGCGTCGGATTCCGTCGCGGATGCGCTCCCGCGGCGGTGCGGTCGACGACGGAATGAAGATGGACGTGCTCAGCGGGGCGTTGAGCAGGTCGCTCATCTCCTTCGCGACCTCGCGAAAAATCTGTTCCTTCGAGTCGAAGTAATGGTAGAAAGAACCGTGCGACAGGCCAGCCTGCTCCGCGATGTCCGATATCCTGGCCTCCAGGAAGCCGTCGTTCTCGAAGACGGTCTTCGCTGCGTCGAGGATTCGGGCCCGAGTCGCCGCGCCTTTGCGCGAGCGCGGCCCGTTCGGCTTCTCGCGGTCAGCCGGCGCGGCCGTCGACAATGCATTCTCCTTCAGCTGGGGGGCGGCCCGTATTCCTTCTCGCCGGGGCCGGCCCGCTTTGTGCAGGCAGGTGTCGTGGAGACTGTGGTCCTGGGTGGCAGGGTCAAGTTCCGCGACTATACTAGTTGGCCGGTGGCCAATTTGACTCGTTCCGCCGTCTGGTGATGGTGCTTCCGCGGGGTTGGTCGCGGGGTTGGTCGCACGGTGGGTTGTCAGCGCCGCGTGGCCCTCGTGGGTGCGCGGTTCGACTGCGGCGTGCACCACGCCGATCCGCGTCGGTCTGCGCCGGTCCCGCACGGGATCCGCGAGGTCACGCGCCGCTTCGGCCCCTGCTGTACCGTCCGTCCTGATAAGGCGCCCACCAGCGTCGTCAAACCTTGTGGATCATGGAGTGGAGCGATGCGGACAGTAGTAGTCGGAGCGTCGAGCGGACTGGGTCGCAGTATCGGCGTCGGCCTCGCGCGGCTGGGCGCCTCGACCGCGTTACTGGCTCGGCGGCAGGACCGCCTGGTCGACGCGGCCAAGGAGGCCGGGTCGGGAACGCTCGCGATCACGTGCGACGTCACCGACCAGGAGTCCTGCCAGCGGGCGATAGCCGAGGCGGCCGAGGGCCTCGGCGGTATCGACGCTCTGGTCTACTCACCCGGAGTGGGCCCGCTTTCCCGTCTTACCGATATCAGTGCCGAACTCTGGCACAGCACCTTCGCCACCAATGTGATCGGTGCTTCGCTGATCACTGCTGCGGCGATTCCCCATCTCACCGAGTCCGGTGGCACCGCGGCCTATCTTTCGACCGTCAGTGCCTCGATAACCGATCCGTGGCCGGGCCTCGGTGCATACGCGGTGAGCAAGGCCGCGCTTGACAAGCTGGTCCAGGCCTGGCAGGGCGAGCACCCGAAGGTCGGCTTCACCCGGATCGTCGTCGGGAACTGCGTCGGCGGCGAGGGCGACTCGGCGACGGAGTTCTCCTCCGGCTGGGATCGGGGCCTGGTGATGGAGGTGCACCCGACCTGGGTCAGCCGCGGCTACATCACCAACTCGTTCCTGCCTGTGGACGAACTGGTCCGCGTGGTGCACAACGTGCTCAGCAACGGGGCGAGCACGAGCGTCCCGACCGTCGTGGTGGGTCCGCGCCTCTAGGCGTGCCCGTCGCCCCGCCAGGCCGACACGGCCCGGCGGGGCGGCGTCCATCGGCTCGTCACGGGCTTCACCTCGACACAGCGGCCAAGTGCCGCTAGCCTCCGTCGCATGTTAGTCGACGCTAACATCGGCCGGCCGGCTTCCCGGGTGCGGGCGGAGCCCGCCGAACCCCTGCGCAGCCTGGTCGATGTCAAGGGCGATCCCGCACGTCACAACGCCGCCGCCTTCACGGACCTGGTGGACGAACTGCGGGGCAAGCTGGCGGTCACCGCCGCCGGCGGGCCGGAGAACGCACGCCGGCGGCATGTCGAGCGGGGCAAGCTGCTGCCCCGTGACCGGCTGGACACTCTCCTCGACCGGGGCAGCCCGTTCCTGGAACTGTCCGCGCTGGCCGCCGACGGGATGTACGACGGCGAGGCGCCCGGCGCCGGCATGATCACCGGGGTCGGCCGGGTCTCCGGCCGCGAGTGCGTCATCGTCGTCAACGACGCCACGGTCAAGGGCGGCACCTACTACCCGGTGACCGTGAAGAAGCACCTGCGCGCTCAGGAGGTCGCGCTGCACAACCGGCTGCCCTGCGTCTACCTGGTCGACTCCGGTGGTGCCTTCCTGCCCCGCCAGGACGAGGTCTTCCCGGACCGGGAGCATTTCGGCCGGATCTTCTTCAACCAGGCGACGATGTCGGCGCAGGGCATCGCCCAGATCGCCGCGGTGCTCGGCTCGTGCACCGCCGGCGGCGCCTACGTCCCGGCGATGAGCGACGAAGCCGTGATCGTCCGCAACCAGGGGACGATCTTCCTGGGTGGTCCGCCGCTGGTGAAGGCGGCCACCGGCGAGGTCGTCAGCGCCGAGGACCTCGGCGGCGGGCTGCTGCACTCGCGGAAGTCGGGTGTCACCGACCACCTGGCCGCCGACGACGCCGACGCGCTCGCCATCGTCCGGCGGATCGTCGGTGAGCTCGCGCCGCGCCCGCCGCGGCCCTGGGAGGTGGTGCCGACCGAGGAGCCGCTGCACCCGTCCTCCGAGCTGTACTCGGTCGTCCCGGCGGACCCGCGCACGCCCTACGACGTCCGCGAGGTGATCGCCCGGCTGGTGGACGGGAGCCGCTTCGCCGAGTTCAAGAAGGAGTACGGCTCGACCCTGGTCACCGGGGTCGCCCGCCTGCACGGGCATCCGGTGGGCATCATCGCCAACAACGGCGTGCTGTTCGGGGAGTCGGCGCTCAAGGGCGCCCACTTCATCGAACTGTGCGACCGGCGGCAGATCCCGCTGCTGTTCCTGCAGAACATCACCGGTTTCATGGTCGGCCGCGACTACGAGGCAGGCGGGATCGCCAAGCACGGCGCGAAGATGGTCACCGCCGTCGCCTGCGCCCGGGTACCGAAGTTCACCGTGGTGATCGGTGGCTCCTTCGGCGCCGGCAACTACTCGATGTGCGGCCGTGCCTACTCGCCGCGCTTCCTGTGGACCTGGCCCAACGCCCGCATCTCGGTGATGGGCGGCGACCAGGCCGCGGCCRTGCTCTCCACGGTCCGGCGCGACGCGATCGAGGCCCGCGGCGGGGAGTGGTCCGCTGACGAGCAGGCAGCGTTCGAGTCCCCGATCCGCGAGCAGTACGAGCGGCAGGGCAACCCCTACTACGCCACCGCCAGGCTCTGGGACGACGGCGTGATCGACCCGGCGGACACCCGCACCGTGCTGGGTCTGGCCCTGTCGGCCGCGGCGAACGCACCGCTGGAGCCGGTCGGCTACGGCGTCTTCCGGATGTGAGGGTCGATGTTCCACACGGTGCTCGTCGCCAATCGCGGTGAGATCGCGGTCCGGGTGATCCGGACCCTGCGCGAGCTCGGCGTCCGGTCGGTGGCGGTCTACTCCGACGCCGACGCGGACGCCCGCCACGTCGCCGAGGCGGACGTCGCGGTGCGCCTGGGTCCGGCCCGGGCGCTCGACTCCTACCTCAACATCGAGCGGGTGCTCGCCGCGGCGGCGGCCACGGCCGCGCAGGCGATCCACCCCGGGTACGGCTTCCTCGCCGAGAACCCGGCGTTCGCCCGGGCCTGCGCCGCCGCCGGCGTGGTCTTCGTGGGCCCGTCGGCGGAGGTCGTCGACCTGATGGGCAACAAGATCGCCGCCAAGCGCACCGTGGCGGCAGCGGGCGTTCCCGTCGTTCCCGGTCGCATCGAGCCGGGCATGTCGGACGACGACCTCGTCGCCGCCTCGGCCGAGATCGGGTACCCGGTACTGGTGAAGCCGGCTGCCGGCGGTGGCGGCAAGGGCATGCGGCTCGTCCGTGACCCCGCGGACCTGCCCGAGGCGCTGCGCTCGGCCCGGCGGGAGGCCGCCGCCTCCTTCGGCGACGACACGCTGTTCGTCGAGCGCTTCGTCGACACCCCCCGCCACATCGAGGTGCAGATCCTCGCCGACACCCACGGCAACGTCATCCACCTCGGTGAGCGTGAGTGCAGCCTGCAGCGGCGGCACCAGAAGATCATCGAGGAGGCCCCGTCGGTGCTCCTCGACGCCGCGACCCGGGCCCGTATCGGCGGCGCGGCGGTGGACGTCGCCGCCGCCGTCGGCTACGCGGGCGCCGGCACGGTGGAGTTCGTGGTCAGCACGCACCGTCCGGACGAGTTCTTCTTCATGGAGATGAACACCCGGCTGCAGGTCGAGCACCCGGTCACCGAGCTGGTCACCGGCGTCGACCTCGTCGCCGAACAGCTGCGGGTCGCCGCCGGCGAGCGGCTGCGGCACACCCAGGACGAGATCCGCCTCACCGGCCACGCGGTCGAGGCCCGGGTCTACGCCGAGGACCCGTCCCGTGGCTTTCTGCCCACCGGCGGAGATGTCCTCGCGCTGCGTGAGCCCAGCGGCCCGGGGGTGCGGGTCGACTCCGGGCTGCAGCCCGGTTCGCAGGTCGCCGCGACCTACGACCCGATGCTCGCCAAGGTCGTCGCCTGGGCACCCGACCGTGCCGGAGCGCTGGCCCGCCTCGACACGGCGCTGGCCGGCACCACCCTGCTGGGCGTGACCACGAACATCGCCTTCCTGCGCCGGCTGATCGGCCATCCCGACACCCGCGCCGGACGGCTCGACACCGGTCTGGTCGAACGCCACCTCGAGGCGCTGACCTCCCCGGACGCCGACAGTGCCGGTCCCGGGGAGGCAGCCGAGGGCGCCGTGCGCGCCCCGCGGCCGGCGGGCGAGCCGGCGCTGGACGCCGCACTGGAGGTGTTCGGCCTGGTGAGCGCGGTGGGCATGGTCCCGACCGGCCCACTGGTCGACCCGTGGGACATCCCGTCGGGCTGGCGGGTGGGCGGACCGGCCTGGTCGCGCTGGTCGGTGGCCGGAGCGGGCACGTCCAGCGGCCCGGCACACGAGGTCGCGGTCCTGCGGGAGGCTGACGGCGGGCTGCTGGTACGCCTCGGCGACGGCCGGCCCCGCCCGGCGGACCTGACCTGGCTGCCGGTCGCAGGTGCCGGCCTGCCGGCGGAGGCGCTGGTGACAGTGGACGGTCAGGCCCGGCGCTGGCAGGTCGCGGTGTCCGGCGACACCGTCTGGGTCGGCGCCGGCGGTTCTGCCTGGGCACTGGCGGAGCGCCGGGCCGAGCGCGACGGCGACGGCGCGGGCGGTGAGCGGGGCGGAGAGGCGCGCAGCCCGATGCCGGGCATCGTCGTGGACGTCCGCGCCGCCGCCGGGGACACCGTCGAACCCGGCGCTCCGCTGGTTGTCGTCGAGGCGATGAAGATGGAACACACCGTGGTGGCGGCGGTGGCCGGCCAGGTGAAGGACGTGTTGGTCCGGGTGGGTGATTCGGTGGCGCTCGACGCGCTGCTGGCGGTGGTCGAGCCCGCGGCCGAGGCCGACCCGGGAGCCGGCGCCGAGCGTACGGCCGTGCCCATCGACGCGGGCCACTGACCCGAAGAAGGAGAAGGACCATGGCCGACTACCGGTTGAGCGAGGAACACGAGAGCCTGCGCAAGACGGTCGAGGAGTTCGCCCGCGAGGTGGTCGCCCCGGCGGCGGCCGGTCACGACGAGGCGAAGACCTTCCCGTACGAGGTCATCGCGCAGATGGGGGAGATGGGCCTGTTCGGCCTGCCGTTCCCCGAGTCCTACGGTGGGCAGGGCGCGGACTACTTCGCGCTCTGCCTGGCGATCGAGGAGCTGGCCCGTGCCGACTCCTCGGTGGCGATCACCCTCGAGGCCGGGGTCGGCCTCGGCGCGATGCCGATCTACCGGTTCGGCACCGAGGCGCAGCGCGAGGAGTGGCTGCCGGTGCTGGCCAGCGGCCGGGCGCTGGGCGCCTTCGGCCTGACCGAGCCGGGTGCCGGCAGCGACGCCGGGGGCACCCGGACCACCGCCCGGCTCGTCGACGGCGAATGGGTGATCAACGGCGCCAAGGCGTTCATCACCAATTCCGGTACCGACATCACTCGGGTGGTGACGGTGACCGCGGTGACCGGTGAGCCGGTGAACGGCCGGCCGCAGATCTCCTCCATCATCGTCCCGGTCCCGACGCCGGGATTCAGCGCCGGCGCGCCCTATTCCAAGGTGGGCTGGCACGCCTCCGACACCCGGCCGCTGTCGTTTCAGGACGTGCATGTCCCGGCGGCGAACCTGCTCGGCGAGCAGGGCCGTGGCTACGCGAACTTCCTGTCGATTCTCGACGAGGGCCGGATCGCCATCTCGGCGCTGTCGGTGGGGCTTGCTCAGGCCTGTGTCGACGAGAGCGTGAAATACGCGAAGGAGCGCGAGGCGTTCGGCGCCCCGATCGCCCGGAACCAGGCGATCGCCTTCAAGCTCGCCGAGATGGAGACGCGCACCTACGTCGCCCGGACCGCCTACTACGACGCCGCCCGGCGGATGCTCGCCGGCCTGCCGTTCAAGAAGGAGGCGGCGATGGCGAAGCTGTTCTCCTCCGAGGCCGCGGTGACGAATGCGCGCGAGGCCACGCAGATCCACGGCGGCTACGGGTTCATGAACGAGTACCCGGTGGCCCGGCACTGGCGCGACTCGAAGATCCTCGAGATCGGCGAGGGCACCAGCGAGGTCCAGAAAATGCTGATCGCACGCCATCTCGGCGTCTGAGGGACGGGGCCGGACAGCACATGAAGCGCATCGTCGAAGCAGTGATGGCCGGTTCGCCGCGGTCGGTGGAGCGGCGGGCGGAGTTCGCCGCGTTGCCGGTTCCGGAGTCGTACCGGGGTGTGGTGGTGCGTCGCGACGA
>NZ_MBLM01000017.1 GCF_001854655.1 Parafrankia colletiae | reverse complement strand
CCTGCGTGACTGACTCATTGATCTCCTCCGTTCACGGATCAATTATCCCTCATAGGGATCACTGTCCGAAGAACGGGGCCCACCTCAGTCTTCATCGACGGCTCCGAACGGTTCGCCAAGGGCAAGCACCAGAACTTGATGTCGCACGACGACATCAAGGCTCTCATCGAGGCGTACCGCACTGACCHCGACCCCGACGGCGGTCCCGACTTCGGCGTGTACGCCCACATCGCTGACTTCGACGAAATCAAGGCCAATGACTTCGACCTCAACATTAGCCGCTACATCACCAAGACGGCCAGCGAGACCGTCGACCTGGATACTGCCCTGATCGCGTACGCCGACGCCCGTCAGCACCGCAATGCTGCCGAGGCTGCCATGTTCGAGCGGCTCGCTGCTGCTGGTGTCGACCTCACCGCGTTGGGAGTTGTCGGTGAGTGACTGGCCGGAGGTCACTCTCGGCGACGTGATGTCGCTGGACCTGGGGACAGTCGAGGTCGAGCCCGACGCAACCTACGACATCGTCGGCGTGCTCAACCGCGGACGCGGCCTGCTGCGCCGGGAGCCGATGCCCGGCTCGGACACCGCCTACAAGAATCTCAACGTCATCCTGCCACGGCAGGTGGTCTACAGCCGCCTGAAGGCGTTCGAAGGCGCGATCACGGTCGTCCCGGATGATGCGCCGAGGTCATTCGCGTCCCAGGAGTTCCCCACCTTCACCTGCGGCCCGGATCTCCTGYCCGAATACTTCGCCCTCCACACCACGACCACCGCGCTCTGGGAGCGTCTCCAAGGCCTCTCCACCGGCATGGGCGGTCGGYGAGAGCGGGTGAAGCCAGCAGACTTCCTGACCATCCGCATCCCGCTGCCACCGCTGGCCGAGCAGCGCCGGATCGTCGATCTAGCGAAAGCCAGCGATGACCTTGTGGCCTTCATCACGCTTGAGCTAGTTGAGGCACGTACGGTACTCGCAACGCTGCGTGYGAAACTTGGCGCCACGGGGGACAAGATCCCTCTTTCGGAAATGGCGACCAGCGGGGRAATTCAGATCGGACCATTCGGCTCGCAACTGCATGCGAACGAGTACACCGATGATCCAACAGGTATTCCTGTTGTGATGCCTCAAGACTTGGTGGACGGCGAAATCGTCACCACCGAGATCAAGCGGGTCCCCGAAGACGTTGCGGTACGACTTGCACGTCACCGCCTGCGCGCGGGGGACATCGTCTTCCCCCGGCGCGGAAACCTGACCAAGCGCGCCCTCGTGACCGATAAGCAGGAAGGCTGGCTCTGCGGCACCGGGTGCTTGAGGTTTCGAGCCGCCGAGGGGATCTCGACAGAACGTCTCTCGGAGGCACTCGCCGGGAAGCAGACTTCGGAGTGGCTTGTCGAGCACGCCGTTGGAAGCACAATGCTCAACCTGAACACTCAGATCCTGAGCCGGCTCCCGGTCGCCGACATCACAAACCATCCGGAGTTGGCCGATGCCTCGATGACGGTCCTCTCCTCGATCCGAGCGCTGGTCTCCGAGGCCACTGCGCTTCGAGCAGTTCGGTCGGCACTCGTGTCAGAGTTGATCACTGGCGCCATAAGTATCTCGAAGTCATACGACCGGTTCTTGGCGGAGGTCGCGTAGTCCATGGGCTGGAGCGAGGCTTCGACGATCCAAGCGGCGCTGCTGGAGTGGGCTCAGGACGCCGGGTGGGAGCACGTACCCGGCGGGGATCTGCCGCGTGATGAGCATGAGGTCGTGGTCGAGTCGTGGGTGCGCGAGGCGCTGCTCCGGCACAACTCGGACCTGGTCGACGACGAAGAGTCGACTGGCATGGTGATTGCCGAGGTCAACCGGGCGATGCTGGACGCCACCAACGGCCTCGTCGCCGCCAACGAGGCGCTGACGGTGATCCTGCGGGGGCAGCAGCCGTTCGTGACGGTGGCTGGGAAGCACGTACCGCGGCGGTTCATCGACTTCGACGACCCGGAGGCCAACCGGCTCGTCGTGGCCGATGAAGTGACGATCAAGGGCGGGCACGAGACGCGGCGGTTCGACGTCGTCTACTACGTCAACGGGTTCCCGCTCGTGGTGGTGGAGACGAAGACGCCGGTGAAGCAGACGGTGTCGTGGTTCAACGCGGCGAAGGACCTCTACGACGTCTACGAGGTGGAGTATCCGCAGTTCTTCGCGCCGAACGTGTTCAGCGTGGCGACCGAGGGACTTGAGTTGCGGATGGCGCCGGTGCGCGCCGAACCGGATCCGGAGAGCGAGTTCTGGGCGCCGTGGGGTGAGACCGGTGGTGACCCGAACCTGTCCGGGCCGGCGCGGGTAGAACGTGATGCCCGGACGCTGCTGACGCCGGGGATGGTGCTGGCGATCCTGCGGGACTTCGCGATGTACCGGCATGCCCGGGATGCCTCGGAGCAGGATGTGAAGTTCCTGCCTCGCTATCCGCAGGTCGAGGCCGCGGTCGCGATCCATGACAAGGTGCTCGCCGGTTCCAGGAACGAGCGGGGTGGCGGCGGGCTGGTGTGGCATCACCAGGGGTCGGGCAAGACCGAACTGATGGCGTTCACCGCCTCGCGGCTGTTGCGCGATGAGCGGGTCGGGGCGCCGACGGTGATTGTGATCGCGGACCGTAAGGACCTGGTGCGGCAGACCGCGGAGATGTTCCGTACCGCCGGGATGCCGACCCTTGAGGTGCCGAAGACCAAGCAGTCACTGTGGACCGTGCTGAAGAAGCGCGGGCCGCGGGTGGTGGTGACCACGCCGCACAAGTTCGCCGAGGCCGGTCTCCTCACCGCCCGGTCCGACATCATCGTGCTTGTCGACGAGGCCCACCGTTCCCAGGAGGGCAAGCTCGGTGACGCGTGGCGGGAGGCGGTGCCGAACGCGACGTTCTTCGGGATGACCGGCACCGCGGTCAAGGCCGGTGAGCGGGACACGTTCAAGCTCTTCGGTAACCCCGAGGACCCCGACCTGGTGCTGTCGCGGTACACGATGGAGCGCTCGATCGCCGACGGGTTCACCAAGCCCGTCGTCGTCGAAGGCCGGGCGGTGAAGTTCGAGCTGAGCAAGGAGCAGCTCGACGAGGCGTTCGAGGAGCTCGCCGACGACGAAGGGCTCGACGACGAGGCCAAGGAGTTCCTCTCCGGCAAGGCCAGCCATATCGCCACCATCCTGAAGAACCCCGAGCGGGTTGCCTCGGTCTGCGCTGACATCGTCGGCCACTACCTCACCTACGTGGCTCCGCTCGGGCAGAAGGCGCAGGTCGTGGCGTACAACCAGGAGCTGGTGGTGGCGTACGCGACCGCGATCCAGGCCGAACTGGAACGTCGCGCCGCGGCGATGACGCTGCCGGACGGGTCCAGTGTCGCGCGTGAGGTCGGCGTGGTGATGCATGTGGACAACTCCAAGAGCACCCCGTCGGCGTACAAGAAGTATCTGCTCTCCGACGAGGCCGAGGAGGGGCTCAAGCGGCGCTTCAAGAAGGTGGACGACCCGCTCTCGTTCGTGGTCGTCACCGCGAAGTGGATGACCGGGTTCAACGCGCCGATCGAGGGCGTGCTCTACCTCGACAAGCCGCTCAAGGCGGCCAACCTGTTCCAGACCATCACCCGGCCCAACCGGCCGTGGAAGAACCCGCTGACCGGACAACGCAAGGAGTACGGCCGGGTCGTCGACTACATCGGACTGGCCAAGGCCATCGGTGACGCGTTGCTCGGCCCCAAGGCGAAGGACGGGACTGAGCCCGAGAAGCCGACCGTGCACGACGTGGCCAGCCTGGTCGGGCGGTTCATGACCGACATGACCGTGCTCACCTCGCTCTTCGACGGGATCGACACGTTTGATGCGTCGTTTACCGCGTTGGCCGAGGCGCATGAGCGGATCCCGGCCGGCAGCGAGGCGCGGACCACGTTCGTGGAGACGTTCACTGCGGTGCAGCGGATCTGGGAGTTCCTCGACCCCAACCCGATGCTGGCGCCGTTCCAGGGCACGTATCTGTGGCTGGCGAAGCTGTATGCGTCGATCCAGCCCAAGGGGCTCGACAAGGGACTGCTGTGGGCCAAGCTCGGTGCGAAGACCGAGGCGCTGATCCACGCCCATATGGGTGACATCTCGGTGAAGCCGCTGGCTTCTCGGAACGTCACCCTGGACGCGGCCGGGATCGCGCTGATCAAGAAGATCGCCCAGTCGCTCCAGGTACCGCTGCCCGTGCCCGACCCGAAAGCTCCCGGGCAGATCGTGGAGGAGATCCTCGACTCCATCGAGGCCCGACTCAAGCGCCGGCTCGGCCAGGACACCGACTCCGCAGCGTACAAGAGCCTGGCCGAGCGGATCGAGAAGCTGCGGCAGCGCACCATCTCCTCGGTCGAGGAGTCGCTGCAGTTCCTAGAGGACGCGCTCCAGGTCGCCCACGACGTCGTCGCTGCCGACCGCGCGGCCGAGGAAGGCACGCTCGCCGAAAACGAGCGTCTCTACGACCCGAAGATCGGGGCRCTCACACAGATCGTCGAGCAGAACACCCCCGCCGGGCTACACAAGATCGTGCCCGACATCGTCTTCCGGATCGACCAGATCGTCCTTGAAGTCTCCTACACCGGCTGGACCAGCTCCGACCGCGGCGACCGGGAGGTACGCAAGGCCATCCGCTCCACACTCAAGAACTTCAGCCTGCCAGCCACTGGCGTGCTCTTCGACAAGACCTACGACTACGTGAAGAAGAACTACTGACGGGCTGGTGACGCGCGTACGCAGGGACGACTACTGTAGCTGTGGCGCCGGTGGGAGGCAGCCGGGCGGGGAAGACCCCCGTGCACGGGGACGCCAGTTCGTCCGGCATCACCTGCACGTCGCGGGCCGTCCTCCTCGCGCACGCGGGGTCGCTCACCCACGAACCACCTATCCGCGAGTTACATGGTTCCACCGTGATCGCCGCGGTCGCGTCCCGCGTAGGCTGCGGGCGCAGCATGATCCGATCACGGCCCGCACCCGGCGGATGTCTCACCCGAATCTGGCAGGTGGTCGCACACCTCGCGCGAAGCGGCGGCGGGCAGTCGCGTGCGGTGATAGCCATGGGGAATAGATGATCGCCAGAGGCTACTTCAGCTCGTCTCGCTTGTCGCCTGGGCCGGCGAGCCCGGTTCGACCACATGCGGCCTGCGTTTCGCCAGCACCGAAGACGAGCAACAGTGGCACGGTCCGACAGCCGCCTGGGTGGCCGGGCTCGAACGAAGCGAGGTCACGCCCGAGCCCGAGGGCGATGAGGTCCGAGCCGCGCTGTGGCGGCTCACGTCTTGGTACGCCGGGGCGGTGCGGAGCGGCAACGATCCGGCGACGGGCGACATCGACACCCGCGAGTTCCCCGGTGTTGCCTACCACGCGGTCGACAGCCTCCCGGACGACGCGCTCGCCGTACTGGGCCGCATGGTGCGCACCTGGCTGAACTTCAACTTCGATGTCGACGAAGTGGGCCTTGCGCGCCGCTGGGCCGAGGGGACGTCCAGGCGACAGCGTGGCGGCTGCTCGTGGCCGAGCAGCTCGGCCACCACGCGTAGCCCTTCGGGCCCGCTACTAATAGAAGGGTCCGAATTCCCCAGCTCGCGGTTCGCGCAGCGTCGTCTGTCGGATGACGCTGCCGCGTGGGACGTGGTGTCAGAGACGTTCCTGATGGTGTGGCGGTCGCGGGAAAGCCGGCCGATGGACTCCAGCGAGACTCTGCCGTGGCTGTACGCGATCGCGGGCAACGCGGTCCGTAACCGTCACCGTTCGGATGTTCGCCTGCGACGACTCACGGCCCGGCTCTCAGATGACGAACATCGTATCCATCTCGAGCCGGCGGCCCGCCCGGTATCGATCTTCGACGGCCGGTGGCCCTGGTGTCAGGACGTGGGGAGCCGTCGTTAGGATCACGCACGTGTCGGGGCACATGGATGGATTCGCGGCAAACGGCAGTAGACCTTGGCGGCAGGTCGGGCCCACCTCGTGATCATCGACCGCGCGCAGGTCGCCGCGGCTCTCACTGGATATGAGYTGGGTGGCCAGATCGGGGCGGGCGCGTTCGGGCTGGTACTGGCTGGCCGACACCGCAGCCTGCAGCGTGAGGTCGCGATCAAGGTGCTGGCCGCCGGGGGACATGACGGGATGGCTGCCGGTTTCGCCGCCGAGGCGGTGATCCTCGCCGGTCTGGATCATCCACACATCGTTCGGGTGCATGACTATGTGGAGACCGACAATCTTCGTCTGATCGTCATGGAAATGCTAAGCGGGGGCACCCTGACCCGCCGCCAGACGAACATGAGCCCGCAGGGAGCATGTGCCGTCGGCCTGACAGTGGCCGCAGCCCTGTCCTGTGCGCACTCCTCGGGTGTCCTGCATCGTGACATCAAGCCCGACAACATTTTGTTCGACTCCGCCGGCCTGTTGAAGGTCGTCGATTTCGGGATCGCGAAACTGTTGGACCGGGAGGCGGCCACCGCGAGTGCGGTGATCGGGACTCCTTTGTTCATGGCCCCCGAGCAGATCATGAGGGGTCGGTTGGRACCGGCCACCGATCTGTATGCGCTGGGGGTGATGCTGTACCTGCTGCTGGCCGGCGCAGCACCGCTCGATCCGACCACGCCTACGCAGATGCCGTGGCGCAACTCCTCGCACGACATCCCGCCGCCGGCCGGGGTGCCCGAGTCGGTCGCGAAGGTAATCCTGCGCGCACTCGCCGAGGTTCCGGAAGACCGGCCGCCATCCGCGCACGCGTTCGCGATCGACCTCGCCCGCGCGGCCGCCAGCGCCTACGGCCCGGGCTGGATTGCCTCGTCGGGCATATCGCCACGGCTCAACGACGATGTCCGCGCCGCCGCCGAACCCCCAGCCGCGTCCACCCGACGGCCAGCACCGCCGCCTACCGGCAGCGGGTCACTTCCGCAGCCGGCAGGCGGCAGCGTGCAGGACAGGCCGGCGGGGAGAAACGCCGGCAGCCACAGGCGTCGCGCACGGTCGCGCCTCCGGCCGGCCACGCCGCCGCGCCACCGCCTCGCCACCGCCGTGGTGCTACTCGTTCTCGCCGTCGGCGGCACCGTTTTCGCCTCCGCCGCGGCCTGTGACGGGGCACTGGGCCGGCCCATAAAAGGCCACACCGACTGGGTGACCTCGGTCGCGTACTCACCGGATGGTCACGTACTCGCCAGCGCCAGCAGAGACACCACGGTGCGGCTGTGGGACGTGACCAACCGAGCCAAACCCCACCTGCTCGGCAAGCACCTCAYCGGCCACCGCGGCGGAGTCATCTCGGTGGCGTTCTCCCACGACGGCAACATCTTGGCCAGCGGTGGCCGGGACGGCACGGTACGACTGTGGAACGTGCGCGACCGGTCCAACCCACTCCCCCTCGG
>NZ_MBLM01000016.1 GCF_001854655.1 Parafrankia colletiae | reverse complement strand
CTGACAGCCGCGTTCACCGAGCTCACCCTCACGATCTGATCACCCGCTCGGCGGGGTCAACCATGCCCTGCCATCCCACAACGCAACAGACCCGCTGCTGGCCCCTCTGGACCTCGCCGGGGCGTTCGTGTCGTTCGACGCCCTGCACACCGTGCGGTCCAACCTCGACTGGCTCGTCGTCCGCAAGAACGCCCACTACCTGGCGGTCGCGAAACACAACCAGCCGAAGCTGAGGGCGTTCCTCGCGGCGTTGCCCTGGTCGGAGATCCCGACCGCGGACATCACCCGCGACCGCGGCCACGGGAGAGAAGAGACCCGCACCCTGAAGGTCGCCACCGTCGATCATCTCGACTTCCCGCACGCGGCTCAGGCGATCAGGATCGGGCGTTGGCGCCGACAGAAAGGCCGGACGGCCAGCCGCGAGACCGTCTACGCGATCACCGACGCGACCGCGGAACAGGCCAGCCCCGCGCTACTGGCCGATCTCGCCCGCGGCCAGTGGCACATCGAGATCAAACAGCACTACGTCCGCGACGTGACCTTCGGAGAGGACTCCAGCACCAGCCGGACCGGCCGCGGCCCCGCCGTCCTCGCCCTGTTCCGGGCCACCGTCGCCGACACCCTGCGCGCCGCCGGCCACCGCAGCATCCCCGCCGGCCGCCTCGCCCACAAGACCGCCACCGCCGCACTCGACCTTCACGGCTTCCCCTGACAACCCGGACGAACCACCAGACCCGAAGATCACGGACAGATCAACTCAGAACGCGAGCGTGCCGGAGCCTTGCCCTGCCGGCCCGGCGACGGCTACCCGTTCCGAGCCGAGCAGGAGACAGATAGCCCATGGTCAGGATGCATCAGCCTGGGAACCCAGACCAGCCCACCGCCGGTGGTGAGGTCGTTCTCGGTGTCGACACCCACAAGGACGTCCACGTCGCCGCAGTCCTCACCCCGTTTGGGGCGCTGCTGGGCAGCGCGACCTTTCCGACGACGGCTGACGGCTATGCACAGCTGCTGGCCTGGGCGAGAGAGCATGGGACCGTCTGCCGGGCGGGAGTCGAGGGCACCGGCTCCTACGGCGCGGCCCTGACCCGACATCTACTTGCGGCCGATGTCACCGTGACCGAGGTCAACCGGCCCGACCGCGCCGCTCGCCGGCGCCCAGGCAAGACCGACGCACTGGACGGGCGAGGCGGCCGCCCGTGCCGTCCTGTCCGGCCAGGCCACCGCGACCGCGAAGACCGGCGACGGACCGGTGGAGATGGCCCGGATGTTCCGGCTGGCCAAGACCTCCGCGGTCACAGCACGCACCCAGGCGATCAACCAGCTCAAAGCAGTCCTGGTCCGCACCGAACCTGGCCTGCGGGAATCCCTCGCCGGGCTGGGCCGCACCACGCTCGTCCGTCGATGCGCCGCGCTCGACGTGGTCGAGCCGACTGACACAGCTACCGCCGCACGTTACGCATTGCGCCAGCTGGCGATCCGGATCGTGGCGCTCACCGCCGAGATCGAGGACCTCAACCGCCGGTTGGCCGCCGTGCTCAACCGCCACGCACCCGCCCTGCTCGCCAGGGTCGGCGTCGGACCGGACACCGCCGCGGCGCTGCTCATCGTCGCCGGCGACAACCCGCGACGGCTGACCAGCGACCGATCCTTCACGGCACTGTGCGGGGTGAGCCCGATCGAGGCCTCGTCCGGGAAGACCVSCSRMMMCSSCYYMAMYSSSGSSGSSRMCSSCMRGSCMAMYSCRGCSCTGCACCGCATCGTCATCACCCGRCTGCGCTGCGACCCCCGCACCCGCGCCTACCAGCAACGACGCCTCGCCGAAGGCAAAACCCCACGCGAAATCGTCCGCTGCCTCAAGCGCTACATCGCCCGCGAGATCTACAACGCCATCCCGCGCATCAGCCCACCGGCCACTGCGGCTACTTGACAACACAGGGCCGTCAGTGCCCCGGCACCTCTCGCCGGGGAAAAGCCTCCCTCTGGGACGTGGAGCCCTTACATCAAGGGGCCTCGGATGACGAGGCTCTCGGCCACGACCCTGGATTCGAGATGCCTCCCGATCATTATGACCTCGGCAGGGGTGCCGAAGCCGGCGATCTCCACGGTTTCTACGGTCATCGCCCCGGCGACGTTGTAGCGGATACACAGCGTCGCGGTTTTGGTGAAATAGTTCCTGAATGCGCGGGTGTAGACCGGGGGTCCAGTTATCTGGTAGTACCAGATGAACTGGATCGAACGCCGGCGGAATCCCGACCTTACCTCCACTCCGCGCTCGTAGAACTCCGCACTGTTGGTCCGGACCTGAACAAACGCCCACACGAGAAACCAGATGGTCCCGGCGAGCGATGTCATCACAAAGACAGGGAAAAGGACCAGAGCGGATCCAGATATGCCCCCGGTTGCGAGGGCGAGCAGCATGGTGCCCACCGCGCAGACGAGGAAGACCATGCCGAGCGAGGGGATCAGGTGCCGCGTCTTGAGGCGGACAGACCGGTAAAGCGCGCCACGATCCGCGGTGCGGTGGGCCTCGACTCCCTCCCGCACCGATGGAGGGCCCGGCTCGATAACCACACCGTTACGGATGTGCCCGTCGACGCCTCGCCCCGGCAGAATGCCCGACCTCCCGGCGCCCAGGGCGTTCACGCAGGCACGCAGTCGGTTCGGGGTATCCCGGAACGGGGTTACGGCCAGCACCTGCTGGTAGGCCTGGAAGGCACCTTCGTAGTCCGCCTCGGCCTCCAGGATGCGTCCGAGGTGATAGGCGGCCTTGTAGTGGCCTGGTTCACTGTCGAGGACCCGGCG
>NZ_MBLM01000015.1 GCF_001854655.1 Parafrankia colletiae | reverse complement strand
CCGGATCTACGGGATCGGGAACTGGATCGAACAGAGCTACAAGCAGGTCAAGGACGAACTGGGTGGGCCGATTCCCAGGCCCGTCCCGACCTCGCGATCCGCCGTCACCAGACCCGGGTGTTCTGTGCGTTCTCGTTCTGTTGGAACACCTGATTCACCCGGCCACCGCCCCCACAGCAGGAGCCCACCACGCAGCCCGGCCGGTGAGAGAGGAGGCGCTCACACGCCTCGATCATCCGCGCAGGCATCCTGGCCGACGACGCTACGCGCGGTCCGCGGCTGGCTGACTCCCTGGATCGGATTCCACCGCTGGTGGAAAGCCTGGTCCACCATGCCCCCACCCTCTGAGCTCCACGCCCTGATCACCGCCATCAGCGCAGGTCACGGCATGCACCTCTACCTCCCGCCCCGTTCCAACAAACCACCGCCAAATCGGGGGCCAAGCGCCGGGCCTAGGTGATGGAGGCGGCGTCGTGCAGGCTGTCGAACAGGGCCGCGCGGCGCATATAGGCGCGTGCACTATCAAGGTTCTCGGCCGTGCAGCGTAATTGGTCGAGGTTCTGTCGGCGCACGGCGGGGTCGCGTTCCTCCAGCATTCGCTTGTTGGCGATCGTCTGGGCCTGTACGTAGTTCAGCGCGGCGTGACGGCGCTGGCGGCTGTAGAGGTCGAGCAGATCGTCGCCGTCCCGACCGCGGATCACCCGGGGGAGCTTCTCCGCAAGGTTGATGGCATCATGGATGCCGCCGTTCATGCCCATGCCGCCGATCGGGTTGTTGACGTGCGCGCTGTCTCCGGCCAGCAAGACGCGGCCTTTATGGAAGGTCCCGGCCACGCGTTGATTGACCCTGTAGACCCTGGCGTACTCGACGTGGTAGGGGTCCGCCTTGGGGAAGAACTTCTGCAGCCGCTGCTCGACGCGCGCTGCCGACAGTGCGGTGGTGTCGTCCTCGTCCTGGCCGATCGGCAGGATCAGCCGCCAGAGTCCTTCGGGCGTCTCCCCGCGCACCTTGAACAGGTTGGCCCACTCGTAGGGGTCGGAGAAGTAGTTGCGCAGCGACAGATTTGACCTCACGGTCTTGAAGTCGAACCTGGTCGCGATCTTGATGAACCGCTCCGGATACGTGAACCCTTCGAACTCGATGCCGGCGAGCTTGCGCACCGTTGACCGGCCGCCGTCGCAGCCGATGACATAGGCCGCCGTCATGCGCTCCGTGCCCGCGGGGGCGGCGTACTCCACCTCGACGCCGTTCGCGGCCACGGTGAGCCCGGTGAGGGCATGGGAGAACCGCATGTCGAAGTCGGATTCGTTGGCGTATTCCTCGGCGATAGAAGCGGTCAGTTTGTACTGCTCGTACTGCAGCACATAGGGAAACCGGATCTCGTCTCCGAGTCGGGCGAGATCGAACTCCGCCACCAACTCACCGGTCGGCCGGTCGTGGAAGCGATAGGTGCTCGAAACCAGGCCGTGCGGCGTGATCTTCTCGGTGACGCCCAATTCGTCGAGCATCTCCAGAGTGCTCGGATGAATGGTCGCGGCGCGCTGATCCTTCACCGGCGCGGGCTCCGACTCGAGCACGGTGACCGGGATGCCCTGCCGGTTCAGCGCCAGTGCGCACACCATTCCGACCGGGCCGGCGCCGACGATGACGACCCGGGTGCTGCTCTGCGACGAGATCATGGCTCAGGCGAGCGATCCTGTGCGTCGCCCGACCACCATTCCCGCGGTCAGGCCGGCGCCCGTCGGATAGTTCCCGCTGAAGAGGCCTCCGAGCGCTTCACCGCACGCGAAGAGCCCGGGGATGGGCGCACCTGATCTATCGAGCACCCGGCCGTTGATGTCACCGCGAAGTCCTCCAAAGGTGAAACTGATTCCACACGTCACCGGATACGCGTAATAGGGCGGTGTCTCTATCGCCGACGCCCAATTACTCTTGATCGGTTCCACCGACGCGCTGCGACCGTCCTTGATCGTTGGATCGAGCGGACGGCTGGTATCGATCGACAAGTTGAAATCGCGCACCGTCCGCACGAACGCGTCGACGTCGACGTCTATTGCTGCGGCGAGCCCCTCGACGCTGTCGGCGACGACCGGGCTGATCCCGGGCATGTCATACTCGTACATGTTGAGCATCGATCGCGAGTTCGCGTCGAAGATCTGAAACGCCACCGAACCCGGCTGTTCGAGGATCACCTTGCCGTGCTTCGCGTACGTATAGTTGCGAAAGTCTGCACCCTCGTCGAGGAATCGTCGACCCCAGGCGTTGACAACGATGCCGAGCGGATAGCCGTACCGGCTGAGTCGGTTCGTCAACATACGGTTGCTCTCGTTCTCGGGATATGACGCGTCCCATGGCACGCTATGACACGTTGACCAGTCGCCTCCACGATCTGCACCGATCTCCAAGGCCGCGCCGATCAGGTCACCGGTGTTGTACGGCGTGCCACGCACCTTCGCGTGCTGCCACCCGTCTCCCAGGTAGCGCTGCCGCCATTGCGCGTTCGCCTCGAAACCGCCGCTGGCGATCACCACCGACTCCGCCAGAAACTCCTGATCGTCCGCGCGGACACCGACGACCGAGCCGCCGTTGGTCATCAGCCCCGTGACCGGGCAACCGTAGCGCATCTCGACCCCGAGCCGCGAGGCGACGCGTTCATGGTCTGATATCAGCCCAGGGCCCGCGTCGACGTTGCACACGTGCGTTCCACCCCAGAACACGAAGGTTCCATCGGCGTTCTCGTGAGCCTGCCGCTCGTACATCAGCCGGAATCGCAGCCCCAGTTCGTGCAGCCAGCGGACCGCGTCGCGCGAGCCTTCGACGACAGCCGCGGCAAGTTCCTTGTCGTCACGTCCCTCGGCGATCCGGTCCAGGTCGGCCAGGAACTCTGCCTCCGAGTACGGCGGAACTTCGGTACGCGCGTGACGCTCATCAGGCTCAAGGATCTCGAGCAGATCGCCGAGCCCGGCGTGCACCATCCGGGTCGCACCGAGCGTGTAGTAGCTGTTCCCCCCGGACAGCGCCCGCGGCGCCTTCTCCAACAGCATCACGCGTCGCCCGCGCTCGGCCGCCGCGTGAGCCGTGCAGTATCCGGCGTTACCCCCACCGACCACAACAACATCCACGTTGTGCATAACCACCTCGTTGCCGTATCCGACCCGAGAACAACTCACGTTGGGCGATGCCGCTCGACGCGTGCCTATTTCCGCTCGCGCTGAAGTCGCTTGCTGACCTTGCCGACCGCGGTGTACGGGAACTCGTCGACCACCTCCACGAAATCAGGAAGCTTGAATGTCGCGAGGCCCCGCTCCTGCAGGAACTGACGCAGCTTGCTCAAGGTGAGATCGGCCACGTGCTCCGGCGACCGGGGGATCAGGTACGCCTTGATGCGCTCGCCGAGCACCTCGTCGTCGACGCCGATCACGGAGGCGTTGTGCACGCCGCCGTGAGCGAGGAACGCGTTCTCCAGCTCCTCGGGCGCGATCTTCTCGCCGCCACGGTTGATCTGGTCCTTCGACCGGCCCACGACCCTGATGAACCCACGCTCGTCCCGCTCGACTATGTCACCAGTTCGGTAGAAGCCATCGCTGGTGAACGCCAGGGCATTCTGCTCGGGGTTGCGATAGTAGCCGCGGATTACCGACGGCCCCCGCGTCAGGAGGTGACCGGGCGCCCCGGGCGGCACGTCGTTTCCCTCGTCGTCTATGACCCGGATCTCGTCGGCCTCCGAGGCCGGCCGGCCCTGGTATCGCACGCTGGTCTCCCGATCGATGTCCGGAGGGTTGCTGACGACCAGGCCTTCGCCCATCCCGAAGCTTTGAGATAGCTCCAGGCTGAGCTCCGGCTCGACCCGCCGCGCCACCTCCTCGCTCAGCTTCGCGCCTCCGCACATGACCACCTGCATGCTGGAGAGGTCGTAGGCGTCGCGCAGCGAGGAGTTCAGCCAGGCCAGCAGGATCGGGGGCACCAACGTCACGCGGTTCGCGCGGTGCTTCTCGATCAGCGGGAATGCCACATCGGGGCTGCCGTTCGGCGCGATCACGATCGTTGCGCCCACACTGAACGCGCCGAGGAAGCCGGGCGAACGCGTCGAAATACTGTGACAGATCGGCATGACCAGCAGATGCACCGTCCGCTCGGTAATGCCCCTTTCCCCGACGCTTCTGCGCAGTGCATAGCCGTACGTGTGATGAGTATGCGGCATCAGCTTCGGAACGCCCGTCGTACCGCCCGACATCTGCAGCAGCGCGACGTCCTGCGGGCTGCATCGCCGCACGTGCTCGAGCGATCCTTTCGAAAGCAGGGCGTCGTACTCGGCGCCGCCGCCGCGGCGATCGAGGATCACTGCGTGCTCCAGATGGGCCCAACGGCCCTTCAGGTCGGCAGCCAACGCAGCGAGATCGGTCCCGCTGTCCGATGCGACGGTGATGTAGGTACGCGCCTCGGCAATCTCGATGAAGTGTTCGATCTCCGCGCGACGGTGCGCGATGGGCGCGACCACGGGAATCACGCCGATCTCCCACAGGGCGAAGAGGAACGCGATGTACTCGTAGGTGTTGGGCAGATGCACGACCACTCGGTCGCCACGACCCAGTCCCAGATCCTGCAGACCGGCCGCGAGGCGCAGGACTTCATCCGTGAGTTGCCTATAGCTCAGCCGGGTGTCGCGGTCGATGACCGCGAGCTTGTCGGGATAGAGTTCCGCCGTGGCAAAAAGCAACTCCGGAAGCGTCTGATCGTGCCAGTATCCCTTTGCGAGGTACTCAGCCACGGTCTTTGACGGATAGGGTACGACGCCGTCAAGGGTCAGCGGTTGGATGCTCATCGACCTTCCTCGGGTGTCAGCGTCTCGTGTCCTGGCGGAGTCGGCGCCGCGTGGAACTGCCGATGCCGATCCGGTCATCGAAGAGCGAGTTCGCGCAGGAGGTTCAGACTGTCATCCGTTGTCGAATCGTGTTCAGTCCAGACTCAGCACGGCTTCCAGGCCGACCGTCACCCCGGGGAGACCCTGGACGGCGCGGAGCGCGGCGAGCACTCCGGGCATGAGGGAATCGCGTGTGACGGAGTCATAACGCAGCCTCAGGATCTCACCTTCGGATCCGAACAGCACCTCTTGTGAAGACATGAAACCGCGTACACGCACCGCGTGGACGTTGACTCCCTCGATCCGCCCACCGCGCGTTCCATTCGGGTCGCGAGAGGTGGCATCGGGCGAGGGAGCGGAACCTGCTTCCGCACGAGCGCGAGCGATCAGTTCGGCCGTGTGCTGTGCCGTACCCGATGGCGCGTCCACCTTGTCGGGATGGTGCATCTCGATGATCTCGACAGACTCGAAGAGCGGGGCGGCCTTCGCCGCGAACTGGGTCAAGAGCACCGCGCCCACCGAGAAGTTCGGGACGACGAAAACGTTGACTTCATCACGTTCGATGAGTGCGGCACGAATTTGCTGGACAGCATCTTCATCGAAGCCGGATGTTCCCACCACGACGTGAATCCCCTGCTCGATGCACCACTGGACCTGTTCGTGTGCCACGCCCGGTGGGGAGAACACGAGCACGACGTCAGCCTTCATGTCGACGGTCCCTCGCAGGTCGTCATCGACATCGATCTCGGCGACCACGTTCATGTCGGAAGCGGCCTCGATTGCACGAACCGATGCCCGGCCCATGCGCCCGTGTGCTCCCAGCACAGCAACTTTAGTCATAAGGGAAGCCTAACCTAAGTCATTCGACCGACACAAGCCCATCTGCGGTGATCTGTTAGGGAGCGGAGCGGTCGCCGGGCAGAGGTGGTCCGCCTTGATTGAATCGCTGTGTGGCGGCTCCAGTGAAGTGACGGTCGGTCAGTCGGGGACGTTGGGTTTGATTGGCGGCGTTTGCGCTGGTGGCGGATCTGTTCAGCTCAGGTGAGAGGCTCGGTCCCTGTATTTGCGCAGGCTGGAATGGCCACTGGCGGGGTGGGTGGTTGTGGCCCGCAGGTGGCTGGGCGGGGCGCGGGATCGTCAGTCGGGATTGGCGGCGGRTGGGAGCCAGGCGCTGGTGGTGAACAGTCGGGTAAGCGCGTCGAAGGTGTCGACGCGCCATTTCGTGGCGGTCGACAGGTAGGACTGCACGACGGCGAAGTCGGCCAGGCCCTGGGGCATACGCCAGCAGCCACCGGACACCCTCTGCTGCGCTTTGGACCGGTCAGACGTCACGCTCCGAGAGATTGTTCGAGACGGGGACCGTCAGGTCGGTCGCGAACCACAGGATCCTGTCCTCGTAACGGCGGAACCGGCGGATCAGCGTCCTCGCGTCGGCGACCAGCGGGCTGCGCCTGCCGTGGTTGTCAGCCTCACCCCGTCCGAGCGCGCCGAGGTAGCGGTACGGATCTCGCCGAGCAGCTCCGGAGCCAGTGTGGCCTGCCCGGCACGGCGGGYCGCGCACGCGGCGTGGTGCGCGTCGAGCAGAGTCGTGGCCATCGCGCGGCCCAGACCCGCCCGGCCGGGTCACCCCCGTGGACCGAGCGCGACACCGCCGTGCGTTACTCGCCGGTGGCAGCTCTCGCGACTTCGTGGCTGGCAATGAAGTCGCGCAGCGACTTGGGTCGCAGATCGGTCCAGGTCTGGTCGATCCAGTCGAGCACCTCCTGCCTGGGCCTGCCGTCCGGCTCGCCGTAGACGATGGTCCAGCCGCCGGGCACCGGCTTGAACGTGGGCCAGAGCGAGTACTGCTCCTCATGGTTGATGAGCGCGTAGAACGTGCCATCCTCGTCGTCGAACGGGTTCTTGGCCATCGTGTGTTCTCCTTCTGCCAGTGGGACGGGCCGTCAGCTGCCCGCCGCCATGTGGGATCTGTGCGTGGGGACCGCGGCCTCGAGAATCTCGCCGGCGCGCACGGCCAGGGTCGACAGCAGCGACGAGCTGAGGCCGTGGCTGTGCTGGACTCCCCCGCTGAGGAAGATGCGGCCCTCCAGCCCCGGCACGCGCAGGCTGTAGTCGCGCGCCACGACCGGCTCCCCCGTCGAGCGCGGCCTCGAGGTCGATGCCGTCGCCGAGCAGGCCGCGCGGGTCTGACGGGCGGAAACCGGTGGCAAAGACCACCGCGTCGACCTCGAGCGGCGTACGCGCACGGTCGCCGAGGTCGCGCAGCGCGACGACGACACCCCCCGGGCCCTCGCGCAGGCTCTCGACCTCGGTGACGCGGTGCACGAACAGGCGCCGCGCGCCGCGCAGCTTCTCGTCGTACTCCCGTCGGTAGAGGTCGTCGATGAGCTCGGCGTCGACAGCGGCGTAGTTCGTCGACCAGTGCCGCCGCAGCAGGTGCTGTTTGACGTCGGGCGGGGCGGTGTAGTAGTCGTCGACGGAGGCGGGGTCGAAGATACGGTTCGCATACGGGGTGTTGTCGAAGGGCACATAGCCGAAGCTGCGGATGGAGGCGTGTACCTCCGCCGCCGGGTAGGTGTCATACAGGTAGGCGGCAACCTCTGCGGCGCTCTGCCCAGCGCCCACCACGAGGAACCGGGCGTGCGGCGTGGAGGGGAGCCGGTCGAGGCTCCGGTCGAGGCTGCCGAGCAGACCGTGGTTGTGGAACACCCGGGGGCCGGCCTCGATCCCGTCCGGGAGCAAGGGGCGCAGCCCGGTCGCGACAACGACCGACCGCGCCCGGACCCCCTCGCATCCGCCGCCGCCCGACACCATGACGGTGAAGGCCGCACCGTCATGGTCGACGCGCGTGGCCCTCGCCCCGTAGGAGACTGGCACGTCCACACGCGCGGCCGCCCACGCCAGGTAGTCGCGGAACTCGAGCCGGGTGGGGAAGAAGCTCTTCAGGTTGATGAAGTCGCTCAGGCGCCCGCGCTCGTGCAGGTAGTTCAGAAAGCTATACGAGCTGGTGGGCGAGCGCATGGTCGCAAGGTCCTTGAGGAAACTGACCTGCATGGTCGTGCCCGGCAGCAGCATGCCGTCGTGCCATTCGAACCTCGTCTGGGCCTCTATGAAGCGGGCGGTCACACGGTCGGCGGCAGGCCGGGCGCCGTTGYGCTCTTCAATGGCGATTGCCAGGCTCAGGTTGGCCGGCCCGAAGCCGATACCGATGATGTCAACCGCATCGGGGTCGCGCGGCGGCTGCACGTTGACAACCGTGCGGTCAGTGTTGGCACCCGGCGCCCGGGGTAGCCCGTGCTTCTCCATAGACACCACCAGCGCTCATTTCTTCGGCAGTAGCAGAATACAGATCTTGAACGGTCGGGGTCTGTTGATCACATCCGGTCTGTCCGGGTGTTTTCTGACCGCGTGCGGGCCCTACCACTGGCATTAGGTATGCGGACGGCGGCGGGTTGACAGCGCAGGTGAGCGCCGCAGCTTCTGGGCCTATCAAGATAGCCACGCAAGGATGGGGAAGCATTGTCTCAGCGTCTTCGATGTTCCGAACTAATGAGCTGCAGCCGGCCAGGAAACAGGATGACCATCGTATTCGGCGCCTTCCTCCATCCGTGGGTTCCCGCGCCGTTCCCACCTCCTCACTTCGTCGAGATGTTCCGGATCCCGAGATGAAGAAGTTTCATCGCCGTCAGCCGACGGCCGACCCCTCGGGCTCGGCGAGAAAGTCGAGGACGAGCCGGTTCACCGCTTCGGGCTGCTCGAGATAACCGTAGTGTCCCGTGTCGGGCACCTCAACATACCGGGCGGTCGGGACGATATCGGCAAGCTCGCGTCCGAGGTATGCCGGGATCATCAAGTCGTCGGCGAAACCGATCACCAGCAACGGCCGGATGATCGCCCTGTACGCCGCGCCGCGATCTCCGAGCCGTTCGGAAGCGCCGAGTTGGCCACGCTCACCCGACGACGCCGGAACCGCGGAGTACTCCATAACGGCTAGCCAGTCGTTGGCTTTCGTTTCATCTCGCAATGTCGCGGGCGATAAGTTCAGCAGAGCATCGACCGCTGCCTTATACGCCTTCGGCAGCACGATCTTTTGGTCGAACAACTCCTGCTCGCCCCGGGTGAGCATCTGTCCGACGTCGTCGATGCGTGCGTGACCACCCATCGCGACCGCCCGGCGCACAAGGTCGGGGCGCTCGAGGAGCAACTCCTGCACGACCCGCGCTCCGAGCGAGGTTCCGATCACGTGCGCCGGGGCGCCGAAACGCTCGATGAGCGCGGCGAGATCGTCAACAAGCTCTGGGACGACGATGTCGGGGCACGACGTGGCAGTCTGCCCGGGCACCGGGCTGATGCCCCGGTTGTCGTAGGTGACGACCCGGTACCCCGCCTCGACAAGGGCGGGCACCTGGTGCGGCGTCCACACCTGCCCCTTCGCCCCCGTTCCCATCACCAACACGACGAGAGGGTCGGCAACATCGCCATACTCGTCGTAGCGCAGGGCGATTCCGTTCACGAGCATCGTGGGCATTGCGTCTCCTTGTCGGGGAGGGGCAGKAAGATCGCGCAACCGGTCGTCATACCCGCCCGTGGTAGACGAGATTCACTCAGACGACCTGGCGTCATCGTTCGTCGACGCCGCCAACACCTCAAGCCAACGTGACACCCGTTGGTCCTCAGCGAGCGTCATGAAGTCGATGCCCTCCGCGCCGGCACTGCGCCACCGCTCGACCAGTTCCATGAGCCGGACGGAGTCCATGCCCTGTCTGCGCAGGTCGGCATTCTGATCCACCTCGTTCGCCTCGATATACAGGACATCGGCGACGTCGGCCAGCACTCGGTTATCGCTGATCTTCATGATCCTCCTCTGGGTTACCGAAACCGCTGTTCCAGACGCCCGCCTCTGTCGTGTAGGACGTCAACGTCTCAAGCGACTGYACCCACAGCTCTCGCAGTTCGCTCACTTCCACCTCGCTGAGGATCCCCGCCRCATATACGATGTTGCCCCTCAACGTCCACCCATTGTTCTCAGTGCTCCGTACCGCCACCAAAGAAATGTCCAATACGGCGGTCAGAGGCATCGTCCTGTCCGCGGAACCGACGATCCCAGGAGCCTCGGGGGCCATCTCCCATGCGCTGTCAGGCACGGCGCTGCCGGTGCCGAACTGGCCGAGGTAGTTGAATCCGATCTGTGGCACCACGCCGTCGACCAAACGGCCCGCGCCGTCAGGAGCGAGCTCTCGAAGCACCCCGTAGCCGATGCCGCGATCGGGTACCTCCCGCAGTTGCTCATTCACGTGCCTCACCACATCCGCGGAAGCTCCCGGATCCGTCAAGGCCGTGACGGGATCGATGTCGACGGTGTCCAGTCCGACTGGGAACCACGTCGTGAACCACCCCACAGTGCGGGAAAGATCGCTGCCGGGCACAAACGTCTCTTCGCGCCCGTGACCCTCAAGTCCGATCAGCACACGCCGATGACCGATCCCTCGCCTCGCCCGCCATGCCCCGACAGCGATCGTCAACGAGCCGAGCAGCACATCGTTGATCTCGGCCGCCAGTGCACCAGGCACCTCCTTCAGCACCGGGCCGGCGACTCTCGCGGGCACTTGGATCATGAGAATCTTCGCTGTGGCGCGCGTGTCGAGCGCCGCGTCCAGCCCACGGGAACCCAGCAACGGATCATCCGCCGTGACGGTCTCGGCCCAGTAGTCTGTCTGCGCCCTCACATCCTGCTCAGCGGCGCGGCCCGCGAGCATCTCAGCCCAGTTCAGCAAGCTCGTGCCTACCGGCAGCAGTGGCTCAGCAGTGCGGCCGGTCTCCAACTCCCACGCCTGCCGAAGATCATCCCCAAGAACTCGCCATGACACCCCATCGACGACCAGGTGATGCATCACCAGCAGTAGACGGCTTGTCGCATCGGCAGAACCCGTGTACCAGACTGCCCGCCACAAGACGCCGGCATCGAGGTGCAGAGAACGCGCCAGTTCCTCCACACGTGCACGATTGCCGCTGCGCCACGTCGGATCCGGCCACGCGGGCCCCAGCGCTTCGATCACCATCCGATCTTTCGCGACTTCAGGAGAGCGGGCAGGAACCTCGAACCGGAAGGATCCGTCGGCATCTGCCACGAGGCGACCGCCCAGAGCCGCATGATGCGCGGCGACCCGGTTCAGCACGCGCAACAATGTGTCGCGCGTCATTCCGACTGGCACCACGAAAGTAGCCGCCTGCACCAACGTCGAAAATCCGGGCAAATCCACTTCCTTGTTGGCGATCGGCCACAACCTGGAGGATCGCAGATCCTCCAGGGGGGCGGTGTGCTCCGTTGCCAACTCCGCCTGGCGTGCATCAGAAAGACGAGCCAGCCCGGCCACCGTCCGCGTCGAGAACACGTCCGCGGCCGAGATGACGACACCCATACGCCGCATTCGGGATACCAACTGGATCGACAGAATGCTGTCCCCGCCCAGCTGGAAGAAGTCGTCCTCAACCGACAAACCCGCTCCGTCACTCAAACCCAGAAGATCGCGGACGGCGGCCAGGATATCCCGCTCCGTGTCAGTCGCGGGTGCACGCCCGTGGGYGGTCGATTGCCCGAGATCGGGGACGGGCAGTGCCTTCCGGTCGAGCTTTCCGTTGACCGTCGTTGCGAAGGAGTCAATTCGGGTGATCGTCGTGGGGATCATGTAGTCGGGGAGGTGCTGTGCGGCGTGGTCGCGGAGTGACCGGCGGAGTGCGTCGTCGCTGGTATCGATGCGGGCGGTGGTGACGTAGGCAGCGAGGAACTTCCCGCCGGAGGGATGGTCGGCCGCGATGACCTCGGCACGCACGACCTGCGGGTGCGCCTCCAGCACGTCACGAATCTCCCCGGGCTCGATCCGGTAGCCGCGGATCTTGGTCTGCTCGTCGGCACGACCGAGGTAATCGATGCGCCCCTCGTCGTTCCACCGGGCCAGGTCGCCCGTGCGATACATCCGCACCCCCGGCTCCCACGGGCACGCCACGAATCGCTCGGCGGCGAGGGCGGACTGCTCCCAGTAGCCGCGCGCATTGCCCACGCCCGCGAGATACAGCTCACCTGGAACACCGGGCAGGGCAAACTGCAGGTTCTGATCCAGGATGTACGCCCGGGTGTTGAAGATCGGCGTGCCCACGCTCGGGTTCGGGCTGTCGGCGAGATCCGCGCCGAGCGCATTGATCGTGTACTCGGTCGGCCCGTACAGGTTGTACGACTCCACGCCCGGGGCATCTCGCAGCTGCTGCCACAGCCGCTCGG
>NZ_MBLM01000014.1 GCF_001854655.1 Parafrankia colletiae | reverse complement strand
TCCAGCTTGCGGGCATTCTTGAGCTCTCCGAGCCTCCGTAGTGTATGGGCAAGGTTATGCGCTGAATGTAGAGTGTCCGGATGGTTGTCGCCAAGTGTCCGTCGTTGCCGCGCGAGGGTGTCTTCATCCAGATTTCTGGCGGCCTGAAGTTCGCCCAGTTCAGCTAATGTATGGGCGAGGCCATGCGCCGAGTGGAGCGTGTCAGGATGGTCGGGGCCGAGTATGCGACGTCGGCGATTGAGGTTTTCTTCGTCCAGTGTTCTCGAGTGACTGAGATCGCCGAGACCATAGAGTGCCGCCGCAACACGGTCAACAGCAGTCAAGGTGTCGGGATGATCATCTCCCAGAGCTTGGCTCCAGCGTGCTCGAGTGGTGCTGGCCATGGTCGCGGCTAGCTGATATTGGCCACTTACATATAGATAGCGACAAAGCTCAAGGACAAGGCGACGGAAATCGACGGGCTCTTGGATTTGACCGACTGTGCTCAGATGGGAGGTTACTGCTACTGCATGGGGTGTCAACGCGGCATATGCGGGCCAGGTCTCAGGGTCCGCGGCGGCTCCCGGATTCGCGGTGCCAAGAAGCTGTAAGGCTCCTGCGAGGAAATTTATGGACTCGGTTTCTCCTAGTTGGGTGCGAAGGAGCGCGTGAACCAGGCGGTGAATCTGCAGACTAGTCCCAGTCCTGCGAGCAAGAGCATACTTGACGACCACTGCAATACAGTCGTGGGTTGTCGCCGGATCGCCGACGATAAGTGCGCCTGAAATCGAATTTCTTTCTCTGTCGGGCGCAGCAGCCAAGGGGACGGGCTCGGGAGCAAGAAAGGCCAACCTGTTGAGTAGCGCAACAGCGGCTGGGTAGTCCTCGGCGATCCGATTGGCTGCTGCTGTAATCGTCGCAGCCAAACCCGGATGATGCGGCGTGTCCGTTCCCAGTACGACCTGCGGCTGGGTAGCGAGCAGGGAGAAGTACGCATCGTGATCCATACCAGCTTCGGCAAGATAAGCTCCAGCCTGGTCGATCGCCAGGGGAAGATTTCCGAGCGCGTTGCCCAGCCGCTGGCAGGCATCGTCTGACAAATCGGGAGCGTGCCGCTTGAGTAGAAGCTTTGTTTCGTCTAGGTCGAACTGGCCGACTTCCACGAGATCAATGCCAGCCCGACGGAGACCGGGGTTGCGGCTTGTTGCTATGAACCGGCCAGTCGCGGGTGGGAAGGTACGAGCTAATATTGCAGGATCGGTTACGTTGTCGTATATGACAAGCCAATCATCGCGTCGACCTAACTCCGTGAGTGCCAGGCGCGCCCGAGTGGGCACGTCACTTGCAGTTACACCGAGTTCAGTCGCTAGCTCTGCAAGCCCTGCCAGCAAACCGTCCGGCATCTCTGCATCGACCCACCAGACCAACTCGTACTCGGCGGCATGACGCCACGTGTACTCGACGGCGAGTTGTGTCTTGCCGATGCCACCAAGACCATGCAGCGCAGCAACCGCCACTTGGCGCCTTTGGCTTGTGAGTTGATCGTGCATCTCGGCAAGCAACGCCTCCCGGCCCGTAAACAGAAGATTGCGTGCCGGTACCGGCCCCCAAATTTTCGGGAGTCGCCTGGGAATCGGTGTTGACGTGGAGCTGGGCGCTTCCCAGGCAGGAAACAGGGATGGCCGTACCACGCGTTCCGTGTAACGTACTCCGCTTAGAAGGCGTATCCGCGCCTCATCCTCGGCCAGCCCGTGAAGATCAATTCTCGCCAGCGTTCTGTATATGACAGGAATCCTGTCGCTACAAGGTTCGACCACCACGGGGACAAGCCAGCCAGGATTTGTCTGCGAGTGTGCGAAAGCTGCTCGCGTTTCGGCATTCGTCCATCGTCCGTCGAAGTACGCTGGCGTCCAAACCGCGATTATACGAGCCGCCTGGTGCAGTGCGCGCTCCATTGCTGCGACCAAATCGGTACCTGCGGTCAGGTTCCAGGCATCGATTTCGACTCGATAGCCCGCGCTGGCCAGCTCCCACCCGATCCACTCCGCCCAATCCGTGTCGGAGCCGGCGTGAAAGATGTGGAAGTCAATGGCTCTCTTTGGCGCGCTCGGTCTGCTGTCAGTGTGCGGAGCCCCCGCGTCCATGCACCACAGCATCCCATGTTCTGACCCTTGTTGTGGGTAGCCCCGCGGAAGGTGCACTTGCGGCGCCTGCCACAGATTGGGCCGAGATCAGCGGCAACGGACGTGGCGCCGGATCGCGCTGCGGTAAGGATCCGCCCGGATGCTCCTGCGACTCCGACTGCACCGACACGAGGATCCTCGATCACTTCGTCCGGGGCCAGCCCGCACCCAGCAGGTGTCTCACCCAGGTCTGACACGGAGGCCCCGCTTCCGGGCCGGTGGCGACTCCGGGATCCGGATCCAGCTACCTGTCGGGAATCGCGCTAGGCCTTGGCGGTGCCCAGGATCCCGTGCCTGTCGAGGCTGAGCCCGGCGAACGCGACGATCAGCCAGATCGGCCCGACGATGCCCGGGAAGCCGGCGATCGACAGCACACCCGACATGAACAGCACCGCGACCGGCGGGATCAGGCTGACCAGGCCCAGCCACCGCGACACCAGGCGGTCACGCAGGCTCAGCCAGGCGACCGCCCCCGCGGCCACGACGACTCCGAGATAGCCGATGAACGGGCCGAAGTCGTTGAGCATGAAGTAGACGAACTGTCCGTCAGTGGTGAAGCCGTTCTCGTTGAGCCCGCCCGGCATGTACAGCGCCAGCGCCAGCTTCCAGCCGTAGCCCAGGCTCAGCGCCGCGGCGGACGCGGTGAGCCCGTCGGCGACCACCCGGGCGGCCACGGCGCCGCGCGTCGTGGTCAGCGCCTTCGCGCGCCAGGATGCGGCCAGCACCAGCAGGAGCGCGACGGTCGCGTAGCCGAGCGCGCCACCGAGCTGGAGCTGCCCTCGCGAGAGCCTGTCGATCGCCTCCGGCCCGACCTGGTCACTGCCGACGTTCGGGCTGGTGAACATCGTCGCGACGATGCCAAGCACCCCGGCGCTGACACCGAGCCACGTCCACCGCGCTCGGGTGGGCGTGCTGGCGGCGCCGCCGTGCGCGTGGCGGCGGGTGATCGGCGCTGTCGTGGTTGTCATGGTGTTCCGTCCCCTCCTCGTACCGGCGGCCCGATCGCCGCCGGCGTTGTGAGGACCACACTCGGGCGCCCGGCGTCCCGTGAACGAGGGACAACCGCCCCGTGCCTTGGACGCGCGCGCGACACCGCGCAGATGGGACGCGCGGGCGACATTGCGCGCCACACCGGGCTGAGCTGGCGCGATCCTGGGTGCATGGGGGCTTCTGTGCCGGTACCCGGTACCTGGGATGACGCGGCACCAAACCCGGCGGCGCCCGCGCTCCCGCCCGCGCTCCCGCCCGCGTCGGCGGCCACGATGACGACCGGAGTCGTCGCGGCCTCGGTGCTCGTGGTCGGCCTGGCGCTGTTGTCGGTCTTCTGCTCGGTCGGCGCCCTGCTACTGCATCAGTACGTCACGGCCCGAACAGCCCAGCACGTCGCGCTGGACCCTGCCGATCTGGTCCTCGCTGTCGCGTTCCCGCTGGTCGCGGCCCTGGTGCTGGTCTACCAGCCGCGTAACCGGGTCGGCTGGCTGCTGCTGACGACCGCGCTGACCGGCCCGTACCTGCTGGCCTCCCAGTACGCGGCCCTCGCCCTGCTGCCAGGCGAGCAGCGGCTGCCCGCCCAGGACGCGGCCACCTGGTTCGCGGTCTGGGGCTACGTTCCGTACTTCGTGCTGTGGGGGCTGGTGCCGGCGCTGTTCCCCGACGGACGGCTGCCCTCCAGGCGGTGGCGCGTTCCCGTCGCCGCCACCGCCGTGGCCATCGGGTGCCACCTGATCGCCCGGATGCTCTGCCCGACGCGGCTGGACGTCTCCGCGACGTTGTGGAACCCCTACGGTCTGGAAGCCGCGACCTGGCTGCGCTACGTCACCATGGTCACCGCCCTGGCCGTCATCTTCGGTGGAGGGCTGCTCGGGCTCATGGCGGTCGTGACGCGGCTGCGCCGGTCCACCGGCGTCGAGCGGGCCCGACTGCAGTGGTTGGTTCTCGGTGTCGCCTGCCTGGTCGGCGCGACCCTGCTGGGTGCGCTCCCGCACGGGCCGGACGCGCAGGCCACGGGCCTGGGTATGGGCACCGGGATGGTGCTGCTGGTCGCCGCCATCGGCATCGGAGCCGTCCGCCATCGGCTGTTCGACATCGGGACTGCGCTCAGCAGGACTCTGGTGTACGGCCTGCTCACCGCGTTCCTGCTGCTGGCGTATGCCGCGACGGTCGCCGGCGCGGGCGCGCTGGTGCCGGGGCGGCGGATCGCCTACGGTGTGCTCGCGGTCGCGGCACTGGTCGCGGCGGCGGCCCGCGACCAGGTGCAGAGGCTCGTCGACCGGCTGCTGTTCGGCGCGACCCGCGACCCGTACGAGGTGCTTGCCGTCCTGGGCGGCCGGCTCGACCTGGCCACCGGGCCGATGGACGCGCTCTCACAGCTCGCGGACGGGGTGCGGGAGGCGCTGAAAGTGCCCTACGTAGCAATCGAAAGCAGCGACGTTCGCCTGGCGACGATCGAGTCCGGGACGCCTGTCGGCTGGCTCGAGCGGCTGCCGGTGCCCGCCAGGACCGGACGCGGGCGGGCCGGCACCCTGCTCGTGGGCCGCCGCCACCCGGCGGACCAGTTCACCGAGACGGAACGGGCGATGTTCGACGACATCGCCCGGAGGGCCGGCGACCTGCTTGACGCGGCGAGTACGCAGCATGACCTGCGGCGCAGCCGGGAGCGGCTGGTCGCCGCGCGCGAGGAGGAACGCCGCAGGCTGCGCCGCGACCTGCACGACGGCCTCGGCCCCCAGCTCGCCGCGATGGCGATGCAGCTCGACGGCATCGCCGAGGGTCTGGCGGAACGGGCCGACCCCGCGGCGGAGCGAGCCGCCCTGGTCCGCGACCGGTTGCGCGGCACCGTGCGCGAAATCCGGCACATCGTCGAGGACCTGCGCCCGCCCGCGCTCGACGAGGGCGGGCTGGCTGTCGCCCTGGCGCAGGCGGTCGCACCGTTCGCGCCGGTCGTGACCCTGGACGCGCCGGCAGAGCTGGCGGAGCTTGCGTTGCCGGCGGCGACCGAGGTGGCGGCGTACCGGATCGTCGCGGAGGCGGCGACGAACGCGGTCCGCCACTCGGGCTGTGAGAGGTGCGTCGTCCAGGTCCGGGCCGAGCCACCGTGGCTGATGGTCGAGGTGGCCGACGACGGCGGTGGCCTGGCTGCCGACGCGGTCCCGGGCGTCGGCCTGCGCAGCATCCGGGAGCGGGCGAGCGAGGTGGGCGGCCGCCTGGAGGTCCTCGACGCCCGAACCACCGGCGGAACCGAGGACCGCGGCACGCTGGTGCGGGCGCGGCTCCCGCTGCGCGAAGGCGGGTCGGCATGATGTCGTTGCGGGTCGTGATTGCCGATGATCACGAGCTGTTCCGGGACGGGCTGCGCGGCCTGCTGGTCGAGCTGGGCGCGACCGTGGTCGCCGAGACCGCGGACGGCAACGCCGCACTGGCGGCGACGCTGCTGCACCGGCCCGACGTGGTGCTCATGGACCTGCGCATGCCGGGCCTGGGCGGCATCGAGGCAACCGCGCGCATGGGCGAGCAGGTGCCCGGGACCGCGGTCCTGGTCCTGACCATGAGCGAGGACACCGCCTCGCTGCAGGCGGCCCTCCAGGCGGGGGCACGCGGCTACCTGATCAAGGAGTCGTCGAAGGCGGACGTCGCGCGAGCGTTGGAGGCCGTCGCGCGAGGCGAGCTGGTCATCGGACCGGGAATCGCCGGTAAGGTGCGGCACGCCGTCGGCGGGCTCTCACCGAGGATCTTCCCCCAGCTCACGGAGGCCGAGGTCCGGGTGTTGGACCTCGTCGCGGACGGCCTCGCCAACGGGCAGATCGCCGCCCGACTGTTCCTCTCCGAGAAGACGGTGCGCAACCGGATCTCGACGATCCTCACCAAGCTCGGGGCGGCGACCCGTACCGAGGTGAWCCTGCGGGCCCGCGATGCCGGCTTCGGATCCGGTCCCACCGAGCAGAACTGCACCTGAGTCAGATCGCTGAGGCTGACGAGCTGCTGACGAACGGCCCGTTGGCGCTGCTGATTGGGATGGTGCTGGACCAGCGAGTGGCGGAAAGAACGAGCGAACGTCGGCATCAAAGCGCGGAGCGCGGGTGCCGTTGCGCGGATCACGTCGTCGTGCTGGTGTGTTCCGTCTGCCGGACGAAGTCGGCCAGGTCCGCCGCGAAGATGTCGGGGACCTCGAGGGCCGGGAAGTGCCCACCGCGGGGCGGTTCGGTGAAGCGCACCAGGTTGCGTGAACGCGCGACGAAGCTCGCCGGCGGGGTCACGACCCGTGGGTCGGGGAAGGCGGCGAACGCGGAGGACACCTCGATGACGCGGCCGGGCGGAAGCGTGATCGGGTCGACGAAGAACTCCGAGTAGGCCACCAGCGAGCTGGCGACGCTGCCCGAGACCAGATAGATCATGGTTTCGGTGATGATGTCGTCCAAGGTCAGAGAGGGGCCGCCGCCGGTGCCGTTCTGATCGCTCCACAGGTGGAACTTCTCCAGCACCCATGCGGCGAAGCCGGCCGGGCTGTCCGCCAGGGCTGGTGCCAGCGTGAGCGGCGCCGTCGCCTGCAGGAGGAAGTAGGCGCCCAGAGGGCCGGTGTTCAGGTCTCGTTCCCGCTGGACGAACAGGACCTCGTCGGCCGACGGATCCTCGACGCCGCTCAGGCCGCTTCCCAGCGGCGCCCCGTCGTGGCGGACGCCGAGGAGAGTGGTGTGCAGCCCGGCGCAGTAGTCCGGATGGTCGAAGGCCATCCACTCGGCAATCGGCGCACCCTGGTCCCCGCCGTGGACGTAGTACCTGGACGCCCCAAGAACCTCGGTAAGCAGCCGGTGGAAGAGCTGCCCGGCCGACCGGACGCCGAGCGGGGCCGGTGCGAGCGAGGAGAAGCCGTAACCGGGCAGTGATGGGACGACGACGGTCAACCCGTCCTCCGGATCGCCGCCAGTGGTCTCCGGGTGCGCGAGCCGGCGGATGACCGAGCGGAACGTCGCGAACGAGCTGGGCCAGCCGTGCAGCAGCAGCACCGTCGGGGGAGCGGTTCCGGAACCGGGCTCGCGGAGAAGATGCACCTCGACACCGTCGACGGTGGCGGTGAACTGCTCGAAGGCGTTGAGCGCGCGCTCGTGCCGGCGCCAGTCGTAGTCGGTGAGCCAGTACTGGATGAGCGCCTCAAGCGCCGCCGGGTCGGTGCCGAACCGCCAGCCGGGCCGCCTCGGCGAGGCCGCCGGATCGGACTCGGCAAGGCGCCGGCGGATCCGTTCCAGCGTGTCGTCCGGAGTGTTGATCCGGAACGGCGTCACCCGCCCGGTCGGCATGCCCCGCTCCCATCCAGCCCGCTCACCTGTCCGCATCCCGGTCCCTTCCTCCTGGTGGTCTCCCCGACCACCACCATCGTCAACGACACTATTTATACAGTTTAGTGGTGTCGCCCTTGAGGGGTGGTTCACTGGGAGGACATGGACCCTTCGGACCCCACAGATCCTTTGGACGCCTGGTCGTCGCACTACGGTGCGCCGCCGACGCTGCGGGCCCTGGGCGCGTTCCTCAACTCCATGGACGAGCGGACGTTCGGCGACCACCGTCCGCGCGAGGAGCTGGCGGATCCCGAAGCCCTGAGCGGTTGGCTCGCGGCTCGCGGCTTGGCGCCGGAAGGGATCTACGCGAGCGAGACCGAGTTCGCGGACGCGCTGCGCCTGCGTGCGGCGCTTCGGGAGGCCGCCGCGGCCAACCAGCGGGCAACGCAGCCGCCGCGGACTGCCGGCCTTGGGGGCGTGGCCGATCGCCTCGCGCTGCGCGTTCGGGTGGGTCCCCGCGGCGTCGAACTCGAACCCGCCGGCGGCGGGGAGGTCGCCCAGGCACTGGCGCGCCTCGCGGCCGCCGCGGTTCTGGCGACGGCCGACGGTACCTGGCAACGAGTGAAGATGTGCGCGGCGCCGGACTGCCGGGTTGTCTTCTATGACGGGTCGAAGCCCCGGACCGGGCGCTGGTGCGCGACTGCCGTCTGCGGCAACCGGGTCAAGACTCGACGCTACCGGCAGCGCGTCGGACAGTCCCGACCGGTGACGCCCACCGACGCCCCACCCTCGCCCCAGCCGGACTGACTCCTCGTTCCGCCGTCGCCGGCGCTGTTCCCGCGTCGCCGTCGGCGTCCTTCCATTCACGCCGTGCCGTGCCGTGCCGCGGCCGGCCCGAAGTCGCGCCGCATGTCAGTTCCGGGTGGTGAGCCACCGATGGATCGCTGCCACTCGGCAACTGGCAGCGTTCCGCGGGTCGGGTGCCGCCGGGCCTGCACCTGCTTCGCTCCGCCGGAGCAGGGTGTCAGGGGTGGGCGCGCAGTGCTCGGGCGTACCACTCCCAGGTGTCGATGATGTCGTCGGGGGCCTGGTTGGGGGTCCAGCCGTTGATGATGCCGACGAGGGTCCAGTAGCGGCCGACCCGGCGGTCGGTGAAGGCCTCGATGCGGTCGGCGATGCAGGTGCGGTCTTCGGACGGGGTCGGGCCGAGGGCTTCGAGGCGCTCGACTATGGCCAGGGCGTCGGGGGAGGCGGGGTCGACACCGGCCCGGGCGGCGGGGCTGGCGAGTTCGCCGACAGCCTTGCCGACTTCGAACTGCGCGACGTCCGGTTCCGGTCCCTCGGCGCGGGCTCGCTCGGCCATCCGGCGGCTGGTGGCGACGAAGTCGGGATCGCGCAGCAGCTTGGCGATCTCCACCCAGGCCGCGACCTGGTCCGGGGTCGGATCGTCGGGCAGCTCGGGAGCACCCATGGCCAGCTTGTCGGCGACGACGCTGGGGCTGTCGCCGAAGACAGCGTCGAGGTAGTCATCAACGATCTGCCGGCGTTGTGCGGCCGTCAGGTTGGTCAGGTCGGTCATCCGTCGGAGCTCCTCGGGGTCGGTGGATCCGATGAAGGCGCGCAGCACCGCACGCTGCAGTCGCAGCACGCGAATCTGGGCGTCGAGGGCGCGTACGTGCTCGGCTGCAACCTCGGTCAGCGACGCTTCGGCGCCGAGCACCCGCCTGATGTCGTCCAGGCCGACGCCGAGCTCGCGCAGGGTGCGAATGAGCCGCGCCCGGGCCACGGCGTCGGGCCCGAACAGCCGGTAGCCCGACGTCGTGCGTCCCTGCGCGGGCAGCACTCCCGCGTCGGCGTAGAACCGCAACGTCCGTACCGAGAGCCCGGTGCTCGCCGCAAGCTGGCCGATCATCATGGAACCGATCCTCGGGCCTCCACCAACTGGAGAGTCAACGGTTTCGACCCGGCGTCGCGAGAGCCGTGGCATGGGGCGGATGATCGGGTCATCGGGCCCCGCCCACGGCTGACGTTCACCGGCTCTGGCCTCACCTCCCGCTGGCGGTCGCCCGGCTATGGTGAACCTGGCGGGCGCGGGACGGACCGCGGACGGAGTGCTCAGGAGAGTCGTGGCCGCAGAAGGCGGGCGGGATCGCGCGGTTTTCCTCGGCGCCATGTCCGTGTTCGTAGCCCTGAACATTCCGATGATCCGGTTCGAGCGGGTCATGCGGTCAGCCAACGACCGCGGCATTGTCGCGTTGGAACTGGCGGGCAGTCCCACGTCGGCGGACGTTCTTCTCAACGGCTGGGGTGAGGCCGGTCGCCGCGCGGCGCACAGGTCATTGTGTCTCGATTTCCTGTACCTGACCTCATACACGGCGTCGCAGGTCTGCGCCCTTCGGCGGGTGGCGGCTGTCCGCGGGCCGTCGCGGGGGGGTCGGTGGGCTCGGACACTGGTTCCGGTGGCCCTCGCGGCCGGCGGGTGCGACGCGGTGGAAGGCGTCGCGCTGCTGACCTATCTGCATGGCGGGGCACCGGCGGCGCCGCTCGTCGCCCGTCGGGCCGCCCAGATAAAGTTCGCGCTGCTCGCGGTCGTGCTGGCGAACTTGGCGTCGTCGCCGCGGGAGCTACGCCGCGGCCTGCTGCCGGGGTAGGCCCGTCGGGCGGCGAGGCGCAGCACCTCGTCATGCGCGCTGCTCCGCCGCCGGGGTGACGGTGATGACGTCTTCGAACGACGACCATCGGCGGACCCGCTGCCGTCGTCCTGTACAGCGGGCCGGAGCCGCTCTACGACACCTGCCGACCGACGCGCGACGCGCTGGGTGGCACAGCCGTCCACCTCGGCTCCGACCACGGTCGCGCGGCCGTATTCGACATGGCGTTGCCCGACATATTCTGGACGGCAATGAGACGTCGAACCTGCTGTCCGCAGTGGCGGGGATGAACCACGTCCGCCACGCCGCCAGCGTCCGCGGCCTCGATACGACCGTCCTCGATGCGGCGCTTGTCGTCGCGCGACGGGCGGTCGACGCCGGGTACGGCCCCGATGGTTTCTCCCGGCTTGGGGAGATACTCGGTATGACTGAGCGGGCTGACCGGAGTCGCTGTTAGGGTCATGACACGGGGTCGCGTGTCGGGCACCGGCAGGGTGAGGCATGGAGGTGCCCGTGAGATTTCCTACGGAGGAATTCCGCAGATGCCAGTCGAGCTGAACCACACCATCGTCCATGTCCGGGACAAGCGGGAGTCGGCGGAGTTCCTGGCACATATTCTGGGACTTGAGATCGGAGCCGAATGGGGCCGGTTTATCCCGGTCTCCACCAGTAACGGGGTGGCCCTGGATTTCGCTACCACGCCGGCCGATGTGATTGTCGCGCAGCACTATGCATTCCTCATCTCGGACGATGAGTTCGACGCCGCCTTCGCTCGGATCCAGCGGGCTGGGATCAGCTACTACGCCGATCCGGGTTTGAAGCAGGTGGGCGAGATCAACCACCATTACGGTGGTCGCGGTCTGTACTTCGTGGATCCCGCTGGTCACGTCATGGAGATCATTACGCGTCCGTACGGCGACGGCCAGTAGCCGACGGCGTCCTGAGATGAAGGGGGATCGGCTGGTCGCGGGGCACGAATCCTGACCGGCTGATCACCACCTCCCGTCGTCGTCGCACGCTTTGGCGGCACCCGGTGCGCCACCGAACTCGCCGCAAGACCGAGGCTTACGGGGCGCGGTGAGACCTTGAGCGGGCACCATCGGCCAGACGGAGGCTGAAGGTGGGCGTGTGAAAACCATCGGGATTCTGCTGTTCGACGGCTTTGAGGAACTCGACGCGGTCGGGCCGTGGGAGGTGCTGTCGTTCTGGGCACGCCGGTTTCCTGACGATGGCTGGCAGGTCATCACGTTCTCCCGGGACGGCGCGCCGGTCAGGGCCGCCAAGGGGCTTGTCGTCCACCCCGAGCATTCGTATGAGACGGCTCCATCGCTCGACGTGCTGCTTTATCCAGGTGGGCGTGGCACCCGCGCCCACCTGGACGACGAGGCGCAGCTCGACTGGGTACGCCGGCAACGTGCGAAGGTTCCGCTCATGACGAGCGTTTGCACTGGTTCGCTGGTGTATGCCCGCGCTGGGCTGCTGGCGGGGCGCCCGGCGACTACGCACTGGGCATCGCTCGGCCTGCTGCAGGAACTCGAGCCGACGGTCATGGTCCGCCCTGATGACCGGTTCGTCGACGACGGCGACGTGGTCACCTCGGCGGGTGTCAGCGCGGGCATCGACATGGCGCTACATCTCGTCGCGCGCCTGCGGGACGTCGAGCGTGCCAGGCAGATCCGGCGGGGCATCCAGTACGACCCCCGGCCGCCAGTCTGATCTGACCGGGATGGACTACACGGTCGTCTGGCGGGCGGCTTGGCGGTCCCGACGATGCCGAGCTCCGAACCGGTCTGGTTTCTGCGATCATCACCGGAGTGGTTGCGGAGCGTTACTTGCTGCGTACCAGTGTGCTTGCCGAGGCGTCTCCCGACGACATCGTCAACCTGCTCCGGCCGTGCTTTCAGATGTTGGCCGGTCTGAGCACTGAGTCTGGCGGGCCCGTGGACTCGCCTCCTGGCCAGCGCGGACCAGACCGTTGGACGGCGGGCGCTGGAGCGCGCCATCCAGAGTGCTCGTGATGATGTGACGGGTGCTCGCGGACGCCCGGGGACGACTTAGCCGTTCTGCCTGCGTTCCCTGGCTCGGGCCGCGAAGCGAGGCATGCCGAGACGTGCGTTGGCCGCGATCGCGGCGTCGAGCTCGCGCCGGCCACGGACACGGTCGCCCAGGACGGTGGCCAGCGTGCCCACGTACAGATGACCGGAACCCATGCAGACACCGCCGGGCGCGAACACGACGACCGTCTCCGCCCACGGTTCCACTCGGTCCAGCAGCGGCTCGGCCCACTGGCGGGAGCGGGCGTACCAGCACCACTCGGTCAGCAGGATCAGAGACGAAGTCGCTGGTGGACCGTCGCCGACGGCCGGCAGGCCGGGCTGAAGGACCGGCGCGAGGACGTCCATCGACTCGTCCACCCGGCCGCCCTGGGCCAGGGCCAGGGCGCGTACGACCAGCCACGCCAGATGGTCGGTCGGCGGTGGTCCGGTCGCGTCGGGCATGGCGTCCAACAGCGCACCGTTCTCCCAGGCCACCATGCCGCCGATCGCCTCGACGGAGGTGCGGGCTACGACTGCCGCCTCAGGCGACGCGACGAGCAACGGCGAGAAGACCGCCTCGGCCGCGGTCATCGCGTCCTCGAGCCGGCCGGACATGAGGTCGCGCATCGCGTCCCACCAGGAGGCGACCAGRCTGAAGTCGTCGTAGCGGAGGCGGCGCGCGGTGACGGCGATCATGTGCGCCAGCCCGTCCGCCTCGTCGAGCCGGCCGAGCTCGAGCACGGTGAGCGCACGCAGGTGGGCTGCCGTGAGCCGGGCGCCGACGTCGTGCGCCGCCAGCTCGCCCAGGCGGTCGAGGATCGTCAGACGCTCGGCGGCGAGGTCCGGCCGCCACGCGGTCACAAACCGCGCCAGCAGCACCATCCACTCCAGCCGGCGGGAGGCGTCCGCGTCCACCCCGTCCTGCCCGGCGGTCGTGGCCGCGAGGGCTGCCTGGGCCGAGCTCAGGTGTCGCTCGGCACGCTGGCCGTCTCCGGCGAGCGCGAACCGCACAGCGCACGCGGCATCGACGGCGCCAGCGGTCGGGGCGGTGATGCCGGGCAGGGAACGCGCGCTGGTGAGGCGTGCCAGCACCGACGGAGCGGTCTCGCCGGCCAGCGACCAGTAGCCGGTGACCGGGCCGCCGGCATGTTCCAACGCCACCAGCGCGGCAAGATCGGGCTCGTCGGCGGCCAACGCGTCGTCGTAGGTCGCGGTCAGCCGAACGGCCGCCTCGTCCAGCCGGCCGGCCAGGCGTTGGGCACGGCCAGCAGCCAGGCCCAGTCGCGCGCGCAGCGCCCCGTCGCCGGGGTCCGCGGCGTCGAGCCCGCGGCGAGCCCAGGCGTACGCACCGTCGAAGTCCGCCACGACGAGTGCGGCCTCCGCCGCCGCGAGTGCTGCCTGAGGCCCGCCGGGGTCGTCGCCGAGCAGGAGATGACGAGCCACCGCCTCGACCCCGCCGGCGCCGCGAGCGGCGAGAACCTCCGCACACCGGCGGTGCCAGCCGGCCTGGACCCGCCGAGTCGTGCGGGCCACCAGACCTTCCCGGACGAGCGCGTGCGTGAACCGCACCAGACCCGGCTCGTCGGCAAGAAGTCCGGCGCGTACGGCCGCCTCCAGCGCGGCGTCGACGTGGGCCGGCGGGCCGACTCCGGTCACCTCGACCACGACGTCGACGGGGACGTCGTGTCCGAGCACGGCTGCCGCGCGCAGCAGCTGATGTGCGGGTTCACCGAGGCCGCTCACCTGCGCGCTGACCACGTCGATCACTCGCTCCGGCAGGTCCCGCGCCGGCCGGCCAGCCGCGACGAGCCGGGTGAGCTCGGTCATGAAGAACGCGTTGCCGGCGCTGCGTTCCGCGACGACCGCGGCGACCGCCTCCGCCTCGTGGTCACGAGGCGAGTCGTCGGACAGTGCCGACACCGCGGGCGGCCTGGCCGGCGGGGCGGGCGCGGTCAGCTCGGTCAGAGCGGTCGACGGGACGGTCGCCGCCACGTACTCGGCAACGGCGGCGGCGGTCAGCGGGCCGACGCGCAGCCGCTCGCCCGGCAACCGGCCGAGCGCCGCCAGCGCGACGTGCACCGGGTCGCCGTCACCCGGTGCTGGATCCTGACCACCCAGCGCCAGATCGTCGCCGGCGGCGGTGCGGCCGTCCGCGCCGAGGCCGTCGACCTCACGCACCGTCGCCGCGAACAGCACCGGATACGTCGCAAGCTCCCGGACGACGATCGTCAGCACGCGCAGCGACGCGGCGTCCGCCCATTGCAGGTCGTCCACCACGATCGCGAGCGGCCCGCGGTCGGTGTCCGCCCTGACCGTCTCGACGACCGCGAACGCCCAGGACCGCACGGACGTGTCCGGCTGGGGCCGAGCCGCGGGAAACAGCCGTCGCCAGACGTCGTACGGTGCGGCGTCGTCACCAGGGTGGCAACGAACCCATCGCGACGCCAGGCGGCCGGTCGACGGGTTCGAGGTGTCCGTGGGCGTCTGCGGGACGGCTTCGGCGAGCAGCCGGGTCTTGCCCACGCCGGCCGGTCCGGATACGACGGCGGACCGCGCGCCGGCGCGGACCGTGGCGGCGACCGCGAGCAGCGCCTCCAACTCCGTGGCTCGGCCAACGAACATCGACCGCGCCGGCGCGGTGGGCTGTGCCGGCGCGGAGGGCCGTGACGGTTCGGGGAGCCGCGCAGGCCCGGGTCCGGGCAGTCCTTCCGGAGGACGGGCCGGACCCGGCAGGCGACCCGGCCACCATCCAGGCCGCCAGGCCGCCGGGTCCATCTGGCGGACCGCCGTCTCGATCGTGCGCAGGGTTGCGGCCGGGTCCAACCCCATCTCGTCGCGGAGCAGGTCGCGTACCCGCGCGAACACCGCGAGCGCGTCGGCCTGACGATCGGACCGGTAGAGCGCGAGGACGCGCATCCCCCACAGGCTCTCCCGGGTCGGATGGGACTCCACCAGGGCGGCGAGCTCGGCCGACAGCGCGAAATGGTCGCCGAGGTCCAGCCGGGCGAGAAGGTAGCGCTCGACCGCTACCAGGCGCTCCTCGCGCAACCGACTCGGCACTTCGGGTAGCGCCTCGTCGAGCAGTCCGCCATACGGATCTTCTCCGCGCCACCGGTCCAGCGCCGCCCGGCCAGCCTCGGCGGCACGCGCCGGCCAGCCGTCCCGGAGCTCCCGCTGGAGTGTGGATGCGTCCCGACGGAACGCCTCGGCATCGAGCTGGCCGATCGGATCAGGCAGGACGATCTGGTAGCCGGCCGTGCGGGTGACCAGCAGGCGCGCCTGCGATGCCGGCACACCGGGCTCCAGCAGGCGTCGAAGACGGGAGATCCACCCCTGCAGCGTGGTGGCGGCGGTCGCGGGCGGCTCACCGGCCCACAACTGGTCGGCCAGGCGGGCTGGCGAGAGCGGAGCGTTGCGCTGCGCCAGCAACAACGCCAGCAGGGTGGCCGCACGGCCCGTCCCGACATCGACGTCGCGATCCTGGCCGTCCCGCACCGTGATGGCGCCGAGGACCCCGAATCGCACCCTGTAACGGTACCCAAGGCGCCCCGAGTACACGACGCTTCGGGCGCCAGGCTGGTACCAGCCACGCACCAGGGCAGTACCAGGCGAGACGTCGATGGTCATCGACATGACCCACGCAGCCGCGCCCTCGAGGCGTCCGCACCGAACCCACCCGCCTCGGCCACGYTCCCGCCCCGCTTCCCGCCCCGCTTCCCGACCTGCGCTCGTCGCCGCCGTCCCCCGTGYGGAAACCAGCCGGCGGCCCGGACGAGAACTCGCGATCTTTCTGGCCACGACCTTCGGGCTGACCGCGGCGAGCACGGCGGTGGCGGTCAGCGAATCCGTCGACGTCCGCCACATCGGTGACGCCTCCGCCCTCGGCCAGGCGGCGATGTACTGCCAGGCGTTCTGGCCGTTGGTCGGCGCGGTGCTCGGGCGGACGGCAGTCCGTGGGCGACGCGGCGGCCACGGCTGGGGCTTGCGGCCCGACCGGGCGGTCCGCGACCTCCCACCCGCTTCGCAGCCGGGCCTGGCGCCCCGACGCAGCTCACGGCGCTCGGCCAGAGCGAAGGTGTTGGCCCTGGCCTGGGCCTACGGCGTCGGATACCCGCTGCTGGCCGGCCTCGCGCTGTGGTTCACCGGCCTCGGTGGCTTCGACGGCGAGGAGCTCGCCACCACGTACCACCTCGACGGACTGCCCGCCGCAGGCGGCGTCGCGCTGGCTGTTGTTCTCGGCGTCACCGTCGGCTGTGTGCCCTACCTCTTCCTCGCGCTCGGCGAAGAGATCGGTTGGCGGGGGGTGCTCACGCCCCACCTGGCGGCCAGCGGGTCACCGACCAGGCTCGTGCTGCTCGGCGGGCTGATCTGGTCGGCATTCCACCTGCCGATCATCGTGGCGCTGGGCGGCGCACCGGACGGCGTTCCGATTCCGGTCGCCGCCCTGTTCTTCACCGTCGGGCTCACCGCTCTGGGAGCGACGCTGGCGTGGCAGCGGCTGAGGTACGGGCTCTGGCCTGCCGTGGTCACGCATGCCGCCGTGAACGCGACGCTCTACTCGGTGATCGAGCCCGCGACGACCGAGCGCACGTCCACCGGCTGGTTCGGGTCGGAGACCGGCCTACTGCTCGCCCTGGCCTCGGTAGTGGCCGCCGTGTGCTGGGCTCGGCGCGCGCCGCTGAGGGCATCCGGCCACGGAGTCGTGGCCGAGCTCGCCGACGAGGTCCAGCCGGGCGGCGGCTCGACGGCGGACGGCCAGCCGATCGACACCTCGGACATGGTCGTCGTCCACTCGATGTTCCGGGACCAGTTCGAGCTGCTGCCGGACCTGGTCCGTAACGTGCGGCCCGGCGACCGCCAGCAGGCGGGTGCCGTCGCCGACCATCTCGACCTGGTACTCGCGCTCCTTGCCGAGCACCACACCAGCGAGGACCGGGTGCTGTGGCCGTTGCTGTCGGGCCGGACGCCCGAGTCGGCCGCCTCGTGTATCCGCGTTGCCGAGCGTCAGCACGGCGCCGTCGGGCAGGTCGCGGACTCGGTTCGGCAGTCAGCGGACGCCTGGCGTCGAGACCCTCGCGCGGCCGAACGGGACGGCCTCGCCGGGCTGTTGGAGGATCTCGGTGTCACGGTGGAGGAACACCTCGACACCGAGGAACGGGAAATCCTGCCGATCGCGGCCAGTCTGCTGACGGAGCGCGAGTGGTCGCGACTCGGGCGGGACGGTTCACTGAAGCTCTCGCCGCGTCAGACATTGCTCGCCCTTGGCATGATCGAGCGGAGCGCGGGACCGGAGGGGCTGGCCCGGCTCACTGAGGACCTGCCGGTGTTCGTCCGTGGGCCCGTCGCGCGGCTGGCGCGAGCCGTGGCCCGGCGCACCTTCCGTAACCTGGCCGGCCACGACCTCGCGAACGGAGGCTGATCGGAAACGTCGGACACTCCCCGTGACGCGGCCGCGGGGAGTGTCCGACGCCCGGGAAACGTGGCGAGTCGCCGGGCGCCAGCGGCCTGAGCGGTCTCGGGAGGCAGCGGTGTCGGGAGACTCAGAGGCCGGTGGCCGACAGGGCAGCCCGCAGGGCTCATGACACGAGCAGGGCCAGCGCGGCGTCGTCTCGTCGTCTCGTCGTCCAAGCGGGCCCGGGCAGCCGATCCCTGGCAGGCGGTCAACGCCCGACACGCTTTGGTGCGGCTACCACGCGACCGGGCCGTTGGCGTCGATGAACATTCCCGATTCCGCGTCCGCGGGCAGCGTCGCCGCTGTGACCACGACCTGCGCGCCCTGGTCTGCGGTCAGCGGTGCCTGCCTGTTTAGTGGAGTCAGATCTGTCTGGACGAATCCCGGGCATACCGTTGTAACCTTGATCGGGGTATTGCTCAGGCTCTTCGCCAATTCAACGGTGATGCTGTTCAATGCGGCCTTGGAGCTTCGGTAAGCTGGCAGGARTGAGGAATAGTATGGGGAAATCGGATTGTTTTGATYCGTGAGCGAGCCCATTGTTGAGGACACGTTGACGATCCGGCCGGCGTCGCTCTCGAGGAGTAGTGGAAGAAAGGCCTCTATTACGGTCACCGGGCCGAACACATTCGTCTCGTATGTGCGCCGGAAGATGTCTGGACCGCCGAACTCGTGCATCCCGACGGCCACGACCTCGGGTGAGATTCCCGCGTTGTTCACCAGTACGTCGAGTCGGCCGTACCGCTCCCGGACCATGGCGGCGGCGGTTTTCGCAGTCGCCGCATCGGCGACCTCAAGTTCCACCCAGTCGGCTRCAAAACCCTCGTCGCACAGCGCGCTGACGGCCTCGAGGGCGGCCGACTCGCGGCGTGCGCCGACGATGACTGTGACACCTTTCCGGGCCAGGGACCTGGCCGCCGCAAAACCCAGGCCACGGTTTCCTCCGGTGATGAGGGCGATGCTCGACATCATTGTCTCCAAGTCTTGTTACGGTGGTCTTTGTCGAAGATAAAGCAGCTGCTCCGGCGAATGCTGGCGGAAATTCGACGTCGTGTTCTGGAGGTCCGTCCGGGTGGCTGCGGCTCACGGTCTGTCGCCCGCCAGGCAGGCCGAAGCGGAAGCGGAAGCGGAAGCGGATCAGCGCGCGCCGGTCCGGGCAGAGCGCGAGCAGTTCGTCCCTGCGAACCGACCAGCGACGCGACGGACGCTGCTCCGAGGTTGTCGACCCGGGCTTCCTGTCACCCGCGCTGCCGGCTGACCGCTCGCCGACGTCCCTTCAGCCTGCGGCGCAGCGCCAGGCCGGTCAGGAGCAGGACAAGGACGGCGGGGCCGACGTGATCAGGCCCGCGGGCGCAGGCTCGCCGGCCGGCCATTTCAGCATCGCGGCAGTTCCGCCGACCGGGCGGCGACCTCTGACAGGCCGGGCTCGGAGGGCCGACGAGCCGCTCGGGCCTGCCGGTCTTCGGCCTGCGCTGATCGGGATGGTGCTGTACCAGCAGGTTGCGGAAGGAACGACCATTTCCGTGCCGCCTCGGCCGCGGACTCTGGCTCCGTCATTTGGCGGCTGGTGCACAACGCGGAGGTGGGTCGACCGATGAGCCCATCCGCGTCAACCCGGCCGGACGCCGTCATGGGACGGGGTCCGGCCGGGTTGACGCGGATGGGTCTCCCTGGTGGGATCCACCGCTGCCGCGGGAGCCGGGGACGGTCAGGCCTCGTAGAACAGGGTGACGTTCAGGATGTCGACGGGGGCGGCGTCCGGGGTGTCCGACTCGAAGCTGATCACGTTGATCGTCCCGAGGTGCCCGACCTCGGTGTGCAGCGTCGCGAAGTTGTTGCCGTCCGGCAGGGCGATCTTGCACTGCTCGCTGCCGTTGACCAGAATTCGGTAGACGTGGTTTCCCTTCCGCGTGTCGACCATGTAGAAGAGCATGCCGCTTCCCCGCTTCGGGACGTACGGCAGCCCGACGTTGAATGTCACGGAATTACCGAGCTGCGCCGGAACCGCGCCACTGATCGCCCTGTAGTCCATCGTCGCTCACCTTTTCACTGTTGGTTGACCGAAAGGCCGTCGAACTCTCCGCCATTTATGYCCCGGCGAGAAGGTCTCGGCTTACAGCCAGTCTGCCTGTCGAGCGATACGCGGACCTAGTACAGATTCTGGACTCGGTCATGTCTCTTTCTCGACAGCGTGCTTACGCGCTTTCGGCTTTCCGRTCGGAGCGAATCTCCGTCGGGCGAGCCGAACGTCTCATACGCGATCCTGATGTCTTTCRTGACGGTTTGCGCTCGCTGCTTGGTATCGCGGCTCAGGATCTGCACGCGGTTCGGTGCGACGGGCACCTGTGTCGACCTTGACCCTGAGAAAGAGGCCGTATCGCTGTTCTGGCGCGTGCACGACGTCCGTTCCGCGCAGCGCACTCGGCTATGACCGCTGACCAGGCCCGTTGCCGGGTGACGCTCGGCGTCAGATGTGGCCTCGCGTCCGTCGGGWTGTGGCGGCGCAGACCGCGGCCCTGGCCGCCAGCATCTCGAACGTAGCCGCAGCCCAGATCGGGTCCTGTCAGCACGGCGACGGAGCGATGACCGACGCCCCGTCGGCGTTGCTGATCGGGATGATGCTGGACCAACGGGATTCGGAAAGAACGAACAGTGGTGCCGAGCGGCCTCGCTACCAGCGATCGCGATGGAGTATCTGATCGCGAGGAACCCGCGGCGCGGGCCGGAACTCCGTGCCCAGGGTGAAAGCGAGCGGTATGAACGCGGCCAACATCACCTCGTCGTACGGGACTCCCAGGACCTGCGCCATCTCCCGTTCCAACGGTCCCTGGGCGGTGGTCCACACGGTCCCCAGCCCTCGGGCCCGCGCGGCGAGCATGAAGCTCCACACAGCCGGAAGAATGGATCCCCACGTCATCGACTGAGCCAACGCGGAGGCGCCGTCCGTCCGTCCTTCGACGCACGGCACGACGATGGCGGGTACGCGATGGATATTGTCGTACAGGTGTTGGAAGCCGCTCACCATCTGGGTCATCGAGCGGCTGTGCATGGTCATCCGCTGTACGTCGCGGTGACTCAGTCGGCTCACGCCGGGATCCACGACGGCGACGGCGCGACGGAAAACATCCGCCAGGGCGGCTCGACGCCTGGCATCGGTGACCACGACGAAGTGCCACCGCTGTCGGTTGCGCCCGGTCGGGGCCTGCACCGCGAGGTCGACGCATTCCTCGATCAGCCGCCACGGGACCGGCCGGGAGAAGTCCAGCCGGTGGCGCACCGCTCTGGTGGTGGACAGCAGCTCGTCAGCGCTGAGATCGAGCACAGGACGGCTCCTTTCGGACGTGGGTCTGGACTGACGTGGGTCTGGACTGCTGAGCCAGCCTGCCGCCCGAGGTACGCGCCAGCGAAACATCCGGTTTCACGGGGTGAAAGTCCCCGCCGCCTGCAGTGGGGAGGCCCGTGGTGGCTGTTGTCGGCAGAGCCCTGTCCGTGCTGGACGTGTACTCGGATGGGGCGCCGTCCCTGCGCCTCACGACGATCGCCGATCGCGCCGGCCTGCCGCTGCCCACGGCGTTGCGGCTGGTACGTGAGCTTGTCGCCTGGGGTGGTCTGGAACGGCAGGCGGATGGGTCCTATCGGCTGGGAAGCCGCCTGTGGATTCTCGGCAGGCAGGCCCCCTGCCCGCGACGCCTGGTTGAGGCGGGACGGCCCTATCTTCAGAGGCTGCACGCCACGACGGGGCTGCCCGTGCTGCTCACCACGCTGGACGGTCCACGAGTCGTCGTCGCGGATGCCGTCGGCACCCGCCCGCGGCTGGAGGAGGAACTCCCCCTGCACGCCACCGCCGCCGGCAAGGTCTTTCTAGCTCACCTGCCCGAGGCCCGCCGCCGGGAGGTTCTCGGCGACCTCGAGCGCCATACGCCCTACACCCTTACCGCGCCGGGAATCCTGAACCGGCAACTCGCCGCGATCCGGGCCGGAACCCCGGCAAGCGCACGGGAGGAATGGCAGCTGGGCGAGGTCGAAACAGCGGCACCTGTGGGTCCGTTCGGCGCCAACGGTCCGACGGCGGCGCTCACGGTGACGGCCCGGACGGCAGCCCATGCACGCCGTGCGGCTCCGCAGGTCGTGATAATCGCGACGGCGCTCGGCAGCCATCTCGAGACGGCGKCAGGGACGGTCGTCTGAGACGTGAGGTCCACCCGCCGACACCCCGCCAGGCTCGGCTACCGGGCGATCTGGCCAGTGGCGGCGGCCGCCGCAATCTTCCGTGCCCATATAGTTACAATTCGTAACTTTCGGGATTCGGTAAGGTCGGCGGGACCTAATAAAGCGAGGCTGCACCTGGCGCGGCGGCTTCCACGATCTCGTCCGCCATCCTCAGCGCTTCCCGGGTCTCATCCACGCTCGGCTCATGGCCGCCGTGGATAGCCCTGTTTCGTGGCTCAGCCAGCCAGCCAGCCAGCCAGCCAGCCAGCCAGCCAGTCGGTTGATGATCTTCCTGTCGTCGGCGAGTTCAGCCTCCGCTCGGAGATCCTCGGACCTGGTCTGGAGCGGGGTGAGCACGGTGTCCGCGACGGCACCGGGGGCGACACGACACGCTGACCACGAGTGCCGACCGCCGACGCGCCGTTCTGACCGTCGACGTTTCGCCRTGCCGTGTTGGCGGACTCAACCAGGTCGGCCAGCGGTGGGCGGCAGGYCCGTCAACGCCGTCGGCTGGCCGGTGCCGGTGCCGGTGCTGGTGCCGGTGCTGGTGCCGGTGGCGATGGCCGGCAGGTCCCGCAGCGTGGTCGACAGGCCAGGCGCGACCAGTAGCGCTGTCAGCATTCCGGCGCCGCCGGCCAGCAAAAAGGTGGTCCGCGGGCTGGTCGCGTCAAGCAGGAGGCCGCCTGCCAGGTACGACGCCGCGGCGGCGACCCCGATGGCACCGTAAAAGGTGCCGAAGACCCGTCCGAGTAGGCCGGCTGGGACGATGCGTTGGAGCAGGGTGTTGGCGGCGACGTCCATCGCCGCGATGCCCAGACCGCGCACGGCCTGAACGGTGAATGCCGCGCCGACCGCCCAGGCGAGACCGGTGAGGAAGTTGCCGACGCTGCTGACGAAGAATCCGCCGACGAGCAGCAGCGGCATCGACGCCCGTGTGCTCGCCCGGGCTAGCAGGGCGTAGCCCACGACCAACCCGATCCCGACCGCTGCGAGCAACAGGCCCACTGCCCAGTCGCCAGTGCCCAGTGTCTCCTTGGCGAGCAGGACCAGCGCGACGTCGTCGATGCCGTTGAAAGCGACCGTCGCACAGAAGCCAGCGAAGATCACGAGAAGCGCCCGGTTGGCCAGCAGGTAGCCGATCCCCAGGCGGGCCTGGCCGAGCAGGCCGCTCGGTTCGTCGTCCGTCCTCGGCTGTGCCGGGAGGGGTCCAAGACACAGCAGAAACAGCGCGGACAGCAGGAAGGACGCGGCATCGACCAGGAGCACGACGTGCACGCTGACCAGCGGCAGCAGCGCTGCCGCGGCCAGCGGGCCGGCGACCTCCGCGGCGTTGGTGCCGAACCCGATCGCGGAGTTCGCGACCGGCAGGTCCCGGTCGCCCACCAACGCGGGAACCGCCGCTCGGGAAGCGGGCATGAACACCTGTCCGGTGATCGCGCGTACCGCGACCAGTGCCAGCAGGATCGGTAGCGCGGGCAGCCACAGTGCGATCGCGAGCATGGTGACCGCCTGGCCGGTCTCGCAGAAGATCATGATGCGTCTACGGTCAAGACGGTCGCTGATGGCACCCGTGAACGTGCCGAGCAGGGACGGTGCGAAGTCCCCTGCGAGCAGGAGCAACGCGATCGCCACTCCCTGCCCGGTCGTGTCCGCGACATGGAGCATCAGCGCAACCAGGCTCAGGGAATCGCCGGTACGGGAGACGCACCGCGCCGCGAACAGTCCGCGCAGCGGGCGGTTCGTACGGAGCAGCCGAAGTGCTCCGTTGTGTTCCCTGCCGGTSCCGAGGGCCACCTGGCCCGGCCGCGGTGGTTGTTGCGCGGCCACACCTGCGTCTGTCATTTCATGTCACGGAACCCTGRCACGGATGCAATGTAGCCGGCGCGTGCTATTCAGCGCGACTGGATATTTCGGATCGACGAGGCGGACGAGCTCCTGCCGCGAGGAGCCCTTCACCGAGCTGATGGGACAGGTGATGGCCACTGCTGAGTGGTTCGGGCACCGCCAGCATGTCCACCTGACCTGGCTGGCCGTCCGCCGCTACGGCACAGCTGCGGCAGTGGGCCTGATCGGCGAGGGCATCCAGCGCACCGCCCGCTACGCAGGCGCCCCCCAGAAGTGCAACCCTTGATGTCCAGGACAGACCTGCCTCAGGAGGTACTCGGCTTCCTCGGCGCGCTCGAGACCGTGGCTGCCGACGCCCTGACAGCGTCCCCGACTCACAGCTTCCGTGGCGCCACTACCCGGATTGGTCGGGGATCGGAAATGCCGGTCCGCTGGGCGCGGCGGGTGGCCGCGGCGAGGCTATCCAGCGCGGTGCGGCCTTCTCGGAACAACACCTCGCCGGCGGTTGTCAGCCGGACTGTCCGGCTGGTCCGCTCGACCAGGGTCACGCCCATGCGGCGTTCGAGCTGGCGGATCGCCCGGGACAACGGGGGCTGCGCGATGCCCCGGGTCAGCCGGGCTGCGTCGGGGCTGCGGGTGCGCGGCCGGTGGTGTTGGCGAGGGTGCGGGCCAGGGGTTCAAGGAAGCCGAGGGCGCGGGCCAGGCTGATGTGGTCGATGTGGTCGCGGGATTCGACGATCTGCCCGTCACGGACGCGGACCACGAACACGCATGGCACGGCGAACTCGCCGTGGTCGGCCGTTCCGGCGTAGGTGAACTCCGCGACGACGACCTCGGGATCCGCCGTCTGGTGCACGACTATCCCCATCGGCGTGAACCGRCTGACGCCGGGTGCCGGCCCGATGCCGGCGAAATGCTGGCGTAACTCGGCGCGTGTGTGCAGCGGCTGGTCACCCAGCGGTGCGAACGGATGCCGGACATCCGTCTGCTCCCCGTACAGGCCGGCGAGGGCGTCGAGCTGGCGCTCCCGCTCGTCCGGCGTCAGATCACCGGAGACCAGCCGGCTCACGCCGACGGGGACCAGGCGAACGATGTCGGCCGGGGCAGGCGTCGGTAGCATCGAACCTCCAAAACGAAGTCGTGACTCCGTCACGGTAGCGAAGTCCAGACTTCGTTTACAAGGGGACGGGCTCGATGGGAGGCAGCCGTGCGGAGGAACGCCGTGGCCAACCGCGAGCGCATCCTGGCCGCCGCCGAGGCGGTGTTCGGCGAATACGGCGCGGCCGGCTCCACCGAGGACGTCGCGCGCCGCGCCGAGGTCGGCATCGCGACCGTGTTCCGTCACTTCCCGACCAAAGCCGCCCTGGTGGAGGCAGCCCTGGTACGCCACTTCGACCTGCTCAACGAGCGGGCCCGCACCCTGGCTGCCGGCGCCGACCCGGGACAGGCGTTCCAGGACCTGCTGCGAACCATGGTCGAGGACGGGTCGACGAAGCTGACCCTCATTTCCCAGCTGCCGGACGGACAGTTTCCACCGAGTGTCCACCAGGCGGCGGACCGGCTGCGCGCGACCGTCGAGGAGCTTCTGGACCGGGCGGCGCGGTCAGGCGCGATCCGCCGGGACGTCGGGGCCGACGAGGTCTATCTCCTGGTCCGTGGGATCGCCCAGGCATGCGCCACCATGCCGACGACACCGCATACCGTCAGCCGGGCCCTCGACGTGGTGCTCGCCGGGCTGAGCGCGTAGGGTTGCCCATTGCCAATTCCGCGCCCGGAGGTTGTCGTGGCGGTCTCGGCCCGCCGCCAGGAAAATCCCGGATTCGAGAGGACCGGGACGGTTTGCGCCCGCCGGCCTGGCCGTCGACTTCCACCTGGCCTTCGGGCTGCTGGCGGCTTTGGCCGCGCTCATGCTGGTGCCCATCGGACAACTGCACGAACCGCGATCGGCGAACCTGCCATGACTGCCCGCCGGCACTGCGCTGCCCGAAGGCATGGCTGCCGGGCCGCACAGGAAAGGGCCTCGGCGCCGCTCTCGCCGTAGACCTGCGGTCACCGGTTGGGTTCAGCAAAGATGATCGCCAAGCGATCATCTGACGGTGGTGTGACGGTCCACGCTGGACCGTCGGCTACGGTGATGGCGTGGGACTGCACCTGAGCCAGATCGACGAGGCCGACGAGCTGCTGACCAACGACCCGTTGGCGCTGTTGATCGGAATGGTGCTGGACCAGCAGATCCCGTTGGAGCGGGCGTTCGCGGCCCCGTTGGAGCTGACGCGGCGGCTGGGTCGCTCGTTGGATCCGGCTGATCTGGCGGGGATGGATCCGGAGGAGCTGGCCGCGGTCTTCTCCATCCAGCCCGCGTTGCATCGCTTCCCGGCGGCGATGGCGCAGCGGACCCAGAAGCTCTGCCAGATTGTGATCGACAGCTACGACGGCGACGCCGCGCGGGTGTGGACGGCTGCCGCGGATGGCAAGGATCTGCTGAAGCGGGTCGCCGCACTGCCCGGCTTCGGGATCCAGAAGGCGAAGATCTTCGTGGCGCTGCTCGGTAAGCAGCTCGGCGTCGAGGCGCCGGGCTGGCAGGAGGCCACCGCTCCGTTCGGTGATGCCGGAAGCTACCTCTCGGTGGCCGACATCGTCGATCAGCAGAGCCGCGACAAGGTCCGCGACTACAAGAAGCAGATGAAGGCCGCGGCCAAGGCACAGGCCGGCTGACCTGCGGTTTCGCGTTTCAGAGGGCTTCGCGGTCCGCAAACAGTCCGCAGGAGTCCGCGGCGGGTGCGGTCGCGTCCGATGCTGGCGCGGTGGCGGGTCGTCGCAGAGCGGAGTCGATGACGGTGCGGGCGCGGTCGTCGTCGCCGGGCCACAGGTGGGCGTAGATGTTGAGGGTGATCGCCGCTGACGAGTGGCCGAGCATGCGCTGAACCTGCTTCACGCTCGCCCCGCCGGAGATCAGCGCCGAGGCGTAGAAGTGCCTCAGATCGTGCGTTCCCGCTTGGACGCCGGCCGCCCGGCACGCCCGCTCCCAGGCCGACCGCCACCGCCGGTACAGCAGCGGTTCGCCGTCGTCGTCCGTGAAGAGGATGTCGGACGAGGGGTAAGCCGCCAGGTGCGCGGCGAGGGCATCGGTGACGAGYCGGCCGACCGGGACGGTGCGTACGCTCGCCGCCGTCTTCGGCGGGCCGAAGCTGCCGGACTGGAGCCGCTGCCGGTCGACCCGGATCATGCCGCGCAGGAAGTCCACCCGGTGCGGGTCGAGCCCGAGCAGCTCCCCGATGCGCAGCCCGCTGCCCGCCAGGGCCACGACCGCCGCCGCGAACCGCGGTTCGATCGCGTCGGCCAGGGCGTAGACCTGCTCGACGGTCAGCGGGGCGACCTCCTCCCGCCCGAGCTTGGGCAGCGCCACGCCGTCACACGGGTTCTTCACGATCAACTGATCTTCGATGGCCGAGTCGAGGATCAGCGAGAGCGTGGTCATGATGCTCCGGACCGTCTGCGCCGCGTAGCGCCCGTTCAGCTCCGCGACGAACCGGCGGACATCCGCCTTGCGGATGCTGCCCACCTGGCGGTTGCCGAAAGCCGGGAGGATCTGGTGCTTCAGCGCGTTGTCGCGGATCTCCAGGGTGCGCGGCCGGGAGACCTGCAGCGCCCGCCAGCGTTCGGCGACCTCCGCGAAGGGYGCGCGGCCCGCGTTCGGCGACACGTGGTCGCCGCGCAGCACTGCCGATTCCTGGGCGGTCAGCCAGCGGTCCGCGTCGGCCTTGCGCGCGAAGTGCTGGGAGTGTTCCTTTCCGTCCGCGTCCCGGTAGCGGGCACGCCATTTCCCGGTCGGTCGTTTGGCGACGTTCCCCATCTCACGCAGCTTTCTGGGTGTCGAGCCACTGCCGGATGTCGGCCGGGTCGTAACGCAACCACCGGCCGATCCGATAGCAGGGCGGTCCGATGTGCCGATGCCGCCACTGATAGAGCGTGGCAACGGGAATGCCGAGATACTCGGCTGTCTCTTCAGTAGACCACAATTTCTCGCCGTGATTCGGGGAATTCCGTGAACTGCTGGTGCCTTTGGCGAGTCGAGGCAAAGGTGGTGTCCCTTTCGTGGTCAGRCCGCGCGGGATTCTCCGTGTCCTTTCTGTGATCTGGGATCGGGAGGTTGCCGACCGGGCGCGGCGGCCCCTGCCGTCACTGCCGCCGCAAGCTGAGCTGCTTGCAGTTGCGAGCGCCAGGTGTGGCGTTCGGCGACCGCGCGCAGGATGAGGTGATCGCGCCGGGGCGTAGGAGCTGCCAGGCGTGCCGGCTCTGGTCGATCTTCTGGCCGGCCGCTTCGAGGAGAGCGGCGACGAACGCCCGCCGGTCGGCCTTGTGATCGGCCAGGGATTTGCCGGACCACTGCCGGGAGACCAGGACGCGGCGTCCGCCGAACCCAAGCGTCTCGCGGCGGTGCGCCTTGCCCTTGCACCGGCCGGGGGCGAGGCCGGGTCGGGCGTTGCGTGGCTGGACGCCGTAGGTCAGCCAGTTGGAGCAGAAGGGGGAGCAGGGTTCGTRCCGCAGCGCGTCCGCGAACCGGTCGACATGGGCGCGTTGCGCGTCGGAGTCGGCCGCGTGGCAGGTGTCCAGGCCCTTGGTCAGGTACTTCGTCAGATAGCCAATCAGCCTGCCTGCCGTCCGCGAGTCCGCGGTGACCCCGTCCACGCGGATCTGCGGGCCGAACCGGACCACGTGTGCGGGTTCGTCGTCCTCGCCRATCGCGTCGACCGCCTCATCCCAGGACGGCAGCAGCGTCCCGGCATTGGGATCGACGTAGCCGCCCTGGCCGTCGTCCCAGATTGGCGGTCGATCCGGGTCGAATGTCGGGCTGTCGCAGTTCGGCCACCAGACGTTCTGGTACGTGGCCGCCGCGACCTGGCGGATCACCGCCCGGGGAATCGTCCCGCGGATCGCGGCGTGTAGGTGCGGGGCGAGGCGTCGTTGGGGTTCCAGGGTGGCGAAGTACTGGACGTTCCAGCCGACCGCGCGGCGCAGGTTCTGAAGGAACCGGTCGACCAGCTTCGGGAAGTGCAGCGCGTCCCGCGCGGCGCGCCGGTAGTCGTAGGAGTCCGGGTCGACGGGGGTGCCGTCGGAGTGCACCCGCCCGTAGCTGTCGCAGGTCAACGTGAGGAACAGCGAGGGCCGCCACACGGTGCCGTCCGGTGCGGTGAACGTCCGCCCGACCGTGCGCCGATCGACCGGCAGCCGGGGCAGATCCGGCACATCCTGCCGGCGCTTCGTGGACCGCACCCGCCGCGGACGTTCCCTCTCCTCCGATGCCGCCTTGCCGCGCACGCCGAGGGCGGACAGTTCCGCGTCCACCTGGCCGATCAGTTCGTCGATCTCAGCCACGCCGGCCGGGTCGTTCTCCGCTTCCGCCTGCTCTCGGACGACTTCCAGATCGGCGCGGAAGGTCGCCAGCGTCTTCATGTCGTCGGTGGGCGGGTCCGGGTCGGGAAGCGGTTCGGTGTCGAGGTGCCAGCCGGACTTGCACTGCGCCATCCGCAGCTTGCGCGCCTGCTCCGCGCAGGGCGGGCATTTGCTGGCCAGGGTGGCGCCGCAGGGCACGGCGTGTACCGAGGTCTCCCCGGTGGCGGTGTCGACGCGGCGCATGGCCAGCGGGCGGATGCACACCCCGTTCTCCACCGCCACGGCCTCCACGACCTGGCGGGCAAGCGGCATCCGGGCACGGTCGACCCGCGACGAACCGGTCGAGGGAACAGGAACAGACGAGGGGGCAGAAGCAGACGAAGGCGGGGCGGAGGTGAACGAGGGCACGGGCGACCACTCCCACAAGGCAGGGCAGACCGAACGGGGGAAGGGGGCGGGAACGTCGGCCGCGGGGCACCACACCCCCCGCCCCGCCGATGGGACGTCTATGAGGGCCGCCCAGCCATGGCCGCGCCAGCTCCACCCACACGGAGCCCGCTCCGTCTCGTGGGCATAACGGACACTACGTGCGTGACCGTCCGTGTGCCAACAGTTATACCTTCAATGTATTGCGACTTGGTATAGCCAAGCCGCCCGACCATCCCTACTTTGTATGGCTTTCATGCACCGGCCGGACCTCCACCATGCCCGCCGGGTGGGGCAGGGAGAGCCGTGGTGGCTCGTGGTCGAGCAGGGCCGGGCGCCATGCCATCCCCGATGGCGATCACGGCCGCGTCCAGGCCGGCACGCTGGCCCGCGATGAACGCCGCCGCCTCCACCGGCGTGACCGTTCCCTCGACGAGCAGCAGCGGGGATGGGTCGAGTGCGAGCACGGCGACCAGAGCCCGCCGGTAGTCGGCGAGGAGCAGCGGGGGATCGCCGGCCGCGTGGTCGTCGAAGGCCATGTCCTGGTCGAGCAGGCCGAGCACGTAGGAGCGGTACGTGGTCGCCACCGTCTCCACCCCGCGACAAGGCATCACGCCACCGCCGCACAGGAACCGAAGACCCGCATCATCGCGGGGAAGCAGACCGGCCCCACGCTGTACTCCGACCAGCCGATCTCACGGGCGAACCGGTCAGCTGCCGCCGCGCTCTCGAACGCTACGACGATCTCCCGCACACGTTGGCTGTCACCGTCGAACCGGACCAGGCCGAACACCGTTTGCTCCACGTCCACGTGGTCACCTCCGGAAGGGCAGGGACCGGTTCCGGGCGGCTCGTGTGTGGCCCGTGGGGGTGGGCACCGCCCGGAACCGGCGGGGTGCGGCGCCGCACCGGGGACCGCTGTCAGCCCGGCCAGAACCGCGATCACCAGTGCACCGTGGACACCCCATGGCCCGGGACGCCGAGCACACGGGATACCCGTGGGATACCTCTGGGAGGATCAGCAGCCCACAGGGCGGAGCCATCATCCGGGCTGTCGAGCCGTGTCGGCACTTGTACGATCACGCTGTGAGACGGGCCGCGACGTCACCCAACGACCAGGTGCGCGCCGCACGCCTGCGCCACCCGTCGACCCTCACCCCAGGCGACCCGTTGACCCGCCAGGAGCTTGCCGAACGCGTCAACCGGTGGATCTACGAGCAGGACCAGACGATCACCGAGATCGACGCCAACTACATCGGCAAGCTGGAACGCGGGATGATCCGCTGGCCGCAGCACCGCTACCGCGAGGCCCTGCGTGCCATCCTGCGGGCGGAAACTGACCACGAACTTGGCTTTCGCCGCCCGGCGCGCCACCAGGAAGCGCCGAAAGATCGGGAAGAGATCGGTCTCCGCACGGAGGGAGTCGAGGAGGACCCAGTGCACAGACGAGGCTTCCTCCAACTCGGACCAGCACTGATCGTGACGCCGCATCAGGGCCACACGAGGCCGGAACCCGCCGTCACCCCGGCCACGGTGACCTTTCTGCCGAACGGCAACAGTCGATCAGAACCGATCTCGGTCGACGTGCTGAGGGCTCAGGTCTCCAGCATGAGGCACGCCTACCAGTCCTGCCGCTATGCGGAACTGGACGCGGCTCTACCCGCCTTGCTCGCCGCTCTCGACAGCGCCGAGGCCCCGGCGGGCGGGATTACCTCGATCGAATCCCTGCGTGCTCACGCCTACCAGGTCGCCGCGAGCGTCGAGCTGAAGCGAGGCAACGAGGGCCCGGCCTGGCTTGCGGCCGACCGGAGTATGAGAGCGGCCATCCGCTCCGGAAACCCACTCGATATCGCCTCCAGCGCCCGGGTCGTGACCCACGCTTTGATGCGTGCCCGGCAGTTCACCGAGGCTGCCACCGTCGCCAGCACCGAGGCAGCCCGGTTCTCCCGAAGCTGGGAGCGGCCCACTCCGGCCGCCTTTTCCGTCTACGGAGCATTGCTCCTGCGGGGTGCCGTCGCCGCCGCTCAGGCAGACAACCGCGCCGAGGCAGCCACGCTGCTCGACGAAGCCGCCGAGGCCGCCCGATGGGTCGACCGCGACGGCAACGAACAGTGGACCGCGTTCGGCCCCACCAACATCGCCCTTCATCGCGTGCACGTCGCGGTGGTGCTCGGCGATGCCGGGATGGCCCTGGAACATGCTCGGACGGTTAACCCCCAGGCGGTCCCGGTGACCGAACGGCGCGCCGCCCTCCACATCGATATTGCCCGCGCGCACAGCCAGCGTGGCAGCTACGGACAGGCCACCCAGGCCATCGTTGACGCCGAACGAATCGCTCCGGAGGAACTGGCCCGGCGCCCAGCCTCCCACCGCCTGATCCGCCACATCCTGACCAACGCGACTGGGTCGGCGCAGCGCACCGTCCATGACGTGGCCGTCCGCTCAGGCATCGCCGCATGACGGCACGTCAGAGCAGGGTCCTCTATGTCATCACCTGCGCCGCAGGAGCCGCACCTCACGTCGACCGTCTCGTAAACCTTGCTCAGGTACGAGGGTGGGACGTCTGCCTGATCGCGACCCCGGCCGCCGTGGCGTTCCTCGACGTCCCAGTGCTGGAAGAACAGACCGGTCATCCCGTGAAGAGCGTCTATCGCCAACCAGGCGAACCGCGGTCGAACTCGTTCCCCCAGGCAGACGCGATCGTCGTCGCTCCAGCGACCTACAACACGATCAACAAGTGGGCCGCGGGCGCCAGCGACAACTACGCCCTGGGCGTGCTGGCCGAGGCGTTCGGGCTGGGTATCCCGGTCGTCGTCCTGCCGTTCGTCAACTCAGCCCTGGCCGCCCACTTCGCCTTCCAACGCAGCGTCACTGACCTGAGGAAGGCCGGAGCCCACATCCTCATGGGACCGGGCACCTGGCAGCCGCACGAGCCCCACACCGGCGGCCAGCAGCTCGACACATTCCCGTGGGAACTCGCACTCGACGAAGCAGACCGGATGAGCGCACGCGGCTGACTGTCTCGCCGCTGCCGCAGGTGCTGCCGGAGGACTGCCGAATCTGCCTGTTTAGGATCAAGCCGCGGTACAGGCCGTGCCGCGCGACCGGCTGCGCGCGGCCGTGAACGGCCGTGCTCCCCGGGCGCGTCGCGTCCAGCGAGCCGCGTCGCAGGCTAAGCAGAGATTCATTAGATCTTGGTCGCGCCCGGCCCATAGCCGGTGCAGCACCGAGGCGGATCCGCCGCGTACAGCCCAGCCTCCGACCTGCTAGAACGAGCCACCGTCCGCCGTCCTCACACCTCCATGAAGCCAGCGCAACGCTGGAGTTGGCGACCCGTGAGATCAAGATCAAGAAGTGCGCGCTAAGATCTCACAAGATCTTCCGGGGGGTGGATGTGAGTGTCCTAGAGTTCTGYGCATCATTGGTTTCTTCCCTTGCCTGGCCTATGGCTGTAGTTGGAATTTTCATTATCCTTCGGGTTCCGCTCACCCGGATACTTGGGCGACTTTCCGCTCTCCGATTTGGCGATTTTGAGTTCGATTTTCAACAGCAGATTTCGGATATTGAACAGGCTGCACGTGAGGCCGAGGAAGGCGGTGGTAAGGATTCGCCCTCGTCTTCCGGGCCCAGTACCGTAGGGAACCTTGCAACTGAGGTCGCCGCCGTAGCCGAGGTATCCCCAAGAGCCGCGATACCATTGGCCTGGAGTGCCGTTGAACAGGCACTATTCGAGGCTACTGAAAGAATCGGAATAGTGTTCGGTCGGTCGCGAGTAACTGCCTTGGATGCCATCAACGCGCTCAAGTTCAACGAGCATATCGGGGCATCGACCGCGGAGGCGCTAAATCGTCTCCGCGTCCTAAGGAATGAAGTTATTCATGCTTCGAAGAGCGCATCAGATCTAGGGCAATCGGACGCAGAGGAGTATGCAAATCTCGCGCAGCGGATGATAGCTATCTTGGCGCRCATCGATTCTGCAGCGAGGATGGATTAGTCTTGCGTGGTTACGCACCACATATCTCCGTACAGGCTGGAATATGACAGGGAATCAGACTGAACACGCACTCGAACTGRCCGAAGAACTCGTGGACGACATCGAGCTCTCTAGGCTAGACGCAGGGAAAATACTACTGAAGGCCACTCGTTTGGCGCGCTTCACCGGTGCGGAAGAAACGCGTGAATGGTTGTCTTTCGAGTTGCGAGGGTACGATACATCCACTCTCTCGCATACGTACATGGACAAGACCGGGAGATGGATCGATAAGGATAGCAGTAGAGGGTACTACAACAGTCTTGCATCGATCGATGCACTAATAAATCAGTACCAGGCGGAGTTGTCGTCGGCACAGTTCGGCGGAATCTCGGGACAATCTGCCCTACTGGTTACAAACAATATCATGAAGCGGCGAAATTCGCTGTTGGAGAGTATTTTATCTTGCACGCGAGTCAGGTCAAAAGTTCTCGCCATGATTCACGATTTTTCCTCGTCTGCGTACTACGGGATGCGCTTCGGGGAGCGGCAGGAGAACCTTTTCTCCGATGTTCGAGTTCGCGTTGATGGAAAACTCGGAACAGTATCCGGCCGGGCTGTCGAAAAGATTGAAGCTATCTACGAGCGTCTGGAATCGGGGGACCCCGAGGCCATAAGTCATGCGATGACCTCATGTCGGCGCCTCGTCGACGACTTTATTGATGCTTTGTTCCCCGCCCTTGATGAATCGCGGGATATCGACGGRCATTCACTTAAGCTCGGGCAGCAAAATCGCCTAAATCGCCTAACCRCATACGTGGCGCAAAAAATTGACAGTGACGGGCGAAAAAATCGTATCCGTCGCGAGATGTCGGATGTCTACGAGAGAATTAACAAGGGAATTCATGGCGACGTGACTGCACGCGAAGCCCAATATCTGTTTATTCACACCTATCTTCTTCTTGGAGAAGTTCTTGATTTGCAAATGGACGAGCCGGGAAATAAATCGGCTGCGAGTATGCGGGAGGCGGATTAGTGTGGGCGATGTAGACGAATCGAGACCTCCTCCGGTCGCCGGAGAAGAGAATCTCTGGCAGGCTTTTTCTGCATTTTAGGTGTAGCGATCGGGTACACAGGGACGCCTTAAAAATCGGACACAGGTACCAGTCCCCGATTTTGGATCACATCTAGAATGGCGKAAACGACTCGCGTCCTTCAGGGAAATCAAGCTCGATCGACACATTCATTGTCGAACAAAGGAAAGACAGGAAATCGAACAGTCTAGCGGTGGGCTTTTTCGAAATCTTGTACTCTACACCATAACCGTCACCCGGCACGCGCATGAAATTTCCTTTACCGAGCTCCACTCGCAGCATATGCTCAGCAATCAACATAAACTTATTTGTCCGATCGCCGGGCGGAATCACCTCGTGGACGCTCGTCGAAAGATGTGAAATTGTCGACGACTGCCGCCGAATCTCCATACGAATTTCGGCAAGCATCTCAAGTTCGGTAAGTGCATCGCCGCCCGAACTTCTTTCCATTTCCGTTCGAACCGCACGCAAGTTCTCGTCAAACTCGGGCCAAAACGCGTCGAATCTTTTTGTAGAACGCCATCGTCAACATGTCGCGGCGAAGTTTGCTGATTCATCTCACGCACCAGCTTTAGCACGGCACCAGAATGCCTGCTGTCGATGGCCTGGAATTGCGCAAGCGGATTCTTTAGATCCGAAACGCCGAGGTCGACAAGAACTGGAACCACACGACTTTTGGCAACATGCTTAGCGAGGGCCCCTGCTTCAAAGTTGATCCAGGGCGACGATTGTGTAGCTCTTGTAGTTAGAATAAGACCGTAGGAAGTCGCCTCCAATTCATCCGCCAGAACGTCGAGCGCACGAGTACCCCCACCGATATCTTGAGACGAGACAAACACGTCGACGTCATGGATCAAAACGGGTAGCCATTCCCGGAAGATCTCCGCTACGCTWTTTGACGTGTCACCTGACCAGCTGACGAACACTTTCATCTACATCCCCCGAGTCCAGATGCCTATACTGCGATCCAGTAAACCGAAACGCCGCTACCCCGAAGGTCCATCATCTCAGGTACCAAGGTGCGTTGGACATCCAGGGGGATCGACGGCCCCTCCGCACCTCCGTCGGGGCTTCCCTACGGAGCAGCCCCGACAGTTGCCACGGAGAGCCGGGGCCACTCGCTGTGCTGCTGTCCGTAACTCGTCGRGCCAGACAACACGTAGACGTGATGGAAGGCGGTCCATGGGCGACCACTTCACCATCCGGCGTCGACGGCCAGGCTGACAGCCAAGGCGATGGACGAGGATGGACGCTAGCGGACACCTATTGAGCAAGTACCCGAAGTCCACGGCCTCACCAAACGTCCACGGACGCCAGCGGAAGATCCAGATCTAACTACCGATCAGAGGCACTGCGGCAGGCGCCACACTCGCCCCAGCCAGGACCTACCGTTGGGCCGCACTCTGTCCGTCACGGCGCGCACTCGGACCGACGAACGTCAGTAGACGGAAGCAGACGCAAGATATTCATGGCAGGGCAAGCGCGGAAGGATCTGGTGGGTGTGCGCTGAATTGACCCGGGGTTTGGCTGACGCCGCGCTTACCGGCGCCAGCCAAAGCACTACTCCTTAGTGACCAGCGTCAGCGCAGCTACACTTCCCCTGACACTGACCGTGGAGCCCGTTGATACACGCATTGCATCGCCCGTACCCGTTCCCCATAAGTTCCCTCCTCCGTAAGATTATCTAGATCAAGATTTCTACCCTAGCGGATCAATCCTGTCAAAAGTCCGCAGCTTCGTAGGAAATCTGGTAAAGGAGTTAGCCTCGACAGGCTCTCAAGCGGCTGACACACCGACAGTCAGCAAAAAGCGCAAAATCGGGACAAAAATGGCAGAGACCGCCGGTCGCGATCGACGATCCCCTGACGCTCTGTGACTGCGGCAGGGGAGGCTTCCGTACTGCAGTTGTACTGCAACGGGGACAGACGCCGATGGACGTCGGTGGACATGGCCGAGCCCGTAACCTGCGCCGATGGACGTCGGTAGACGCTCGTGAACGGTGCGCCGAGGGCTACGGATCAAAAGGTTGACCCCCCTGTGATCCGCTGCTGGCAAGGCCACCAGCGATGCCAGGCCGGTCCCGCCGCTCACGTCGGGTGCCCATTCCCCGGCTGGGCGCCAGATGGTCTGACGGGACACCGGCCGCGTCAAGGGCGCCCTTCGGGCGGTCCTTCGGACTGGCTACGCCACCCCTGACCCGACCGGCGTCCCGCGCAGGCGGAGGCGCTGGCCGGGGAACGGGACAAAGAAATGGGAGGCACGAGGAGGCACCGTGGCCCCTCGGGTCGGTCCGCAGCCAGTCCGCAGGACCGCGAGAAACCGCCGAAGACGACGGTAGATGCCGTAAGGAATCCGCACAGGTCACGCAGCATCTGGAGAGGTCAGCGAGGTTTCTGGAAGTCCTCGCAATCCCTTTGTCACCTTGATCAGCTGTGGGTGGCGACGAAGTTCAGAACCTGCCACGAGGGGAACCAGCCCTGGATCACCCACGTATCGTCGCTGGTTCGTCCTGCCGGGTGCTCACCGTGACAGGCTCCAGCTGTCGAGGCGTCGCCGGAGCCTGAGTAGCCGGCCGGTAGGTTGCACACATGACGTACGATGACGATCGATCTTTGCCTGCTGCGCTACGGGTCGTGGCTGAAATAGAGTTCGACTATGCAGATGGCGATGGCATCGAATTCAAGCCTTACCCAGAGTTCATGTCAGCACAGGACACCACGGATTGGTTTCGGGCCTGGACGGATGACTGCGGGGTTTCAGGTGAATTTTTCCGGCCCTTCGGACAGGATTGGACGGGTGGTATAGCGGCCTTCTGGCTGGTGCGCCCTGGTGCGGCTCTCGTAGATCAACCCATCGTCTTCCTAGGTTCCGAAGGTGAGGGTGGGGTCGTGGCGCGCGACCTGGCCGGGTTTCTCTGGCTGCTGGCGGATGGATTCGGACCCAGGGAGGCCACCGATCCGCGTGAACGCGACCGACCGTCTCGCCCGAACGCCGAGCTGCTCGACATCGCCGAGCGATTTGCGGCCGGTGCGCGTCAGACAGCGGCGGCCGTCATCGAGCAGGCTTCGCGGGAGTTCCCGGATTTCGAGCACACGGTCATGGCGCCCTCTCAATGAGGGCTACCCGAAGGCAGGAGCACACGGTCCCGTAGCGCCTGGGCGCCCTTCGGGCGGTCCTGCGGACTGGCTGCGCCACCCTTGACTCGACCGGCGTCCCGCACAGGCGGAGGTGCTGACCGGGGAACGGGCGGAAGAAGCGGGAGGCTCCGGCGGTCTCCGTGATCCTCACTCGACGCTCCGAGCTGCCGACGGCGCTGTGGCGGGCGGCGGTCGATTCCGGAGACGGTTACGCTCCGCCATCCTGTGATCGGCGGAGCCGTGGGTCTCCTCGCCCTGCAGTGGTCCGCAAACGGTCCGCAGGAGGTTGGAAAACGGCCCACACCAGTGGCAACTACTGAAAGCGAGAACCGCAGGTCAGACGGCGTGTCGACCGGATAGGTGCAGGTCGGAAGACTGCGCCGTGGCACGAAGCAGCTGAAGGCTGCGGCGAAGACCGCAGCCTCTTGACCTGCAGGTTTGTGGGCGAACTTTCCGCCCTGTCCGCACGGAGTCCGCTGGGCGGCCAGGGCCGTCCGAGTGTGTCGGGCGCCGTGTTGACTCGCTGTGGTCGCCGTCCAGTGATCCTTCCCGCGTGTGAGTAGATGTGTGACACTGTAAGTTGTGGTGGACGGCCTTTGGTGGGACCAGGAGGACGCGGAGTACATCCGGCGTCGGTCTGATCGCTATCCCGGTGCGACCGATATCGAGCCTGAGTGGACCCTGGAGGCTGTGAAGGATCCGCGGAGGATCGTTCGTGACCCGGACCCGAGGAGCAGGATGGGCGCGGCTCGCCTGATCGGGTACTCGCGCAGTGCCGGGTTCGTGCTGACCGTGATCGTCGACCCGATCGACGAGGCTGGGATCACCGCGTGGAAGACCCGCGGAAGCGATCTTCGAGACTACCTGGAGGGAGAGGGCGACGGTGACTGATGCRTCCAGGCGTGCCCGGCGTGACGCGATCCGCGCCGAGTACGCGACCGAGGAGGCCGAGGCTGCCGAGGCGGAGGCCGTGGAAGCTGAGCAGGCCGTCGTGTCTGTACGGGTTCCCGCATCGTTGGCGGAGGCGCTCAAGGCCCGTGCCGCCGCCGAGCAGCTGCCGACCTCGGCGTTGGTCCGGCGCATCCTTGCTCGGGCGGTTCAGAGCCCCGAGGCTCCTGTCGTGAGCGTGGAGCAGGTCGAAGAGATTGTGCGCAGGGTTCTCCGTGAATCAGCGTGATCTGCGGTCCGCAAACAGTCCGCAGAACGCCCGAAAACGGTCCACATCAGTGGCAACTGCTGAAAGCGAGAACGCAGGTCAGACGGCACGCCGACCGCATAGGAGCAGGTCGGAGGACTGCGCCGTGGCACGAAGCAGATGAAGGCCGCCGCCAAGGCGCAGGCTGGCTGACCGACGGATGTGGTTGGTCCACGGCGACGCGGCGGTTACGCGGGCAGCGAAGCTGACCAGGGCATACATCCGCCCTGATGTCGACCAGGACGCCAAGGGGTAAAGCGGCTAACCACTCAACGCGATGAACCGCTTGAGCTTCCCTGTCGAGGCATGCCGGGGGATCTGCTCAACGACGCCTACGCTGATGTCGGGATTCGATAGTCCATACGGCCGTAGCGAGAAGGCCAGTGCTGCGGCTACCGCGGCGGCGTTGGGTGACCCGACCACGAGCACGTCCGCCCCGCGCGCGGTCTGACGCACCTGATACTCCGAGATCAGCGGGTCGGTACCCAGCACGTTCCGGAATGCGCTCGCTGGGACTGTTCGCCGTCCGTAGCGGAAGTCGTCGTCACGCCGACCGACGATGTCGGCGACGCGCAGCATCGAACTGCCGCATGCGCAGCGGTCGGGCAGCAGCGTGATCTCGTCACCGAGGTCATAGCGAACAAATGGGAACGTGCGCCCCGCGAGTCCGGTAGCGAGCGTGCGCGCCGCCGGCTCATCGGGGGCGACCGGCCGCCCGGCCGCATCGACCCGCTCGAGGATCACCTCGTCCTCGCAGATGTGGAGGCCGTCGCCGTGGCCGCAGCCGACCGCTTGGACGCCGATCTCGGTCGAGCCCCACAGGTTGTGGACAGGGGCGCCCCAGGCGGTGTCGATCRCGTGGCGGTCCTGTGCGCTGAGCGGCTCGGAGTTGGTGCTCACACGAACTGGCCGGATATCGAGCTCTCCCACGATCGCAGCTCGGGCGAGGCGGCCGATCACCGAGGCGTAGCCCACGAGATGGGTCGGCCGCGCGTCCGCCACCGCGTGCAGCACCTGATCGAACGGCGCCGCCGCCGGGATCACGACGGTCTGCATCGACGGCCCGGTCGCGACGTCGAACAACGGCGTGCTGGCGTGTGGCGGCTCGCCGGCCTCCACCACGGCCAGTCGCACTGGGCGGCCGGCCGAGCGGGAAGCGCGCTCGGCACGCGCCTGCCATCGCCAGGCGAGACAGGCGAGCGTGACGAACTGCTCCCAGTCCCATACGTAGACGCCGCGCACACCGCTTGAGCCGCCCGAGCTGAATACCTGGAGTCCCGTGGGCGTGTAGGAGAACCAGCCCTGCTGGGCCAGCACCCGCTCGGCGCCTGCACGGTCGATATCGGAGGTGGTGACAATCCTGTCCCATTCATCCTGGAGATCCTGCTTGACCATGGCTGGCAGCCGTGCGAGGTCGTCGACCGTCGCCGTGGCCGGGTCGATGTCGGCCATCCGGGCCGCGTGGAACGGCGAACGCTCGCGCGCGAACCCCAGCAACGACCGGAGTCGTTCGGTGCGGTAGTACTCGATTCGCTGGCGCGGCCACGCCAGCCGCGCCACATGGTCCTCGATCGCGGCCTGCACAGCGCTCAGGTGCGCTGCGCGCAGACGCTGGTAGGCCGCCTTGGGGTCCTCCCGGGGCACGCGCACAGTGTCGACCACGGCGCAGCGGCACGCCAGCCGCGAGGCGGCGGCAGTGAGCCAGTGGCCGACACCGTCAGGRCAATGGCGACGGATCGCACAGTCCGTCATCCACAGCCCCAGTGCACGGCGCACGGCGCAGAGCGGCCTTCGTAGTCCTACGGCTCCCTTTCACACCCGGCGCGGTCGCTCAGGCGAACGCGGCCGGAGGGTTCGCCGTGGTGTTCGGTCCGAGCCCGCTTGCGGTGCGCGAAGCCGGTGAACGAGTTCCGCGTTCGGGTAGGCAGCGCGCATCCGCCGGATCGAGGTCTCCCTGTTGTGGAAGGAGCCGGTCCGCGAGGCGTTCCCCGGCAACAAACAGGACCGACGGGACGCTGTGGTCAGGCCGCGCAAATCGGACAAACAAGGAATGATGCTGGACGCCATGAAGTCGCTGCACGAGACGATCAGAACGAGTGGAACGGATATCGCATTCCTGCGCTGAGCGGTAAATGCGATCAGCCACCGGACTCCGAGGGGCGGAGTGTCGGACCGGCGGGGGGTCGAAGCCCGTCAAAGATCACAGTGAGGGTGCGACGTTGCAGGTCGTCGTCCCAACCGGCCTGAAACGCTCCCTGACAGGTACTGACCAGCAGAGCCAACACCTCGCCAATCTGCGCGTCCTCGCGGATGGCTCCGGAATGCTGGCCCGATGTCAACAGGTCGTCGATCCCGCCGCGTAGCGCTTGCAACGGCTGTGYGGGCTCGATCTTGATACCGGACCGGGAGAGCAGCTCGAYGACGCTCTTCTTCGCCGCGGCCTGCGCGACGAGGCGGGTGAAGAAGGTGAACAGCGCGGTGCGCGGATCACTCTCCCTGGCCAGGGCAGCCACGTCGGCGGTGAGCTGTTCCAGGAGATCCTTCATGATCGCGGTGAGAAGGTCGTCCTTCGTCGGGAAGTGGCGGAAGACCGTGCCGATCGCCACTCCCGCGCGACGGGCGACCTCCTCGGTCGTCGCCGACGCCCCCTGGGTGGCGAACACCTCGCTCGCGGCGGCGAGAATGCGGTCCCGATTGCGCCGGGCATCGGCCCGCAGCGGCGGCGTGCCGTCGGCCCGGCCGGCCCCCGGTGGCGACTGGTCTGTCTCCATGGCGTGACCTTCCCTGTTGACAAGATGAGTCGCCGCTCATATTTTAGCTAAGTCGAGTAGATACTCATGTTAGCTGAGTCGGGAGGAGCCCGTCATGAGCGACCAGCATGGGGCTGCGCCAGACCCGCGGACGCCGCGCGAGGTCTTCGCCTACATGCGGCAGCAGTGGCTCGCGAACGGCGCGGACGCGGGGAACACGCTGCTTGCCGAGGACGCCGTCGTCGAGACACCGTTCGCCGCACCCGGTCATCCACGTCGCTTCGATGGGCGAGAGGAGTTCCTGGCCTTCGCCGCGGCCGGCCGGTCATCGCTGCCGGTGCGGTTCGAGGAATGCCGGGAGCTGGCGATCCACGAGACCACCGACCCACAGGTGATCATCGTCGAGTACGAACTGGCCGGAACCGTCACCACTACCGGCCGCCACGCCTCGGCCCCGTTCATCGGTGTGCTCCGCGTCCGGGGTGGACTGATCACCGTTTGGCGCGAGTACCAGCACACCCTCGCCATCGCCCATGCTCTGGGACAGGTCCCGGCACTACTCGCCACGATGCCCACGGAATGAACCTGGACGAGTGCTGCGGACCGGCGGGTGACGCGGTCGGCTACGGTGGCGATGTGGGGCTGCACCTGAGCCAGATCGACGAGGCGGACGAGCTGCTGACGAACGACCCGTTGGCGTTGTTGATCGGGATGGTGCTGGACCAGCGGGTTTCGGAAAGAACGAGTGGGACTGGACTGTCTGCGCGCGATTAGCTGCGTTCTGTGACGGCATATGCGACGATATCGGCGTGGCAACGGGGGCGCTGTCGTCCAAGCAAGCCGGTCCGCCAGAGGGAGCCCGCTGGGACTTCTTCATCTCTTACACACAGGCTGACCATGTGTGGGCCGAGTGGATAGCGTGGCAACTGCACGACGCCGGCTACCAGGTGCTCATTCAAGCCTGGTATACGGTTGCCGGGTCCAACTGGGTCGTGCAGATGCAGGAAGGGATTCTGCGGTCGGAGCGCACGGTGGCGGCGCTCTCCGAGGACTACCTAAAATCCTCTCACGTTCAGAGCGGGTGGGAGGCCGCATATGTGACTGACCCACACGGTTTTGCTCGGAAACTCGTCCCGGTCCGGGTCACCGCCTGCCCTCGCCTCGGTTTGTTCAGTCGAATAGTCTCCGTCGACCTGTTCGGTCTGACCAGTGAAGCGGCCCGAGCCGAACTGCTCAGCCGCGTCAGCGCCACGGTCGCCGGTCACGCCCGGCCGAATAGGGAGCCTGTCTTCCCTGTGGGCAGTTCCGAACCAGCGCAAACGGCTGACTCCGGCCACGTGAACGACTGCCGAATCTCTCTGAATCAGGCGGTGTGGGGGAGGGGGATCGTGGGGTACATGGGGCGTCTCGCGGTAACTACACGTCGAAATCGGCATACACCGGCGCGTGGTCGCTCCAGCGTTGATCATACGTCGGTGCCCGATCCACAGCGGCGGCCAGGATCCGCCCGGCCAGGTGGTCGCTTGATATCAGATAGTCGATTCGCCAGCCGGCGTCAGTATCAAAGGCCCGACCTCGCCATGACCACCATGTATATGGACCCGGCTGTTCTCCCGCGAAATTCCGTACGAGATCCATGAAACCATCCTCGGTGAACAGCCGGTCAAGCCAGGCTCGTTCCGGAGGAAGGAATCCAGCCTTCCTCAGATTGCCCTTCCAGTTCTTCAGGTCGATCTCGCGGTGGCATATGTTGAGGTCGCCGCACACAAGTACGTTCCGGCCGTCGGCTGCCAGCTTTGCCATGCGTTCTCGGACGGTGGCCAGGAAGCGGTACTTCTCCTCCTGCAGGGGTGTGTCCGCCTCGCCGGTGTGTACGTACACGGACACCACTGTCAGCAGTCCGGGATCGCCCYCCAGAGCGAAGTCCGCCTCCACCCATCGGCCGGCACCGGTGAAGTCGCCGAGCCCCGCGCGGACGCTCACGGGTGCGATCCGGGACAGGATCGCGACCCCTGCCCTACCCTTCGTGGCCGACGCCTCATGGACGATGTGCCAGCCGGACCCGACCGAGTCCGCCAGCACCGCGTCGTCGGCGCGCACCTCCTGCACACACAGGATGTCCGGGCACCGGGCCTCCAGCCACGCACCCATCCCTCGCCGTCTGGCCGCGCGAATGCCGTTCACATTGACCGTCGCCACCCTGAGCACAGTGCCCCGGCCTCCTCGTCCGTCGTCCTGTCCACCATGGAAGCAGGCTGGCAACCACCGCCCTCGGGCAGTGCCCCGGACAAGTGGACCGGGGTCGGACGGTCCGTGACCCGGACCAGAGAAGCAGGATGGGTGYGGCTCGTCGTTCTCGCGTCGTTGGCAGACGCTCTCAAGGGCCGCGCGGCCCCCGGGGAATAAAGTGATCGCCCATCCTCGAACCTGACGTCGGCGACGAGTCTCGGAGCCGGAACAACCCAGCACTGGGAGTGGAACGTGGCTCAGATGCATTCAGCCGATGGCACGGGCAGCTCCGGCGATGGCCACGGTGGCGGCCTGCTCGACGTCGCGCAGCTCAGCGTTCCCGCAGCCGGCGCTTACCTGGTCGTCCTGCGCACCGCGACCGCGTCCTTGGCCGCGCGGGCGGACTTCACCCTTGACGACATCGAGGACCTGCGGATCGCCGTGGACGAGGCCTCCGCCCTGCTGCTGGTCTCCGCCGTCCCGGGATCGGCCCTGGAGTGCGTCTTCGCGCTGTCCCCAGGCTTCATGCGGGTGACCGTCTCGGTCGACAGCCTCGACGGTGAGTCGCCGTCGAAGGACACGTTCGCCTGGACCGTCCTGAGCGCGCTGGCCGGCGAGGTCGGCAGCTCCACCGGGCCGGGCCAGCGAGTCGCGATCGAACTGACGAAACGGCGCGGCGACCGTGGCGAGTAGCCGATCCCCACGTCTGCCCTACGCGCGAGTCGGGGCACCCGACTTCTCCGAATCGGTCTACGGGCGTCCTGGCGCGATCGGACGTCGAGCGCTTCCCCGGAGCTCGGACGGGCCGGACTGAACTGCTGCGCGTCGCCGGATGCCGGGTCCAGCACCCGGAGGACGCAGTCGACGCCGGTCGCGAAGTCCGTGCAACGGGCTGTCCATCCACGCCTCACCTGGTTCCTGGGCGAACGCAGATCCGACTACGGAACAGATACTCCCTGGTCGCGTTGAATCGCGCGTCGGACGATGGGTACGTCGAGGGTCGGTACGCCAAGTTCGACGCGGCCTGAAACTCCATGGCAGACCACGATTCTGAACAGGTCGGCCTTGATTGTGAACCCCTCGGCACCCTGGACATCGCGTACCTGCTCCACGTCGAGCCGAGACGGCAGACGTGTGGTTCGGTTTCCATGCCAGAGGAAAGGGCGCCAGGTCAGGCTAAGACCGTCGAGAATCAGAATCCCGTTACGCCAACGACGCGGGAAGGTGCCTGTGGCGCCGCGGAGGAAACATGTGACGGCCACGGGCTGCCCGATGAGTCGACCCGCGTCCATCTCGGCCAGGACCTTGGCGACGGCATCCGGGTCGGTTGGTCTCAACCACCCGCGGAGAACGTCGAGTGCGGTGCGACTGCCAGGTGATCGGCGCGCACGGGACACAACCGTCATTATGGCCCAGCAGGCGCGGAGGGTAACCGGTCGCGATCGTGACCCGGTTCCGGGCGTGGCTGCGGGGAGGGGTGTTCCGGTCGAGGAGGTGGAGATGGCGTCTGAACGCCCGCTCGCGCTGGTGACCGGCGCGAGTCGGGGCATCGGCCGGGAGACCGTCCGGCAGCTGGCCGCACGCGGGTGTGACGTTGTCGCCGGCCTGCGCCGACCGGATGCCGGTGAGCCGGCCGCAGGCGGGCAGACATCGGCCGGTGATGGGCGGACGTCCGCCGGCGACGGGCGGGTCTTCGTCTRCGAGCTCGACGTCGCGGACCCGGCCAGTGTCGCCGCCGCCGCGGTGCACATCACCGAACGCCACGGCCGGCTGGACATCCTCGTGAACAATGCCGCGATCATGTACGACAGTGGCGCGCGGGCGGTGAGCGCCGATCTCGACAGTGTGCATGCCGCGATGGAGACGAACCTGTTCGGCGCGTGGCGGCTCACGCAGGCCGTGCTTCCGCTGCTGCGGCGCAGCGCCCACCCGCGGATCGTGAACGTCAGCAGCGAGGGCGGTTCGATCAGCCAGATGGCTGGCGGAACCCCGGCGTACTCGGTGTCCAAGGCGGCGCTGAACGCGCTCACCCGCCTGCTCGCCGGCGAGCTGGGCCAGCAGAATGTGCTGGTCAACGCGGTCTGCCCGGGCTGGACCGCCACGGACATGGGCGCCGGCGGYGGCCGTCCCGTCGCGGACGGCGCCGCCGGCGTCGTGTGGGCCGCGCTGCTTCCYGACGACGGCCCCACCGGTGGCTTCTTCCGCGACGGACAGCCGCTGCCCTGGTGACGTCCGGCCGAGGTACCAGGCCTGGGTGTCAGACCGAGGTGTCAGGCCTGGGCGTCAGGCAGGCGTGAGGTCCGGTTGCTCTTCGGCCATGAGGCGGCGGGCGATGCGGCCGATCGCCGCGCGGACCCGGGCGTCCATGACCGCGCGTTCGCTGTCGGATTCGATGAGCTGCTCCGACAGCCAGGACGTCCACGCGTCGCCCAGCGTGATGACGGCCGTGCGGCCACGGTCGGTGAGGAGCAGGAGCTCGCCGTCCCGGCTGAGGTAGCCCTCGGCCACGAGGCTGTCGTAGAACGAGGTGAGTACGCCGTGGGGGATGCGCAGGTGGCGCTCGATGTCTCGTTGCCGCGGCGGGTGGTCGCGCAGCCGGGTGCGTAGCTGCACGCCGAGCAGGCCCCAGGCGGTGGGCAGGTCGACGCCCGCGCCGGAACTGACCACGACGCCGCCGATCGCGGCCCGGTCGCGGCGGACCAGGTGGCTGATCAGTGTCTCCAGCTCGGCGTCGGAGCTCTGGCTCGCGGGCATCGCGAAGCCCTTGCCGGGGCTGCGGACGGCTTCGCGCGCCGTCCCGCGCAGGGCGACCTGGGGCAGGAACAGGGCGACGAGCAGGCCGGCCACGGCGATCGGGACAGCCCACAGGAAGATCGTGTGGACGGCCTCGGCGTAGGCGCCGATGACGGGTGCCCGCGCGCTCGCCGGGAGGCTGTGCACGGCCGCGGGGTTGGCGACGGCGTCAGGTGACACCCTCGCTTCGGCCAGTGCGGACGGGAGTACGTCGCCGAGGCGGTTGGCGTAGACGGCTCCCATGATGGACGCGCCGAACGACCCGCCGAGGGTGCGGAAGAAGGTGACGCCGGAGGTGGCCGCGCCCAGGTCCCGGTAGTCGACGGTGCTCTGCACGATGATCGTCAGGATCTGCATGGACAGGCCGATGCCTGCCCCGAGCATCAGCATGTAGAGCGACTGGAGCAGGACGGGGGTGTCCGCGTTCATCCGGGACAGCAGAAAGAGCGCGAGTGCGGTCACGGCGGTACCCGCGATAGGGAACGGTTTGTACCTTCCTGTGGCCCCGACGATCTGACCGGAGACGATGGCGGTGGTCAGCAGCCCGAGCACCATCGGCAGTGTCCGGACGCCGGACATGGTCGCCGACGCCCCGCTGACGTACTGCAGGTAGGACGGCAGGAACGTGAGCGCGCCGAACATCGCGAACCCGACGATGAAGCTGAGGACGGACGCGGTGGCGAACACCCGGCTCCGGAACAGCCGCATCGGCAGGATCGGTTCGGCGGCGCGCAGCTCCACCAGGACGAAGAGTCCCAGGGCGAGCACCGAACCGGCGAACAGGCCGATGATCGTGGCTGATCCCCAGGCGTACTCGGTGCCGCCCCAGGYCGTGGCAAGCGTCAGCCCGCTGGCTCCGAGGGCCACGAAGAGGACACCCAGATAGTCGACCTTGGGACGTCCGACGCTCGTGCGACCGGGGATTGTGCGCGCTGCCAGCGCTATCACGACCACCGCGATGGGGATGTTGATGTAGAACGCCCAGCGCCACGACAGGTGGTCGGTGAACAGACCGCCGAGCAGGGGGCCGACGACGGTCGTGAGGCCGAACACCGCGCCGAGCGCGCCCTGGTAACGCCCCCGCTCGCGCAGCGGGATGACGTCACCGATCAGGGCGGTGGCGGTGACGAGGATGCCGCCGGCACCGATGCCCTGCACGGCGCGGGCCGCGATCAGCACGGGCATGGTGCTCGCGAGCCCGCAGAAGAACGACCCGACGACGAAGATGATGATGCTGAGCTGGAAGATCCGCTTGCGGCCGAACAGGTCGCCGAACTTGCCGGCGAGGACGGTCGCGATCGTCTCGGCCAACAGATAGGACGTGATGATCCAGCTCATGTGGCCGGCTCCGCCGAGATCGCCGACGATCGTCGGCAGCGCCGTCGAGACGATCGTCTGATCCAGCGCCGAGAGCAGCATGCCCAGCAGGATCGTGCCGAAGATCAGGTTGACCTGGGCGCGCGGCAGGGCGGGTGCGGCATCCTCCTCTGTCGGGCCCGCTGGGCCCCCCGCGCCCGCCGGCCGTTCGTGGAGGTCCGTGGCGCTCACGCCGCGACCACGGAGGCTGCCGGCGCCGGGTCGGTGCAGGCCGGGCGGCTGGTGCGCCCGCCAGGTCCGGTCCGGGCCGGCTGCCTCGGTGGCCTCGATGTGCGCATTCGCGTCGCCTCCTGTGCGGGTGCCGCCTGGGAGTTGTCCGCTGTGTGCGGCTCCGGGCCTCCCCTTCCTCTCCACGGCGCAGGAACTTAAACCGAGTTCAGATGTGTACGGAGCGTGGTCAGTGCAGCTGGCCAGGCTGCCGGAAGGGGTCGTGCTCGGCGAGGAGCCGTTCCAGCCGGGCCTGGTCGACCCGGCTGACGACGGCGGACGCCTCCTGATGGTCACGGACGCACTTGGAGAGCGTGAACGTCGACGTCACGACGTAGAGCATGCCGACAGTGAGGAAGCCGCGGATCCATCCGTCCCCGGGGAGGTGCGCGATCGCGTAGGCGACCGCCGACACCGAGATGGCGAAGGAGAGAGCGGCCTGCACCATGAACGCGGACGTCGTCTTCGGGGCGGGAGGCTTGGTGGTGGTCACATCTCCAGCCTGGGCCGGCCGGCGCCGTCTGACCTGAGTCGCCGTACTCAACTTTCCGCGGCGCTACGCGTTGTCGTAGGAATCGGGACTTTCTGCAACACTTGCCGGGTGCGCATGCCGCTGCGGATGCTGCGGGGTTCCGATCGTCTTCGCGGGCCGGAGGGTGTGCGCGGCGCGCTGTGGCGGTCACTTGCCGTGTTCCGGCTGGCGACGGCGCTCTACGCGTTCGTCACGGTCGGGCGCGATGTCGGGCAGACCGCGCATCCGGCGAACGGCATCGTCTGGTTCGGTGTGCTGGTGGTCTGGTCGGTCGTCATGTCGCTGTTCGTACCGGCGACCGACGGTCGACGGCCGCGGGTCCGCACGGCGCTGGTCGTCGCCGACGTCGCTGTCTGCGCAGTGATCATGATGACGACCGATGTCGTGAGCCCGGATGGATCGGCGGACGTTCTGCCCGCGCTGTGGACCGGGAGCGGTGTGTTCAGCGCTGCGCTCGCAGGTGGAACAGCCGGGGGCATCATCGGCGGTGTGACGCTGGCCGCGGCGTCCGTCGCCGCGCGCGGATCGGTGGACGACGTGTCGATCCGGCCGGCTGTCCTGTTCGTCCTGTCGGGAGCCATCGTCGGCTACCTGAGCCGGACGGCCATCCGCGCCGAGGCGGCGCTGGCGCAGGTGCTGGCGGTGCAGGCCGGGAACGCGGAGCGGGAACGCCTGGCCCGTAACGTCCACGACAGCGTCCTGCAGGTCCTTTCGCTGATCGCGCGCGAGGCACCGCACGGCCTGGCCGCGGCCGAGGTGGCCAGGCTCGCCGCCGATCAGGAGTCGGCACTGCGCGACCTGCTGCGCACCCCGGGCCCGCCCCGGGCGTCCGTCGCGCACCCTCCGCCGGGCGGTGGGCCGGGCAGCCGTGCGCACGATGGCGCCTCCGGGCTGACCGTGGCCGAGGTGGATCTCGGGCCGCTGCTCGCCGAGGCGGCACGAACATCATCATCACCGTCGCTGGCGCTGGCGCTGCCACCACCGTGGCCGCCTCTGCGGGGGGCGGTGACGGTCTCCACCCCGGGAGTGCCCGTGGAGCTGCGGGCGGATCATGCCGTCGAGGTTGTCGCCGCCGTCCGCGCGGTGCTGGACAATGTGGTCGCCCACGCCGGCCCCGGAGCCTCGGCGTGGCTGCTGCTCGAGGATGACGGCGACTCGGTGGCCGTGACGGTCCGCGACGACGGGGTCGGTATCGCACCGGGGCGGGTCGAACGGGCCGTGGCGGAGGGCAGGCTCGGGCTCGCGGTGTCCGTGTGCGGACGGATCCGGGAGCTCGGTGGCGACGTCGTGGTCACCGGCCGTCCGGGTGAGGGGACGGAGGTCGAGCTGCGTGTCCCGCGCTGACGGCACGGACGAGGTGGACCACACGGATGACACCGGCGGCGCGGCCGGCGGGACGACGAGAGTGGTCGTCGTCGACGATCATCCGCTGTGGCGGGAGGCGCTGAGCCGGGACCTCGGCGAGGCGGGGTTCGCGGTCGTCGGCACCGCGGGCTCGGTCGCGCAGGCGCTGCGGGTCCTGGCCGCGACCCGCCCCGACCTGGTCGTTCTCGACCTGGGGTTGCCGGACGGCTCGGGCGTCGAGGTGATCCGCGCCCTGGTCGGGTCGGCCGGGTCGCCGCACCCGCTTACCGGCGCCCCGGTGTCGATACTGATCGTGTCCGCCTCCGGGGAGCAGACCGATGTCCTGGATGCTGTCCGCGCCGGGGCCTCCGGGTATCTGCTCAAGTCGGCCAGGCCGGAGGAGCTCGTTGACGCCGTCCGGCGCACGGCGCGCGGGACGGCTGTCTTCACCGCGGGGCTGGCCGCGCTCGTTCTCGGGGACATGGCCCGGGCGGCGCGGGATCAGGGCCCGCGGTCGGAGGCCGGGTCGCCGCCGACGCCGCGGCTGACCCCGCGTGAGATCGAGGTGCTCAGACTGGTCGCGAAGGGTCTGTCCTCCCGGGACGCCGCCCGCCGGTTGGGCGTGTCGCACCGGACCGTCCAGAACCACGTGCACAACGTGCTCGCGAAGCTGCAGCTGCGCAACCGCGTCGAACTGACCCGCTTCGCCGTCCGCGAAGGCTACGACGACGCCTCCTGAGCCGCCGAAGCGGGCATGGGCGCCTGCCGATCCGGCGCGCCCGCAGCTCACCGACTTCCGTGCCGTCAGCCGTGGGACAAACCGTGGAGGGCGGCCCATCGACCGACGTCCTCCCGGCGCAGGGCTGTGGCGAGCAGGTCGGGGAAGCGGTCGGGGGTGCAGGCGAAGGCGGGCGCGCCGAGTTCCGCGCAGATGGCGGCGAGCTCGTGGTCATAGGCGGGCVCACCGTCGTCCGACAGTGCCAGCAGCACGACCACGGTGACGCCGGCGTCGACCAGGTTCCGCAGCCGGGCGATCAGTGAGGACTGGTCGCCGCCCTCGATGAGGTCGCTGATCAGGAAGAGGACGGTGTCGGTGGGCCGGCGCACCAGGCTCGCGCCGTAGCTGACCGCCCGGTCGATGTCGGTGCCGCCGCCGAGCTGGACGCCGAAGAGCACGTCCACCGGATCGTCCAGCGCGTCGGTGAGGTCGACGACGGAGGTGTCGAAGACGACCAGCCGGGTGCTCACAGCTTTCAGGCTCGCCAGCGACGCGCCGAGCACGCTCGCGTGGACCACCGACGAGGCCATGGAGCCGCTCTGGTCGATGAGCAGGACGACGTCGCGCAGCGCCGCGGCCTTCCGCGCCCGCTCGTGCCCGATCAGCCGGTCGACGATGACGGTGCGCTGTTCGGGCTGGTAGTTGCGCAGATTCGCGAGGATCGTGCGGTTCCAGTCGACGTCGGGCAGCCGGGGGGTGCGGGTGCGCTCGGCCCGGTTGAGCGCGCCCAGCACCGCCGAGTGCAGGGAGTGTTCGAGGCGGCGTTCGATGTCCTCGACGACCTTGCGGACCACTGCCCGCGCGGTCTGCCGGGTGCGTTCGGGTAGCGCGGACCGCAGTGAGAGCAGAGTGCCGACCAGGTGGATGTCGGGCTCGGCCGCGGCCAGCAGCTCCGGTTCCATCAGCAGCCGGGCGAGGCCGAGCCGGGTGACCGCGTCACGCTGCAGCACCTGCACGACCGACGACGGGAAGTAGCCACGGATGTCACCGAGCCAGCGGGTCACTGCGGGGGCGGAGCCGCCCAGGCCGGCCGACCGCCGCCGCGGGCCGCCACGACCGCCCGCTCCGCCGTCTCCGGACCCGTCATCGCCACTGTCGTAGAGCGCGCCCAGGGCCGCGTCGATGTCCGCGTCCCGTTTCGACAGGCCGCCCGCGGCGCCGAACGCCGGCGCGGCGGGCGCGCCGAGGACCAGCCGCCACCGGCGCGTCCGCTCGTCCTCGGCCCCCGGCAGGGGTGCGGATGACGGCATCGCAGTGGTCTGGTCAGCGGGCATCGGAGCCGTCCTTTCCTACGGTGGCGAGACCCAGCAGCGCGGTGAGGGCCGGCAGCACGGCTGTGACCCGGTCGATGTCCCAGGCCGGGCCCGTCCCGCTGTCCACCGGTGGGTCGCCGGCCAGCGGAGATGCCGCGCCAGCCGCGCCGACGGATGTCTGCACGGCAGCTGTGCCGCCGCCGGGTTCCGTCACGCCCGGTCCCGCGGTGGCGGACTGGGGCAGGCCGGCGCGGACCCGTTCGCCGATCATGCGGCGTTCGTGGCCGCCGAAGGCGGCGAAGGCGCGGCGCAGCGGAGCGAGTGCCAACACGAAGTCCTCCGCGTCGAGGCGGCACAGCCAGGTGTCGACGAGCGCGAGCAGCGCCGGGTCGCGGGCGAGCACCGAGCCGGCCCGGCCGAGGAAGCCGGCGAGCCAGCGCGCCGCGTCGGCGGGTGCGCCGCCGACGGTGGACAGCGCCCGCGCCAGTCGTGTCGACACGTCCGCCGCGGCCAGCTGGCCGGCATCGGCGAGGACCCGGGTGCACCGCCCGGTCACCAGTGGGTTTCCGCCGATCTGGACGGCCGCGACGCCCACGGCCGTGTGCCACCGGGCGATGTGCTCGGGGTCGGCGATGAGCCGGAACGCGGCGTCGGCCCCGTCAATGGCTGCCGTCATCGCGTCGGCGGCGTCGTCGTCGAGGCTGACGCAGGCCGGTGGAAGCCCGGCGCAGATGCGCGTCATCAGGCTGTTCGTCAGCCCGACGACCAGGGCGGTGTCGCTGCCGCGCACGTCGCCGTACCGGTGTACGCGGGCCAGCGGTGCGAGTGCCCGCATCAGGTGGGCGACGTCGCCGGTGGCGGCGGCACGGCGTTCGAGGCCGGCGGACACCGCCTCGAGTGCGGTGGGCAGGTCCGCGAGCACCACCTGCTCGAACAGTTCCGTGATCGCGGCGAGGTCGGCGGCGACATCGGTGCGGGCGGCGACGACGGTCGTCGCGGCGTCCGCGACGGTGGCACCGTGCCGGGCCGCGGCGATGAGGTCGAGGGCGAACGACGGTCGCCAGGCGAGCTGCCAGGCCTCGGCGAAGGTGCCGGTGCTGGCGGTCTGCGCGGGGACGCCCCAGTCGATGCCGAGCAGCCGGAGCCGGTGCAGCAGCGCGCTGCGGTCCCGGTCGAGGTCGCGCCGCAGATCCAGGCGCAGGGCCCGTTCGGTCGGGCTCGGCGCCAGCCGCAGTCGCTTCTGCGCCCGGGTGAGGTCTGCGGCCAGGGGAACGGCCGGGACGTCCGGCCCGACCTCGCCGACGACGTCCCCGACGACGAGCTGCTCGCGGACGACCCGCAGCGGAACCTGGTCTCCGGCGCACAGCCCGGCGAGGACCGCGTCGGTGAGCTCGGTGAGGCCGGGGGCGGCGCGGTCGCGGACCGCGGCGAGTGTCTCGGCGAGACGCACGGTCTCCACCGCCGAGGCCGTCGAGGCGGGCAGGTCAGCGGCGCGGAGCAGGGCGGCGACCCGGGCCACCCAACGGGCGGTGGTCTGGTCGGGTGTGGTCCACAGATGGTGGTACCAGCCCGGCGAGGCGATGCCGGCACCATAGCCGGAGTCGGCGGCCAGCAGCGCGTGCGTCCATGGCACCCAGGTTGTGGCGGTGCGTACCGGACGGATGCCGCGCAGCAGCTCGCGGTCGGCGGTGACGGTGGTCCGGCCGGTTCGCCCGGCGAGCGCCGGGACGTGCCAGGCGCCGCAGATCACGGCGATCCGGCGGGCGGCGTCCGCGCCGGTGCTGGCGGCACGGATCTCCAGCCGCATGTGCGCCTCACGGAGCAGCTCGCGATGCCGGCGCTCGTCGCCACCGTGCCGGGCGGCGGGCCCGCCGTTGCCGCCGTTGCCGCCGTTGCCGTTCCGTCCGTCGCGGTCGCCTCCGCTTCCGCGGGGGCGGTCGCCGCGGTCGCCCTTCCCGTCGCCGTCGCCGGGGCTGGTGTCGCCCTCGCTGTCACGCAGCGCTGCCATCGACTCGGCGACGGCGGCGAACAGGGTCACAGCGCCTGCTCCGTCGAGCCGGCGGTGCTCGACGAGGTCCTCCCAGAAACGCTCCGGGTCGTCGTGACCGGCGGCGAACGCCAGCCAGCCGAGCGGGTCGGCGGCCACGTCAGGCACTCCGGCCATGYCCGGCACCCCGGCTGTGTCGGGCGCTCCGGGCGCGGCTGGTGCTTCGGTCGGGTCCGACGGCCGGCCGAGGTCGGAGGCATGCCTGGTCGCTTCGGCGGCCAGGTTCTGGGTGGCTGCCAGGGCGGGCCCGGTTTCCGGGGCCCCGGCCGCGGCGCGGCGGCGCAGCGCCAGGTCGTGGCCGAACGGAAGGTCGATGAAGCGGGTGCGGACTCCGTTCGCCCGGCCGTGCAGCAGGGCCTGCCATTCCGGTGAGAAGTCGGCGAACGGCCAGAACCCGGCGTCGCGCGGCTCGTCGACGGCGTAGGCGGTCAGTGCCACGGGCGGGGTGAGCGTGCCGAGGTGGGTGAGCGCGCCGTCGCCGTCGGGTGGTCCTTCGACGAGGATCAGGTCGGGGTCGAGCTCGGCGAGTGCCGCGCGCACCGCCCGTGCCGAACCGGGGCCGTGGTGGCGCACGCCGAGGTAGGTGACTGTCATCAGGCGCCCCCGGGGGAGGCCAGCGCGCCGTCCTCCTCCAGATCCCGGCAGGCCCGGTAGAGGTCCGCCCAGCTCGCCCGGTCGCGGACCACCCCTTCGAGATACTCCCGCCAGACGACGGGGTCGGTCGACGGATCCTTGATCACCGCTCCGAGGAGGCCGGCGGCGATGTCCTCGGCGCCCAGCCGGCCGTCCCCGAAGTGCGTCGCCAGGGTCATCCCACCGGTGATCACACTGATCGCCTCGGCGGTGGAGAGCGTCGCGGTCGGCGACTTCAGCGTGGTGCGGCCGTCGCCGGTGACACCGGCCCGCAGCTCCCGGAAGATCCGAACGACGCGGCGGACCTCGTCGACGGGCGGCGGCTCGTCCGGCAGCGCCAGCGACCGGCCGATCTCGGCGACCCGCCGGGTGACGATCTCCACCTCGGCGTCCTCGCTGGCGGGCAGTGGCAGCACCACGGTGTTGAACCGGCGTCGCAGCGCCGAGGACATCTCGTTGACGCCGCGGTCACGGTCGTTGGCGGTGGCGATGACGGTGAACCCGGCGACCGCCTGCACCTCGCTCGACAGTTCGGGAATCGGCAGGGTCTTCTCGGACAGAACGGTGATGAGCGCGTCCTGCACCTCCGCGCCCATGCGGGTGAGTTCCTCGACCCGGGCGACCGACCCCGTGGTCATCGCGCGCATCACCGGCGAGGGCACCAGCGCCGCCGGTGACGGCCCTTCGGCGATGAGCCGCGCGTAGTTCCAGCCGTAGCGGACGGCATCCTCGGAGGTTCCGGCAGTGCCCTGCACGACGAGCGTCGAGTCGCCGCTGATCGCGGCCGCCAGGTGCTCCGAAAGCCAGGTCTTGGCGGTGCCGGGGCTGCCGAGCAGCAGCAGCGCCCGGTCGGTGGCGAGGGTGGCGACCGCCACCTCGACGAGCCGGCGGGAGCCGATGTACTTCGCCGAGACGACCGTCCCGTCGTCGAGCTCGCCGCCCAGCAGGTAGGTGACGACCGCCCACGGGGAGAGCCGCCAGGACGGCGGCCGCTGCCTGGTGTCGGCGGCGGCCAGCGCGGCGAGCTCGTCGGCATAGGCCTGCTCGGCGTGCGGGCGCAGCAGGTGCGGGCTGCCGGTGGGGCTGCTGTCAGCCGGGGCGGCGCGCAGGGGCGTGGCGGGCGCGGTCATCGGGGGCCTTCCTGGACGAGCCGGACCGGGCGGGCCGGTCCGGCGGCGGTGCCGGTGGGGGGCGGGGTCGCGAGCGTGGCGTGCAGCCGCCGCCGCGCTTCGAGGGCGGAGCACAGCGTGGCGTGCCCGTCGACGTAGGCCTTCGCGATCAGGTGCGGGTTGAGATGGGCGAGGTCGAGGCCGACCTCGGGGTCGATCCGCCAGGCGGTGGCGGTAAGCAGGTGCAGGACCCGCGACGTCACCCGGGTGTCTGTGGATGGGCTGGTCAGCAGCGCGGCCAGGGGGACGAGCGCGGCCCGGGAGAAGTCCGTCGACCAGCGTCCGGGTACGGAGGCGAGCAGTAGCGCGGCCCGTTCCGCCGGCTGCCGCGGGCGGACCCGCACCGCGACCGGCGCGCGCGGGTCGCCGGGCGGCTGGGACGCCGCCAGCGGATGGCCGCGCAACGCCAGTGTGAGTCCCTCCGCTCGGGCCGGCTCGGGCAGGCAGGTGATGAGACGGCCCTGCTCCTCGGGTTCGGAGTAGGGCAGCAGCGCGAGCACCCATTCGGGGCGGTGATGGCGTACGACGGCGGGGAGCAGCGCGCGTCGCAGCCAGGACGCCGGCTCCTGAGCCACTCCCGCGACGGTGACATCGGCGGCCAGGAACTGTTCGGCGGTCAGCCCGGTGCGCTCCGCCCAGACGGCCGGGTCGACGCGGGTGAGCTCGGCGCTGAGAAGCATGGCGCGTGCCTCGGCGGTGCTGATGTTCGGCCGAGGATCGCGGATACCGTCCCGACACATCTCGTCGGTGATCCCGGCGGGTGTATCGAGCTTGAGGCGGTGGCTGCGGCGGCCGGGCAGGCCGTGTCGCGTCACGGTGATCAGCCCTTCGGTGCGGGCGGCCGCACGCCCTTCCAGGCCGGAGCCGGGCAGCCGCAGCGCGGACGTGACCGCGGCGTCCCTGACGTCGGTACGCCGGTCGTCGAGCGCGTGCTCGAGCAGGTCGATGTCCCACGGCCCGGCGCCGACCCGCAGCGCCTCGCAGAAGGCGACCCGCTCGGCCCCGCTCGCCTGGTCGAACGGCACGAACGGCGGCCCGTCGGCGGGGCCGCGGAGCAGCACGACCGCCGCGGCCGGGTCATCGTGGCGAAGTTCCTGCAGCAGCATCCGCCGCTCGGCGGCGTCAGCGGTCGGCCACGTGTCGACAGTCCCGCGGCGCGCCCACCGGCCGTCCGGATGCAGGCCGGCGAGCCACCTGCCGCGCTCGCCGAGGACCCGGCTGATCGCGACGCGGATCTCCGTCTCCCGCCGGCCCAGGGCCAGCAGGTCACACAGCAGGCCAGCCGGCGCCTGCCAGCCGTGTTCGGCCATCAGTTCCAGGCATCGCAGTCGGGCTTCGGGCTGGCCCGCCAGCGCGCCCTCGACGATGAGGGAGACATCCGGAGCGAGGACCGGCGTGTGGTCGGGCGGCGCCGGGGACGGCGCGGGCTCACCGCCGGCGTCGGCGGGGAGCAGCCCGGCCCGGCGTGCGACGGCGGCGAGCGCCACGGCCCGCAACAGCCTGTCCACAGCGGTCAGCGGCTCGTCGTCGTCGCGGGCGCCGTCCTGCTCGGCGGCGAGATGACCGAGACCCGGGAGGGGCGGTACAGCGGCCCGCGCCGCGCCGACGACAGCGGCGTCGACCAGCTCCGACCAGCCCGGCGCAGGCCGCACGGACCTCGGCCTGACGCCTGGCCCGCCGCCGCTGAGGCCGGTGCCGTCGCCGCGGCCAGCGCCACCGCTGCCACATGCGGGCTGATCGGGGCGGTCTGCCGGTGGGTTCGGGCCATCGTCGAGGTGAGCCCGCGACGAGGCCGCTGACAGCGGGGTGATGTCGAAGCCGTCCCACTCGACGACCAGGTCGAGCGGATGACCACCACCCACGGCGAGCAGCCACCAGCCCCACCGGGCCGCCGCGTCGCCGGCCAGCGGGAGCGCCTGCCCGGCACTGTCTCGCAGCAGCCACCCGACACTCTCCGCGCCGGGCGACCTGCGCCCGCCGCCGGCGCCCGCCCGGGCCGCCGGCGCTGCGAGCCGGGCACCTGCGGCAGCCGGCAGGACCGTGATGCCGCGGACGACGAACGCGACCGGATCGGCCCACGGATCCGCGGTGAGGGTGGCGGCGTGCGCGGACAGCACCTCCCGCCAGGTCGCCGCGGYGGAACCGGAGCCTTCAGGCCCAGACCCAGACCCAGACCCGAGGCTGGGCCCGGCCAGCTCAGTGAGCGGTTCGGGGGCGCCGGTCGCCCCGGCGAGCGCGAGCCTGGCGGGCCGGCGGCCGGGATAGGCCGCCACCTCCGCCTGGACGCGGGTGAGGACCGGCAGGCCGGGAGGCGGTGGATTCCTCCCCACGCCGAAGCTCACCAGCGGCGCCAGCGGCCCGGTCGGGGACGACCGCAGCCACTGCCGGCGCCCCTGCAGCTTCCCGGCCTGGAACAGCCGTTCGCCGAGGACGTCCATCGGCCCGGCCAGCCTGTCGCCGGCGAGCACGTCGGCAGTCGCCCGGGAGAAGCCGACCCGGTCGCGCACCACGTCGACGAGCTCGGGCGGTAGCTGGGCCCGCCTCGACCAGCCCTGGCAGAGCAGATGCAGGCAGCCGAGTCGGTCGGTGAGTCGATCCGGCCAGTCCGCGCCGCCGCGCGCGGCGAGGCGGGCCATCTCACGGACGACGTCGGCGAGCCCGGGCGCCTGCGCGTCGACCATCCGCGCGGCGAGACCCTCCCACCAGGCGGCGGGCTGCGCCTGGGCGGCGCCCAGCCCGTCGCGGGCGATGTCGGAGAGCCACCGGTTCAGCTCGGCCACACCGGCGTCGACCCGGGCCTCGCGCCGAGCCAGGGCGCGCACCGATGACGCTGATCTGGTAGTGCCGGACCCGCCCGGGCCGCCTGCGGTACCCCCGGCCGCGGCGCGCTGGGTGGCCCGGGCGTTGGCCGCGTCCACGCGGGCGGCACGCCGGCCGAGCCAGCCCGACACCCACTCCGGCGGGTCGCCGCCGACCGCCAGCGCGCCGGGATTGCCGCTGACCAGGAACAGCAGGCCCAGCGCGTGCTTGCACGGGAACTTCCGGCTCGGACAGCTACAGGTGGAGGCGGCCTCGGCGCCGCACAGCACCACCACCCGGTAGGGCGTCGCTCCGCTGCCACGGCACGCCCCCCATGCCGCATCGCCGGACGTGCCGAGCCCTGACCAGTTGCTCGCCCCGCTGAGGCGTTCACCAGCCCGGGCGGCGGCCGCGTCGGGCGCCAGGGCGAGCACGGTCTCGCGGGTCACGGTCGAGACGGTTGACGACGACATGGGGCAATCCTGGCGCCCACCTCCGACAGTTTTCGCGCCGCGGTCGGCCGCCGCCCCGGAGCGTCCGTGCGCGATCTGAATAGCAACCGATGGTTGCGCGATGGCGAGAGTGTGGCTACCTTGATGTGCAACCAAAGATTGCAGGAGGTTGGCATGGAGTTCGGAACCCTCGAGCGCGAGATCTACATCGAGGCCTCGCCGGAGATCGTCTTCGACGTGGTGAGCAGTCCCGAGCACCTGAAGGGATGGTGGCCCGACGACGCCCGTTACGAGCCGACTCCCGGCTCGGCAGGGGAGATCGTCTTCGGAGACCGCGACGCCGACGGCAAGGTCGTGCCGTTCACCGTCGTCGACGCGCGACCACCGCGGACGTTCTCGTTCCGCTGGACRCATCCGAGCGACCAGGCCGCGGCCGAGGGCAACTCGCTGCTGGTCACCTTCGACCTGACGCCCTCGGGCGGCGGGACGCTGCTGCGGATGACCGAGACCGGCTTCCGGGAGATGGGCTGGGAGGTCGCCGTCCTCGAGGAGCAGTACCGGGACCACGTCTCCGGCTGGGACTTCTACCTGCCGCGGATCGCCTCGTATGTGGCGACGCTGCGGGTGCGGCCCTGAGTACCGCCATCGCCGGGGGCGTCGACGACGACCTCTGGTCCGCCATCGGTGACCCGACCCGGCGCCGGCTCCTCGACCTGCTGCTCGTCGACGGGGACGCAACCGCGACCTCGCTGAGCCGACAGCTGCCGGTCACCCGTCAGGCGGTGGCCAAGCATCTCGGCGTCCTCGACCGGGTCGGCCTGGTCCGGGCGACACCCGCGGGCCRGGAGAAGCGGTACCGGGTGGACGACGCCCAGCTCGCCCGCGCGGTGGCCCAGCTCGCATCGGTCGGGTCCGCGTGGGACGCCCGACTGCAGCGCATCAGACGGATYGCCGAGGCGATCCAGCGTGCCCAACAGGACTGACGTTCAGACCGGCGTGAGATGGCCGGCGAATCCAGGGAGAACCGAGATGGTGGACATTCTGCACAGGGTCGGAGTCAGGACCCCGAGCCCCGAAAAGGTGTACGAGGCGCTGACGACCGTCGAGGGCCTCACCGGCTGGTGGACGGACGACACGAGGTGGGCGGACGATCCGAAGGGCCGCGGCGACACCGGAGTTGGCGGCGTCCTCGAGTTCCGTTTCCCGGTCGGCGGGTTCGACATGGAGGTCGTCGAGTTGCGGCCGTCCGAGCGGGTCTGCTGGCGTGTGGTTGACGGCCCCGAGGAATGGAAGGGCACGACGATCGACTGGGATCTCCACCAGAACGGCGAGTACACGATCGTCCTGTTCCGGCACCAGGGCTGGAAGGAGCCCGTCGAGTTCATGCACCACTGCAGCACGAAGTGGGGCTCCTTCCTGATGAGCCTGAAATCCCTGGTGGAGACCGGCGCGGGCGCGCCGGCCCCGCGGGACGTGCCGATCAGCGACTGGCACTGAGCAGCCCGGCCACCGATCAGCCGTGGGTCAGGCGGTGACCGTTCCGCCGGCCCCGGCGTGGTCTCCGCCTCCGCGGCGGTCGTCGGCGGCCGGATCGGAGACCACAAGGAGGTAGTCGACGCTGGTGGCGAAGTCGAGGGAGCTGCCGCGGACGGAGAGGGTGTGCTGGCCAGGCGCCAGCGGTGGCAGCTGCACCCACAGGCCGCAGCCGTAGCCCTGGAAGGTCCCGGCGTCACCGGTGACGGGGTTGCCCGCCACCCCCCGGTAGGTGATCGATGTCGGCGGAAAGGCCTCGGCCTGTAAGGGGGAGCCGTCCAGCTCGGCGCCTCCGRCCGCGTCTGCCATCAGCGCGGTGCAGTCGGCGGGGTCCTGCGCGACCAGGTTGACGAGTGGGACGACCACCGGTCGCTCGGTGGGYAGCACGCACTGGCGAGCGGTGTAACCGCCGAACGTGCCGGCGAGGAACCAGACGTCCGTCGGCTGGCCGACCGCGCACGCGTGGCCGTCCGGATCCTCGACCGGATTGTCGGCACCGACGGCGGAGGCCGCCCAGGTCCACCACCGCGACTGCAGATCCGCCGGCGCGAGCGCCCGTTCTTCCACCGGGGACTCGACCAGGCGCTCTGTCGGAGACGTCGCCGGGGCGAGGGCCTCCGGGGCCGTCCCGGTGCTGAGGCCGTCGCCGCCGGCGGGGGCGCAACTGCCGGCGAGCGGTACCGCCGCGAGGACGGCTACAACAGCCGGCGGGGCCCATCGGCGGGCACTGACGGAAACGGCGCCGCGCCCGCTGCTGCGTCGTCGTACTGCCTGGGGCACAGTCACTCCTCGGAACAGACCGCCCGCCGGTACAGACGAGCCCGCCAGTATCCAGGTCCCGATTCGGCCAGGCGATGGCGGGCCGGTCAACCTCCACCCTGTCGGCGGGAGCGGACCGAGAGCGGACCGGGCAGCGGCCCGGCCGGCGTCAGAGGTTCTGGCCGCCGGAGAGCTCGATGCGGGTGCCGTTGGCCCAGGCGAAGCCGTCGGCGAGGATCAGCGGGACGGCGGCGCCGATGTCGTCCGGCTCGCCCGCCCGGCCGAGCGGGATCGCGCCGGCGACGGCCTCGTTGACCTGCTTGTTGTCGCGGACGAGGCCGCCGCCGAAGTCGGTGGCGATCGCGCCCGGCACCAGGACGTTGACCCGGATCCGGCGGTCGCCGAGCTCCGCGGCCTGGTAGCGGGTCAGCACCTCGACAGCGCCCTTGGCCGCCGCGTACGCGGCGTTGCCCGGATAGGTGAAACGGGCCAGGCCGGAGGACACGTTGAGGATGCGGCCGCCGTCGGCGAGCAGCGGCAGCAGCGCCTGGGTGAGGAAGAACGGTGCCTTGACGTGGACGTCGAAGAGCCCGTCGAACTGCTCCGGAGTGGTCGCCGTGAACGGCGCGTGCAGGCCGAAACCGGCGTTGTTCACGAGGTAGTCGAAATGATCCGTACCAAAACCGTCGAGGACCGAGCGGACGTCGGACGCGAACTGCGGGAAGCTTCCGCTGTCGCTGACGTCGAGCTGCAGGGCGGCGGCCGGCACCCCGTGCCCACCGACCTGCGCGACGAGCGCGTCCGCCTCCGCTCTGTTCTGGTTGTAGGTGCCGATGACGCCGACACCCGCCCTGGCGAGGTGGCTGGCCATGCTCCGGCCGAGGCCGCGGCTCGCGCCCGTGACCAGGGCGATCCTGGTGTTCGACATGATTCCTCCAGGGAGTGTGACGTTGTGTGACGGTGGTGGTCCTGGTCCTACCGTGTCACCGTCGCCGCGGAAGGTGGCCGTCCAACGCACCCCCGGATTGCCAGTACGGGGATAAGCCGTGGCTGGGCCGTCAGAATCGGAGCAGTGGAACGTGAGGAGCTCGGAGCCTTTCTGCGCCACCGTCGGGAGCAGCTGCGGCCGGCAGACGTCGGCCTGGTAGGTGGTGCCCGGCGCCGGGCGGTCGGCCTGCGCCGCGACGAGGTCGCGCTGCTCGCCGACATGTCGACGGACTACTACGAACGGATCGAGCAGGGCCGCGGGCCGCGGCCGTCCCCGTCCATGCTCGGCGCGATCGCGCGGGCGCTGCGGCTGACCCTGGACGAGCGGGACCACATCTACCTGCTGGCCGGCCAGCAGCCGCCGTCCCGGCACGAGTCGTTCGGCTATGCCGACGCCGGCCTCATGTACGTGCTGGACGCGGTGGCGCCGTCGGTGCCGGCGCACATCTGCGACGACCTGTCGACCGTCGTGGCGCAGAACCCGCTGAACGTCGCCCTGCTGGGGCCGATCGACCAGGCGCCGGGCCGCCGGCGCAACTTCCTGTGGTGCTGGTTCACCGACCCGCAGCTGCGGGCGCGCTACCTGCCCGAACAGCACGAGACGCTCAGCCGCGACTACGTCGCCGACCTGCGCGCCACGCTCGGCCAGCGCCACCTGGACGACGAGGTGCGCGCCCTGGTCGCCGAGCTCTCCGCGGCCAGCGCCGAGTTCCGGGACGTCTGGGCCCGTCAGGAGGTGGCCGTCCGGCGGGCCACCCGCAAGGTCATCCTGCACCCCGAGGTGGGCCGGCTCGACCTGGAGTGCGACGTCGTGATCAGCCCGCCGTCCGGCCAGCGGCTGGTTCTCTTCCGTCCCCAGCCAGGCTCCGGGACGGGCGAACGGCTGGAGATGCTCGCCGTGCTGGGGACCCAGACCTTCTCCAAGCACTGATCCCGGCGCCGTCGCCCCCGCGCCTGTGGCAGGAGTGATCAATGGTGGCGACCCGAGATCAGGGGCCGCTCCGGTGATTTTGGTGCCGGTCCGCCGAAAGCGTGAAAGTGTGCGTACCGCCTGGAARGGTTCATGCCGCTCCTGTCCGTTATTAGCGAGATCTAAGTATTTTTTAGCCGGATGGGCGGCGGGTGCCGTGCGGGCAGTGAAGAATTTTCTGGACCCTGGGGGCCGGAATCCGTGACGCAGCCGGCACGGTCGTGGGCGGCTCGTGTCGGGGCGCTCCCGGGCAGGTGAGTGCCCTGTCACGGTCATCACTCGCTGTCCGGAAATATCGGGTGTAGGTGCGGGACGGCGGACGAAAGAACGTCGGTATGCAAGCTTTTCCCGTCGATTGTGATGGCCGTCACAATCGCTTGGAGAATGTTTGCCGGTGGCGTGTAACGTCGTTGCCGTGCTTCCGACCTGGGGAGTACACGCCGGGTGGCACGCCGAATCCCGCCCCGCCCGGCGCACATCAGATCTGAGGGTGGGAGCGGGGGACCCAAGTGTTCCCGGGCGTTGTTTCTGGACGTCCTTGGGGTGAAGCCGTCAGCGCTTTGCGGCGCGGATATGTGTGCGGCCGGGCGATTCCCAGCCCGAACCCGACAGCTAACTTCGTAGGCGTGGGGAGGGACATTCATTTTGTCCGTTATGACTTCGGGTGCCCGTAAGAACCGTCGTTCGATCCGCCGTGGCCGCGCTCTGCTGGTCGCCCCGGTGCTGGCCGCGACGATCGGTGGCGGAATCGCGATGTCCCAGCCGGCCAGCGCTGCCGCGCGGCCGGATGCCCACCGTTTCCTCAGCGCGGTGGTCCCCTGTGAGTCGGGGGGCAACCCGGGTGTGGTGAACGAGATCGGTGCGGGCGGGCTGTTCCAGTTCCTGCCGAGCACCTGGCGTGGGGTCGGTGGGCAGGGCCTGCCGCAGCACGCCAGCGCGGCGGAGCAGTGGAAGCGCGCGCACATCCTCTACGCCCAGCAGGGCACCAGCCCGTGGTACGCCTCCAAGAGCTGCTGGGGTCACAAGATCTGAGTCCTGGCGCGGGCTCACCTGAACGACGTGAGCAAGCAGTGCCCAACGTGCGCGGCCGTTGAACCAACGGCCGGTGTCGGGGCCGCGGCCTGAACCACGGATTCGGGCCGTCCCGCCGGTGTGCCCGGACGTCCACAGACGTCCGGGCACACCGGCATGTGCAGGTGGGGACCTGTACGAGCTCGTTGCTGACTGCCTGCCCGGGCGATCGCCCCGGCCCGTTGTGCAGCGCCTCGCCTGGTTGACCGGCAGAACCTTTCACGGCATACGTCTGCTAGGTTCCGGTGAATCCTTCCGCCCCGGTATGGACTAACTTTTCGGGCCCCTGCATGCGGAGGATTCGACTTCGAATTGTCCGGTCGGCATGGCGAGGGGAACGATGGGCGTGGGTGTTCGGAACGCGGGGGGCCACGGCGGAGGAATGACTAGGCCGATCCGCGGATCCGTGGTTGCGGCGGGTGGGTTCCGGCGGCGGCGCGGTTCGGTTGCGCCCTGGCGAGGCGGGCTGGTCGCGGTTGCGACCGCCTTCGCGGTGTCCGCGTGTGGAGGCGACGAGGTCGCCGGCTCCGCGGCAGCGGGTACGGCGGGTCCCTCCGGCTCCGCGTCGCCCGCCGGGGAGACCGGCCTGTGGCCGGAGGACTTCGTGCTGACCGAGGGTCCCGCGACGGCCGGGTACACGGGCGCGCCGGAAGAGCCGTCCGGCGACGGCGAGAACGGCGAGGGCGGCGAGAACGCGGCGGCCGAATCGGTGTTGGGGGCGGATCTCGCCGAATGCCTGGGCATGTCGAACGACGATCTTGAGATCGAACCTGAGGCCTCGGCCGTCGGGCTCACCTTCACCGGTGCCGACGGGTTCTCGATGATCGACTCTTCCGCGGACATTCTGACCGAGAAGCAGGTGGTGCGGGACCGCGAGATGCTGGCGAATCCGCGGACGCCGAAGTGCCTGGAAGAGGCGTTTGCGGGCTTGCCCGACGAGCCTGCGGAGGATGACGACGTCACGACCATTTCGTTCGAGGCGTTCCCGCCGCCCGGCAGTGCCGCTGCCTACTATCGAATGACAATCAGGGGGTCCGACCCCGAGGACACGTTCGTGGGGGACATGCTCTTCTTCATCGAAGGTCGGGTGGAGGTGACGACCAGCTACGTGACCCTCGAGGCGGAGCACGAGCCGGAGCGGCTCCAGCAGATCGCCGACCAGATCTCGGACAAGCTGCGGAACCAGAAGCCGCGATCCATCGCCGGCCGGCCGACGGAGGCCGGGCCCGTGGTCCGGGCCCTTGCACCCCTGGCTTCCTGACCGGCCTGCTGGGCCCAGGTCAAAGAAATGGACAATAAGATCCCAACGTGTCTGATGGTTGTGTCAATGCCGGGCGTTGGATGTTGGGTCTGATCCACCGCTTCAGGCCGCACTGCCGGTGCGCCCGGACCGTCTACGGACGTCCGGGCGCACCGGCATGTCTGCAGGTGGGGGCCTGTATCTGACGGTTCCCGGATCCCCGTTCCCGAAGCCCCAGCTCCGGGAACGGGGACGCGAATGCGACGTGGCGTCACTCCTGGATTGCTATCCCTATTCAGGGCACTTGAATTCCTCCGCTCCCGTGGTGGGCGCGCTTTGAGACGAGTGTCTGATAGTTTCCGTTTAATCCTTCCGCCCTGGTATCGCATGAAAACGTCCGATACCTTGCCGTGCGGAAGATTCGTTTACGGAACAGTTCAGTCGGCATGGAGTGGTGGCCTGATGGGCGTGGGTGTTCGGACTGTGCATGGCCGGGGCAGGCAGGCAACTGGCCCGACGCGCGGGCGGGTGACACCGCCGCGGGCGTGGGGTCGGTGGCGCTGCTGGTCGGCGGCGTCGTGGCGCGGCGGGCTGGTCGCGGTGGCGACGGCCCTCGCCGTGTCCGCCTGCGGAGGTGACGACGCGACGTCGTCGGCCGACCCCGCCCCGAGGACGGCGGCGCCATCGTCGGCGCCGGCGTCGTCCTCGCCCGCGGAGAGCACCGACCGGTCGCCCGAGGACTTCGTGCTGACCGAGGGCCCCGCCACTGCCGGGTTCGCGGCCTCGGCCGAGGAGCCCGATCCCGAGGAGCAGACGGACCTGTACTCCCTCGTCGCCGAGTGCCTGGGCCTGCCGGCCCCGGCGCCCGACGACAGGCCGCAGGCCAGCGCCGTCGGACCCACCTTCAACAGCCCCGACGAGGTTTCGTCGATCGACTCCCTGGTGGAGATCGTCTCCGACGAACAGGTCGTGCGGGACCGGGAGCTCCTGAAGAACCCACGGCTCCTGGAGTGCCTCGGCAGCTTCTACGAGGAACCGGCCGAAGGTGAGTCCGCGGACAGCGGCATCGAGATCGTCTCGGTCGAGCAGCCGCCCGCACCTGCCGGGGCGCTCRCCTACATCCGGGCGGTCATGAAGCTCGGTGACACGGCGGATGCGCTCGTTCTCTCCATGGACAGCCTCTTCTTCATGGAGGGAAACATCGAGGTGACCGTCAACTACGTGAACACCGAGCAGGCGGCGCCGCAGGAACGCCTTGAGCAGATCGCGGCCCAGATCTCGGAGAAGCTGCGTAACCGGTAGCCGCGACCGCTCCCGCCGGGCGGCGGAAGGCGGTCCCGATCACCCGTGCCGCGGGCAGACTGGACGGGTGAACGATCCTGCCTCCTCGATCCGGTTCCAACGGCTGGCGGAATCCGATTTCCCACTGCTGCGCGGATGGCTGGCCCAGCCGCACGTCGCGCGGTGGTGGAACCACGAGACCACGATCGAAGCGGTACACCGTGACTTCGGGCCGGCGACGCGGGGCGAGGAGCCGTCGCAGGATTTCCTCGCCCTGCTCGACGAGACGCCGATCGGCCTGATCCAGCGATGCGCGTACGCCGACTACCCGGAATACGAGGCCGAGCTGYGGCCCGTTGTCGACGTCCCGTCCGGTGCCATGAGCGTCGACTACCTGATCGGCGATCCGGCCCGGACGAACCGCGGCATCGGGCCGCGGGTGATCGCTGCGATGGTCGCTCGAACGTGGTCGGATCATCCGGCGGCCACGTGCGTGCTGGTGCCTGTCGCGGCGGCGAACCGGGCGTCGTGGCGGGCCCTGGAGAAGGCGGGTTTCCGTCGGGTCGCCGAGGGCCCGCTCACACCGGACAACCCGATCGACGACCCTTTGCACTTCGTCTACCGGCTGGACCGGGCCCACGCCCCGGACTGAATTCGTACGCTCCGGCCTGGAGCCGCGCCCGGGCGTGGAACAGACCCCCGGGCGTCGCCTCGTCGTCCCGCTCCGTTCACGGCGGCCTGTGAGCATGGTTGATGGCCGTTGCCCGCCGCCACTGCCCGTCGCCGCCACTGCCCGTCGCCGGCACTGCCCGTCGCCGGCACTGCTCGTCAGCCGGGCCGTTCCGTGGGCATGGCCCGCCGGCAGTCGGCCGCCGGTGGCAGACGGGCTCATGGGCTCGTGACCCGGCATCGGGATCCTGCGGGAGGGCGTGTGGTGAGCTCGGCTGTGATCATCACCGGAGCGGCGTCCGGCATCGGACGGGCCTGCGCGGAGCTGTTCGCCGCGCGGGGGTTCGGGGTCGTCGCGGTCGATGCGGACGAGTCCGGCCTGGACGACCTGGCGGGCTCGGCCACTGCGCCCGGCGCTGCCGGGCCCGGTGCGGCTGGAGGTGAGGTGGTCCCGCTGGTGGCGGACGTCTCGCTCGAGGAGACCGGGACCCGGATGACGGAGCTGGCGCTGTCCCGCTTCAGGCGTCTGGACGTCGCGGTGCTCAACGCGGGCATCGGCGGGACACTGCCCTGGGAGGCCAGCGGCGCCATCGAACGCCTGGACGAGATCCTCGCCGTGAACGTGCGCGGGGTCGCGATCGGCATCCGCTCGGTCGCCCCCGCACTGCGGGACGGTGGCGGCGGCTCGATCGTCGTGACGGCGTCCAGCGGCGGGCTGCAGGCGGAGCCGGGGAACTGGGCCTACAACGCATCCAAGGGTGCGGTGGTCAACATGGTGCGGGCAGCCGCCCTCGACTACGCGGCGCAGAACATCCGCGTGAACGCGGTGGCACCCGGCCTCACGGAAACGCCGATGCTGGGCCAGCAGCGTGCCCGGCCGGCGGTCGTCGAGGCCACCAGCCGGCGCATTCCGCTGCAGCGCTGGAGCCGGGCCGAGGAGCAGGCCGCAGTGGTCTGGTTCCTGGCCTCGGCCGAGGCGTCCTACATCACCGGTACGACACTGGTCGCGGGCGGCGGGATGACCGCGCATCACGGTGCGGTACCGCTGCCGCCGCTCACGCCCTGACGGCCGACAGTCCCTGAAGGGCCGAACGGGTGGGCGTTGGGGGTGGGCTGGGGTTTCCGCTCCAGGCCACACTGCCGCGAAGCCCGCCATGCCGGCTGCCGGAACGCCTTAAGTCGGACGTCTGATATCTTTCGGCGAATCTCTCCGCCCGGTAATGCGTGAAGTCGGCGTCTTTGCCGTGCGGAAGATTCGGTCACGGATTGTTTCGGTCGGCCTGGGGTGGAGACTGATGGGCGTAGGCGTACGGAGCGCGCGCGGTCGCGGCGGGATGGCGACCGGCCCGGATCGCGGATCCGTCGCGTTGCCGGGTATGAGTGGGCGGCACTGCCGGTCGGTCGCGCCCTGGCGAGGCGGCCTGGTCGCCCTGGTGGCCGCATTCGCGATGGCCGCCTGCGGAGGTGACGAGGCATCGTCAACCGGTCCCGCGGGGGTGAACACGGCGAAGCCCTCCGGGTCGGCGTCGCCCGCCGCCGAGGAGACCGGCCTGTGGCCGGAGGATTTCGTGCTGACCGAGGGCACCGCGACGGCTGGCTTCACGGGCGCGCCGGAAGAACCGTCCGATGACAGCGAGGACACCGAGGAAGACGCGGTGTTGGATGCAGACTTCGCCGAATGCCTGGGTCTGTCGACTGAGGAGTTCGACGCCGAATCTGAGGCCTCGGCTGACGGACTCACCTTCACCGGTGCTGACGGGTTCTCGACGATCGAATCCTCCGCGGAAATCGTCACCGGGGAGCAGGCCGAGCGGGACCGGGGGCTGCTGACRCACCCACGGACGCGGGACTGTATGACCGAGCTGTTCGAGGCCCAGGCCGACAGGTCTGAGGAGGAAGGCGTGGTGGTCGAGGCCGCTCCGGTCGAGGCGCTCCCGCCGCCGGCCGGTGCCTCCGCGCATTACCGGCTGACCATGAGGGCCTCCGGTCCAGGGGGCACGGTAGAGGTAACAACGGACATGCTCTTCTTCATCGAAGGGCAGGTCGAGGTGCTCGTCAGTTACATGAACCTCGGTGAGGCGCCCCAGCAGGATCGTCTCCAGCAGATCGCCGACCAGATCGCGGAGAAGCTGCGGGACCAGCAGCCGCGGTCCATTGCCGGCCGGCCCAGGGAGGGTGGGCCCGTGATCCGGGCCCTCGGACCCCTGAATCTCTGAGTGGCCGGCATCGTCCGGCCGGCATTGTCTGACCAGCATTTTCTGGCCCGCATTGTCTGGTCAGCTTCGCCGATCATGAAAGGTGGACAACGTGGCGATGTCGGGGGTGGGACGGGTCATGGTGGGTGTCGATGGCCGCAGGCCAGCAGGAGCCGCTGTGAGCCAGCGGCCGGGAACGGTGTGGCGGCGCGGCGGGCTACTCGCCGTGGCAGCTGTCGTCACGTTGTCTGCCTGCGGGGGTGACACCTCGTCTGGGGTGCGCACCGCACCGACGGCCGCGGCATCGACGTCGGGAGCGACGCGGTCCGGAACCCCGTCGCCCGCCACGGAGGAGCTCGGCCTGTGGCCCGATGACTATGTGCTGACCGCAGGCCCCGCCACCGCTGGTTTCACGGGCGTGCCGGCCGAGGCGCCCGACATCGATCAGAGTGTCGCTGCCACGGCACTGGCGGAATGCCTCGGGGTACCACCCGGGGACGTCCGCAACGAATTCGACTCCGCAAGCCAGGGCATCACTTTCGTCAACGGCTCGGACCGGCTTGTGACGATCGGCTCGGGCGCGGCGGTCGTGTCCGAGGAACAAGTGTCGCGGGATCGGGCGCTGCTGGACAACCCGCGGTTCGCCGAATGCTCGGGCAAAGTGGAGACGCAGGTCGCCGACGATTATTTCGAAGGCCAGCTCGACTACGAGCTGGCCTCCGTCGAGGCACTCCCGCCCCCGGGCGGTGCGGACAGCCACCTGCGGATGACCTGGCGGATCAGCTCCGGGGGACGCATGGTCGAGATGTCGGCTGACGTGCTCCGCTTCCTGGTCGGACGGGTCGAAGTGGCCGTCACCTTCACCTACGCGCGGGAAGCCCCGTCCCAGGAGCGCCTCCAGCAGATCGCCGATCAGATCGCCGGGAAACTGCGGAACCAGCGGCCGCGGAGCCTCGAGGGCCGCCCTCGGGAAGGCGGTCCCGCGGTTCATGCCCTGGGACCACTGGACGGGTGAACGCCACCGCTCCATCGCCTCCACCACTCGCCTCCGGACGCATCTGAAGGCGGAATGTCTGGGATGGGCGTTCGATGCTCGCCGAGTCGGCTGCACGTTCTCGGGCCCGGCCAGACTGCTCGGGCGCCCGTTTTCTCTCCGTTTGATGATATCTCGGCGGATGGCACTCTATTGACGATTCCCATCCCTTGGCCCCGATTTCTGCCGGGAGTGCAGCCGCGTTCCCGAGCATCATCCGGAGTCCGCGCGGAAGAAAAGTCGCCGCGGAGCCGGAGCGGTTGTGCGCGTTGCGCAGTRCATCAGTCGTCCCACGGTGGCCGGGGAGTGACGCCAGCCGAATGGCCACGGCGCATACCGGACGTATCAGATTCGGCAACACCGTACACGGATTATTTCAACCCTCATCGATGGGATGTGGTGCCCGTCACAATCGCTTGGAGAATGTTTGCCGGTGGCGTGTAACGTCGTTGCCGTGCTTCCGACCTGGGATGCACACGCCGGGTGGCACGCCGAATCCCGCCCCGCCCGGCGCACATCAGATCTGAGGGCGGGAGCGGGGGACCCAGAGTTCCCGGGCGTTCTTTCTGGACGTCCTTGGGGTGAAGCCGCCAGCGCTTTGCGGCGCGGATATGTGTGCGGCCGGGCGATTCCCAGCCCGAACCCGACAGCTAACTTCGTAGGCGTGGGGAGGGACATTCATTTTGTCCGTTATGACTTCGGGTGCCCGTAAGAACCGTCGTTCGATCCGCCGTGGCCGCGCTCTGCTGGTCGCTCCGGTGCTCGCCGCGACGATCGGTGGCGGAATCGCGATGTCCCAGCCGGCCAGCGCTGCCGCCCGGCCGAACGCGCATCACTTCCTGAGCGCTGTAGTTCCCTGTGAGTCCGGGGGCAACCCCCGTGTGGTCAACTCGATCGGTGCGGGCGGGCTGTTCCAGTTCCTCCCGAGCACCTGGCACTCCGTCGGCGGGAAGGGCCTGCCGCAGAACGCGAGCGTCGCCGAGCAGTGGAAGCGCGCGCACATCCTCTACGCCCAGCAGGGCACCAGCCCCTGGTACAGCTCGCAGGGCTGCTGGGGCCACAAGGTCTGAGCCCACAGGTCCACGTAACACGCCGGTGTGCCCGGACGTCCTCGGACGTCCGGGCACACCGGCGTTTCGGCGGTTCTGACAGGCCCGGCGTCGCGGGGATGGGCGTGCCACACGTGTGCTGCGTGCCGGGCGCGGCTCCGGATGGGGCCCGCTCCCGCGCCGGGCCCAGCCCTCGCGGCCTGTGCGCACAATGATGCATATAGTCAGGGTTGGTCACGGCTTGGGCTGAATGACCGATGTCGGGGGCTGTCGCGCGAGCTGCCCGGGCATCTGCGCTGATCCCGACCCTGAGGGAGACGATGAGCGGGACGCCGGCTGGCACCCCTGGCACCCCTGGAGGCTCGAACCCGGCCCTGGAGGCCGTGTTCACCCCCCTTACTCCAGAGGATCCGCGCGAGATCAGCGGTTACCGGCTCCGGGCCCGGATCGGTGCGGGCGGTATGGGCGCGGTGTACCTGTCCTACACCCCGGGTGGGCGGCCGGTCGCGTTCAAGGTCGCCCGGCCGGAGTACGCCTCCGATCCCGAGTTCCGGCGTCGTTTCGAGAAGGAAGTGGCGATCGCGCAACGCGTCCAGGGCCTGTACACGGCCCCGGTCGTCGACTGTGACGCGCACGCCCCGCGCCCCTGGATGGCGACTGCCTACGTCGCCGCGCCCTCGCTGGCCGTGGCTGTCGCCCGGCAGGGCGCGCTACCGGCGGAGAGCGTCCTGGTGCTCGTGGCCGGAGTCGCGGAGGCGCTGGCGTCCATTCATGTCGTCGGCGTGATCCACCGGGACCTGAAGCCGGGGAACGTCATCCTGGCCGCCGACGGCCCCCGCGTCATCGACTTCGGCATCTCACGCGCTGTCGAGGCCTCCTCGGTGCCGCTCACCAGAACTGGTGAACCGGTCGGCACGCCCGCCTTCATGGCACCCGAGCAGATCCGCGGGAAGGCTGTGGACAGTGCAGGGGACGTCTTCTCGCTCGGTGCCACCGCCTACTACGCGGCCACCGGAGAGCTGCCGTTCGGCGCGGACGTCGCCGTCTTCCATCGCATCGTGCACGAGCAACCCGACTGGGATCGCTGCCCGGGGCAGATCCGCGGCATTCTGGAAGTCTGCCTGGAGAAGGATCCGGCGGCCCGGCCCACCCCCGCCGAGCTGATCAGACTGTGCCAGGAAGTCTCCACCGACGAAAGGCTCCGCATCGGCGAGGGCTGGCTACCCCCGACCATCCTCGCGGACCTGACCCGCTATGTCATTGCTTCGTCAGAGCCATCCGGAGCAGCTGAACCCGCCGACCAGGCCGCCTCAGCCGCCTCAGCCGCCTCAGCGTCGTCGGCCGGGTCGGCGGGGATGGCAGCGTCGGCCGGGCCGGTAGAGCGGGCTCAGGGCACGGATTCACCGACACCGACACCGACACCGACGCCGACGCCGACGCGGCCCGACCGTCGGGGCCGGCGCGGTGCGTCCCGTCTTCTCGGCCCCCTGGTGGCGGCGGGGTTTGCGGCTCTTGCCGCCGTTGCGGTCGCACTGGTCCTGGCTCTGAAGAACGGATCTGTCGATCGCCCGGCCGGAGGCGACGAAGAGCCCGGGGTGGTCCCGGCTGCCGTGGCGGAGGCGGCCCCGGGCGCCTCGCAGCCAGGCCCACCCGTGACCGGTTCTTTGCCCGGCGCCGTGCCGCCGGGCGCCGTGCCTCCCGGCGCCTCGGGGCTCCCCGGCCTCGAGCTGTCCACCGCGCTGCCGTCCGTCCAGGCGGCGGCGTCCGGCCCGCCGGCGCGGCAGCAGGCACGCACCACGGCCTCGCGCGGCAACGTGTACCGGCTGGCGTCCAACCAGACCGGCATCGAGATGTACTCGGGATCGGGTGCGGACTGGATTCCGATCGGTGGGCCTACCGGAAAGCTCTACGGCGGGGGCTACGGCCTGTTCGCGACCAGCCGGGAAAGCGGTGACATCTCGCGCTATCTCGGCGCGGCCGGAAGATGGGAGGTCATCGGCGGTCCGGGTGCGCAGTTCGTGGTGACGGCGGACCGTTTGTACTCCCTTACGCCGGACAGGCAGGGTGTGTACATGTATTCCGGGTCCGGGACGAACTGGGTTCAGATCGGTGGGCCTGGGGG
>NZ_MBLM01000013.1 GCF_001854655.1 Parafrankia colletiae | reverse complement strand
CCCACCCACAACCGGAAAAGTTCCTGGTCAACGCACTAGAGGCCTGAGATGAGGCCCTCGATCTCAGCCTCGACAATGCGCCGGTCGGTCACGTCGACGTACAGCCACACGTGGCCGTGGTAGCCCTCCGGGCCCGCGAGCGGAATGTGGCTGCGCTCGAACACCCGGCCGTCGGCGAACATCACCGCCTCACGCCGCAGCGTCCGGCGGCGGCGTAGGAGGGTGTCGAGTCGGTGAGCGAAGCCGGCTGGATCCTCCACCAGCCCGGGCATCGGCCGAATGTGCGCCCGGCAGTCCGTGCCGATGAGGTCGACCGGGGCCTCGGACAGGTCGAACAGGTCGCAGTACGCCTGATTCACAGCCACGACGCGGGCGTCCACATCCGCGACGAGCACCGCCGAGGGTAGCTCGGCGAGCAGCGTGGTCAACCAGCGCTCCCGCTCGTGGCACGCATCGGCGAGCCGCCGGATCTCGGTGAACGCRCATCCGCATCCGCTGTCGTCGGCACCGTGCCCAGGCCGCGCGTCCGCCGAGCCGCGACCCGGCTGGGACGCGAACGGATCCGTCGACCGCGAGCCCGATGCCGAGTTCCGTCCGGTCGACGAGTTCCGCGGAATGAAGGGATGGGGGCCGCTGACGGTGCTGTGCGCTGAGACGGCGGCACGCCACTCCGCCCCGGGCGGAAGCGCACCGCGGTGAGCGCCCGCGCCGGACCGGGGGACCGGGGGAAGATGGCTGTCCTCGCCGGCGTCCGTGTGCCGGCCGGCGTCCCGGCCGTCCGCCGCGCCGGGTCCGTGTGGTGTTCGTCCGGGAAGCCACGCTCGAGCCTGGCCCCGGGGTGGCCCGGCGAACGGCATGTCCCGGAACGGCATGTCCCGGAACGGCATGTCGGTGAAGGGAGTGTCGGCGAACGGGCGCCCCGGGCCATCCGGCCGGCGCGGGTCAGCAGGATCCACGCTCGGTGGGTCCACCTCGGCGGACGAGGGCTGGCGCGGGGACGGTACCGTCCAGCTCTGGCCCGGATGATCCACGTCATCGCTCGGCGGGAACCACAGGTCATCGGTGACCATGTCGAACCGGTCGAGTTCCTCGCGCAGCAGCTCGATGGTGTTCGGGCAGGTGGTGTCGCGCCCGTCGCCGCCGGCGGGAGCGGTGCCGCCGCTCTCGGGTTCCGCGTGGACCATGACGCCGGCCGTGTCGTCCACCTCGTTGATGGCATTGCCAGTGGGGGGGCCCGCAGCAGCATCCGCATCCGAACCGGCGGCATCCGAACCAGCGACGTGAGCGCCGGTCGCGTCGGTACCGGCGGCTGCGAGTCCGGCGTCCTGGTAGGTGACGTGGGCCGCCCCGGGCGCGCTGGTGCCGTCGAGCGCTCCCGTGCTCGGCCGGCTGTCAGGGCCGGGGTCGGAGAGGGCGCTGAGGGTGCCGGCGAACCGCCGGTGTCCGTTCTCGCCGACGACCGCCGCCGCCCGAAGAATCGCTGGCCGGGCGCTGCCGTCAGGCCGGAGCAGGCGAATCTGGATCGTCAGCTCGTCACCCTCGGTCACGAGCTGGCGCCAACGCCTGGTGACGGCACGGACGTCCTCGGGGTGCACCGCCCGTTCCCAGCCGCGCCCCACGGCCTTGTCGCGGGGCACTCCGGTCAGCACGGTCCAGTGTCGGTTCACAAAGACGTGCCGGCCTGAGACATCTGCGGTGAATATCCCGACCGGGCAGTTCTCGACAACTCGTCGGAAAACATCCCAGGCGGTCGCGAACACGTCGGACGGCTCGGGGTCGTGGTGCGCCTTCATCGTTGTCCCCGGGTGAGAGTCGGTCGGCGTGCGCAGAACGCGGCCGCTTTCCACTGCGGTGGTGGAACAGCCGTGCCCGGTGGGCGTTCGGCGGGGCGGGACAATGACTGACCGGGCACGTGAATGACCCCCGAGGCAGGCGTCGGCGGCGGTCGGCGACGTGGAAGGCGGTGTGGGGGAAGACCACCAGTCGGCGCGGACCGCGCGTTGTCGGTTTCTCTGTCGTGGCGCGACGTTCGGGTTTCTGACCGCCGGCAGATTACCGCTCTCGCGGCCCGATCCCGCTGCACCCGGCCGGCGTTTCGATGGTGATCTCACGACCCGTCGTCAGGCACTGGGAAGGCACTGCCCGAACGGATGGATGGCTCCGCGTAATCAGGGTAAAGGATGGCACTTTTCCCGTCAGCACCCTCGAAGATCTGTCACGCAGAGTGACATCGGTTCTGGGATCTGGTCGGGCTGCCGGCGGTGCGTGGCTGCCCGTGGTCCGACCCGGCGCCGAGGGGTCGCCGAGGTTGTGCGAACGTTGTTGCTTGCGTACCCCCTCGAAAGGGTTGATGGCGAGTGACCCGCTTTCTACGCTTCGTAGCGGTTGTCCGAAGCGCGCGGAGCGGGCCGCGCAGATATGGGCGAGGAGCGGCGATTTTCGGTGGCGGTGGCACGCGGGAACTGGATGGACGCGACCTCTCGGGTGGAAGGAGAGGTCCGTGAGYTGATACGTCGTCGATCCCTGGACCCGGTACGGGAACCCGTGCACATTCGTCAGCTCGTGGACGACGTCGTCGCCGAGTACGAGGAACGTGCTCTCACCAGTGATCTCCCGCCGGTGGTCGACCGGGATGCGACCGCCCGCACGGTCTATGACGCGGTGGCTGGTTTCGGTCCGCTGCAGCGRCATCTCGACGATCCCTCGGTAGAGGAGATCTGGATCAACGAACCCGGCCGGGTGTTTGTCGCCCGGCACGGCCGCAGCGAGCTGACAACCACGATTCTCACCCACGACCAGGTGCAGGACCTGGTCGAACGCATGCTGAAGTCGTCCGGGCGCCGGGTCGACCTCTCCACCCCGTTTGTTGACGCGATGCTGCCTGACGGTTCCCGGCTGCACGTCGTCATCCCCGACGTCACCCGAGTGCACTGGTCGGTGAACATCCGCAAGTTCGTCCTGTCCGCCGGCAGCATGGACGAGCTCGTCTCGCTCGGAACGATCACCCCGCACGCGGCGCTTTTCCTGGAGGCCGCGGTCATCTCCGGTCTCAACGTCATCGTCGCCGGCGGTACCCAGGCCGGGAAGACGACGATGCTCAACTGCCTGGGCTCGGCGATTCCCGCCCGCGAGCGGGTGATCAGCGTCGAGGAGGTCTTCGAGCTGCGCCTGCGTGCACCCGACTGGGTGGCCATGCAGACCCGCCAGGCGAACCTGGAGGGCTCCGGGGAGATCCGCCTGCGTCGCCTCATCAAGGAGGCGCTGCGGATGCGCCCGGACCGGATCCTCGTCGGCGAGGTGCGCCAGGAGGAGGCCCTCGACCTCCTGATCGCCCTCAACTCCGGGCTGCCCGGCATGTGCAGCCTCCACGCCAACTCGGCCCGCGAGGCGGTCACCAAGCTGTGCACCCTGCCGCTGCTCGCCGGGGAGAACGTCACGCACTCCTTCGTCGTGCCGACGGTCGCCGCCAGTGTGGACATCGTCGTCCACCTCGCCAAGGAGGCCGACGGCCGGCGGCGGGTCACCGAGATCGTCGCGCTCTCGGGGCGGGCCGAGGGCGACATCGTCGAGGTCGCCCAGATCTTCCAGAGCCGCGGCGCCATGCTGCTGCGCGCCGACGGCTACCCGCCCCACCCCGATCGGTTCCTGCGCGCCGGCTACGACCTGCCCGCCCTGCTCAGCGCACCCGCCCACGAGCGGGCCCACCCGCAGATCGCGGTTGAGCGCTGATGGGCATCCTGCTCGGTCTCGTTCTCGGCCTCGGCCTGTTCCTGATCGTGATGAGCGGACGTCCACGCGCACGCGGCGCGGCGGCTCGCGCCGAGGCCGGCTGGGCCCGCGACCTGCGCGAGACGCTGGCCCAGGCGGGCATCCGCGGCGTCAGCCCGCAGCAGTTCCTGCTGATCAGCGTCGCGCTGGGGCTGGTGGTCGGCCTGGTCATCCTGGCCTTCTCCGGCACGTTCTCCCTCGCCGGGGCCTTCGCGGTGTTCGCCTCGTTCATGCCCCGCCAGCTCGTTCTGCGCCGCCGCCGCTCCCGCATGCACGACCTGCGCGAGGTCTGGCCGGACGTCGTCGACAACCTCGCCAGCGCCGTGCGTGCCGGCCTGTCGCTGCCGGAGGCGCTCGCCGCGGTCGGTGTGCGCGGCCCGGTGCCGCTGCGCCCCGCGTTCACCCGCTTCGGCGAGGACTACCGCGCCACCGGATCGTTCACCACCTGCCTCGACCGTCTCGCCGACGAGCTGGCCGACCCCGTCGCCGACCGGATCATCGAGTCGCTGCGGATGGCCCGCGAGGTCGGCGGCACCGACCTCGGCCGGTTGCTGCGCACCCTGTCCACCTTCCTGCGGGAGGACGCCCGCACCCGCGCCGAGCTGGAGACCCGCCAGACCTGGACGGTGAACGCCGCCCGGCTCGCCATGGCCGCGCCGTGGATCGTCCTGCTGCTGCTCGCCAGTCGCGGCGAGAACGTCCGGGCCTACGACAGCCCGACCGGGGTCGCCGTCCTCGCGGGCGGGGCCGGCGTTTCCGTCCTGGCCTACCTGCTGATGAAACGGATCGGGCGGCTGCCCGAGGAGGAACGGGTGCTCCGGCGATGACACGCACTCCGCCCAGCGAAGGAGCCCGGCCATGAGCGCGGCGGCGACCGGCGCGCTGCTCGGCCTCATCCTGGGAACCGGCCTGGTCATCGTGATCTACCGGTCGCCCCCCGCACGCCGGGTGCGGCTCGCCGATCGGATCGACCCCTACCTGCGCGACACACCATCCCCGTCGCGGCTGCTCACGGAGACCCCGCGCCGCCGGGACGGCGGCGCCCCGAGCGGTGCCGGACCTGGCGCCGGGTCCGGGGCAGGGGCAGGGGCTGCGCCCGGCGAGAACGCGGAGCGTTCCCACCGCGCCCACGCCCGGGGGACGGCGGCGGCGTCCCGCCTGGGCCTCGGGACGGTCGAGGCGCTCGCCCGCCCGTTCCTCCACGACGCCGCGGCGCGCCTCGACCGCTTCCTCGGCGGCCGGGCGGCGCTCACCCGCCGGCTCGTCCAGGCCGGCAGCCGCACCTCGATCGAGGAGTTTCGTGCCCAGCAGGTGATCTGCGCGGTGACCGGCGCGCTGCTCGGTGCCCTCGTCCTGGCCGCGCGCACCCTGCTCGGTATCGGCCCGCCGGCGCTCGTCGGCGTCGCACTCGTCGTCGCCGGCACCGCCGGCGGCATCCTGACCAGGGACTGGTGGCTCAGCCGCGCGATCCGCGAGCGCGAGGACCGGATGCTCATGGAGTTCCCCACCGTCGCCGAACTGCTCGCCCTCGCCGTCACCGCCGGCGAGTCGGCGATCGGCGCGTTGGAACGGGTCAGCCGCCTCACCCGCGGCGAGCTCGGCACCGAACTGCGCCTCGCGCTCGCCGACGCCCACGCCGGCGCCACCCTCGTCCAGGCACTCGAAGGCATCGCCACCCGCACCCCGCTGCCGCCACTCACCCGCTTCGTCGACGGCATGGCCGTCGCCATCGAACGTGGCACACCGCTGGCGGACGTCCTACGTGCCCAGGCCGTGGACGTCCGTGAGGCCGGCAAACGCCAGCTGCTCGAAGCCGGCGGGCGCAAGGAGATCGCGATGATGATCCCGGTCGTCTTCCTCATTCTCCCGACGACGGTGATCTTCGCCTTCTACCCGGCGCTCGTCAGCTTCACGGTGATCGCCCAATGACATCCACAGGGCCTCGGTGACGTCCACAGGGGCCCCAGCGAGGTCCGCGGGGACAGTCAGGCCGCTCGTGCGGCAACCCGCACGGAAGACGGTGCGCACGCGGTAAGGCGCCGCGGCACCGGATCGACATCGGGAGGGGACATGAGAAGGTTCAGCGGAAGGCCAGGTCAGGCCGTCTCACAGGCGGCGGCACGATGGTCCGCCTGGCAGGCACGCCGGGTCGCGGCCGGCTCGGACCGCGGCGACGTGCCGGGCTGGGTGATGGTGACGGTGATGACCGCCGCCCTGGTGGTCGCGATCGCCACCCTCGCCACGCCGGCACTGCAGTCACTGTTCACCTCGGCCATCGAGCAGGTGACCGGCATCGGCGGCGACTGACGGGCCGTGCGCGAACGCATCAGAACTCCTCGCGTGCCCCCGCCGCGCGCGGGCGAACCGGGCACGGGCGACGGYGACGCTCAGGCGGAAGCCGGATCTCCCGGCGCGCAGGACGGCGCGGACAACGGTTCGGCGATYGTCGAGTTCGTCCTCGTCGGGACCCTGCTGTTGATCGTCATCCTGGGTGTCATCCAGGTGGGCCTTGTCCTGCATGTGCGCAACACCCTGGCCGCGGACGCCGCCGAGGGCGCCCGGCATGCCGCGAACGTGGACGTGCCCGCCGCCGAGGGCGGCACCTACGCCCAGCAGCTCATCGCCGAGTCGCTGCCCGGCCGCTCCGACGCCGTCTGCACCGGGCAGGAGGAGGAAGGCCCCGGAGACATCCCGCTGGTCCGGGTGACCTGCACCGTGGTCGTCCCGCTCAGCCTTGTCCCGCTCGGCGACGGCGTGACCCTGACGGTGACCGGCCACGCCGTGAAGGAGACCCCGTGACCCCACGGCTGGGACGTCTCGCCCGACCGGCCCGGCTCCTCCACCAGGTCCCGCGCGTCCTGCCCCGCTCGCCCAGGTTCGCCAGGCCCAGCAGGTTCRCCGGGTCCAACAGGTTCGCCGGCGCGGGCAGGCTTACGAGGCTCCCCCCGTCCGGTCGGGGCGCGAGGGCAGGCGACGCGGATCGCGGCTCCGCGATGATCGAGTTCGTGGGACTGTCACTGGTTCTCCTGGTTCCGTTCGTCTACCTCTTCCTTGCCGTTTTCGCTGTGCAACGGGCCGCCTTCGGCGTGACCCAGGCCGCACGCGAAGCCGGCCGCGCCTACGCCACCGCCCCGAGTGAATCCGCCGGCGTCGAACGCGCCCGGCTCGCCGCCCAGCTCGCCTTCGCCGACCAGGGCATCCACTCGGCGCCCGAGATCAGGTTCGCCCCGGAGGACGCGGACTGCGGCGCAGGCAGCCCCGGCGACGGCGCTGCCACCCTCGAACCGGGCGCCCGCTTCGTCATCTGCGTCCGAGCCCTCGTCCCCCTGCCCGGCGTCGGCGCGATCGCCGGCAGCCTCGCCGACGTCACCGTGAACGGCCAGTTCACGGTGGTCGTGGACGCCTACCGGGCCGACCGGTCAAGCGCCTGACCAGCGATTTTGCTGGGCCGATGATCTGAAGTCCCGTGGCATAGCGCTTGGAGGAGCGGTAACTGGCGCTGACTCGACCGGCGGTGGTGGCCGCCGTCCGGCAGATTGCGGACTCCCGCACGAGTCCACGGGAGCTCTCCGTTGATCACTGCCATCGATCAGGCGACGATGTAGCTCGAGTCGTCGAACTCGGCGGTGACTTTCAGCTTCCCGCCGAGAGCCTCGACGTAGGCGCGTAGAACCGATACGGACACGACGTCGAGCTTGCCGCGTTCCACGTCCGAGACGCGGGGGCCGGAGACGCCCATAGCTTCGGCGACTTCACGTTGGGTCAGGGTACGGTTGCGCCGCACCTCGGCCAGCCGGTAGGCGTGGATCTCGTCGTCGAGGCGGCGCTGCCCTGCCTCGCGATCGGCGTCGCTGCGGGGCGGGTGGCCCGCCGCGGTCCGGGCCTGCTCGGCCTGGCGCTTGACGTCTTCCCATCGCAGTGCAGTCACCGGTATTCCCTCCCGTCGATTTCGGCCAGATGGAGGTCGTAGCGTTCGTCGGCTAGGGGTATGGCTGTCTCGTACCAACGCTGCCAGTCGCCGGATTTGTCCCCGGCGACCACCAGCACCGCCCGGCGGACAGGGTCGAACGCGAACAGGATCCGGATCTCGCTCCGGCCCRCCGAAGCCGGCCGCAGCTCCTTCATGTTGTGGTGGCGCGAACCCTTGATCCRGTCCACCAGCGGCCGGCCGAGCGTCGGGCCCGCAGCCGCAAGTCGATCGATCGCGTCTTCAACGAGGTCGGCTGAGTGGGGGTCGTTCTTGGTCAGGTCAACGAACCATGCGGCGACATCGTCGACCAAGAGCACTTCCCAGCGCGACACTGCAACAGCTTAACCCAGAAGTTAAGTAGGGGCTCGCTGATCCCGGGGCGGCGAGCTAGATCACTAGCCTCGGCCCTCGCCCCTCCGTCTGGGTCTGGCTCCGTTCGGAGGTGGAGTGGGCGTCCAGGATGGCCCGCCCCGCCGACACGCGCGCTGGCCCGAGAGTGGCCCCCTGGCGGCTGTCATGATGATCGTCGGCGCGAGGCTTCGGGTCCACGACGTGAAACTCGCGGGCAGCGACAAGCCTGAGGTGAAGATCAAGTATTCATCGCGGTCCTTCGAAGCTGATGACGATCAAGGCTGTGCAGCGATTTCCGGCCGGTGGCCGAAGCCCCTTGCCGGGCCGGAGACGGGCAGTGCTGGTGCAGGCGGTGGCAGGGTGTCGCGGACGTTCAGACGGCCAGATCCAGAGTCGCGAGATAGCTGGCCCCGTCTCGCTCCACCATGCGCACACTCCATGGGGAGCCCTCGGTGAGGTGAGCCAGTTCATCGGGGGACACGAACAGATAATCGAACCACGGGGTCGCCGTGGCGCCATCCCTGACCCTCAGGGTCGCCTGTCCCGGGAGCCGCCCTCGCTTGATGTTCCATGCGTGATAGGCCACATGACTGTCGTCGGAGGTGCCATATGGGTCGATACCGCTAGCGAGTAGACGTGCGCCCGGAGCCGCGAGAGCAGCCAGGCTGGCCAGCACCTCAGGAGCACGTTCACGGCTGCCGAGCAAACCGAGGTTGTTACCCAACATCACAATCGTGTCGAAGGTGCCGAGCCCGTTTCCCGGCTGTGTCACTGTCCCCTCGACAACGTGACCACCGCGTTCCCGGGCGATAGCTGCGGCGCCGGGGGAAGGCTCGAGCCCGACCGCCTCGTGGCCCGCGCTGGAAAGCGTGAGTAGATGTCTGCCGGCGCCGCAGCCCACATCGAGGACCCGGCCGACGGCCCGTTCGCAGGCCCACCGTTCGGTCGTGATCCATGTGTCCGGGTCTGCGAAGTACTTGGCCGCGTCCTCGACATCGACACGGCCGTCGTCGCGCTCGAGTACCGCGAACACCGACCCCGGGCGGGCGCCGGACGCCCAGCAGCGGGTGAGCACGCGGCCGAACGCGTCTCCCAGCACCGGTTCGCATGGACCTGTCAGCACACTCTATTATGCTGCCATTACCGGCCCGGCGACGCACCCGAATTTCTGGCGACACAGTCCCACAGACCCTCGAAATGCCGTTTCGAGTCAGYGAGGATCACGTAACGGTTAGAGGCATTGACGGATGACCATCAGTCCCGCCCGGCCCCCGCCTGCAGGGCTCCCCCAACATCACCGGTGACCTCGACATCGTTCCCGAGCCGAATCCTGACAACCTCGCCCGGCTCGCGGCGGCCATCTCCGGCCCGTCCGTCCTACCCGGCCTCTACGAGGCGGCGGCCCGCCTTGCCGAGCCCGAGCGACGACTACGAACTCGGAACGGCCGCACTCCGCGTCGACCTCCCGCTGACGGGGCCGGACGACGATGCCGATGGAAGATCGACAACACCACGGTGAACTGGCGCACTTTCGTTCGCGCCGGATCAGGCTTTTCGCAGGTGAGCGCAGCGATAACGTGAAATGAACGGCCAGTTCACGGTGGTCATCGACGCTTACCGCGCCGACCGGTCAGGCGTCTGACCAGCGGTTGTGCCGTTCTGATGATCTGAAGTGGTGTAGCACAGCGCTCGGACGGCGGTGAACTGGCGTTGGCGCGACCTCGCGGTGGCCGGGGGTGGGAGTGCCTCACCGAACGCGGGAGCGTGGCCGTGGACGCGAGAGTCCTGCTCCAGGGGGCGTTAGCTGCCCAGGTCGTAGGCACGATGGGTGTCGGCCTACGCACCCGGGACTTGCGGATATTGCGTTTGTTGCGGATGATGCGGTTGGAGTCGCTGGGATCAGCGGACGGGGGCCATGGATGTTGGTGGGGTGGTGCGGATGCCCGGCCTGGTTGACGACGCCGCGGCGCGGCGGGATTCCGGTGCGGAGCTTGCTCGGCGTGCGGCGCGACGTATCAGTGAGTACCTCACGACGCACCCTGGTGCTGATCAGGACACGATCAGGGGGGAGTTGGCGGGTGATGACGCCCTGGTGGTCCCGCGGGAGGCGACCGTCCTGCTTGCCAGGATCCTCCTGCTTCTGGCGCAGGGGGAGAGTGTCAACGTCACGCCAGACTCCGCTGAGCTGACCACGCAGCAGGCAGCTGACTTCCTGAACGTGTCCCGGCCCTATCTGATCAGGCTGTTGGAGTCCGGCGAGATCCCGTTCCGTCTGGTCGGTACCCATCGGAGGGTCAGGTTCCGTGATCTTCACGAGTATCGGAGTCGCGACGACCTGGAGCGCAGGGGTGCGGCCGACGACCTGACCGCRCTGACCCAGGAACTGGGGTTGTACTGACCGATGGCCTTCAGCGTGGTCTATGACGCCAACGTGCTCTACCCGGACACGTTGCGCGATCTGCTGATCCGGATCGCGCAGTCGGGCCTGGTCCAGGCGAAGTGGACCAATGAGATCCTCGACGAGATGCTCGCCGCGGTCAGGCGAAACAGGCCGGAGATCTCGGCTGGGAAGCGCGACCGTCTCCGCAGTCTCATGAACGCATCCGTTCGGGACGTCCTGGTGTCCGGTTATGAGCCGCTGGTCGACGGACTGAAGCTTCCCGACCCTGATGACCGGCATGTGCTGGCTGCCGCGATCAAGGCTGGCGCGCAGGTCATCGTCACCCGGAACCTGAAGGATTTCCCGGCTGCCGATCTGGAACCGTGGGCCGTGGAGGCGCAGTCGCCCGATGCCTTTGTGCTGGACCAGCTGAGCATTAGAGGGCAGGCGGTGGTGGCGGCCATCCAACAGATCGTGGACTCCCGTACGAAGCCGCCGGAGTCCGTCGACGATGTCCTGCGACAACTCGAACGTAGCGGACTCGTGGAATCGATAGCGGCACTTCGCGCTCTGTAACCGTGTCGGCGCTGGTGCCCGCGTGCTCGACCTGCGGATCGGTGACGACGGGCGGAGGGCCCGGCCGGCCCYGCGGCGGCGGACCTTTCGCCAGCGGGGCGACGATGGCGAACTCGAAGCGACCGCGTTGATAGTCGACCCCTGCCATCCGGCTCAGAGACAGCACCGAGGGAAGATCGACGGCACCACGGTAAACTGGCGCACTTCCGCTCACGCCGGATCTGCATTTTCGCAGCTGAGCACAGCGATAACGTGAAATGAACGGCCAGTTCACCGTGGTCGTCGACGCTTACCGCGCCGATCGGTCAGGAGCCTGACCAGCGGCGTTTCTGGTCTGGGGCTTCCGCGCGGAGTGGCATAGCGCTTGGCCCAGGAGTGAACTGTGATCGACCCGATGGATGCCGCAGTCCAGCCCACGCTCTGATCTTCGGCCTGTGGTTGGTATCAGTGGGGCGTTACTGCTGGGGTACCCGCTGAAGCGAGGGTGGGTGACGAGCTGGTCTCGTGGAGGCGGGTCGGAAGGGAGGCCGGGATGTCGGCACGCCAGGGGAGGGATGGTCTGAACGCCGACCAGGCGCGGCGTGTGCGACTGTGCTACCCGGATTTCCGTCTCCGGGAGATGGTGGCGGACACCGGCAAGGCGGTTCTGCTGGCCGGCACCTATGGTGGTCAGCCGGCCGTCCTGAAAGTGCTTACCGATCAGGCGCGGCCGTGGCGGGAGCGGTTTGCTCGTGAAAGCGCCGCCTACGAGGCGTTCGCCGCCGAGCCTCCACCGGTGCGGGTCCCGGTGTTGCTGGCGCCTCCCGCTCCTGGGCTGCTGCTTGTCGAACGAATACCCGGCCTACCAGTGGCCCGCCATCGCTATCCGGATGCGCCCCTGTCCGAGGCGGCTGCCGCCGCGCTCCTGTACGTCTCCGACACGCTTTCGGACTGGGCAGCTCCGGCGGTCTTCGTTCCCGCGATCGACTATCCGCAGCGCATTCGTCGCTATGGTCCGGGTGGGCATGGCGTGCTCGGCGCTGACGCTGTCATGGGACTGCTGACTCTGTATCGGCGTATCGCGGGTCGCGTCCGCTGGCGGTTCGCCCACGGGGATCTCCTGCCTACCAACGTGCTGCTCGACGACGGCGCCGTCCCGGCGGTGCTCGACTGGGAGTA
>NZ_MBLM01000012.1 GCF_001854655.1 Parafrankia colletiae | reverse complement strand
TTTCCCCCAGCACGCGTTGCCGGCGGGCAAGCGTATCTTGCCCGAGTTCCCAGGCTGCTTTCCATTCGCCGAGGTTGTCGAGATGCGCGCCGAGATTACTGGCTGACTCCAGTGTGTCAGGATGGTCCGGGCCAAGTACCCGCCGCCGACGGTTTAGGACGTCCTCGGTGATTCGTCGAGCCGCCTGCTCATCGCCGGCCAGCGCGGCGACGACAGCGAGGTTCGCCGCTGTGCCGAGCGTTAACATGTGATCTGCTCCGAGTGCTCGCCCACGGCCCGCATGTGTACTTTCGAATACTTTCCGTGCGGCACCGTAATCGCCGAGACGCACCAGTGCGTTCCCGTACCGGTGAGCGGCGGTCAGCGTGTCAGGGTGGTCTCCACCAAGCGTCTTGGACCAACGCTGATACGCCGCCAGAGACATCTCCAACGCGTCTCGCGACCGGCCTGACTGCTCAAGATAACGGACGACATCAAGCAGGAGAACACGAAAATCCTGGCTTTCAGGCACCCCCAGGCTGCATGAGTGCGCGACGAGGGACTGTACATGAGGGGTCAGAACCGCATACGACGACCAGACTGTCGGATCATCGTGGTTGCCGGGACGGACGGTCGCCAGAAGCTCCTGGGCCTGCTGGCAACGCTGGGCTTGTTCGTTGTCGCTGAGGAAGGACCGAACCAGGGCCTGAACCAAACGGTGGACCTGCAGCGCGGTACCCCTGTTCCGGGCCAGGCCGAGACTCGTGAACTGACGCACCACATCGGCCGTCGCTGCGCTGTCTCCTATTTCCACCCCGAATGGGCCTGAGTTGCCCGCCGGCCGGCGAGGAGTGAGCGGGAGCAGTTCCGCCGCGCAGAAGGCCAGCTGGTCGAAGACCACGGCGGCGCGCGGACTGGCGGCGCGTAGCCGAGCGCGGCTGGCGGTCACCACCGCGACCAGGCCTGGATGACGGTCGACGGTGGGATCGTCCAGCCCGGCATGCGCGGGCGACGCGGCGAGCAGGCCCAGGTAGTCGGCAACGTCGAGACCGGTTTCCTGGAGGAAGCAGCCGGCCTGTTCAACGGCGAGCGGCAGGTCACCGACCGCCGCCGCGATCTGGTCGGCCTGGCCAGGCGACAAGGCCGGGCAGCGGTGCCTGAGCAGTGCGACGGACTCGGACCGGTCGAAATCGCCGACCTCCACCAGGTCCGCGAACCGGCCGAACGCGGGATTGCGGCTGGTAAGCAGCAGACGCCCGCTGTCCGGCGGGCGAAGCTCGGCCAAAGCGGGAGGGCTGTCGGCGTTGTCGTAGATCAGCAGCCAGTCGGTACGGCGCGCCAGGGCGGACCACAGCGACCGTAGAACCTCGGCCGGTGACCCCGCCGGCAGTCCCAGTGCCGCCGAGAGTTCGACCAGCCCGCTGGTCGCCAGCGTGGGGTTCTCCGCGTTGACCCACCATACGATCTCGTATCCGGCAGCGCGTCTGTGGGCGTACTCGACGGCGAGCTGGCTCTTGCCCACCCCTCCCATTCCCCGCAGCGGCACGACGGCAATCGCCTGCGCGTCGGATTGACGCAGGCGGCCATCCAACGCCCGGAGAAGGTCGTCGCGGCCGGTGAAGAACGGGTTTCGGGCCGGGACATTCCAGATCCGCGGTAGCCGCCGGGGGAACTCCACTCGGCCCGGAAAGATGACCGGTGAACCGGGCCTGCGCGAGCCCGCGGACACTCCGTCGAGGAGCCGGCTGCGAGCAGCGTCCTCCTCCAGCCCGAGCAGCTCGATCCGGGTCAGCGGCGCGTACAACTCGGGGATCGAGCAGTCGGCCACGACCACCGGGACGACGCGGTCGCTCGCGAACGCCGCGGTGTGCTCGGCCTGGGAAATGCGCTGGGCGAAGTAGTCGTCGGTGTAGACGGCCAGTACCCGCTCGGCCCGTTCCAGAGCACGCCGCATGGCGTCCACGAGGTTCGTGCCCGCGACCCAGTCCCACACGTCGAGCTCCACCGTGTACCCGGCCTCGACCAACTGCTGGGCGATCCACTCAGCCCATGCCAGGTCGCTGTCGGCGTGGGAGATGAAGAAATCCCGCCGGTCCACCTCGCCCCCGTGTCTGCCAGGTCCAACACAGCGCGTCCCCGCGGTCGGTCATATCCTAGCCGGACGCTTCCGACCACGAACCGCGCAGGAACATCATGGCGCACGGTGCGAGTGTCCTGRCTGACGCGGCTCAGCGCCGACAGCAGTAGTAGAGCCGCAGGTCGCTGTCGGCGGCTGTTCTCCCCATGGCGACCCGGGGCAGGCCCACCTGCGTTCGGCTGTCCGCCGCAACGTCCAGCGGCGGTGTGAACGACRCCGGGTGAAGTTGGCCCGATCCTGTTCACACCTGGGCTCTTTGGGATAATGACCCCAGGGAGGAGTGCAGGTGTCGAGATCAAAACCGCCGTACGCCGAAGAGTTCCGCCAGCAGATGGTGGATCTTGTCCGGGCTGGACAGCTACCCGAGGAACTCGCGAAGGAATACGGCCCGTCGGGGCAGTCGATCCGTAACTGGGTGCGGGACGCCTCCCGCCAGGACGACACCCGAGCGGACGAGATCACCACCGCCGAGCGGGAGGAACTGAACCGTCTCCGGAAGGAGAACCGGCAGCTCCGCGAGGAACGCGACATCCTCCGCAAGGCCACGATTTTCTTCGCGACGGAGACCGGTCAGAAATGAAGTTCGCTCTGATCGACGCGGAGAAAACACACCACTCTGTCTCCGTTCTGGCCCGCGTGCTTGGTGTGTCACGCGAGGGCTACTACGCCTGGCGTCGCCGTGGTGGACAGTCCRCCCGGACCGCGGCCGACCAGACCCTGACCACGAAGATCACCACGGTGCATGCCGCGTCACGGGAGACCTACGGCGCCCCGCGCGTGCACGCGGACCTCGCCGCCGCCGGCGTRCACGTCAGCCGCAAGCGCGTCGCCCGACTCATGAGACAGGCTGGCCTACAAGGGGTCCACCGCCGCCGCAGAGTCAGCCTGACCCGCCGGGACCGGGCCGCGCACCTGCCACCCGACCTGGTCAACCGTGACTTCACCGCCCCGGTCCCGAACAAGATCTGGACCGCCGATGTCACCTACATCCCGACCGACCAAGGCTGGCTCTACCTGGCGGTCGTCCTCGATCTGTACTCGCGGCGGATCGTGGGCTGGTCCATGTCCGCCGAGCAGAAAACCCCACTCGTCGCCGACGCCCTCACCATGGCACTACGCCACCGCCGCCCGGCGCCCGGAGTCATCCACCACTCCGATCAAGGAGCCCAATATACGTCTCGGGAGTTCGCGAAAATCTGCCGCAAGCACCAGGTCGAACGCTCCGTCGGATCATCTGGAGACTGCTACGACTGCGAGCATCATGTTGTCGCTGCCACGCTGGTCTGACCCTTGTTACGACCGGCCCTCCGGGTGCCCTGGCGTTGATCTGTCGGCTGGCGTGGCGGCGGCCTCTGGACCGCTGGCCGGGCGGGCAGTGACCTGATAGGAGCCTGATCGCAGCAGGGTCTCATCGCAGTCCTGTCCGCCCGCCCGACCAGCGGGATATGACCGGTGATCTGTGAGGAGATCAGCCAGCCGATGTCCAGCATGATGCTTTCCCGCGACGATGTCATCGTCGGYGTCGACACCCACAAGGACCAGCACGTCGCCGTGCTGCTTGACGGTCTCGGGGGCCGTCTCGCGGACCTGGTGATTCCGGCAACTGTGGCTGGTTTMGAGATGCTGCTCGCGTTCTGTTTGGCCCGGKTGTCTGCTCCGGGGCGACTTGTTGCCTTTGGCGTCGAGGGAACCAGCTCCTACGGTATGGGGCTGGCACGTTTCCTGCGTAGGCACGGCCATGAGGTGCGGGAGGTCAGCCGTCCACCGCGCAAGGGCGAGCGTCGTCGAGCAGGTAAGACCGACACGATCGACGCCGAGCATGCCGCCCGAGAGATCATCTCTGGTGCGTCGACCGCGACCCCGAAGACGGCCGACGGAGCGGTCGAGGCACTTCGTCTGATCAAGGTTGCCCGGGACACAGCGGTGAAGGCCCAGTCCGCAGCCATGATCACATTGAAGGCGACGTTGGTGACCGCCGACGACGAGCTCCGGGGCGCCCTGGAGCCGCTCACCGACCACCGGCTCATCGAGGCCTGCGCGGCGCTGGGGTGCGTGGGGGCACCGACGACGCCCGAGAAGGCGATGCGGCATGTGCTGGCCTCGCTGGCACGGCGGTGGCTGAGCCTGCATGAGGAAGTCAAGTCGTTGAGCTGGCACCTCAAGCAGCAAACGAAGACGGTCGCCCCACGGCTGGTCGAAGCAGTGGGGATCGGCCCGGACACCGCCGCGGAGATGCTGCTGGCCGCCGGGGATAACACCGACCGGATCCGCTCGGAATCTGCTTTCGCGAAGCTCTGCGGCGTGAGCCCTATCCCGGCCTCCTCCGGGAGAACGCACCGGCACCGGCTCAACCGCGGCGGGAACCGTCAGGCCAACGCCGCGCTCTATCGAACTGTCATTGTCCGCATGCGATGGCACCAGCCTACCATCGACTACGTCGAGCGGCGCACCGCAGAAGGGCTCACGAAGCGTGAGATCATCCGCTGCTTGAAAAGATATGTTGCCCGGGAAGTTTATCGCCTTCTACCGCCACCGGCCGCTTCCGGTAGCAGCCACGAGCAGGAATCTTCATCGGCACCTCAGGCCGCTTGACATCTATAGGAGCATCAATGCAGTCACCGAATCCTTTTTCGCCACTCTCGAATGCGAACTCCTCGACCGCACGGCCTTCACCACCCACGATCAGGCCCGGGCTGCGATCTTCGACTTCATCGAAGGCTTCTACAACCGGCGACGCCGTCACTCCACCAACGGATACCTCAGCCCCCACGACCACGAAACCCGCTTCCAGGAGTACGATAAGGTCGCTTAATCGTTCAAAGCCCTACCTGTGAACGAAACCGGGGCAGCTTCAGGGCATCGCGAACCCGCCTCGGGGGCGAGAGCCGTCCGTAAGGACGGTCTCTACCGCGACTACATGTAGTCGTCAAGCCAACTGTGACAGTTGATCGTCGTCCGGTTGGCTTGGAATGGGCTGGCTGATCCACACAGTCTCGGGTAGACGGGGCGGTCGTGGCCGGTGGGCGAACCGCTCGGGGTGGGCCRCGTGGGCGCGGTCGAGGGTGGCCTGGCGGTGCGCAGGGAGTCGAATCGGCAGGGTGCCCGATGCCGATCTCCAGTGGCCAGCGGCCCAGCGATCAGGACCTGTAGGGCTTTCGTTAGGATAACGCCTCACATCCATCAAACGGGTGCGACTACGGCAGAGGTTCGTGGGGAGTCAGACCAATTATGATTGTTGACAGAGCAAGCGTGGCCGCAGCGCTTCCTGCCTATGAATTGGGTGACCAGATCGGTGCAGGCGCGTTCGGACTGGTGCTGGCTGGCCGGCACCGCCGCCTGCAGCGTGACGTTGCGATCAAAGTATTGACCGCCGGGAGACGCGCCGGAGTGGCCGCCGATTTCGCCGCTGAGGCGGTGATCCTGGCCGGCCTAGATCATCCGCACATCGTCCGGGTGTACGACTGCGTGGAGGTCGGCGATCTTCATCTGATCGTCATGGAAATGCTGAGCGGTGGCACTCTTGCCCACCGCCAGGAGAACATGAGCCAGCAGGGTACATGTGCGGTCGGCCTTGCCGTAGCCGAAGCCCTTTCCTGCGCGCATTCCTGGGGCGTTCTACACCGCGACATCAAGCCTGACAACGTATTGTTCGGCTCCGCCGGCCTGCTGAAGTTGGGTGATTTCGGGATAGCGAAGCTGTTGGACCGGGAGGCCGCCACCGCGAGTGCGGTGATCGGGACCCCACTGTTCATGGCTCCTGAACAGATCTCGAGAGGCCGGTTGGCTCCTGCCACCGATCTGTATGCGCTGGGGGTGATGCTATACCTGCTCCTAGCCCGCACAGCGCCGCTTGATTCGACTATCCCCACACAGGTGCCGTGGCGCAACTCCCCGCACGACATCTCGCCACCGGCCGGGGTGCCTGAGGAGGTGGTGCGGGTGATCCTGCACGCACTCGCCGAGATTCCGGAAGACCGGCCGCCATCCGCGCACGCGTTCGCCCTTGACCTCGCTCGCGCGGCCGCCAGCGCATACGGACCGGGATGGATTGCTTCGTCGGGTATATCGCTGCAGGTCGGCGACGACGTCCGCGCCGCCGCCGAACCCTCAGCTGCGGCCGTCCGACGGCCAACACTGCCCCCTACCGGCAGGGGGTCACTTCCGCAGCTGTTCGACGACAGTAATCGAGAAAGGTCGAGGAGAAGCACCAGCAGCCACAGGCGTCACGCACGGTCGCGTTTTTGGCTGGCCGCGCCAGTGCGCCACCGCCTTGCCACCGTCGTGACGCTGCTCGTTCTCGCAGTCGGTGGCACCATCCTCGTCTCCGCTGCAGGCGGGGACCTAGGTTCACGCCCCGATCACCGGACTCCGGCTCCCTCCGCCCAGATACTGGGCCGACCCATGACCGGCCACACCGCCTCGGTGAGCGCGGTCGCGTACTCACCGGATGGCGACGTACTCGCCAGCGCCAGCAAGGACAAAACCGTGCGACTGTGGGACGTCACCGACCGAACCAAACCCCACTTGCTCGGCAAGCCACTCACTGGCCACCCCGCCGGAGTTATCTCAGTGGTATTCTCCCCGGACGGCCGCACCCTAGCCAGTAGTGATCTGGACGGCATGATTCGGTTGTGGGACGTGACCGACAAGTCCAAACCGTTCCTCCTCGGCCAGCCCTTCACCCGACACACAAGGGGGGTGGCCTCGTTAGCTTTCTCCCCGGATAGTCAGACCCTGGCCAGCGGAAGCAGCGACAGCACGGTGCAACTGTGGAATGTCACTGACCGACGCAGACCATCCCACCTCGGTCAACTCCTCACCGGCCACACCGACTGGGTGATCTCGGTAGTTTTCTCAGGGGACGGCCGCACTCTGGCCAGTGCCAGTCTCGATACCACCGTGCGACTATGGAACACGTCCTACACGGCCAACCCGTCGGAACGCCTCCTCAGCACAATCCAGACCGGCCACACCGGCGGGGTGGGATTGGTAGCATTCGCCTCGGACGGCCAAACCCTCGCCAGCGGTGGCAAAGATAGCAAGGTGCGACTGTGGAACATCACCGAACGAACCAAACCTAGCCCCCTCGGTCAACCTCTCACGGGCCACACCAACACCGCCTGGGCGGTTGCCTTCTCGCCGAACAATCGCATTCTTGCCAGCGGCGGCTGGGACCATCAGATCCGGCTGTGGGATGTGACCGACCCGGCCACTCCTCTTCCTCTCGGCCCTCCCTTGGAAAACGGCCTCGAGTGGATCTGGTCGATATCATTCTCCCCGGACAGCCGCACCCTGGCCGCCGGAAGCAAAGATAACATGATCCGACTTTGGGCGCTTCCTTGAACGTAACTGGCCAGGCACCGATTTGATCTTGGGTTGCAGATCTTGAATGATCAGGGTCTGGTTACAGAGGTTGAGGATCCAGGGGCAGGTCGGTCTGGCCGAGGAAGCCGGTGATCAGGTCGAGGCGGTACCGGATGCGCTTGAGCAGGGTCTTGATCGTGGGGGTGAGCTGGTCGACGGTGACGCGGATGTGGTTGCCGAGATCGCGTTTGAGGTGGGCCCACACGCCTTCGATGGGATTGAGGTCGGGGGCGTGGGCGGGTAGGGGGACCACGGTGAGCCAGCTGGCGTGGCAGGTGAGGAACATGCGCATGGCGGCGCTGTGGTGGGTGTCCCARCACAGGATGATCGGGGCGTGGAGCTGGTGGTGYGCGGCGACGAGCAGGGTGGCGTAGTCGTCTTCGGAGAAGCTGCGGCGTTCACCACGACGGCCGTGGTGGGCAAGGACCCGGTAGAACAGCCGGGGCCGGTAGCAGACCAGGGCGGCCATCGACACCCGTCCCGAGCCCTTCCCTGACTTGGGCCAAGATCTGATCGTCTCGCTGTTCGCGGACGGGTGACCTGCGGGTTTGGTCGCGGAGGCACGCACTAAGAGCGTGTCTCACGTCGAGCGCGGGAGTTTCTTCCAGCAGGTGATCGCGGCGGCGAGGCARAGGAAGCCGAGGAAGTTCCGGCCGTTGCGTTCGTAGCGGATGGTCAGCCGGCGGTACCCACCCAGCCAGGCAAGCGTTCTTTCGACTTTCCACCGGTACCGGCCAAGGCGTTCGACGCTGTCCACRCCTCGGCGGGCGATACGCRCCRCGATGCSRCGCCGGCGCAGGAAACRCCGCAGTTCCGGCTGGTCGTAGGCCTTGTCCGCCCGCAGCTTGTCCGGTCGGCGTCGCCGCGGCCCGCGKCGGGAACGGATCGCCGGGATACTGGCCACCAGTGGGACGAAGGCSCMGCTGTCGTGCAGGTTCGCCGTGGAGACCGCCACGACCAGCGGCAGCCCGTCCGCGTCGGTCAGAACATGGATTTTCGAGCCCGGTTTGCCGCGATCGACCGGGTTCGGCCCGGTCAGGCTTCCCCTTTTTTCGCGCGGAGGCTGGCCGCGTCCACGATCACCGACGACCAGTCGACCTGCCCGGCCGCACCGTGCAGATCAAGGATCTTCCGATGCAGCCGGGGCCAGACACCCGCCCGGGTCCAGGCCTGGAACCGACGGTGCGCCGTGGGCACCGATACCCCGAACTCGGCCGGCAGATGCCGCCAGGCACACCCCGAGGTCAACACGTAGACCACCGCGGTGAACACCGCCCGATCCTCGATCGGGGCAGTCCCACCACCCTGCCAGCGACCCTCGAACCGGGGTAGCAGCGGTTCCACCAGCTCCCACAATTCGTCCGGGACCAGCCGCCCGGCGAGGCTGCTCTCCAACACGTCCATGATCAGATATGTACCCGGAGCGGCCACGCAAGACACGCTCTAATCGGGATGGTGGCCGTGGCCTACTCTGTCGGGCTGTGTCTCCTTACGCGCGGACGGTGAGGACCGCGTCCGGTGCGCGGGCGGTGCAGGTCGTACACTCCCAGCATCGGGGATCGCGCGAGATCGAGCACATCGGGTCGGCACACACCGACGCCGACCTCGAACGCATCGACGGACCCGGAGTGCAGCAGGTCCATCGCGTCGATCGCCAGGGCCAGGTCGGCTGCGTTCTTCCCCTTGACGGCGGCGAAGACCTGCACCGGCCGGATCGAGAGGTCCTGCAGGGTCTTCTTCCAGGTCCTCAGGGAGCCCGACCAGTCACCGTAGGCTCGCCTGATCCGGACCTTCCCGTACTGGGTGCTCTCGGCGAGGAGCGGCTCGACGGCCCACAGCGGGATGTTCTCCGCGTCGATGAGGACCGCAAGCTGTGTCGACCCGGCTCCGTCCACCATGCTGTTCCTCCCTTGCGGGCGCCTGGCATCCGCGGCTACGGAACACGGCTGGCCGCCCCCAGGATGGCACGCGGCCCGTGCGCTCGCGGTGTCCACCAACCCTCAGCCGTTCGTGGTGCCGCGTCCCTCCGTCCCCAGCCGGCCCGTGTTCAGCGGGCACCGGATCTGGGCGTGACGCGGTAGACGTGGCACCCGAGTCCCCGTCCTGGTCTTCACGCCCGGCGAGCTGGACGCCTTCACCCAGAGGCGCCGCGGACAAGTGCAACCAGTAACCGTTGGTCCGGCCCGCACGCGGTTGCCGGTTGCCCGCTGAGTCCGTCTCGGACGGCCAGGTCGACGCTTCCTCGTTCGGGATCGGCTACCTTCTGTAACTGGCACGCTTTACGTGTCCGGTATTGGCTGTTATATCAGGGTTCGTCGTGGCGTGTGTGCGCATTGTGTGCGCGGATGTCCCGGCACGGGGCGGCATTCTCCGGCACATTTCGGCACGGAAATCGCCCTGACCTCGGATTTTCCGGCACGACGCGGCACGTTCCGGTATGTTCGGATACGCAGTGATCCGTCTTGTAATCGAGCGGCTAGGGGTTCGAGTCCCCTCGCCGGCTCCAGGAAAATGGCCCTTGACCTGCGGTTTTGCAGAGTTAAAGATCATTTTGACAAGATCAAACTGGGTTTGTGTGCGCATTGTGTGCGCATTCGGCGGGTTCGTGCTCAGAACGATCATCGGTGGGGCGTCCTCTTTGGGCGGCTGGGCCGGGATCTGCGGTCGCGACGCCGCCCCTAAAGCGGTTACGTTCCGTTACTATCGGCGGTCCCGRGTTGCTGGACTGTGGCAAGAACGGCGCGCGCCGGTTGACGGTGGCCGGTCCGCCATCCCACCCCCATGGCCACCGCGGGGTGGGATCGGACGTTCATGGCGCCGCCAGGGCCGATGGCGGGCTCGAAACGCGGACATGGCGGCATCGGTGCGCTGGTTCCTGGTGTCCATGCCGTGATAGTGGATGCGGGTTCTCTGTCGCTGTCTTCCCTTGCTCGCCGGCGTGGCCCATGTCGGGCGGGTTGCTGACGGCGCCCTCCGGCAGGTCGCCAGCACGCTGTCCTGGCGTGTTTGTCGGRCATTCCGGCTCGGCATCAGTTCGGTCTTTCGTCGTGCCACCGTCTGGACCCGTCGGGATCGTCGGCGGTGTGAACCCGCACCGCCGCCTCGGAGGGACTGGGGTGGAACGGTGGGTCGCTCGATCCCGGTTGATGGAGCGTCCTCGTCGTGCGGATACCTGTGGTCTGGGTTGCCCCTGGTGGGAAGGGTGGGGTGGGCACGATGAGGTCTTGTGACGGGTCTCGGAGGGTCGGGGTGCGCAGCGGCGAGATCTGTTCGRTGTCGCCGGTTGTACGCCGGTCGGTTCGGGCGGTGCTGATCGATGACGAGGCCCGTCTGGTGATGATCAAGCGGACCAGGCCCGGGGTGGCGCCGTGCTGGACGACGCCGGGTGGGGGGATCGAGCCGGAGGATGTGAGCAGGGAGGCGGCGCTGGAACGTGAGTTGTTGGAGGAACTCGGGGCGACGGCTGCCGTGGGTCGGCAGGTGGCGCTGGTGGCGACACCAGTGGATGGCGGTCAGTCTGTGCAGTACTTCTTCGTGGCTCGCCTGGTCAGGCTCGACGCGGCGGTGCGGTGCGGTGATGAGCACATTGATGTCGCTCGGGGCGGCTATGAGGTGGAGCGGATTCCGCTGGATCAACTCGCGGGGTGTGATCTCAAGCCCGTGACGATCAAAGATTTCATTGTCGAGAACCGCGCGGCGTTGCTCGCTGGTCTGCCGTCAACGGTGCTGTCCTAGCGCGGACGGCCAGCCCTCGGCTGGTTCTGTCCGTCTCAAGCTCGGGGAGTCTGACCGCGGGTGGGTGCGGGCCCTGCGCGGCTGCGGCTCATGCTGGCGACGGCGCCGCGGCCCGAGTCGGCCAGGGCCGATCACTCAATGGTGAGACGGCCATGTGCGCGACATGGGCGATCAGACGTTCGGGATCAGGCCGTCGCGGCTGGGAGCGCGCGCCGCTGTTGGGTGATCATCTCGCCGAGGTCTCGGACGGCGGGGAGCTCGTGCCAGCGTCCGTTCATGTCGCGCCATACCTCTCCGGCACGTTGGATCGTGCTGCGGGTGGGTGTGTTGCCGAGGACGGTGAGTGCCTGCCGTGTGGCCGTGGCGGCCTGTTCGGGGTCGGGATCTTCTCGGTGGAGGAGGGTCAACGCGAGCGCCGTGTACTTCCCAGAAACCTGGACATAGTGGCTGGGACCGTGAGCGAGTTCGAGGTCGAGGCCGGTCCGCGCGTGCTGCTCGGCTCGTTTTCCCTTTCCGAGGTGGGAGTAGGTGACCGCGAGGAACGCATGGGTGAACGCTTCGTCGCCTGGGTTCGGTCCGGGCATGACTCCTCCGGTCCAGACGCTGTCCTGCATGTCCGCGAGCGCGGTGTGGGCGTCCTCGGGTCGGCCCGCGAGGGCCGCCGCGCGTGCCTCGCAGCCGGCGAGGACCGGCCGGGTGTAGGTGTGGGCGTTCTGCCTGGCCTGGTGGGCGATGTCCGCGGCTGTGTCGTAGGCGCCGGTGAAGTAGGCGACCGTGGAGCGCATGGCGGCGGCCGAACCGGCGAGTAGCCGATCGCCGATGYCGGTGGCGTGCTGGCCTGCGAGGGAGAGGAACTCGCGTGCCGCGTCGTCATCGCCGGTGTCGAAGCCGAGCGTTCCGAGGTAGAACGCCTGCCAGCCCGCGATCCACGTGAGCCGGTGACGGGTTCTCGCTGATACACGGGTGTCGAGGAAGGGGTCTGTTGCATTGGGAGATGGCAGGGCATGGTTGACCCTGCCGGACGGGTGATCAGATCGTGAGGGTGAGTTCGGTGAACGCGGCTGTCAGTCGTGTGTGCGGGTCGGTGTCGATCCCGAGTTCGTAGTGACCGCGGCGGATGTTCTGGACAAATGCATGCCCTACGCTGATCGTCTGGACGGAGCGCAGCCGTTTCAGTCCGCGCATCGGGCGGAGCCGGGCTTTGAGTCTGCTGTGGTCGGATTCGGTTCGGTTGTTCTCCCGGGCACCGTCGACGTGGCAGGCCTCGGGGAGCAGCTCGTCGAGGAGCCGCGGGTAAACGGCGGCCTTGTCGGTGGTGACCTCGACGGGCCGGCGCCCGTGGGACAGCGCCTGGGCGAAGAAGCGGCGGGCCGCGGCCTGGTCGCGTCGTTCGCTGG
>NZ_MBLM01000011.1 GCF_001854655.1 Parafrankia colletiae | reverse complement strand
CCGTCGCGCCGGATCTTGGCGTGGGCTCGTTCGACGGACACGGTCGGGCCGTTGACCTGCAGGCTCAGGTTCGCATTAGTGCTGGTTGGGTGCACCCAACAGCGCGATCAAGCCTCTGACCTGCAAGAACGGGTTCGCGCACGGCCCCGAGAGCCGGAAGACGGTCACACGAAGGGCCCGGTCAGGGATGACCTGGAGGTTCAGGTTCGGTTCCCGCCACGCCCTCGCGAGATCGGACTTTCCGGCCGGAGCGATGGTGCGGGTCGGGAGCCGCCGGGGTGTGTGGATGCCTGCGACCGCCGGGTCGTAACGAGACGTCGGGCTTCCCGGGATGGAGACCACGTCGGTGGCAGGGTCGGACGCGGGCAGGGCACTTACACTGGCTGCATGAGCGTGCGCGAGGAAGCACATCGGCTGCTTGACGCGCTGCCGGAGGACCGGCTACCCGAGGCCGTGGAGCTGCTGCGGCAATGGGCGGCGGTGGAGCGCGGAGAGCGCCCCCGTCGTCAGTTCCGCACGACGGCCGTCTTCGACGGCGAACCAGATCTGGGCGAGCATGCCAAGGAGATCATGCGCGAGGCCTGGGGCGACGAGGACCGCCGCAGCGCGTGATCGTCGTCGACACCGGCCCCGTGGTGGCGGTCGCCAACCGCAAGGACGACCACCACAGGCAGTGCGTCGACCTGCTCCAGAACTTTCCCGGGCCACTTCTGCTACCGGCCCCGCTCCTCTCCGAGATCGGCTACATGCTCTTCAGCCGGGCCGGAGCGAAGGCCGAGGCCGACTTTCTGCGCGACGTGGCGGACGGTGTCTACGAGCTGGTGCCCGTCACACCTGCCGACGCGCATCGGGCCGCCGTTCTGGTCGAACGGTATGCGAGTCTTCCGCTGGGCACCGCCGACGCCTTCGTCGTCGCGGTCGCCGAGAAGTTCCAAGCGGTGCACGTCGCCACGCTGGATCGCCGCCACTTCAGCGTGGTCCGTCCAAGCCACGTCCCCGCTTTCACTCTGCTGCCTTAGCCGGCCGCCAGCCAGTTTTCCTGGCGTTCGCGTTGCCGCTGTAGCCGGCCCGGCGGATCTTCGCGTGGATGGGTTCGATGGACACGGCCGGGCCGTTGACCTGCAGGTTCAGGTTCGCATTAGTGCTGGTTGGGCGCACCCAACACCATGATCGGACCTGTGAACTGCAGGAACAGGTTCGCGCAGGGATTGGAGAGACCGAAAGCGGCTACTGAGCCTGTGGTCGTACGCGGGCTGCTGGGCGATGGGAGCCGTTCAGGTACCGGGCTCGCCGGCTTCCGGTTCGGTGGGATGCTCCCAGATACCCGGGCCGAGCAGTCTGGTGTTTTCGATCGGCGGCAGGCCGTCGTCACCGGCGCGGAGTCGCGCGTAGAGGGAGCGCATCGCGGCGAGGTCGGGAAGATGCTCTCTGCCTGCCGCGCGTTCCAGAACGGTCAGCGTGCTCACCAGCCTCAGTCCGCCTACGGGCCTCCCCTGCATCCGTAGCCGTTCCAGCCGCCTTCGTTCGGCGGTGGCGATCGCGGCGCCCGCCCCGTCGTCGATGAGCACGGTGACCATCGCCCCGGTTTCGGCCGCGACGACGGCGTGCGCGACGACCATCGTCTCGCCCAGATCCCCCGGCGATGACCTTCGAAGGCCACCTGACCCGCCCCACCAGCTGGCACCCTATCGATTGGCCACATACCCCGCGCCGTGCGGGTCGCCTCGCCGCAGTCGGCGGCCCACTCGCCGATCGCCGCGTACGAACGGGCACCCGCCAGGACCGCGCACACCGCCAAGGTGAGGACCACACCCGGCCGGTGCCGCACACCCCGGCGAGCGCGAGGATCAGGAACCTGGGCGAACACGGCGAGCAGCCCCGCCGGATCCGGAGACCCTTTCTTCTCGACACCCGCCACGAGCTGGCCAAGCCCAGGGTCGATCAACGATGACGGTGCGGCGGGTATGGCACCTCGGGCAACGGTCAGGCTGATGCAGGAAACGCCATGATCAGCCCTGGGCCATGCCCGTACCTCGTATCTGCTCACCGCGGTGTGTCGACACCGCCACCAGCCCCGATCCATCAGATCCACCCGGCGGAAGGCTTTGCGATCTGCTAACAAGCAACTTTGCTGGAGCCCTGCCGCACGCCCGCTACGACAAAGCTGTCGAGTGGTGGATCACCAACCGATGCCGGGGCTGGGACGGCGACGGTAACCACCCCGGCCGACTATCCGTCCCAACGGCTACCTGGCAGCAACATCACAGACTCAGTCGTAAATGGATAACATGGTCGACAGTGGTCGACAGTGGTTGACAGTGGTTGAAGACCCTGATTAGTATTCGTATCATCACTTCAGTGAAATACTGAGCCCGCAGCGTCAAGGTGCACCGAGAAGGCGACGAAAAGTAGCAATAGAAGTATTACGTTGCTACCAGAACAGCGGAGCTTCTTTGTTCATCAATCCAGCGGAACGTCCCCGGTCGGCCGCACGGCCGAGTGCCCGCGCCGACGCCTGCCGCCCCGGCGCGGGCACTCGGCCGCCATAACCGGTGCGCGTACTCAGACGGCCCCGGTGCTGCTCGCGGTCTGGGCTGCAGCGATGGGCGCCGCCGTCCTCGTAGCCGCACCCGCCGCGGTTTCGTACCTCTCCGTCGTCACCGCGTTGCATGACCTCGCCTTCCTGCGCAGGGCTCCCGAGGAACGGCCTCGCCGCCGCCGTGGCGCCCGAGTGGGACCGTAGCCGTTACCTTGCCGTGTCGCAGCACTCCTTCGGAGTCGCGGACGGCGCCGCACCCGTGCTCGTCGTCCAGCCGACCCTTTCCCCCTGGCCGCCGTGGGCCGTACTGGCCTGCTGCACGGTCGTGGCGCTGGCCATTCTCACGACAGTGAGCCGGAGCGGGCCCGTCAGATTCCGCGCCCCGCCGGAACCGCGCCCGACGCGGGAAGCGTCCTCGTGCCGACCTGAAGAACCTGCCGCGCCCTCGGGGCGCCGGATGTAAAGAAAAACGCCGGTTCAAGTGAAAGGGAAACCGATGTCCCTACCGCTCGACGAATTCCTCGGTGGACTTTACCGAACCTTTGGCCCTCCGAAGGTCATGGGTGAATCGGCGCCCGCATCCGATCGCCCCCACTTCTTTCTGCATCGCAATTTCCTCGGCGAACAGGACCTCGCGATCCTGTTCAACACCAAACGCTGCAGCTACCAGTGCAAATTCTGYGCCCTGCCGTTCAAGTCGTCGCGTGAGTGGATTCCGGAGGTTGGGGTTCTCGCCCAGTTCCGGTACGTTCTGGAGGAGGACAGGCATGCTCTAGGCGTCCTGGAGCGCATTACCATCGCCAACGAGGGTTCCGTCTTCGACGAGACCACCTTCCCCACGGAAGCACTCACCCAGATCACCGCCGCCATCCGCAAGCTCCCCCGCGTGCGCAAAATCGTGCTGGAGACCCGCCTGGAGTTCCTGCGCGCCGAACGACTCCGGGAGATAGCGGAAAAAAGCGGCAAGCAGCYCGATATTCTTACGGGCTTTGAAACCCTTGACGAGGACCTGCGCGAACGAGTGCTCGGCAAACGCGAGCCGCTGGRGGTGTTCCTCCGCGGCCTCGATGTGGTGGCCGAGGCCGGCTGTGAGCTGACCGCGTACGTCCTGTTCAARCCGGACCCGGTGATGACCGACGAGGAGGCTTGGGCCGAGGCCGAGGCCTCCACCAACTACCTGCACGAGCACTGCGCTGCGCGTGGTATTCCACTGACGATCCGCCTCAACCCGATGTACGTCGCCCGCGGCACGCAGTGGGCCGGCCGCGCGGAGAAGATCGAGAACTACCAGCCGCCGCGGCTGTCCGACATCATCGCCCTCGCCGAGCACAAGCGCGGTCAGGGCATCGCCGTCTATCTCGGCCTGACCTCGGAAGGCCTTTCGGACGAGGACAGGACGTACCGGGCCAGGGAGGACTTCACCCGTCGGCTCCTCAAGCAGGGCATCGTGATGAACAGCGACGGCTTCGTCAGCTCCCGCCACCACCTGCTGCCCCTCGTCAAGGCCGATGCTGCGACGTCCGGGCTCGTGCTGGAGAACAAGTGACTGCCCCCGGGTACCGGCGCGGCCGTGTGCTCCTGGACGAACTGCGGCCGGCGGGCGGCCAGGTGGCCACCCTGGCCGAACGGCTCACCGACACCGAGGGCCTGTCCGGTCCCGAAGACCCGTACGCCTGGCTGTCGTGTGTCCTGGGGCTGTTGTCGGTGAACGAGGGCAACTACGGCGTCGGTGCCGTCGTCGTCCGTGGAGGCGGCATCGTCGCCGAGGGCCGTAACCGGCTGCTGTGGCCGCGCAGGAACACCTCGGCACATGCAGAGGCGGAGGCCCTCGACGTGTTCGAGGCTCGGTTCCCCGAGCTGGACTCGGGGCGCGGCACCATCATGTACACCTCACTGGAGTGCTGCCCGATGTGCACAGTCAGGCTCCTCAACTCCGGTGTCCGCACCGTGCGTTACCTTGCGCCTGACCCGGACGGTGGCATGTTCTCCCGCCTGGACTGCCTGCCGCCGTACTGGCGGCGGCTCGCAGCAGGCCGCACCCCCGTGCAGACCTTCGAGCCATCCGCTTGTGCACCCGCCCTCTCCGGCATCGCGGCGGACATCTTCGCCGCGACCGAGACGCAGCTGAACGAGCGGATCGTCCGTTCCTGACGCCCCGTGCCTGTGGGGCAGCCCCGCCCATGACCCCGTTCTGACGGCGGGCGTGCACCTGTCGGCCGGCGGCACGCTCGTCGTCGGCCCGCGCCTCCCACGGCGACAGCCCGGTTGGCAGGGGATCCGCCCTCGGCAGGGGCAGGTGATCGCCCGCCGCCGGACGGCTCGTCCGTGGCACGCCCGTACGGCTCGACCTCGTCGAACCGCGCAACCGCGGCCCCATTCCCACGACACCCGAAGGAGCTGAACGCAACGTGCTGATCCTGTCGTTCAAGGAAGGCCATGACGGCGCGGTCGCCGCGATCGAGGACGGGAAGCTGCTGTTCTCGCTGGAGGCCGAGAAGGACTCCTGCCCGCGCTATGACCGACTCACCGCCGACCTGCTCGTCCGTGCGGGCGACCGCCTCGGCCGCCACCCCGACGTCGTGGCCATCGGCGGCTGGGTCAAGGGCTGGCACTCGGTCGAACCCCCCACCCGCACCGGCTACTTCGGCGTCGGCCCCGGCTCGGTGTCCGACGAGGCCGGCACCTTCTTCGGACGGGAGACGCGAATCTTCTCCTCCACCCACGAGCGCTCCCACATTATGACCGCCTACGGCCTCGGCCCCGTACCCGAGGGCCAGCCCTGCTACTGCCTGGTGTGGGAGGGCAACATCGGCTCGTTCTACCGCATCGACGAGTCCGGTCATGTGACTCACCTCGAGCACGTCCTGACGGACCCGGGCAACAAGTACGCGTACCTCTTCGCGCTGGCCGACCCCAGATTCCCCGATCTGCCCGGTCACTTCCGCTTCCAGGACGCCGGCAAGCAGATGGCGCTGACGGGTTTCGCYGAGCGCGGCGCCGTGCTGCCGGAGGAGAAGGAACTCATCGAGTACCTCCTCGACCAGGAAGGCATMCTTCTCGACCTCCCCAAGAACAAGGTGTCCTGGTCGCCCTACCACAACATCGGCATCCAGACGCAGGAGTACAAGAACCTGGCGGCGAAGTTTTCCGACGCCATCTTCGCCCGCTTCTACGACTACGCAGCCGAGCACCTCACCGAGGGGCTGCCGCTGCTCATCTCCGGCGGCTGTGGCCTGAACTGCGAGTGGAACCGGCGCTGGGCGGACTGCGAGCTCTTCCCCTACGTCTTCGTGCCGCCGTGCCCCAACGACAGCGGCTCCGCCCTCGGTACGGCCATCGACGCCCAGCTCCACTACACCGGGTCGGCCCGCGTCACGTGGGATGTGTACGCGGGGGAGGAATTCGTCGAGGACGCCGCCTTCGACCCGTCCCGCTACGACGTCCGCCCCCTCGACCACGCTGAGGTCGCCCGGTTCCTGGAACAGGGCAACCTCATCGGCTGGGTTCAGGGCCGCTACGAGATGGGGCCGCGTGCCCTGGGCAACAGGTCCATCCTCGCCGCGCCCTTCAGCAAGGAGACCCACACCCGGCTCAACGCCGTCAAACAGCGCGAGAGCTACCGCCCCATCGCCCCGATCTGCCTGGAGAGCGACGCCCACCGCTGGTTCTCCGGGGGGCTTCCCGACCCGCACATGCTCTACTTCGGCGACGTGCGCACCGATGCGCTCCAAGCCGTCACCCACGTCGACGGAAGCGCCCGAATCCAGACCGTCACACCCGAGCAGAATCCCGAGATCGCACGTCTGCTCATCGCGTTCCGCGACTTCACCGGCTACAGCGTGCTGTGTAACACGTCCCTCAACTTCTCAGGCCGCGGCTTCATCAACCGCACCAGCGACCTCGTCGCCTACGGCGAGCAGCACGGCCTCGACGGCTACGTCGTCAAGGACGAGTTCGTCACGCGGAAGAGCTCATGAACGCACCGACCCGTCCTACACCCACCGCCGACAGTACCCCCGACCCCACGCACCGTACCTGGCTCGCGCTCGCCCGCGGGCAGGCCGAGCGGACGCCCGACGCCGTGGCCGTGATCTGCGAGCGCCAGGGACGCACCCACCGCGTCACGCACGCCGAACTTCACGCGCGTGCCGACCGGCTCGCCCGCGCACTGCTGCGCGCCGGCATCCGCCGCGGGGAGCCCGTCGCGGTGCTCACCGCACGCTCCGAGTGGACGGTCTCCAGCCTGCTCGGTGTGCTGTCGGCCGGGGCCGCCTACTTCCCGCTCACTACCGAGTACCCCGCAGAACGTCTTCGGCTCCTGTTCGCCGCCAGCGGCTCTCGCCTCGTCGTCGCCGATGAGGCGGGGCGCAACGCCGTCCCTGAGATCGGCGAGGGCGACCTGACCGTCCTCACACCTGATCAACCCGGCACCCCAGGACCCACTCCTGAGGCGGTCCCAGGGCCGGGCGACCTCGCCGCGCTGCTCTACACTTCCGGTTCCACCGGCACCCCCAAGGGCGTGCTCATCGAGCACGGCAGCCTCACCAATCTCGTCACCGGCCTGCAGAACATGCTGTACGCGCCCCTCGGCGGGCGCACCGTCGAGGCCCTGTCGGCGCCCTTCGTCTTCGACGCCGCACTCCAGCAGAGCCTGTCCTGCCTCGTCAACGGCGGCATCCTGCTCGTCCTCGACGAGCACGGCCGACGCGATCCGCACCGCTTCCTCGAACTCGTGGCTCGCCACCGCGTCGGTCTCATCAACGTCGTCGCTCCCTTCCTCGCCGCCCTCGTCGACGTCGGGCTCGGCAGCACCACCACGGCCCTGCGGCACATCGTCACCGGCGGCCAGGCTGTGCCCACCGCAGTCGTGCGACGGCTCCTCGGCCGGCCCGCCGGCGGCTCCCTCACCGTGTGGAGCATGTACGGGCCCACCGAGACCACGGTCGACGCCACCTGCCTGCGCGTCGACCGCAGCACCCCCCTCGACGGCACCGCCCTCGGCCTCGGCACCGCCCTGCAAGGCGTCAGCGTCGACGTCAGGGACGAACAGCTGCGCATCCTGCGGACAGGTGAACCCGGCGAGATCTGCATCGGCGGAGCGGGCCTAGCCCGCGGCTACCTCCACCCCGGGCAGGCGGACAGCACTGGCTTCGTCACCGATGGCGCGGGCGGCCCGCGCCTGTACCGCACCGGCGACCTGGGCCGCCTCACCGACACCGGGGAACTGGAGTTCCTGGGCCGCGCCGACGACCAGGTGAAGGTGCGCGGTTACCGCGTCGAACCCGGTGAGATCGGCAACGTGCTCGTCTCCTGCACAGGCGTCACCGAGGCCGCTGTCGTCGCCGTGCCCGACGGCGCTGGCGACCGCGACCTCGTCGCCTTCTACGCGGCCGACGCCCGCGTGGACGACGACGCTCTGCGCCACTACGCCCGCACCCACCTGCCCCCCTGGATGGTGCCGTCCCGCTTCCTGCGCCGCGCCGAGCTGCCGCACACCCAGAACGGCAAAGTCGACCGCGCCGCCCTCACCGACGAAGCCACCGCGGCGGCCGGCGGCGCCGATGCCGCGCTCGCCGCCCTCGGCGAACCCGCCGTCACGGGCACCGTCGACGAGAAGGAGCTCGCCGCCCTCTTCGGCGTCATCCTCGGCCGCCCCGGCCTCGCACCCGACGAGGACTTCTTCGCCGTGGGCGGTCACAGCCTCAAGGCCTTGCGGCTGGCCGACCGCATCTCCGCCCGCTGGGGCATAGCCGTCCCCCTCCGCACCGTCTACGACAATCCCAGCCCTCGCGCCCTCGCCCACGTCCTTGGCGCCCTTGGCGCCCTCGGCCCCGACAGCCGCACCGCTCCCGGTGCGCACCTGCCACGGGCCGAGGACGCCGACGACTACCCCCTGTCGTACGCACAGCAGCGTATGTGGACCCTTCACCAGCTCGGCGGCTCGCTCGCCTACAACGTGCCCATCGTCATGGACCAGGGCGACCTGGACCGCACGGCACTCGAGAAAGCGCTCGCCGTCGTCGTCAATCGGCACGACAGCCTGCGCACATCCTTCACCGTGCGCGACGGCGAGCCCCGCCAGATCGTCCACGACCGGATCAGCCTTCCGCTGAGTACCGTCGACGTCTCCGACGCACCCGCACCCACCGAGGCCGCCGAGCAGGTCATCAGGGCGGAGGCGGCCACGCCGTTCGACCTCACCGAGGCGCCACTCGCCCGCGTCGTCATCGTCCGGCTGTCGACGGACAGGTGCTGGCTCGTCCTCACCCTGCACCACATCATCTGCGACGGCTGGTCCATCGTCGTTCTCTCCCGCGATCTCAACGAGGCCTACCGGGCGGCCCGCCGTCAACAGCCCGCCGTGCTGCCCGAACTGCCCGCCCGCTACCGCGACTTCGCGTTGTGGGACCGCACCCGCGACGTCGCCGCCCGCGCTCCCGCATGGCGTGAGCGGCTCGGCGGCGTCGCCGGTCATCTGCCGCTGCCCGCCGACTTCCGACCCGACGCCGAGGAGGCGTTCCTCGGCGGCACCTGCGCCCGCACCCTCGACAGGGAGTTGTCCGCCCGGCTGCGTGCACTCGCCGCCCGCTCCGACCGCACCCCCGCCGCTGTCTTCCTCGCCCTGCTCGGCTGGCTGCTGCACCGGCTCACGTCCCTGGAGGACATCTGTGTCGGCATGGGCAGCGCCGCCCGCATCCACCCCGACGTCGAGCACCTCGTCGGCTTCTTCGTCAACGTGCTGCCCATCCGGCTCTTTCCCCGCCCGGACATGGAGTTCGACGAGCTGGCCGACCAGGCGTTCACGGCCCTCACCGCCGCGCTCGAACAGCAGGACTGCCCCATCGACGTGGTCGTCAAGGACCTCAACCCCCAGCGCACGGCGGGTACCCAGCCCGTGACCAACGTGATGTTCGCCTACCAGAACTTCGCCGACGTCTTCGGACCCGCCCCGGCTGACCCACCGCCCGGCACCAGCGCCGGTGGCAGGGCCGACGGGCTCTTCCTCAGCCAGTCGAGGCTGATCGACGTCACCCTCGACACCGCCAAGTTCGACCTGACGCTCTACGTCCACGACACCGCCGACGAATTCCGGGTCGCATTCGAGTACGACGGCCGCCTGTTTCGTCACAGCACGGTCGATCGCTACCTGGCCGCGCTGGAGCGGCTGGCCCGAGCCGTCACAAGGGAGGTCCACGCGTGAAACTGTCCGACGTGGCGCTGTGGGAGAGCGACGACGAGGCCGTCGCCGCCGTACGCGACACGAACGCCACCGTCCGTCCCTTCCCGCACGACCGTACGGTCGGGGACCTGTTCACCGAGCAGGCCACCGCAACCCCCGACGCCGTGGCCGTCGTCGACGGCTCCGCCCGCCGCACCTACGCCGAACTCGCCGCCGACGCCGACCGGCTCGCCGGCTTCCTCGTCGATCAGGGCGTTGGCCCCGGTGTCTACGTCGGGGTCCTGCTGCGACGCTCCTACCGGCTCGTCGTCGCCCTCCTCGCCGTGCTCAAGGCGGGCGGCGCCTACGTGCCGCTCAATCCCGAACTGCCCGACGCCCGGCTGTACGCCCTCGTCCGCGACACGGCACCCCGCGTCCTGATCTCCGAACGCTCCCTCATCACGACCTTCAATGACCTCTTCTGGAACAGCCCCGCGACCAGCGGCGCCATCTGCGTCGACTCCTTCGGCGTCCTCGGTGAACTGGAGCCCGCCGGCACCAGGATGAGCCTGGAGCTGTGGAACTACGTCGCCGACCACGCCGACGACCCCGTCGCCGCCAACGGCTGGCGCAGCCCCTACACCGGCGCCCGCATCAGCGACGAGACCCTCGACCAGTACGTGCGCGCCACCGCGAACAAGATCGCCGCCTACCTCTCCCCGGACGCCACCATGCTGGAGATCGGCTGCGGCACCGGCACCACCCTCAGGGGCCTCGCACCCCTCGTGGGCAGGTATGTCGGCATCGACCCGTCGGCCGGCGTGCTCCGCTGGGCCCAACGCGCCCGCCAGGAGAACGCCCTCGACAACGTCTCCCTGTACGAACTCGCCGCCCTCAACCTCGACGAACTGCCCGTCGAATCCGCCGGCCCCTTCGACATCGTCGTCTTCAACAGCGTCGTGCAGAGCTTCGGCGGCATGAACTACCTACGCACCGTGCTGGGCGAGGCCATCGCCAGGGTCGGCGACTGCGGCGCCGTCTACCTGGGACACGTGTGGGACGCCGCGCGCCGGGAGGAGTTCCTCGCCACCGTGGCCGCCCGGCACAGGCCCGAACACGGCGGACGCCCCCTGTCCGCCGCCGACGCTCTCTTCATCCCGGCCGCCTTCTTCGAGGACCTTCCCCACCACTTCCCCGAAATCGTTCGGGTCGAAGTCACCCCGATGGCCTTCCACGACGAGGAACTCACCACCTTCGCCTACGACGTTCTCCTCCACGTCGTCAGGACGGCATCCCGCACCGCCACAGCCTCCGCCGACAAACGCCAGTACGACCGGCGCGCCCTCGACGTCCGGCCGGCCGCCCCGGTGGACGACCAGCACAGCCCCGACGCCACCGCGTACGTCATCCAGACCTCCGGCTCCACCGGCGTCCCCAAGAGCGTCGCGGTCGGCATGCGGTCCCTCGTCAACCTGCTGTGGTGGTACACGGACGCCTGCGCCATGGGCCCGGGCACGCAGGTGCTGCAGGTCATCACCTGCGGCTTCGACGCCTCCATCAAGAACTATCTGGCACCCCTGATCGCCGGCGCCGGCGTCGTCCTCGCCCCCGACACCCCCTACGACCCCCGCGCATTGCTGGACCTCGTCGTCCGCGAGAAGGTCACTGTCCTCAACCCCGGTGTCCCCTCCGCGGTCTACCCGCTGGTCGGCCTGGCCGCTGCCGACGGCTTCCGCCCCCTGCGCTCACTGCGCCACCTCGCACTCGGCGGCGAGACCCCCGACCTCACCCGGTTCCGCCCCTGGCTCGAATCGGGGGAATGCCAGGCCATCCTGCTCAACATCTACGGACCCACGGAGGCCACCGACATCAGCTGCGCCGCCCGGATCGACCCGATACGGGCCGTGGCCGACTCCTCGCCGGTCCCCATCGGCCGGCCTATCCCCAACGTGCGCGCATACGTCCTCGACAGCCGTCTGGTCGAACAGCCGCCCGGCGTCGTCGGTGAACTATGCCTGGCCGGCGTCGGGCTGGCCAAGGGCTACGTCGGCGACCCCGCCCTGACCGCCGAGAAGTTCACCACCGCATCACCGTCCCTTCCCGGTGAGCGCCTCTACCGCACCGGCGACCTCGCCCGCCGCCTCCCCACAGGCGACCTCATCGTCGTCGGCCGGGCGGATGCCCAGGTCAAGCTCCTCGGCCACCGGATCGAACTCGGCGAGGTCGAGCAGTGCCTGCGTGCGCTGCCCGGCGTTCGCGAGGCCGCCGCCGTCCTCCGCCCCGTGCCCGGCACCGATGAACTCCGCCTGTGCGGCTACGTCATCCCGGAACCCGGCGAGGAGCCCGACACCCTCAGCCTGCGCGCCGCCCTCGGCAGGTGCCTGCCCACCGCGGCCGTGCCCGCCGACGTCGTCGTCATGGACAGTTGGCCCCGCACCCCCAACGGCAAGACCGACCGCAACGCCTTGCCCGCCCCCGAGCAGGCCCACCGAGCGGCCGCATGTCCACCCCGGACCGCCACAGAACGGGTGCTGCTCCCGCTGTGGCGCGAGGTGCTCGCCGATGACACCGTCTCCCTCGACGAGAACTTCTTCGTCGCCGGCGGCCACAGCCTCGGTGCCGCGCTGCTGGCCATCCGCATCCGCGAAGTTCTTCGCCGCGACGTGTCAATCATCGACGTCTACCAGGCCCAGACCGCCGCCGCCCTGGCTCGGCTCATTGACCAGCGGCCCACAGCCGACAGCCCGCTCAAGCTGCTGGCCGACGGCGACGGCGCCGCCATCTACTGCTTCCCGCCCATCGCCGGCTATGCATGGACGATGGCCGGCTTCGCCCAGCACCTCGGCTTCCGCGTCTACGGCTTCGACTTCCCCGACGCCGCCGACCCCGCGGCCACCGCCGCCGGTCTCATCGCCGCGACCCGAACGAGCGGCCCCCGCTTCCTCATCGGCTACTCGGCCGGGGGCGTCCTCGCCGCCGCCACCGCCCTCGCCCTGCAGGCCCGCGGCGAATCCGTCGACGGCATTGTCCTGCTCGATTCGGCACCTCCCGCTGGGCGCACCCCGGCCACCGACGACGACGTGGCACAGACGGTCCAGGAGGTCCTCGGCGACCCGAGCCTCACGGCGCACGTCCACCAGACGGGTGCCGACCGCGTCGCCGACACTGTCACCCGCTACGCCCGCTGGTACGCCGAGGCGCCCCTGGACGGAACGATCCGCTGTGGCCTGYTGCTGCTCACCGCCTCCGACGGCGACCCCGGCTATGTCACCGGATGGCAAGCCCTCACCGTCGGAGACGTCCATGTCCAGCCCGCCGGCGGCAGCCACGCGGACCTCCTCTCCGGCACCCACGCGGTCGTCAACGCCGGCCCGGTCCGCACCTGGCTCGCCCAGCGCAGCAGCACCACGAAGCCATTCCGAAACTGCTAGAAGGCTTGCCCTGGAGGCCCGTTCACGAATAGTGGGGCGGAGGGTGCATCCTGTGCGTAATCACGCGGGGATGGTCTGCGGGCGGCTCTCGGATCAGGCGGTGCGGTATGGG
>NZ_MBLM01000010.1 GCF_001854655.1 Parafrankia colletiae | reverse complement strand
GACCTCCACCTCGACGCCTCCGGCACCACCACCCCCGAAACCTGCGCCGACACCGTCATCAACCACCTCCACCACACCGGCATCCTCACCCCACCGGAGCCCTCATGACCACCGCGGGCGAGGTTGCCGGCATGGACGACCACGTCCTCGCGGCCTGGCTGGCCGAACGCGCCGGCGCCCTGCTGCTCGACATCCGCTCCCTGGGCGGCAAGGAGGGCGACCGGCAGTCCGACGAGCTGCTGCTGCGCCTGCTCGCCCAGGCCCGCCCGGACGACGCCGTCCTGTCGGAGGAGAGCGCGGACAGCCCGGCCCGCCTCGACCGCGAGCGGGTCTGGATCGTCGACCCGCTCGACGGCACCCGCGAGTACGGGGAGCCGCCCCGCGAGGACTGGGCCGTCCACGTCGCGCTGAGCACCGGCGGCCAGGCGACGATCGGTGCCGTGGCGCTGCCCGCCGCCGGGCTCGTCCTGGGGACCGGCCAGCCCCCCGTTGTCCCGCCCGCGGCCGCGGGGCCGGTGCGGCTGGCGGTCTCCCGCACCCGTCCACCGGCCTGCGCCGAACAGCTGCGCACCCACCTGGACGCCCAGCTGGTGCCGATGGGCTCCGCCGGGGCGAAGGCGATGGCCGTGGTCCGCGGGCAGGTGGACGTCTACGCGCACTCGGGCGGGCAGTACGAGTGGGACTCCGCCGCCCCCGTCGCCGTCGCCGCGGCCGCCGGGCTGCACGTCTCCCGGCTCGACGGCACGCCGCTGCGCTACAACCAGGCCAACCCGTACCTGCCGGACCTGCTCGTCTGCCGCCCGGAGCTCGCCGCGACGGTCATCAGCGTGCTGCAGGACAGCTGAACACGGACGGCGCAAGGCAGTCTTCCTCGGCGGTCGACCTGGGCTGGGCTGGGCGTCGACGCGGCGTCCGCCTGGGCGCTCGAACGCGGCAAGGCGGACTACCTGTGGAGCAGGCAGACGGTCTGCGCCTACGTGGCGAGCAAGGCGGCGCCGCTACTGAAACGGGGCATCCGGATCAACACCATCTACCCGGCCCCACCGAGACCCCGCTGGCCCAGGCCAACAAGCAGACCTGGCTCGGGTTCGGCGCGGGCTACCGGGCCGAACTCGGCATCGAGGCGGCGACGTCGCTGCAGCAGGCCTACCCGCTGCTCTTCCTGTGCAGCGACGCCGCCTCCGCGATCAACGGGATCACCCTCGTGACCGACGCCGGCTACTTCAGGTCGGGTATCACCGGGTCGTTCCCGAACGCCACCCCCACTGTGCAGTTCTTATTCAGCCTGTAGCCATCGTGATGGGGTTGCTGTCCAGGACCGGACGGGTTCGATCCGAAGCCCTCGGACCGGTCAGCACCGGCGCCTTTCGAATTCTTTCGGCTGGATTCAGAACGTACCCGGATCAGTTGCGCATCCGCCGCGCCGGCTCGACGGGGCCTTCTGACCGCAGGTCGCCCCCTCCTCCCGCGCCGAGTTCCCGGCCGCGAGCCCGCGCGCCAGGCCGCGCGCGAGCCCGAGCCCCAGGTACTCCGGTGGGCGACAACCACGACGAGTACGGCTCGCGGCCGTTCACCAGGACCGGGAAAGAGCCGCACACATCGCCACAACAGGCGTCTACGTTCGGAGCTTTATACCCTCGGCGACCATAATCACCATCTCTCGGAAAGCCGGAGACGAGCTGGCGCGGGCCGTGCCATCGRCTCAGACAAATACGTTTACGACACGTTTACGACACGTTTACGACCCATTGAAAACGGCAGCTCGAGGCCATCCGCCACAGTCGCGAATACAAGCATATGACGCCCGCCGCAGCATGACGGGATCCCGCGAGCAAAAAGATGGCACTTGATTTCGGGCCGCTTCGGGCCCATCTCCCGGCACGCCTTCCGCATCCGGCGCCRCCGCGCCTGGACGGCCCCGCCACCCTTGCCGAAACAGCGCGACGGTCGCAAATTGCCGGCATGCCTCTGCCCCGAATGACGGTCGAGCGACCGCGCGCTGGCGGCCGCCGCCGCGGCAGCGGGCCACTCCACGGGGCAACGCGGGGATCCAGCGGTGGGCGGGCCACGGGGCCGCGGGCGGTGGTCGACAGACACCTGGCCCGGGCAACCTAACAAAGTACCGAGAAAATGCCGGCATCGCTTGTGCCGCAGAGTCTGGCGGATACATGATCTGCCGCCTGCAGAACATTTCTTTCACACCAGAACACGCAGGTCATAGGCATCGACCAACACTTCGTCGGAGGGCGGCTTTGGAGCTGGACGTCAGCGGCCTGCAGGTCACCTACGCGGGGGTCATTCGCGCCCTCCGGGACATTGACCTACGCGTTGGGACCGGCGAGATAGTCGCCGTGCTCGGGAGCAACGGGGCGGGCAAGACGACGCTGCTGCGCGCCATCACGGGCTCCCTGAAACGCCACCGAGCCAGGGTCGACAAAGGCCAGGTCACCTTCGGCGGGCGGTCGCTGGTGGACGCGCACCCGGCGGACGTTGTCAACCGCGGGGTCGTTCTCGTCCCGGAGGGGCGCCGTGTGTTCGGGCGGCTGTCCGTCGAGGAGAACCTCAAGGCGGGCGCGATATCCGTCCGCAGCCGGGCGACCCGGGCCGAGCGCCGGGAAAAGGTGTACGGAATGTTCCCCCGGCTCGCCGAGCGCAGTGGGCAACGCGCCGCGCTGCTCTCCGGCGGCGAGCAGCAGATGCTCGCCATCGGCCGGGCGCTGATGTCTGGCCCTCGGCTGCTGCTGCTGGACGAGCCGTCGCTCGGCCTGGCGCCGCAGATCGTGACCCACATCGGTGAGGTCCTCAGGCAGATCAACCGGGAGGGCACGTCGGTGATGCTCGTCGAGCAGAACGCCGCGATGGCGCTCGGCGTGGCCGACAACGGCTACGTCCTGGAGCTCGGCCGGGTGGAGCTGTCGGGCCCGGCCGCCGAGCTGGCTGCCTCCGACGACATCGCCTCGCTGTACCTCGGCCGGGGGCACGCCGACGGCACGGACCGCGAGGCGCCGGGCAAGCCGGGCGGGCCGGGCGGGCCGGGCAGTGGTGTCGGGGGGTCAGGCAGTCCCGGCGGGCCGAAGGCCGGCACCGCGGCGCAGCAGCCGACGTTGAGCCGCTGGACCCCGCCGCCCCGCGGGCGCTTCGGGCTGCTCGGTGCCGGCGCGGTGACCGGGGCTGGCCGGCCGTGACGATCCTGGGCAGCAAGGGCGACAGCGACGCCGACCCGACCCGTACCGCGCACGGGGACGTCGCGGCGCTGGAGGTCGATGACGTCACCGTCCGGTTCGGCGCGCTCACCGCGCTGTCCGGGGTGTCGCTGCGCGCCGAGCCCGGCACGGTGCACGCGGTGATCGGGCCGAACGGTGCCGGCAAGTCGACGCTGTTCAACGTCATCTCCGGGGTGTACCGGGCGTCCGCCGGCAGTGTGCGGCTCGGCGGGACGACGCTGACCGGGCGGCGCCCGCATCGGATCACCGCCCTCGGTGTCGGGCGGGCGTTCCAGAACATGGCGGCCTCGCCGAGCGAGTCGGTCGAGGAGAACATCATGCTCGGCCGGCACCTGCTGACCCGGGCCGGCTTCGTCGGCTCCGGGCTGAAACTGCCGTGGGCGGTGCGGGAACAGCGGCTGCACCGGGCGCGGGTCGTCGAGATCGCACAGTTCGTCGGCCTCGGGCACCTTCTCGACCGGCCGCTGGGCATCCTCTCCTACGGCGACCGCAAGCGGGTCGAGGTGGCCCGCGCGCTGGCGACCGAGCCGCGGGTGCTGCTGCTCGACGAACCGGTCGCCGGCATGAACGCGGCCGAGACGCTGCGGATGTCGGAGATCGTGCTGTCCGTCCGCGAGTCGCTCGGGATCACCGTGCTTCTGGTGGAACACGACATGTCCATGATCATGTCGGTGGCCGACCGGATCAGTGTCCTCGACTTCGGCCGGCTCATCGCCGACGGCACGCCGGCGCAGATCCAGAACGACCCGGCGGTCATCGCCGCCTACCTCGGCACCGGCACGGAGACCGGAGCCGCCCCGGCGCCCGCACCCGCCACCGCACCGTCCCCGTAGTCGCGACACACGCCTCGGCCGACGCCCCGCCCCGACCGGAGAGCCCTCGCTTTGACCACCTTCCTGTCGTTCCTCCTCAACGGCCTGTCGCTCGGGTCGTTGTACGCCCTGATCGCGCTCGGTTTCGTCATCATCTACAAGGCCAGCGAGATCCTGAACTTCGCGCACGGCGCCTTCCTGCTGCTCGGCGCCTATGTGATCGCCCGGGTCGAGCCGTCGGTCGGCTTCGCCGCCGCCGTCGCCATCGGCATCGCCGTGACCGCGCTGGTCGCGCTCGCGTCGGAGCAGATCCTGTTCTCGCGGGTGCGCAGTGCACACGTGGCCTCACTGACGATCATGACCCTCGGCCTGGACGTCCTCATCACCACCGATCTGACCAGACGGATCGGCTCCAGCGTGATGTCGCTCGGCCAGCCGTGGGGCGCCGACGTCGTACGCCTGGGCGGCGTCAACATCAGCGAGAACCGGCTGACCGCGATCGGTGTGGCGTTCGTGCTCATCGGCCTGCTGTTCGCCGCGTTCCGCTTCACCAGCTGGGGAGTGGCCCTGCGGGCGGCGGCCGAGGACCCGGAGGCCGCGGCCCTGATGGGCATCCGGCAGGCGCGGGTCGGCGCGGTCGCCTGGCTGATCGCGGGTGGCCTCGCCGCGGTCGCGGCCGTGTTCCTGACCGGCAGCCCGACGCCCGGCCTCGAACCGAACCTGCGCACGATCGCGTTCGCCGCGTTCCCCGCCGCCATCCTCGGCGGTCTCGACTCGACGACCGGGGCGCTGGCCGGCGGCCTGATCGTGGGTGTCGCCGAGTCCCTGTTCGCCGGCTACAGCTCGGACCTGACCTTCCTCGGCGGCGGCTTCAGCGTCGTCGTCCCCTACGTGGTGATGATGCTCGTGCTCGTCGTCCGGCCGGCCGGCCTGTTCGGGACGAAGGAGCTGCACCGTGTCTGACACGACGACGCAGAACACACCGGCCGCCGGGCCGGGCTCCACAGCGCCGGGCACGGCCGGCACGCGCCGCGCTCTGCCGCTGCGCCGCCCGGCCGCGGGCAGCCTGCTGCTGATCGTGTTCGTCGCCGTGCTGGCGGTGCTGCCGTTCTACCTGGAGGAGTTCTGGCTGCGCACCGGCTTCGCGGTGTTCGGTGCGGCGATCGGCGCGATCGGCCTGAACATCCTGGTCGGCACCACCGGCCAGCTGTCGCTGGGGCACGCGTTCTTCCTGGCCGTCGGCGGGATCAGCTACTGCTGGCTGTCYGGAGAGTCGAACGACTCCGGTTCGCACCCGTACGTCGGCCTCGGACTGCCGCCGCTGGTCGGCATGGTGCTCGCGGTCGGCATCTCGGGTCTCGCCGGCCTGGTCTTCAGCCCGATCGGCGCCCGCCTGAAAGGCCTCTACCTCGGCATCGCCTCGCTGGGGCTGGTGTTCGTCGGCATCCACGTCTTCAACTCGATCAGTGAGGTCAGCGGCGGCCACAACGGGCGCGTCGTGCCCGACTTCTCGCTGTTCGGGTTCACCTTCGACGACACCGACCCGGACCTCTACGTCCTCAATGTGGAGTTCGAGAAGTTCGAGCGGCTGTGGTATCTCGGCCTGGTCCTGGCGGTCGGGTGCTACCTTTTCGCGCGGGCGGCGCTGAACGGACGTCCCGGCCGGGCGCTGCGGGCGGTACGGGACAGTGAGATCGCGGCGTCGGTGAACGGCGTGAACGTCACCGCGTACCGGGCGAGGGCATTCCTGCTCTCGTCGATGTACGCGGGTCTGTCCGGTGTGCTGTTCGCGCTGTCGATCGGCAGTGTGGCACCGGAGTCGTTCGCGATCGAGATCTCCGTCCAGTACCTGGCGATGATCGTGCTCGGCGGGCTGGGATCGGTGGGCGGCGCGTGCGCCGGCGCGGCGTTCGTGACCGCGCTGCCCTACGTTCTCAGGCAGTACGCCGAGTCGATTCCGGGGCTTTCCGAGCCGGGAACCGGCGGGGTGAGCTATTCCGAGGCCGCCCGGTACGCGTACGGCGCGGCGGTCATCCTGGTGATTGTCTTCTGGCCGAGCGGGCTGGCGGGAATCACCCGCGGCCTGAAAGCGGCAGCCAGCAGACGCGCCTCTCGGCAGGCCCCGACCTGACGGCGGGCGCACGACCGTTCAGCCCTCCGAACCACCCGGCCCTCCGAACCACCCGGCCCTCCGAACCACCCGGCCTTCCCGAACCACCCTGCCTGCCCGAACCGACCGAATGACCCGCCGGCCGCGCCGCTACGGGGATACGCGCGCGTCTTTCCCGGCAATCAAGTGAACGCAAGTGAGGGGACCAGGATGCACGGTATGAGAACCAGGCGATCCGGCCTGATGCGCCCGGTCGCGGCGATCGCCGCGGTGGCGGCGCTCGTCACGGCCGCGTCGTGCAGCACGAAGGGCGACGACGAGGACACACCGCCGGCCGAGAACAGCACCGGCGTCGTCCGGACCGGGGCCGGCATCGAAGGCGACGTCATCACCCTGGGAGTGCTGACCGACTTCACCGGCGTGAACGCGGCCAGCGGCAAGGACGTCACCGAAGGCCAGCGGATCTACTGGGACCAGCTGAACAAGGGCGAGAAGATCTGCGGCCGGTTCACCGTCGAGCTGGACATCAAGGACCACGGCTACAACGTGCAGACCGCGGTCACGCAGTACGCGGAGAGCTCCGGTGACGTCCTCGGGTTCGTCCAGGTCCTCGGTTCCCCGATGGCGACCGCGCTCATTCCCGAGCTGGAGAAGGACGGCCTGATCGGCATTCCGGTCGCCTGGGCGAAGAACCTCGCGGCGAGTCCCGGCTATGCGGTTCCCGGCCCCACCTACGACGTCGAGACCATCAACGGCCTGGACTACCTGCTCTCGGAGGGGCTGATCAAGGAAGGCGACAAGATCGGCCACATCTTCCACGACAGCGAGTACGGCAACAACGCGCTCGAGGGCAGCAAGTTCTTCGCCGCACAGCACGGCCTGACCATCGCCGAGCAGCGCATCGGCGCGGCCGAGCCGGACATGACCTCCAGGGTCACCGCGCTCGCCGCCGAGGGAGTCAAGGCGATCGTCCTGACGACCCAGCCCAGCCAGACCGCGGGTGTCGCCGCGGCGGCGAACGGCGCCGGGCTCGACGTGCCGCTTCTCGGCAACGCCCCGACGTTCTTCCCGACTCTGCTCGACACGCCGGCCCGGGACAACCTGATCAAGAACTTCTACCTCGTGGGCCCGAACGTCGGTGTCGGCCTGCCCCCGGCGGCCGACCTGCTGAAGGCGTACAAGGACAAGTTCCCGAACGTCGAGCCGTCGAACAGCGTCGTCACCGGCTACTCGTCGTCGAAGATCATGGAACTGATCCTGCAGAAGGCGTGCGAGGACGGCGACCTCACCCCGGAGGGTGTGCTCGCCGCGAAGGCCGCCATCAGCCCCGCCGAGACCGACGGGCTGACCGGCACGCTGGACTTCTCCAAGACAGGTATCTCGCCCTCCCGGGAGAGCTTCCTGGCCCGGCCGAAGCCCGGCGTGCCAGGCAGCACCGAGGGTGTCGAGGGCAACTACGAGGGACCGACGGTCGCCGCCTACGTCCGCAGCTGACGTCGACGTCCGATCCGGGGCCGTTCGGTGGGCGAACCAGCCCACCGAACGGCCCCGCCGCGCTCCGCGCGTCTACTGGCTCGCGCGCAGGCGGGTGCGGATCGCCTGCGCGACGCTGACGAGGGTGACGTGTCGGTGCCAGCCCGTCCACGAACGGCCCTCGAAGTGGTCCAGGCCGAGCGCGTCGCGCAGTTCCCGGTAGTCGTGCACGATCCGCGACCGGATCCGGGCGAGGTGGACCAGCTCACGCAGCTCGGCGTCGGCGGGCAGCGTCGACAGCCAGTAGTCACTGGGCTCGGGTGTGCCGGGCGGCCACTCGGCCAGCAGCCAGCATTCCGGTGGGCCCTGCTCGGGGGTCGACGTCCGGATCCGCAGCGCGAGGAAGCGGGAGCGCCGCAGCCCGGTGCCGGTGACCTCGACCGGGCCCAGCTGCGTGCCGGCCCGCCAGGGCACGAACCGGCCGTCGGGCCAGCTGCTGGCCATGACCAGGGTGCGCAGGTCCCGCGGCAGGTCGGGGTGGGCCGTCGCGGGCGCCGGACGCCCGCTGTCCGGGTACGCCGCCGGCGCCGTGTCGGCCGCCTGCGCGGTCGCGGTCGGCGTGACCGCCACGACGTAGGGGACGCCCCGCTCGGTGAGCCCCCGCCGAAAGGCCGTGACGTCCCCGTAGGTGGCGTCCGCGACGACCGGACGGGCGGGCATCCCCCACCCGCGCAGCTCGTCGATCATGTCCAGCGCGAGTCGCCATTTCTCCTGGTGCCGCTGGTCGTCCGGGATTGCCGCCTGCGCCCGCCGGGCCCGGGCCACCGCGATCTGGCCGGGATCGCCCAGGGCGGTGTCATCCCACGAGGGGGGCAGGAAGAGCCGCCAGTTCAGCGCCGCCGACATCTCGTCGGTCACCGCGTGCGCCGACACCCCGATCTGGCAGTTCCCGACCCTGCCCAGCTTGCAGGAGTACATCCGGGCGACACCGGGCGAGGTCGGGCCGTCCTTCGGGAAGCCGCTGTCGTCCACCACCAGCGCGACCGGGTCGAGGGCACCGACAGCCCACCGGGTCAGCCGCCGGCGGACGTCCCGGTGGTCCCAGGTCGAGCTGGTGATGAACTGCTGGAGGCACTGGTGGTCGACCGCGAGCCGGTCCGCCATCGGACGCATCGACTTGCGCCTGCCGTCCAGCAGCAGGCCACGCAGGTACAGCTCGCCCTTCGCCCGCTGGTCACGCCGCCGCAGCCCGCCCAGCATGTCCTCGGCGAACGCCTCGACGATCGGACGGGCCCGCTCCATCTCCTCCGGCCTCACAGGGCAATCCCACACCGGCGAGATCTGCGCCACATCCGATAGCGGCCGAAAACTCCCCCGAAAGTGCCAGTGCGGCCGGTAGTGCCCGGTCAGTCGCTGCGGCCCCAGTAGCCGCAGAAGGAGACGTGCTCCCGCGGCAGTCCGCGTTCGGCCAGCAGGTGCCGGCGGGCCCGTGGCCGGCGGTCGGGTTCGTCGTCCTGCCGCTGCTGCTCGTCCTGTCGTTCCTGTCCACCGGGCTGGTGCCGCTCACCGACCTGCCCGGGTGGATCCAGCCGTTCRCCCGGGTCAACCCGTTCTCGGTGATCGTGGAGGCGACCCGACGCTGGCTGCTGCCCGGACTCGCCGGGCTGCTGGTCGTCCTGGCGGTGGTCTGCCTGCTCCGGTGCCCGGCACACAGCCACGACCACGACCACATCCGCGGCGGCCGCACCGGTCCTGRGGGCTCAGCTCTGCGCGGTCGGACGGACGACGATCTCGCTGACATCGATGCCGGCCGGCTGTTCGATCGCGAAACCGATGGCCCGGGCGACTGCGTCGGGTGGAATGGCGATCTGGTCCCGCATCCTGGTGACCTGCTCTCGGACAGCGGGATTGGAGGACGCCTCGGCGAAGCCGGTGTCGATCGGGCCCGGCGAGACGGTGGTCACCCGCAGCGAGTCGCCAGCCTCCTGGCGCAGGCCCTCGCAGATCGCCCGGACGGCATGCTTCGTGCCGGCGTAAACGGCCATCGTAGGAACGATCCGGAACGCGGACGTGGACGCGATGGTCACGAAGTGCCCGGCGCCCTGCGCCCGGAAGACCGGCAGTGCGGCCCCGATCCCGTGCAGCACGCCCTTGATGTTCACGTCCACCATCCGGTCCCACTCGTCGACGCGCAGGTCGTCGAGTGGGGAGATCGTCCCATCCCCCGCGTTGCTGACCAGCACGTCGAGCTGGCCGAACCGGTCACGGGCCAGCTCGACCAGCGCCGACACGTCCTCCCGCCGGGTCACGTCCGTGCGGGTCGCAACGGCTTCGCCGCCTGCCTTCCTGATCCGGTCCGCCAGATCCGAGAGCCGGTCGACCCGTCGAGCCCCGAGGACGACCCGGGCGCCGTTCTCGGCCAGATGCAGCGCCGTCGCCTCCCCGATGCCGCTGCTCGCGCCCGTGATGACCACGACCTTGCCGTCGGTTCTCGTCATGATTCCTGGCTTCCCTCGTGTGGTGCAGGTGTGTGGTGCCGAGATGTCACGGCCAGTCTGCGGCGGAAATACCCTGGTATCCAGATGGCTCTTATTCTGGTACTGGAGGTGCCACCGTCGATGCCGGAGCAGATCGCCGACCGACGCGAGCTGGGTGCGTTCCTGCGCGCCCGCCGGGAGCGGCTCACCCCCGCCGAGGTCGGGCTGCCACATACCGGCCGGCGCCGGACTCCGGGCCTGCGCCGCGAGGAGCTGGCGTTGCTCGCCGGGATGAGCGCCACCTGGTACACGTACCTGGAGCAGGGCCGCGACGTCCGCCCCTCCGAGCAGGTACTCACCGCGCTCGCCTCCGCCCTGCGCCTGGGTAGGGCGGAACGCGACCACCTCTTCTACCTGGCGGGAAGCTCGCCAGGCGGCCTGCCCGGCGCGGCCGGCGCCACAGAGCAGCTCCCCGCCGAGGTGTCCGCGGTGCCGCTGCTGCTCCAGCCGTACCCGGCGTACATCATCGGCCGCAGCTACGACGTGCTCAGCCACAATCCGGCTGTCAGCACGCTGTTCCCCGGACTGATCGAGACAGCAACGCCGAACTTCGCCCGCTGGGTGTTCACCGCACCGGTGGCCCGCGAGGTCGTGGTCGACTGGGAGCCGGAGGCGCAGGGCCTGCTCGCACGCCTGCGTACGCTCGCCGCCCGGCACCCCACCGATGCGGCCGTCTCGGCGCTGGTCGCCGAGCTGCGCGAGGCCAGCCCGGAGGTACGCGCATGGTGGCCGCGGTACGACGTGCAGGAGCGGCACAGCGGGCGCAAGCGGCTGCGGAACTCGGACGGCCGTACGAGGGACTACGCCTACACCGCGTTTCACCTCGCCGACCAGCCAGATCAGACCCTGGTGATCTACACCTGCGTCGAGCTGCCCTGAACGAGCGGCCACACCGCCCTGGCGGATCAGTAGTGCCGCGTCAGGCGTCAGGCACCGTTCCGCGTGACACAGCGTTGGTCGCGCGCTCGGGGCGAACCAACGGGTGGTGTACACCGAGCCGGGACCAGGACCCGGTCGCGATCTGTCGGACTTCCTGGGCCCCGCCAGTGCCGCCGGAGAGCTCAGCCCCCCGTCTGGGAGGCGCTCACGCGAGCGTCTCCCAGCACAACCGATGAATCAAGGTAGCCTGGGTACCTCTCCTCGGTGTCTCCACCAAGGTGAAAAATCGAGATTCTCAGCCGGAGAATGCCCTTAACATCGATGTCGGCTGGGACCGCACTTCCGACAGACAGCTGCTCGGACATCAGCAGCCGTCCGTCGCCGTGGATCTCAACCCGGTACCTGGCCGAGCTGATTGACTTGTCCGACAGACCGATCGTCGCCTGAAGCCGCTGGCGGGAACGACCGAGATTGAACTCAGCCCGGGCTCGGCCGGGCCAGCGGGAGTCCTCGTCGCCCGTCCACAGCAGGACACTGCGCGGATAGGCGACTCCGCTCACCTCGGCATCGGCGGCGGAGTCGCCACCGGAGCTTTCCACGAAACCGTCAGTTTCCACCGCTTCCAGGTCCGCCAGATAGACCACCTCATCGGCCACCGGCGCATCCGTCGCCGTTGTCGACGGCTGCTCCGTACCACCCTGTTCCCCGTCCGTGCCCGACGGAGGCAGCTCCGAGCCCGGCGACCGGGGCAGGGGCACCTGCGATGCGGGAGGCAGCCCGGAGAGCTCGTCGCCGCCGTCGTCACCGGAGATGCTCACCAGGACGACCACCAGAACAACAACGGCCGCGATCACCGAGGCGGCCAGCCAGACCGGTTTCGCGGGCCACCCCGACGCCGGCGGCCGAGGCCCGTCCGGTGGCGGCGCCCACGGGCGCGGCCCGTCGGCTGTGTCCGACGGAGGTGCCACCCCTGCGAATCCGGTTGGCTGCAGGGGTGGCGGCGAGATCACCGGTTCAGGGTCGGGCGGTGCGGCCAGTGCGTACCTCGTCAGGTCGGCGGCGACCGTGGGAGGCAGCCAGCCCTCGCCGGCCCGGAGCCGGTCGTCGGCGGAGACAGCTCGGCAGAGTTCGATCAGGCGCTCGGGGGCGGGGCGCCCGGCAGGGTCCTTCAGCACACAGGGCGCCAGCACGGTGCGCAGCCTGGGTGGGCACCGTTCCCAGTCCGGCTCCTCGTTGAGAACACGGTGGAACACAGCCGCATCCGCTCCGAAGGGCAGTTCGCCGGTGACTGCGTAGTACGCGGTGGCGCCGAGCGCGAACACGTCCGCCGATGGCCCGAGGCCGGCACCGCGCACCTGCTCGGGCGCCATGAACGCAGGTGTGCCGATCTGCGCCCCGGTCTGGGTCCGAGCCGCCGAGGAGGCCATCGCCGCGCGGGAGATACCGAAGTCGATGACCCGCGGGCCGTCGACGGCGAGGATGACGTTGCCGGGTTTGAGGTCCCGATGGATGATTCCGGCACGATGGATGACCTGGAGCGCCTCGGCGATGCCCGCGATCAGGACCAGCACGGTCTCCTCCGGCAGCGGGCCGAGYCTGGAAACCGCGCCCGCGAGTGACGGCCCGGGAACGTAGGCGGTCGCCAGCCAGGGCCGATCCCCGTGTGGGTCGCTGTCGATGACAGGGGCGGTGTAGAGACCCTGTACCTGCTGCGCGATCCTCACCTCGGTGGCGAACCGGCGGCGGAAGTCGGGATCGGTCGCGAACTCGGCACGGGCCACCTTGACCGCCACCGGACGGCCGCCCGGGGTGTAGGAAAGATAGACCGCTCCCATACCGCCCTCGCCGATCCGGGCACGGAGAGAATACCCGCTGATCCTGCGCGGATCATCGTCACGGAGCGACATGAAGACCGGGTCCCAGTCCGGTGACGACGAAACCCCAGGTGGGACGGATTGCGGAGGCTGAGAACCCGCCGTCGATCCCGCCGGCACATCGCTGGGCATCGCACTCCCGTCGGTAAGCACGCCTCGCACCCGACGATCCGAACACGTCCGACCGGAGGACGGGATTTCACCTGTTCCGACCGGCCAGTCGGAAGTCCAAATCGCCGCACACGGTAGCAATCCATGCAGCTTACCGTCGAGGTACTCACCAACAGGGGCGGTCTCTCAGCAGGGGACGTCGTGCGCTCTCCCCGCCATATGTCCGGGTGTGGGGCGGCCGCCAGAACGGGGCTATCAGGACGGGGCTGTCAGGACGGGACGCGGACCAGCCGGTTCAGGAATTCGGCCTGCTCGCGGATGGTGTCGGGCGGGATCTCGGTGAACCAGCCGGTCTCGCTGCCCTCGGCGCTGCCGACCGGCTGCCCGCTGCTGATCGTCGTGTCGAAGGCGATGCCGATCGGCCAGCCACGGTACCCGTCCGCCGCCATGAACGGATACTCGATGTAGCCGAGGAGGTCGCCGACGGCGACCGAGACGCCCAGCTCGCGCGCGGCCACCCGGGCCACCGCCGCCGTCAGCGACTCGCCGAAGAACACCGTGCCGCCCGGCAGATGCCACTGCCCCAGGCAGGGCTCGATGTCCCGCCGCGCCAGCAGCACGCCGGCAGGTCCGGAGATGACTGAGGTGCTGCCCGTTTCTCGGACACCGACGTAGCGGGACTATACCAGCTTTATGCTGCCTCCTTCATGGAGTTCTGGGTTTCCTGGTATGCG
>NZ_MBLM01000009.1 GCF_001854655.1 Parafrankia colletiae | reverse complement strand
GAGTCGGACGAGGCGTCGCCGCCTTCCAGTCGGATCTGGTGCACGCGTAGCCCGCGGAAGTCGGCGCCGTGTGGGAAGAAGCGGACGTCCGGGCTGATCCCGCCCGTGGCCACGTCCGCATCGAGGCGTGCCATCCATGCGCCGACGCCGTCCGGGTAGAACTGGTCGTCCCACGCCGAGTACAGCGAGTTCGTCAGGTAGACGCGACGTCCGTCACGGCTGATCTCGACCATCTGCGGCCCGCCGGCGAGTGGCTCGTCCGGGGCGGCCTGATGGGGGGTGCGGCGCATGATCCCACCCAGGCGCACCGACCCGACCTCCCGTGGTGAGAACGGGTCCCGAACGTCGAACTGTTTGAGCTCCCCGGTTCCCCAGCAGGACACGTAAAGCCATCGATCGTCGACGGACAGGTCGATGTCGGTCACCAATGCGGGGACCGCGCCGAACGGACGGATGACCGGTGGAAGGTCAGCCGGGTCCGCGGGTTCGGGCGGGATCRTGATGACCTTCCGCGCGGCCCACCGGTCACCGTCTCGGTACCACAGCCACACTGACGCGGAAAGATCCGTGACGTTCGTGACGACGCCGGCGAAACCGTGGGAGACACGCGGATCGTGGGCCGGGCGCACCTCCAGCTTACCGGCCGTAGAAGATCGTGTAGAGAGGCCGCCAGAGCAGCATCCGGGAGCACACCGCTCGACGCCTCACAAACCTGGGTCGCGGCGCCCTCCCCGGGCCGGCCGCCCTCTCCGGGCCCTGACCCAACGCCGTACGAGCACGGTCTGACCCGGCCTGTCCCGGTGACACACTGTCCGGGTGAGCAACGGGGGCAACACGCACAGCACCGGCTGGGACTTCTTCGTCTCCTACACCCAGACCGACCGGCCCTGGGCCGAATGGATCGCCTGGACGCTGGAAGAAGCCGGCTACCGGGTCCTGATCCAGGCCTGGGACCTCGTACCCGGCTCGAACTGGGTCACCGGCATGGACRAAGGCGTCACCCGCGCGGCACGGACAATCGCCGTGCTCTCCCACGCCTACACCCGCTCGGTCTACGGCGCCGCCGAGTGGCAGGCCGCCTGGTCCACCGACCCCACCGGTGCCACCCGCAAACTCCTCGTCGTCCGCGTCGAGGACTGCCCGCGGCCTGGCCTGCTCGGCCAGGTCGTCTCCCTCGACCTGTTCGGGATCCCCCAGGACACAGCACGAACGGACCTGCTGCACACGGCCGAACTCGCCGTCTCCGGCGCACGGGCGAAACCGGTCACCGCCCCACCGTTTCCCACCAGCACAAACGCAGCACCAGCACCGCCCCCGTTCCCCACACCCACACCCACACCCGAAACGACCGGACAGGCACACACCGGCGTATCCGTCCCACCGGGCGGCATCCAGATCGGAAACGTCACCGCACCCGGCGGACAGGCCATCGGGATCAACCACGGGCAGATCATCCAGCATCGGAACGACTCCAGCCGGTGACCCCCAATGCCAGCGACGCCACCTTGACGATCAGGGTCAGCCGATGGTGAACGCTGCGTCCGTTCCGAACGGCCAAGCCGTCGGGGTGAACTACGGGCAGGTCCTGCAACAGCGGTTCTCCGGCCCCTTCCAACTGCTGCGCCACGCCACGATCAATCTCGCCCCCTGCCCGGGCACCTACGACTGTCCGACCCGGCGGACACCGCCAACCCGGTCGCCAGATTCCGGGGACGCACCGACCTCATCGGCAAGATCGACACCTTCATCAGCCGATGTGTGCAGCAGCGCCGTGGCGGCTACCTGCTGGTGGAGGCAGAGGCGGGGATGGGGAAGTCGGCGTTGGCGGCCTACCTGACGTTCACCCGGGTCTGGCCGGCGCACTTCACCCGCCTCCCCGACGGCCACACCCCCGAAACAGCCCGGCTCAACCTCGCCGCACAGCTCATCGCCCGCTGGAAACTCGAAGACGCCGCCCCCGGCGGGGT
>NZ_MBLM01000008.1 GCF_001854655.1 Parafrankia colletiae | reverse complement strand
CCCAGGACACAGCACGAACGGACCTGCTGCACACGGCCGAACTCGCCGTCTCCGGCGCACGGGCGAAACCGGCCACCGCCCCACCGTTTCCCACCAGCACAAACGCAGCACCAGCACCGCCCCCGTTCCCCACACCCACACCCACACCCGAAACGACCGGACAGGCACACACCGGCGTATCCGTCCCACCGGGCGGCATCCAGATCGGAAACGTCACCGCACCCGGCGGACAGGCCATCGGGATCAACCACGGGCAGATCATCCAGCATCGGAACGACTCCAGCCGGTGACCCCCAATGCCAGCGACGCCACCTTGACGATCAGGGTCAGCCGATGGTGAACGCTGCGTCCGCTCCGAACGGCCAAGCCGTCGGGGTGAACTACGGGCAGGTCCTGCAACAGCGGTTCTCCGGCCCCTTCCAACTGCTGCGCCACGCCACGATCAATCTCGCCCCCTGCCCGGGCACCTACGACTGTCCGACCCGGCGGACACCGCCAACCCGGTCGCCAGATTCCGGGGACGCACCGACCTCATCGGCAAGATCGACACCTTCATCAGCCGATGTGTGCAGCAGCGCCGTGGCGGCTACCTGCTGGTGGAGGCAGAGGCGGGGATGGGGAAGTCGGCGTTGGCGGCCTACCTGACGTTCACCCGGGTCTGGCCGGCGCACTTCACCCGCCTCCCCGACGGCCACACCCCCGAAACAGCCCGGCTCAACCTCGCCGCACAGCTCATCGCCCGCTGGAAACTCGAAGACGCCGCCCCCGGCGGGGTCCTGCCCGACGGAGCAACCAGCACCGCCTGGCTCCACGGCCGGCTCTGYGACGCCGCGAAGAACCGCGACCGCGACCGCGACGAACCCGACCAGCCCGTGATCCTCCTCGTCGACGGCCTCGACGAAGCCCCACCCCCACCGGCCGGGGAACTCCCCCTCGGCCTACCCCCGGCCYTACCCCCGGGCACGGTCATCGTCGCCACCACCCGACCCAAAACCATCACGATCCCCACCGGGGCACGGGTCGTGGAACGCATCGACGTCGAAAGCAGTCGTCGAACCGCGCGTGCGCCCTCGACGCCGCATGCAACAATCGCACTTGCAGTGCCCTCTCGATCTGGTGGACGGAAGCGTAGGGAACTTCCATCCTCCCGACTCGGAGGGCACTTTCGCGCCAGGAACCCCGACGGACAGGAATAAACAGCGGTACATCCAGGCTAAGACCTGATTATCTAGTTTTCTTCTCGTAAAATTAGATCCTGTAGAGATTCCAGCGCAATCCCATACGGAGTGAACGAGTCGTCGCCTTGAATCCCAAAATCCCCAATTTCATCAGAAAGGCACTCGACAAGTTCGTCTCCGATGGACACGCCAAGCGGAAACCCTGATATATAGTCATCGATAAAACCCGTCAGATCTGGGCGTCTCCTTGCCGCAACGCCACGCATCATAGCAGCTTGTCCGGCATTACCCGACCATAGAGACCGCACCAGCATCGCCACCCGCGCCTATTCTTAGCCCAGCAAGTGATTACGCAATTCCTTGAATTCAGCACAACGACCACATCTCGGCCAYCGTATCGCATACGCTCGCCGGATTACGCTTCCGAGCGGATATGATTTCTAACGGCATCGAGAATTGCGCGCCGATTTACACCGCGACCGTTACGGCCTATAGCCTGCATGAATTCCGCACCTGGCCGTGTTGCGGCACCTGACCTGGTCGCAGACCGACCTCGTCTCGTGGCAATACAGAGGATCAGCGGTGTCCGAAGCGCGTTCCGTCCACCTGATGATGTGTCTGGTTGAACGCCGGCTCGGCCGGTGATCGAGTCGATCACCGGCCGAGCGCGGGTTTCTGTGCTGCTTTGCGCGCGCTATTTCTGAGGGTTCGCCCTACGTCTGGTCAGGCTTCGTGGCCAGCGCGGGCGTGAGGGCCGGTGTGGGGGTCGGAGTTGGGGTTGGGGTCGGAGTTGGTGTCGGCGTGGTAGTCAATGCCGGAGCCGGAGCCGAAATGCCGGCAGGAGTCCAGGTGATCGTGACCTCACCGTTGCCGTCGTTGATCGTGCCCGAGTTGACGCCGGCAGCAAGGACGGGGTTCACGATGCCCGATGCGGCGAACGAACTCCCGCCAGCGCCCCCGCCGCCGGCACCACCGCCGCCGCCGAAGGGGCCGCCGCCACCGCTGCCGCCGCCGCCGCCGAAGTAGCCGCCGCCACCGCCGCCGCCCGCGCCACCGCCGGAAGTGGTGGCGGTCGGGTTCTGGCAGGGCGGGGTGTACACCCCGTTGCAGGGTAGGTTCCCGGCCCCGCCGATGCCGCCGGCCGCGGAAGTACTGTCGGCACCGTCCCCGCCGCAGCGCGGATCGGTCAGCGGGTCACTGGGTGGGGGGCTCCCGGCGCCGTGCCGGCACGCGTTCAGCCCAGCGACACCTCCGGCGGTCTGGGTGCCGCCCTTGCCGGAGACTCCGGCGTTACCACCGTCCACGGTCGCGCCACCATCGGCGCCGGCGTCACCACCACCGTCACCGCCGGCCCCGCCGAGCGCGTTGCCCTGGCCTCCGGTACCGCCGCCACCGCCACCGCCCGCACCGACCAGGACACGGGTGGACGAGTCACAGGTCAGTGCGGCACACCCCGCCGCGGCCGAGCGGACGTCCGAGGAGCCGCCGCCGCCGGAGCCGTTACCACCGTTGAACGCTGTTCCGCCGTTGGCACCGGAGCCGTCACCGGGCCCACCGTGCACGCCGGCGTCGGACCCACCGAACCCGCCGAGCGCTCCCGACCCGCCGGACGGGCCGTTGCTCATCCCGCCCGAGCGTGAGGCACCGGTTCCGTCAGCGCCTCTACCTGCCACGTCCACCTGCAGGACGCGGCCGCTCGTCAAACCTGTGAGTGTCCCGGATGCCTGACCACCGTTGCCTCCGGGGCGCCCCGTGATGTCCCCTGCTGGGGATGGGTGTGCCTCGTCGCCGGCGATGAAATAGTGCCCGCCCCGGGCGCCGGTCACCCTGATCTCGGCCGAGTCGACTCCCGCGGGCACCGTGAAGGTGTCCGATCCGACGGTGCGATAGGTGCAGGTCATCGTCGTCGTCCCGGACAGCACACCGGTGCTCCCACACACCGGCGCCGGGGTGATCGCGATCCCCATCGGTCGGTCACCGACGGGGATGGGGGTGCCGGGGGTCCTGGTGGCCAGATCGATCGGCGTCACCGCGTTGCTGTCGCGGTTGACAACGTAGGCGGCTATGCCGTCCGGCGTGATCGCGATGGCGAACGGGAGGGTACCTCCGGTGGCGATGGTGGCGCCGGGGGTGTTGGTGGCCACGTCGATCGGCGTCACCACGTTTTCCCGCTCATTGGTGATGTACACCGTTCTGCCATCCGGCGTGATCGAGATCCCGACCGG
>NZ_MBLM01000007.1 GCF_001854655.1 Parafrankia colletiae | reverse complement strand
TCCTGCCGTCTGGCGTGATCGCAATGCCCTGTGGGTTGTTCCCGGCGGAGATGGGGGTGCCGGGAGTGTTGGTGGCCACGTCGATCGGCGTCACCGTGTTGCTTGCCGAGTTGGTGACATAGGCGGTTCTGCCATCAGGGGTGACCGCGACACTGTGCGCGTTGTCCCCGACCGGGATGCGGGCACCGGGAGTGTTGGTGGCCACATCGATCGGCGTCACGTCGTCGCTGAGGTTGTTCACCACGTAGGTGGTCCTGCCGTTGGGAGTCACCGCGATCCCGAAGGGGAACTCACCGACCGGGATCGGGGCACCGGGGGTCTTGGTGGTTGCATCGATCGGCGTCACCGTGTTGTCGGCCCGGTTCGCCACATAGACGGTCCTGCCATCGGGGGTGACCGCAAGTCCTCTGGGGCTTGCGCCGACAGGGATCGGGGCACCGGCAGTATTGGTGACCACGTCAATCGGAGTCACCGTGTTGCCGAAGTTGTTGATGACGTAGGCGGTCGCTGCTGCCGGCTTCGGACCGGGTTCCTGCGTTGGTTCCGGGCTCGTCGTCGGTTCCGGGCTCGTCGTGGGCTCCGGGCTCGTCGTCGGTTCCGGGCTCGTCGTCGGCTCCGGCTCAGACGGGGGGGTGGGCTTGGGGTCGCTGGAGCTACCCCAGGTGATAGTGACCTGGCCATTGCCGTTGTTGACGGTCCCGGCGTTGACACCAGCGGTCAGGACAGCAGAACTCACCGCGGGAGCGACGAAGGAGCTTCCTCCGCCTCCACCGGCACCTGCTCCGCCGCCACCAATCGTGAGCCCACCGCCTCCCGAGGCACCACCGCCACCGAAGTACCCGCCGCCACCGCCACCACCGGCGCCACCGCCTGAGGTCGGGTCATCGGGGTTCCGGCAGGGCGGGTCGTGCGGACCCAGGCAGGGCTGGTTTCCCGCGCCCCCGACGCCGCCTGGCCCACGGCTGCCATCGGTGCCATCACCGCCGAGACGCGGATCGTTGGGATCGGGGGGAGGCGGAGTCGCGTGCCGCCCAGGGTTGAGACCCCCGGCTCCCCCCGCGGTCTGACTTCCGCCGTCCCCGGGGGCTCCCGGATGGCCACCATCAACGATGGCACCACCAGCAGCGCCGGCCACACCGCCGCCACTGCCGCCCGCACCGCCCAGCGCGTGGCCCTGGCCCCCGGTGCCGCCACCGCCGCCGCCGCCCGCACCGACCAGCGCTCGGTCCGACAGACCGCACCTCAGCGTTGCGCAGCCACCGACAGCGATCCGTACATCCGAGGAACCGCCGCCACCGGCGCCGTTGCCGCCGTTGATGCTCGAGGTCCCGCCATCGGCCCCGCCGGCGTCCCCCCTACCGGCTGCCACGCCACCATTGGAGCCACCGAACCCGCCCACGGCGCCTTGCCCGCCGGTCGGTCCGTTGTTCTTTCCGCCAGACCGGGTCGCCGCCGTGCCGTCAGTACCCCTGCCGGCGACATCGACCTGCAGGACCTGACCTGAGGGCAGACCCGATATCACGCCGTACGCCCGGCCGCCGCCCCCACCGGGACGGCCGGTGATGTCACCCACCGGCGAGCCGCCATGAGCGGCGTCACCGGCAATAAAGTAATGCCCACCCTGGGCACCGACCACCGTGATCTCGACCCACTTTGCACCGTTGGGGACGGTGAAGACGTCCGATCCAACCGTGCTGTAGGTACATGTCTTCTTGTCGAGGACACCCGATTTTCCGCAGGCTTTTTTCGGCGAGGCGCCCGGCGACGGCAAATCCGGCACACAACTGGTCAGTACAATGCTCAGCAGAAAACCTAGCACTGAAACAGACCACACGAAAACGCGACGATTACGTATGACGATCATCCCCCTCGGATGACACATTCGTGAACAAAAAAGGTCGCCACAGCGAGCGCCGCAGTTTCCCCGTCGCAGCCGACCGCTACCCTGCCGGTGTCGACAGTGCGGCCGCGGACGCCGCAGGGCGCGAATTTCGTCGTATTATTCTCCGCCGGGAAGGCGTCTGCAGTCCCGTGCGGTGCCATTCCCGGCGGGCGACCAGGCAGTCGCCGAAGACCTCGTTCTTCGCTTCGTCACAGGAAGAAACATCAGGCGGGCCGCGCTCGGTCCCGTKCCCGCCCGCGGACCGGAGTCTCTGCTACTTTCAGACGCCGTCGTCGGCGCACAGCGCCCAGACGTCGGAGTAGGTGTTCGGCGAGCTCGTACCCCCGGTATGAGTGAAGGCTGTCCAGTACGCCGCCGTGATGGTCCCGTCACTGACCGGGTTTCCGCTCGAGTCGCTGGGGAAGCTCCCGTTGAGGTGGTCGCCACCTGAGCCCGGCCCGGTGAAGTCGGTCGTGGTCACSCCGCCTCCGCTGATGGCGGCGCCCCCGCTGATCAGTTTTCCGTCCCCACCGGGGCAGTTGACTGTCACCTTCTGGCCCGTGCTTCCCGTGGTCGGGCCGCTCGCCACGCTGTAACGGACTTTCACTGTGACGCCGCTGACGTTGATGTTGTTTCCGCTGCAGATCGCGTAGACGTAGGTCTCGTTGGTGCTGTTGGTGCCGTTGGCCCACCCGACTGCGGTCCAGGAGTCGGGGTTGGTCTCGCCGTCGGCTGCAGCTATCTCGCCGTAGTCATGTGCGGCATTGTTGAAGGTCGGGAAGCTTGCGATCGGCTTGAAGTTGCCAACACTGGCCGGTGTGGTGCGTGCCCCGCCACCGAGCAGGACCGTGCTCGCCGGGCAGGTCGCGGTGACCAGGCCAACCGTCGACCCGACGGTGGGTGCGTTGATCTTGTTCATGACCACCTGGGTGTGGGTGATCAGGTTGCTGGTGAAGCACATCGCGAAGGGGGTGGTGGAGAAGGAAGCATTGACCTGGCCACCACTTCCGCCGATCCCGAGCCAGTGCGTCACGTCGGTGCCTACAACCCCGGTGGAGCCGGTGTATTCGGTGCTACCGTCGGGGCTGGGCGAGRTGCCCATCACGTGGTTGCCGTTGCCGTTGCCGGTGGCCTGGTTGATCCCACCGCCGGAAATCAGGCCGCTGCTGCAGTCCGCGTGGGTTGAGATCTCGGAGCTGGGGCTTGCAGGGCCACTGGTAGCCCCGGGCGACTTCACCGTGACACCCACAGTGTTGGCTCGCGCCGGAGCGGGGAAGGCCACCGCCAACGCGGTACCCAGGACCAGTGCTGTTGCCGCTGCGCACGTACGCACGGTCAGATGCGATCTCACGTCAGCCTTCGTGTCAGGGTGCGCGATGCGAGCAGATGGCCCGTCCACACCGGGGATGACAACCTCTGTGCGTGTGCGACGCTGCACGAGATCCGCAGATGCGGAACCATCGGCGACTATAGGCCGTATCTACGTAGAAGTTGTAGTCCTTGCGCCGAACTGGAGCGAGGAAGTTGCAACGAGATGATCAATTCATCCAAATAATCCCTTTTGCACCTTTCCGGCGGCGGAGTGGAGGCGGCTTCCGCGCGGGGAGCTACGAGTCACGTGCCGACGTCGTGTGACTGCCTACTCGGGCGGACGCTGAGCGACATTTACGATCTTGCGACAGCGCCCACGCTGCTCGCCTCCGCCGGCGACGACCGGACGGTGCGGATGCGGGACACCCGACCAGCGGACAACCCGTCGGCACGCCCCACAGCGGCCACACCTGCCGGGTGTGGGCGCTCGCAGCCCTGCCCGGACCCGACGACATCACCCTCCTCGCCACCGCCACCGCCACCGCCGACACGGCGATCTTCCTGTGGGCACCAACCAGCAATTAAAGTCACTATCACACCCGACACCACCACATTTTCACGGAACCAAATACCAATGAACCAGACGGCCCGCAATAGAATCCGCACCGAGCTCAACCTCGGCCAGCAAGTATTTTTCCCATCGCCGGTTTGCCGCGCAGCACCAGAAAACRCATCCCCGGGCCAGGCCAGACGGGCCCATCGCAGACACGTCACCCAGCGCCACCAGAACCCGGGCACCGACCCAACGCCGTACCAGCACGGTCTGACCCAGYCTGTCCCGGTGACACACCGTCCAGGTGAGCAACGGGGGCTACACGCACAGCACCAGCGATGATGACAGCGGCACGGCCTGGGACTTCTTCCTCTCCTCCACTCAACCCGACCGGCCATGGGCCGAGTGGATCGCCTGGACCTTCGAAGAAGCCGGCTACCGGGTCCTGATCCAAGCCTGGGACCTCGTGCCCGGGCCGAACTGGGCGACGGCGTCACCGGGCCGGTCTCGGCCGTGCTCGGCGCCGGCTTCAACCGCTCGACGCTGCTCGCCGACGCGCCACAGCCCGTCGCCGACGCGAGCTCGTTCTACCGCGGCGCGGTGACGAACCACTACGCCCTGTCCTGCACGAGCACACCGACAACCACCGCGCCTACGGCTTCGTGTTCGGCGACGTCGCCGGTCAGGCGTCCTACACGAGGATCACGCCCCGACGCAGCTCACCCTCGTCCTCACCCCGTTCTGACGGCCCGGCCCGGCCGCCTGGCCGGGCCGCGACGTCGTCCGCCGCGGGCTACCTGAAGAGGGGCGGGATACGGATCTTCCCGATGTCGATCTTCCATCCTCGGTGGTCAGATGGTCCGGGTGGACCTGGCGGTCCGGGGGGTCCGGAAGGTCCGACCGGTCCAGCCGGCCCGGCAGGTCCAGCCGGCCCGGCAGGTCCA
>NZ_MBLM01000006.1 GCF_001854655.1 Parafrankia colletiae | reverse complement strand
GGTCCAGCCGGCCCGGCAGGTCCAGCCGGCCCGGCAGGTCCAACTGGCCCGGCGGGGCCGGGCGGTCCGGCAGGGCCGGTGTCGGAGCGCAGTAGAGTCGAGGTGGTTGAAGGCTTCGAGGTCACCGTGGCGCCGAACGCTGGGGTCGCGCTCGCGGTCGCCACGTTCTCGACTTTCCGCGCGTCGGCGTCGGCCTGTGTGGTCACGTAGTTCGCCGTGCAGATCGTCATCGCGGTGACGGCCAGTGTCATCACCGGGCAGTCCACGGCCGACAGGCCGGGCATCGGGTCGTTCACCACGAGGCCGGTGAGTGCGACCGGGCCGCGGTTGGTGATGATGTAGAGGTATGTCAGCCGCTCACCCGCGGCGGTGAAGGACGTGGTGTTGGCGGTCTTCACCAGCGACAGGACCGGTACCGACAACGTCGCGATCGCCGGCTCGGAGACGACCGGCGGACCCGTCGGCGGCGTGCCCGCCGCCCACGCACTGTTGCTGAGCCTGCCTTTGTCGGAGTCGGCCTGCGTCGTGACATAGCTGGCGGTGCAGGTCGTCGACTGGCCCGGAGCGAGGCTCGTCGCGGCGCAGCGCACCGGCGACACACCTGCCAGAGCGTCGTACACGAACACGTTGGTCAGCGGYTGGCTGCTGGTGTTCGTCGCGACGTAGGTGATGTCGATCGGCTCGCCCAGGCCGGTGAACGACGTCTGGACCATGGACTTTGTCAGCGAGATCGTCGCCCTCGGCAGCAGTGTCGCGGAGGTTTCCGCGGGCGTCGAGGTCACCGGTGGCCCGGACGGGGGCTGTCCGGTCGCTATCGCTTCGCTGTCCACCAGGCCCCGGGCGACGTCCTGATCCTTGATGTTGTAGTCGGCGGTGCAGGACATCGACCCGCCGGGCGGCAGCGAACCGCTCGGGCAGGACACAAACCCTGATTGCAGCGCCTCGGAGAGCCGGACGTTCTCCAGGGGGACGTCGCCGGTGTTCGTCACCAGGTAGGTGTAGTGCAGAAGCTGCTGTGCGGCGGGGACGGTGGTCGGCTCCACCTGCGCCGCGAGGGCGATGCCGGGATCGGGCTGCTGCGCGGGCCGGCCCGGTGTCGTCGTGACCGCCGGGGCGGAGAGCACCGGCGGCGCGCCGGGCGGCGTTCCGTAGGCGAACGCGTCGTTGCGGACCTGGCCGACGTTCGCGGCGGCGTCGGTGGTGAGGTAGGAGGCGGTGCAGGTCATCGCCGCACCGGGGGCGAGTGCTGTCGCCGGGCAGGCGACCGGGGACAGCCCGGGTAGGCCGTCCACGACGCGGACGCCGGACAGGCCGACCGGGCCGGTGTTCGTCACCAGGTAGGAGTAGTCCAGCCTCTGGCCCGCGCCGACGAACTCGGCCGGCGCGGCGGACTTGGCCAGGGAGATCGCGCCAGTCGTCGGGGGGATGGGCCCGCCACCCTGAGGCTGCCGGACGATGACCAGCGGCGGCAGGGTGATCAGCTCGCCCGTCGGCGTGGTGGCGACGATTCGGCTCACGTCCGCGATGAAGCCGGCGTCGATGTCGGCCTGGGTCGCGACGGTCTTGACCGTGCAGAAGAAGGTGTTGTTGATCGGGCCGCCAGGGCTGGCAGGGGGCAGCGTCTTGACGCAGAGCACGCCAGCGGCCGGGGCGGCCTGTGACGACTCCAGTGTGACGTCGGTCAGCGTGACGTTTCCGTTTCGGACTAGCTGGTAGGTGAAGCTGACCGGATCACCGGCCTTGCTGAAAGGGGTGGTGTCCACGGAACCCTGCACGAGGCTCGGGTTCTGCACGGCGTGCGCGAAGACGGTCGTGGCCGCCGACGTCCACCTGCCGGTGGCGAGCCGGCCGTTGACGACGGCGGTGATGTAGATCGATCCTCGGTCCACGTCCGTCTGGGTGGTGGTTGTCAGGCTGTCGCAGTTCATGGACTCACCGGGGGCGAGTACCTGCGCCGGGCAGGAGATCTGGGTGCGCGGCGGTGTCGCTGCCAGGATGGAGATCTCGCGCAGCGGCGCGGCACCGGTGTTGGTGACGACGAAGGGGACGGTCAGGAGCAACGGTGGGAAACCAGGCGGGGAAGCACCGAAGACGGGCGAATCCGACGGGCCCACGACGCTGATCGATCCGGTCGGGGGTGGGAGCGTGGAGCTGGTGGAGCTGTGTGACGGCGCCGAGGTCACCGGGGGGCCGGACGGCGGCGTGCCGTTCGCGACGGCGGTGTTCTCGACCCGCCCGTGGTCGACGTCCGCCTGGGTCGTCACGTAGGTCGCGCCGCAGGTGGTGGTTCCCCCCGGGGCCAGCTCCGTAGCCGCGCAGGTCACCGGAGACACGCCGGCGAGCGCGTCGTGCACGACGACGTTCGTCAGCGGCGCGTCCCCGCTGTTCGTCACCAGGTAGGCGAAGTCGAGCGTCTGACCGACACCGGAGAACGAGCCCTGCGCCACGGACGTCGCCACCGTGATCGCGGGAGCCAGCGCCGCCACGGCAGCGCGCGGGGAGTCGTCGGCGCCGGGCCGCGGGTCGGCCGCCGCGGACGGACCGCCGGGAGCGGGCGGTGTGACGGCCATGGCCGGGGCCGCTGTCGCTGTCGCTGTCGCTGTCAGCACGGTCAGCGCGACCACGGACGGCACGAGCCAGGCCAGCGGGCCCACGGATCCGGCCGACGCGAGCAGACCTGCCCGGCGTCGCGGTAGACGTCTTGACATGCTCGCTCCTCGGCCTGGGCCGCCCGCCGATGCCCGACACCGCGACGGGCCGACAGCAGACGTCGATCGACCAGCACAAGGCGGTCGTGCGTCCCAGCTGGTGACGGGACACCCGGCGATGATTACACAGAGTGATCGAGCGTCGGGGAACTCGTGCGCGGCGATTCGTCACCGTCGGTGAGGTGCCAGCGTGTCGGTGGCAGCGGRCCATCTCGCAGCCCTCACACCAGTCGCGTCGCCGGTGGCGGCCAGCGCGGTCGCGACGTTGGTGGGAAGCGTCTGGTGGTCGGAAACGTCGTCGCCGTACCGCCGTCGCCAGCGGGCCCAGGTGTCCTGCGCCAGCGCACGGGCCCGGTCGGGTTCTCCGATCGCGACGAGTTGGACGGCGAGATTGGCGGGATCGTCTCCCGCACCAAACCGCTCCGCGGCCGATCGGCGAGACTTGCGCGCTGAATCCAGGTCCAGCCACTGGTTTCAGTATTTCAAACGGGGCAATGAGGGTGACTGGACAGGCTGACTTCGAAATGCGGACGGACGTGGTTTAACGACCTTACGAGCTGGACCACCCTGTTCTCCTGATCGAGGAGTGGCTGTGAGCAACCCGGATCCGACTTTCTACCGCTCGCCCGGCGACGCTGCGGCGGCCCCGCCGGAGCGGCTGGCCTATGTCGCCGCGTTCGATCCGAAGGGAACCATATCGGATGCGATGACCGTCATCGACGTTGATTCCACCTCGTCGTCCTATGGCCAGATCGTCGGTTGGACCGACCTGCCAGGGCGCCGCAACGAGTTGCACCACTTCGGCTGGAACGCGTGCAGTAGCGCGCTCTGCCACGAGAACCACGGACATACCGCCAGCATCGAGCGACGTTATCTCATCGTCCCGGGGCTGCGGTCCTCCCGGATCCACGTACTGGATACCCGGCCAGATCTACGCAGCCCGCGCGTGGTGCGCACGATCGAGGCGGCCGAGCTCGCCACCAAGGCCGGCTACTCCCGGCCGCACACTGTCCACTGCGGGCCGCATGGTCTTTACCTGTCGGCGCTGGGTGGGGCAGACGGCTCCGATGGACCCGGCGGGGTGGCGCTGCTCGATCACGACACGTTCGACGTGGTCGGGCCCTGGGAACGCGACCGAGGCCCGCAGTACCTGGCGTACGACGTGTGGTGGCACCTCACGCAGGGAGTGGCGGTCACCTCCGAGTGGGGCACGCCGTCAATGATCGAGGACGGGGTCAACACCGAGCTCCTGCTCGGCCGGCAGTACGGCCACGCTCTGCACTTCTGGGACCTCGGCAGCGGTCGCCACCAGCAGACCATCGATCTGGGGCACGACAACCAGATGGTGCTGGAGGTGCGCCCGGCYCACGATCCGCGTGTCTCCCACGGTTTCGCCGGCGTCGTCACGAACGTCACGGATCTTTCCGCGTCAGTGTGGCTGTGGTACCGAGACGGTGACCGGTGGGCCGCGCGGAAGGTCATCACGATCCCGCCCGAACCCGCGGACCCGGCTGACCTTCCACCGGTCATCCGTCCGTTCGGCGCGGTCCCCGCATTGGTGACCGACATCGACCTGTCCGTCGACGATCGATGGCTTTACGTGTCCTGCTGGGGAACCGGGGAGCTCAAACAGTTCGACGTTCGGGACCCGYTCTCACCACGGGAGGTCGGGTCGGTGCGCCTGGGTGGGATCATGCGCCGCACCCCCCATCAGGCCGCCCCGGACGAGCCACTCGCCGGCGGGCCGCAGATGGTCGAGATCAGCCGTGACGGACGTCGCGTCTACCTGACGAACTCGCTGTACTCGGCGTGGGACGACCAGTTCTACCCGGACGGCGTCGGCGCATGGATGGCACGCCTCGATGCGGACGTGGCCACGGGCGGGATCAGCCCGGACGTCCGCTTCTTCCCACACGGCGCCGACTTCCGCGGGCTACGCGT
>NZ_MBLM01000005.1 GCF_001854655.1 Parafrankia colletiae | reverse complement strand
GATCTCTACGAACGGCGCTGGGACGGAAGGCCTCTCACCGACGACGACTACGTGATCAGTGCGGATGAGAAGTCCCAGCTGCAGGCCCTGCGTCGCGCTCACCCGACCAGGCCCGCCGGACCCGGGCACGGTCGCCGTGTCGAGTTCGAGTACCGCCGTGGTGGCACGATCGCCTACTTCGCCGCCTATGACGTCCACCGCGGGCAGGTGACCGGCAGGGTCGAGGAGAAGACCGGGATCGTGCCGTTCGGCCGGCTCGTCGACCAGGTCATGACCCAACAGCCCTACGCCGGTGCACGGCGGGTGTTCTGGGTCGTCGACAACGGCTGTTCCCACAACGGCCGGGCCTCGGTCACCCGGATGCGCGCGGTCTACCCGAACGCCCACCTCGTCCATCTGCCCRTGCACGCGTCCTGGCTCAACCAGATCGAGATCTACTTCTCGATCCTGCAACGTAAAGCGATCACCCGCGGTGACTTCACCGACCTCGACGACCTGRCCGCKCGGGTGAWCGCCTTCCAGGCCCGCTACAACCACAATGCCCAGCCGTTCGACTGGACCTACACCCGCGCTGACCTGCTCAAAACAGCCCGACGCTTCGACCTGGCGGCATAACCGACGAACTAACGCCGGCCACCACTAGGAGCGGCGCTGGTTCTCCCTGTGGTCTCGCCCTTTCGCCGACTCCAGGCTGCCATGCAACGCCATATCATCGAACTCGCACTCGAACACACATTCGATTTTTCGCAGGATGTTGCGCCCTGCCCCCGGACGAGGTGATCCCATGCCCTCCACCGACTCGACCACCACCGCCCTGCCCACCAGCACCCTGCCCACCAGCACCGACCACGACCGGGCGGGTGGTCCTGCCGATCAGGGATCGCTGCATGGTTCTGCTGGCTGCGACCTGAGTGCTGGCGGGTCTGCTGGCCGTCGCGCGGCTGGTGGTGGGAGCGGCGCTGCTGCCGTGGATGTTGCCGAGGAGTTCGAGCGACGTCTTCAGACCCGGCTCGGGGGCATTGGCGCTGCGGCTCGGCTGGTCGCTGCGGGCCAGGCGCAGATGCTGCGTGGCCTGGCTGGTTTTGCCGCGTTACAAGCCCCTCGGGAGGTCGACCCGCCGGGGGTTTTCTCCCACTACGCCCCTGAGGAGGTTGCCGCAACGCTGCGGGTGTCCGGTGCGTCAGCCCGCAACCAGCTGTACTTCGCGGAGACGGTGGTGCGCCGGCTGCCCCGCGCGGTGGACGCGCTGGCAGCCGGGATCATCGACCTGCCCCGGCTGCGGTCGTTGGAACATGCCACCAGCCCGCTCGACGACGACGTGGCCGCGCAGGTCGAGGCCTGGATCCTCGACCGCGGGCCACGGAAGCACCGGGCCGCGTTCTCCGCCGCGTGCCGCCGGGCCGTCATCCGCCTCGACCCCGACGGAGCCAAGGACCGTGCCGACGAACAGCGCCGCGACCGCAGCGTGCGGATCGAGGCCGACGAGGACGCCACGAGCACCCTGATCGCAGTCCTGCCCGCCGAGGACGCCGCCGCCTGCTACCAGCGGATCGATCACCTCGCCGACATCATCGCCCGCAACCGCGACGACGACGACGAACGCACCCGGGACCAGATCCGCGCCGATGTTCTCGTCGACCTGCTCACCGGTCGCGCCGAGCACGCCGCACCGATCGGCTGCGAGATCCAGGTCGTCGTCCCCATCACCACGCTGCTCGGCCTCGGCCACGAACCAGGTGAGCTCGCCGGCTACGGCCCGCTGCCCGCCGCCATCGCGAAGGAGATCGCGATGCGCCCCGGATCCACCTGGCGACGTCTGTTGACCGACCCGCAGGGGACGCTGATCGAGGTCGCCGAGCGCCGGCTCCCCAGCCCGGCGCAGGTCCGCCACATCCGGGCCCGCAACCGCCAGTGCACCCATCCGACCTGCACCCGCAAGGCAACCCGCACCGACACCGACCACACCGTGCCCTACGCCGCAGGTGGGCCCACCCACACCACCAACCTCGGCCCCTGCTGCCGCCGGCACCACCGCATGCGCCACCAGCCCGGTCGGCTGTGGAAGGTCCGCCAACCCCGACCAGGCACCTTCGAGTGGACCGGCCCCGCCGGCACCACCACCACGACCTATCCGCACAACTACCTCACAGGCGAAGAACACCTCTCCGCCTGTGACTAGGCCCCAGAACCGGCCGGCGAGCCATATCAACCGTCCGTCACACCCGGGCCGGATGCCAAGGGCAAGCGGGACCCGCCCGTGACGCACCGCCACGCCCAAAGACGGCAGGGGCGTGGCGGTGGCACGGTCATGGCAGGCCGGAGCGGTCCCGTCGCCTGGTCGGCCGGGGCGGGGTCAGTCGACGAGAGGACGGGCCAGGGCGAGCGCGGTGTCGGCGGAGGTCGAGGTGTCGACGTCGCGGGCTTCCGGCCACGGGTCGGTGCGGGTCGCCATGTCGAAGTAGACGCGTTCCGTGGCGTCCGACGGGTCGACCGACCCGGCGCCGGGCGCACCACCGCGGCCTGCCGCCGAGGCAGCTGTGCGGGCCGCGATGCGCGCCACCGCGACTCGAGGCGGGCTCACGCAGCGCAGCTGCACGAGCTCGGCGTCGCACTCCCGAGCCGCCGCGGCGGCCAGGGCGCGGGCGCGGGCCGACGACCACGATGCGTCGATCACCACGCTCTGCCCATGCTCAAGCGCGTGACGGGCACGGGTGAGCAGCTCGGCGTAGCTGTGCTCGGTCGCGTCGGCGGCGTAGATCCCCTCACCGGGTTCCGCGACGGCGCTGGCCTCGGGAGGCAGGCCGGCGAGCTCCTTGCGGACGACGTCCGAGCGCAGCACCAGCCAGCCTTCGCCGGAGCCGGAGCTGGGGGCGGGGGCGGCGAGCTCCCGGGCCAGGGTCGACTTCCCTGTCCCCGGCAGGCCGCCGACGAGGACCAGCCGGACGCGGCCGCGGCGCAGGTGGCGCAGGGCCAGCGCGGCCAGCCCACGGGCGTCCGCGGCCGCCGCCGGATCACCCTGGTGGGAGCGGACGCAGGCTTCCCCGGCCCGCACCACCGCCCGGTAGGCGAGGTGGAGGTGCTCCAGGGACGCGGGGCCCGTCTCCCCCGCCGCTTCGCGGTAGGCGGCCAGGACGGCGTGTGCCGCCGCGGGCGCGCCGAGGTGCTCCAGGTCCGCTGCCAGCGAGGCGACGTCCCCCAAGACGTCGCCGCGGCGCAGGGCCGGGTCGGAGCTGACGCTGCCCAGCACCCGCGGGCCGTCAGGCAGGCAGTAGATGTCATCGGCCCGCAGGTCCCCGTGGCCACCGCGGATCCGCCCGGCGCGCTGGCGGCGGGCCAGCAGCGGCCCGCGCCCGGCCAGGTACCGCAGCGCGAGCCGGCCGATCTCGTCGGCCACGACGGCGTCGATGAGCCGGCCGCGGAACGGCGCGATGCCGTCCATCGCCGCCAGCCACAGCGCCTGCTGTGCGCTGAGGCCACCGTCCCGGGCGATCTCGGTGGACGTCTCACACTCCTCGTGGAACGCGGCGAGCCGCCCGGCCAGGATCCGCAGCTCACCGAGGACGGCGTCAGCGCCGGTCGGAAGGGCGGCGACCAGGGCGGAAAGGCGGCGGGCAGCCGGCATCCGCCGCATGACCACCATGTGGTCGCACAGCACTCCGGATTCATCCCGGATATCGGCGACGCCGAGATAGGCGTCGGGGGCCAGCGGCCGGTTCAGGCGCACCTCGTCCTCGCAGGCCCGCAGCCGCACGCCGCGGGAACGCAGGTCCAGGAATCCCAGATCCACTGGTTTACGCAGTTTGTAGGCGCGGTCCTCGGTGAGGAAGACGACAGAGGTGGCGGTCTCGACGGTTTCCCGGGTGTCGAGGCGGAGTTCCCGTGGCGCCGGGCCTGGTGCCGGACCGGGCGCCGGACCGTCGATCGGTGTTCCGGGCGGTGCTGCCTGTACGTCGGTGGCCTGCCTTCGAGGAGCGTCGTCATGCAGAAACATCTTCGTCTCCAGACCGTTCTTCGGGGCGGTTCACGCTCGGYCGCGCACCCACCGCCCCGCCCGGAGCTGAAAGCGCCTTTCTCGAGACGGTGACCGGGGGCGGAACAGCTGTGCGGTGCCGGTATCGATCGGCAAGTCCAGCCGTGGAGATCTTCCTCCCCGGACCGATTCCCGCACCCGCCAGCATCCCCCATTCGTCCCGTCCGGTCAGGTGACCTGCCGCCCCGTTCCGCACCGACCTCCCGCCCGCCCACCGCGGGACGTAAGGCCGCCGGCGCCGGGACACCGGCCCACACCTGGCGGGCCGGGTCTACGCCTTTCTCCACCCGGCCCTTCGCGGACGCGTCTTTCTCCCGCGACGGTCCGCCAAGCCTCTCCGGCGGCGGTCTGCCGCGTCGCCGGTGTGCGGCGGCGGTGCCGCCTGGGCCTGCCGGTGGCCGAGCTCCGTGACCGCCCACCAGCTGAGGCGGACGGCCGCCCGCGCGCCGACGAGGAGCGCGCAGACGAGCAGGCACACTCCGAGCGCGGCTATTCCGCGGCCTGCTTCATCAGATAGACGGCGGCCTGGGTGCGGCTGGCCAGCCCGAGCTTCTCCAGAATGCTCGACACGTAGTTCTTCACTGTCTTCTCCGACAACCCCAGCCGGGTGCCGATCTGCCGGTTGGTGAGCCCGTCCGCAATCAGTTGGATAATCTCGCGCTCCCGCTGGTTCAGCGTGGCCATGGCCGGGTCCTCGTTCGGCCCGTCCCGCAGYCGCTCCAGCACGCGGCGCGTCACCGACGGGGCGAGCAGCGACTGACCTGACGCCACGGTGCGAATGGCCCCGACCAGGTCGTTCCCGCGGATCTCCTTCAGCACATACCCCGCCGCACCGGCCATGATCGCCGAGAAGAGCGCCTCGTCGTCGTCATAGGACGTCAGGATCAGGCAGGCCACGCCCGGAAGTGCCGACCGGATCTCCCGGCACACGTCAATGCCGCTGCCGTCGGGCAGCCGCCCGTCCAGCACCGCCACATGGGGATGCAGTGCGGGAATGCGCCGCAGCGCCTCCGCGGCCAGCCCGGCCTCTCCGACGACCTCGATATCGTCATGCCGGGCGAGCGTCTGACGCAGACCATTCCGCACGATCTCGTGGTCATCGAGAACGAACACCCGGATCTTTTCCATGGCTGCGACCATACGGGCGGTGTGGGCCCTTCGCCCATGTCACATCGGCCGCGCCGGCCGGGACGTCCGGCCCGGTCCGCGGGGTCCTGCCGACCGCCGCGAGACGGCCGTCCGGCGACAGCGGACGGACCGGCGGTTCCGCACGTGACCACGGTCGGAGCGGGCCCGCGGCGGGTGTGGGCGGACGCCGGACGGTACCCGGCGGACGTGACGGATCCGTCGGCGGCCGGCCCGCGCCGCCGGCACGATGGTCCCGTCGGCCGACCGTCGGGTGGTCCGCCGCCGACTACCGTGGATGTTGTCCACGCTGCGGACGGCACGCTCGGTGCGTGCCACCGAGCGGCGAGGGGAGGTCTCGATCATGGAGTCGGTGACGACGGAGATCCGTCGCGAGGTGGCCGTGGAGGTCGTGACAACAGCCTCGCTCGCGCCCTCCATCCACAACACCCAGCCCTGGCGGTGGCGCCTCGCCGACGGCCTGCTGACCCTGCGGCCGGACGTCGAGCGGCGGCTCGCCGTCCTCGACCCGGACGGTCGCCAGCTGCTGGTGAGCTGCGGCGCGGCGCTGCTGCACGCCCGCCTGGCGTTCCGGGTGCTCGGCCTGGAGCCGGTCGTGGAGCTGCTGCCGGGGACGACCGGCTGCGGCGCGCTGCAGCCGGTGCTGTCCGACGACCTGGTGCTCGCGTCGATGGGGGTCACCGGGCGGGTCCCGCCGACCGCCACCGACCGGCTGCTGTTCTCCGCCGCCGGCGCGCGCCACACGGACCGCCGCCCGTTCGACGGGCACCCGCTGGACCCGGCGCTGGTCGACCGGATGCGGCGGGCCGCCGAGGCGGAGGGCGCCTGGCTGATGCCGCTGGCCCACTCCGACCAGCGACTCGATGCCGCGGTGGTCGCGGCACGCGCCGACTGGGCGGAGCAGACGGACCCCGCCTACCGGGCCGAGCTGGCCGCGTGGCGGCGCGGGCAGGGGCCGACGGCGGACGGGGTCCCGACCGGTGTCGCCTCGACGCATCATCCGTCCCGGGCCAGCGACTTCCCGCTGCGTGACTTCGATCCGGCCGGCGTGCCGGGTGCCCCGCCCTCGCTGGGAGGGCGGGGCACCCGCCCGGAGGCCGTCGAGCGCCCCGCTGTGTTCGTGATCGGCACCGACGCCGACCAGGCCGAGGACCGGCTGCGGGCGGGGCAGGCACTCGCCCGGGTCCTGCTCACCGTCACCGCCGCCGGGGCGGCGGCATCCCCGATGGGGCAGCCGGTGGACAGCGACGGGTACCGGTCGGTGATCGAGCGGATGCTGAGCATCGCCGGACACGTGCAGATGATCCTGCGGGTGGGCTATCCCCGCCGGGACGCCGCAGCCTCGGCGCTGACCCCGCGTCGGCCCGTCGGCGAGATCCTCACCGTCGAGTAGATCCCGCCCACGCGGGGAAGGACCGCCGGCGCCGCGCGCCAGCCGAGGTCGGCGTGGCTGCCGTGGTCGGCGGCACCTGCCGGTGGCCCCGCGCCGGAACCGGCGGGAGCGGGGGCGGGAACGGGAGCGGGGGTCGTCACCCGCAGCCGAGGGCGGCGAGGCCCAGTTCGAGGTCAAGGTCGATGAGGGCCGCCTCCGCCTCCACGGGGACCACCTCGTAGGTCCGCCGTACGAAGTCGACGACCCTGGTCGCCGACATCTCGAGCGCTGTCCGGCCATGCGGGCCGGGCAGCGAGATCGCGATCAGGCGTAGGCCGCCGCGCAGCACCGGCTCGACGCACGGCCCGATCCCACCGGACGGTGCGGCGAGGGCCTGCGGCGCCCCGCCCCCCGCCGGATCGGCCGGGGGCGGGTCCGGAACAGGCGCCGGTGCAGGCACAGGTGCCGGTGCCGTGGCGCGGGTGAACAGGTCACGGGCGAGCGCGAGCGTGGCCGGGCCCGGGTCGCCGGCCCGGGCGCGGATGGTGACCGCGACCGGGTCCAGCGGGTCGAAACCCAGCGAGACGAGCACGGGAACCCGGGTCCCGTCGCAGGCCAGGTAGGTGGCGTTCACGTCCATCRCCAAAGCGGTGGATACGGTCGGACGGCTCCACATTGAGATCCTCCCCACCCTCGGTGTCGTACCTCACGGTGTCACCGGAAACGGGTCGGGATCACCCTGCCTTGGTCCGCCCGGGCGGGGGACCAAGGACCACGGGTGGGGCACCACAGGTGCGCCGTCAGGCCTTCGCGAGCACCCCGCAGGCGATGCGGTCGCCGGCGTCACCTGTCGCGTCGGTCTTCTCGTCGGGGCCGGGCGACGGCGCGTCGCTGGCCCGGTAGCGATCGGGGATGTGCGCGAGGTTGTCGGGCTGCGCGTGCACGATCAGCGCGACTCCCCCGCTGCGCAGGCCGTCGAGGGTGAACCGGTCGGTCTCGGCGGTGAGCTGGGCGGTGCCGTCGCGGTCGACGAGCAGCGGGGGCAGGTCACCGGCGTGCTCGCCGTGCGGCGTCCCGGCCGGGTTGAAGTGGGGGCCGGCGGTGCTGAACGCCCCGTCGGCGGCCTTCGGGTCGCAGACCGGCTTCTGGTGGATGTGGAAGCCGTGGTAGCTGCCGCTCGGCAGGCCGTGGAAGTGGCCCTCGACCCGCACCGCCCCGTCGACGGGGGTGAGCGTGACGGTGCCGACCTCGGCGCCGCCCGCGTCGTGCAGGACGACGTCCACACCGCCGCCGGTGCTGCCGGTGGTGGTCGGGGCGCTGGAGGCAGCGGGAGTGCCGGTCGGCGCCGGCGCCGCGGCGGACGCCTCGTCGTCGTCGGAGCCGCAGCCGCTGACCAGGACGAGGCTGGCGGCTGTCGCCGCGACGGCGGCGGCGAGGGCGGTGCGGGACGGGGTGCGTCGCAAGGCGACCTCCAGGCTGCGGATGGGGCGGCCCCAGCCTACGGAGCGAGACGCCCTGCTGCCATACGGTGGCTGCCCGGTGTCGCCAGGCCGATAGGGCGGTCGCCCACCGACTCAGACGCCGAGCCGGCTGCCGAGCCGGGCCAGGTAGGCGGGGGTGCGGTCCGGGGTGACGCTGTCGACGCCGATCCGGTTCATCAGCTCCTCGTAACGGTCGACGTCCTCCGGCCGGTCGAGGTGGACGGTGCCGCTCTGGTGCTCGATGTGCACGACGTCCGGCACCTCGGGTTCGGTGAAGCGCAGGATCGTGAACGTGCCGCCCGCCGAGACGTGCCCGCCATAGGCGGCCGGCAGCACCTGGATGATGATGTTCGATGCCGTGGCCAGCTCGGCCAGGTACGCCAGCTGGGCTCGCAGCACGGCCGTGGAGCCGATCCGCGGGCTCAGCGCGGCCTCGTCGACGACCGCCCACAGCTTCGGCGCGTCCGGGCTGCGCAGCAGCCGCTGCCGGGTCGTCCGCATCGCGACCATGCGGTCGACGACCTCGTCGCTCAGTACGCCTCGGCTGCTGGTCTGGCGGATGACCGCGCGGGCGTACTCCTCGGTCTGGAGCAGGTCGGGGATGAGGTGCAGGTGATAGGTGCGGATCAGCGCCGCGGCGGTCTCCAGCCCGAGATACGGTTCGGACCAGCTCGGCACGACGTCGGCGAACGCACGCCACCAGCCCGGACGGTTCGCCTCCCGGGCCAGTGCCAGAATCGGCGCGCGGTCGGTGTCGGTCACGACGCCGTAGAGCGTGAGCAGGTCGGCGACATCGCGTTCCTTGAAACCGACCCGGCCGAGCTCCATCCGGCTGATCTTCGAGTCGGAGGCGCGGATCTGATATCCGGCGCTCTCCCGGGTGATGCCCGTGCTCTCACGGAGGCGGCGCAGGCGGGCTCCCAACATGATGCGGTACACGATGGGCTCGCCGTTCGGCACGCTGTCCTCCTAGTCGCGGTCCTCGCGATGCCACGGGATCCGCCGGAGCGGATTTGTCAAAACGGATTGTCGGAGAACCGGCAGACCGGCCGCGCTCCACCTCAAAGCAATTTTTCCACAGCGCCGACCTCCCCACGCCGTGTGGTGGCCGGCACCTCCGTCCGCATACGGCGGAAAGCTTCTACTGGGTATTCCAATTTTCGTCAAATACCCAGGTCACGGACCTGGTCGCCGCCGGCTGCCCGGGTGACGGGGCCGCCCGGGATGACGGGATGATGACCTCATGCGGCCCTGGACCCGGCGTACRACGCGGCCCCCGTCCCGCCCGGTGGGCCTGGCGCCGCCTGGCACGGCGCTGGCGTTCGAGCGGGCCGGGATGACGTTCCCCGACGGTTCCACGGTGCTGCGGGACGTCTCGCTGCAGATCGCGGACCGGGAGATCGTGGCGCTGATCGGTGCCTCCGGGTCGGGCAAGTCCACCCTGCTGCGGATCGCGGCGGGTCTCGCTGTGCCGACCTCCGGGGCGGTGCTGGCCGGGCCGGGCTCCCCCGCCCTGATCTTCCAGGACCCGACCCTGCTGCCCTGGCGGACGGTCGCGGCGAACGTCGGGCTGTTCGCCGAACTCGACGGCGTCCCACGCCCGCGGCGCGACGCCCTGGTGGCGGACGCGCTCGCGCTCACCGGCCTGCGCGGCTACGAGCGGCACCGGCCGCGGGCGCTGTCCGGCGGAATGCGGATGCGGGTCTCGCTCGCCCGGGCCCTGACCGCCCGCCCGGCGCTGTACCTGTTCGACGAGCCGTTCGGCGCACTCGACGAGATCACCCGCCAGCGGCTCGGGGACGAGCTGCAGCAGCTGCACCTGCGGGAGGGCTTCGCCGGGCTGTTCGTGACCCATTCCGTGGTCGAGGCGGTGGCGCTGGCGAGCCGGGTCGGGGTGCTCTCCGCCCGGTCCGGGCAGCTGCTCACCGAGGTCGCCGTGCCCTTCGACTACCCGCGGGCGGAGTCGCTGCGCTACGACGGGGCGTTCGGCCGGGTCGCCCGCACGGTCTCCGAGGCGCTGCGGGACTCGTTCGGGCCGGCGTAGATCCGCCGGTGCGCGGCGGCCAGCGCCCTGCGCCGCAGCGGGCCAGCGGGCCCGCTGTCGCGCAGGGCGGCCCGGGCCGCCATCGCCCCCGGCCCGCCGTGCGCGCCGCCACCGGGGTGGGCCGACATCGACGCCAGATAGAGGCCGGGGATCGGGGTCTCGGGCCGGCCCAGGCCGGGCACCGGACGGAAGACGAGCTGCTGGTGCAGGCCGGCGGTGCCGCCCCCGGTCGCACCGCCGCGCAGGCCCGGGTCCATCGCCTCGAGCCGGGCGGGTGACTGGACGTCCCGGCCGGCGATCAGGGCGGTGAAGCCGGGTGCGGCCGCCTCCAGCCGGCGTTCCACCCGGTCGACCAGGCGGGCGAGGTCGGCGGCGTCCCAGCGGCCGGTGACGGGTGCGCCGCCCGCCGCGCCGGCGTCGCCCCGCGGATGCTGCGGCAGGTGGAAGTAGGCCCAGGCGCTCTCGGTGCCCGCCGGCGACCGGGTGGGGTCGGCGGTGGTCATCTGGCCGAGCACGAGCAGCGGGTCGGCCGGGATCAGGCCACGGGCGAGCTGGGCGGACATTTCCGTCAGATCGTCGAGGGTGCCGCCGAGGTGGACGGTGCCGGCTCGGCGCACCCGCGGGTCCGCCCAGGGGATCGGGCCCGCCAACGCCCAGTTGATCTTGAAAGTGGCGGAGTCCCAGTGGAAGCGGTCCAGATCGGTGAGCAGCCGTGGCGGCAGGTGCTCGGCGGCGACCAGGCTCCGGTAGAGCGCGACCGCGTCGACGTCCGCGAGCACCGCGCGACGGGCGGCCAGCAGCGTCCCGTCGGCGAGCCGCACCCCGCGGGCCCGGCCGGCGCTGACGGTCACCGCGTCCACCCGGGTCCCCGTCCGCAGGACGCCGCCGCGGGCCTGCAGCCGGTCGACCAGTGCCCCGGTGAGCCGGCCGGCGCCGCCCCGCGGGACCGGGAAGCCGACGTCCTGGCCCAGCATCGCCAGCAGCCAGCCGACCAGCGCCGAACCGGCCGACTCGGGAGCGAGGTCGGTGTGCAGGGCACAGCCCGCCAGCAGCAGCCCGGCGCCCGCGCCGGCGAACTCCTCCGCGGCGAAACGGCGGACCGGCAGGACGGCGAACCGGGCGAACCGCAGCGCGTCGGCGGTGCCGAGCGTGCGGGCGAGCCGCAGGCCCGCGCGCACCGGCGGGAACGGCACGGCGAGCAGCGCCTCCAGGAGCGGCTCACGGATCCGGCCCCACAGCTCGGCCTGCGCCCGCCAGGCCGCGGCGTCCGGTGCGGCGAAGTCGGCGAGCGAGGCCGTCGTCTCGGCGAGATCGGTGGACAGCAGCGCGCACCGACCGTCCGCGGTGGGGTGGGCGAGCACGAGCGGGGCATGGCACCACCGCAGGCCGTGGTCCTCCAGCGCCAGGCCGCGCAGCACCGGGGAACCCGCCGCGAACGGGTAGAAGGCGCTGAACAGGTCGGTACCGAAGCCGGGCGCCGCCACCTCGGCCGACCGGCAGGCGCCGCCCGGTGCGTCCTCGGCCTCGCAGACCACGACGTCCCAGCCCGCGTCGGCCAGCAGGTTCGCCGCGACGAGGCCGTTGACGCCGGCGCCCACGACGACGGCGTCCGCAGCCGCGGCTGCTCCCGGCCGCGCGGGCACCGCGGTCAGGCGATCCGGCGTTCCAGCGCGATGTCGAGCAGCTCCTCGGTGAGGACCAGCTTGACCCGCGGCCGCCCGGACGGCTCGCCGGTGGACCGTTCGGCGGCGTCGATGAGCCGCCACCCGGCCTCGGTGACCAGGTGCCGCTGCCGGCTCCGCAGCCAGCCCTCGATGTCGGCGAGGGTGTCGACGGAGCCGTCCCGCTCGTGGCGGCGCAGCGAGCCGTCGGCGACGTCGGCGAGCAGCCGGCCGACGCTCTCCGCCGCGCACTTCTTGTTCGTGCCGATGATGCCGGTCGGGCCGCGCTTGATCCAGCCGGCCACGTACTCGCGCTCCACGCCGTCGATCCGGCCGTTGACGTTCGGGATCACACCGCGGCGGTCGTCGAACGGCAGGCCCTTGATCGACCGGCCCTTGTAGCCGACCGCCCGCAGGACCAGGCTCGTCGCGACGGTCTCGCGCTCGCCGGTGTCGACGGCACTGACCCAGCCGTCCTCGCCGACCTTCAGCGCGTTGCGGGCGAAGACGATCTCCTCGACCCGGCCGTCGCCGCGGATCTCCAGCGGGGTGCGCTGGAAGCGCAGCGCGACCCGGCGCGCACCGGGCGGCAGCGGGTTCTGCGCGTAGCCGCGCATGATGGTCAGGTTGCGCTTGACCAGGCGGGACAGCGCGTCCTCGCCGGGCTGCTCGGCGACCTCGGCCGGGTCGACGTCCACCCCGGACTCGGTGAACTCGGGCAGCTCCTTGAGCTCGGCGGTCGTGAACGCGGCCTGGGCGGCACCCCGGCGCCCGACCACCATGACCTCCTTGAGCGCGCAGTCCCGCAGCGCCTCCAGCGCGTGGTCGGCGATGTCGGTACGGGCCAGCCGCTCATGCGGGGAGCACAGGATGCGGGCGACGTCCAGCGCGACGTTGCCGGCGCCGATCACCACTCCGCGCTCGCCGGTCAGGTCGAACTTCAGGTGGGCGTAGTCGGGGTGGCCGTTGTACCAGCCGACGAAGTCGACCGCCGACTCGCTGCCCGGCAGGTCCTCGCCGGGGATGCCGAGCCGCCGGTCGGTCTGCGCGCCGACCGCGTACAGCACGGCGTCGTAGCGCTCGGTCAGCTCCTCGCGGGTGACGGTCGAGCCGATGTCGACGTTGCCGAAGAAGCGGAAGTTCTCGTGTGCGGCGATCGCGGCGTACACACTGGACACGGCCTTGATCTTCGGGTGGTCCGGGGCGACACCGGAGCGCACCAGGCCCCACGGCGTCGCCAGCCGCTCGTACATGTCCACCCGGACCGGCACGTCGCTCTGCTCCAGCAACGAGGCCGCCGCGTAGAAGCCGGACGGTCCGGACCCGACCACCGCGACGGTCAGCGGGCCGGTCTCATTTCCCTGGGGCATCTGCAGTCCACTCCTCATCACCGATGTCGGGCCGCGAGGGCTCCCTCGGGGCCCGCGCCCGGATCATCTCCGCGCGGCCGGTGCCGCCCGGTGCTCCCACCGGCGACGCCGCGGGGGGCCGTTCTGCGTCCGGCGGCACCGCCCAGCGGGCTGCATCGCCCGTCCGACCTGCTTCCGCGCACTACCGGCCACCCATCAGGCAACGTAGAGAAGCCTCGTTCGTGGCGCAAGAACTGTGATGGCGGAATGGCGTGCACAGTGTGGAAGAGTGCCACCCCCCGATACTGGAACCTCGTTTTCTGGACTGAGATTCCGGTTTGGACGGGAAAGAGAGGGCATCTCGCGGGGCCGGACGGGCGCAGCTGTGGGCCGGATCTCGTGGGCGACGCGGTCAGCGGTCAGCTGTGCGCCGCGCCGAGAGCCATCGTGTGCAGCATCGCGGCCATCTCCGGGCGGCCCAGGTCACTTGCGCTGTGCGGGGTGGAGTTGATCAACCCGAACAGCGCGTGCGCGCGGGCCCGTGCCGCCGCCACGCCCAGTTCCGGCCGCGCCTCGCGCAGGGTCTCGACCCACTGCTCGGTGTACGCCCGCTGCAGCCGGCGGACCTCACGAGCCGCCTCCTCCGGCAGGCTCCACAGGTCACGGTCGTGGATGACGATCAGCTCGGGATGGTCGAGGGCGAACTCGACGTGGCCGCGGACGAGACGGTCGAGGGCCTGTGCGGAGTTCTCCCCGGCCTGGCGGGCGTCGCGGGCGTTCTCCAGCAGGTACCTGCTGATGCCGACGAGCAGCTCGACGAGCATCGCGTCCTTGCTCGGAAAATGGCGGTAGATGCCCGGGCCGCTGATGCCGACAGCGGCCCCGATCTGCTCGATGCCCACCCCGCGGAAGCCCCGTTCCGCGAACAGGACGGCCGCCGCGTGCAGCAGCTCCTCGCGCCGGGAGGAACGCGCACCCGCCCGGGCCCGCCCCTGGGCTCGTGGCCTGCCCGGCTCGGCGGGAGCCGCACCGCCGCCCGAAGCACTGCCGCCCGACGCGGGTCGGGTGATTTCTGCCGACACCGCAACAGTCCTCCTCAACCGGCAGGCTACCAGCTCCGCGGCGGGGCGCCGGCCAGGCCGGCTGCCCCGCCGCACACCCGGCCAGTGCGGTGCGGATCCCTCCCGTCAGGCGCTATACGCCGCGGAAGCGGTTGATGGCGGTGAGGTGACGAGCCCGCATCTGCTCATCCCGCACACCCAACCCCTCCTCCGGCGCCAGACACAGCA
>NZ_MBLM01000004.1 GCF_001854655.1 Parafrankia colletiae | reverse complement strand
GCTCCAAGCAGTCGGCGATGTCGCCCTCGATGAACCAGGTCGTGCCGGTCCACGTCGAAGCGATCTCGTCGAGAGCGGTGTGACAGCCCCGGACAGGCCGGAAACCATGCGACCTGGCCGAGAACTGCGGCTCGTAGTACGCCTCCAACAGCAAGCGCACCACCTCACCGACCAGCTTGTCCGACCAGGACGGCAGCCCCAGGGGCCGCAGGTTCCCGTTCTTCTTGGGGATATAGACCCGGCGGGCAGGTGTGAACCGGTAACGCTCGGCCCGCAGCCCTTCGATGATCTCCCGGATGGTATCCAGGCTCATCCCGTCGGGTGTCTTGCCATCGACCCCGGGTGTCATCGCGCCATCGTTGGCGTAAATCTTCCCGTAGGCCATGAGGAACAGCTGCTCGTTGAACAGCTGCCGATACAGTCTTTCCAACGAAAGTTTCCTTCCGCCCCTGTCACGCAGGACAGCGAGGACCGTGTCGGCGCTCTGCATTCCGCATACCTCCTCCGTCTCTCGTCATCCGCATCGCCTGTGCCCCTTCGCCCTGTGGACGGCCTTCCCGTCCTCCCAGGCCGGTCGTGACTCCGGCGACTACTACGGGCACTCCGTCACCGCCAGCCGTACTGGGACGGTGATCCCACGTTCGTCTCCGACATACGATCTAGCGCGGCTGTAGGCGCCCACTCATCTCCTTGAATGCCCTCGTCGGACATCGCTCCCGCCGCGATAGGTTGCCCGGGGTGAACCAGTACACCCCCGGCACGACGGGCACCGGTTTCAGATGCCTTTCCGGTCGCAGTAAATTGCTGCCGCTGGAGATTGGGTTCAAGCAGTCAAGCCTTCGCCATACCGCGCGGGTCCCCCGGCGCGCCGTCCCTGGCATCTGGACCCGGCCACCGGTTTCCTGGCATGCTCTTGTCCCCTTCGCCTTTCGGCTCCAGGTAAGCCATCGGACCCAGCAGACCTCCCTTCGAGTCTGTCCCACCTGCGGTGGGGATACATCGGAGCGCCTCGTGGCGCACTGGTTCGCCTTCACTGTCAGGATGTAATGCGCCCCGCGGCTGATCAGCCAGCGGGCGGTCTCGGTCTGGGTATGCAACGCGTCCGCTGTGACGATCACGCCGGTCAGGTCGAGGCCGGTGAGCAGGACAGGCAGCGTGGGAATCTCGTTGGATTTCGCGTCGACCGCGACCTGGCCCAGCACCACACCGGTGTCATGGTCGAACGCGGCGAGGAGACGCCGACCCGAGACCTCGCCGGTACGGGAACCCCGCAGGGTCTTGCCGTCGACCGCGACCCGCCGCCGTATCCCCGGGTCCGGGCTGGTCGCCGTGGTGGCCCACGTTCCCAGCGCCGTGTCCAGCGCGTCAGCGTCGAGGGCCGCGAACACCCGGCGGAACGTCGAGGCGTCCGGCGCTCGGTCCAGACGATCAGTTCCGGGCATGCTCTGGTCCAGARCATCCGCCGCGGCCACTACGAACTCGCCACCGACACCGACCCACAGCTCCGGCTGGCAGCCGCATTCATGGAACTCGCCGCCGCGATCTGACCGAAGGTCACCATGGCCGCTGGCATGCTCTGCCATCTACGAACGCAACACCGCCGGGGCGGGCGGTGCGGCGCCGGGACGTCGGCTTACCGTGGGGGGATGCCGCCGAGTTGCCGGGCGATTCCCTGGGCGGCGACCTGGAGCACGGCGGTGAGGCGGCCCCGGTCACGCCGAATGGTCGCCGCGACAATACCGATCGCCGCGACCACCTCGTCCTCGCGGCGGACCGGCACGGCGACGGAGCAGGCGCCGAGAGACATCTCCTCGACCGTGGTGGCCCAGCCCTCGTGGCGGACCCGCTCCAGCTGTTTGAGCAGCAGGCCCGGCTGCGTGATCGTGTAAGGGGTGACCCGGGTCAGGGAGGAGAGGACACGGTGGCGGACGTCCTCGGGCGCGTGCGCGAGCAGCACCTTGCCGACACCGGTCGCATGCATCGGCAGCGTCGAGCCGACGCTGCTGACGACCGGGACCGAGGCAAGGCCGGACATCCGTTCGACGTACAGCACCTGATGGCCGTCACGGACAGCGAGATGGACCGTGGCGCGGGTGGCGGCGTGGATGTCGTGCAGGAACGGCGAGGCAGTCTCGCGCAGGGTTGACTGGATGGGGGCCAGCAGGCCGAGGTCCCACAACCGGCGGCCGATGACGTAGTCGCCGTCGGCGCGGGCGAGGGCGCCGTGGCGCACGAGTTCGGCGACGAGCCGATGGACCGTGGCGGGCGGGAGGTCGGCGCGGCGGGCGATCTCCGTCAGCGACAGGCGTGGGTGGTGTTCGTCGAAGCCGGAGAGGATGGACATGATCCGTCCCGTGACCGTCGCTCCTGGGGTGCCGGTGTTTCCCGCCATGGACGAATTCTTCCACTGAGCGGAGAAGGTATGTGTGCTTCCGCATGCGCCGGTCCTACGCTGCCGGCTCATGAGCAGCTCTCCCGCGTCGGCCCCCGGGCTGGAGCCGCAGTCCGTGATCAGCGCCGAGATCGCGGGCATCAGGGCCGACAGTCAGCACGCGGGTGCGGAGGAGACCCAGCCGCGTCTGGACTACCCGCCCTACCGCATCAGCCGCCTGCGGTATCCACTCAGGCCGCCGCACACCGTCGATCCCGAGACGATCGAGCGGGGCTCCCTGCTTCGGGGTCGGCGATGTCGATCCCATGGAGTTTGGCCTCACCGATCGGCCCTGCCGGGGAGCCGATCGGTGAGCGCATCATCGTGACCGGCCGGATCACCGACGGCGGGGGACGGCCGGTCCGCGGGCAGCTCGTGGAGATCCGGCAGGCCAACGCCGCCGGGCGCGTCGCGCACCAGGCCCCCGCCGAGGCTCCGGAGCGGGTCGCCGACCTGTTGCGCGCAACTTCCTCCTTTACGCCCGGCCGTCGTCTCCCCGGGACGGAGATCTACGACGCCGGCATGGTCGTGCGCCACGAGGTCCTCGGTGGTGCCACATCGACCGCGCGACGGCGGCCATCACCACCTTCACCGCGGATTTTCAAGAGCCCACCCCCACCTATGCCTGGGACACCATCTGGACCCGCTGCCTGGGACACCATCTGGACCCGCCCCGGCCTCGGCAGCCGCAGCCACTCGATGATCATGCTCACGGCGCTCACCGCCGACGGTCATCGGGAGAAGCTCACCACGCACGTCCGCACGGCGCTGCGCAACGGCTAAGCACGATGAAATCAGGGAGGTCATCCTGCAGAGCGCGATCTACTGTGGCGTCCCGGACGCCCAACACCGCTTTCCGCGTCACCGCAGAGATTCCGGCCGAGGAGCCGACGTCTTGATTGTCGACCAGGTGGCCTCCGACCGGGAGCCCAGGGCAAGGGTGCCCCGTGACCAGGCCAGGAGTTCGCAGCGGTGACCTTTGTCTACGCGGCAGTCCGCACGCCCTTCGGCCGCTTCAACGGCGGGCTCGCCGGGGTGCGCGCCGACGACCTGGCAGCCGGGGCCATGCGGGCGGTACTGGCGCAGGCTCCGGGCCTCGATCCTGAGGCGATCGACGAGGTCGTCTGGGGCAACGCGAACGGCGCCGGTGAGGAGAACCGCAACGTCGGCCGGATGGCCGCTCTGCTCGCCGGGCTACCCGTCGGCGTGCCGGGCACCACCGTCAACAGGCTCTGCGGCTCTTCGCTTGACGCCGCGATGATCGGTTCCCGTGAGATCGACACCGGTGACGCCGCCGTCGTACTTGTTGGCGGTGTGGAGTCGATGACCCGTGCCCCGTGGGTTCTGCCGAAGCCGACGCGCGCCTTCCCGGCAGCCGACGTCACCGCGGTCTCCACGACACTCGGGTGGCGGCTGGTCAACCCACGGATGCCACAGGAGTGGACGGTCTCGTTGGGCGAGGCCAACGAGCAGCTCGGCGACCGGCACGGCGTCAGCCGGGAGCGCCAGGACGGTTTCGCGCTCAGGTCGCACCGGCTCGCAGCTGCCGCCTGGGCGGACGGTTTCTACGACGATCTGGTCGTCCCTGTCGAGGGCGTGGACCTGGTCCGGGACGAGGGCATCCGAGCGGACTCCACGGCGGAGAAGCTCGCCGGTCTCCGGCCTTCGTTCCGTCCCGACGGGACAATCACGGCTGGCAACGCCTCGCCTCTCAGCGACGGCGCGTCGGCCGTTCTGCTCGGGTCGGAGCAGGCCGCGGCGACGATCGGACGCGGGCCGTTGGCCCGGATCGCCGGCCGTGGCACCTACGCGCTGGAGCCTCAATCGTTCGGCTATGCGCCCGTCGAGGCAGCCTCGATCGCGCTGCGGCGGGCCGGGATCGGCTGGGAGCGGGTGGGCGCGGTGGAGCTCAACGAGGCGTTCGCGGTGCAGTCGCTGATCTGCGTTGACGCCTGGGGGATCGACCCTGAGATCGTCAACACTCGGGGCGGCGCGATCGCGATCGGTCATCCGCTGGGCGCCTCGGGCGGGCGCGTGCTGGGCACCTTGGCCAAGGTGCTGCGTGAGCGCCGTGAGCGCTGGGGGGTCGCCGCGATCTGCATCGGTGTTGGCCAGGGTCTCGCGGTCGTCCTGGAGAACACCACGACGGCGTGAGACCGGCACAAGTGGCTTTCGTAGGTGACACTCCCACCTTCACAGCCACAGGAGCCCCTCGGTCCCGGCGACCCCGTCCTTCGGTCCTCCTGTGACGTGGCCTCGGTCCCAGCGGCGGGGCCGCTGGGACCGAGGCCACGTCACAGGGCCACCCCCACGGTCAGTAGCCGCAGGCGATCTAATCCTCCCAGTGCGGGGGCCCCGGACTTCACCGTGGTGAAGTCACCGTGGCCCGCACGAGAGCGACCTGGTCAGGGTCCGCGGCCCGCTCGAGGCCGCATTCGGCGTCACGTTGACCATCTCCACAGGGCGGCAGAGAGGGATGTGTCAACGGCCGGGCCAGCCGGTGTATCCCTCGGCGAGGTAGGTGGATCCGGCCGTCGAGGCGACGAGGGTGGTGAGCTCGCCGAGCTGGCGCTGCTCGTCGAACTCGCTGGAGTCTTCGGCGCGGTGGAGCATGGTCGTCATCCAGTACGAGAAGTGCTGCGCCTTCCATACCCGGTCGAGGGCCCGGGCTGTGTAATGCTCCAGCACGGTGAGGTCATTCTTGGTCAACGCCTGTTGGATGGTGTCCGCGAGCAGCCGAACGTCGGCGAGCGCGAGGTTCAGGCCCTTCGCGCCGGTCGGGGGCACGGTGTGCGCGGCGTCGCCAGCGAGGACCAGTCTGCCGTGCCGCATCGGGGTCTGGACGAAACTGCGGAACGGCAGCACGGTCCGTTCGATGACCGGCCCTTCCTTGAGACGGAAGCCGTCCTCGCCGGCGAGCCGGGTCTGCAGCTCGTTCCAGATCCGGTCATCGGACCATTCGTCGGGATTCTCGGATGGGTCGCACTGGAAGTACATCCGCTGCACCGACTCGGTGCGCTGACTGATCAGTGCAAATCCGTCGCGGGACCGGGAGTAGATCAGCTCGGGGGCGCTCGGGGGTGCCTGGACGAGGACGCCGAACCAGGCGTAGGGGTATCCGCGGAAGTACTGCGTCACCCCAGGAATCAGACTTCGGCAGATGCTGCGGGAGCCGTCCGCGCCGACGACCAGGTCGGCGGCGATCTCGTGTCGGTGACCGGTGGCGTCGGTGTAGCGCACCCGGGGAGCGTTCAGGATGTCGACGACCTCAGTGTCGGTGATGCCGAATCGCAGATCGGCGCCGTCGGCGGTGCGGGCGCGATGGAGGTCGATGAAGATGTCGGTCTGGGGGTAGAGCCAGCACGAGGCACCCGCGAGGTTCTCGAAGTCGATCCGGTGGCTGAGCCCACGGAAGCGCAGCGAGATGCCCTCGTGCCGGTGGCCGTCGCGCAGGACGCGGTCCAGTCCCGAGTCGACCAGAAGACGTACGCTGTCGCGTTCCAGAATTCCGGCGCGGTGTGTCGTCTCGATGGTGCGAACGGCCCGGTTGTCGATCACGACGCTGTCGATCCCGGCGAGGTGGAGCAGGTGGGAGACCATCAGGCCGGCGGGGCCGCCGCCGACTATGGCGACCTGGGTGCGGGTGGTGCTGGCGATCGTGGTCATGGCGTGTCCATCGTGATGTTGAGGCGTGCCTGCAGCTCGGCGATGGAGGCGCCGAAGGTCTGTCGCGCGACGACGCCGTGAGGTGTGACGTCGAGGACGGCGAGGTCGGTGTAGATGCGGGTGACGCAGCGGACGCCGGTGAGGGGGTATGTACAGGCCGGGACGACCTTCGGGGCGCCGTCCTTGGTGAACAGCGTCATCATCACGTAGACGTCCTTGGCGCCGATGGCCAGATCCATCGCGCCGCCGACGGCGGGGATGGCGTCCCGCTCGCCGGTGTGCCAGTTGGCCAGGTCGCCGGTGACGGATACCTGGAACGCGCCGAGCACGCAGACGTCGAGGTGACCGCCGCGCATCATCGCGAACGAGTCTGCGTGGTGGAAGTACGCGGCGCCGGGCAGTTCGGTGACGGGCAGCTTGCCGGCGTTGATGAGGTCCGGGTCGACCTGCTCGCCGGCGGCGGCAGGACCCATCCCGAGCATGCCGTTCTCGGTGTGCAGGACGACGCCGCTGGAGGGGCCGAGATGGTCGGCGACCCTGGTGGGCTGGCCGATGCCAAGGTTCACATAGGACCCCGCGGGAATGTCCCTGGCGATCAGCGCGGCCAACTCGTCGGCGGTGAGCGGGCCTCGGTCGGTGTGCTCGATTGCCGCAGAGTGGTCTTTCGGGATGCTGCTGCTCGCTGCCATCTAACGGGCTCCCTCGACGATGTACCGGCGGGCCGGGACCGCGACGAGCCGGTCGACGTAGATACTCGGAGTGATCACGGCCTCGGGGTCGAGTGAACCGGCGGGCACGACCTCGTTGACCTGGGCGACGACGGTGCGAGCGGCGGTGGCCATGACTGGTCCGAAGTTGCGGGCGGTCTTGCGGTAGACGAGGTTGCCGAGGGTGTCGCCCTTGAAGGCGCTGATCAGCGCGACGTCGCCGGAGATGGGGTACTCGAGAACGAAGGTGCGTCCACCGAGGACGCGGGTCTCCTTGCCCTCGGCGAGCGGGGTACCGACCCCGGTTGGGCAGAAGAACGCCCCGATCCCGGCGCCGGCGGCGCGGAGCCGTTCGGCGAGGGTTCCCTGCGGCACGACCTCCAGGGCGACCTTCCCCGCGCGGTAGAGACCGTCGAACACGTAGGAGTCCGTCTGGCGGGGAAACGAGCAGATCACCTTGCGTACCCGGCCGGCCTCAAGGAGCGCCGCCAGGCCTACCGTCCCGTTGCCGGCATTGTTGGACACGATGGTGAGGTCGTCCGCGCCCTGCCGGATCAGCGCGTCGATGAGGTCGAACGGCATGCCGGCCAGACCGAACCCGCCGACGAGAACCGTGGACCCGTCCTCGATCCCAGCGACTGCCTCGTCGGCTGTGTCCAGCACTAGTGCCCGGCTCATCGGCCGGCCTCGGTGTCGGTCTCCTGGGCGAGCACCTGCGCGGCGATCCGGAACGCGGTGTTGGCGTCCGGCACACCGCAGTAGATCGCGCTCTGCAGGATGACCTCCTTGATCTCGTCGGTCGTGAGCCCGTTGCGTAGCGCCGCGCGTAGGTGCATCGCGAGCTCGTCATGGTGGCCGCGGGCGATGAGCGCCGTGAGGGTGATCATCGAGCGGCTGCGTCGGTCGAGGCCCGGTCGGGTCCAGATCGTGCCCCAGGCGTACTGGGTGATGAGCTCCTGGAACTCGGCCGTGAAGCTGGTCGCCGCCGCGGTCGCCCGGTCGACATGGGCGTCGCCGAGCACCTGGCGGCGCACGGCCATGCCGGCGTTGTAAACGTCCGTGATGGTGGGCGCCTCCGTGGGCGGCGGCGTGGACAGCGCGCCGCGAAGGAGGTCGGCGACCTGGTGGGGGGCTTCCGCGGGGGCGAGGTGCGCGACGTCGTCGAGCACGGCCAGCTGCCCGTCCGGCACCTTCGAGACGATCTGTTCGAGCGTTGCCCGTGGTGTCACGACATCGTGGGCTCCCGCGATCGCGAGCACGGGCGTCTCGATGTCGGCGAGCCGTTCCCGGGCGTCGAAGGCGGCGAGCGCCTCGCACGCCTGCGCGTAGCCCTCAGGGTCGACCTCGACCAGATCCCGTAGCAGCTCAGCGGCAACGCCCGGCTCGCGGTCGAGGAACCCGGGGGCGAACCAGCGCTGCGTCGAACCGGTGACCATCGCCGCACAGCCGGACGCGCGGACGGTCGCGGCCCGGTCCCGCCATGCCGCCGCCTCGCCGATCTTCGCGCCAGTGCACAGCAGCGCCGCGTGACGCACCCGGTCCGGCGCGTCCAGCGCAAGAGCGAGGCCGACTGTGCCGCCAAGCGAGACTCCGGCGTAGGCGAACCGTGCCTCGCCGTCGCCGCGAGCCGCCGTCACGTCTTCCACGTAGTGAAGTACACCCCTGGCCAGCTCGGCGATCGTGAAGGGCTCGTCGACGGGTGCGCCGTCGTGGCCGGGCAGCTCCCAGCCGACGACGTGGAAACTGTCGCCGAGTGCACCGGCGACCTTGGACCACAGCGCGGTCGACGAGGTGCCCAGCGACGGACCTACGACCAGCAGGGGCAGGTCGAGGCGGCCGGCGAGCTCGACACCAGTGATCTGGGGGACGGTCATTGTCTGGCCTCCAGGTAGGCGTTCGCTCGCGCGAGCACAGCGGTGATCACTGCGTCGGCGGCACCGAGGTAGTCGTCGTCGGGCGGCGCCTTCCCGACGAACGCGGCGATCGAGCGGCGTTCCGCCGTCAGGTCCTGCCACGCGGCCCTGGCTGCGCCCCGCATCCGAGCGTCGTCGACCCGCAGCCCGCGCAGCAGCTCGCTGGTGTGGCTCGCCGCGACGACGGCGCGGCGTGCGAGTTCGCGCACGGTGGGCCACTCGGTGTGCCATGCGCCATCCGGACGCTCGTCCCCGGCCAGGGCCGCAGCAAGGTGCAGCGTCGAGGCCAGCGCCGGCGCCGTGAGTGCCGCGCGCCGGATGAGCACCGACAGCACCGGGTTGCGCTTGTGCGGCATGGTCGACGACCCCCCACGACCGTCGACCGCTCGCTCGAGCAGTTCGCCGATCTCCGGACGGGACAGGGTGGCGACGTCCGTGGCAATGCGCCCCCAGGCGTCGGTGCCAGTGACCAGTGCATCGGCGATTGCTGTGAAGGTCGTGCGGGTGGTGTGCCACGGAGGTGCGGCTCGCAGGGCGAGCGCGGACGCCGCATCCGCCACGACCGTGGTGGTCACCGCGACCGGGTCCGCGACGCCGCGCAGTCTGGCCAGCTCGACCACGGCCGCCAGTGTCCCGGCCGCGCCCCCGAACTGCGCCGGCAGCGGTATCCGCGCGAGGGAATCGGCGACGTCGAGCACTCCGGTCAGCCAGCCGGCCGTCTTGGCTCCGAAGGTAGTCGGTACGGCGTGCTGGGTTAGCGTCCGCCCCGCGATCAGTGTTCCCTGGTGGGCGTGAGTCAGGACAACCAGCGAGGTGACCTGGTCATGCAGCTCACGGTGTACCCGTTCGGCCGCGTCGCGCAGCATCAGGACTAGGCTCGTGTCGATCACGTCTTGGCTGGTGAGGCCCCGATGCACCCAGGCCGCGCCCAGCCCGCGGGCCCGCTCGCGCCACAGGGCCACGAGCGCCGGCACCGGATTCCCTGCGCCCTCGGCCACGTGGGCCACCTCGGCCAGGTCATCAGGTCCGACGAGCCCGGTCAGTTCGACGGTGCCGGGAGCTATCCCCGCCCGTGCGAGGGCGTCGAGCCACGCCTGCTCGACCCGCACCATCGCCGCCAGCCACGCCACCTCACTGGCGAGGTCGCCGGCGCGCTCGTCACCCGGCCAGAAGAGATCACCCACGGGTCACTGGCCCGGGAACCGTAGAAAGACGGTCTCCTGTGCGCCTTGCAGGTGGATGTCGAACACGAAGCCCCGCTCGCCGCGCGCCGCGATCAGAGTTTGACGGCGCTCCGCCGGCAGCGAGGCCAGCAGCGGGTCGGCGGCGAGCGCCGCACGGTCGCCGGGCAGGTAGGCGCGGGTGAAGAGGCGGTGCAGCAGGCCGCGAGCGAAGATCGTGACGGCGAAGAACGCCGCGCTGCCGGGATCCGCCGGGCCGGGCACGAGGGTGCTGAACGCGTACTGGCCGTCCCGGCCGGTGGACGCACGCCCGAAGCCGGTGAACGTCCACCCGTCGCGGCGTAACGAGCCGGGACCGCGCGGAATGGTCCCATCGGGGCTGGTCTGCCAGATTTCCAGGAGCGCGTCCGCCACCCCGCTACTCGCGCCGTCGAACACTCGGCCCCGCAGCGCCACTGATCCGGGGCTTCCTGGCGGCACCAGATCGCGGTCCCCCTCATAGGGGAGGCCGTAATGGAAGAACGGGCCGACGGTTTGGCCGGGCGTCGCGATCAACGTCATACCGCGACCTCGAGCTCGGGAAGGGTCCGCTGGCCGCCGGTGAGAACGATGTCCCATCGGTAGCCGGTGGCCCACTCATGGCTGGTCAGGTCGTGGTCGTAGGTCGCGACCAGTCGGTCGCGAGCCCGCTGGTCCACGATCGACTGGTAGATCGGGTCGAACGCGAAGAGCGGATCCCCCGGAAAGTACATCTGCGTGACCAGGCGTTGGGTGAAGCAGGTGCCGAACACCGAGAAGTGAATGTGCGCTGGTCGCCAGGCGTTGAGATGATTGCGCCAGGGGTAAGGGCCCGGCTTGATCGTCTGAAATCTGTACCGGCCCTCTTGGTCGGTCAGGCACCGTCCGGCGCCCGTGAAATTCGGGTCGAGGGGTGCCGGATGCTGGTCGCGCCGGTGTACGTACCGCCCGGCGGCATTCGCCTGCCAGATCTCGATCAGCTGCCCCCGGACCGGCCGGCCGTCGCCGTCGACCACCCGGCCAGTGACGAGGATCCGCTCGCCGATCGGTTCGCCCGGGTGACCGATCGTCAGGTCGGCRTCCAGTGGGTCGACATCGCGGTCGCCGAAGCAGGGGGCCRAGCGCTCGATCGCCTCCGGGTCGACCTCGATCGGGACATGGGTGGGATGTCGCAGCACAGTGCTTCGATAGGGCGGGTAGTCAAGACGCGGCTGGTTCTCCTCCCCCTCCGTCTCCTGGTAGCCGGCGGCGATGGCTGCGATCTCCGAGCTGATCACGGTCTGCGATCCGAGCGTCGGTGCGGCGGGACCACTCATGGGACGCAGCGTAGGAGCGAGTCGGYCGACCACCAACGTGTTCGCTTCCGCTCAGTGGAAGACTGGTCCTCGTGGCAGGAAACACGAGCAGCCCGGAGGCGACCGTCGTGGAGCGGATCATGGCGATCTTCGCGGCGTTCGACGAGCACCACACCCGGCTGTCGCTGTCGGACGTCGCGCGGCGGGCGGAGCTGCCGCTGACGACGCTCCATCGCCTGGCGGGGGAACTTGTGCGGCATGGCGCGCTGGCGCGGGTCGGCGACGATTACGTCATTAGCCGACGGCTATGGGAGATGGGTCTGCTCGCCCCGTTCGAGTCGACGCTACGCGAGGCAGCCGCGCCCTTCCTGCACGACATCTACGCCGCCACCCGCGCCACGGTCCATCTGGCCGCGACGGCCAGGAGGTGCTCTACCTGGAACGGATGGCGGGCCGGGCCTCGGTACCTGTCGTGAGCTCGGTGGGATCGACCCTGCCGATGCACACCACCGGCGTCGGGAAAATCTTGATCGCCTCCGCGCCGGAGGCAGTCCTGCGGTGTCCTCGCCTCGCTCACCCGCATCACCCCCTACACGATCATTCAACCGGGACGGTTGAGCGAGCAGTTGAAGGAGATCCGCCGCACCGGCTACGCGACGACGGTCGAGGAGATGTCCCTGGGCGCCTGCTCCGTCGCCGTTCCGATCTACTCCCGGGAGCAGGTCGTGGCCGCGCTCGGCGTCGTCGTGCCGACCCTCAAACGCGACCGCGGCCGGCTCACCGCCGCGCTCCGGGTAGCTGCCGCAGGGATCTCACGCCAGCTCGGCACCGCGACGGCGCGATAGCCCTGTCACCGCCAGGCACAAGGACGGCGCGCAGAGAACCGCCGCCTTGATCCGTGCAACCGGGTGAACGCCGGTCATGGCTGATAGTCGCTGTGGACCGCGGTGCGGAAGCCGATCGGTGTGCTGCCGGTGCGCTGGTGGAAATACTTGTTGAAGTTCGTCGCGCTGGTGAACCCGAGCCGGGCGGCGATCTGCGCCGCGCTGTTGTCGCTGTGCGCGAGAAACCGGCGGGCTTCGAGGATGGTTCGGCGGTCGATGTAGTCCTTGGCGTTGATGCCGGCCGCCGCCTGGGTCGCGCGGGACAACGTACGGGTGGAGTAGCCGAGTGCGCGGGCGTAGTCCTCGAGCCGGCGGGTGCGGGTGAAGTCGCGTTCCACCGCGTCGCGGAATCGCGCGAAGGTGTGGTTCGGTTCGGGAGCGGGTTGGCCGGGTACGGCGTCGAGGTGGGTGAGGCGTAGCAGGAGCACCGCGAGCAGGTGCCGCAGCACGGCTTGCCGTACGTCGAGGGGTAGCCGGCCAGGCGCGGTGAACGCGTGGGCGAGGTGTCCGATGGATTCGGTCAGCCGATCTCGGTCATCGCCGACCGGTTCGTAGACGACGGGCGCGTGCGGGTCATCCGGGCGGGCTGTGGCGACGGTGTCGGGATCGAGGAACTCGGGCTGGAAGAGGATCAGTGTGCCGTCCAGGTCGGCGAGCTGGCCCCATTGCTGGACCTGGCCGGGCCGGACCCACAGCCACATACCCGGTTCGAGGGTGTAGCTGGTGAAGTCGACGGTGTGCCGCAAAATCCCGCGGCTGAGCGTGAGCAGGTGGTGGAACGCCGGGCGTTGCGGGACGGCGAGAAGTCTGTGGCTGGCGCGGGAGCGGAGCCGGCCGAGATCCAGGGGTCTGTTGCGTTACGGGATGGCAGGGCATGGCTGACCCTGCCGAGCGGTGATCAGATCGCGGCGGCGAGTTCCATGAATGCGGCTGCCAGCCGGAGCTGTGGGTCGGTGTCGGTGGCGAGTTCGTAGTGGYCGCGGCGGATGTTCTGGACCAGAGCATGCCCGGAACTGATCGTCTGGACCGAGCGGAGGCGTTTCAGCCCGCGCATCGGCCGGAGCCGCGCTTTCAACCGGCCGTGGTCGGCTTCGATCCGGTTGTTCTCCCGCGCGGCGTCGACGTGGCAGGCCCCGGGAAGCAGCTCGTCGAGGATCCGCGGGTAGACCGAGGCCTTGTCGGTGGTGACCTCGGCTGGCCGGCGCTCCTGCGCCAGGGCCCGAACGAAGAAGCGCCGGGCAGCGAGCTGGTCGCGTCGCTCGCTGGCGAGAACGTCGATGACCTGGCCATGCTGGTCAACGGCCCGGTACAGATACGTCCACCGGCCCGCGACCTTCACGRCAGGGTGGGCCGTGGGGCGAGGTGTCTGCTGGGCAGGTCCTTTTCCCCACGGCCTCCCGCCGAACCGGACTGGCTCGTTTCCGAGCATCCGGCTCTCCAGTGATTTATGCCGTGAGTGCTGCGGGTGCTGTTCCCGTGTGGGTGTGCTCGTGGCAGGCGGCGCAGACTATGAGAGTCTTGCGGCGTCGTTGTGCCATGAGCATGGCCCATGCGGGCTGGGCCGGTCCGGCTGGTCCGAGGTCGGCGAGTTTTCGGATCTGGTGGACCTGCATATCTCCGGCGCTCCCGCACAGCTCGCACCTGCCGGTCAGCAGCCGTTCGACTACTTCCCGGCGAGGGTAAGCGAACCATTGCGGGACGCGGTCACGGATGACCGCGGTTTTCTGCCGTCGCAGTGGGATTCCACCGAACCTGGCGACCAGGGGTTTTCTACCTGTCCGCTCGATGACTGCTTCCATGCAGGCTCGTGGCCCGTACGGCGTGGTGACGGTCGCGGCATGTTTCGCCGCCATTTTCGTCACGGTCGAGCGGTGCTTCGACGCGAGTGTCTTGAGCAGCGAGGTCACCATGACCCATCGCAGCCGGCCAAGACGGTTCACGTCCGCGGCGAGGAGGTAGTACTGGACGATGCCTCGATACTCCGTGCCGTAGGCCGCGACGATGTCGTAGTCGTCGTGGTGGAGCACCTGGGTTCGACGCGCGGGTTTGCCACGCTGGAGATACGGAGCACATTTTTCCCTGATCACCGATCGCGGGACCCGAAGACCGATATGGCCGTTCACGTGCCGTTGGCCGCGGGTGACTCGCCGATCATTGTGCTGGACGGTGATCTCGTAGCCGAGGAACCGTGCCGCGCCTGTTCGGGCGTGGGTGACCAGCGTTTTGTCCTGTGACAGTTCCAGCCTGAGGTCGTCACGTAGGAACCGCGTCAGGCGCTGTTTGATGTCCTCGGCCTCRGCTTTCGGTCCGGCGAACCCGAGCAGGATGTCGTCGGCGTATCTGACATAGCGCAGCCGCCGGTAGCCCGGATCCTGGGGATCGCAGCTGGGCAGGTTACGCATACGTTGACGGACCCGGCGCACCTCGGCGGGGTCACCGCGTCGGCGTGCTCGTGCCAG
>NZ_MBLM01000003.1 GCF_001854655.1 Parafrankia colletiae | reverse complement strand
CGGGGACGTCGACGAACTGGGAGCTGGTGGGTGGTCCTGGTGCGCAGTTCGTGGTGACGGCGGACCGTTTGTACTCCCTTACGCCCGACCAGCAGGGCGTGTACCTGTACTCCGGGTCCGGCACGGACTGGATTCGCATCGGCGGGCCCGCCCGGAGCATCGCCCCCGGCTCGTAGCCGGGCCGGCTGTTCTGGACCTTGCCGAGCCACCTGGTGCGCGCGGCGGCGGCCGGCCTCGGGCCGAGTGGTCGAATGGGTCGAAGGGCCGAGGCCGGCGATCTACGCATAAAGCGGTTAGTTGCTCTACGCTAAATAGTTGGGGGCTTCGGATCTGGTCCTGGCCTTGGTCGTCCGCGGGCCGGCTGTCAGGTCGGCGGCGCAGGGGCGCACAGCTGCAGTCAGCCCGGGAGGTGGTCCGGATGGCCGAACTGACCATGCGCCGCAAGTTCGCCGTGCTGGCGATCTGCTCGATGAGCCTGCTCATCGTCGGGCTCGACATCACGATCGTGAACATCGCGCTGCCCTCGCTGCAGCGTGACTTCGACGCGTCGCCGGCCGGGCTCCAGTGGAGCATCGACAGCTACACCATCGTCCTGGCCAGCCTGCTCATGCTCGCCGGTTCCGCAGGGGACAGGCTTGGCCGCCGGAAGGTGTTCCAGACCGGGCTGGTGCTGTTCACGCTGGGCTCCCTGCTGTGCAGCCTCGCGCCCGGGCTCGGCTGGCTGGTGGCCTTCCGCATGGTCCAGGCCGTCGGCGGCTCGATGCTCAATCCGGTGGCGATGTCGATCATCACCAACACGTTCACCGATCCTCGCGAGCGCGCGCGGGCCATCGGCGTGTGGGGCGCGGTGGTGGGCATCAGCATGGCGTTGGGCCCGGTGCTGGGCGGGGTTCTGGTCGAGTGGGTGAACTGGCGCGCGATCTTCTGGATCAACATCCCGTTCGGCCTRCTCGCGCTGGTGCTGGCGCGGCTGTTCGTCCCCGAGTCGCGGGCCGCGCGACCGCGTCGGCTCGACCCTGTCGGCCAGCTGCTGGTGATCACGGCGCTCGCCACGCTGACCTACTCGCTCATCGCGGCTCCCGAGGCGGGCTGGACGTCGGCCCGCACCCTGGTTCTGTTCTCGGTCGCCGGTATCGCGACGGTGCTGCTGGTGCGCTATGAGTCCCGCCGGGCCGAGCCGTTGCTGGACGTCCACCTCTTCCGCGTCCCGTCGTTCTCGGGTGCGACGGCCACGGCGGTCTGCGTGTTCGGTGCCCTCGGCGGGGCGCTRCTCCTYAACACGATCTACCTGCAGGATGTCCGCGGTTACTCGCCGTTGCACGCCGGCCTTGTGACCCTGCCGATGGCCGTGGCCATCATCATCGGCGCGCCCCTGTCCGGACGGGCGGTGGCGCGGTTCGGCCCGCGGCCGTCCCTGCTCGCCGCCGGGGTCGGGCTCACCGCCGGCAGCCTGGTGATGACTGTGTTCGACGCCGGAACCTCGACCGGTGTGCTCGTCGTCGCCTACGTCCTGTTCGGGACGGGCTTCGGGCTGGTGAACGCGCCGATCACGAACACGGCGGTGTCCGGGATGCCGGTGGAGCAGGCAGGGGTCGCCGCGGCGGTGGCCTCGACCAGCCGTCAGGTGGGCCAGTCGCTGGGTGTCGCGCTGATCGGTTCGGTCGCCGCCGTGACGGCTGCGGCGACGGCGGGCGCGGCCGGGGGAGGGCCGGTGATCATGATCGATTCCACCGGCGCGGCGGGTCGGTGGGTGGTCGTCGCCGCCTGTGCGGCCGCCCTCATCCTGGGCCTCACGACGGCGCCTCGCTCCGGGCGGGGCGGTGCCGCCGCCGCTGCTTCCGCCGCCGGTGCTGCGTCAGCCGGTGTTGCGCAGGCCGGCCGCGATGCCGTTGATGGTGAGGAGCAGGCCACGGCGCAGCCGGGGGTCGGCGCCGTCGCCGGCGGCGCGGGTGCGGGCCAGCAGGGAGACCTGCAGGGCGTGCAGCGGGGCGAGGTAGGCATCCCGGACCTGCAGGGTGTGGCGCAGCACCGGCGCGGTCTGCAGTAGCTCGTCCTGACCGGTGACGGTGAGCACCTCGCGCACGGTGCGCTCGTGCTCGGCCCGGATGACGTCGAACAGGCCGGCACGTGCCGGGTCGACGAGCGTTGACACGTAGCGCCGCGCGATCGCCAGATCCGACTTCGCCAGGGTCATCTGGACGTTGCCGAGGAACGTCCGGAAGAAGTGCCACGACCGGTACATCTCGGCCAGCTCGTCCCCGGCGCCGGCGGCGCGGGCCGCGGCCAGGCCGGAGCCGACCCCGAACCAGCCGGGCAGCAGGATCCGCGACTGCGTCCAGCCGAACACCCAGGGGATGGCCCGCAGGTCGGCGAGCCCGCCGGTGCCGCCGGGCCGGCGGGCCGGGCGGGAGCCGATGTTGAGGTTGCCCAGCTCCTCGACCGGGGTCGCGGCCAGGAAGAACGGTACGAGCTCCGGCTCTGCCACCAGCGACCGGTAGGTGTCGCGGGCGGCGTCCGCCACGGCGGTCATCGTCCCGTCCCAGCCGAGGAGGACCCGTTCGGACTGCCGCGACGTCCGGTGCAGGATGGAGGCCTCGACCACCGCCGACAGCGCGATCTCCAGGTTCTGCCGGGCGAGGCGCGGCAGGATGTACTTGTCCGAGATCACCTCGCCCTGCTCGGTGACCTTGATCGGTCCGTCCAGGGTGCCGTACGGCTGGGCGAGGATCGCCTCGCCGGACGGCCCGCCGCCGCGGCCGACCGACCCGCCGCGGCCGTGGAACAGCCGCAGCACGACCCCGTGGGCGCGGGCGGTGTCCCGCAGCTCGCGCTGCGCCTTGTGGATCTCCCACTGGGAGGCGGTGATGCCGGCGTCCTTGGACGAGTCCGAGTAGCCGAGCATGACCTCCTGCACGTCGCCGCGCGCCGCGACGAGCGCACGGTAGGACGGATCGGCGAGCAGCCGGTCGAGCAGGGCGCCCGCCGCCCGCAGCTCGGTGACGGTCTCGAACAGCGGCACGAACCCGATCCGTGCCCAGGCCCCGCCGGTTCCGCTGGTTCCGCCGGGGGCGCCCAGGCCGACGAGGCCCGCCTCGCGGGCGAGCACCACGACGGCCAGGATGTCGTCGACCCCGCGCGTCATCGACACGATGTAGCTTTCGATGACCCCGTCGCCGTAGCGGTCGAGTGCCTGGCGGACGGTGGTGAGCAGCTCGAACGTCCGCGCGGCCCGCTCCGGCAGCGGCGGCGGTACGGCGCCGAGCAGCGGCCGGCGCCCGGCGAGCTCGGTGGAGAGCAGGGTGAGGCGGGCCGCGCGGTCCAGGTCCCGGTAGCGGACGTCGAGCTCGCCGAGGTGATCGTAGATCGCGCTGAGGGCCGCGTGGTGGGCGTCGGCGTGCTCGCGGATGTCCAGCGTCGCCAGCGACAGCCCGACGGTGTTCGCGGTCCGGATCGCGCGCAGCAGCGGCCCGTCGGCGACCAGCCCGCCGTTGCCGGCCGCCAGAGAGACCCGCATGAGCTCCAGCTCGTCCACCAGCTCGGTGATCCGTAGGTAGTCCCGCCCGGGGACGTGCGGGGTGCCGGCGGCGAGCCGTGCCCGGGTGCCGGCCAGCCGGGCCAGGATGTAGCTGCACCGCAGCCGGTAGGGCTCCTCCGCGTTGAGCCGGATGAACCGGTCGTACACCTCGGGCAGCGCTGCCCGGTCGGCTGCGAGCGCGGCGCGCAGGTCCGCGTTGATCTCCCCGACCACCCGGGTGGAGGCGGTCAGCTCCCGGATCAGCCGGTCGACGGTGGCGGTGAGGACACGGATGCCGAACTCGTGCTGGAGGTTGAGCACCTCCAGGGTCACCGCGGGCGTGACGTTGGGGTTCCCGTCGCGGTCACCGCCGGCCCAGGTCCCGAAGGCCAGCGGCCGGGCGGTGGCGGGCAGGTCGACGCCGATGCGGGCGAGCGCGGTGTCGAGGTCCTCCAGCAGGTCCCCCACGACCTCGGTGGCGATCGACTCCAGGTAGTAGGTGGCTGCCCGTGCCTCGTCCGTCGGCTCGGGCCGCTCGATCCGAAGCTCGTCGGTCTGCCAGAGGACGTCCACCAGTTCGGCGAGCCGCCGGGCGAGGCGCTCGTCGTCGGCGGCGGGGCGGCGCGGGTCGTCGGACGCGTCCAGCAGGTCGGCGATGCCGCGCAGCGTGTCCAGGACGGACCGGCGGCTGGCCTCGGTGGGATGCGCGGTGAACACCGGGCGCAGCTGCAGGCGCCCCATCACCTCGCCGGGCAGGCCCGGGTTCAGCGTGCCGTCGGCGACCGCGGCGGCGATCCGGTCGGCGAGGGTGTGCAGCCGGCCGCGCGGCCGGTCGGAGATCTCCCGGGCGCGGTGCAGCTGCTCGGTGATGTTGGCGAGCTGGAAGTAGGCGGCGAACGCCCGGGCCAGCAGGATCGCCTGCGGCGCGTCAACCTCGTCGAGGACGGCGGCGAGCTCGGCGCCGCCGTCCTCGCTACGGGCCAGCATCCGCACCCGTTCGACCAGGGTGAACAGGTCTTCGCCCTCGTAGCGGGTGAGTGACTCGCCGAGCAGAATGCCCAGCCGCCGCACACCGGCGCGGACCGCCGCGTGCCGGGCGCCCGAGGCGACGCCGCCGGAGAAACCGCCAGGATCCTGGGACGTGCCTGGTGGGGGCGTCAAGGTGATCCTCTCAGACGAGGAGGAGCACGGCAGGGGTGAGGAAGACCGCCGCGGCGCCGAGGTAGGCGGCGCCGGGCAGCCAGATCGGTACCTCGGGCGGGTCGAGGAGACGGGAGATCCGCGCGACGACCGGCGTCCGCACCGGCTCGGGCCGGGCCGTGTCGGGTCGCGTTCCGCCGGGTTTCGCACCGCCGGAACGCGCCGCGCCGGGCCGGTCGCCCGCGATGGCGATCATCGTGGCGACGATGCGACTGGCGCCTCCGATCACCCCCAGTGTCGCCGGCGAGTCGGGGACGGGGCGTGGTCCGGTCACCCCGAGGGCACCGGACGGGACGGGGGCGCGGGTGACCCCGAGCCGGGCGAGTGCGCGGGCCAGCGTCCGCCCGCTGGTGCGCCGGGCGGCGGCGTCGTCCGCGAGCATCTCGACGAGCAGTGACACCGCGGCCGTCGCCTCCCGGGCCGGACGCAGGAAGGGGAAGGTGCGCTCCCAGGCGACGAACGGCTGGATGACCAGGTCATGACGCCCGTTCACATGCGCCTCCTCATGGGCGAGGACGGCGTCCAGCTCCTCCGGGGTCAGTGTCCGCAGCAGTCCCTCGGAGACGACGACCCGCGCGTGGCGCACGCCGGGCACGCAGTAGGCGACGGCGAGCGGGTGGTCCAGGATCCGCAGCCGGGCGCCGGTCCGCTCCCGGTGCTCGCACAGCCGGCATCCTTCGACCGGCTGGTCGCCCTCGCCGGCGCGGTCGCCCTCACCGGCCGGGCCGGCACCGTCAGCCCGGCCGCCGTGGTCTGGCCGGGTGGCGGGGTTGGACTGGGTGGCGAGGTTGGACGGGGCACCGCGGTCTCGGGGAGTGGACCTGGTGCTGTGACGGCGGTGGCGGTGGCCGGCGAGGTCGACGAGGTGCCGGTGCCGGTGCCGGTCGCGCAGGGTGGCGGCGGTCGAGACGCACAGCACGCCGAACAGGCGGGCTGCCAGCGCGGCGGCGATGGCGAGGCCGAGGAGGTTCGTCCGGCCCAGCCCGACGAGGGGCTCACCGGCCGCGAGGTTGGCGGCATGGTCGGCGACCGCGGACGGGATGCCCTGGGACAGCGGCGCCACGGTGAACGCGACCGCGGCGAGAAGAGCGGACACCCCGCCGGCGAGCCCGATCGCCTGCCATAGCACGATGGCGGCCCGCGGGCACCGGTACGGCCATCGGGCGGAGGCCAGTATGCGTGGGACTGGCCAGGCCAGAGCACACGCGAACAGGGCGAGAAGGACCGCGGTCGTCATGTCCCGCCAGACGCTACCGCTCGGGCGCCCGCAGCGGCGGTGCTGGCGGACGGCGCGCGGAGGCCGGAAGACCGAACCTGCTGGCCCGGGTCTTTCGGACCCCGCGCAGGGTGACGTCGGTGACGTCCGGTAGCCCCCTGACGGTGGTCGTGTGGCCGGGGCCGAAGGTCACGGTGCGGTGGCGGGGTCGTCGCCCGGGGCGCCGGTGCTGTCGTCAGCGGCTGCCGCGGCCGAGCCGTCGTGGGCTGCGGTGCCCGAGGTATCGGTGCCCGGAGTGCCGGCCTCGGCGGTGTCGCCGCCGGTGGACTGCGGGCCGGTGGAGTCCGCCCCGGCCGGCTCCAGCGCACGGCGCAGGATCTCGGCCTCCTCGGCGGACACCGAGCCGACGAAACGGACCAGTGCGGAGCCCCGGTCGTCGGCGGTGCCGAGCGCTTCCAGCATCGCCTCGGCGACGACGGTCTCGCGGCTGTCCGCGGCGGCGTAGCGGTGGGCGCGTGCGGCCCGCTGGCGCCGGACGAAGCCCTTGCGCTCCAAGCGCTCCAGCACTGTCAGAACGGTGGTGTAGGCGAGGTCGCGCTCATGGTCGAGCCGGGCCGCCACGTCGCGCGCGGTCAGCCAGTCGTCCGCGGACCACAGGACGTCCATGACAGACCGTTCCAGGTCACCCAGGCGTGCCATGACACCGATCCTACGCCGCGTAGAAGTTCTTGCCCGCAAGTTCGGTGAGGTCGATCGATCTCGTGGTGCGGTCGTTCGATCTCACAAGGAAAAATCTTCTACTCAACGTAGAATGTTCTACGTAATGTAGAAGAACGCGACGGGCGTGCTGCCGCCCACGGTGGAGGAGGTCCAGATGGTCCAAGCCGCCGAAGTGCTCTCCCACGTCGCGGCGCTCGCGCAGACCGGAGACCTGAACCCGGCCAGCGCGACGTCCACCGRCCTGGCCCGTGGGCAGACCGCCATCTCCCTGGCGTTCCACATCTGCTTCGCGGTGTTCGGTGTCGGGATGCCGTGGCTGCTCCTGTACGTCGAGGGGCGGTGGGTGCGCACCCGGGACCCGGTCTGGCTGGCGCTGACCCGCAAGTGGTCCAGGGCCTTCGCGGTCCTGTTCGCCGTCGGCGCCGTCTCCGGGACGGCCCTGTCCTTCGAGTTCGGGCTGCTGTGGCCGGCCTTCATGGCCCGGTACGGCGGTGTGCTGGGACTGTCGTTCACGCTGGAGGGCTTCGCGTTCTTCACCGAGGCGATCTTCATCGGCATGTACCTCTACGGCTGGAAGCGCCTCTCGCCACGTGYGCACTGGCTCACGCTGTGGCCGATCGCCATCGCCGGCACGTTCTCGACTCTCTTCATCATCACGGCCAACGCCTGGATGAACACCCCCGGTCACGTCACAGAGGTCGATGGCAAGGTCGTTTCGGCAGAGCCGTTCGCCCCGTTCCTGGCCGCGACCGCGCCGCATCAGCTCATCCACATGCTGCTGGCTGCGATGATGTGCACCGGCGGCCTCGTCGCGGGTGTGTACGCGGTCGGCATGCTGCGTGGCCGGCGCGACGCGTATCACCAGCGCGGACTGCGCATCGGTCTGACCGTCCTGCTCGTCTGTGCCCCTCTGCAGCTGATCGTCGGTGACTGGGCCGCCCGCGTGGTCGGCAACGAGCAGCCGATCAAGCTCGCGGCGATGGAGGGCCTCGGTCACACCACGACCCACGCCCCACTGACCCTCGGCGGGATCTACGACGAGCAGACCGGCGAGGTCCGGCACGGCATCGAGATCCCCAACCTGCTGTCGTTGATGCAGGGCTTCAGTGCCGACAAGGAGATCATCGGCCTGGCCGCCGTCCCACCGGAGGAACGGCCGAACGCGCTGCTGGTGCACCTGGCCTTCAACGTGATGGTCGGGCTCGGCATGGCCCTGATCGCGCTGTCGGCCGCCGTCGGGTTCGTCGTCCTGCTCCGCCGCCGCCGCGGGCAACGACCGCTGGTGCCCACCGGGAGACCGTGGCTGTGGGCCGCCGCCGCGTCGGGACCGGCGTCCGTGCTGGCGATGATGGCCGGCTGGGAGGTCACCGAGGGCGGCCGCCAGCCCTGGATCGTCTACGGCCGGATGCGGGTGGACGAGGCGGTGACGACCAGCTCGGGCATGCCGGCGATCTTCGCCGGCACGGTGCTGCTCTACCTGGGCCTCGCGACCGCCCTGATCCTCATCCTGCGCCGGATGGCGACCGGCGGACCGGAGCTCGGCGGGTCCGTCGGCGAGGCCACGCAGGCGCCGGACATCCCGGACGCCCGCCCCGCACCCGACCAGCCGGCCCCGAACCTGCCCGCCTCCGCCTCCGCGGGTGACGGGAGCGGGAACGGCACCGGGACCGACCCGTCCGGACGCGAGGAGGACACCCGATGACCGCCGCCGACCTGCTCGCCGTCGTGATGGTGCTCGGACTCACCGCCTACGCCCTCACCGGGGGTGCGGACTTCGGCGGCGGCGTCTGGGACCTGCTGGCCCGGGGCCGGGACGCCGCCGACCAGCGCCGGCTGGTCTCCGCCGCGCTCGGGCCGATCTGGGAGGCGAACCACGTCTGGCTGATCTTCGTTGTGGTGATGATGTTCAGCGGCTTCCCGGAGGCCTTCGGAATCGTCGGCTCCACGCTGGAGATCCCGCTGATCTGCGCGCTCGCCGGGATCGTGCTGCGCGGGGCCGCCTACGTCTACCGGTCCTACGGTTCCGGCGCCGCCGGGCCGGACCACTGGTGGGGCCACGTCTTCGCCGTCTCGTCCGCGATCACACCGGTCGCGCTGGGGGTCGCCGGCGCCGCGCTGGTCACCGGCGACGTCGCCGAGGGCGCGCCGCTGACCCCGGTGACCAGCGCGTTCGGACTCGTCTGCGGTGTCTTCGCGCTCGCCGCAACGGCGTTCCTCGCCGCCGTCTACCTGTGCCGCGACGCGGCCGCCAGCCCGGAGACGGAGCACCTGGTGCCGGGCCTGCGCCGGCGTGCGCTCGGCAGCGCCGTGGCCTGCGGGCTGCTGGCCGCGGTGCTGCTGCCGCTGCTGTGGTCCGAGGCGCCGGTGGTCGCCGATCGGTTCGCGGACCGCTCGGTGCCGTTCGTCGTCCTCTCGGCCATCGGCGGGGTGACCTCGCTGGTGGCGCTGTGGCAGCACCGCTTCACTGCCGCGCGGGTGACGGCGGGCATCGCCGTCGCCGGAGTGCTGTGGGGATGGGCTGCCGCGCAGTACCCCGACCTTGTCGTGGGCCGGGCCACGGTCGACTCGGCCGCCGCGCCGGAAGCCAACATCGTCGCGATGCTGATCGCGGTCTGCTGCGGGCTGGTCGTGTTGGTGCCGTCGCTGTGGATGCTGTTCCGGCTGTTCGCGAACCCGGAGCCCGAGGCGGAAGCCGAAGCCAGGTCCTGACCCCGCCGGCCCGCCCGCCGACCCGCGGGCCCGCCGAGGGCCGAGCCATACCGGCCCGGGAGCCGCCCGTACTGCCAGGGCGGTCTCCCGGGCCTCCGCCTGTGTCCGGTGCGACCCGTCCTGGCACGACTACCTTCGACGGGTGACGAGGGCCGGTTCTGGGAACAGCCAGGCGGACAGCACCGCCGTGCCGGCGGCGGACGGGCGTGAGTCGCCGTCCGATGCCCGCGGCCGCCCGCCGGGCGAACTGTCGGGCGGATTGCCGGGCGGATTGCCGGGAGGGCTGCCTGCCGGGGCGCCCGGTCGCCGGTTGCTGCGCAACGAGGTGCTGCTGGTTCTGGGCGTCTCGTTCGGGGCGTCCGGCCTGTTCGCGCTGATCCGCTATGTCGGCGTGCTCACCGCCGACCAGTCGGTGCGGTCACAGGTCGCGCGGCTGAACTCGTCCGCCGCGCCCGGTCGCCCCTGGCTGGACCTCGCCCTGCAGGTCGCCTCGATCGTCACCGCGCTCGTGCCGGTGTTCCTCGTCGTCCACCTGCTGGGCAGGCATGGCGGCGGCGCGGGTGCCATCGGGCTGGACCGGCGCCGCCCGCGTGCGGACACCGCCTGGGGTGCGGCGCTGGCCGCGGCCGTCGGCGGGACCGGGCTGGCCTTCTATCTGGTCGCCTGGCACAGCGGCGCGAACCTCACGGTCGCCCCGTCGAACCTGCCGGACGTCTGGTGGCGGATCCCGGTGCTGATCGCCTCGGCGGCCGAGAACGGCCTGGCGGAGGAGGTGGTGGTCGCCGGCTACCTGCTGGTGCGCCTGCGCGAGCTGGGATGGGGCGCCAACCGGGCCCTGCTCGCCAGCGCGCTGCTGCGCGGCTCCTACCACCTGTACCAGGGGCTCGGCGGGTTCGCCGGCAACGTCGCGATGGGCCTGCTGTTCGGGCGGATCTTTCAGCGCACCGGCCGGGTGCTACCGCTGGTGATCGCCCACACACTTATCGACACGGTAGCGTTCGTCGGATATGTGACACTGGCCGGAAAGGTCTCGTGGATTCCGGTTCCGCGGTAATGTGCTGCCGGCACTAGGTTAACAATAGGCAAACAACGATCGTTCTGTCGTGTGCTGGCGGTGTCCCTCCGTCGTGCCCCCAGCCCCCGGGCCTGCCTGGCGACCGGCGAACGAGGGCGTGTCCCGTATGGGGAAGGGGCTGGCATGGGTTCAGTTCGCGAGATCGAGCGCAAGTACTCAGTGGACCCGGGGTTCGTTCTTCCCCGGCTGGCGGACGTGCCCGGAGTAGCCACGGCGCGCACCCGCCGGGCCGTCACGCTCGAAGCCGTCTACTACGACACCGACGACCTGCGGCTGGCCCGCAACCGCATCACGCTGCGCCGGCGCACCGGCGGGGCCGACGCCGGCTGGCACCTCAAACTGCCGGTCGCCCCCGGCACCCGCGACGAGATCCAGCGGCCGCTGGGCGGCGCCGGCCCGGTGCCGGAGGAGCTCGCCGACCTCGTCACCGTGCACCTGCGCGGCGCCGAGCTGCGCCCCGTCGCCCGCCTGGTCACGCTGCGCACGGCCCGTCGCCTGCGCGACGCCGCCGGCGCCGACCTGGCCGAGGTCGTCGACGACCAGGTCTCCGCCACCACGATGGGCTCCACGATGGTCGCCCAGAAATGGCGCGAGATCGAGGTCGAGCTCGGCAGCGGCGCCCCCGGCCTGCTCGACGACGTCGAACAGGTGCTGCTGTCCGCCGGCGCGGACCGGTCGGCCTCGTCGTCCAAACTGGCGCAGGTGCTCGGCCCCGCCCTCGACGCGGCGGCCGGTCCGGACGTCCCGGCGCCCCCCCGGAAGCTGCGCCGGGGCACCCCGGCCGGCACCGTCATCCGTGCCTATCTCATCGCGCAGGTCGAGGCGCTGCTGGCTACCGACCCGCGGGTCCGCCTGGACGCCCCGGACGCCGTTCACCGCATGCGGGTCGCCTGCCGCCGCACCCGCAGCACGCTGCGGACCTTCGCCCCCTTCTTCCCGGCCGATCTCGTCAGCCACCTCGACGGGGAGCTGCGGGACCTGGCCGGCGCACTGTCCGCCGCGCGCGACGCCGAGGTCCAGATCGCCTACTTCGCCGAGCGGCTCGACGCGGTCCCCGCCGACCTGGTCCGCGGGGACGTCACGACGGCGATCAGCGGGCATCTCGCCGCCGACCAGACCGCCGCGCGGGAGCAGGCCCTCGCGATGCTGCGCAGCGAGCGGTACCTGACGCTCGTGCGGGACCTGCTCGCGCTCGTCAACAGCCCGTTGGTGGGGAAGGCGCGCAAGCCCGCGGAGAAGGCCCTGCCCGGCCTGCTGCGCGAGGCCGACCGCCGGCTGAGCCGAAAGGTGTCCCGGGCCGCCGCGCTGCCCGTCGGCACCGAGCGGGACGAGCTGCTGCACTCCGCCCGCAAGCAGGCGAAGCGGCTGCGCTACGCGGCCGAGGCGGTCGGCCCGGTCTACGGCGCGTCGGCGGCCGCGTTCGCCCGGCTGGCGGAGGAGATGCAGGAGCTGCTCGGCACCCATCAGGACGCGACGATCGCCCGGGACCTGCTGCAGGACTGGGGTGTGCGGGCCCAGGTGGCGGGCGAGTCGTCGGCCTTCACCCTCGGTGTGCTGTACGGGCTGGAGGAGCACCGGGCGCGCACCGCGGAACGGGACTTCTTCGACCTGTGGCCGGCCGCCTCCGCGCGCCACCACCGCCGCTGGTTCGGCTGACCGAGAGGTTGGTTCGGCCGACCGAGCGGCTGGTCCGGACGGCCGAGCCCCCCGGTCCGGACGGCTGAGCTGCTGAAACTRCCGATCGCATCACCCCGTGCACGCGGTGTCGTGCACGGGGCGTCGGGCATGCGGTGTCAGCGGGGTCGTGTGCGAACCGCGCCGGGAAGGCCCTCGGCGCGCGAGCGTCCTCGGCCGTGCGTGCCTGTGCGTGCCCGTGTCATGAGCGCCGTGTCGTCCAGTGCGCGGTGCCCTCGTCGACGAGGAGATGCCCGATGACCGCTCCCGAAGCTCTTCCCACCACCCGGCTCGGCCGGACTGACATGGACGTCACCCGGGTCGGCTTCGGTGCCTGGGCCATCGGCGGGGCTGACTGGGCGTTCGGCTGGGGCCCCCAGGACGACGCCGAGGCCGTCGAGGCGATCCGGGCGGCGGTGCGGGCCGGGGTCAACTGGATCGACACCGCCGCGGTCTACGGCCTCGGCCACTCCGAGGAGCTGGTCGGCCGGGCGCTGGCGGACCTCCCTGAGGACGAGCGCCCGTATGTCTTCACGAAGTGCGGCCTCGCCTGGGATGTGAACGACCCCACTCGCCGACCGGCCCGGGTCGGTGCACCGGACTCGATCCGTGCCGAGGCGGACGCCTCGCTGCGACGGCTGCGGGTCGAGCGCATCGACCTCTACCAGCTCCACTGGCCGCCGGAGGACGGCGCGTCGGTCGCGGACGCGGTGGGCACCCTCCACGAGCTCCGGGTCGCCGGCAAGATCCGGGCGGTGGGTGTGTCGAACCTTTCGGTGAGCCAGCTGGAGGAGGCGGCCACGGTGGGCGGCACCGACGTCCTGCAGCCGCCGTTCTCGCTCGTCAACCGGCAGGCCGCGGCCGACCTGCTGCCGTACTGCGCGCTGCGCGACATCGGGGTGATCGTCTACAGCCCGATGCAGTCGGGGCTGCTGAGTGGCCGGTGGACGCCCGAGCGGACCGCCTCGCTGCCGGCGGGCGACTGGCGCCGGGAAGCCGCCGAGTTCAACCCGCCCGCGCTGGACCGGAACCTGGCCCTGGTCGAGGCGCTCCGCCCGGTCGCGGACCGGCACGACACGACCGTCGCCACGGTCGCCGTGGCCTGGACATTGTCCTTCGACGGAGTGACCGCCGCCATCGTCGGGGCTCGTCGCCCCGACCAGATCGACGCCTGGCTGCCCGCGGCCGGTGGGGTTACCCTCACCGCCGTCGATCTTGACGAGATTGCGGCTGCGATCGAGCGTTTCGGCGCGGGGGAGGGGCCCGCGCGGCAGAGCCCGGCCCTGCCCGGTAGTGCCCTTGTGTGAGACGCGGGGGGTGTTACTTCGGCAGCCCGAAGTAGCGTTCAACTGGCCGCTCGGCTTCGGTGCGGTGGACTGTGAGACACCGGGGCGACGCAGTGGATGTTCGCAATGCCGAGCCGTGAAGTGGACTTCTTCTGCTGGAGGACTCCCGTCCGGGGCCGCATCCGTGTAGCGTCAGGCGTGGCCGGTGTTCGTCGGTTCGTGGCTCAACCGAGACACAGCGGAACAACGCGGCGGCGAATCGCATCGCCGACGCGGTTAGGCCCGGGGCCCGCGCGGTGCGGGTCCTGACTGCACCAGCAGGGAGAACGGCACGTGGCTCAGGGCACGGTGAAATGGTTCAACTCGGAGAAGGGCTTCGGCTTCATCTCCGTGGACGGCGGCGGGTCTGACGTCTTCGTCCACTACAGCGCAATCGTGATGGACGGCTACAAGGCACTCGAGGAGGGCCAGCGGGTCGAGTTCCAGGTGACCCAGGGCCAGAAGGGCCCGCAGGCCGACGCCGTCCGCGTCGTCTGAGCCACGAGTAGCAGTAGAACCAGAGTTGGGCAGCCCGTTCGTCGGATCACCCCGGGGAGCGGGCTGTCCGCTTTTCACGGGCTGTGCGCCCGCGGTCTGTCTGGATCTGTCCGGTGCTGCCCTGCCTGTGCCTTCTGTGTGGCGGGTCGGGCATTCACCGGAACGTGGCCGGCGCGCGATCTGTCGCGGTGATCGTGTCGGCGGAACGAGCATGTTCCGCTAACACGATCCGGGCTGATCTGGTCACAGGATTTGGATGCGACCTGCCCGCCAACGAATGGCGGGTGGGCTTCGTTCCCGGGTAGGTGCGTGCTTTTGTTGATCCGCTCCAAGTATCTCTCTGATTACCCGGATCCGTAAAAGCTGATGCCTGGAATGTGTCCGGGCGGAAATACCGCGCCGCTCATGTCGCGCCGGCTGTGTTCCGTGCTGTGTCAGGTCGTGTTCCGCGGCAGAAGCACGGCCGGGTCCGCGCGGTCGGTGGCATCGGCGCGTGCGCCCGGAGAGTGACCCTGCACGGTCGGCCCGGCCAACACCGTGGCCCGGCTGCGCCTGTGCCGCATGTGGTTAACGGCTGTTCATAGTCCGGTTAGTGGCTGGCTATCGCCTGGCTGGCCGGCGGCAATCACGCGCTCTGGTTCGCCTCGTACCGAGGCCGGCGCCGTGACCGTCGGGACCGCGTCGTGCGGGACAGGGCAGCCAGCTGCCCTGTCCCTGCGCCTGCCCCACCCCGGACTCAGCCGCCGGCGAGAAACTCGGCGATCTGCAGGGTGTTGAGGGCCGCGCCCTTGCGCAGGTTGTCCCCGCAGACGAACAGAGCGACCTCGTACGGATCGTCCGGCGACTGCCGGATACGCCCGACCCAGGTCGGGTCCGTGCCCACCACATCCGCCGGGGTCGGGAACTCGCCCGCGGACGGATCATCCAGCACCGCCACGCCCGGCGCCGACGCCAGCACGTCCCGCGCCTGCCCGGCGGTGACCGGCTGGCTGAACCGCGCGTGCACCGCCACCGCGTGTGTGGTGACCACCGGAACCCGCACGCAGGTCGCGGAGACCCGCAGCCCGGGCAGCCCGAGGATCTTCCGGGACTCGTTGCGGATCTTGAGCTCCTCGGAGGACCAGCCGCCGTCCTTCAGCGAGCCGGCCCACGGCACCACGTTCAGCGCCAACGGGGCCGGGAACGGCCCGAGGCCTTCCTCCCCGACGGCCTTGCGCACGTCGCCGGCGGTCTGCCCCAGCTCCCGGGTGCCGCCGACCAGCTCCAGCTGGGCGTAGAGAGTGTCGATGCCGGACTGCCCGGCGCCGCTCGCCGCCTGGTAGGACGTGGCGACGAGCGACTCCAGGCCGAAGGCCCGGTGCAGCGCGCCGACCGCGACGATCATCGACAGCGTCGTGCAGTTCGGGTTCGCGATGATGCCACGCGGCCGGTCCGCGACCGCGTCGGCGTTCACTTCCGGGACGACGAGGGGCACGTCCGGGTCCATGCGGAAGGCGCCGGAGTTGTCCACCGCGACCGCGCCCCGCGCGGCGGCGACCGGAGCCCACTGCGCGGACACCTCGTCCGGGACGTCGAAGACGGCGATGTCGACACCGTCGAACACCTCCGGGGCCAGCGCCTGGACCGGCACGTCCTCGCCGCGCACGCGCAGCGTGCGGCCGGCCGAACGGGCGGAGGCCACCAGCCGGATCTCGCCCCACACGTCCGGGCGTTCGGTCAGCAGCGCGAGCATCACCGTGCCCACCGCCCCGGTCGCTCCCACCACGGCCAGCGTGGGGCGCTGGGGGATGTCGCTCATGTCCTGCCTCCGGTACTCGTCCTGCGTGCCCTGCTCGTTCTGCGTGCCTGCTCGTCCTGCTGTGCTCGCCCGTGCTGTCGGGTTCGCCCCCCGCCGGGGCGAACCCGGCCGGTGCCGCCGCCCTGCGGTGCGGACCCGCTCAGCGGCCCGTGCCGGCGTACACGACGGCGCTCTCGTCCGGGTCGCCCAGTTCGAAGGCGGCATGGACGGCGCGGACCGCCACCGGCAGGTCCGTGTCACGCACGACCACCGAGATCCGGATCTCGGACGTCGAGATGATCTCTACGTTGACGCCGGCGTCGGCGAGGGACCCGAAGAACCGGGCGGACACGCCTGGATGCGACTTCATCCCGGCGCCGATCAGCGACAGCTTGCCGATGTGGTCGTCGTAGAGGGTGCGGTCGAAGCCGATCTGGCTGTGGACCTTCTCCAGCGCGGCGAGCGCGGTCTTCCCCTGGGTCTTCGGCAGGGTGAAGGAGATGTCCGTCCGCCCGGAACCGGCCACCGAGCCGACCTGGACGATCATGTCGAGGTTGACGTCGGCGTCGGCGACGGCACGGAACACCGCGGCGGCCACGCCCGGCTTGTCCGGGCAGCCCACGACGGTCACCWTCGCCTCGCTCAGGTCGTGCGCGACACCGCGGATGATGGCCTGTTCCACGAGCTGTGCCTCCGGAGTCTCGATGACCCACGTGCCCGGCTTCGACGAGAACGAGGACCGGACGTGCACGGGGACGCTGTACCGGCGGGCGTACTCGACGCACCGCAGCATGAGGACCTTCGCCCCGCAGGCCGCCATCTCCAGCATCTCCTCGTAGGAGATCCGGTCGATGCGGCGGGCATCCGGGACGATGCGCGGATCGGCGCTGTACACGCCGTCCACGTCGGTGTAGATCTCGCAGACGTCGGCCTCCAGCGCGGCGGYGAGCGCCACGGCGGTGGTGTCGGAACCGCCCCGCCCCAGCGTGGTGATGTCCTTCGTGTCCTGGCTGACGCCCTGGAACCCGGCGACGATGGCGATGGCACCCTCGTCCAGCGCGGTGCGGATGCGGCCCGGGGTGACGTCGATGATGCGGGCCCTGCCGTGCACCGAGTCGGTGATCACACCGGCCTGGGAGCCGGTGAAGGAGCGCGCCTCGGCGCCCAGCTTGGTGATCGCCATCGCGAGCAGGGCCATCGAGATCCGCTCGCCGGCGGTGAGCAGCATGTCCAGCTCGCGGGCCGGCGGGAGCGGGCTCACCTGCTCGGCGAGGTCGAGCAGATCGTCGGTGGTGTCACCCATCGCGCTGACGACGACCACCACGTCGTTGCCGGCCCGGCGTGTCTCCACCATCCGTTCGGCCACCCGCTTGATGCGATCAGCGTCCGCGACCGAGGATCCGCCGAACTTCGCGACCAGGAGCGCCATGGGTGCCAGATTACCGAGACCGACGACACTTCCGCGCGGTTGCGAACCGTGACAGCGGTCCCTGGTCGTCCCCCGGGCCACCTGCTGCCCGGACCGCGGGCCATCTCGCGCCGTACCCCGGGTGGCACGTGTGTCATCCGACCGACCGCCTGCCCGTCGGGTTCACGTTCGTGTGCAAGGGTGGCACGAGAAGTGACCGTGTTGGCCCGATGGTCCTCACCGTGGAGGATCGTCGGTGTAGAGGGATCCTTCAGGAAGGACATTCGTCATGGCGATCAGCCTTGCCAAGGGCGGCAACGTCAGCCTCACGAAGCAGGCCGCCGAGGCGGGAACCGGAGCGCTGACCGCGCTCACCGTCGGGCTCGGGTGGGACGCCCGGACCACGACCGGCACCGACTTCGACCTCGACGCCTCCGCCATCGGCGTCAAGAGTGACGGGAAGGTGCTGTCCGACGGGCATTTCATCTTCTTCAACAACATGAAGAGCCCGGAGGGTGCCATCTCGCTCACCGGTGACAACACCACCGGCGCCGGCGAGGGCGACGACGAGTCCATCAACATCGACCTGGGGCTGGTCCCGGCCGAGATCGACAAGATCGTCGTTCCGGTGTCGATCTACGACGCGGCGAACCGGGCCCAGAACTTCGGCCAGGTGCGCAACGCCTACATCCGCGTGGTGGACCAGGCCGGCGCCGAGCTCGTCCGCTACGACCTCTCCGAGGACTACTCCGTCGAGACGGTCGTGATCTTCGGCGAGGTGTACCGCAACGGGGCGGACTGGAAGTTCCGCGCCGTCGGCCAGGGGCACAACGACCTCGGCGGCCTCGCTCGTGACCACGGCGTGAACGTCTGACAGCCGGTTCCGCACCTTCCTGATCCCCCTGATCCCCCCGGGCCTGCGGGCTCTGCGGATCGTCCGGCCTCGGGGCGCCCGGATGCCCTGGGCGCCCGTACGGGTCGCTGGGCGCTCGGGCGTCCGGTCGGGGACGACCGGGCCGGCCTGGCGCTGCCGTGGTCCCTGCCCGGGGCCCGGCGCACGGGGGTGAGTGATCGATGTTGGCCTGGCAGGTGGCCACCCCGGGGCCGATGGCCTCGGGCCCGCTGCGAGCGGTGGATCGCCCGGTGCCCGAACCCGGGCCCGGCCAGGTCCGGCTGAAGGTGGCCGCGTGCGGCGTGTGCCGGACGGATCTGCACCTCGCCGAGGGCGATCTCGCCCCGCGCCGCCCTCACACTGTGCCCGGCCATGAGGTCGTCGGCTACGTCGACGCGATCGGCCCGGTCCTCGCCGACGAGGCCGGTACGCCTGGCCCGCCCAGCGGGTCAGGAGGGGCCGGCGCGGCCGGGGTGGCAGGTGGGGTGCAGCCCGCGGTCCGGCTGGGTGACCGGCTCGGCATCGCCTGGCTCGCCGGCACCGACGGGACATGTGCCTTCTGCCGTCGCGGGGCCGAGAACCTCTGCCCCGCATCGGTCTACACCGGCTGGGACGTCGACGGAGGCTACGCGCAGTACGCCGTCGTGGACGCCGCCTACGCCTACCCGCTGCCGGCCGGGTACAGCGACGGTGAGCTCGCCCCGCTGCTGTGCGCGGGGATCGTCGGCTACCGGGCGCTGCTACGGGCGGATCTGCCGCCCGGCGGCCGGCTCGGTATCTACGGGTTCGGCGCGTCCGCCCACCTCGCGGCCCAGGTGGCGCTCGCCCAGGGCGCGACCGTCCACGTCATGACCCGCTCCGAGCGGGCCCGGCAGCTCGCCCTCGAGCTCGGCGCCGCCTCGGTGACCGGCGCCTATGGCAGCCCGCCCGAGCCGCTCGACGCCGCCGTCCTGTTCGCTCCCGTCGGCGATCTCGTCCCGGCCGCGCTGGCGGCGCTGGACCGCGGCGGGACGCTGTCGATCGCCGGGATCCACCTGACCGACATCCCGCCCCTGAACTACCAGCGTCACCTGTTCCAGGAGCGGACGGTGCGCAGCACGACAGCCAACACCCGGGCCGACGGCCAGGAGTTCCTGGCCGTCGCCGCCCGGCACCGGCTGGCGGTCACCGTGACCCCGTACCCGCTGGCCGCGGCGGACCAGGCCCTCGGCGATCTGGCCCGGGACCGCGTCGACGGCGCCGCCGTCCTGTTCCCAGACGGCGGCTGAGCTCCCCTGGCCGGCGGGTCGGTCAGGGGACGAGGCGGTAGAAGCGGAAGAAGTCGTGCTCGACCGGCAGCGTCGAGGTGGCGCTGAACCCGGCCAGCTCGGCGTACCCGGCCAGGGTTGCCGGGCGCATCACCGTGCCGGTTCCGACCGACGGCTGCCGGGACATGCCGTCCGGCAGGCACCCGGTCAGCGAGTAGCCGTAGAGCAGCCGCTCCAGCTCGCTGCCGGGCGCCTGGAAGGTCTCGGCGCACCGCTCGTCCATGACGATCATGCTGCCGCCGTCGGTGAGCAGGCGGCGGGCCGCGTCGAGTACCGCGACCGGGTCCGGCATGTCGTGGACGCACTCGAAGGCGAAGACGAGGTCGTAGCTGCCCGCGCCGTCGCCGTCCGCGAGGTCGGCGGCGTCGATGTCGGCGAAGGTCACCCGGTCAGCCACACCGAAGCCGGCGGCGTTGCGCTCGGCGAGACGGATCGCGACGGTGTCCGGGTCGAACCCGTCCACCGTCACGCCCGGGTAGGCGCGGGCGATGGCGACAGCGGACCAGCCCGCGCCGCAGCCGATGTCCGCGACCCGGGCCCCGGCGGTCAGCACGGCGTGCACCTCGGGGGCGCTTGGCAGCAGCTCCTGGCACAGCGCGGAGAGGAACATCGGGCGGTTCATCGCGGCCTGGGCCTCCCGGGCATCCGCGCCGAAGTGCTCCCAGCTGACTCCGCCGCCTGTCCGGTAGGCCGTGACGATCTCGCCGAGCTGCCGGCCCGCGCCGGCGACGAACCGCGCGAACGGTGCCAGGTAGTTCAGGCTGTCGACGTCGGTGAGTACCTCCGCGTGGCCGCTGGGGAGCAGGTAGCGGCGGGACAGAGCGTCCGCGTCGCCGGTGCCGGTGCCGGTGCCGGAGTCCGAGTCCGAGTCGGAGTCGCTGGCCTGGTCGGTCACCGGCGCCTGCACCGTGAGATAGCCGCAGACGGCCTGGTGCTCGAGCCACTCGCGGGCGTACCGCTCCGCGCTGCCGGTCGCCGCCGCCAGCTCGGTGGAGGTGAGCGGTCCGCCGGCGGCGAGGGCGGTGTAGTAGCCGAGCCTGTCGCCGAGGTAGAGCGCCTGGATCTCCTGCGCTCCGAGCACGGCGTCGAAGACCCGCTGTGCGAAGTCCGCGACGGTCATGCCTGTGCCTGTGCCGGTGCCTGTGGCGGGGCTGCCCGCCGCCGGGCCGGTGCTGACTGTCATGGTCACTCGTCTCCCTTGATCCGCGAGATCCGCTGCTGTCGCTGAGCGCCATCTGTGTGCTCTCGCGTGCTCTCGTCCTGTCGCTCTCGTCCTGTCAACCAGAGTGCGGACGGAGGTTGCAGCAGCGCTGCGGTCGGCTTGCAGGCTCCATGCCCATCCGGTTGCGCGGGGATCGCGCGCCGGCGGCGCCGTGYGCGGCGTGCGCGGCGTGCATCGCGCGCATGGCGCCTGGGGTGTGTGTCCGGCGTGTGACGAGTTGTTGCCGCGTGTGCCTCCTATGATCGGTTGCGTGCGCGTGCGCCTGCTGGGCCCGGTGGACGTCGTGGACGGAGCCGGGAGAACGATCGTCATCGGCAGCCCGACGCAGCGGCTGCTGCTTGCCGTGCTGGGCTCCCGCCCGGGGGACGTGGTCCCCCCGTCGCGGCTGGTCGACGCGGTGTGGGGGGAGTGCCCGCCGCCGTCCGCCGATGCGACGCTGCGTTCGTACATCTCGCGGCTGCGGCGCATTCTCGGGGACGCGCTGCCGACCCGTCCCGGCGGCTGGTCGTTGCATCTTGCCCCGGAGCAGATCGACATCGCGGTGTTCGACCGACTGGTCAGGCTCTCCCGCGAGCTGCCCGACGCCGCGGAGCGGCTCGCCGTCCTGGACGATGCCCTCGCCCTCTGGCGGGGCCCCGCCTTCGGCGAGCTGACCGACGACCCGGTGCTGCGGCCCGTCGCGGTGCGCCTCGCCGAGGCCCGGGACGCGGCGCGTGAGTCCCGGGCCGCGCTGCTGCTGCACGCCGGGTATCCCGCCGACGCGGTGGGCGCCGCGGAGGAAGTGCTCGCCGAACTCCCGTGGCGCGAGTCGGCCTGGGTGACGCTGGTCGAGGCGCTGTGCCGGACGGGGCGTGCGGCCGACGCGGCCGCCGCCTACCGCCGGGCGCACGAGGCCCTGGCCGGCGCGGGCCTGGAACCGGGCCCCGCGCTGCGCGCCGCGCAGGCCACGGCGCTCGCCGCGGGGAGCGGCAGCAGCCCGGCGCCGCCGGGGGCGGCCCCGGCGCCGTCCGAGTCCCCGGCGGCGCCGCCGCGGGCGCGGCGGTTCCGCCGGCCCGTCACGTCCCTGTGGGGGAGGGCCGCCGATCTGGCCGCGGTGAGCGACCTGCTCGGTTCGGCACGCCTCGTCACGCTGTTCGGGCCGGGCGGGGTCGGTAAGACCCGGCTGGCGCTGCATCTCGCTGACGGCCTCGCCGAGCGGTTCGCGCACGGCGTCCGCCTGATCGAGCTGGCGACCGTCGGTGATCCGGGCGCCGTCGCCGCCGTGGTCGCCGACGGGTTCGGGGTACGCGGGACGGACAGCGACGTCGCCGCCGCGCTCGAGGCCGTAGCGGACCTCGACGCGCTGGTGATCCTGGACAACTGTGAGCATGTCGTCGCCGAGGCGGCGGCCGTCGCGGCCGCGCTGGTCGAGGGCGGCAGCGGTGTGCGGGTCCTGGCCACGAGCCGTGAGTTGCTCGGCGTCGACGGTGAGCACTGCTGGCCGGTGCGCCCGCTGCGGGTCGACGGGCCCGAGGCACCCGCGCTCGCCCTGTTCTGGGACCGGGTCAACGCGGCGCGACCCGCAGCGGTGCGGCCGGCAGCGGGGTGGGCGGCAGCGGCGCGGGAGGCGGACCGGGCGGCGGCTGAGCGCATCGTCCGTCGATTGGACGGCCTGCCGCTCGGCATCGAGATGGCGGCGGCGCGCAGCGCCGCGATGTCGCTGCCCGACCTCGCTGATCGTCTCGACAGCCATCTCGGCCTGCTCCGGGACAGCCGCCGTGGCGGCGCGGCTCGGCACCGCACCCTCGCCGACGTCGTGGGCTGGTCGGCCTCGATGCTGGACCGGCCGCACCGGGCAATGCTGCGGACCATGGGCGTGTTCGCCGGCCCGGTTGTCGCCACGGACGTCGCCGGGCTCGCCGGGCTGAGCGAGACAGCGGCCCTGGACCTGCTCGACGCGCTGGTCGCGCGCTCGCTGGTGGCCGCGGATCCGTCCACCAGCCCGACCCGCTACTCGTTACTGGACATCATCCGCGACTATGCGCGGCGCCAGCTCGGGGGGGCGGACGACGAGCTGTTCACGGCGCACGCGCGGCACATCCTCGCCGAGCTGCGCGCCGCCGACCTGCTCCTGCGGACGCCGCAGGAGGCCGAGGGCCACCAGAGGATGGCCGCCCTGCTCGCCGAGGCACGGGCGGCCCAGAGCTGGGCGCTGGCGAACGACCCGCCGCTGGCGGTCGAGATCGCGGCAGCCCTGCACGTGTTCGCGATGTCGCGGCTGCGGATCGAGCCGCTGGCCGCCGCGGTCGAGCTGGTCCGGGTGTTCGGGCTGCACCCGCCGACCGGCGCGGAGGTGCACAGCCTGGCGGGCCTGGTCGCCGACCTGACGGCGGGACTGGCCCCGGGGGTCGCCGCCGGTGCGCTGTCGACCGTGCTGGCGACCGCCGCGGCCTGGTACGTCAGTGCCGGCGATCTGGAGACAGCCGAGGCGTGCGCCCAGCGCGGCCGGCTGATCGCCGGCGACGCCCCGGAACGCCGGTTCGCCCTCGAACTGCTCAGCGACATCGCCTCGTACCGCGGCCGGATCGGTGAGGCGGTGGACCACGGCTGGGAGCTGATAGCGGCATCCCGGTCCTGCGGCGACTGCCACACCGAGGTCGCCGGACTGCTCAACATCATGCTCGCCCACGCGTATGCCGGGAACGCCGAGGCCGGCCGCGCCGTGAGCACCCAGACTCCGGAGGGACCGCTGGCCCCGTCCGATCTCGGCTGGCTGGCCTACGGCGAGGCCGAGCTCATCCTCGACCGCGATCCGGCCCGCTGTCTGGGGCTGCTGGACCGTGCGATCGCCCTGGCCGACGGGGCCGGCAACGCCTTCCTGGGTGGGGTCGCCCGGGTCTCGGCGGTGTCCGTCCGGGCGCGGTGCGCGGATCCGGTCGAGGCGGTCGAGGCGTTCGCGCAGGTGCTGCAGGACTGGCGCGAACAGCACGCCCTCACCCACCTGTTGACCACGTTACGCAACCTCGTTGTGCTCTTCCAACGCCTGGACCGGCCGCGGGCGGCGGCCCGGCTGCTCGGCGCCGTGACGGCACGGGCAAGCAAGCCCAGCTTCGGTGCGGAGGCGGCGATGCTGTCGGCCGTGGGCAACTGGGTCGACGATGTTCTCGGATTCGAGGCCGCCGCGCGGGAGCGGGCGCACGGGACGGGCCTGAGTCCGGATGCGGCCGCCGCAATGGCCCTGGACGACCTCGCGGAGGTCGCCAGCGCCTCGCGACCGGCCGGTCCGGGCTGCCCCGACCGCGTGGCAGACACCGTCCAGCCGGGTGGTGAGCCAACTGGCCCGGGCCGCCCGGAGAGCCGCTCAGTGTGAACGCGCGGCCAGCAGGCGCAGGGTGAGCGTGCCCGCGACCGTGAGCGCCGCCGCGGTCGCGACCTCCCGTGGCAGACGGTGCCGGGCCTCGTTCTGGATCGCCTCGTGGAACCGGTCGAAGCGGGCCGGCCAGGGACTCGACCCGACGAAGTAGCGGCCGACCTTGTCGGTGTCCGGCAGGCAGGCGCCGACCATCCCGGCGAACACGCCTACCCGGCGGTCAGCCGGGGCCATCGCGGTGAGCAGCGCCATCTCCGCGAGGCCGGCGACGCCGTCCTTGCGGGCGATCGGCAGCCATTCGGGCTCGGTGCCGGGCCCGGTGCCCCAGTGCGGCATCGCGTCCATGACGAGGTGGGACAGGAAGCCGAGGGCCAGTGCCGGTCCCGGTTTCCGTGTGGCCATGCCGACAAACGCCCCGGCACCGACATGGGAACTGATGATCATGGCGGACGGCTCCTGCTCAGGTGATCGAGATCGGTCCTGGCCTGGACTACCAGGCATGGTTCCACCTTGTCCTCCGCCCGGCTGTCAGCCGCACCGGGGGTATCCCCCGCTCGGGGGGTGGGAGGTCGCCGATGTCCGTTCGTGGCTGGATGTCGATCCGTTGTTCTCCGGCAGGACCTCGGCCGGGGAATGTGTGCCCATAGGACTCCGGACAGTCCGCGCACCACGTAGCATCTGCATGCATAGCGCAGTGGTGCAGTGCCGGAGGCCGAACCTGTGGACGGCGCCGGCTCGCCTCCGTCGACGGGGTGTGACACATCGACCTGAATAAGCTGACTACCTGGGCAGATGCCAGGCCCTGGGGGTTGGAAGGTGAAGCGTGACGGCCGTCCCTCGCGGACGCGTGTTCACTGGCACCGGCACGTGCAGCAGCAGGAGTACGTGCACCGGCGTCTGCACTCCATTCTATGGTCCGGCCTGCGCGGCACTGCCCGCTCGTCCAGTCGCGCCTGGTCGGGATGGCTAGGCGGGTGTCGAACATGAAGGTGAACGCCTCGGTTGTCACACCAGCGGATTTCCCGGGCACGCCGGCGGGTGCGATCGTCTCGGTGGCCTGGCGTCTGGAGGGCGCCGGCCCGGTGATCGGCGGCCTGCTGCCGCGCGGGCATCCCGACGGCGGCACACTGGGCAAGCGGATCCTGCGCGGCGAGCGGGTATGGGCCGCTGATCTGCATCCCTGGGACCAGGAGATCTCCGCCGAGGCCAGCCTGGTCGAGCCCGGCCCCCCCGGCAGCCCGGCGCGGATAGTCGTCCATGGGCCGGGCGGCGACATCGTCGGCTACCTGGACCAGCCGAGGCTTCCGCCCGGGCGGCTGGCCCGGATCACGACCGGGCTGCGTCGCGACGCGCGGCAGATCCGGATCCGTGCGGGCGGCCGGGTCTGGTGGGTGCGGGCGACGCACATGTTCGGCGTGCGGGTGATGCGGGACGCTGACACCGTGGTCTACACGACACGAGGTCTGCATGCGGAGTTCGGCTCGGCTGCCGACCCGCTGGACGTGAGCATCGTGCTGCTGACGCTCGCGTCCATCCCGAGCTCCGCCTACGCGCCCATCCTGGGCTTCTGACCGCGGCGGCCCGCGGGCCGCCGCGGCCAGCCGGCCAGACAGTCAGGTGGTGGGGCGGCTGGAGAGCCCGGCGGTCAGGCGCTGACGACCCGGCGGCCCTCGAAGGCGCGACCGAGCGTCACCTCGTCGGCCCACTCGAGGTCGCCGCCCATGGGCAGCCCGCTCGCGAGCCGGGTGACCGTGAGACCCATCGGCGCGATCTGGCGGGCCAGGTAGGACGCCGTGACCTCACCCTCCGTGTTCGGGTCCGTAGCGAGGATGATCTCGGTGACGACCCCGTCCGCGAGCCGAGCCACCAGCTCGCGGATGTGAAGGTCATCCGGCCCCACGCCACCGATCGGGTTGATCGCTCCGCCGAGCACGTGGTACCTGCCGCGGAACTCGCGGGTCCGCTCGATCGCGACGACGTCCTTCGACTCCTCGACGACACAGATGGCCGCCGGATCACGACGCGGATCCGTACAGATCCGGCACAGCTCCGACTGGGCCACGTTGAAGCAGGTCCGGCAGAACCGGACCTTCTCCTTGAGCTCGGTCAGCGCGTGGACCAGCCGGCGGACGTCGGCCGGGTCCGCCGCGAGCAGATGGAACGCAATGCGCTGCGCGCTCTTCGGCCCGATGCCTGGAAGCTGGCCCAGCTCGTCGATCACGTCCTGGACGACGCCTTCGTACACGGCGGCGGCTGACTCAGCCGAGCCCGGGAATACCCAGGCCGCCCAGCGTGCCCCCACCGGGCAGGGCACCGGGCGCCGGCGCTCCGGCACCGAGACCGCCGCCGAGCCCTCCCAGCCCGCCGAGCGCGCCGCCGAGGCCGCCGGTGGCGGCGCTCATCTTCTCGGCCGCGAGCCGGTGCGCGTTGGTGGTGGCGTCCCGCACCGCGGCGAGGACGAGGTCGGCGAGGGTCTCGGTGTCGTCCGGATCCACCGCCGCCGGCTCGATCACGAGATCGACCAGCTCGCCGCCGCCGTTCACGGTCGCGACGACGAGCTCACCGCCGGCTGAGCCGGTGACCCGGGTTTCGGCCAGTTCCTGCTGGGCGTTGAACAGCGCGGCCTGCATCCGCTGCGCCTGCTCGAGAATGTGCCCCAGGTTGGCCCCGCCCCCGGCGGGGATCTGTGGGTTCGACATGACCGTGAGCCTACGTGCCCCCGGATGGAGATCCGAGGGCAACCGATGCCGGATCGGCCGGTCAGCCCGACTGCTCGATCACCGTGGCGCCGAGGCTCGTGCGGAGCAGGGCCATCGCGGCCTCCTCGCCGCCTCGGGCAMCACCCAGGTGGGTGGGCGCGTCCTCGTCGTCGAGGGAGACCTCATCCACCACCGGGGTGTCGCCGRCGGCTCCGGCCACCACCGCCCCGCCCGCCACCCGGTGACCCACGCCGGTCGCCGCGCTCGCCGTCGCGGAGCCAGGCCCGCGGCCAGGTGCGCCCTGCCCGGCCCTTGCGGTCATCACCGCCGCCCGGGCCGCCGCGGCACCACCGCCACCGCCACCTGGGCGGACCCCGGCCCCCTGCATCGGCCCTGGCCCGGCTCCCGGCGTCGCGCCCTGCCCTGGCACCTGGCCCATCCCGGGGCCTGGTGCCGGCGGTGCCGGCGGGCCACCCGCGGTCACCACGGCGCCGGCTCTCACGACAGTGCGTGGCCCGGCTGCCTGGACACCCCCGGGGAACGGACCACCAGACACACCACCGGTGCCGGGTGCCCCTGCCGCCACGGCGGAGGCGTCAGCAGCGGTGGGTACAGGGGACGCGGTGGGCGCGGGGGACATCGTCGTGTGCGCCCGCGGCCCGCCCCCGCCACCGGCCTGGTCGGTGACGGGCCCGGACCATCCGCTCGCGGAGCCGATGCCGTTCGTCGGCCCACCCGGGCCGGCTCCGTTCCCTGGAACGGGGACAGCAGGGCTGGACGTCGCGCTGTAGGGGCCGCCGGGCTGCCCGACCGCGGCCATCTGCGGCGTGTAGCCCGGGTCCGACCCGTTCCCGTACTCGGCCGGAGCGCTGTGCGAGGGCGGTGCGCCGTGGGCGGGCGGTGCGCCGTGGGCGGGCGGTGCGCCGGGTCCGGTGGGCACACCGTGCCCGCCGGGCGGGCTGTAGCCGGCCGGGGCGCCGTACTCGGCCGGCACAGGTGCGCCCTGCCCGCCGGGGCCGCCGTGGAAGTCCGGCCCGGCGTTGCGGCCGGGCCCGCCGGCGGCCGGCCTCCCGGTGCCGCCGGCCCCACCGGGAGGCGGCTGAGGACGCCCTCCCGACGGCCCGGGACCGCCACCACCGATCGTGATCCGCCACGACCCACCGAACCTGTCCGCGATCGCGGCGGCCAGGATCTCGATGTTGTTTCCCTGACCGAACATCTTGGCCATCGCCGGCGCGGAGAACGCGATGATGACCTCGTCGCCGCGGACTTCGGTGACCGACGCGTAGTCCTTGAGGATCGCGTGGGTGCGGCGGCTGCGCCGGCCGGCGAACGCGAGCACCTCGTCCCACACCGCGGTGAGTCCCGCTGCGTCGAGACCGCCGACACCCGCCGCGGGCGCCGGCCCGCGACCCCGTGGAGCCATGGCCGTCGCCGGTTGGGGGGGCGGCCCGGCCGGCAGGTGCGCGGACGCGGAGGGCTGGCCCTGCGGTACGTGGGCGGCCCGCGCGGGCACCGGCCCCGCTCCGTCGGCAGCACCGGCCGGGCCCGGCCGGCCAGGCGCGGACGGCGGCGGTGGCGCCTGGGGAGCGGACTGTGCGGCGGCCCCGTGGCCTGCTGCCGCGTTGCCGCCTGCCGCGAACCGGCCACCGCCGGGGGCACCAGGGGAGTGGGGGCCGCCTGCGTACTCCCGGGCGCCGTCGACGTCCGCCGGGGCTGCCGGCGGCGCCGCACCGGCGAGGGCGGGGGCGGGCACGGGGCGACGCTCGAGCCGTTCGAGCCGGACGGCAAGCGCAGCTGGATCCGCCGCGGCGCCGGGGAGCAGCGCACGGGCCAGGATCAGTTCGAGCAGCAGCCGGGGGCTCGCCGTTCCGCGCATCTCGACGAGGCCGGTGTGCAGGACGTCTGCCGTGCGGGAGAGTTCCACCGGCCCGATGCGGCCCGCCTGGGCGCGCATCCGGTCGACCTGGTCGCTGGAGAACGACTCCAGCAGGCCGCGCTCGGCGGCGTCGGGCACCGCGGCGACCACGATGAGATCACGGAGCCGGTCGAGCAGGTCCGTCGCGAACCGTCGCGGATCATGACCGGACGAGACCACACGGTCGACCACGGTGAACAGTGCGGCGCCGTCGCGCTCGGCCAGGGCGTCCACGGTCTCGTCGAGCAGGATCCCGTCGGTCATTCCCAGCAGCGCCACCGCGCGCTCGTAGCTGAGCCCGCCCTCTCCGGCGCCGGCCAGCAGCTGGTCGAGGACGGACAGCGAATCCCGGACGGAGCCCGCTCCCGCCCGCACCACCAGCGGGAGCACCGCCGGGTCGACGACGACACCCTCCTGCTCGCAGATCGACTCCAGGTGCTTGCGGAGGACACCGGGAGGCACCAGCCGGAAGGCGTAGTGATGTGTCCGGGACCGGATGGTGGCGATCACCTTGTCCGGCTCGGTGGTGGCGAAGACGAACTTCAGGTACGGCGGTGGCTCCTCGACCACCTTCAGCAGCGCGTTGAACGCCGCCGCCGTGACCATGTGTGCCTCGTCGACCACGAAGACCTTGAAGCGTGCCGACGCCGGCGCGAAGAAGGCGCGTTCCCGCAGGTCACGCGCATCATCGACGAGACCGTGCGAGGCGGCGTCGATCTCGGTGACGTCCATCGACGAACCGGTGCGGATCGAGACGCACTGGTCACACACCCCGCAGGGCTCCGGCGTCGGGCCCTTCTCACAGTTCAGCGACGCCGCCAGAATCCGGGCCGAGGAGGTCTTCCCACAGCCGCGGGGGCCGCTGAACAGGTAGGCGTGGTGCAGCCGCCCGCTCCGCAGTGCGTGCCCGAGTGCGTCGGTGACGTGCTCCTGGCCGACCACCTGGGCGAAGGTGGCGGGCCGGTACCTGTTGTACAGCGCAGTGCTCACTCGTCTGCTCCGGATGCTCGCAATGCTCGCCCGAACGAGGAGGACCCCCCGCACACCCGCCAGAGCCCGCTTACCCTTGCTGCCTTCCGGCCCTGGGGGAGTTCACGAGGGTAGCGCCGCACGAGGGGTCTGCTGGGCAGTCTAGCGGTCCGCCCGCGATCATGGCGGCGGGGGTCCGGTGGCCGCCTGTGACCCCGTTCGCGCCCCCCGGCACCCCACTCCGCGCCGCCGTCGGATAGGCTCCCCCACGGAGGATTCGCCTAGTGGCCTAGGGCGCACGCTTGGAAAGCGTGTTGGGGGCAACCCCTCGAGAGTTCGAATCTCTCATCCTCCGCCGTGATCTTTCCGGGTCCGTCGGCCTGCTCAGGCTTCTGACCAGGCACAACGCGACCGGCCCCGTTCTCTCCCGACGTCTCTCCCGTCCTGATGAGGACATGGAGCGGACGTCGCGTCGCACGCGGTACCGCAGCCGCGACCGTCTCGGCCGCCTTCTGGCCTGCCGAGCGCAGCAGATGCGTGTAGAGCGTCCCCGCGATCRCTGTCGAAGAGTGACCGAGCCGTTTGGACACCAAGGTGATGTCTGCGCCCTCGGCATCCAGATCGGCCTTCCGACGGAGCCCCTCTGCTCGGATACCCCCACCGGGTCGTCGCTATCCGAATCCGAATGATTGCGATACGCTTCCATCGGGGGGATGTGAGCGATGTCCGGACTCCGTAGGGGTGCCGTCGCTGTACACGGCCTGTGGCGTCCGGGCGGTGCGGGTCACCAGCCACGGGCTTTTGGGTGTGCCGTCGCCGTCGCCCTGACGCTGYTGGGGCTGGATGTTGCTTTCGCGGTGCTGCTGGACCTGCGCTCCGCCCGTGTCGCCACGGACCTCGTCTCCGTCGCCGCCCAGTTCGCCGCCGCGGCCGCCTGTTTCTGGACCGCCCGGTGGGTACGCGGGGCGGAGCGCCGCTGGCGGGTGCTCGTCGGTCTCACTGCCACCGGAGCGATGCTCGCCAGCCTCGCGATCGTACCGACGTTGCTGGCCGGAGACCTGCCCCACAGGCAAGGCATGTCCCCGGGGTATGCCGTCTTCCTCTCCCTCTACGGGGTGGCCCTCGTCGGGCTGCTGTCCGTGCCCACCGACCCGGTGGATGACCGGGGCGGGAGCGCTGGCAGGCGGCGACGCGGCGTCCACCGCTGGCATGCGATCACCCTGCTGGACTGCCTGCTGATCGCAGGCTCGCTCGTCCTGTTGCAATGGGGGACGGTGCTCTCCGCGGTCGTCCAGACGGGCCCCGACATCAGACCATTCCGGCTCGCCCTGACCCACCAGGGTGCCGGTCTGATCCTCGCCACCGCCGTCGTGCTGATCGCCAGCTTCCGCCGACCCCGCGCCCCCGCGACACTGGCACTGCTGGGCACCGGCCTGCTGGCCTACGGACTCACCACCAACATCATCTCCTACGTCGCCGCGGAGCACGGGTTCCACCTGCCGCCCTGGGGCCTGATCGGGTTCGCTTTCGCCTTCCTGCTGATCTTCCTCGCCGCGTTCGTCCCGGTCCCGACCCGCACGCCCTCCGAGGGCCCCGCCCCGCCCAGCCCGCGGGCGATGTGGGCACACGCCGCGCTGCCCTACGCCGCGCTCACCGCCGCGGGCCTGCTGATCCTGAGCAAGCTGGCCACCGGTGCCCGCCTCGACTGGTTCGAGACCTACGGGATGATCACACTGCTGGTGCTCGCCCTGCTACGGCAGATGGTCACCCTCGCCGAGAACACCCGGCTACTCGCCGAGATCCGGGAACGCGAACGGCAACTGCACCACCAGGCGTTCCACGACCCGCTGACCGGCCTGGCGAACCGGGCACTGTTCACCCGCCGGCTGCAACGAGCCCTCACCCAGGGCACCGACAGYGACGCCACCCACGCCCCCGCCGACGGCACGGTGTCTGTCCTGTTCCTGGACCTCGACGGCTTCAAACGGGTCAACGACGCCTTCGGCCACGCCATCGGCGACGAACTCCTCCAGATCAGCGCCGACCGGCTACGCGCGGAAACCCGTGCCATCGACACCGTCGCCCGCCTCGGCGGCGACGAGTTCGGCGTCATCCTCGACGGCGGCGGCCCCGACGACCCCCGCCGCATCGGCGAACGGCTCGCCACCGCCATCCAGGCCCCCTGCCTGCTGGCGGGGCGGCCCTACMCCCCCCACGCCAGCCTCGGCCTGGTCACCCTCGACAGCGCTGCCCACCGACCCGCCACTCCCGACATCCTGATCCACCAGGCCGACCTGGCCATGTACGTCGCCAAACGGGAACAAGCCGGCGGACTCGTCATCTACGAACCCGAGATACCCACCCCCACCCACCACCCCGGCCGCCCTGGACAGCCGTAGACAGCCGTAGACAGCCATAGACAGCGCCCTGAGTGGGGCGCAGAGCGCTGTTCGGGTAACCGGCCGGGGTGGACCAGCGTGGGCGGGGGTTTGACCGGCTCACCCCGGGCAGAAAGTGGGTTGGAGCGCTGGCTGGCCTACTGCATGGGTATGTCGGCGTGGCTTGCGGCGCCCTGACCGGCCGCCGGCCCTGGCACGTCCTACCCCGGGACCGGCGGTCCGATGCTCGACGGTCGCGCGCTGAACGCAGGTCGAGTAGCCCGGCCTCCGTAGCCGCCGATGAACACCATCCCGTCGGCCGGCCCGACCGGGGGCAGGCCACGGAGTGTCACACCGTCATGGAACTGACCGGTGCGCGCGCCTTCTCTGCCGCCGCCTGATCGACCTTCACGCGGTTATGGTGCACGGAGTGCGGTGACCGACTCGACGAGTCCGTCGTGTTCGAGCTGCCGCAGGATGTCGTCGACGGACCCCGGCGGGTTCGTTCGAGAGCCGGTGATCTGCCGGATGGCTGCGGCAGCCCTCTGTACCCGGATGCCGACCTGGTCCAGGACGAACGCATCGGGTGACTTGGCCTCGACGCCCCATGGTTCCAGGTCGGTGGCAGGAAAGTCCTTCAGGTTTCGAGTGACGATGGCCTGCGCACCGGCCTTGACCGCAGCGGCCAGCACATGCCGATCTTTCGGGTCGAGGAGCTTGAGACCCTCGATCAGTGGCTCGTAGTCGGACACCATGGCTCGGCGGAGTCGCAGCCCGGGACGGAGCCGTTCGGCGAGGAACTGACACACCTTCGTCGCGGTGGTTTCGGGGCGCCTCGGCGACGGGGAGACCGCAGAGCCACATGCCCGCCAGGCGCGCCGACTCCTGGCCGACGCCGAGTTGCACGGCCACAAGCACGCGATCGATGCCGTGCTCGCCGTCATCGCGCGACAGCAGAGGGGGCAGGCCACCGTCTTTACGTCGGACGTCGACGACCTGGAGAAGCTGGTCCCGGACACGATCGTCGTCAGGAAGGTGTGACCGGCCCACGGTGGTCTCAGCGGCCGATCATTAAGGCGTCCGACAGCGGTGGCGCGGTCCGGGCCATGGCTGTGCTCATCTCGGTGGCGATGCTCGGGAACGGAGGAGTGGCCGTGGCCGCGTTGGAAGTGGGTGGGCGTGCCGCAGCCGGTCAGCGCCTCGGTCGGTCGTCAGCGTTTGACGGGGTGGTCGGCCGTCTCGCGGAGGGTGGCGAGGCGGGCGCGGTACTCCTGTTCGTCGATCTCACCGCGGGCGAAGCGGTCGGCCAGGACCTGCTCGGGGAACGGCCCGGTGGGCCCCCCGGTGTCCGTAGGCCCGGCGGGTGGCCGCATCGGGGGACGAGCGCGATCGCCGGCGTGGGTCAGCGCCCGTACTACCAGCACCGCCCCGATGATGAGCACAGCCCAGAACAGCAGCATGCCCAGGGACATGGCGAACCAGCCCCAGCCGTTCATGCCGTGGCCGTCGTGCCAGTACATCATCACTGCCACCTTCCGGAGTGAGTGGACGGACGGCCCGAATCGGATCCCGCTCCGCACTCCCTCCTACCTCCAGGGTGCGGCGACTCGCGCAGGAGCGCAGGTGCTGGACGACCCGAGGCCACCGGGCGGTCCGGACCCGGACCGTGGGGGCTTCGGGTGGGTTGATGGCGATGGGCCGGTTCGTGTTCCGGCGGACGGTCGTGCGCGGAACCTGTCTGCACGAGTTCGGTCGACAGCCTCAGCTGGATATCTTTGGGGTGTCTCGGCGGGATTGGGAGATGGGCGCTGCCGTGGTGGCCGGGGCGTCGACCTGTGCGGTGAAACGGCGCAGCCGCAGGCTGTTGGCGACGACGAACACCGAGCTGAACGCCATGGACGCACCGGCGATCATCGGGTTGAGCAGGCCTGCCGCGGCCAGGGGCAGCGCCGCGAGGTTGTAGGCGAACGCCCAGAACAGGTTGCCCCTGATGGTTGCCAGGGTGCGGCGGGAAAGCCGGATCGCGTCGACGGCGGCCCGCAGGTCGCCGCGGACGAGGGTGAGATCGCTGGCCTCGATGGCGACGTCGGTGCCGGTGCCCATGGCGAGGCCGAGGTCGGCCTGGGCGAGGGCGGGGGCGTCGTTGACGCCGTCACCGACCATCGCGACGACCTTGCCCTCGGCCTGCAGGCGCCTGATCACGTCGACCTTGTCGGCTGGCARCACCTCCGCGATGAGGGTGGCCGGGCTGGTCTCGATGCCGACCTCTGTCGCGACCGTGCGTGCGACGGCCGCGTTGTCGCCGGTGAGCAGCACGGGGGTGAGTCCCAGCCGGCGGAGCTGGGCAACGGCCTGTGCCGAGGTGGGTTTCACGACGTCCGCGACGACGAGGACGGCGCGGGCCTTCCCGTCCCAGGCGACGCCGACGGCGGTGCGGCCAGCTGCCTCGGCGGTGGTCCTGGCCGTGGCGAGGTCGGGCGGCAGCGGTTGGCTCCACTTCTCCAGGAGGGCCGCCCGCCCGATGAGGACGGCGTGCCCGTCGACGACCCCCTGGACGCCGAGTCCTTCGAGGTTGCTGAACTGCTCGACGTCGGGCAGGTCGCCGACCCGCTCGCGGGCGCCGCGTGCGACCGCGGCGGCGATCGGGTGTTCGGACGCGTTCTCCAACGCTCCGGCGAGCCGGAGCATCTCGGTCTCATCCACGCCGGCGGCGACGTGGATCTCGACCAGGTTCATGCGTCCCGTGGTGACGGTGCCGGTCTTGTCGAGCACGATCGTGTCGACACGTCGGGTGGATTCGAGTACTTCGGGGCCCTTGATGAGGATGCCGAGCTGCGCTCCCCGGCCCGTTCCGACCAGCAGTGCCGTCGGGGTGGCCAGCCCGAGGGCACACGGGCAGGCGATGATCAGCACGGCGACCGCGGCGGTGAACGCGGCGGCCGGGCCGGCGCCCGCGCCGAGCCAGAAGGCCAGGGTGGCCGCGGCCAGGGTGATGACGACCGGCACGAACACGCCGGAGATGCGGTCGGCGAGCCGCTGCGCGGCGGCCTTGCCGTTCTGGGCGTCCTCGACGAGCCTGGCCATCTGGGCCAGCTGGGTGTCGGCGCCGACCCGGGTGGCGCGCACGACCAGTCGCCCGCCGGCGTTCACCGTCGCTCCGGTGACGGAGTCGCCCGGAGCGACCTCCACGGGGACGGACTCGCCGGTCAGCATCGAGGCGTCGACGGCCGAGGAGCCTTCGTCGACCTCGCCGTCGGTGGCGATCCGCTCGCCGGGCCGGACGACGAACCGCTCGCCGACGGTCAGCTGCCCGATCGGGACCCGGACCTCCGTGCCGTCCCGCAGGACCGCCACGTCCTTGGCGCCGAGTTCGAGCAGCGCGCGCAGCGCGGCGCCGGCCTGTCGCCTGGCACGCGCCTCGAAGTACCGGCCGGCGAGGATGAAGGTGGTGACTCCGGCCGCGACTTCCAGGTAGATGTTGCCGGTGCCGTCGCCGCGGGCGATCGTCAGCTCGAACGGGTGCGTCATCCCCGGCGTCCCGGCTGTGCCGAACTGCAACGCGTACAACGACCAGCCGAACGCCGCACCGACGCCGATCGAGATCAGCGTGTCCATTGTCGCGGCGCCGTGTCGCAGGTTCGTCCAGGCGGCGCGGTGGAAGGGCCAGGCGGCCCAGGTCACGACGGGGCTCGCCAGGACGAGCGAGAACCACTGCCAGTTCGTGAACTGCAGCGCTGGGGCCATCGCCATCACGATGACGGGAACCGCGAGCACGATGCTGGTGATCAGGCGGTGGCGCAGTGGTCGGATCGGATCGGGTTCGGTGCCGGCCACACCTGCGGCCGGTTCCAGGCCCGCGGCCGGAGGCCGGGGCAGTTCGGCGGTGTAGCCGGCTGCCTCCACCTGGGCGACCAGCACGGCCGGGTCGACGCCCTCGGGGGCGCTCACCCGGGCTTTCTCGGTGGCGTAGTTGACGGTGGCGGTGACGCCGTCGAGTTTGTTCAGCCTGCGTTCGATCCGGTTGGCGCAGGACGCGCAGGTCATCCCGCCGATCGCGAGCTCGATCTCGGTGACCGGGGCGTCGGTGGCGTGCGCCGTGGCCGTGGCCGTGGCCGTGGTCGTGGCGGTGGCGGCGGTCGTGGTTGTGGTGGGGGTGGTGGTGCTCATGCCGGCAGATGTCTCCTCTCGCGATCAGTGCCCATGGCTGTCGTCGGCGTGCCCCGCCGTGGGCGATGTCGTGGCGGCGTCCGGCACGGCCGGTCCGGTGGGAACCGTGAACTCCGCTGTGCGGACGACTCCGTCGTGCCGGAAGTCGAGGAACAGCCGATAACGGCCTTCGGTCGGCACGTCGGCCACGAACGGGATGTCCGGGCCGGCTGAGGTGTCCTCGCCGTCGGGATGTACGTGCAGGTAGGCCAGGTCGCCCTCACGCAGCGCCACCAGGTGCCCGTAGGCGCCGAGGTAGGGCTCCAGGTCCGTCACCGGCTGCCCGTCCCTGTGAACCGTCAGGGTGAGCGGCGATGCCTGCCCGCCGACCAGGTCGCCGGCGAGAGTCACCTCGTAGCCGTCCACCGAAGCGGTGCGTGTCGGCAGATGGGTGATCGGCTCGAACAGGCCCGGGGCGGTGAGGTCGACGCCCAGGGTGGTGGCCGCGGCGCCGGTTGGGGTGAAGTCCGCGAACGCCCGGTAGGAACCGGCCGTGCGCACCGGCAGGGGAACCGACCAGGTCCCGTCGGGTGCCATCGTCGGATGGAGGTGCTGGAACGCGCTGCCGTCGCGGCGCACCACGATCAGGTGCATCCGCCTGTCGTGCTCGATGTCGAAGGCGGTGACGGCTTCCCCGCCGGGCCCGGTGATCCGGAACGTGAAGTCGTCCGTGTCATCCAGGGCCAAGGTCGACACGGTGGGTGTGAAGGTGTAGCCGCTCAGGCTCGACGCCAACCCGCCCGGCAGGTCCGAGGCGTTGTCCGAAAGGTCATCCGGGGCGGAGCCGCGGTGGCCGTCCCCGTGGCCGGTGCCGTCGGCGTCGGCGTCGGCGCTGTGCTCCGGGCTGGCGGTGGCCGCGTCCAGCGGACCGACCGCCGCGCCGACGCCGTAGGCACCGCCGATGACCAGGGCGAGCGCTGCGCCGAAGGCGGACAGTTTCGCGATCGTGTTCATTCGCACTCCCTTCTCGCGGGGCCTGGCCGTGGCCGCGTCCCGCAGGGGCGCCGGCCTCAGCCGACGAGYTGGTAGCCGGCCTCCTCGACCGCGGTGCGCACCTTGGTCGGATCGAGCTCCTGGTCGCTGGTCACGGTGACCGCGCCGGAGCCCAGGTCCACGGCCACGTTGGTGACGCCGGCGATCTCGCCGAGTTCCTCGGTGACCGAGGCGACGCAGTGGGCGCAGGTCATGCCCGTGACCGTGTAAGTGATCTCGTTCATCAGAGGTCCTCTCCCAGGGGCTGGGCGTCTCAGGGGCTGGGGCGACGCGCCGGAACCCGACGCACTCGAACCATACCCCCGGGGGGTACCCATGGGAAGGGCGTGAGAGGCCGGCAGAAGCGCGGGAAACCCGGACTCAGTCGTCGTGAGGTGCGGTGCCGGGGGAATGGGCGTGGCCCGAGGTGGGCTGAGGCGGCTGCTCCGGTTCGCCGCTCTCGCCCGCCACCGGCGGCGGCGGCGTGGGGGTCGTCCCGCCCTCGCCGCCGTGGGGCGTCGTCGGATGCTCCTCGCCCTGACCGTGGGGGTGCGGGACGGATTCCTCGGCCACCTCGTGGCCGTGGCCGTGGCTGTGCGAACCGGCGAGTTCCACAGCGGGCAGCGCGAGGCCGGCAGCCCCGGCGCCGGCGGCACCGATCACGACGGCCGCGCTGAACGAGGAGCGGAACCCGCGCGTGTGCCGGGACCACAGGCCCCACAGCACGAGGACGCAGACCGCTGCCTCGAACGCGACCGTGGTGAGGTCGACTCTGTCGACCTGCTCGGGCATGCCGGAGTGGGGGCCGACGGGTAGCCCGGAGGTCCGGCTGACCGCCCACAGGAGGATCGACCCGGTGTTGACCAGCAGGCCCGCCGCCATCGTCGGCAGGCCTGCCGTCCGCATCACGGCGAGGGCCCAGCCCACCTGGAAGATCGCGGTCGCGAAGAAGAACACCCCTGACAACGGCCAGTCACCGAAGTGGCTCGGCGCGACAGCGAGATGGGTGGCGGCGGCGCCGAGCGAGGCGAACGCCGCCATGATCCTGCCTGCCCCGATGTCGGTCATGATCCGAGGCTCGGCCCGCCGCCGGGGCGACATCCTGGCCGGGGTCGCGTCGCGGGCGGCGTGGCGCCCCGTCCGGCGGATCACAAGTGGTGCGGTAGGTGGACCGTCCACGGTTCGCCTCACGTGGTCAGGCGGGCCGGCGCGGTAGTCGTACGGGCCGGTGGGAGGTGCCGTATCGATGGGCCACTCCCTGGCTGAATGCCCGCGGTGTCGTCCACCCGGAGCTTCGTCCGCCGTGGCGCGCCGCCGGCTCGTGTGTCCGCTGCCCGGGTCCGTCAGGTCCGTCACGGCAGCGGCGCGGCCCGGTAGCCGAGATCCTCGATCACCTTGACCACGTCCTGCGGCCTGCTCTGGCTGAGGTCGAGCTCGACGGTGGTGCGCCCCTGCCTGAGGGCGGTCTGGGTGCTGCGCACGCCTGGCAGGTCCTCCAGCGCGTCGTCGATGAGCAGCGAGCAGCTGCCGCAGTGCATTCCCTCGACGCGGAACGTGTGCGTGGTGACGGGCACTGTAGGTACTCCGTTCTCCTTGTTCGATCGAAGCGGACGTGGTCGGACGACGGCGACGCGGACGTGGTCAGACGACGGTGATGAGGCCGGTGTACATGCCCATGCCGCACGCGTAGCGCAGCCGGCCGGGCTCCAGGACGCCCAGGTCGATCGTCGTGTCACCCTGGGCCGGCAGGATCTCCTCGACGTCGCGGTCGGGGATGACGAAGGACTTGATGCAGCCCTGCACGTCGTCCGAGTGCACGATCAGCGTGGTGGGCACGCCGGCCTGCACCTGGACGTTGCCCGGGCTGTAGGAGTCGGCGCTCGCGGTGATCTCCACGGTCTGGCGGCCCTCGGTGGTCGAGGCTGCTGCCGTGTCGGCCGCCGGCGGCCGGGCGAGACCGAGGGATTCGGCGAGTCGGCCGGCGGCCAGGGGCGAGCCGGCGAGTTGCAGGCCGCCGTTGAGGGTGTAGAGCCCCATCGCCAGCACGACCAGCCCGGTGACCGTGGCCAGTCGGCTGCGCCACGCGGTCGCGGCCCTGCGGGCGGCGTAGCCGAGGACGGCGAACAGCGGGCCGGTGCCGAGGACGAACACGCCCATCGTGGCCGCGCCCGCCGGCGCGGACCCGGACGCGAGTGCCAGCGCCTCCACCGACAGCGTCACGCCGCACGGGATGAGCACGGTGGCCAGGCCGAGCAACGCCGGTGCCAGAGCGGTCTGCGAACGGRCGCGCCTGCGGACGATCCTCGTCCACGACGCGGGCGGTTCGACGACGACGCGGCGGAATCCGGGTACGCCCAGCTGGGCGAGACCGAACAGCACGATCAGCAGGCCGGCGCCGATCTGCAGCCAGGTGCGCGCGTCGACCGAGAGCTCCACCGCGCTGCCAGCCGCTCCCAGCAGCGCCCCGAGCAGCACGTGCGAGACCAGCTTGCCGGCCAGGAACCCGCCGACCGGCGCGAGGTCGTCGCCGAGCCGCGTGCGCCAGTCCGGTTCCCTCCCCGCCTGTGGCGAGCGCGTCCCCGGACGGGACCGCGCGCGTTGGACACGGGCCGAGTGGCGCCCCCGGACGGGCACGCGACCGGGTGGCCGCGCTGATCCCGCCGCCGCGGCACGTTGTCGGGTGATCAGGCCGGTCAGCAGTCCGCCCTGTACCGCGGCACAGGACACCCCGCCCGCGAACAGGCCGGTCACGAGAACAGTTGCGAGATTCACCGAACCTCCGCGACGGCGGACGTGGGCCCGACTGCATGTTGAAGGGAGCGCCGGGACCGGGGGCAGGATCGGCACGCGGTCCGGCGTGAGTGGCCAAAGGTCACGCTAAACCACTACTGCACGTAGTAGACAAACGGGCCGACGGTGACCGGAGACGGTGCCCTGTGCCGCTGTCGGCGGGGAGGTGGGGGCGGCGACCGGAACACTTGTTCCGTTTGGTTCACGGCCACTATCCGGCGGACCTTTGTTGCGCGGGCAGGTACGGTCCAACGACCCGAGGAGGGTGAGTGGCTCGGACCATCTACTACGGAAGCTAGTAGGTGATGAAGGTCGGCGGTTCRTCGCTCTCGGTCCGTATCCGGTCCTGCGCCGCGAGGCGTTCCCCGCCGGTTGTCGATCTCGGTGCCGGCCTGGCGCGTACTGCGTCGACCTGCGCTCTACGCGCATATATACCTGTACCCCCCAGGGGTATAGATATATGTTCCGGGCCAGGCCGCGGGCCAGGTGCGGTCGTTCGCGGGGGGAGCCGGTCATGTCTTCACGGGTGGACGACGGTCGGATGTCGACCGTGGTTCTGGAGCTCTCCGGGCTGCGGTGGGCGACGGAGAAGGCGCGCGTGGAGGTCGTGCTGGGYCGGTACCCAGGGGTGGTCGTCGCCGAGGACGTTGGGCGGGCGKCAAGGTGTTGCAGCGGCCGATCTCGCCTGATCCGAGGGCGGGCGGCCGACGAGCCCTCGAACGGAACATCCACTACGCGGCGTAGTAGTCGTCCTCCGGAATGTSGCTGCGCGGTGGCCTTGTCGTGCCCCCGCGACCAAAGAGCCTTGGGCATTCTCACCAGGGAAGAAGGGTTGATGGCTCCTCCTCGAGGGCACCTCGCACGCACCCACGGGTGAACGGTCGCGGCGTCGACAACTAGCCGCAGTAGTAGTCTCCGGGCGACGRCCGCGGGAGAGGTGACGTGACGCGCTGCGAAGCACCGGCACGACACGACGGGCTCTGGGCTCGACTCATGCTCGTGTCAGCCGTCCTGCTCGGGCTGCTGGCGATGCACGCCGGCCTGGCCGCGCCGGCGCACGCGCTCGCTTCGCCGCCCTGCGTCGAGGGAACCGATCGCGACGTTCACCCACACTGGTCCCACTCGCACGAGCCTGGGGCCGAACACCATGGCCACCAGGGCGCGCTCTGTTCGGCGGTGTTCCGTGACGACCCCGAACCGGATCCTCACGACGGCGAACAGCGTGGCCTGGCGGCCACGTCCACCTCCTTCGGTGCTTCCGCCTTCACCAGGGCGCGTGGCGACCCACCGCAGACGCCGCCGCCTCGGCACGTGACCGACCTGTCTGTCCATTGCGTGTGGCGGCTGTGAGCGGACCGGCGTCGGACGTCGCGCACGCCTGTCGGCGCGCTCGACGGCTCCGGCCTCAGCTCCGTTGGCAACCCGACACCGAGGACGACTCGTGCGAAGAAGACACCACCTTGGACTCGCCGCCGTGACACTGGCTCTGACAGCCACGCTCACGGCGTGCGGGGGCGACGGCACCCCGACGGCGCCTTCGTCCGCGACGGCAGGAAGCAGCAGCGACGTCAACGCCGACGACCACAACAACGCGGACGTGATGTTCGCCCAGATGATGATCCCGCACCACCAGCAGGCCGTGAGGATGGCGGAGCTGGCACCCGGACGTGCTGCCGACCCGGCGGTGCTCACGCTGGCCCAGCAGATCGGGACCGCGCAGACACCGGAGATCGAGACGATGACCGGCTGGCTTGCGACGTGGGGTCAACCCACCGCCATGCCCGGTGCCGGGGGTCACGGCGGCGGCCACGGCACCGACGACATGGGAATGATGTCGGAGGACGACATGACCGCTCTCCAGAGAGCGTCCGGTCAGGACTTCGACCGCATGTTCCTGGAGATGATGATCCGGCACCACGGGGGTGCGATTGCGATGGCACGCACCGAACAGCGGGACGGGCGGTTCCCCGACGCCGTCGCCCTGGCAAGGACGATCGAGTCCACGCAGGCCGCAGAAGTCGAAACCATGAAGGGTCTGCTCGGTACCGGATAGCCGATGCAGGGCCCTGGGGCGCCGGCGCACGGCCGGCGCCCCAGGGCACCTCGGGTCCAGGTGCGACACTCGGCACGACGAACGCGAATGTCGGTCGCGGCGAAGGACCTGACGACGAGACAGCTGACAACCGGAAGGGCGGAACGGTGGAACGGCTGGGAGACCTCGAAGCCGAGGTCATGGACCAGTTGTGGGCGGCCCGCGGCCCGGTCTCCGTGCGCGGCGTACGAGACGCCCTGCAGTCCACGAGGCCGCTCGCCTACACCACCGTCATGACCGTCATGGACCGGCTGTTCCACAAGGGGTGGCTCGTCCGAGATCGTGTCGGCCGCTCCTACCAGTACCGCCCTGCGCTCAGCAGGGGCGAGTACACCGCCAGAATGATGCGCGACGTGCTGTCCACGACCGACGACAGAGGGCTGGCTCTGCTGCACTTCGTCGACACCATGGCCCCCGCCGAGTACGAGGCACTCCAGGAAGCCCTGCGCTGGCACCGAAGCCGTCCCCCTCGGGCGGCCGAACCACCGTGCGTCGAGGGCGAGACCTCGTGAGTCTCGCCCTGCTGGCCGCCTATGTCACCGCCGTCGGAGTCCTGTTCCCTCGCCGGCTCGCCCGGGCCGCATGGACCTCGCACGCACCCCGACTGGCCGCAGGCACCTGGCTCGTCACGGCTGTCTCCGTCCTGAGCGTCGCGTTGCTGGCCGCGGCAGTCCTCGTGACTCCGCTGCACACCCTCGGTGACGCCTTCGTCCTCCTCCTGCAGGGCTGCGGGTGGCCACCGCAACTGCGTGCGCCGTCCGGACCGAGCGAGTACGCCGGCCTCGCCATCATCAGCTGGATGGTGGGCAGCACTGTCTCCTCGGGCTACGTGGTCTGCCGGGCAGCGCGGCGCGAACGCCGTCGACATCGCTGCGACCTCCACCTGCTGGGCGAGCCGGCCGGGACCGGCGTGGTCGTCCTCGACCATCCGCAGCCGAGCGTGTTCTGTGTTCCCGGCGACGGCGGACACATCGTGCTGACGCGCGGCGCCCTGGATGTCCTCTCACCCGCGGAACTGGTAGCCGTCCTCGCTCACGAACGAGCTCACCTGAGCGGCCGTCACCACGTCATCGTCCTTCTCCCCGCCATCCTCGCCACCGCATTCCCGCGCATGCCGCTCTTCACCCTCGCGCTGAGCGAGGTCCGTCGGCTCGTGGAGCTCGCAGCCGACGACAAGGCGCTGCGCCGCGCCACTCCGGCAACCCTTGTGCAAGCCGTTCTCCGCCTCGCCGCACCCGCCTCGGCCCAGCACCCGGCTACGGGCATGTTCCACGCGACCGGCACCGCAACCACCGAACGAGTCCTCCGCCTCGTCACTCCACGGCCCCGCCGCGCACGGCTCGCCATGCTCTCCAGGCTGTTGGTCGCCGTCTCGTTCGCGGCCACACCGCTGGCGGCCGTCGCCCTGCCGGCCGTTACCGACCTCGCCTCCCACTGCACTGAGATCACCACTTCACGTCCTCCTGCCGAGGTCGACCGCCGGTAGACGACGTCGAGGTTGCAGTGCGTCAGCTGAGTTCGGCGGGCAGGGGGAGGCGGGCGAGGCCGCGGTCCGCGAGGKAGCCGAAGGTGACGTGGCCGTCGTGGGGCAGGGCGGAGCTGACCGCGGAGAAGCGGCCGGTGGTGTCGTGGAAGCTGAAGACCGGTTCGCCTTCGGGGCTGAGTACCTGGGCGAAGCCGTACGGAGCGCGCAGGCCCTCTCCCTCCCCCGGGGGCAGCGCGGCGATCTGCCGGCGCAGGTCGGCGATCTGCCGGCGCAGGTCGGCGCTGGTGGCGAGCGCGTCGACGGCGTCCGAGCGAAGGTCGCTGCCGCCGACCCACACCCGGCCCCGGTCGTCGATGACGATGTTGTCGGGGCCGTTGACGAGCGACGGCCCGAACTGCTCCGTCGTGCCTTCTCGGCTGTCGTCGAGCCACACCCGGGTGAGACGGAAGCGGAACGACTCGGCGACGAGAACGTGGCTCTCGTCGGTGGCGACGTCCACGCCGTTCGCGAAGTACAGGCCGTCGGCCACGACGTCGGTGACGCCGGTCGCCGGCTCGTAGCGCAGCAGCCGGCCGCTGGGTCGACCGTCGAGGAAGTCGTTCGGGAACCCGGGGAGGTAGACGGTGCTGGCCTCGGTGAAGTAGATCGTGCCGTCGGCGGCGACCGTGACCTCGTCGGCGAAGAAGATCAGGTTGCCGTCGATCCGGTCGGTGAGGACCCAGGAGYCCCCGGTGGTGACGTTCACCGCCATGATGCCCTGTTCGACGACGGCGGCGATCAGGACGTCTCGCGAGTAGGCGGCGAGGCCGAGCGCCCGGCCGTCCAGGGTGGCGACGCGGTCGATGGTCCCGATGCCGCCGCCGGCGTCCTGGGTGATGCGCCAGATGCCACCGTCGGCGGTGGCGGGGTAGAGGTGGCCGTCGAGGCCGACGGCGACGTCCTCGGCACCCTCGAGTTCCTCCTCGCCGACGATCTGCGCGTTCTCGATCAGCTGGTTCGCCGCCAGTGGTCCGTCCAACGCGGGTCGGGGTGGGAGGTCCGTCCACACCACGGGCTCGAAGTCGGGTGGCAGCACCTCGACGTGACGGTCCACCGCCGGGCCCGACGGTTCCCGGCGGGGAAGCTCGGGCCGCCCATCGGGCCCGACGGCGCCCGAAGCGGTGGATGCGCCGGAAGCGCCGGAAGCTGCGTCGCTCGCGGCGGAAGCGGAGCCGGAGTCACCGCTGGAGCAGGCGGCAGCGGCGAGCAGGCCCGTGACGAGAAGGGAGGCCGCGAGGGAGCGGCGGAGGTTCCTCATGGGCGAGAGCAGAACAGTTCGGCCTCAGCCGACGCTCCGCGCAACCTCAGGACCCCCTCAGGATGCGTGGACGAGGCGCCTTCGTCCTGAGCCCGTCCTGAGGTCGGGATGTTTGACTGTCCGGTATGCCGCCCCGACTGCTCCTGGTCGACGACGACGATGCCATCCGCGACATGGTCGGGACGGCGCTGCGGTCCGCGGGCTTCGAGACGACCGTGGCGGTGGACGGCCGCGATGCGCTGGCCAGGCTCGCGGAGATGACACCGGACCTGATCGTCCTCGACGTGCTGATGCCGGGACTGGACGGTCTTGAGGTGTGCCGGCGTCTGCGCGGGCGGGGTGAGACGACGCCGATCACGCCGTGGCCGCCACGACCACCGAGCTTCGCCAGCTCAGCCACGCCCTCGACGCCATGGTCACCAGCATCGACCAGTCACTGGTAGCACAGACGCGGTCGGAGGGCCGGCTTCGGGAGTTCATCGCCAACGCGTCCCACGAGCTGCGCACTCCGCTCACGGGCGTGAGCGGCTACCTGCAGCTCGACCTCGATGGTGCCTTCGCCGACGGCGAGCATCACCAGCGCTCGATGCGACGCGCTCTGGACGAGGCCAGCCGGATGCGACGCATCGTCACCGACCTCCAGCTGCTCACCGAGCTCGACGAGAACCCCCTACCCACGGCCGTCGAGGTGGACATCAACCCGCTGCTGCGCGACGCCGTGCACGACATGCGCGCGCTGGATCCGACGCGGACCTGGACCCTGGACCTGTCGGCGCAACCGCTCGTCGTGGCCGGCGACGCCCACCAGCTCCGCCAGGTCGTGACCAACCTGCTGGTCAACGTGCGTGTCCACACGCCACCCGCCACCGTCACCACCGCGCGGGCGAGCCCGGGGGATGGATCCATCGTCATCGAGGTGTCCGACGACGGGCCCGGGCTTCCCGCCGGCGACCTCGAACGGGTCTTCGACCGGTTCTGGCGCCACGACCCGTCCCGATCGCGCGCCTCGGGTGGCAGCGGGCTTGGCCTTTCCATCGTCGCCGCCGTCGTCTCGGCGCATGGCGGCGCTGCCGAAGCAGCCCGTGCCCCCGACGGCGGGCTCACCGTCCGGATCGTGCTTCCCGCGCCCGGCGCCCCACCCAGACGGCCGTGATCGGCCCCAGCGGGGCAGGCGGTCAGGCGCGGTTGGGAGGGCTCAGACGAGGCGGATGTCGGCCCTGGGCGCTGCGGGGCGCAGGCGGGTACGACGTAGGCGGGGGCCRACGTCGTACCCGCGGCGAGGGGTGGCGCCGGCGGCCACGGCAGCCCGCTCGTCCACAATGCTCTTGTTGATCAGCGCGAGCAGGCGGCCACGGTCGACATCGCCGAAATCTCGTAGCAGGCTGGCAAGCAGAGTCATGCGATGCTCCTCATTGTCCTGTCTTCGTGCCACGAAAACAGGATCCGCAGCCTTTTGCCTACCTACCCGGTCAGCTGCCTCCCACACCTGCGCCTTCCACACCTGCGAGACCTGGCCTGTCGCTCGCCTGGCAACGGGGCGAATTCCGCCCCGACAGATGCGGGCTGCGAGGTGGATCATTCGTAGGCCGGGAAGGATCGGACACGGACCAGAACCTGTCGCATTGTGGGGCGGCGGATCACAGCGCGCCGAGCCTGGCGGGAAAAGGCAGGGCGGGRTGGAGCGCGCACCGGTGGGAGAAAGGGAACCGCGGCGGGGCGGCGACGCTGGGCGGATCGCAGACTCGGTGCGGCTGGCGGCGGTGCGTGCCTGCGACCTGCTGGACACCGGGCCGGAGGAGTCGTTCGACCGGCTGACCCGGATGGCCTCGACCACGTTGGGGGTGCCGCTCGCGTTCATCACTGTGATCGACGACCGGCGTTCGTTCTGGAAGTCGCAGGTGGGGGCGGACGAGGCCGAGGGGATCGGTCAACAGCAGCCGGTCACCGAAACTCTCGGCGCGCTGGTTGTCGAATCCGGCGCGCCGGTGGTGGTGCCGGACGTCGCGCTGGACAGCCGCACGCGCGGAGATCCGCTGGCGCTGGCACTCGGCATCGCGTCGTGGGTCGGTTATCCCGTCCACGGCCCGGATCGGCAGATCGTGGGTGTGCTCAGCGTCGCGGATGTCCTCCCGCGGGCCTGGAGCTCACGCGATCTCACTGTTCTCGAAGCACTGTCCGAGATCGCGACCGGAACGATCACGTTGCGGGGGGCCCTGGGCCGGGCGACGGATCTCGCCCGGACCCTTCAGCAGAGCCTGCTCCCGCCCACACTTCCCGACCTGCCCGGTCTGGACATCTCGGCCCGCTACCGCCCCGCCGGGGACGGCGCCGAGGTGATCGGGGACTTCTTCGACGCTTTTCGCACCGGGCCCGGCGCGTTGGGCGTCGTCCTCGGCGATGTCGCCGGAAAGGGCGTCGAGGCGGCGCGCGTGACGGCGCTCGCGCACTACACGATCAGGGCGGCCGCGAGCCACCGGACCGATCCCGCCGGTGTGCTGGGTGAGCTGAACACCGCGCTGCTGACCCAGCGTCCGGACAGCGAGCGTTTCCTCACCGCCGTGTACCTCAGCGTCCGGCGTTTCCGGCGTTTCCGGCGAGGTCTGCTGCGGGTGACGATCTGCTCGGCGGGTCACACCCCGGTTCTGCTCCGCGGCGCCGACTACGCCGTGCGTCCCGTCGGCGTGCACGGACTCGTCCTGGGTGTCTTCGGCGACGCTCAGCTCGTCAACACGGAGGTGCGGCTGCGCCGCGGCGAGATGCTCCTGCTCTACACCGACGGTGTCACCGAGGCGCGACGCGGTGACGAGCAGTACGGAGACGAGCGTCTCCGCGGGCTTGTCGCGGCGCTCGGCCCGGCCAGCGCCGCCGACCTCACGGCGGCCGTCGAAGCCGACGTGCTCACCTTCACGGCCGGCCCTCCTCAGGACGACATCGCCATCCTCGCGCTCGGCCTGCCCCACGAGCCCGGCATCCGCTGATCGCCGCACGTTTCCGAGACGTCAGCTGTGCTGTCGGTCCGCGTCCGGACTGGTGCCACGGCCGTCCCTCGCCGTTCCGGTCCGCTCCGGCCCGAGTTCCGCTCACTCCTCGATCGGCAGGTCGGGAAGCGCCAGGGCTCCTTCCTCGTGATCGAGCTCGCTCTCGAGAAGGCGGAGCGAGGCAGCGGAGAGCTCGCCGACGTCTCGCCAGAGCTGCAACTCGTCGCGTTCGGCTTCGATCATGACGCGTCGTACCCGGCCGAAGGCGTCTGTCGGGCTCTCCGGGGGAAGGCGCTCGTCGGCAGGGGTGCTGAGCATCTTCAGGCTGTCCTCGCTGCGCCGCTTCCGGTCCTCGGCGACTCTGCTGAGCCGTTCGGCGAGGGGTACGGGGATCGGTTCCCGCTCGCGGAGGGACTGCAGCATGCGCAGGCCGGCCTCGGCAGCGGCGACACGGGCCCGGTCGCGCTGGCGCCGGGCCTCGTCGGCGTCGGCCGTCACCCCCAGCCGGCGCAGCAGGGGCCCGAAGGTCAGGCCCTGTCCGACGAGTGTGACCAGAACGGTGCTGTAGGCGCAGAACAGCAGCAGGTCGCGGTGCGGGAACCCGACCGCGTCGGTGGACAGCGGCAGCGCGAACACGGCCGCCAGTGAGATCACCCCACGCATCCCGGACCACGACAGCGCCACGAGCTCCCGCCTGGACAGATAGGGATGTGGGGACAGGAAGCGCAGCCGCCTGGGCAGCAGCGCGGGCACCAGCAGCCACACCACTCGGGTGAGGACGACGCCACCGATCGTTACCGCGGTCGCGGCCAGCACCGTACCCGGCGGATAGTCCGCGATGGCGGGAAGGACGGCGGCGAACTGCTGGCCGATGAGGAGGAAGACGAATCCTTCGAGCAGGAGGTCCACCAGGCGCCACACCGCGAGGGCGTGCAGCCGGGCGGCTCCGGAGAGCAGTTGCCGCGACTGGTGACCCAGGACGAGTCCGGCGGTGACGACCGCGAGCACACCGGAAGCATGCAGTGCCTCGGCCGGCACGTAGGCGGCGAAAGGGGTCGCCAGGGAGACGGCCGTCTCGGTCACCGGCTCCTCGATCCGGCGCCGCAGCAGCCCGATGAACCAGGCGACGGCGAGCCCGGTGGCGATCCCACCGATGGCCGCGAACAGGAACCGTCCGACGACGAAGGGGACGTCGAAACGTCCGCCGACGACCGCGGCGACCGCGACCGTGTAGAGGGTCAGCGCCGTCGCGTCGTTGAGCAGGCTTTCGCCCTCGATGACGGTGCGTAGCCGATTCGGCAGCCCGACGCGCCGTCCGATGGACAGAGYCGACACGGCGTCCGGTGGGGCCAGCGCGGCGCCGAGGGCGCAGGCGGCGGCGAAGGGCAGGCCTGGCACAGCCGTGACCAGCAGACTGCCGACGAGCAGTGCGGTGGCGACGACGAGCAGCACGGAGAGGGAAACCACCGCCCGCAGATTCGCCCGGATCTCGAGCAGGCTCGAGCCCAGGGCGGCGGAGAACAGCAACGGCGGGACGACCAGGACAAGGACGATGTCGGGCTCGAGCGTCATGTCCGGGCCGGGTAGCAGGGTGTAGACGGCGCTCGCGCCGACGAGAAGTACCGGTGCGGGAAGACCGAAGCGGCGCGCGGTCAGGGCCGCTCCGGCGACGAGAGCCACCGCGAGCAGGCCGAACGCCACTCCACCCAGCACGTGTTGAGTCTGACGGGACGCGGATCCGGTCGCCGACCGGCGGCGGAAGCCGCGCGGTCAACGGTCCGGCGACCGTCGAGCAGCCGGGCTTCGGCGTCGCATGCTCGCCACAGATCGAAGGTGCAGGTTGGATGGTCCCGGGAATGYCGGTACGGAAACAGAGCTGCCTGGCTCGTTCCGGCGAAACARCCAACCGAAGGGCGGTGCCCGTAGTGGGGGCATGGCGCAACTGCCGCCGAGTGCGGGACCCGGCCGTCCGGYGGCGCCATCGGGTGAGCGGTCCAGGTCAGAGTGTTTCCGGGAAACCGCCCCGCACCGCGACTGTTGATACCTGGTGTGCTGTGTGATCCATCGGATGGACATCTCCCGGATTTTGTCCGGAGTCGTGATCGCCGCCGAGGGTCCGTGTGTTTCTCTTTTCCGGAGACAGTCCGGAAAGTCCTGGACTGATGCGCTGCCGGTGGGTGCAGGTAAGGAGTGGGGGCGGCGGTGTACTCTGAGGTATGACAGGGTCGAGTATGCGGTCTATGAAGGCCCGGATCGCCCGAGGAAACGTCTGGACGGCCTACTCTGCGGGCCCGCCTTTGATGAAGGAGATTCATGCTGGGTACCAGAGCGCTCCTCGGCGCTGTCGCGGCCTCCATGGCAAGCCCACGAAAACCGGATGAATACTGGGCGATGGTTGATCCGCTGTGGTCGCGGCGCCGATTGTCCGGGCGCGTCAAGATGGTTTCTCCGGAGACGTCCGACACCTCGACAGTCGTTGTCCGCCCCGGCCTTGGCTGGCGAGGAGGCCTGGCGGGTCAGCACATCGAAGTCGGCGTGGAAATCGAAGGGGTGTGGCATCGGCGGACGTTCTCGCTGTCGTCTCCTCCCCATCGCCCGGACGGCCTCATCGCCATCACGGTGAAAGCCGGGCCGGACGGGCTGGTGTCCAGGAACATCGTGCACGCACTGCGGCCGGGCCGGACCATCCGGCTCGGTCATCCTTCGGRAGGCTTCGTGCTGCCGGAAGAGCTGCCGGCCCGGCTTCTTTTCGTGACCGCCGGCAGCGGGATCACTCCGGTGATGTCGATGCTGCGACACCTGGCCGAGAGCCGGCGGATGCCGGATGTCTTCCTCGCRCACTCCGCGCGGAACGCGTCGGATGTCATCTTCGGTGAAGAACTGCGCCGCATGGCTGTCCGGTTCCCCACTCTGCGCCTGTACGAGCACCACACCCGCCCCGGCGGCCGACGCGCGCCACGGCTGACGATGGCCGCCCTTTCCGCGGTCTGTACCGACCTGCCGGAGCGGATGGCCTGGGTCTGTGGGCCTCCCGGGCTGCTCGACGACGCCGAGTCGTACTGGCGGGAGGGCGGTATCGTCGACCGCCTGCTGACGGAACGATTCCAACCGGTCGTGCGCGCCAGCGACGGGCGGGGCGGACGGGTGCGCTTCGTGAGGAGCGGGCGGGAGATCACCGTGACAGGGGAAACCCCGCTGCTGGTCGCAGGCGAGGATGCAGGCGTCCTCATGCCGAGCGGCTGCCGGGTGGGCGTCTGCCACAGCTGCCTCGTACCCCTTGCCGACGGTCGGGTCCGCGACCTGCGTACCGGCGAGGAACACGGAGCTCCGGGCGATCTCATCCAGACCTGCGTGTCCGCTGCCGGCGGCGACGTCGATATCGATCTGTGAGGAACAGGCTGATGCCAGCACCGACCCATCTCAGCGCCGGTGACATCGAGGAGCTCGGCCGGGAGCTTGACCGCATCCGGGCGGATGTCCTCGCGAGTCGAGGAGAGAGCGACGCCCGGTACATCCGGCGGGTGATCGCGCTCCAACGGGGACTCGAGGTCGGCGGGCGTGCGGTGATGTTCGCCGCCGCGTTGCCGCCGGCGTGGCTGGCCGGCACGGCGATGCTCTCGCTCGCCAAGATTCTCGAGAACATGGAGATCGGTCACAACGTCCTGCACGGGCAGTGGGACTGGATGCGCGACCCCGACATCCACTCGACCACCTGGGAATGGGATTCCGCGGCTCCCGCGAGTCAGTGGAAGTACTCGCACAACTTCGTGCACCACACCTACACGAACGTGCTCGGCCGAGACCGTGACCTCGGGTACAGCATCCTTCGGGTGACTCCCGAGCAGCCGTGGAATCCGGTCTACCTGGCACAGCCGCTCTATAATATGGGGCTCGCGGTCACCTTCGAGTGGGGAATCGCGCTCTTTGATGTGGAGATCGATAGGGCTTTTCGCGGTGAGAAGGCGTGGAGCGACACCCTGAGCCAACTCGGTGAAGCGGTCAGGAAGGCCGGCCGGCAGGGCCTGAAGGACTACGTCGTGTTTCCGCTGCTTGCTGGACCGGCGTTTCTCCCTGTTCTGCTGGGAAACCTCGCCGCGAACATCACCAGAAACATATGGGCACATGCCATTATTTTCTGTGGCCATTTCCCCGACGGGACCTCCACGTTCACCGAGGAGGAGATCGAGGGCGAGAGCCGGGGTGAATGGTATCTGYGGCAGCTGCTTGGCTCGGCGAACATCAGCGGCCCGGGGGTGCTCCACCTCCTCAGCGGCAACCTCAGCCACCAGATCGAGCACCACCTCTTTCCCGACCTGCCCAGCAACCGTTACGCGCAGATCGCCCCGCGGGTCCGCGCCCTCTGCGAGCGGTTCGAGCTCCCGTACACGACGGGCTCGCTGCCTCGGYAGACCGCCCGGGTCTGGAAGCGCATCTGCCGGCTGGCTCTTCCCGGGTCCAGCCGGCGGATGACAGCCGAGACCTCGCCCGAGCGGGTGCTCACCGCCCGCGCCGCATGAGCCGCCGGTCGACTGAGATGACCGTGTCGACGGCCGCGGCTCACTCGGGTGTTCGACGAGTTTTACCAGGTGCGAACCCATCTGTACGCCAAGGTCCGCGGCACCGGGCTGGGCCTGCCCTACGCGCGCCGCGTCTGCGAGCTGCTCGGCGGGCGCCTCGAGCTCGTCGGCAGCCTCGGCGTCGGGCCGAAACGGGTCCCTCGCCCGAGTAACCACCGGTTTCGTCTCGGCACCGCATCGGCACCGCTTCAGCGCCGTCCCGTCACCCCTGCCGTGACCTGGGAGGTTGGCACCGGCGCACGGGGGCAACCCGAAGCCGGGAGCCGACTGCAGGGAGCCGACGGAGGAGCTCACGGAGGGGTTCACATGGATATCAGCGCACTGCGTTCTCTCTACACCTCGCCTGGCCGGTTCGTGACCGCCTACGCGAGTATCGACCCGGTGCTGGAGAACGCGGCGCACCAGTACGACCTGCGGTGGCGCGACCTCGCCGCGGAGCTGGAACGGCGAGGCGCCGGGCGCGAGGCCCGCGAGCTGCTTCTCGCCCAGCGAGGAGACCCGCACCAGCGCGAGGGGGGCACCCGGGTGGTGGTCGTGTCCGGCGAGGGGAAGCAGGCGCACGTGCCGTTCGCGCACTGGCTACCGGGACGGTCCGACGTCGACCTCGTCGACGTCGGCACCCTGCCGCATCTGCGCCCCGTGCTGAACTGGATGGACTCGCGGCTGCCCCATGTGGTCGCCATCGTGGACCGGCTCGGCGTCGACGTCCTCGGCTATGTGGACGGTGCGCTCCCGGTCGCGGCGGTCTCCCAGAACACGACCCGGCCGCCGTGGCACAAGGCGCGCCAGGGCGGCTGGGCGCAGCGCCGCTTCGAAAGCCACGTCGAGGAACACTGGAAGCACGGTGCGAAGGGCGACGCGGAGCTGATCGCGGGAGCCGCCCACGAGACGGCCGCCGAGGTCGTGATTGTCGCGGGCGATACGAAGGCGCTCAGCCTGGTCCGCGACGAGCTGCCCCGTGATGTGGCCGCGAGAGTCGTGGTCGTCCAGGGCAGCCGCGCCCGGGACGGCTCGGTCGACCACCTGGCGGACCGGGTCATGGGCGTTCTCGCGGCGGAGGTGGAACGGCGCCGGGCCGGACTCCTGGACGAGTTCCAGCAGTATCGCTCCCGGGCCAGGTCCCTCGTCGGCGCGGGAAGAGGCACCGGCGCCGGCCGTGGTCCTGCGGCCGGTGCTGGTGCTGGTGGAGAACGCTCTGCCACGGATGCCCCCGCAGGGGGCCGGCCGATGCTGGCTGCCGCCGACGGTCCCGCGGCGACGGCCTACGCCCTGAGCCTGAGCCAGGTGAGCCACCTCCTGCTGGCCGAGGACGGGGCGGGGGACGGTCCCGCCTGGGTCGGCGACGACGTCACCGAGATCGCCGTCGACCCGTCCGGGGCTGACGGTCTGCGGCACCCGGTGCGTGCGTCGCGGGTGGATGCACTGGTCCGTGCGGCGCTGGGAACGGGCGCCGCCGTCCACACCGTCGCGAGCGGCGCACCCGGGTCGCCGACCGACGGGGTCGGCGCCCTCCTCCGGTACTCGGCCGCGCGTCCGTCGATCCCGGACTGACGGTGGCTCCGGCGGACTGACGGTGGCTCCGGACTGACGGTGGCCGGCCGGCCCGGCTGTCTGTCTCGGGTGACCACCGACCCGGCGACTGCGGACGTTCACAGCTCGTTCGGGTGGGTACTCTCAGCGTTCGGGTAGGCCGCTGCGCCGGGAGTCGTCGGGAGTCGCCGGGAGTCGCCGAAGAGGTGTCGCAGCTCCTCCCACTTTCCGCCGCGGGGCGTGTCACGACCGCGGAGGATTCATGGGCCACGGGCGGCGAGGGGGGGTCCTCGCCGGCACGGTCGCGGCGACCCTGCTCACGGTGCTGGTGATCGCCGTCCTCGGCCGGCAGGGCGTCCCGTTCGCTGTGGATGACACTGTGCACCGGTGGGCGCTCGCCCAGCGCGCCGCCGTCGTCACGGACGCGGCGGTCGCGGTGACGGTGACCGCCAGCGGGCCGCCTGCCTACCTCCTGGGCGTGCTGGCGGGGATGATGGCGGCACCTCGGGCCCGGTGGTGGGCCGCCGCGCTCGCGGTCGCCGCACTCGCCGCAGGGCAGCTGGTGCGCCTGGGACTGGCCCATGCGGTGGACCGGGCGCGCCCGCCTGTGCCGGACTGGGCCTGGCAGGCAGCCGGGCCGGCTCTCCCGTCCGGTCACACCACCACGTCCGCGCTGGTGGCGGCAGGCCTTGCCGCCGCGCTGCTGCGGCATGTCCGGCGGCGTTCGGCCCGGATCCTGGCCGTGGTGACGCCGGTGCTCTGGGCCTGCGCGGTCGGCACCAGCCGGATCTACCTCGGGATGCACTGGCCCAGCGACGTCGTCGCCGGCTGGTTGCTGAGCATCGTGATCATCTGCGCGGCGCTGCCGCTCCTCGGGAGGCTCCTGCCGCGCAGCCCCGACCCGCCATGATCACAGCATCGGACCCGGGTATCGGCCCCGGGCCCGATGCCGAAGGCCCTCCCCGGCACGCCTGTTGCTTCGGCACCAGGGCCTCAGGAACTGGCGCCGATTCAGTCGCTGGACTGCTTCATGAGATAAACGGCGGCCTGGGTGCGGCTGGCCAGCCCGAGCTTCTCCAGAATGCTGGACACGTAGTTCTTCACCGTCTTCTCCGACAACCCCAGCCGGGTGCCGATCTGCCGGTTGGTGAGTCCGTCCGCGATCAGTTGGAGAATTTCGCGCTCCCGCTGGTTCAGCGTGGCCATGGCCGGGTCCTCGTTCGGCCCGTCCCGCAGCCGCTCCAGCACGCGGCGCGTCACCGACGGGGCGAGCAGCGACTGACCGGACGCCACGGTCCGGATCGCCCCCACCAGGTCGTTGCCGCGGATCTCCTTCAGCACATACCCCGCCGCACCAGCCATGATCGCCGAGAACAGCGCCTCGTCGTCGTCGTAGGACGTCAGGATCAGGCAGACCACGCCCGGCAGGTTCGACCGGATCTCCCGGCAGACGTCGATGCCGCTGCCGTCGGGCAGCCGCCCGTCCAGCACCGCCACATGCGGTTGCAGTGCGGGAATGCGCCGCAGCGCCTCCGCCGCCAGCCCGGCCTCTCCGACGACCTCGATATCGTCATGCCGGGCGAGCGTCTGACGCAGACCATTCCGCACGATCTCATGGTCATCGAGAACGAACACCCGGATCTTCTCCACGACAGTGACGATACGGACTCCGGAACGTATCGCCAATTCCACCGGCACTGCCTGGCGCCCGTCGGAAAGCTTTGTAACCCAGATAACGCGCGAGCGAGCGGGAACACGACGGGGAGTGYCCACCCCGGCTTCCCGCCCCCGCTCGGACGGGCAGTGCAGTCGCCAGGCGGGCGGCTGGGGCTGCCCAGTGGGGCCCGGAGTCACCCTTCTCCGCCCGGGGCGACCTGCGCCCGGGGCGACCTGCGCCTGGACCGTCCACCAGCGACACGCCATGCCTTCGCCAGCCGCGGCTACACCACCATCCCGACCGCCGCGGGGCTGGACGTCCTGGAGACTCTGCTGGTGCACGGTCGCCGGCGCACCGGGGTGCTCCCCGGCACCCCGCAGTCCTGGGCCCCGCCGGCCGGGCGACGGGATGGACCCCCGGATGCCCGTGTGCCCTCAGCGGGCGGCGGCGCCGGGGCGAGCCGACTGCCGCCCGCGGCGGATCTCCGCGTCGGGACCCGGGTAGATGAAGCTCACGTGGCCGTTGTCGGACCAGCGCACGGCGAAGGGCGGGTAGCCGGCGGTGGAACGGACCTCGAAGATCTCTCCGGTCCGGTCCGGCTGCCCGGTGTTGTGGTGATGGACGACGAGCGTGTCACCGGGCCGAGCCCGCACCGCCCACCGCCGCACGGGCGGTTCGAGCCCGGCGCCGCCGGACCCGGCGCCGTGGCGCGCCCCCGCGGGCGCGCTGTCGGCCACGATCGCGGGTGGGCTGGCCTCGTGGTGCGGCGCGCACGCCTCGTCGGCAAGCGGGTGAACGAGGTCCGCGATCGCGCGTTCGCTGCGGATCAGCAGGTCGTCGACGGAGAGGAGCCCGACGACCTGGCGGCCCTCGACGACGGGGAGGCGGCGGAAGGCATGGTCGCGGAACAGCTCGTGGGCGTGCTCGACGTCCATCCCGGCGGGCACTGTGATCACCTCGGTGGTCATCAGAGTGTCGATCCGGCCGTTGGTGGGGACGGCGCGGGCGACGCCCCGTAGCACGATGTCCCGATCGGTGACGATCCCGACGAGACGGCCGTCGTCCATGACGAGAAGCGCGCCCACACCGCGACGTTCCATCTCCTGAGCCGCGTGCTGGACGCTGGCGGTCCGGTCGACCGTGGCCGGCTCCTTGGTGATCAAGTTACGAATCTCCGTCATGCCTGCTTCCCGTCTCTGGTCGCGCCTGCTTCCCGGGCCCGAGCGGATACCACGGCAGCATTTCGTGTTCCTCTGTGTACAGGTAGCTACCCAGGTCCGGATCTGTGAACCGCGCGACGGCCGCGACGGCGGTGGCGGTCGTGGGCTCGTCCTGCGAGCCCCGCCGCTCGGCCCTTGTCGTGTCCCTTGTCGTGTCCCTTGCCGCAGCCGATCGGTGCGGCGGATCCTGTGACAGCGGCGCGGGCCTGGGCCAGGCGGCCGGTGGTGGCCTGGCGGCCGATCTGCCTGACGCAATCTGCCTGACCCGTATGCCGACGTCGACCTGTCCGCCGGATGGAAGCCCGAGGACCGTGTATGCCCGCCCTTGACCGCCACAGCGACGTCTTCGTCCTCGATCTCGGGGACGGGGAGAACCGGTTCCATCCCGACTGGATCGCCGCCGTCAACGCGGCCCTCGACGAGGTCGAGAAGGCCGACGGTGCCCGCGCACTGGTGACTGCCGCGACGGGCCGGATCTACTCGAACGGGCTCGACCTGACCTGGCTGTCCGCCAACCCCGAGYGGCACCGGGAGTACGTCGACTCGGTACACGAGCTCCTCGCCCGGATGCTCGCGCTGCCGGTGGTCACAGTCGCCGCGGTGCAGGGACACGCGTTCGCCGCCGGCGCGATGTTCGCCCTGGCCCACGACTTCCGGGTCATGCGTGCCGACCGTGGCTACTGGTGTCTTCCCGAGATCGACATCCGGATCCCGTTCACCGCGGGGATGGCTGCGCTCATCCAGGCCCGGCTCGCCCCGCAGACCGCGCACGAGGCGATGCTCACCGGCCGCCGCTACGGCGGGACGGACGCCGCGGCTGCCGGCATCGTCGACCGGGCGGTCGCCGAGGACGCCGTTCGCCCGAGCGCCGTCGAGACGGCTGTCGCGCACACCRGGAGGGCAGGCGAAACCCTCGGTGCGATCAAGGAGCGCATGTACGCTGCCGTGCTGACCGTGCTCCGCGGCCAGGGTTGACGGAGAGCCACGAAGGAGAGCAGCGATGAAGGTCTCGATCGATTCCGACCTCTGCCAGGGGCACGCCCGGTGCTGGGACATCTGCCCCGAGGTATTCGAGGTCGACGAACAGGGTTACGGATTAGTGGCCCTTCCGGAAGTCCCGCCCATCCACGAGGCCAGGGCGCGTGAGGCGGCGGAGAACTGCCCGGAACGAGCAATCACGATCGACTGAGGCGCGTCCGCCGCGGCGGGGCATCAGGCATCGGGGTGCAAGGGCCTCAGTGCCTCGGTCGATCCTGCCGCGGCTGCGACGTTCGTCCCCCGTGAGGGGCACGGCAACCCGGTACCCGCCGCCTCGCGTCGGGCGCCGTGGGAGATCGATTGTCGCCAAAAAGTGTAAATCTGTCCGTGTAGCGCCATAAATGTCCCATTTCTGTCGAAACTATCCGTCGACAGAGGGAGGCATGAGATGTGGCACGGGTCAGCGAAACTGAGGCACCGGATCGGCGGCTGGACCAGCCGGCATCCGCGGGTGAGCGCCGGAGCTGGTGGGATCTTCCTGCTACTGCTCGTCGGCGTTGCCCTGCTGCCGGCTCCGCGGTCGGCCGCGGAGCGGAGCGGCTCCGCGGCCGAGTCCGCCGGCTATCCGGGTGGGGTGATCGCCGGCACCGCGGATCGGGCACCGACACCCGTCCCGTTGCCGCCTGCCTCGACCGCGCGGACGGATTCCTCGGTGCCGCCCGTCCGCGCTGCGGCAGGTCCGGCCTCCCCGGTCGTCGTCGCTGAGCCTGGCGCTCCGGGCGCCGGCGAGGCCGCGGCCGGGCTGGCGTCCACCGCCCCGCGCTCCGGTGCTCCCGGGTCGCCGTCCACGTCGCGCCACCGGACGAAGCCGGGCCCGTCGATGCCCTCGACGGCCGCGGGGGGGCCTGCGTCCGCCTACTACCGGTCGTGYGGTGAGGCGCGCGCGGCGGGCGCCGCCCCGCTGGCTGCCGGGCAGCCGGGCTACCGGGCCGGCCTCGACCCGGACGGGGACGGGGTGGCCTGTGGGCGTGTCGGACCAGCGGCGTGGTGCTCGACCGAGGGCTCGCGAGAGGTCCCCTTTTTGACCCGTTTTGGTTGCTGGATCTCGGGGCTGGGATCGTCCTGACGGGTAACTCTCCGTGTTCTGGTGGCTGCCGTCGAGTCACGAGGCAAGCGGAATGTATTCGTCCGGTTTCCTGGGGTGGCGGTTCGGGTCGGTTGGGCCATCCGAGGCGGGTCCGGGGGCATGCCCCCGGCGTCGCAGGGGGCGGCCACGCCCCGCGCCGGCGCGGGGAGTTCCTTGCTCGTGGGGTGCGAAGCACGTCAATCTGCTCATAGGCGTTGACGATCCGAGCGGCGCCCGCCCGGTGCCGTGCACCTGCCCGGGGTGTGGGACGCGGCTGACGTCGCGGAGACGGACTGTCCGTGGTGCCGATCGGCGCGGGCAAATGGCATGGGAAAGGGCTCGAACTGTGACGGACGACCTGTACTGGGACCCCTTCGACAAGATCGTCGATGTCAACCCGTACCCCGTGTGGCGCCGGATGCGGGACGAGGTGCCGGTCTACCGGAACGACAAGCTCGACTTCTACGCGCTCTCCCGGCACAAGGACGTCGACGACGCGCACATCGACCCGGCGACCTTCAGCTCCGCACACGGCACGGTCCTGGAACTCATGGGCCCGGAGCCGCTGCACACCGGGCAGATCATCTTCATGGACCCGCCGACGCACACCCTGCTGCGGGTGCTCGTCTCCCGCGCGTTCACTCCGCGCCGGGTCAGCGCGCTCGAGGCGCACATCCGGCAGATCTGCGCCGACCTGCTCGACCCGCAGATCGGCGCCGGCGGCTTCGACTTCGTCCAGGACTTCGCGGCCCAGCTGCCCTCGCTGGTGATCTCGCAGCTGATCGGGGTCAACCCGGAGGACCGCGAGGAGATCCGCCAGACGATCGACCAGACCTTCCACATCGAGGAAGGCAAGGGGATGATCAACGACGTCTCCTTCGCCGCCCAGATCAAGATGCACACCTACTTCTCCGAGCAGATCGACATCCGGCGCCGCGAACCGCGCGACGACATGATGACCGGCCTCGCCCAGGCCGAGATCACCACCGACGAGGGGTCGCGCAGCCTGACCACCTCCGAGGCGGCCGACTTCACCAACCTCCTCGTCGCCGCCGGGACGGAGACCGTCGCCCGGCTGCTCGGCTGGGCCTGCGACCTGCTCGACTCGCACCCCGACCAGCGTGCCGACCTGGCCGCCGACTCGTCGCTGCTGCCGAACACCATCGAGGAGACGCTGCGCTACGAGGCACCGTCGCCGGTGCAGGGCCGCACCACCACGCGGGACGTCGAGCTGCACGGCACGACGATCCCGGCGGGGTCGCGGGTGCTGCTGCTGACCGCCTCGGCCGGCCGTGACGAGCGGGCGTACCCCGACGCCGACACGTACGACATCAGGCGCAGGTTCGACAGCCACGTCTCGTTCGGGCGCGGCCCGCACTTCTGCCTGGGCGCGGCGCTGGCCCGGATGGAGGGCCGCATCGCCCTGGAGGAGGCACTGCGCCGCTTCCCGAACTGGGAGGTCGACCGGGACCGCGCCGTGCGCCTGCACACCAGTACCGTGCGCGGCTACGAGAAGCTGCCGGTCATCGTCTGACCTCACCCCGAGGGCACGTGCTCGGGCCTCGTCGCCGGTGGCTCGCGGCGGCACAGCTTCCGCCGCGAGCCCGGCCGCCCCTGCCAGGCACCACTGCCCGGGCGGGAGCGGCGCAGGCGGGACCAGCGCGGGCGGCCGGTGGCGAAGCGTGAATGCGCAAAAACCGGCAACCTTCTTCATACCGGGCCGCATGGTAATTCGGGCGTTCTGCGGGGTGCTGGTCGAGGTGTTCCCGGCCTCGGGTACGGCTGTGAGTGACCTGGATCGTCCGGGAAGAGTTCCCGTGGTGGTCCGGCGCGCCAGGACCCAACAGAAATCTGCTCCCGGACAACGCTTCTTCACTTCCGCGCGGCAGGCCGATCAGGGCTTCCCCGGCCGGTATCGTGTTCCAACGAACGTGGTGGTGGCCGGCGAAGTCAGTCACCACCAGTCCTCATCGTGGAGGTTTCGCATGAAGCGTGCCGGGCTTGTCGTCATGTTCCTCGCTCTCGTCGGCGGTGGTTTCCTCGTACGGCGTCAGCGCGGCCAGTAGGGGCCTTGCGGGCGGCGGTCGCCGCCCGCGAAATCGCCCGTTGATCGCCTCGGCGGCGCGGTCGGGGTCAACCTAGACTTCGGCGGGTGCACCGACCCGACGCTGCGATCTTCGATGTACTCGGCCCCGGCCTTGAAGAGGCGGTCGTCGACTACGCACGGTCGAGGATGAATCTCGATCCCGCCCCGCTGGACGGAACGGCCGCGCCGGCCGAACTCGCGCGACAGGCGGGGCGCACGATCACCCCGGATGGTGTCGGCGGGCTCGCGGCCCTGCGGGTCTTCGACGAGGTTCTTTCACGGGCGTGCATATCGGCCGACCACCCGCGCAATCTGGCTTTCATCCCGGCTGCGCCGACACGGGCGTCGATCCTGTTCGACCTCGTCGTCGGTGCCTCGTCGATCTACGGCGGGAGCTGGCTCGAGGGCAGCGGTGCCGTCCACGCCGAGAACGAGGCGCTGCGTTGGCTGTCCGATCTGGTCGGCTTCCCGCCCAGAGCCGGTGGCGCGTTCGTGCAGGGCGGCACGGTCGGGAACCYCTCAGCGCTGGTCGCGGCGCGGCACGCTGCGCGTGCCCGCCGAGTGGCCCTTGGGCTGCCGCTGCCAGCCCGCTGGTGCTTCCTGTGTGGGGCCGAGGCCCATTCGTCGCTGCGGCAGGCCGCCGAGGTGATGGATGTCGATCTCGTCTTCGTCCCCGCCGACGGCGGCGGCCGGCTGACCGGGGCCGCGGTGGCTGCCGCGCTGGACGCCCACAGCCTGGACCCGGTCGAGGGCGATGCCACCGGCCGGAACGCGCCGGGTACCGAAGTGTTCGCGGTCGTCGCGACGGCGGGGAGCACCCAGTTCGGGATCGTCGACGACATCCGCGGGATCGTCGATGCCGCGCACGCCCGGGACGTCTGGGTGCATGTCGACGGCGCCTACGGTCTTGCCGGCATCGCCGCGCCGTCCGTCCGCCACCTCTTCGCCGGGGTCGGTGCTGCCGACTCCTTCATCGTCGATCCCCACAAGTGGCTGTTCGCGCCGTTCGACGCCTGCGCGCTGGTCTACCGCGATCCCGCGACGGCCCGGCTGGCGCACGCCCAGCAGGCGGGCTACCTGGAGGTCCTCGATCGGGACAGCGCCTGGAACCCGTCCGACTACCAGATCGGGCTGTCCCGGCGGGTGCGCGGCCTGCCGTTCTGGTTCTCCCTCGCCACCTACGGGACGCAGGCCTACGGACGGGCGGTGGAGCGCTGCCTCGCGACGGCCCGCGCCGCGGCGGACCTCGTGCGGGAGCTGCCCTACGCGGAGCTGGTCCGCGAGCCGGAGCTGTCGATCGTCGTCCTGCGCCGGCTCGGGTGGTCGCCGTCGGACTACCACCGGTGGTCCGAGTGCCTGCTGCGCAGCGGGCTGGCCTTCGTCACCCCGACCGTGCACAACGGCGAGACGGTGACCCGCTTCGCCATCGTGAACCCGCGGACGACCCCCGACGACGTCCAGCGCATTCTCGCCACCATGGCGGACGGCGCCCTTCTCACCCACTGACGGCGCCACCGCCCGACGTGCCGCGGGCCAGTCTCTCCGCAGGGCAGACCCGAGGGATGTAACCGGGGATGCGGCTGGGCCGGAAAGGCGGACGGCCGGGCCCGGACTGGGTGCGTCCGGGCCCGGCCTTTCCCTGCCTCTGAACACGATCGAAGCTGACCGGGATCAGACCGGTCACATCACAGGATCGGCGAACAGTCGGACCGCAGGGAATCAGGAAATGACTGACAGGCGGCTGTGGCGGCTGTGGCCGCTGCTGGCCGCGTCGCGCCGAGGAACGAGGGTCAGTACCCCACCGTGTAGCGCTTGTTGCGGAACTTCGGCTTCTCCGCCTCGTCCAGGACGGCGATGGCGAAATCCTCGTGCGAGATTCCCATGTTGCCCTGGGAGTCCATCACCGGGCGGTCGCCGGCGGTGCGGTAGGCCTCCCGGCGACGCCCCGGGCCGAAGTTGCGCGGCGGCGGGGTGATGAACGACCACTTCACGCTGCCCTTGGCGGCGCGGAGCACATCAAGCGCGTCAGCCTGGTCGAGGGCCTCCTTGCGCTCGCCTGCGGGGAACTCCTGCGTGTCGACGATCCGCTCGCCGTCGGTGTTCTCCAGCAGCCCACCGTTTCCGACGTGAATGACCGAGGGAGCCTTGTTCCCGAGCTTGCTCGCGACGTCGACCATCACGCGGGCGACGTTCGCGTGCTCGGGGCGGGCACACCCGGCCAGCGCGATCACGACCACGTCGGCGCCCTGCGCCTGCTGGGCGACGACGTCGCGGGACGTGACATCCCCGGTCATCGCGTTGGCCTTCCGAGGAAGCGACTTCATCTGGTTCTGGTCCTGGTCGACCGCCGTGACCTCGTGACCGCGCTTGACGGCCTCGGCGACGATGGACCGACCTACCTGACCACCGGCACCGAGAACAACGATCCTTGCCATTACTGACCTCCGGATTGCGTTGACTGAGCCACCGTGGAAATCGATCCGCTGGATGTGGCGTAACAGCGGCATGGTCACGGTCGTTTACCTTGCGCATCGACTATGACACGCTCCGGAGTCACTGCAACCCGAGTCTGTCTACGATCGATCGAAGAATGAGATCCGGAATGCGAGATCGCACACGGTGCGGTGTCGTCGCCGCAGGTCCTCGGTCAGAGGAAGCTCGCCTGGGTGACCTACGTCGACCGGCCAGCTCCAGCGGGCAGGACCGGAATGTCGGAACGGTCCGTAGATGCGGGTGTGGTGGCTTCCGATAGTGGAGGTGTCGCCCAACGGAAACTGGCCACCAGGACCCGGTGCCGGGAGGTCTTCCTCTCGTCGGCCGTTTTCGTCCGCCCGGCCAGACTGCCTGGTGACGAGTGGGCGGAAACTTCGGCCAGTTAGCCGCTTGTGTCGCTCTATTCGTCGCGGCGACGTCCACGCATGACGAGTGTCCACAGCGCGGTTCTAAAATCGTGAAACGCAAATGCGATTGCGGATCCGACGATAAGTGGAATTATCAGGCGCGCCAGTCGAGGGAGGCTGTCGCCGATAAGTGCGTCGAGAATGGCGTTACTGGTGTCTCTGCTTTGACTTGCCCACCAGAGGCCGAGAAATGTCGCCGAGGCCAGGTACATTGCGATTTTGTGCAGGAGTAAACTGCTTGCAAGTCGTTCGAGCGCTTCGTTCTCGTTTTCGTCCGGTCGCCTGGTGCGACGTCGATTTACACGCAGACGTAACTCGCGCCGTGCCTGCGGGCCTGGATGGGCCCGCAGGACGGGTCTCTGCAGCGTATAGAACTGGGCGCGACCGATTGGTTCGCCAATCGGAATTCTGAGCGCACGAGGGCTCACATTTGTCATGCTCAGATAGATTGGCCCGGTGGAGCCTGGATCGACGTAGGTGTTTCCGGCTGCGATTCCGGAAGAAAACAGCTGGCCGAGCACGATTACTTCGGCATAGAGATACGGCGGTAGGTTAAGGTGCTCTGCCGTGTAGATCTTCAGTGTGGCGCCTGGTTCGATGACGATTTCATTGTCCGAAACGCCGTATTCGACGTGCCCGGTGTACTCCCCGTCGTAGATCAGTTTCTCCACGACTGCTGAGGCGTGGACTTCGTACGAAGCGTACTTTGCCGAATCCGAATCGTAGGCGCCGGTAATCAGCCCGAAGTCCTCGGCTGCGTGCCGAATCTGCTCATCGGTGAGCATGAAACTGCCGCCGCCAACCCGCCTTCGCTGCCCGGGTCCCGGCTGCGGTTCGGCGTCGTCACTCGGATTGTCCCGACCGATTACTCCTGCCACGACATCACCCGCTCTGGCTTGATCCGCACCACTATGCGCTCGGCAAATTTTCTCTTATCGCGGCCCAGGTATCGGCGGGCCAGACGCTGGAGGTGCCTGCCGCCACCATCGGCCGTCATCTCGACGGCCGTGCCCTCAATTACTGTCCACATCGCCGAGTTAGATGCTGAGACAAGGCTGATGGCGACATGAGGATTCAGTCGCAGATCCCGTATCTTCCTGGTTTCGGCCCCCAGGTTGACTACCACGCAGCCTGCGTGCTCATCAAAGTCAAGCCATACCGGTGTTACATGGGGTCGAGATCCTCGCGACGTTGCGAGATGACCGATCGTGGCAGAGCGCAACAGTGCGACTACATGTTCGGGTACGACATCTGTCGACATTCAGGCTCCTACGGGCGCTACTTGTAGCCGCCGCTTCATACGTTGCGTGACTGCAAGTGAGTTCATGATAGAACACGCACTTGCCCAGTCGGACGAGAGCTCGTGGATGACCCTCGACAAGGCGGTCGACAGTGTGGTCCGGTGACCGCATGGTCTACTGTCTGTAATTTTCGGAACCCGCCCGCCAAAGGCGATCTCACTTGTGTCGCGGGCGGCGTTATTGGCGGCTTTGTCTCATTCGGCATCACGGATCTCTGTCGCCGAACCGGGCCCAGCACCTGACCGCACAACGGGTCGCCAGTTCGGTCCTTTTCACCGCTCTGCGGTGGGCGTCTTCGCAGGCAGGTCGTCCACCCCGCGGCTCCCGGCCCACCGGAAGACCCCACGGACCAGCCCCGAAAAGCACATAGCCCCGAACCCAAGATCGTAGGTTCAGGGCTATGTGTGATGTCCCGAGACATCACAGCGCGGTGGAGGTGGGATTTGAACCCACGGAGGGGTTGCCCCCTCACACGCTTTCGAGGCGTGYGCCCTCGGCCACTAGGCGACTCCACCGCGGGCTAGCTTACGCGACGCCGTCCCGGTCCGGTCGACCGGGGGGTCGGTGTCCGGTTCGCGGGGCCGGTCAGCCGTCCGTCGACCCCGCGACGGCGGGCCGGCCGCGCCCGCTGTCGCCGCGGGCGGGACGGGAACGCCGGGCGCCGAAGAAGCCGGCCAGCTGCTCCGAGCACTCCTGCCCGCGGACACCGGAGATCACCTCGGGACGGTGGTTCAGCCGCCGGTCGCGGACGACGTCCCACAACGAGCCCACGGCGCCGGCCTTCTCGTCGACGGCGCCGTACACGAGCCGGTCGATCCGGGCGAGCACCAGCGCCCCCGCGCACATCGTGCACGGTTCCAGGGTGACGACGAGCGTCGTCCCGTCCAGGCGCCAGGAGCCCAGCATGCCCGCCGCAGCCCGCAGCGCGATCACCTCCGCGTGTGCGGTCGGATCGCCACCGGCCTCCCGGGCGTTGTGCCCGCGGCCCAGTACCCGGCCGTCAGCGGTCACGACGACGGCGCCGACCGGCACGTCGCCGGCGGCCTCGGCCAGCGCGGCCTCGGCCAGCGCGAGACCCATGGCCTCGCGGTACCCGTCCGCCGCCAGCGGCACCGGCCCGTCCCGGCCGATCGCGACCGCGACGGGCCCGGCGGAAACGCCCTCGACCGCGCCGTCCCGCGCTGTGCTGTCCCGCGCCGCGCTGTCCCGCGCCGCGCCGCGCCGTACCGCGAAGCTCTCGACCGGAACGTCAGCCACGGACGTCGTCGAAGATCTCCCCGGCGCCGGCCCGTTCACTGACCGCGCTGATCACGTCGGCGGGCAGCATGCCCTCCTCGGCGATCAGCTCGAGCAGCGCCTCCGTGGGCGTCCCCAGATCTGCGAGGAGGTCCAGATCGCCGACCGGTGAGGCCTGCCCGACCGGTGCATCGTCGTCCGAGTCGTCATCGAGCCCGGCCATCGACGGCAGGGCGTCGGCGAACAGCCGCTCGGCATGGTCGGAGGTGAGCAGCACGCGCCGATCCGAAAGGAAGACCTTCGGGTCGGGATCACGCGCCGTGATCCGCACGATGGCGAGGTACTCGTCGTCCTCCTCGACGAACGCGATGACCGTCCCCGAGGAGAGGTCGTGCATCGCGTCGACGAGCGAGTCGAGATCCTCCATGTCGGCGATGTCGAGGTCGTGGGCCGTCCATCGCCCGGCGTTCTGGGCGATCGCTATCCCCTTGGTGGTCACAGTTCGTCCTCACGTCCCTTCCCGCCGGGTCTGCGTCGGTTCCTCAGGCGATCTGCGCTCCTGCCGACCCGGGGTGCTGCCGTGTCCCTTCTGTGATTCTCACCTTCGAGCGTCCTACTCATCCATCAGGGGCCGGGCATGCCTACTCGAGAGTGCTCCGCCCCACCGGCGGGCGCCCGGGGGGGCGCACCCTTCGGCACCGTCCCGCCTGCGGCAGCGCTCCCGTGTCGGCGCGGCCGGGACACCGTGGGGCAGGGGGCGGCCTGACAGAACACGAGAAAGACACAGTGGGGCACGAGAAGAGCACAGTGGGGCACGAGAAGGGCGCGGCGGGGCGCGGCGGCAGGCTGCGGCGGTCGGCGGCGGCGGGAGCGATCGGCGTGAACCGGCACACAGCGCGGGGCACGCATCACACCCGTGCGGGCTCATGGCACTCTGAGACGCGATGATGACACGCCTGCCACGCCGGATCTCCGCCCGCACGCGGTTCGCGCTCGCCGCCGAGCGGCTGGCCTCGGAGACATCCCGCCGCCTGGGCCGCGGCTCGGGTGAGATGATCGGCGGAAAGATCGCCCTGCGGATCTCTCCGGACGCACTGGCCGAGGTCGGTACGAACCGCCCCACCGCCTGCGTCTCGGCCACCAACRGCAAGACGACGACGACCCGGCTGCTGGCCCGCGCGCTCGGCACCCTGGGCCCGGTGAAGTCGAACAGCGGCGGCGCGAACATGGCGCCGGGCGTTCTGGCGGCCATGTCCAGGCCGCCGTATGACAGCCCCGCCGCCCTGGAGGTCGACGAGATCTGGCTGCCCCGGGTGGCCAGGGCGATCGTGCCGCGGGTGGTGCTCCTGCTCAACATCTCGCGCGACCAGCTCGACCGGTCGAATGAGACCCGCCGCATCGCTGCGCTCTGGCGCGAGCTGGGCGAGGACCTCCACGACACGGTCGTCGTGGCGAACGTGGACGATCCGCTCGTGGCCTGGGCGGCCATGACCTGGTCGCGCCAGGTCTGGGTCGCCGCCGGCCAGAACTGGACCGCCGACGCGATGGTCTGCCCGCAGTGCGCCCGGCTGCTGCACCGCAACGCCTCGGGCTGGTGGTGCGAGTGCGGCCTGGCCCGGCCGGAGCCGATCGTGTCGGTGGCCGGGCTCGACGAGCTGCTGTGGTTCGGCCGTCGCATCCCGGCGCGCATCGACCTTCCCGGGCGGGTCAACCTGGCCAACGCGGCGATGGCCGCCGCGGCCGCCCGCGAGTTCGGGGTCGAGGTGGAGGACGCGCTCGCCGCCATGCGGGGCATCGGCGACGTCCAGGGGCGTTACCAGGAGGTGCCGCTCGGCCCGGACGGGAAGCGGGCCCGCCTGCTGCTGGCGAAGAACCCGGCCGGCTGGGTGGAGATGATGGAGCTGCTGAACTCCAGCCCCCCGCGGCCGGTCGTGATCGACTTCAACTCGCAGACGGCGGACGGCCGTGACCCGTCCTGGATCTGGGACGTGCCCTTCGAGCGGCTCGCCGGCCGCCAGGTGCTGGTCACCGGGGGTCGTAAGGAGGACATGAGCGTGCGCCTGGCCTATGCCGAGGTACCCCACACCGTCCACGCCGACGCCGAGGCCGCCGCCGCCGCGGCGAACGACAAGGGTGTGGACGTCGTGGCGAACTACACCGCGTTCCGTGACCTGCTCGTCCGGACCACCCGGTGATCCGCCAGTCGGCGACCCGGATCGCCCTGATCTACCCGGAGCTGCTCGGCACCTACGGCGACGGCGGGAACGCGACCGTCCTGGCCCAGCGGCTGCGCTGGCGTGGCCTGCACGCCGAGATCGTGGAGGTGCCGGCCGGCGAGGTGGTGCCGGCCGAATGCGACATCTACCTGCTGGGCGGCGGTGAGGACGAGCCGCAGGTGCTCGCCGCGGACGGCATGCGCCGCAACCGGTCTCTGRCACGGGCTGTCTCGGGCGGTGCGGCCGTGCTGGCGGTGTGTGCCGGGTACCAGGTGATCGGTGYCACCTTCCCGGCCGGTGACGGGCGGATCCACGAGGGTGTTCACCTGATCGACGTCGAGACCCGCCGGTCCTTCGAGCCGCCGGACGCCCCGCTGCCGCCCCGGGCGGTCGGCGACATCGTGGTGGAGCCGGGTCCGGAGCTCGGGCTGCCGACGCTGTACGGGTACGAGAACCACGGCGGGCGGACCCGCCCGCTGCCCGGCTTCCGCGGGATCCCGCTCGGGACGGTGCGCCTCGGCGTCGGGGACGGCACCCCTGCCCGCACCGATGGTGTGGTCGACCGCAAGGTCATCGGTACCTACCTGCACGGGCCGGTGCTGGCCCAGAATCCGGCCCTGGCCGACCTGCTGCTGAGCTGGGTACACGGCCCGCTGGCGCCGCTGGACGGCCCGCGTGAGGTCGGAGTTCTCCGTGCGGCCAGGGCCCGCGCGCTCGCGGCCACGTGACCGGCGACGGGACCTGATGCCGCGCCGCTCGGCGTCGTCCTGACCGGGTCTGCCGGGACGCGCTGAGCGGAATCCGGCGATTTCCGGAGGCGCGGTGTGGTTCGGTTGGATCGTGGCGTCGAATCCCCTTGCCGGTTGGTGGGGCAAGAACAAGAAGAATGTGATCATTGTCGGAGTCGCACTGGTTGCCGTGTGGTGGCTGGTGGCGGGCCGAGGTCGACCCGAGGTCGAGCAGGTCGACATCCCGGACGACTATCCGTCGGCCGGCCGGGAACTACGCGTTCAGGCGCCGTCCGACCCCGATGAGCCGCTGCCCCTGGTCATCATCCTGCACGACGACAATGCGGATGCGAAGTCGCTGGAAGGGGCGAGCGACGCGTCCTCGCTGGCCAGTCGCCGGGATTTCGCGCTCGCCTTCCCGGAGGCGGTCGCGGGAACCTGGCGACTGGACGACCCGAATGGCCCGGATCTGCAGTACCTGCGTGACGTCGTACGTTTCATGGACGAGGAACGCACGGATGTCGACCTGGACCGGGTGTACATCTGGGGCATCGGCGAGGGCGCCCGGCTCGCGTTGCTCGCTGCCTGCGGACCGGGTGATCCGGTGTACGCCGGGGTCGGGGTCGTGGGGCAGTTCGAGACGGAACCCGGTCCGACCTGTGATGCGGTGACCCCGCATGGCCGGGTCGCGGAGACCGCGTGGGACGATGACGTGACGGATGCTCTCTGGGAGTTCTCCCATGACAAGCGGCGGCGTTCGGCGTGACGGCCCGGGCGTGGCGGCGTGCGCGGCGCCAGCTTCCGGTGTGACCAGGCCCGGTGCCGCCCCAGGCGGGCGGAGCTGGCGCGGCGGCAGGAACTAGACGATTTGCGTTAGTTGCAAAGAACTAGTCATCTTCGTCCTCGGGCCGCCGAACGCGTGTCGGCGCGGGCCTCCAGTAGTCCGTTCGGCTCTTGCGCCCACTGCTGCCGGCAGATCCGCCGCCCCGTTCGCAGGAGATCCGAGCTCCTGTCAGCAGGGCGGTGGGGTTCCGTGCCCCGGCCGCAGCCTCTTGCACAGGCTGCGGCCGGGGCCGGTGCGGTCTGTCGGCGTCGCCGGGAGGGGGTTAACGGCCCCGACAGACCCGGAGGTGGCCGGATGGCTGGCCGGAGAGTCCGCTGGCCGCCCGGTCCGATGGGGGGGGGATCGGGACGAGCGACCAGCGGAGTCCGGGGCCTTCCGGCCGGACGGACGTCAGATGGGGGGGGGATCTGACGTCCGTCCGGCCGGAAGGATCTCGGTGGTGCTCCGGTGCGGTGCTGCTGTTTCCGTCTTCGAGCTGTAGGGCGTTCGTTGATGCCCGATGGTCGCATTCTGGACGGTTTCCGCCCCATCTACACCGCTTATGCCGAAGTAGAATGATGTCGCAACGGCCTACCGGCCTGGGATCCGCAGCTCGCCTGAGGCGGGCGTTTCCCAAGGTCACAGGCGTTGTGACGAGCTCAGGGCATGGCGGAGCGATCGCGGGGCTGCGCCGGTCCGGTACAGGGGACCTGTCGACGGGGTCTGGTTGGCGCCGCGCGTGGTGGTCTGGTGCCCGCCGGGTCGGAGTCGATCCCGACAACCCCGACCCGGCGGCGGAGCCGTGCGCGACCGGAGGGGGAGATCGCGCGGCGGCTCGTTCCGGGGACAGGGTTGCCAGTGCTGCTGGCCACCCCGCCAACGGTTYGTACGGGCTCTCAGAGGAAGAGCGACGGGGCCCCAAGGCTGCGCCGTGGACCGCGGCTCACGTCCCCGTCAGGGGATGCGACCGACCAGGTACGAGGTCGTGTAGATCGTCTGCAGCTTGACAACATCACCGCTGCGGGGCGCGACCCACATCTTGCCATCGCCGGCGTAGATGCCGACGTGGTAGATGTTACCCGGGCTGCCGAAGAAGATCAGGTCGCCGGGCGCCTTGTTGTACTGGGAGATGCGCGTGGTGGCCGCGTACTGCTGGTCTGTCGTGCGCGGCAGGTTCTTGCCGAGCTGCCGGTAGACGTACTGCACGAGCCCGGAACAGTCGAAGGAACTGGGGCCCTCGGCGCCGTAGACGTAGGGCTTGCCGGCGTGCAGCGAGGCCAGGTAGACGGCCTTCTCACCGATGGAGCTGGCCGGCAGGTTGACGTTGACCGTGGGAGTGTCCACGCTCACGGCCGGGCGGTCCGCGCGGCGGGAGGCCTGCGGCGGCGGCGTCGGCCGGACGGTCAGCGTCGCGTCGTTCTCGGAGTGGGCGGACTGCAGAGCGTCCGAACCGTCGAAGACCGCGGTGACGTTCGTGGTGGTCAGCACCCGGGCGGTGTACGAGGCGAAGCCGCGGTCGTCCGTGGTCAGGTGCAGGAAGGTCGCCCACCCGGTGGGGAGCTTGACCTGAACCTTGATGAGCTGGTCGGCCAGCGGAGCGTCGTTCTGCTCGTTGTACAGCGAGAAACCGATGTTGACCGGCTCGTTCGCGTTGACCGTGACCTCGGGGGTGGTCACCCGCAGGCCGACATCGATCTTCGAGGAGAGCGTCGGAGCGGAGATGTCGGTGGTCGCGTCGAGGACGGTACCCGTGCTGCCGCCGGTCGTGGTCGCTGCCTGGATGGCCCCGTCGACTGCCAGCCGCGAGCCGATCTGGGTCGCGAGGGTCATCGGGGCGGTGTTCGTGCCCTCGTCGAACGCGGCATCCGCGTTGATGTCCGTAGCGCACCCGGCGAGCGCTACGCCGGAGACCGCGACGGTTCCCGTGGTGACGGCTGCAACCGTTCGGGCTCTGGCCCTGGCTCGACTCGACGCCGAGGGGGCGGACGGCGCACGGTGGCGACYGCGGCCTTCCTGCTGCCGGCGTCTCTCGGTATCAAGCTGCACGCTTTGCGCAGACAACGTTGCGTTCCTTCCCGTACGCCTGCGAGGTGAGCTGTCGGGTTCGGGCTGGGCTGCCCGGTCCGTCGCGCGACCTTCACGCGATGGACTTCACCCCTAGACCCGCACCACTTCTTGGTGCCGGTCGGTGGAGGTGGGTCCCCCGCTCCTGCCCGAGGTGACGACTCGGAGGGGACACCGGGGCCGCGGGCAGGATTCGGCGTTCGGCCCGGTGTTGTCGTGACGTCGCAAGCGAGACTAGTCCACACGGATGGTGTGGGTAAACACTAGTCCCCCCCAACTACGTCGAGTGTGCAAGGAAGTTCCCCTTGCGGAGCCGCATAAGCCCAGGTCAGAGGGGGTGCTGAGCTTCCCGTCACGTTTTCGGGCGGCCACACGAGGATCACGGACGAACACGTTAGGTGACGAGGTTTTCCCGGCTCGCGGACCGCGGTGAGGCACTCGGCAAGCGCCCTTCAGGCCTCCGCGAGGGGCTGCACGAAGCTGCTCCGGCCGGCTCGCCAGACTGTCGGAGGTCATCGGGAGATCCRCCGGAGCCACTGATCCGTCCCGGCCGGATCGTGAATCCGCGGCCCGCCGTCGCCCGGCGCTCACTGGCACGTCGGTGCCTGTGTCATGGTCATGCCAGTTCCGCCTGATGCCGGCTGGGCCTGTTCATCGCCCTGGCTGGGCCGGAGCCCGAGACACGGATGGCTGCTTCACGCGGGCCACACGGAGGTCACGGACAGCCCCGGAGTCGCTGCACGCGAAGGGCCGACGAATGTCATCTGTCAAAAGGCTGCGGAGAGTGACACGGCTTCAGACCGGTCCCGGACGCCGACGCCGGACACATCCGGTCCACGGCGTCGGCCATCGCAATCTCGTCAGCGTAACCGGTCAGCGCAATGTTGTTGGCGCAACTTGTTGGCGCCGCCTGTCAGCGCGGGCCGGTCAGTGCGGCCGGCTCTGACGGCGGCTCAGGAAACCGGAGTTGTCGAGGACCTGCAGCTCGACCTCGAGCTGGCGCACCTCGGGTAGCAGCGTCCGGTGGCTGCCGTGCAGGGCCTCGACGGCCGCCCGGGCATGTTCGGCCAGGTCATCCAACGCCTGCTGGCGCTGGCGCATGCGGGCGCGCTCCTCCTGCAGTGTCCGGACGGTGTCCTCCTGCCACTGCCGCGTGCGGAGGATGTGCTCTCCGGCGTCAGCGGCCTGGCGCTCGGCGTCCTCCAGGCGGTTCAGCAGCGCGTCCAGCGCCTCCAGCCGACTGGCGAGCTCGGCCATCAGGTCGCCGCGGCCGGGAAGGATGGAGATCTCGTGGTGCCTGGGGTACGGCTGCTGCGTCATGCTCGGCTCCGGATGCTGGTGACCGTGCCGGACCGGCCGGCAGGCGCCGCGCTGCCGGCGTAGGGGAGCTGGGAGGAGCACCACCGCGCCGCTCGCGACCGTCGCCGAAGTTCCGACACGGTTGGTTACGTTAGTCGACGCACAGGCCTTTCGGCATGTTCTCGGCCGGATCCGGCCGACGGTCAACGGAAGGCGACCGGAACGGGTACCGCCTGGCGGGTGTCGACCAACGGATGCCCCCGTGCGAGTCGGATCGGCCCGGATCGGCATGGGTACGGACGACTGCCGAACTCTCGGTCCACAACAACCGATCTTGGATTACCTGATGACGGGTACCGGGTCGGTGACGGTCATCGCTGATGCGCGCGGATTCACTTCGGCCTGAGAACTACGCTGGGTGACGATCGCCGATGGTCCGAATCTTGTCCCGGCCGGGCGCGGTGTCATGTTTTCCGCGAGCTGCGATGTGCTCGATCGGCCACCAGCGGTGATGGCGCCGTGCCGGTCGGAGTGTGGATCGGGCGGGGCGCCGAAAAAGGGGAGTGGGATCGCGGAGATCGCGTGAATCGTATTCCGTAATTCGGTCCGGATGACCGCCGCAGAGCATCTGCCGGTATATCCGCAGTCGGGCCACGGTCGGCTCCACCCGCGTGTACGGCGCTGATCGAGGACCGCCAGGAGGAATCTCCGTGCTACGCCCGCTTCGTTTCCGGAAGACGGGCCGGGCCGGGCCGACCGGCTGGCCGCAATGGCCCGGTGGGCCCGCGCCGCCTTTGATCGCACTGCGGCGGCACCTGTCCGACCGCGCCGGCACGGAACAGTCCGGAGTGGGCGGCGATCTCGCCCTGCCGGGTCGTCCGCGCCGAGCCTCCTGCCCGGGGCGCCGGTCTCGCACGGTGACCAACGGTGACCATGAGTGCTCCCTCGGTCCGTCCAGGTCGATGGGCCACCGGCGCCGGGCGGCTCGGAGCGGCGACCCGTCCCGCGGCTCGCGGGGCGAGGGATCGTCGATCGTTCTGCGCCGTATGGTGATCGCATGGTGGCCACCGCGGACGACGCGCCGGACGTCCCAGGCTCGGCGGGCGCGGGCGCGGGTGCGCCGGATGGTGGCCGTACGGACAACGGATCGCCAGGACCCGGGTCCGGCGCCGGCGGTCGGGAGACCGCGGGCCCGCCGGCCGTGGTGGAGCTCGACGCGCCGATCACTGCCGTGGTCGTGTACCCCACCGCCGCCCGGGTGACGCGGCGCGGCCGGCTCGACGCCGCTGCGCACGCCGCGCGTCCAGCAGCAGCCTCGGTAGCTCGCTCGCCAGACGCGGGCCCGGCGGTGGCCCGGGTGGAAGTGGCCGTCCACGGACTGCCTCTCGGTCTCGACGAGGACTCGGTGCGGGTCGGCGGTACGGGTCCGGCCCGGGTGCTGGGGGTCCGGGTGGTGTCGCAGGCGCGGGCGGTGCCTGATGCCGGTGCGCTGGCTGATCTGCGGGCCCGACAGGACGAGCTGCGCGCTCTCCTGGTGGAGATCGCCGACGGCGACGAGACCGAGCGCGCCCGCCGCTCCTTTCTGGATGTGGCGGCGAGGGTGGGCGCCGGCGCACTCGCCCGCGGCTGGGCCGCCGGTAGCGCCGGGGCGGCCGGTGACGCCCGGGCCGGTGCCGGGGCGGGGGGCGCCGATGCGGCGGCACAGCTCCTTCTGGTGGGCGATGCCCTCGCCGCGCAGATCGCCGCGGTGTACACGCGCCGCCGGGCTCTCTCCGAGCAGCGCGACCGCGCGGAGAAGGAGCTCTCGGCGATCGGCAGGATGATCGAGGCCCGCCGGGCGCAGCCGGCTCCCGACACCCGCACGATCGTCGTCGACCTGGAACTGCCCGGCGTCACGACAACCGCGGGGCGGGCGCATCCGTCGTCCGGAGGAGAGCCTGCGGCCGTGGGCGACGCGATGGCGGTCACGGCGGCGGAGGCGGGGGAGCTGGAGGTCTCCTACCTGGTCAGGTCGGCCTCCTGGACGTCGGGCTATGACGCCCGTCTGGAGGGCGAGCGGGTGACCCTCACCTGGTTCGCGATGATCAGTCAGCGGACGGGGGAGGACTGGCCGGCCGCCGACCTGCGGCTGTCCACCGCGCGCCCCGCCGGCGGGGCCGATCTGCCCGAGCTGGTCCCGCAGTTCGTCGATCTCCGCCGCCCGAAGCCGGATCACTACCCGCGGGCGAGGGGCGCGGCACCGGGCGGCGCGCCGGAGCCCGCCGGCTGGGACGCCGCCGAGGCAGCGGCGGGCATGCCCGCCGCGCCGATGGCGGCCCGCCCGTTGGCGCTGGCCGCGCCCATCTCCGCAGTACAGGCGACGCTGGAGTCCGCGGGGGCTGCGTCGACGTACCGCCCGCCCCGCCCGGTGGCGGTGCCCGCAGATGGCGACCCGCACCGCGCGACGGTCGCCGTGCTGGAGCTCGACGCGGTCCTTGACCATGTCACGGCCCCGAAGCTCGCCGCCGAAGCGCATCTGCGGGCCGCGGTCGTGAACACGTCCCCGCACACGCTGCCGGCGGGGAAGGTGTCGGTGTTCCACGGCCAGGAGTTCGTCGGCACCGCCCGGCTCGACATCGTCCCGCCCGGCGGGGAGATGGAGCTGCGGCTCGGCGTCGACGACCGGGTTCAGGTCGAGCGCGAGCTGGTCCGCCGGGTGACCGGCCGGCGCATGGTCGGCAACACCCGGCGGACGGATGTCGGCTACCGCATCGCGGTCACGAACCGGGCGCCGCTGCGGGCCCGGGTGACGGTGCGCGACCAGGTGCCGGTGTCCCGGCACGAGAGCATCGTGGTCCGCGACGTGGTTACCGAGCCGGCAGCGGACGAGCACACCGACCTGGGGCTGCTGACCTGGCAGGTGGAACTTGAACCGGGCGCCAGCCGTGAGATCGGGCTGTCCTACCGGCTCGAGCACCCGCGTGGCGCCGAACTCACCGGCTGGGGCGACTGATCCGCCCGTGGGGCGTGGTTCCGAGGTCTGCCCGGGTGTGCGGGGTGTCCGCACGGTGTGGATGCGGGCGGGTACGGGCCGGCGTAACTTGGGTTGCGGGAGGCGGTCATGACCGGTGTGGAGACAACGACCAGCTCTTCTCTCGCCAGTCTGGTGCACGCCGCGCACCGCGACATCGGTGGTCTGTTCGATCTCGCCGGCGGTGACTTCGCTGGCGTCGATGACCTTGCCGGCGTCGCTGGCCTCGATGGCGTCGGCCGGCGCGATGGGCGTGGTCGCCGATGGGAGGCCCGGGCGGCGGACCCGCGGCTGACCCTGCACGCGAGTGATGCCGCGGTCGCCGCGTTCAGCGCGCACCTCAGTGTCATGGAGGACGTGGTCTATCCGGCCGCGGCCGTGGTCGTCCCGGACGGACGCGCCCGCACCGCGGCACTGCGCGGCACGGCCCGAGAGGCGGCGGCGGTGATGCGCGGCCTCCAGCAGTACGTGCAGGGCGATCGGTACCACCCGCGGCGCGGCCCGTCCGGGCTGCGGGACGAGCTTGCCGAGCTGGCCCGGGCGCATTCCCTGGTGGAGGATCGACTGCTGCGCGACCTGGAGGCACGGCTGGATGCGGCGCGGCTGCGCCGGCTCCGCGAGAACGTCGAGCGGGGGATGCGGCGGGCGCCGACCCGGCCGCACCCGCACCTCGGCCACGGCGCCGGCCGGCGCAGCCGGCTCGCCGCCCGGCTGGCCGGGCGATGGGATCATGTGYTGGACATCGTGGACGCCCGTGTGGTGGCGGGCCGCCCGGTCCCCGCACCGGCACCGGCCGGTCTGTGGGGCTGGTATCTGCTGGGCCGGCCGACCAGCGACGAGATTGCGCCCGGTCAGGACCATCCGGCGAGGTGATTACCGAGGTGATTACCATCATACTGTGACAAAGTTGACCTAAGATCCTGCGGTCCGCATGGCCTCTGACGGGGCATTTCGATGCTCCGGCGTTCGCGGGCCGCCTCTTTCGTGCCATGCTGCGAAGTCTCTGGACGGACTGGTGGCCCGCCCGTGAGCGGTGGCGCCGGCTTGCGCGTGATCCGGCGCTCTGTGCCCCGTCGCTGTAACCCCCTGCCGAGGAGATGTGACCGGAAGCGAGATTCCCGCCATGCGGCTGTCGATGGCAGCTACGGACAGTGCGGGTGCGGTGGCAGGTGTGGATGGTGCGGAGGGTGTTCGGTGGCCCCTCCTGCTGGTCGAGGATGACGACGCCGACGCCTATCTGGTGTCGGAGCTGCTCGACGAGGTGTCCGCCCCCGTTGATCTGACGCGCGTGCGGACGGTCGCGGAGGCCGTTCTGCAGGCGCGGCACGCTTCCTGCATCCTGCTGGACCTCGGCCTGCCCGACAGCGCGGGTCTGTCGGCGTTGCGCCGGCTGCTGTCCATCGACGGCGGTGCACCCGTCGTCGTCCTGACCGGTCTGGTGGACGAGTACCGCGGCGCCGAAGCCGTCGCCGCGGGTGCCCAGGACTATCTGGTCAAAGGTCAGGTCGACGGCCGCGATCTGGTCCGTGCCGTGCGGTACGCGATCGAGCGCGAGCGGGCCGACACCGCGGCCCGGGCGCTGCGCGAGTCCGAGCTGCGGGCGGAGGAGAAGGCTCGGCTGGAGCGGGGTCTGCTTCCCCGCCCGCTGATGGACGACCCGACGATGGACCACCGGACCCGTTACCGGCCCGGGCACCGCCAGGCCCTGCTCGGCGGCGACTTCTACGACATGGTGTCCACTGCGGACGGGACGGTCCGCGTGCTGCTCGGGGACGTCTGCGGGCACGGGCCGGACGAGGCCGCGCTCGGGGTCAGTCTGCGCATCGCGTGGCGGACACTGGTCCTGGCCGGGGTGCCGGACCCCGCCCGGCTCGGCTTCCTGCAGCAGGTGCTGGTGAGCGAGCGGGAGCACGACGAGATCTTCGCCACCGTCTGCGAGCTGGCGATCGCGCCGGACCGCCGTAGCCTGCGCATGATTCTGGCCGGCCACCCGCCGCCCGCGCTGCTCTCGCCGAGCACCATGGCCCTGCGTGGTGATGTGGTCGGTCCCGCGCTGGGCATCCTCGACGATGTGGTGAGTGACGAGGTGACGGTGGAGCTCGGTGAGAACTGGGCCCTGCTGCTGGCGACGGACGGCCTGCTCGAGGGCCGGGACGGTCCGGGCGGCGAGCCCCTGGGCTGGGAGGGGGTGCTGCCCGAGGTGGCTGATCTGTGGCCTGCCTGCGGCCCGGACGGGCTGCTCGACGCGCTCATCGACCGGGTCGAGGAGCGCAACGGCGGCCCGCTCACCGACGACGTGGCCCTGCTGCTGGTGCTGCGTGGGCGGCAGATGTGAGCGACGCCGCCGAGCGCCGGGACGACCGCTCCGTGCTCGCGGCGATGCGCGGCTGGCGGCTGCGACGGCGCCTCGCGGCGGTCTACTCCGTGCTGTCGGTGGTCCTGCTGCTGGCCTCGGGAGTGATCGCCTGGTCCATGGTGCGGCTGGACGACGCCATCCACGTCCGCAGCGACGTCCTGGCGCCCATCCAGGTCAGCACGGTCCGTCTTGTCGCCAGCCTCGTCGACCAGGAGACGGGGATGCGCGGCTACCTCCTGCGGGGGGACGACTCGTTCCTCGAGCCGTACGAGGTGGGGCGCGCGGCGGAGACGGAGCTGCGCGCCAGCCTCGCCACCCGGGTCGCCGGGCGGCCGGACCTGCAGCGCCGGCTTGACGTCCTGCAGCAGCACATCGACGAGTGGCACCGCGACTACGCCGACCCGGCCATCGCCGCGGTCCGTGCCGGCGGCACCGACGCGTCGGCCCTGCGCGACCCCGTCCTGGGCAAGGAACGCTTCGACGCGGTGCGCCTCGCCGGCACCGACCTCGACGGCGCCGTCCGCGTCGCCGCCCTGCGGGCCCGGGACAACGTGGCCGGCGCGGTGCGCGCCCTGGTCATCTCGCTCGTGGTGGCGGCGGTGGCGCTCATCGTGCTGCTGGTCCTGATCTTCCGGGCGCTGCGGGTGTGGGTGACCCGCCCGCTCGGCGCGGTCGGGAGCGACGTGCGCCGGGTGGCTGGCGGCGACCTGGAACACGTGATCGCCAACACCGGCCCGCCGGATATCGAGGCACTGGTGTCGGACGTCGAGCTGATGCGGCTGCAGCTGCTCGGTGAGCTCGGCGTGGCCCGCAGTGCGCGGGCGTCGATCGAGTCGCAGGCGGAGATCCTGCGCCGCTCCAACCGCGACCTGGAGCAGTTCGCCTACGTCGCGTCGCACGACCTGCAGGAACCGCTGCGCAAGGTCGCGAGCTTCTGTCAGCTGCTGGAGCGGCGCTACGGCAACCAGCTGGACGAGCGCGGCACCCAGTACATCCACTTCGCGGTCGACGGCGCGAAGCGCATGCAGAAGCTCATCAACGACCTGCTCACGTTCTCCCGCGTCGGCCGCACCACCGAGACGTTCGTGGACGTCGACCTCGCGGAGGTCGTCCAGCGGGCCGAGACGACGCTGTCGATCGCGCTGGAGAACAGTGGCGGTGAGGTGGTCGCCGCGGAGCTGCCTACGGTCCCCGGCGACCCGGTGCTGCTCACCCAGCTGTTCCAGAACCTGATCGGGAACGCGGTGAAGTTCCACGGCGAGCAGCCCCCGCGGGTCCGGATCGAGGCGGTGGAGCGCGACACCGAGTGGGAGCTGTCCTGCGCGGACAACGGCATCGGCATCGAGCCGGAGTACGCCGACAAGATCTTCGTCATCTTCCAGCGCCTGCACGGCCGGGACGTCTACGAGGGAACCGGCATCGGCCTCGCACTGTGCCGCAAAATCGTCGAGTTCCACGGGGGCCGCATCTGGCTCGACGGTACGGTGCAGTCCGGAACCACCTTCCGCTGGACGTTGCCCAAGCAGCGTGCCGTGGCACTGCCGTCCGACCTGGGCCTGCACCACGGCCCGCCGGCGATCCCGGCGCCGGCCCAGCCCGGTGCGCGCAGCGGCTCGCCCACCGCACCGTCGAAATCAGGAGGTCCGACGTGACCCGCCCCGTAGTCCCGGTCGAGGTCCTGCTGGTCGAGGACGATCCCGGTGACGTCCTGATGACGCGTGAGGCGTTCGAGGACCACAAGCTCAAGAACAACCTGAACGTGGTCAGCGACGGCGTGGAGGCGCTCGCCTACCTGCGGGGCGAGGATCCCTACGTCGGCGCGGCCCGGCCCGATCTCATTCTGCTCGACCTCAACCTCCCGCGCCGTGACGGCCGGGAGGTGCTCGCGGAGGTCAAGGCGGACGAGCAGCTGCGGCGGATCCCGATCGTCGTCCTCACCACCTCCGAGGCGGAGGAGGACGTGCTGCGCAGCTACGACCTGCACGCCAACGCCTACATCACCAAGCCCGTGGACTTCGAGCGGTTCGTGGCGGTCGTCCGCCAGATCGACGACTTCTTCATCACGGTCGCCCGGCTCCCCGCCCAGTAGTCCGCAGGCTGCTGCCCGCGCGGTCACGATTCGGCCCCCGCGTGCGGACCGGACGCCCCGTAGCGGACCTGGAACGCTGTGGTAGCGGGGTGACCCGGTCAGGCGGCGCACCGCGCCCGGCGGAGATCCGAAAAAGCCGCCACTCCCGGAGGCATGGCCTACAGTCACTCCATGGCTGCTGGGCGCGCAAGAGTGAGGCGGGAGATACTCGCGGATCTTCTCCGCGAACTCGGGCCGGCGAGCCCCACCCTGTGTACGGGGTGGACGGCGCACGACCTCGCTGCTCACCTCGTCACCCGCGAGCGGGTGCTGTGGGCCGGGCCTGGTCTGGTCGTGGGAGCCCTGCACGGGATCACTGAACGCGCCGAGCGTGCCACGATGCGTGCCCACACCTATCCCGAGCTGGTGGAGATGTTCCGGACGGGCCCGCCGCGGTGGCATCCGACCCGGTTCGCCGCCGTCGACGACGCAGCCAACCTGATCGAGTTCTACGTCCACACCGAGGACCTGCGCAGAGCCGCGCCCGGTTATGACGTAGCCGGCCCTTCCGGGGCCGACGACCCGTCCGTGGCCGGTCGCGAGTTCGGCTCCGGCGGGCCGCTCACGTCAGGCGGGCCGGGCGAGGGCGCGTCACGCGCCGCCCAGGCTGTTGGAGTCGGTAGCGGGGGCGGCAGCGGTAGCGGGGGCCTCGCCGGTGGTGGCGCCAGGACTGGCTGGAACGCGGCGGAGAGCGACGCCGCCCCCGACCGGAACGCCATGTGGGCCTCGCTGCGCCTGATCGGCCTCGCGGGCTTCCGCCAGAGCGCGATCGGGGTGGTCGCCGAGCGCACCGATGCCCCGGGCCGGCTCACTCTGCGTCGCCGCGAGCCGGCGGTGGAGATCGTGGGGCCGCCCGAGGAACTCCTGCTCTACGCCTTCGGGCGGCGGGCCGCCGCCCGGGTCGAGCTACGCGGCGATCCGGAGGCCGTCGGGACGCTGGTCGGGGCTCCGCACGGGGTGTGAGTCCGGGGGTCTGGTTCCGGCGCCTGGTCACGGCCGTCGCCCGCGGCTTGCGAAGCTTGACGGGTGCCTGTCCACCGCCGCGCCGCGCGCGTCATCCTGCTTGATCCGCACGACGCCGTCCTGCTGATCCGATCCCATGACCCGGACCGTGCCGACGGCCCGGCCTGGTGGCATGTGCCGGGTGGTGGTCTCGACCCCGGCGAGGCACCCGCGGACGCCGCGGCCCGCGAGGTCGCGGAGGAGATCGGCCTGCGCATCGCCGATGTGGGCCTCTGCATCGCCACCCGGACGACCCACTTCACCTTCCTCGGCACGGATTACGAGCAGGAGGAGTGGTACTACGTCGCCCGCCTGCCGGGCCGGGTCGAGGTCAGCGACGCGGGCTGGAGCGATGTCGAGCGCCGTTCGACCCTCGGCTGGCGCTGGTGGTCGCTGCCGGCCCTGCGGATGACGGACGAGATCGTCTACCCCGGGACCCTGCCGGCCCTGATCAGCTCCTGGCTGGAGGCCGGGACGCCCGACCAGCCCCACCGCCTGGAGCCCTGACGCCCGTAGCCCCTGACACGAGGACCCCTGACACGGCGAACGGGTCCCGGCGCCGTGTTCCGGTGCCGGGACCCGCTCGACTGCTGGACCTGCCGTGCTGCTGGACCTGCCGTATTACCAGAGGGAGGCGTAGACCCCCGCGGAGTTCGGGTTCTCGTTCGGGCTGACCAGGGACGAGTGGACGTTCCCGGCCCGGGAGTCGTTGAAGTACGTCTCGTAGGCCAGGACGTCGGCGTTCGCACGGAGGGTCTCGTACATCTTCTGGATGTAGACCGGGTTGTCCCCACCGGCCTGCCCGGCCCGGCCCGCCTCGGTGTCCGACCGCCCGACCAGGCCCCACTCGGGCACGGAGAACTGCTTGCCGTGGTCGCGCGCGAACCTGATCGCCGAGCACAGGCCGACCGGCTTGCCGCACTGCTTGTCGAACTCGGCCGGGTTGGTGCTGGCGGGCCACTGGTCGTAGGTGTCAATGCCGATGATGTCCACGTACTCGTCGCCCGGGTAGGCCTCCCACGGGCTGGTGCTGTGCGCGTTCATCGCCCAGTCGAACCGAGCCTGCGGGTCCGTGGACCGCACTGCGGACACCACCTGGCGGAAGCAGCTCGCGTACGCGCTGGGATTGCCGCGCACCGACCACTCGAACCAGTTCCCGTTGAACTCCCAGGCCAGGCGGACGATCGTCGCCGGTCGGCCCTTGCTGACCAGCCAGCGACCGAACTCGGCCCAGTGGCTGTTGTAGGCACCGGACGCGCACGCCGCCAGGCTTCCCTGACCGGTCGGGTAGAACGGCTGGGAGATGACCCAGGTGCCCGGGAAGGTGGAGAACTTCTCCGGGCTGCCGCCCACCCACGGATGGGTGATGGTCTCCCAGCTGCCACGGTCGGCGAAGGTCAGGACGACGTTCACCGGCGAGCCGCGCAGCGCTTCCCAGCTGCGCACCGTCGCCATCGAGTTCGCGTAGACGCCGCTCATGCCGCCCGGGACGCGCCCGCCGCCGCCGCCGGCGGGCCGGTCGCTGCCGGCCGCGCCGAGCGCCGTGCGCGGCGCGGGTGGTGGCGGCGCGGCGGTGGTCGGCGGGGGAGGCGCCTGCGTCGTGGCCGTCGCCGGAACGGGGGAGGGGCTCAGGCTCACAACTGGTGAGGGCGACGCGTCCGGACCGCCGGTCGACGTGGTTCCCGGCGAGGCCCTGCGCAGGTCACTGGGATCGATGGCCGAGGCCTCGACCACGGCCGACGAGTCGCCGTCGCCGCCTTCCGGCGCCAGCGTCCAACCGACGGCGACTGCGACAAAAGCCATAACACTGAGTGACGCGATCCAGGCGGGGCTATGGGCGGAACGGCGCCGCCTGCGCGCGCCGTTGCGCGAATTCGGAGAGCTGGGCTGGCCCTCCGCACGATGTCTCACCGCGGACATCCCTCCGTGCCCGGCATCTGACGTGCCGGACGGTGTCGTTGTGGACCCCCCGGTCCCACCCGCTGACTCCTGAGCGGACGACCCTCCACAGCCTTGGCTGGAGAAACTCGTTCTGGCCACCCTGACGTGACTAGACAGTTGTGACGGGAGCCTACACGGAGGTGGATGGCCAGGTCGGCGGGGGGAGGGATCCCTTACGGACTGTGGTGCTGCGTGTCCGATGGTTGTTTCGGGCCGCACCTTGTCGTCTGGACGACAAGGTGCGGTGACATTGACGTCATACCGCTCCTCTTGACGAGGAGCAGTCACCCGGCGTTACTCGGTCCATGCGAATGGTCACTCAGGGTCATTCGCTCTTCGGGGTCGTGCGCCCTCACCCGGGGACGTCCTGGTCACTCCCCGCGAAGGATGTGGGCGATGCGGCGGGCCGCGACCAGTGCCGTGACCGGCTCTAGTCGGTGGAGTCCGGGCCCGGGTGCCAGGCGGGGTGTTCGCGCCGCGCCCAGGGCAGCGGAACCAGGCCGGTGCGCATGCCAAGCCGGGCGACCGGGTCGCGTGCGGCCATCCACAGATGGCCGCAGACTCCGAGGAACAGGCCAAGGGCCAGCAGGTCGTGGACGAACGTGGCGCCGGTGCGGTAGCTGACCGGAAACGGACCACCGAACTCCATGAGTGCCCCGGTCCCGAGCATGACCAGGACGGAGCCCGCGACGAACGCCGCATACAGCTTCTGGCCGGCGTTGAACTTCCCGACCGCCGTGGTGTCCCGACGGCGCGGCCGGGTCCGTAGCCAGGCCCAGTCGGCGGTGGTGAACCGGTCGAGCTCGGCGAGGTCACGCCGGTAGGCCGCGGAGGCCGCCGCCGCCAGCATCGGTACCGGCAGGGCGAGCCCCGCGTACAGGTGCACCGCCGCCACCAGCGGCCGCCGGCCCACCAGGGTCGCCAGCGGCCCGAGGTAGAGCACGGCGGCCGTGGCCAGGCAGACGGCCGTCAACGCGGCCGTGCACCAGTGCGCCCACCGGGCCGCCAGCCCGAACCGCTCGACGACCCGCGGCGCCGGCTGGAGCGGGCCGGCGGCGGGACGATCAGACAGGTTCATCGTCCCGGCCGTTCGACCGGCCGATCCAGCCGTCGACGTCGTAGCCCTCCCGCTCCCAGAAACCGGGGGCGACTGCGGCAACCGCCTCGATCTCGGCGAGCCACTTGATCGACTTGTAGCCGTACATCGGTGCCACGTAGAGCCGGACAGGGCCGCCGTGGTCGTGGGTGATCGGGCCATCAAGCATGGTGAGYGCGACGAGAACGTCCGGCCGGCGGGCCTGCTCGACCGTCAGGCTCTCGTCGTAGACGCCGTCGAAGGAACGGAAGGTCAGCGCTGCCGCACCCGCGCGGAGGCCGGCCGCGTCCAGCACCGCCGCAAGGCGCACGCCCGTCCAGCGGACGTCGGCCACCCGCCACCCGGTGACGCACTGGAAGTCGCGGACGAGTTCGGTCTGCGGCATCCGGGCGAGATCGCCCATGGTCAGGTCGAGGGGGCGGTCGACCAGCCCGTGAACGCGGAGCACGTAGTCCGCGGGTGTCCGGGTCGGGACGTGGCCGACCACCGAGTAGTAGCGGAACCCGCCGGAGGGGAGCAGGTCGGTCAGCCCGGTCGGGTCGTTCTCCCGCAGCGGTGCGACGAACCGTTCGGTGCTGCGCTGCAGGTCCGCGCCGACGACGACGCCGAGCGCCCCGAGCCCGAGCATGGCGAAGACCACCCGTCGCCCTACCGGAGCCCCCTCGGTCACACAGCTAGTGAACACCTCCCAGCTGTGGCTGCTCCATCCGTGTCTGCCCGCCTCTGTGCCCGGTCGGTGCAGGGCCCGCTGCGAACCAGGTGCGTGCGTCAGGCGGTGACGTCGCGGCGGCTCAGGCTCACCGCCCCGAACGCGCCGGCGACCAGCGTGTAGCCCAGCGCGGTGAGCAGCGCCGGCGTGTAGGACGCGTCGGGCAGTCCGCCGCGGCCCACGGCGTCGAAGACAAGGCCAGGTAGGACGGAGGTCGCGGTCCCCCAGGATTCCTGGACGATGTGTTCGATCGGGAACATCCACGCGATTCCGACCAGGAGGGCGGCCGTCGTCGAGCGCAGCGCGATACCCAGCGCGGTGCCGATGACAGCGAAGAAGACGGCGGCAAGCAGCGCGTTCAGATAGGCGCCGGCGGCGTCGCCGAGCGCGCTGGACGTCCACCAGGCTTCGGTCTCCACGCCTCTGGCCGCGGCCAACACGGCGGCGGCGGCCACGCTCAGGCCGAGAGCCGCGAGCAGTGCCACCGCGACGGCGCTGAGCAGGACCCCGAGTCGGCCGGCCAGCCAGCCGAGCCGCCGGGGCTCCTTCAGGAACAGGGTGCGGAGCGTGCCCTGGCCGTACTCGGCGGTGATGCTGACCGCGAAGAGCACGAAGACGAGCAGGCCGATGAAGGTCGTGCCGCCGCGGAACCCCAGGATCAGCCCCTGCGAGGTCGCAAGCTGGTCGAGCGAGATGTCGAAGCCGACCGTTCCCGGACCGGGGGGCGAGGATGTCGGATCAGCCAGCGTGATCGCCAGCACCGTCGACAGGACGGTCAGCAGGCCGAGCGCGGCCATGGCCAGTGCTGTGGCCGGCCGCCGCAGCTTGATCAGCTCGGCGCGGTACGCGCGGACGACACAGTGCAGCGCGTTCATCGGGCCCCTCCGACGGTGCTCGGCGCGGCGCCCGCACGGAAGCTGTCGACCAGGCCCTGGTACCGCTCTTCCAGGCTGGCGCGCCGCCAGGTGATCTCGATCAGCGTGATGTCGCGGGCGTGTGCCGCACGGCTCAGGACGGCGAGGTTGCTGACTGCCTGGTCGCTCTGGTCGGGCCGGCCGACCTCGACGAGGAGCCGGTCGTCCAGCCGGTCGACGGGCAGCCCCAGGCCGGCGACCAGATCAGCCAGCATGCCCAGGGCGGCGGGATGCTCCGGGCGGAGCTCGACCTGGCTGGTCGCCGCGGCCATGAACCCGTGGGTCGGGCCCTGGTAGGCGAGCCGGCCCCGGTCGAGCACGATGATCCAGTCGCAGATCTGTTCGACCTCGGCGAGCAGGTGGGAGGACACCAGCACCGTGCGCGAGCGTTCCTGGCCGCCGGGAGACGCCTGGGCCAGGGAGCGGATCAGGTCGCGCATCTGCCGGATGCCCGCCGGGTCGAGGCCGTTCGTGGGCTCGTCCAGGATGAGCAGGTCGGGGTCGGACAGCAGCGCCGCGCCGATGGCCAGCCGCTGCCGCATTCCGAGCGAGTAGGTGCGGACGTCGTCGTCGCCCCGCCCGGTGAGCCCGACCTGATCCAGGATCTCGTCGGTGCCGGCCGGGTCCTGTCCGGCGAGCACCGCCAGCGAGGCGAGGTTGCGGCGCCCGGACAGTGTCGGGTACAGCGCCGGGCCTTCGATCAGCGCGCCGACCCGTGGGAGGTAACGTGCGGGTGCACCCAGCGGTTCGTCGAGCACGGTGCCGGTGCCGGCGCTCGGGCGGACGAGGCCGAGCAGCATCCGCAGGGTGGTTGTCTTGCCGGCGCCGTTCGGGCCGACGAACCCCGCGACGACCCCGGCCGGGACGGCGAGGTCGAGGCTCTGGACCACCATGCGGCGGCCGTACCTCTTCGTCAGCCCGCGTACGTCGATCGCGAGGGCCTTCTCGAAGGCGAGCTCTCCCGCCGCGGCGCCTGCTGCGGGAAGGCGGTGGGCGGGCACAGGTCGGGCTGGCGGATCGCCGTCGGGTGGGCGGGGCGTGGAGTGGGCCGGCGCCTTCGCTGTCCTGGTCATGACCTCCACGATGATCGTCGCGGGACGTCGCGTCGTCGGCCGTGGATCGTCATTCGGCTGCGTCCTGACGCGTGTGCCGGCCTACGCACCCGAGCGCACACCCGCCCCGCGCTGCGTAGGGCGGGCGGTCACCCGACCAGCCCGGCCTGGTTGGCGAGGACGGCGAGCTGGGCCCGGTCACGGGCAGCGAGCTTCACCATCACGCGACTGACGTGGGTACGGGCCGTCGCCGGACTGATGACGAGCCGAGCGGCGATCTCCTCGTTGGACAGGCCCAGCCCCACCAGGCCCATGACCTCCCGTTCCCGGACGGTCAGGCTGCCCAGATCCACGTTCAGCGCAGGGTTGGCCGGCCGGCGGGCGAACTCCTCGATGACCCGCCGTGTGATGGTGGGAGAGAGGAGCGACTCGCCAGCCGCGACGACCCGGATCGCCCGTAGCAGGTCCGCGGGCTCGGCGTCCTTGAGAACGAATCCGGACGCCCCGTTGCGCAACGCTTCGAAGACGTACTCGTCCAGCTCGAAGGTGGTGACCATGACCACCCGCGTGGCCACGAGGACCGGGTCGGCGGTGATCTCGCGCAGGGCGGCGAGCCCGTCCAGACCGGGCATCCTGATGTCGAGCAGGAGAACGTCCGGGCGGGTGCGGCGCACCAGGTCGATGGCGGCTCGGCCGTTGTCGGCCTCACCGGCGAGATCGAGGTCGTCCTCGGTCTCGATCAGGACCTTCAGACCCAGCCGGACGAGCGGCTGGTCGTCCGCGATGACCACCCGGATCATGAGGGCGACTCGACCCCGGCGGTTCGTGCCGCGCCCGACGCGCCGCCGGCAGTGCTGACCGCGGCGCCCGCAACGACCGGCGCACCTGCGGACCCGGCGGCAGCGCCACCGGTGGTCCGGCGGGCGGTGGGGCCCGGTCCGAGTGGCAGCTCGGTGTGCACGCGCCATCCTCCCGCTGCCGACGGGCCCGCGGTGAGGGACCCGCCCAGTTCCTCGACGCGTTCGCGCAGGCCGCGCAGGCCATGGCCGACCGGGGTGACGAGCGTGGCGCCGTGCGAGCCGGCCGGCGCCTGCGTGGGCCGGTCACGGACCTCGATCCGCAGCTGGCCGCCGGCCGAGTGCAGCGCGACCCGGACCTCGGCCGGGCCCGCGTGGCGCAGCACGTTGGTGAGGGATTCCTGCACGACCCGGTACGCGGCGAGGTCGACCTCGGCCGGCACGGCGCCCAGGTCGCCTGTGGTGACCAGTTCGACCGTGGTGCCGCACAGCCGCACCTCGGCGATCAGCCCGGGCAGCCGGCGCAGGCCGGTCAGCGGGGTGCGCGGTGCCTCTCCTGCACTGGTGCCCGCAGGGCCGCCGGCAGGCGCGTCGGGGGGCCGTGTGCCGCTCCCGGCGCCGGGAGCGGCCGCGGACCGCGTGCCCCGCCCGGCCTCGGCGGCGTCAGCCCTGGCGGTGTCAGCTCCGGCGGTGTTGGAGATACGCCGCCCGCTGCCGGCGCGGGTGAGCGCGAGGGTGGCCCGCAGCTCGTCCAGTGCATCCACGCTGGTCCGGCGGATCGCCTCCAGGGCCACCTGGGCCTGTTCCGGCCGGCGGTCCAGGACGTGCAGGGCGACCGCCGCCTGCAGAGAAATGATCGACAGGCCGTGGCCGACGACGTCATGCACCTCGCGGGCCATCCGCAGGCGTTCCTGGTCGATGCGGCGCCGGGTCTCGTCCTCCTTCGCGCGGGCCGACGCCAGCCGGCGCACGCGTAGCAGGGTGCCGAGGACCGTCGGGACGACCACCACGCACAGGACGCTGACAACCGCGGACGCCAGGCCCCAGCCGCCGGCGACATAGCCGCGGGCGTACGCGACCACGGTGGCCAGCACCAGCAGGACCGCGCCCGCTTTGGCGGCACCCGCCGCCCTGCACTCCGGGGCGCGCAGGCCGACCGTGAAGGCCACCACGATCAGCGCAGCCCCCGGCGGGCCGTGGGGGTAGCCGGTCGCGATGTAGGTGCCGAGGAGCAGCGCCTCGGCGGCGAACAGCAGGAGAGAGAAGCGCCTGCGCAGCGGAAACAGGAACGTGGCGAGGCCGAGCAGCATGTAGGCCGCGCCGTCCAGCGGCCGGCTGGGTGGGACCTGCTCCCGCGCCGCGTGGCCCGACGCGCCGAGCATGATCGCGCCGACCGCCGCCGTCGGCACGATGTCGGCCACGACCACCATTGCCACCCGGCGCGCCCGCGCTGACGGGATGCGGTCGATCAGCATGGTCACCGCGGACCGCCGGGGCACAGCGACCGCCGCGACCCCGTCGACGCCGCTCCACCGGCCGTGCGCACCGACGAGCCGGCCCAGCAGACCACTGATCCTGGCGCCGAAGCTGGCCGGCCAGGTCCCCTTCACCGCCCTCACGGTAGACGCCGGGACCGGCGAAACCATCCGTCGAGGCGCGTATCCGTTACTACTCGCCCCGACGTATCGCTCTGACGTATCGCTCTGAGGTAGTCCCGTTGGCACGCGGCCGGCGCGACGGGCGGCTAACGGCCTGCCGGGGCGCACCGTTCGAACCGCAGTCGTAGCCCCTCGGGGGTTGCGACCGCGTCGGCGAGGCGGGTCCCGCGGGGGAAGGCCGGCAGGATGACCACCGGCTCGGCGAAGACCGCGGTGTCCGCAGGTGTCATCAGCTCCCCGGGCAGGCGCTGGTTCCCCAGGACGATCTCGTCGGGCAGCAGCGCGAGCCGGCCGTCCCGCACCAGGGGGATGCCGATGATCCGGATCGGCAACGACCGGTTCCCCAGACCGATCTCGGTGCCGACGGACAGCCGCTCACCCCCGCCGTAGGTGATCTCCGTCCACCGGGTCCGGAGCGAGGGCGCGGTGTCCGAACCGGTTTCGAAGACCGGGCCGCAGGAGTCTCCGAACACCCCGGCATAGCCCCCGAACAACGACATCAGCGCGTAGGCGGGGTCGTCCCAGGTGTTGCCGAGTGCGTCGCAGCCGCGCCGGAGCCGGCACAGCTCGCCGTAGGACGCGGTGGCGCTGACATCCGGCGGCGCCTGCCGCCCGGTCGCCGCGTGCAGTAGCGAGGGGAAGCCCGGCGGACGGACCCGCAGGGTTGTGCGCAGCGTTCCGAGCGGTCCGCTCACCGGGCGGCTCGTGCGGGCGGCGGTGAGGTTGGCGGTAAGGCTGGCGGCAAGCCGGTCCACCGCGGTGCCGGCGAGTGCGCCGCCGATCACGGCGAGCGCCGCCGCCGGTGACCTGCGGGCAGCCGGCCGTTCCGTCGTCCACCGACGGGTGGCCGCCCTGAGCCGGCCGACCGGTCCGCGGGGGGTGTCCGGGTCACGGCCGACCTCTGGTGCGGGAAGGACAGCGGACGGGCGCGGTGGCCTGCTGGCTGGCGGCGGCATGGCAGCTCCTCGAGGTTCCGTGGCGGCAGCCAGGCGCTCGCGTCCGTCTGATCGCGCCCACCCCGGCGGTACCGGCGGCGGCCACCACTGCTGACCGCATGCCATCCGCCTGTGAGCTGGATACGAGACGACGGTGAGCTACCTGTGCACCCCTGGTACGTCGCGGAACCGTGCGAAACCTCACGCCGACAGGTGCTCCCCCGGGCATCCTCCGCCTGGCATTCCCCGAACGGGACACCGGCGGCGTGGTGGGGCGCTCCGGCGCCCGGAGGTCAGCGGCAGCCGACGATGCAGGTGGGCACCGGTACGTGCGGCAGCCGCAGGTCCAGAGCGGGCTCCTGGCCGCCGCGCGGGCGGGTGGGTCGAGTCTGCGGGTGCGTCCCGCCCGGCCGCCCGTCCCTCGATCCGGTCGTGCCGGGTTCGCTGCCACCCGAGCCGCTGCCGGTCGCCCCGGTGACGCCGAGGGCGGCGGTGCCGCCGGTCTCGCCGGCAGTGGACGGCCGCGGGGTGGTGCGCTTGCTGCCGGGCTCGGCGCTGACGGTCGGGGGGACGCCCCCGCCGGCCGCCGGGGTGGACGATGTCGCGGACGGGCGGCAGTCCGCCTCGGCTCCGCTGCCGCCGGGCCCGCAGACCTCGGCGACCGGTGATGCCCCGCCGGAGCCCTTCTGCCCGAGCAGAACCGCTACCAGCAGCGCGATCACGGCCAGAGCGCCGAGTGCGAGCTGAACTCTGGGGACTGGTCGCGCGGAGCCGCGATGTGTACTCAATCCGCTCCGTCCGTTCCGTGCGTGGGGGCCTGAGCGCCGGCTGTTCCCGGTGCTCACACCGGGAACCCGACCGACGTACCACGGACACTACGGACATCGTGCAACAGTTACGACACCAGCCCCGGCGACCCTCGGTCTCCGTCGCGCCGGCCGCCGTGCATCTCCGGCGAAACTCCGGGCGGGGTGCGGGGGGCCGGGAGCGGTTCCAGCCCAGGTGTGGTCAGCCGACGGGCACGGTGGCGGCCTGCTCCGGCCGGCTCGCCTCCCTGCGGGCCGCCCGGCGGGCCTCGGTAGCCTGCTGCTTCTCCTCCTGACGGGTGGCGAGYGCGTCGAGCCCCGCCACGAACGAGATGATCTCCCCCTGGGCCCTGGCGGCCTCGTCGGTCAGCCCTTCCATCTCGGCGATCTTCCAGTGCCGGAGGATGGGGGCGACGACGTCGTCATGGTGGGTCCGCAGGTTGTAGATGCCGGCCTGCGCGATGTAACGGGCCTTGCGGCCGAAGTCGCGGATGCCGGTGCCGGGCATCTCGAACTTGACCAGCTCGTCCCGGATGACCGGGACCATGCGGTCCGGAGCCAGTTCCAGCGCCGCCGCGACCAGGTTCCGGTAGAAGATCATGTGCAGGTTCTCGTCGGCAGCCACCCGGGTGAGCAGCTTCTCCGCGAACGGCTCGCCGGTGAAGCGGCCGGTGTTGCGGTGGCTGATCCGGGTCGCCAGCTCCTGGAACGACACGTAGGCCATCGCCTCGAGCGGTGTCTTCGCCCCGGAGTCGTAGCCGCGCTGCATCTGGAGCATCCGGTCACGCTCGAGTGTCACCGGGTCGACCGAGCGGGTGACCAGGAGGTAGTCGCGCATCGCCATCGCGTGGCGGCCCTCCTCGGCGGTCCACCGGCCGACCCAGGTGCCCCACGCGCCGTCACGGCCGAAGGCGACGGCGATCTCTCGGTGGTAGCTGGGCAGGTTGTCCTCGGTGAGCAGGTTGACCTCGAAAGCCATCTGGGCCACTTCGGACAGCGCGGACTGCTCCGGTTCCCAGGGAGTCGCGTCGAAGTCGCGCCCCTGGCTCCAGGGGACGTACTCGTGCGGCATCCACTCCGCGGCAAGGCTGAGGTGTCGGTTCACGTTCGCCTCGGCGACGGGTTCAAGCTCGCGCAACAGGTCGATGTCCGTAGGTGATCCCATGGGTGAACTCTTGCATCGCACCCTGATTGGTGGCCATGGCCGTGCGGTGTGGAATCCGAGCGCAATACTGTTCCGAGGGAACAGTTCTGTGCCCAACCTTCTGCTCGGTCAGGGACCATCTCAACGCTACGGGACAACTCCCGCGGCCCGGCTGCGCTTCAGCCGGCCACCGCGGGCCGTGCGACGCCGCGAGGGGCCCGCGGTGTCTCCACGAGGCCGGGCGTCTCTACGAGGCCGGGCGTCTCTACGAGGCCGGGCGTCTCTACGAGGTCGGGCGTCTCTACGAGGCCGGGTGGCTCCGCCGGGCCGGGTGGCTCCGCCAGGAGCCCGACGCGCAGGTCACGCAGCGCTCCGAGGACCGTCGCCGGGCCGGCCGTGCGGTCGACGACCAGCCACGGGGCGACCCAGYCGGACCCTGCGAGTGTCCGGTACACCTCGGCGCAGCGCGCCTGCAGGCCGTCGTCACTCTCGAAGGTGTCCAGCGCGCGGGACATGTCGGCCGCGGCCCGGGTGCGCGCGCCGGCCCGCGCCGTCTCCACCGGGACATCCAGGAGAACCTGTAGGTCAGGTCTGGGTAGCCCCAGCTCGGCGAGTTCCACCTCGGCGATCCAGGACAGGAACCCGGCCCGCTCGTCGGGCGGGAGCCGGGCTGCTCCGTAGGCGGCGTTCGAGGCCAGGTACCGGTCGACGATGAGGATGTCGTGCCCGGCGGTGCGCGCGGCCAGCTCGGGCAGCGCGTTCGTCCGGTCGAGCGCGAACAGCAGCGCGGTGGCGCGGGCCGAGCCGGCCAGCCCGGCGAGCCGCTCGTCCCCGTCGAGCATCGCTCGGATGGCGGTGCCCAGCGGCCCGGAGGCGTAGCGGGGGAACGAGAACGTGCCCACCGATCGTCCCTGGGCGGTGAGATCCTGGACGAGACGCGACGTCAGGGTGTGCTTCCCAGCACCGTCGACACCCTCGACGGCAACGAGGATCGCGCGGTGCTGCTGATGGTGGTTGCTGCGGGCGACGGCTGACACGGCAGCAGCCTAGACGAGCCCGTCCGGGATGTTCAGCGGTCGTGGGCGATCAGTGAGCGGGCGACGAAGTCCAGTCGTCACGCCGGCCTGCGGCCTGAAAGGGAAGGCTCACCGGCCACGTCAGCGGGCAGAGTCGCCCCGCGACCGCTGAGAAAGGCGGTTCCGTTGCTGCCAGGACAGAAACCGCTGGTGCGGGACTCCGCCGCCTGTCGGGGTTTTCGAGCTGATATTGAAACCGGGCCGCGGGTGCAGCGGATGGCCCCCATAATGGCCCCGTGAATACCTGGAATGAGCCAGGTGAGCGAAGGCCGGGTACCCGGCACGGTCGCCGCAGCTGCTCCGAGGCAGGCGTTCCGCGGGTCAGCGCGCCGGGCGTGCTGACAGCGTCGCGGTAGCCCCGGCGAATTTTCTTCACGTCAGGGGAGGGTCGTGAGCGAGCACGTAGCTGTGTGGCCGTCGCCCCGGGGCCGTGGTCAGAACTCGGAATCACGCCGCGCATGGCGCATCGAGCGTGTTCACCGCTTCGTCCGACGCGATGCAGGGCCGCCATGTCGCTGGCGGAGTCAACGATGACGGACGTCGGGCAGTGGATCGCGGGGAACGCCGACGTCCTGGCGCTGGCCGTGAGTGTCCCAACGCTTATGGTGGGTGTCTACCGGGCGACGGCCTGGATCAGAAACCAGGCCGCGCGACGTGCTGATCGACGCAGCCTGGGGGAGCGGGAGTTCGCGGTCTGGTCACGGCTGGCCGAGAACTTCGRGCCGGCGGACCAGACCGGCAGTCTCACGCGGCGCATCGGGCGTGTTCGGGAGGACCTCCTTGAGACACTGCGTGCGGGTCTGGGGGTACTTGTCCGGGAACGGCTCGGCCGGCCGGCATCCGGCACGGTCGGTCTGACGTACAACGACCTCTTCTCGTCACCGGACCTGCTGCTGGAGACGGCATTCGTCGATATCGATGAAAGAATTAAGATTCCGGCGCAGGGGCCGATCCCTGCGGCGCCCCTGGGTCGCTTTCTCGTCATCGGGCCAGCTGGCACGGGAAAATCGGCACTCTGTCGTGGGCTGGAGTACCTCTGGCTGATGGATGAGGCTCCGTCGACCTTGTGGCTCACGGTCGACGCGACCGACTTCGTCGGCGACCAGGCTGCGTCGTCGTCCTACGCGGGAAGTCGGGAGTGGCTACTGGATCTTCTCATGCGGAAGATCCAGGACCTCGGATCATCCGGTTTTGAACGCCRCATACTGYACGRTTGTGTCAGTGTCTCGCTCGCGCTGGTGATCGACGGACTCGACGAGATAGCCTCTCTGCTGGGCGACRCCGCGGCCGAACGGTTTCTTGAATCATGGTGCTTCGGGCGGGCTGTGCTCGTCACGGTACGCAACACATATCATGAGTCGGTTCTGCTAGGGAGGCCTGGCATCGTCAGGTCCTTCCACGCCATGTTCTCCCGGCCCCCCGACGAGCCATGGATACTGAGCTACATCGAAACGCTGTCGCGCCGGCTCTTCGATCCGGCCAGTGCGGCCTCGCACGCCAACTACGTAAAGGACCTCTGGGTTCGGGAGCCGGCGATCCGCGCGCTGGCGAGGAATCCGCTGCTTCTCATCATGTTGGTTTCCACTCGTGGCTACCACGGAGTCTACGGTCCTATCGACGTTTCCAGCGTTTTCCGTCAGTTCGTCCGRCACACCCTGGACCGGGAAAGTCGGGCGGAAAGAATCTCGATACCGGCGGAGATGCTGACCTCCGCGCTCTGTGAGCTTGCCTGGCTTCGCTTCCGGTCGGCGAGAGTGGTGGCGGGCAGGAGCGCACTCAACGCGGCTGTTCGCCTGGCCGACATACCCGAGGGTCTACGTGGCAAGGCGGTCGACGCCCTTAAAAGCTGTCCTCTGCTGACCCCGCGGTTCGAGCCCGAGATGCCTGGTGACGAATACGATGTGTTCTTCTATCACAAGTCATTCGAGGAGTATTTTGTCGCCCGGCGGGTCGAGGACTGGATTCGTGGTGTCAGCGACCGGGGAAGCGACTTCTTTGAACGAATAGACGGGCCCGGGGTCGCCCTCTTCGTCAGGGAGTCGGTCCACCGTCTGTCGCGCGACCCCCAGTCGCGAACTCTGGCCGCGCAGCGACTCAGGGCCCTGCTGCTGAAGGCACTCGAAAACCGGGAACGATCATCCGACGAGCGATCCGCCCGGGTGAGCAACTTCGCCGCGGGGCGGATCTCCTATTATCTCGGCGCGCTGGGGGACGGAAACGTGTCCACCTGGCTGGCGGACGTGGTGCGACGGGAAGGCGACCTCTGGGTGCGGAGGTCGGGAGCCATCGGGCTGGCCTTCGGTGGCGCGCCTGACTGCCTCAACGAGATAATCGACGAGACACGTGCCGGGATAAGGTCGGGAAATCTGACGATGGCGAGAAAGTACATCGCGGTGGATCTCGGTTTCTACGGCGACCAGGAGTTCGACCCGCTGGACCCCTCGGCCGACCGGGGCGGCGACAGCTGTCGTCGTCTGGTGAGCAGATCAGTCGGTGAACTCGGAAATGACGTTGCCAGCTGGCGGGTGATCGTGTTCAACCTCACCTACCTGGCGCGTCATCGAGAAATCTCGGTGGCATCCTTCGCCGCTGAGATCGGGCTGCAGCGCGACAGGCTCAGCCGTGCACTTCAGGCCATCCGGGCCGACCCGACGAAGACGGACTACCAGGCTGAGATCTCTGAGCTCGAGGAGTGCCTGTCGGCTCTTCCCACCAATCCGGACAGGTGACTGGTCAGCTGCTCGGCCCGGTCCGGCTGTCCTCGGCCGCGCAGTAGAGGGAATCCCGGGCGCGTGAGCTCGTGACGGCCGTTGTTTCGCGCCCGGGTTCACCCAGGCGGTAGATCCGCCGGGCGTTGCCGGCACCGATGAGATCCGCGACCCGGGCGGCGTCGGACTCCGTCCAGTCGCCGTCCGCGATGCCCTCGCTGAGCACGGCGGACAGCGCGCGCCGGAACAACAGTGCACCGAGCAGGTACAGCTCACCGAGCCCGAAGGCGTCGGACGAGAAGAGGAACCTGCTGAAAGGGACCAGTTCCAGTGCCTCGCCTAGCACCGCCGACGCCCGGCGGCCGACATTCTGTACAGCCAGCCCGACGTCCATGTGCACGGTGGGGAGGAGCTGCGCGAGGTAGCCGGCCTCGCGGTGGTAGGGGTAGCAGTGCAGGAGCAGTACGGGCACGCCCGTCGGCGCGAGGGCACGCAGCAGGCCGGTGAGCAGCAGTGGATTGCACCGCTGGAGGTCGAGGTCCGCGTCGCCGTAGCCGACGTGGATCTGGATGGGCAGGCCGGCGTCCGCGCCGGTCCAGATGAGGAAGGCGTGCAGCAGCGGGCTGGCCAGCCGGATGGGCGCGCCGCGGCGGATCATGGCGAGCCATTCGCGGGCCGCGGCGGTGACCTCGCGGTCGGTCGGTCGGGTGGCGGGTAGCGCGAGGCCGACGCGATAGGCGGCGACGGACTTGAGGCCCACGGTCGTCGGGCCCGCCCCGGCCAGCCGTTCGCGGATGGTGTCCGCGAAGTGGGTGACCCCGAGCTGGCCGGTCACGATGTCGACGGCGAGGGACTCGGCGAGCCTTTCGAGGCGCAGGATGTCGTGGCCCGTCCCGCCGCAGGTGGTGCCGAGTTCGCTCGCGGACATGAGCGGTTCGGGCAGGTAGCCGGCGTCGACGCAGAACGCGCTGATGCCGGCCGCGCGCAGGAACCGTCGGTTGACCTCGTCGACGCCGATCTCCCGGCGTCGGGCCAGGTACTCCTCGGGTCCGCTGAACGGTGGCAGGTCGAGGACGGGAGCGCACCAGCGCCGCACCGCGAACCCGATGTTGCTGTCGAACAGGGTCGTCCCCGCCGGTGTCGGTGCGTCGGACTCGGTGAGCATCCGCTCGAAGCCCGCCCGGTCGAGGTCGCGGGTGAGCAGCCCATGGCAGTGATGGTCCACGAGGCGGAGGCTCTCCACACAGGGCAGCACCACATGATCGTGCCCGCTCCACGACGTCGRCATGCCTGTCGTCGTACCTCCATCACTTTCCGTGACCAGGGTTGGACGTCTGCCGTGCGTCGCGCCGCACTCCCAGCCTGTGGATAACTTGTGGATGGCGAGGGCATTCCTGGGGACAACGGTCGCCGTGGTCCCGGTATGGCCCTGCTCATCGCGGCTTTGTGGCGCATCCCCCTGTGGACGAACACGCCGTGCTCCAGACGGCTCGCGAGGAAGGGCGGCGTTCCGAGTTCCGGCGCCGGCAGCGGGGAATCCCGCCAGCCTCGGCTTTCTGTAGCAGACAGGTGACGGAAGGTGCTGTCATGATCGAGGGCATGCTGACCGAGGGCGCCGGGGCTGGGGACGCCGGGGCCGAGGATGTCCGCGAGGACGCCGAGAGCGAGGACGTCGGGACGGAAGGGGCGGTCGGGGCAGCTGACGCCGTTGCCGGGCTGGCGGCACGCGGAGTCGTCGCGGTCGCCCTCACCTGGGTCGACAACGCCGGGCTGACCCGGGTGAAAGGCGTGCCACTGGGACGTCTGCCTCGCGCGGTGATCCACGGGGTCGGCGCCTCGCCCTCGTTCGACACGTTCCTGATCGACGACAGCTCGGTCGTCGCCCGGTACGCGGGCGGACCGGTCGGGGACCTGCGCCTACGGCCCGACCTGCGCCGTCTCACCCGGCTGTGCGCCCAGCCGGGCTGGGCCTGGGCCCCGGTCGACCGCTACGCGCTCACCGGCCGTCCGCATCCCCAGGACGCCCGTGCCTTCGCCCGTGCCCAGGCCGAGCGGCTGGGGCGCCGCGGCCTGCACGCCCTCGCCGGGTTCGAGATCGAGTGGACGGTGTCGCCGGCCGGGAGCGACGACTTCACCGCCGCCTGCTCGGGGCCCGCGTACGGGATGACCAGGGTCGTCGAACTGTCCGACTACCTGCGTGACCTGGTGGAGGCGCTGACCGCCCAGGAAGTCGAGCTGCTGCAGATCCATCCCGAGTACGCGGCCGGGCAGTTCGAGGTGTCGGTCGCGCCGGAGGACCCGGTCGGTGCGGCGGACACGTCCGTCCTGGTCCGGCAGACGGTGCGCGGTGTCGCGGCGCGGCACGGGCTGCGGGTCTCGTTCGCCCCCCAGGTCCTCGCCGGCAGCGTGGGCAACGGCGGCCACCTGCACCTCAGCCTGCACGGCAGCGTGCCCGGCGGCGGGCCGCTGATGGCGGGCGGGTCGGGGCCGTTCGGCCTGACGGCCGGTGGGGAGGCCTTCGTCGCCGGGGTGCTGCGGCATCTCCCGGCGCTGATGGCGCTCGGCGCGCCGAGTGTCACCTCCTACCTGCGGCTCGTGCCCTCGAACTGGGCGGGGGCGTACGCCTGTTGGGGGCTGGAGAACCGGGAGGCGGCGATCCGGATGATCACAGGCGCGGCGGGCGAGCCGGGCGCGGCGAACGTCGAGGTGAAGTGCTTCGATCTCGCTGCCAATCCGTACCTGCTGGTCGGCGGGGTGCTCGCCGCCGGTATCGACGGCCTCAGCGCGGCGGCGGCCCTGCCGGAGCCGTTCGACGCTGATCCGGCCTCCTGCACCAGTGCGGAGCTGGCCCGCCTGGGCGTCCGCCGTCTTCCGGCCGACCTCGGGGAGGCCGTGGCCGCCTTCGGGGCCGACGAGGTCCTGCGCGCCGCCCTCGGTGTCGAACTGCACGACACGATCGGCGCGGTACGCCGGGGCGAGATCGAGCTGTTCGCCGGCCTGGACCCGGGTGTGGTCGTCGATCGGGTCAGGTGGCGTTACTGACCGGGCCCGGAGCGCCGTGCGGACGCGGCACCGTCGTTGTTGTTGGGTTGTGGCGTCTTCGTGCTCGCTCGGGGTAACACACCGGGACCGGGGGTGGCGGCATTCCGGGCACTGCAACGCAATATGTGTCACCAATCTTGGCGCACGGCGACGAAACCGTCGAAACTTGGCGGACTCCCTGGTCCGTGCGGGACGTTCCGGGGCCACTGGCGTGAGGAGCTGCGCGTGCGCAAGGTGCTTGTGGCAAACCGCAGTGAGATCGCGGTCCGGGTTTTCCGGGCCGCCCAGGAGCTGGGACTGCGCACGGTCGCCGTCTACACCCCCGAGGACGTGTCCGCGCTGCACCGGACGAAGGCGTCCGAGGCCTACGAGCTGTGCGAGCCGGGGCATCCGGTGCGCGGCTACCTCGACATCGAGGCGCTGCTGCGGGTCGCGAAGACCGCGGACGCGGACACGCTGCACCCCGGGTACGGCTTCCTGTCGGAGTCGGCGGTGCTGGCGGAGGCATGTGCGGCGGCTGGCGTGACGTTCGTCGGCCCACCGCCTGCTGTTCTCCGTCTCACCGGGGACAAGGTCGCGGCACGCAACGCGGCGATCGCGGCGGGGCTGCCGGTGCTGCGGGCGTCCGACCCGCTGCCGGACGGCGAGGGGTTCACCGAGGCGGCCGCGGAGGTCGGGTTCCCGCTGTTCGTCAAGGCGTCCGGCGGCGGCGGCGGTCGCGGGCTGCGTCGCGTGCTACGCGCGGAGGACCTGGCGGACGCCGTCGCGAGCGCGTCGCGCGAGGCGGCGGCGGCGTTCGGCGACGGCACGGTGTTCCTGGAGCAGGCGGTGGACCGGCCGCGGCACGTCGAGGTGCAGGTCCTGGCCGATTCCTACGGCAACGTGATCCACCTGTTCGAGCGGGACTGCTCGGTGCAGCGCCGCCACCAGAAGGTCGTCGAGATCGCGCCCGCCCCCGCCCTGGAGGAGAGCGTCCGCGACGCGCTGTGTGACGCGGCGGTGCGGTTCGCCCGCCATGTCGGGTATGTCAACGCCGGCACCGTCGAGTTCCTCGTCGGCCCGGACGGGGCGTTCACCTTCATGGAGATGAACCCGCGCATCCAGGTGGAGCACACGGTGACCGAGGAGGTCACCGGCGTCGACATCGTCGGCGCGCAGCTGCGGATCGCCGCCGGCGAGAGCCTTGACGACCTGAACCTCACCCAGGACTGCGTCTCCCTGCGGGGCACCGCGATCCAGTGCCGGGTGACGACCGAGGACCCGTCGGACGGCTTCCGCCCAGACACCGGGACGATCACCTTCTACCAGTCGCCCGGCGGGCCGGGCGTGCGTCTGGACGGCGCGACGTACCCCGGCGCGGAGGTCAGCCCCTACTTCGACTCGCTGCTGGTCAAGCTGACCGCGCGCGGCGCCACGCTGGAGAAGGCGTCGCGGCGGGCCCGCCGCGCGCTCAAGGAGTTCCGGGTGCGCGGGGTGCGCACCAACATCGAGTTCCTGACGAAGCTGCTGGCCGACCCGGCCTTCCTCGCCGGCGGGGTGACGACCTCCTTCATCGACGAGCGCCCCGGCCTGCTGAGCGCCGTCGACGACGGGGACGCGACCAGCCGCATGCTGGCCCGCCTCGCCGAGAGCACCGTCAACGGGCACACCCGCCCCACCGGGGTCGCCCTGACCGAGCCGCGCACCATGCTCCCGCTGCTGAACCTCGCCGGCACCGCACCGGCCGCCGGCTCGCGCCAGCTGCTCACCGAGCTCGGCCCGGCCGGCTGGGCCGCCGACCTGCGGGGGCGCACCGCGCTCGCCGTCACCGACACCACCCTGCGTGACGCGCACCAGTCGCTGCTGGCGACCCGGCTGCGCAGCTTCGACATCCTCGCCGCGGCACCGGCGTTCGCCGCGCTCACCCCGAACCTGCTGAGCCTCGAGTGCTGGGGCGGCGCGACCTACGACGTGGCGCTGCGGTTCCTCGCCGAGGACCCGTGGGAGCGCCTCGCYGCGGTCCGCACGGCCGTGCCGAACATCTGCCTGCAGATGCTGCTGCGCGGCCGCAACGCCGTCGGCTACACCCCCTACCCGGACGACGTCGTGCGCGCGTTCGTCGCCGAGGCGGCGGCGAACGGCCTGGACATCTTCCGGATCTTCGACGCGCTCAACGACATGGAGCAGATGCGCCCGGCGATCGACGCCGTCCTGGAGACCGGGACTGCGATCGCCGAGGGCACCCTGTGCTACACCGGCGACCTCACCAACCCCGACGAGCAGATCTACACCCTCGACTACTATCTGCGCCTCGCCGAACAGCTCGTCGACGCCGGCGTCCACGTGCTGGCCATCAAGGACATGGCCGGCCTGCTGCGCCCGGCCGCCGCGAGCCGGCTGGTCACCGCGCTGCGGGAGCGCTTCGACCTGCCCGTCCACCTGCACACCCACGACACCGCCGGCGGCCAGCTCGCCACCCTCATCGCCGCGAACGAGGCCGGGGTCGACGCCGTCGACGCCGCCGCCGCGCCGATGTCCGGCGGAACCAGCCAGCCGAACCTGTCCGCCCTCGTCGCGGCCACCGACCACACCGAGCGCGCCACCGGCATCCCGCTGGCGGCCCTGTCGTCGATGGAGGCGTACTGGGAGGCAGTCCGCGACCTCTACTCGCCGTTCGAGGCCGGGCTGCGCGCCCCCACCGGGGCCGTCTACCGGCACGAGATCCCCGGCGGGCAGCTCACCAACCTGCGCCAGCAGGCCATCTCCCTCGGTCTCGGCGACCGCTGGACCCAGGTCACCGAGTGCTACGCGGTCGCCAACGACCTGCTCGGCAAGCCGATCAAGGTCACGCCGACCAGCAAGGTCGTCGGCGACCTCGCGCTGTTCATCGCCGGTGGCTCGGTGGACGTCGACCGGCTGCGCGACCATCCCGAGGAGTACGACCTGCCCGCCAGCGTGCTGGGCTACCTCGCCGGGGAGCTCGGCACGCCGCCCGCCGGCTTCGCCGAGCCGTTCCGGGAGCGGGCCCTGGCCGGGCGCCACCCCGAGCCTCCGGCGGCCGCCCTCGCCCCCGACGACGCCGCGGCGCTCGCCGCACCGGGCGCCGACCGCCGCGCGGCCCTGTCCCGGTTGCTGTTCCCCGGGCCCTGGAAGGACTACCAGCAGGCGGTCGCCACCTACGGCAACTCGTCGGTGATCCCCACCGAGGCGTTCCTGTTCGGCCTGCAGCCCGGACGTCCCGTCAGCGTCTTCCTCGAACCGGGCGTCGAGATCATCGTCACCCTGGAGACCATCGGCGAGGCCGACGACGCCGGCATGCGCACCCTCTACCTGCGCGTCAACGGCCAGCCGCGGCCGGTGCGGGTCCGCGACACCTCCATCAAGGCGACGACCACCGCCGCCCGCCGGGCCGACCCGTCCGACCCGGCGCAGGTCGGCGCCGGGCTGCCCGGCATCGTCACCCTCGCGGTCGCCGTCGGCGACACCATCGAGAAGGGCCAGAAGCTGGCCGTGATCGAGGCCATGAAGATGGAGGCGGCGGTCACCAGCCCCGCCGCCGGGACGGTCGCCGAGATCGTGCGCGCGAACGGCGAGTCGGTGGAGGTCGGCGACCTGCTCCTCGTCCTGCGCCCCTGACCGTGGACGGCGACTGCCGGCCAGGCTGACAGACGGTCAGCCGGCCGGCGGCCGCCCCCGGGCTCAGCGGCCGGCAGTGTGCCTGACACCGACCTCTCGCCCGTACCGGCCCAGCCGGGACGGGTGGAACACCCAGGCGCGCAGCAGCAGGAAGCGGACGACGGTCGAGGCGAGGTTCGCCAGGACGAGAACGCTGACCTCCAGCAGGCGACCCGGCTCGTCGCTCGCCGCGTGCAGGGCGGCCAGCGAGCCGCTGGTCAGCGCCAGGCCGATCGCGAAGACGAACAGGCCCTGCAGGTGGTGCCGGCCGGCGTCGTCGCGGCCGCTGACCCCGAACGTGAGCCGCCGGTTCGCGGCGGTGTTCGCCACCGCGGTCACCAGCAGTGCGACGAGGTTCGCCGCCTGCGCGCCGGCCACCCCGCGGAGCAGGACGAACAGCACCAGGTAGGCCAGCGTGCTGGCGACACCCACCCCGGCGAAGCGCAGCAGCTGCCCGGTCAGCCCCGCGGGCACCCCGGGAACCGCGGGCGCGGGCGCCGCCGCCCCGTTCCCGTGCCCGTGCCCGTTCCCGTTCCCGTTCACAGTCCCGTCCCCACTGTCCGTCCCCTCGCTCATGCTGGTGCCGGGCAGGGGAGCGCGGCCGAACTCGCGGCGCAGCTGGCCGAGGGGCAGCGCGCCCGTGCCGAGCGCGCGGGCGAGGCGCGCGACGCCCCTGAGATCGGCCATCGCGGTCGCGAGGACGTCCACCCTGCTGTCGGGGTCGTCGATCCAGTCCACCGGCACCTCGTGGATGCGCAGGCCGCTGCGCTGGGCGATGACCAGCATCTCGGTGTCGAAGAACCATTCGCCGTCCTGCACGAGTGGCAGCAGGCAGGCGGCGACATCCGCCCGGATGGCCTTGAAGCCRCACTGCGCGTCGGTGAACCGGACGGCCAGCGTGCCGCGCAGCAGCAGGTTGTAACAGCGGGAGATCACCTCGCGCCGGGGGCCCCGCACGACCCGGGAGGAGCGGGACAGCCGGGTCCCGATCGCCAGATCCGAATGCCCGGAGATCAGCGGCGCGACCAGGGGAAGCAACGCGGCCAGGTCGGTCGAGAGGTCGACGTCCATATAGGCCAGGACGGGTGCGGTCGAGACGCCCCAGGCCGCACGCAGCGCCCGGCCGCGGCCCTTGGCGTCGAGATGGATGACCGAGACCTCGGGGATCTCCAGCACCAGCTCCTGGGCGATCGCCAGTGTCGTGTCGGTGCTGGCGTTGTCGGCGACGGTGATCTGGAAAGGGTAGGGAAACGTGGTCCGCAGATGGGCGTGCAGTCTGCGGATGCACGGCGCCAGGTCTTTTTCCTCGTTGTACACCGGAATGACGACGTCGAGCACCGGGTGAGCCATGAGGGTCTTTTCGTTCCGGTGCCTGGACAGCAGGTCGGTGGTGGTCGTCGACACGATGCTCCTCACCGGGTGCGTGGTGCGTACGGGAGTCTGGCCGTTTCCGCCACTCCTGCCGGTCGGTGCTGACGGGGTGGTCGTGGCGGTCATGCCGGGCGTTCCGGCGCCGCTGATCCAGGCATCCGTGGTCATGCCGTTCACCATTCGGCCCCGGGCTGTGCCGGCAATGTGCTGGTGCTGTGCCTCTGCTGTGAGCTTCACGCCGCCACCTCACGCAGGAAGAAACGAAAGGGGAGGGGAGAGTTATTCTCGGGTTTTCGCATATACCGGATTCCGGCTTCGTTTCTGGTTCCGTACTGCCGGGCGAGAATGCGCGGCCGCGGTGGCCGGGCTGCCCTTGTGGGTCGCCCGGCCACCGCGCGAATACCGCGTGCGGCGCGCGCGTCGACTCAGGTGTTCGAGGCGCCCGACAAGGACCCTGCCGAGGTCGTGGACGTCGACGCGGTCAGGTCGTAGAGGGTGACATTGTCGACGGTGGTCGCGGTGAAGTTCTCCTGGACCCAGGCGGCGATCTCTCCGGACGCGGAGCTTCCGCCGTTCTGCCCGCCGAAACCGCCGCCACCGATGAAGTAGTGGATGCGGCCGTCCGCCACGTACTGCTGGAACTGTTCCAGGGTCGGGGACGGGTCGCTGCCGTTGAAGCCACCGATCGCCATCACCGGATCGCCGGTGGCGAGCTGGTATCCGGCCGCGTTGTTCGACCCGACCGAGGCAGCCACCCAGGTGTAGGACGAGGCGTTCTCTTCGAGCATTGCGACGACCTCGTCGCTGGGATCGCCGGCCCCGAGCAGACCGCCCATCCCGCCCCCACCGCCCATCCCGCCCGGCCCGGTGCCACCCGGAGCCGTCGTGCCACCCGGAGCCGTCGTGCCACCCGTCTGGCCCGGGACCTGCTGGCCGCCTGCGCCGGCCCCGCCGCCGGTCTGTGTCCCGGCAGCACCCGGGCCACCAAAGATCATGAGTCGGCCGCCGGGCCCGCCTCCGCCGCCCGGCCCGCCGAGACCGCCGCCGCCCGGTCCGGCCGACGGGATGGAGCCGGTGTGGGGGACGGCCGCCGTCGCCACCGAGTACCCCAGTGGCCCAAGCAGGGCCGCGACCAGTGCCGCGGTTGTCACGACGATCCGCGCGGGCCGGGGCAGCCAGGAGAACACGACGAACAGCAGTGCCGCGGCGAAGCCGGCGATCAGAACCGTCCACCGGATCCAGGGGTGCCAGTCGGACGTCCGGTTGAGCAGGATGAAGGACCAGATCGCGGTCAGGGCCAGGGCCCCGGCCAGGGTGGCCGTGGCGGCGGGGTGCGCCCGCCGGCGCCACAGCGCCGCGCTGCCCATCCCGACGAGAGCGCCGATCGCCGGCGCGAGGGCCACGGTGTAGTACGGGTGGAAGATCCCCTTCATCTGGCTGAACACGATGCCGGTGACCAGCAGCCAGCCACCCCAGAGCGCGAACGCGGCCCGGCCCGGATCGGTGCGCGGCGCCCGCCTCGTCACCCACAGGCCGGCCACCAGTAGCACCAGCGCGGTCGGAATCAGCCAGGAGACCTGCGTGCCCGCCTCGGACCCGAACATCCGGCCCCAGCCGGTGGAGCCCCACATGCCRCCGCCTCCGCCGCCGACGCTCCCGGTCTCGTTGCCGGTCAGCCGCCCCAGTCCGTTGTAGCCCAGCGTGAGCTCGAGGAGACTGTTGTCCTGTGACCCGCCGATGTACGGGCGGGAYGATTCCGGGGCGAGCTCGACGATCGCGACGAAGATCCCGGCCGGGACGACCAGGCCGAGCGCACCGGCGCCGACCTGCCACAGCCGCCGGGTGAACCGGGTGGGCGCGACGGCCAGGTAGACCAGCGCCAGTACCGGAACGATCAGCAGCGCCTGCAGCATCTTGGTCAGGAACCCGAAGCTGACGAACACCCCGGCCCACACCAGCCAGCGGGTGCTCGCGGTCTCGAGGGCCCGCAACACCGCATAGGCGGCGCAGATCAGCAGCAGGACGAGCAGCGCATCCGGATTGTTGAACCGGAACATCAGGGTGGCGACCGGGGTCAGCGCGAGGACCGCGCCGGCGAGCAGCGCCGCGCCCGCGGGGAACGCCCGGCGCACGGTCAGGTAGAGCATCCCGACCGAGGCCACGCCCATCAGCGCCTCCGGGACGAGGATGCTCCAGGAGCTCACCCCGAAGATGCGCGCCGACAGCGCCATCACCCACATCGCGGCCGGGGGCTTGTCGACGGTGATGGAGTTCCCCGCGTCCGACGACGCGTAGAACATCGCCTTCCAGCTCACCGAGCCGGCCTGTGCCGATGCCGAGTAGAAGGCGTTCGCCCAGCCTGAGGCGCCGAGATCCCACAGGTAGAGCACGGCCGTCGCGATGAGCAGCCCGACCAGCGCCGGCCGTACCCAGCGGGGGTCCTCCGGCCGCCCCCGGACCAGCCGGGCCAGCCGCCCCCCGTGCTCCGCCCGCCGATCACCGCGGGACGGCGCACCCGCCACGCCGTGCCGCCGCCCCGGCCCCGGCCCCGGGCGGCCGAGGTCCCCGGTGGCTGCGGGACGACGCGGGTCGGGCTGACGGACATCCGGCATGGTGGCCTGGCTGGCCCACAGATAGCTGGGCTGCTCCGGCCCGGTGTACCGGTCCCTGGCAGGGGCGGGCGCGGCGGCGGGCCAGGGCCCGGGCCCCGCCGCGCCCGGCGGACCGGGGTGGCCGGTCGGAGGTGGCTGCGTCGGTGAGGTCGGCATACGGATCAGCGTCGGATCCGGAGCTGTCCCGGCCGTGTGCCCGGCCTGTGCCTCAGCTGTGAGAGTGCGGGCCCCGGCGCGGAACGGGGACGTTGCCGACGGCATCTCCCGTAAGTCCGGCCGCCTCGGTCCTTCCGGCATGGCCGGCCGCCGTGGACCCGTCACCGAGGGCGATCGCCGGCTCTGGTTCCGCCCGGTGGCGCGGGCCGTCCGCCGCGRCCATCGGGAGGATCACCGTGAACACCGTCTGACCGGGCCTGCTGACGACGTCCACCCGACCGCCGTGCGCCTCCACCACCGCGGCCACGATGGACAGGCCCAGCCCGGTGCTGCCGGCGGCCCGGGAGCGGGAGCTGTCGCCCCGGGCGAACCGTTCGAACACCCGGGGGAGCAGGTCGGGCGGGATGCCCGGGCCGTCGTCGATCACCTGCAGCACGGCGCAGCAGCCGAGCGGGGCGGGCATGCCCGGGGAGCCGGCCGTACCCGGGGCGGCCGGGAGCACCCGGGTTGTCAGCCGGGCCGTGACCGCGGTGCCCGACGGGGTGTGGGCGCGGGCGTTGGCCAGCAGGTTCGCGAGCACCTGGTGCAGGCGTGYCGGGTCTCCGACGGTCGTCACCGGCTCGTCGGGCAGGTCGARCTGGAACCGATGGGTGGGCGCGGCGACATGGGCGTCGCTGACGGCGTCCACCACGAGCCGTGACAGGTCGGCGGCCTCACGGTCCAGCGGCCGGCCGGAGTCGAGGCGGGCGAGCAGCAGCAGGTCGGAGACGAGTGCCGTCATCCGTGCGCTCTCGGACTCGACACGTRCCATGGCGTATACGACATCGGGTGGGACGGGGTCGCGAGTGCGGCGGGTGAGCTGCGCGTACCCGCTGATCGCGGCGAGCGGCGTCCGCAGCTCGTGGCTGGCGTCCGCGAGGAACTGGCGCATCCTCGTCTCGGTGGCGTGCCGCGCGGCGAAGGCCGCTCCGATGTGGCCGAGCATCTGGTCGAGGGCCGCGCCGACCTGCCCGACCTCGGTACGCGGGTCGGTGTCGACGTCCGGTTCGAGCGCGGGGAGGTCGACGGCCCCACGGTGGAGCGGGAGCCTCGCCACCCGCGCCGCGGCGGTCGCCACCCGGCGCAGGGGACGCAGCGTCACCCGGATGATCGCCGCGCCGGCGACCGCCGCGGCGAGCACACCCAGCGCCGCGACGCCGGCGCCGATCCCGGCCGTCCTGGTCAGGGTCGAGCCGAGCTCGTTCATCGGCAGGCCGGTGACGAGGATGGCCCGCCCGTCCGGCTCGGGCCGGGCGATCAGGCGGTAGTCGCCGTGACCGTCGATCGCGTAGGTGTGCGGCTGACCGTCGAGCGGGACCCGCGCCACCGTGGCGAGAACCTCGCCGGAGAGCGTGGTCAGCGACGATCCGTCGCCGATGATCGCGGCGGTGACCCCGCTGATCAGGACGGCGACGTCCTGATCGACGGCGGCGGGTGGGGCCTCGGGCCCGGCGGCCGGCACGGGTATGGGATGCCGCAGCTCCAGGATGGCGCCGAGGGTCCCGGGCGACTGGCCGCGGCCGAGGGCCAGGTCGAGGCGCTGGCTCGCTGTCAGCGTGGACGGATCGAGTTCCGGCCTGAGCACGTCGGCGCTGCTCCCTGGGCCGCCGACGTAGCCGGGCCGCATTCCCGCCGGGGGCAGCAGCAGCACCCCGACCTGGCGCCCGCTCGCGCCCCTCAACCGGTCGTCGAGCTGCTCGACGAGCACACCGCGCAGCGCGACCACCGTCACGAGGACGATCACCGCGGACATGACGGCGAGCAGCGCGAGAAGCAGCGCGAGGAGCCTGGTCCGCAGCGACCACCCGGCCGGGCCGCGCCGCCGCACACCGCTCTTCACGTGAGCTGCGTCGTCGGACGTCGTACGGACTGTGTCGTCGGGTGTACGGGCTGTGCCGTCGGACGTCGACGGGGCCGACGGATCCGCCATCGCGGGACGGCTCAGGTCGCCGGGCGCAGCACGTAGCCGGCCCCGCGCATGGTGTGGATCATGGGAGGATGGCCGGCGTCGATCTTCCGGCGCAGGTAGGAGACATACAGCTCGACGACGTTCACCTGGCCGCCGAAGTCGTAGTTCCAGACGCGGTCGAGGATCTGCGCCTTGCTCAGTACCCGCCGCGGGTTGCGCATGAAGAAACGCAGCAGCTCGAACTCGGTCGCCGTCAGCCGCACCTCGTGCCCGTCCCGGGTGACCTCCCGGCTGTCCTCGTTCATGACGAGGTCGCCGACGACGAGGACCGCCTCATCCGGAGCCGTGGCGCGATGCAGCCTGCGGAGGAGGCCACGCAGCCGGGCGACCAGCTCCTCCAGGCTGAACGGCTTGGTGACGTAGTCGTCGCCGCCGGCGGTCAGGCCGGCCACCCTGTCCTCGACGGCGTCACGGGCGGTGAGGAACAGCACCGGGACGTCGGGGCGCTCCGCGCGCAGCCTGCGCAGGACGTCCAGGCCGTCCATGTCCGGCAGCATCATGTCGAGAACGACCGCGTCCGGGCGGAACCCACGGGCGACCTGCAGTGCTTCGCGCCCGTCCGGTGCGGTGCGGACCTCCCAGCCCTCGTAGCGCAGGGCCATCGACAGCAGCTCCGACAGCGTGTTCTCGTCATCGACGACAAGGATGCGGGGACTCGTCGGCTGCATGGAGTCAGGATGAGAGCGTTTCCTGTGGGTTCTCTGAAGATCTCCTGTGCGCTCGCTGTGTCCTGGACGCCGCCGGGCCGCATGACGGACCTTTTTCGTCATCGGCGGTGATCACACATCGCGTGCCCAGCCCCAGCACAGGTTGCGCACAGCTTCGCGGTGAACTCTCCTCCCCGACGGCGCGGCGACCGACCGGCCGGGACGAGGAGAACGGACATGAGTCACGTCGGGCCCACCGACCCGCCCACGTCCCCACCGTCGAGCGGTGCCGCCCCCGGCGGCCCGTCGTCGTCGTCGGCCTGGCCCGGCCTGGCAGCCCCGCCCGGCCCTACACCTCCGCCCGGCCCGGAGCCAACCCCGATGCCGCCCGTGGCCGCTCCGGCGACCGCTGCCGGCGGGGCCCGGCACTGGGGTCTGGGCCGGACAGCCGTGGTGGGTGCCGCCGCGCTCGCCCTGGCTGTCGGCGCGGCGGCCGCGGTCAACGCGAGCAGCCTCGGCGACGGGCAGGGCGGTGGCAGGCCGGGCGGCCTGCGCGGCATGGGGGGACCGTTCCAGGCCGGCTCCCCGGCTGGCACCGGGACGGGCGTGGGCACCGGTCTCTCCGACGCGCTGCACGGAGAGTTCATCACCACTGACGGTTCCGGCGGCTACCGGACCGTCCGGACCCAGTCCGGCGAGGTCTCCGCGGTGGACGACGCCTCCCTGACGGTGCGCAGCCTCGACGACTTCACCGCCACCTACACCGTTACCGGGAACACCGTCATCGGTTCCGGTTCCGGTTCCGGAGCCGGTCGCGGATCCGCGACCGGCGGGATCGACGACATCGATGTCGGCGACACCGTCCACGTGACGGCGACCGTGCCGGATGGCGCCTCCGCGGGCTCGACCGCCACCGCGACCGCGATCACGGAGGACAGCGCCGACGGCCAGGCCGCGGCCGGCGGGCAGACCGCACCGGGCGGGCAGACCSCCCCCGATGGCCAGAACGGGTCCGGCGGGCAGGGCATGCCTGGCCAGAACGGAGGACAGGCCGGTCAGGGGCCGGGCCAGTTCGGTGGACTGGGCCAGTTCGGTGGGCAGGGCCAGCCGGGCGTGGCACCGGGCGGCGGCCTCCCGGGACAGGGCCAGGGGGGTGCCACCGGCCAGAGTTCCACCACCGGCGGCGGCTCGAGCCAGGCCGACTCCGTGTCACGCCGCGGCGGTACCCCGCCGCCTCCGCCGAGCCTGGCCGGTCCACTGACGCGCCAGGTCGCGCTGGTGGCGCCGCCCGCCCTCCCGGACCGCGGGCGGGGTGGTACCGAGACCGGCACCGCGACAGCGTCCGCCTGAGGTCCTGATCCGGACATCAGACGAGTTCGTTGCGCCGGTTGGGGGCGTTCAGACGGGCCTAGAGTGGACGAATGGCCGTTCGTGTCGTCCTTGCTGAGGACAATGCACTGCTCCGRCATGGTCTTGCGACCCTCATCGAGCGGGCGGACGGACTCGACCTGGTCGGCACGGCCACCGACCGGCCGTCGCTGGAGCAGGCCGTCCGCGATCACGACCCGGATGTCGTGGTCACCGACATCCGGATGCCGCCGTCCCGCTCCGACGAGGGCATCAAGGTCGCCGGGTGGCTGCGCCGCGAGCGGCCTCGGGTCGGAGTGGTCGTGCTGAGCCAGCACGCCGAGGCGACGTACGCGCTGGCGCTGCTCGAAGGCGGCTCGTCGGGCCGTGCCTATCTCCTCAAGGAGCGGGTGGCGGGTGTGGACGATCTGCTCCGTGCGATCCGCGCGGTCGCGGCCGGGGAGTCGGTGATCGACCCGGCCGTGGTGGAGGGCCTCGTCGCCGCGAACGCCCGCCGGCAGCACAGCGAGCTGGACAGGCTGACCCCACGGGAGCTCGAGGTGCTGAGCCACATGGCCCAGGGCTGGAGCAACGCGGCGATCGCCGCGGCGCTCGTCCTGTCCGAACGGGCGGTGGAGAAGCACTCCAACTCGATCTTCGCGAAGCTCGGCCTCACCGACGAGCCGGACCTGAACCGGCGGGTGAAGGCCGTCCTGCTGTATCTGCACTCCGGGCATCGCCCGGCCAGCGGGCCGACGGGGAAGGTAGCCACACCGGGCTGATGACATGGCTGCACCCTTGGGTGCCGGGCCGGGTCCGGCCAGACTGATGTCATGAGCTCCTCCCCGGCGGTCTCCGTGCTGGTCGTCGATGACCAGCGCCCCTTCCGGCTCGCCGTGCGGGCCGTGCTGCGCCGCGCCGCCGGCTTCGTTCTCGCCGGTGAGGCGGAGACGGGCGAGGCCGCCCTGACCGCCGCCGCCGAGCTGCGCCCTGACCTGGTGCTGATGGACGTGAACCTGCCGGGCATCAACGGGGTCGTCGCCGGATCCCGGATCCGACAGGATGYCCCGGGCACGGTCGTCGTCCTCTGCTCCACCTACGGCCGGACGGACCTTCCGGCCGCCGTCGCCGACAGCGGGCTGGACTACCTGTGCAAGGAGGACCTGGCCCCGAACGTGCTGCGCGACATCTGGCACCGGCACGCCCCGCCTCCCAGCTCCGCGCAGGATCTGTAGACGGCCCGCCGGCGGCCCGGCGCCCGCTGTCTCGCCGGGCTTCACGGCGCCGATCCGACGGAGCGGGCTATTCGCCCCGCAGGACAGTGCCGGGTAGCAGCCGCCCCGCCCGCGCGGCCGGCAGTGCGGCGATGACCAGGGCGGTCAGCAGCGCGGCCGGGGGCAGGGCGACCAGCAGGCCGACCGGCACCGCCAGGTCGGTGGACACACCGGTGGCCATGGCGATCTCCCACCAGGCCAGCCGGCCGATCAGCAGCCCGAGCGGGATCCCGACGCCGACCGCCAGCACGGCGGTCACACAGGACGTCACCAGAGGGATCCGCGCGGTCTGCCCGGGCGTGAACCCCAGGGTGCGCAGGATGGCGAGCTCGCCCTGCGCGGAGCGCCAGGTGGTCCCGACGGCGTGGCCGGCGGCGGCGATGGCGAGCGCCGCCAGGACGGTCTGCAGCATCGTCGGCAGTCGCCCCATTCCGCCGAGGTTCGCGACCTCGGTCGGCACGAACCCGGTGTCGATCTCGTACTCGGTGCCGAGGGCGGCGGCGAGGTTGACCGGGTCGACCTGCGGGATGGCCCGCACGAGGGCGCTGCGCAGCGGCTGGGTGCGCTGGACGCGGGCGAGCATGTCGGGCTCCACCAGCATGCTCTCGCCGAGACGCTCGCCGCTGAGGACGGGGCCGATCCCGATGCCGGTGACCCTCAGCTGGGCGTGGCCGCCGTTGTTCGTGGAGACGCTGAGATGGTCGCCGACGTCCAGATCGAGCTGGCGGGCGGCCCGCGGGCCGATCGCCACCTCGTTCGTGCGCCGCGGCGCCGACCCTTCGAAGAGGGTCCAGCCGACGTCGGGCCCGACCGCCCCCGGTTTGGGGGAGAGCGCGTAGACGGCGACGTCAACCCCGGGGTCGACGTCGCCGCGGCCGATCGCGCCCGGCCCGGCGTCGCCGGGCCCGATGCCCACCAGCGTGTCCGGAGCGGGCAGCGCATGCCCGTCCTCGTCGATCTCGACGGTCGCGGTCGAGGCGTCGAGCATGCTGACCGCGGCGACCCGCGGGTCCGCCGCCAGCCGGCTGACGATGTCCGGGCGGGCGTCGGTGATCTCCAGGTCGGCGTTCCAGCCGTACCGGTGCGGATCGTCGGCGAGCCGGCTCATCCCGCCTGCGATCGTCGCGGCGGCGATGAGCCCGGTCACCCCGATGGCCGTCCCGGTGATGGCGGGCCGGCGCGCCGTCACCGCCCGGTCCCGCCCGCGGTCGAGCGCGAACGAGGCGCCGATCCACAGCCAGACGGGGCCCCGTCTGGCCACCGCGTTACCGGGACTGCCGGCTCGGCGGGACACCGGTGCCCCACCTGGCAGGGACCCGCGCGGCGGGCGGGGCTGACCGGGCGCCGCGGACCAACCTGACGTCGCGGACCATCCGGGCGCCGCCGCACCGGGCCGCCCGGTGAACACCCGGCCGAGTTCGCCCGGGCGCTGGCCCGCCCGGATGGCGGTGATGCCCGCGATCAGGGCTGTCGCCACCAGGCCGGCCCCGGCGGCGATGCAGGTCAGAGCGGTGTTCCCGGCGTAGCCGGGGTACGGCTCCATCCCGGCGAGCGGCCCGAGCGGTTCGAACCGGCCCGCGAGCAGGGGACCGGCCGCGGCGACAGCGGCGGCGGCCGCGGCGGCCGGTGCGGCGGCGAGCACCCGGGCACCGGACCGCCCCAGCGCGGGCAGGCCGAGCACCGCCTCGATCTGCTGGGTACGCGCGCCGGCGGCGTGGTGGCGGAAGAAGGCCTGGCTCGCCGCGGCCATCCCCGCCACCCCGACGACAGCGGCAAAGACGATCAGCCCCGTGACCAGGACCCGCTGCGTCGCGGCGATGCGGGCGTCGCCGTCGGTGGCCGGCCGGGCCACCTGCAGCGCGGGGAACTCGCTGGCGAGCGGGTCGGTGCGCAGGCCCAGCCCGATGCGCCGCAGTGCCGAGGAGGCCGTCGCCATGGCCTCCGGGCCCGGCCTCAGCCGCAGCATGACCAGGGTCGTCACGGCGTCGAGCCGCGCGGCGAGCGCCGGGGAGACCACGAGGGGCATCTGTCGGACGTTCTCGCCCGCCATCCGGGTCAGGCCGGTCACCACCAGCTTCAGGACCGGACCGCCTGGCGTCCCGAAACCGGTGTCGAAGTTCAGGAAGTCAGAGGTCGTGAGCAGGCGCAGCGTGATGGTGTCACCGACGTCGAACCCCCACCAGCCCGCGGCCCGCTCGTCCAGCAGCACCTCGTCGGGCGAGCGCGGGTCGTAGCCGCGGCCCTTGACGACCACGGGCGCGTAAAGGTCACGTGGGCCGCCGGTATCCCCCAGGATGCCGATGTAGGAGACGGACGCTCTGTCCTCGATCCGCCCGACCGTGCCGACTGCCGTCCTGGAGCCGACGACGCCCGGCACCGTGGCGATCTGGCGGGCCACCTCCGGATCCCGGCCGAGGTAGTTGACCTGCAGGTCGGGTACGGCGGAGGCGCGTTCGAGACGGTCGTGGGCGGTGGCGGTGCGCCGGATCAGCGTGGCCGTCCCGGCGACGACCCCGACGACCACGCCGATCAGGACGCCGAGCGCGGTGAGGGCCACCCAGCGGCGCCGCAGCTCGGCCCACGCGATCATGCCGACCGCGCCCAGGACGCCTCTCATCGCGCCGCCGGGACGATCCCGAGCACCCGCGTCCCCGTTCCCACCGTGGACTCCCAGCGCAGCGTTCCGCCGATGGCGCCGATCCGGTCCGCCATGTTGGTCATGCCGTGGCCGCGTTCGGATCGCTGCGGGTCGAAGCCGGGCCCGTTGTCACACACAGTGAACGTAAGTGCGCTTTCCTCCTCGACGAGGAGGATGTCCACGGAGCAGCCGGCCGCATGCTTCGCCGCGTTCTGGAGGGCCTCCAGGCAGCAGAAGTAGACGGCGGCCTCGATGTCGGGCGGGTAGCGGCCGATCCCGTCGGCACCGACCGTGACGCCGACAGCCGACCGCTGCCCCGCGGCGCGAAGCGCCTCGGCCAGGCCGGAGGAGCGCAGCAGCGGCGGGTAGATGCCGTGGGCGAGGTTACGGACCTCGGCGATCGTCTCGGTCACCTGCTCGGCCATGGCGGCGAGCAGCTCGTCGGCGGCCGCGGCGTCCTCGTTCCGAGCGGCGGCGGCATCTTCGCCCATGCTGTCCGCGACGAGGTCACGGACCAGCCGCAGCCCGACGGCGAGCGAGACGAGCTGCTGCTGGGCCCCGTCGTGCAGGTCCCGTTCGATCCGCCGCCGCTCGGCGTCGGCCGTGGCCACCAGGCGCGCCCGGGAGACCCGCAGCTCGTCGTTGGCGTGACGCAGGTCGGCGAGGGCGTCCCGCAGGTTGGCGTCCAACTGGCGGTTGTGCAGGACGGTGCCGAGCCGGGTCCCGAGCTCGGCCAGCATGCGGTCCTCCTGCTCGGAGAAGCGCGGCGCCTCCGGCGGGCGGCTCACCACGAGCATGCCGAGCAGCGCGCCGCCGGCGCGGGCGGGGATCACCCGCACCTGCAGGTCACCGTGCCTGCGGGCGAGGTTCGGCACCCACAGGGCGAGCCAGCCGGGCCCCGCCACCCGGGTCCGGGCGAGCGCGACCAGATCGGCCACGGTGAGGTTCATCGCCGACCCCACCTGCACGCCACCGCCCATGGCGTCGCCGTCGCCGTCGCCGATGGCGACACCGACGCCCGCGGGCGGGGTGCCCTCGACGTCGGGAAGGACGACGGCGGCGGTCAGGCGGCCGGCGGCTCCGGTCCAGATCTCCACCCGCTGCAGCGTCAGGCCGCGCCGCAGCGCTTCGCCGAGCCCGCGGAGGGCTTCGTCCAGGCCGACGCCACGGCTGGCGTCCTCGCCGAACGTCCGCAGGACGTCATCCGGCGCGTACCGGGCACCTCGTACCACGCCGAGAACCACATTCAGGGTGCGGGCCCGGGCGCCCGCCGCCGTGGCCGCGGCGAGTGCGGTGGCGATCAGCACCGGGCCGGTGAAGTCCTCACCGCCGTCGAGCGGGCGGTGCCCCAGCACTGCCAGCGCGGCCGTCAGGCCCAGTGCGGCGACCCCGGCCAGGCAGGCCAGGTCCGCCGCGATCATCAGGGCCTGCTCGGACCGCAGCCGGGCCCAGGGAACCCAGCCGGCGCCCACCCCGACCACGAGCAGCACGACGTCCACCGTCAGCGGGACCGACCAGCCGGGGCTGTGTCCACCGAGCAGACGGGGGGCCGCGCACATCGCGGTCACCGCCACGGCGGCCAGCAGCGCGGCCGAAGCCAGCTGGCGGCGCGGATGCGTCATGCCACCACCTCGGACGCCCCGGCCGGCTCGGACGCCCGGGCCGGGTCGGGTGCTGCTGACGCCTCGGGCGGGGCGGAGACCCGGCCGTCGCGCATGGTCACGATCCGCTCGGCGCCGGCGGCGACCTGGCGGTCGTGGGTGACCATGAGGATGGTCTGGCCGCGGCGGTGCAGCCGGGTGAACAGGTCGAGGACCTCGGCGGCCCCGGCGGAGTCCAGCGCACCGGTCGGTTCGTCCGCCAGCAGGACCGTCGGCTCGTTGGCCAGCGCCCGCGCGATGGCCAGCCGCTGGCGCTGCCCGCCGGAGAGCGTGCCGGGCAGCGCGTCGGCCCGCTCCAGCAGACCGAGCAGGTCCAGCAGGTCGTGCCCGCGCCGGCCGGCGGCCCGCCGGCCGGCCCCGGACAGCCGCGCCGCCAGGACCACGTTGTCCGCGACCGTCATCGTCTCGAGCAGGTGGAAGAACTGGAACACCATGCCGACGTGGCGGCGGCGCATCCGCGCCAGGTCGGCCTCCGAGCGGGCGACCAGTGACATGCCGGCGACCGTCACGGCCCCCTCGTCAACCCGCTCCAGGCCGGCGACGACGTTCAGCAGGGTCGACTTCCCGCTCCCGGACGGGCCCATGACCGCGACGAACTCGCCGCGCGCGACCGTCAGGCCCGCGCCGCGCAGCGCGTGCACCGGCGCGGTGTCGGCGGCGAACGTCCGGTAGACCGAACGCAGCACGACCACGGGGCTCTCCGCATCCCCTGGCACCGCGACCGCCCCCCCTGGTGTCGCGCCCTGGGCGCGGCACGTCCCCGTCTGTCCGTCGGCCCGCCGCCTGACGGCCTTCCGTCGGTCTGTTCTCCGGCGGCCCATCCGCCGGCCGGATCGGACTGCTCATTTCACCCGATCGCGGCCTGTCGGGGAACACCCGCGACGCGGCGGGCGTCCGGCCCAGGTCGTGCGCAGACCGGAACCTGGCCTCCTGTGGCTTCTGGGTGGGACGGAAGTCGTTGCGCCACAATGGATGTGGTTCGTGTGCTGTGGGTCGGATGTGGTCTGTCGCCAGCCTGACCGCGAAACTCGCTCGATTTGGGGGGTTCACCTGCGCAGACTGGGTACGTGCAGCCAATGGCCCGTCACCGTCGTCCCGTCTCGCCCAGCCGGACCTCACGCCCGGGCAGCCGCGGCCGCGTCGCGCGTCCCGCGGTCGCCGCGGCGGCCACTGTCGTGGCGGCCGGCGCCGTCACCGTCGGCACGGCGTTCGCCGTATCCACGGGGCCGGCGCCCGCGAGCCGGATTCCCGTGCCGAGGGCTGACGTCATGACCGCCTCGATCGACCGCCCCGGCGCCGTGCCGCCCTCACCGAGCGAGTCCGCGGTGATCGCGGAGGCGGTGCGGAGCAGCTCGCTCACCTCCGCCGTGCCATCGCGCAGCTACCAGGTGACGGGGACGGTGCTGGCCGCCTCCGACCAGACCTGGGCCTGGGTCGAGCTCGTGCCCGTGGTCGACGACGTCGACCGCGCCGAGGCTGTGCTGCACCGCGGCGAGGCGGGCTGGGAGCTGGTGCAGCTCGGCAGCTACGAGGTCGGCTGCGGCCTCGTGCCCGACAGCGTCGCCACTGATCTCGACCTGGAGTGCCCGGACGACACGCCCCGGTACGACGCCTGAGTCAGCCCGTCCGGCTCAGGCGATTGTCGGGGTCGTCCTCCGCTCAGCGCTGCTGCGGTGGAGCCATCCCGGTGGGCCGGCCGGAGGCGAGCAGGTCCCGGATCTCGATGAGCAGTCGGGCCTCGTCACTGATCACCGGCTCCTCCTCGACCGGCTGCGGCTCGCCGCGCCGCCGCAGCTCGTTCGCCTTCGCGATCGGGAGGACGACCAGGAAGTAGATCGTGGCGGCGACGATCAGGAAGGCGAGCACATCGTTGATGAAGGTGCCGTAGCGGAACACGCTGCCGTTGATCTTGAACGTCAGGCCGTCGAAGTTCGGCTCCCCGCCGATGGCGGCGATCAGCGGGGTGAACAGGTTCTTCACCAGTGAGGTGACGACGGCGGTGAACGCGGTGCCGATGACCACCGCGATGGCCAGGTCGACGATGTTGCCCCGCATCAGGAACTGCTTGAAGCCCCGCAGCCCCGGCCCGATCAGGCGGGTGGGTGTCTCGACGACCCCGCGCCCCCTGCCGGCGGCCCTCTCCCATCCGGACATGCCCGCACCTCCGCACTCTGGACGTCCCACCCACGACGGCGGCCCGGTGGCCGGCCCCGCGCGGGGAGCACGTGACCGGCCGGTTCGCCGCCGGCGGACGGAGCGCTGGGCCCGGGTGCGAGTGGACCCGCCCGGTTCCCCCGTATGTCTGCCGTTGGCAGGGTAATGGGGGGTTGCTTCGGGGTGGTCAGCGGATGGTGCTGTCGGGGACGTAGGTGATGTCCCAGAGACGGGCGGTCATGTCGGTGCTCGTCGTCGCGAGCAGCAGGCCGTAGGGGGCGAACGCGCACGCCATCACCGTGCTGGTGTGGCCGGTCAGCGTCGCCACCGCCGTGCCCGTCGCGACATCCCACAGCCGGGCGGTGTCGTCGGTGCTCGCGGTTGCCAGCACCAGCCCGTCGGGGGAGAACGCGCAGCTCTGCGCGGAGCCCGGCAGGGTCAGCGTCGCCGTCCCGGTCGGAACGTCGGTCAGCCGGGTGCCGTCGTTGCTGGTCGTGGCCAGCAACAGGCCGTCGGGCGAGAACGAGCAGCCGTTCGCGAAGTTGGTGTGGCCGTCGAGGTCACGGATCTTCTCGCCGCGTGCCGCGTCCCACAGCAGGGTCTGGTCGGCGCCGGCGGTGACAAGCAGGTGGCCGTCGGGGGAGAACGCACAGCCGTAGACAGCACCGCGATGGCCGGCGAGCGTCGCGAGACAGGAACCGGTCGACACCCCCCACAACCGGACGGTGCGGTCGGTGCTGACAGTGGCCAGCATGGTCCCGTCGGGGGAGAACGCGCAGCCGTAGACGGGACCCTTGTGGCCGGTGAGGCTCAGCACGGCCCGCTCGGTCGCGATCTCCCAGATCCGCGCGGTCTTGTCGGCGCCGGTCGTGGCAAGCAGCCGCCCGTCGGGGGAGAACGCGCAGCCGTGCAGGCCGGCGATCCGTCGCCCGGCCAACCGGCCGGCGGCGCGGCCGGTGGCGACGTCCCACAGCCGGGCGCCGTCCCGGCTGGTGGTGGCCAGCATGGTGCCGTCGGGGGAGAAGGCCGCGCAGGTGACGTCCCGCTCGTGGCCGCTCAGCGTGCGCCGCGCCGTCACCTCGACGTTGCGGGACGGACGGCTGGTGCGTTCGAAGCCGCGCAGGTCGGCGGGCAGGGCGGTGCCGCCGGCCGGGGCCGGGCCGGAGGGCAGCGTGGTGGCCAGCCAGTCGACGTCCCGTACGGACGCCCCCGGCTCGGCGTGGGTCTCGACGAGGCTGCCGGGGGCCTCCGCGGCCAGATCGAACAGGGCGCCGTCGCTGAGCCGGACCCGGGCGAGCACCGATCCGGCGTCGAAGCGCGCGCCGGGCTCGACGAGCCAGCGCACCATCGTTGCCCACCCACCCGGAATGTCCCAGCGGGCTGGCTGCACCACCGGATTGGGCCGGGCGGCGACGATCCGCCGCGTCGACACCGTCGCCGCCCAGAAGGCCGCGCCGAGCACGACGGCCTGGTCCGGATCGGGGAGGGCGAACACGTGCTGCGCAGGCCAGTCGGTGCCCACCCCCAGCCGCCCGGCGAGAATCTCGGTGACGACCGGCATCCGGGACGCACCGCCGACGGGCAGTGCCCCGGCGAGCTTCTCCGGCGTGATCCCGGTGGTCTCCAGCAGGTGCTGGCAGCAGGCCATCGTCYGGGCCAGGGTGGGTGAGGCCAGCTTGGTGAACCGGTCCCGGTCCAGGCTGACGAGCAGACCGGCGGGGCTGAACACATCCTCGACGAAGGCGACGTCGGTGAGCTGGTGTTTCACCGCGCGGGCGAAGTCGAGCAGCTCGTGGCGGGTGCGGCTGGCGGCGGTCTGGAACACCTCCCCGACTCCGGACGGGTTGAGCAGCGGCTCCAGCCCGGGCCCGTAGTGCCCGAGGATCTCGTCGTAGAGGAGCTGGTCGAAATCCCGCCCGCCGCRGTCGTGCAGCGTGCTGTGACCGAGCAGCTCGTGCCGCCCGCCCTCCCCGAACATGACCAGGGACGCCTCGAAGGTGCCGCCGCCGAGGTCGTAGACCAGCACGAGATCGCCCGGTCGGGGGCTGGCGGGTCCCGGCGGTGCCCAGGCGACCGCGACCGGCTCGGCGAGCAGATCGACGTCGACGAACCCGGCCTCCTCGGCGGCGTTGATCATCGTGCGGCGCAGGGGCCCGGCCGGGTCATAGCTCGCCGGGACGGTGACCACGGCCCGGCGCAGCGCTACCCCGTCCAACTGTGCCTCCGCCTCGGTGCGCAGCGCCGCGAGAACCGCGGTCACCAGCCCGGCCGGGGGATGGCTGCGGCCGTCCAGCACGATGCCGGCGTTGCGGGTCAGCGCCCGCTTCACCCCACCGTGGTAGGCAGCCGGCCAGATTCGCTTGCGGCGCTCGGCGAGGGTGCCGACGACCAGCAGGTCGCCGTCCACCAGAACCGAGGAGGGCCAGGCCACAGCGCCGCTCGCCGGCTCCCGGACCAACGCGACCTGACCGTCGACGACCAGCGCCGCGGATGCCTGGTAGGTGCCGTAGTCGATCGCGAGGATCGGCTCCCCCACCGGCACCCCTCCGTTGACCGTCGCGGCCTGGACCCTTCGGCCGGTGGTGGCATCCCACCGTCTGGACATCCCGCCGCTGGACCTCGGCCGGACGTTCGACCGCAGGTCACGGCGTTGTCCGGAGATGGCCGACGTTGTCCGGGCATCGTAGCGGCGGCCCACGCACCGTGGTTCGGCGGGCCGGGTGTGCGACGGGGTGGGAGGGGTAGGCGACCAGTAGAGATCACCCGGCGCGGGCCGCGCGGTCACCCGCGGCGGGGTGAGCAACACCGCTCGGGCCTGGCCCGGGCGGGCCCCTGCGACCGGCTCACAGCTGGAGGTTCCGGTTATGCGCATCGCCATCCCGCGACGAGCGGATCCGCAGCACGCCGTCACGCCTCCGGGCCCCTGGCCCGACCCCGTCCCGCCTGGGCCGGGGCCCGATCCGGTGCCGCCGGGCCCTGGTCCGGACCCGGTACCACCTGGGCCGGGGCCCGATCCGGTGCCGCCGGGCCCTGGCCCGGACCCGGTACCCCCGAGTCCGCTGCCGGACCCGGTTCCCCCGCCGCCCGGCCCCGATCTGCTTCCCGGAGTCGCCGGCGCGGCGCCCGTGGCGGTTCCGGGTAGTCGGGTTACGGGTAGTTGTCTGACATGAGCCATCGCCCCGAGGGAATCCCCGCCCCTGAACTGTCCGATGCCGACCTCGTGCGGGAGGTACGCCATCTGCACCTGACCAGGCATGACACGTTCCTCACCGGGAGCGAGGATGCATTCGAGACGCACACCCAGCGCATGCTCGAACTCGAGCGCGAGTACCTGCGCCGCTTCCCGGACTCGGCCAGCCCCGACCCGCGCCGGACCAGGGCCGGCCGCCGCCGCGCGGCTGGCATTCTGCCTGGCTGAGGCCGGCGGGGCGGGACCGCCGCCCCGCTGACGTCGCCGATCAGGTCCGGACGGCCTGCTCTGGCCTGATCGGGCCGGGTCGGGTCAGAAAAGACAGCGGCCGCCACCTCGTGACCGCCGGGCGGTCAGGAGATGGCGGCCGGCCTCGGTGAGGCCCCGGGTGATCGCGAGATCGCCGCGGTCCCGAGGCGCCCGAGAATCAGGTGGTGGGTGCCGGCTTCTCCGGCCGCCAGGCGCCGCCGAGCAGGCCGGCCGAGCCGACGACTCCCAGCCCGAGGGCGATGAGGCCGCCGGCCCACCCATCGAGGTCGATCCCGATCGCGTGGTCCAGGGACGCCTTGCCCGGCCCGAGGATCGCGATGCCGGCCGCGACGACCGCGATCATGAGCACGTACTCGTATCCCTGGCCCGGCTTGAAGATGAAGAAGCCGTTCTTGCGGTGGGCGGTGATTCCGGCCACCACCATGGTCCCGATGATCGCGCCCGCGCTGAACGGGGTCAGGAACCCGAAGGCGAGCCCGAAGCCGGCCGCGAGTTCCGTCAGGCCGGACATCCAGGCATGCACGATGCCGGGCCGCAGGCCCATGCTCGAGAACCAGCCCGCGGTGCCCTGCACGCCGCCGGGCCCGAAAATGTGGTTGTAGCCGTGGGCGACGATGGTCAGGCCCACGACGATTCTGAGCACGAGCGCCGCGGTGTCGGGCGAGGTCACGGGTACTGYCTCCCGGGGAGGGGACCGGCCGGTACGGACGGTTGGGATCCATTGGGCATGAGTGGCGCGAGGTTGTTCACCGGGTCAGAGGGGCTGCTGCACCGCAGACGCTAGCGGTACTTCGTCGCAGATTCGACAGCTTGCGCTGCGAAAGCCGGTCCGGTGCCTTTCCGTTCAGYCGGTGGTCCGGTTCGTGGTCCCGTTCGTGGTCCCGTCCCCAGAGGGCGCAGCAGGCGCCGGGCCGGTGTCGAAGTGGCGGGGCGCGCGGTCGGGGCGGGCTCCGTCCACAGGTCCGAGCCCGGTCACGGCGGCGACGGTTCGCAGCCAGGAGGCGGTCAGCTCCGACCGGACGGCGAGAGCGGTGCCCGGGTCGTCGAGGGCGTCGGCAACGGGAAGAACGGCGCCGTCATCCCTGGTCCAGGTGGGGCTGTAGGTGAGGCCGGCGATCACCCAGCCGAGCCCGGTGTTGCGCACCAGCACATGCAGCAGCAGGCCGTCCCGACTCCGGGCGCTGTCGGGGGCACTCCCCGGGGTGTTGCCTCGGGTACCTGCGCCGGAGGCCGTGGCGGCGCTCATGCCGTAGGCGACATATTTTCCGTTGACTACCTCGAACGGCTGCACCGCGCCGCTGCCCGAACCCACCACCAGGTCAATCAACGGTGAGCCCAGCAGCTCGCGGGCGGCGAAACGCTGCCGTTCGGTCGGTGTGGTCGGTGTGGTCGGTGCCGGGGAGCGGGGGTCACCCCAGTCCAGCGAGGCGATGACCAGGTCGGCTCCGGCGTCCCGGGCGCGGGCCGCGTCCTGCAGGATCCGCGCGGGGTCGAGGCGATCGACTCCGCCGTCGGTGTCACCGCCTGTCGTGGCGGAGGGGGCCGCGGACTGGTCCGCGTCGGTGGCCGAAAGCAGCGCGATCTGGGCACCGTGGACTGGCAGCAGGGTGAGTGTCTCGGCCTCGGCGCGGTCACGCGCCGCCCCGCTGTGGTTGATCGAGGCACCGTCGAGCGCCTCCAGCAGGCTGCGTCTGTCCGCATCCCCCAGCTGGGCGGTGTGGCTGGTCGCGGTGGCACAGGCGTCGAAACCGGCCCGGTGCAGTGCCTCGGCGGCTGGCTCGGGCGCTCCGGTGAGGGCGGGGCCCTGACAGACCGCGAGATCGGCGGAGGAGAGCAGACTGCCGAGCGGCGCCAGTGTGGCTCCGGCCGCGGCAGCGGTCAGGAGCAGCCCGCCGCTGAAGATCAGCGTCAGTTCCGTGGCGTCCCGGTCCGGGTCGCGGCCGCCTGACGGGCCTCCCGTCGACGGCGGCCAGGCCGACCGGGCGGTGGTGTCCGGGTGGATGCGGACGCCACCGGGATCACTGTTGACAGTCAGCAGATGTCTGCTCAGGACGTCTGGATAGAGCCCGAAACCCACGGCCGCGGCCGCCAGGACCAGAGCTCCCGCGWCCAGAAGCCGCCCGGACGGAGGGTCGTGCCGACCGTCCGTCRGCACTGCAGGGCGCGGGCTGGTCATTTCGGGCCGGTGYGACGGGCGTGGGCGATGTGCGGAAAGCGGCCGGTGCCAGGAAAGCGGTCGGTGCCGCAAGCGCCGGCGACGCCAGGGACGCAGCTGGTGCCAGGAGCGTCTGCGCGGCATCGTCCCCATCGCTCGGGCTGGTCGGACGGGTGGACCCCTCCAACCTAAGCGACGGGTGTCGGCCTCACTACTCTTGGTAGTTCGATCTTTCTGAGAGGTGAGGCCGATCCCGCGTCAGACCGCGGCGGTCCCTTCGGCCGCTGAGATCGCCGGCACGGACTCGATGATCCGCGTCAGCATGGAGCGCAGCGCTGTGCGCTCGTCGGTGGACAGGGGGGAAAGCAGCAGGTCGTTCATGCGTTCCACCCGGCTCGCGACATGGCTGTGGGTCGCCTCGCCGCGCTGCGTCAGCCGCAGGACGTTGCGGCGGCCGTCGCGAGGATCGCGGACACGGCGGATCAGGCCGCGCTGCACGAGGCGGGCCACGACGTCTGCGACGGTGGAGCGGTCGAGCGACGCCCGTTCGCCCAGCGTGCGCTGGTCGATGTCGGGGTCGGCGAGCAGGCTGTTGAGAACGACGAACTGCGGCGGAGTCGTCTCGGTGGAGACGACTGCCGTCCAGAGTTGATATGTGACCTGCTGCAGACGGCGGGCGAGCTGTCCGGGGTGTGTCGACAGGTCTGCGACGGGCCGCGCACGGCCGGGGTCGGTCTCCTCGGCCGGCCGTCTCGGTCCCGGGTATCGCTGGTTCACGGCGTCCTCACGGGTCTGGATGGTCACATACTCGGATCGTGTGGGCGGGGTCAGGGCTTCGTTCCATTCCGGGCTGTAGGGCGGGGACGTTCGTGCGCCCGACGGCAGGGCTTCGCGTTGGTCATCATCTCGCATCTGTACGCCCGTTGCCGGCAAGCCGGAGGAATCGAACGAGGGCGACCCCCCGGAACGGGTAACTCATCCGGCATGTTCCAAAAACATCACTGGTTACTGAAAGATATGGATCGCGCGGTGCCGGACCTCCGCTGCCGATCTCCGATGATGTTCATCGTGCTCAGTGAGTGTGCCTGACATGGCGCCGTCCGGGGGCAGACCGGTGCCGGGGGATCGATTCAGGCTGCTCGTCGGTGTGGCCGTGCCGTGTTTGGCGTAGCCCGAGCGGGCCCTTGCCAGGCCGCAGGACCTGGGACTTCGTATCGGCCCGGGCAACCTCCCGGGAACAGGTTGCAACCCTGGGACCAGATATGTCAGCGAGACCTATGTCAGGAAATATCGCCTGCAGAGCCTCCTGCGCCGCATACAGTCGTCCACGGTCAGGATGCGTACGTCACGTCCGTCACGCCCGGGAACAACAAGGTGGACTTCTTCGTACCGGCCCGGCCGGGCCCCTTGGTGGCGCGACCCGCACGGCCTACCTGCCGTGTCCGGGAGGACACCTGCCGGCGGGAAACGATGCCATRCCCGTGYGGATGCAGCCGGCGGAAGACCGTGTGCTTACGTGTCGTGAACCCGACCATAGGGTCGCCTGTGTCACCGTGGTGCGGCACCGAGGTTGTGTCCGAATTGGCGGCGATGTGCCCGCTCGCGGCCCGATGCGGGGCCGACCGACACGGATGTGGYGTTCGGGGAGTCAGAACGATCGGCGTGGGTACCCGACCGTCATGGATGACGCACCCCGCGGTCTGCGGGAAAGCCTGAAACGGGTCGCCGTCACGCTCAAGGAGGCACAGATCCCCTTCGCGCTCGGCGGCAGCTACGCCTGCTGGGCACGCGGCGGGCCCGAGCCGGTGCACGACGTCGACTTCATGCTCCGCGAGACGGACGTCCCGCGGGCGGTGGACGTCCTGTGCGACGCCGGGCTGCGCCCGGTGGACCCTCCGGAGGACTGGCTGACCAAGGTCTACGACGGCGACGTCCTGGTGGACCTGATCCACCACCCGGTCGGGCGGGCGGTGACCGACGAGATGCTGGCGCGGTCACGGGACATGTCGGTCGACTCCGTCCGGATGCCCGTGCTGGATGCCACCGACTGGTTCGAGATGACCCTGCTGGCTCTGGACGAGCGCTACTGCGATCTCGGCCGGGTGATCCCGATGATCCGCGCGATGCGGGAACAGGTGGACTGGACGCAGGTGCGCCGGGCCACCGCCGAGTCGCCGTTCGCCGAGGCCGCCCTGCTCGTGGCGACCCGGCTGCAGCTCATTCCCGCGCCTGCCGGCCTGTCTCCCGCTGGTCCGCCGTTCGCTGGTCCACCGTCCGCTGGTCCACCGTCCGCCGGTCCGTCGTCCGTCGGCCTGCCGTCCTCCGGCCGGGGGTCTGCGGGCGAGGCGGTGACCACCCCGCCGGCCGGTAGCGGGGCGGTGACCGGCGCGCCCGAGAGCGCCTCAGACTCAGCCTTCGGCTCGGACTCCGGCCTGGCCACGGCCGGGCAGCTGGACGTCACCGAACCGGCCGAGTACCTCGCCGGTGAGCTGCGTGAACGCCTGGCGGAGGACCCACGGGTCGCCGAGCTCGGCCTGGAGGTCGCCGTGGCGTCGGACGCCGTGATCGTGCGGGGCGAGGTGGCCCTGGAGACCCGCCGGACCGCCGTCGACATCGTGCTCGCCGAGATCGTTCCCGACCGGCCGATCCGTAACCAGGTCACCGTGTCGCAGCAGGAGTTCCCGCCGACGGTGGAGAGCGTGTCGTGATCAGGATTGCCGCCGTCGGTGACATCCACCTGGGTACCGACTCGCCGGGGTCGTTCGCGCCCTGTCTGGCCGGGATCGGTGACCTCGCCGACGTGCTTCTGATCGCCGGTGATCTCACCCAGCACGGCAGCGTGGCGGAGGCCGAGGTGGTGGCCGGCGAGCTCGCCGGGGCCGAGATCCCGGTGATCGCCGTGCTCGGCAACCACGACCATCACGGGGACCAGTCCGACCAGGTGGTCAAGGTGCTGGCCCAGGCGGGCGTCCGCACGCTGGAGGGCGAGGGGATGGTGCTGCGGGTCGGAGACATCTGCCTCGGGGTCGCCGGTGCGAAGGGTTTCGGCGGCGGGTTCGCGGGGGCCAGCGGCAGCGACTTCGGCGAACCGCTGATGAAGGCGTTCGTCCGCCACTCCAAGGAGGTGAGTGCCGCGCTGCGCAACGCCCTCGACGCCCTGGAATGCGACATCCGGGTCGCGCTCACGCACTACTCGCCCGTCCCGGACACGCTCGCCGGTGAACGCCCGGAGATCTTCCCGTTCCTCGGCAGCTACCACCTCGCGGAGGCCGTCGACGGTGGCCGCGCCCAGCTCGCGCTGCACGGGCACGCCCATGGCGGATCGGAGAAGGGTCGCACCGCCGGCGGGGTGCCGGTGCGCAACGTCGCCCGTCCGGTGATCGGCCGGGCCTTCGCCCTGTACGAGGTCGGAACCCACGATGCTTGCTGTTCGTGACATCTCCGCCACGGAGAGGGTTCTGTTGTCGCGGTCGGGGAAGGCCTCGCCCGCGAGGGCGGCGGATGGCCCACCGCCCCTGGACGGAAGAGGCCTGACATGCGCGAGCCAGACGTCGTCGATGTGCTGACCGCCGACCACACCAGGATCGAGCGGTGGTTCCGCGACTACGAGCGGACCCCGTCCGCGGTCGAGCGCCGGCGCCTGATCACCAACATCATCATCGAGCTCGTGCGGCACGCCGAGGCCGAGGAGATGTACGTCTACCCGCGGGCGCGCCTCGTGCTCCCGAACGGCCACACCATCGTCGACCGGGAGATCGCCGAACACGCCGAAGCCGAGCGGATCATGAGCCGGCTGGACCGGATGAAGCCGATGGACGCCGGTTTCGATCCGCTGGCCCGTGAGCTGATGCGCGTGGTGCGCGGGCATGTGCGCGAGGAGGAGAAGGGCTGGTTCCCGGTGCTGCGGCGGCTCATGCCGCTCCAGGACCGCCGCCGCCTCGCCGAACTGGTGGAGGGCGCCAAGGTGGTCGCGCCGACCCGGCCGCACCCGGGCGCCCCCAACCGGCCGCCGCTCAACGTCCTCGTCGGGGTGGGAACGGGCGTGGCCGACCGGGCCCGCGACCTTCTCTCCGGCCGCCGCCAGCGCTAGCCGGGCACCTGCTTCGGGCTGCCCGGAGGCCGCCCGAATGTGCCAACGGGTCGGGAAACGTCTGGTCCGAGGTGGGCATGACCGCCTGCTGCGGGTAGGGCCCAGGACACGCCGGTGGCGTCGCCGGTCACGAACCGGCGACGCCACCGGGTCGCGGGGCATCCGGACGGCGTCGGACGGACCCGTACGGAGAAGGAGAAGGAGAAGGAGAAGGAGCGACCGGGGGACGGAACGGACAGCACGGCGAAGGCATCTAACGACACAGACGAAAGAGGACGTCACATGTCGATGGATCGGGGCAGTGCCAAACACGGACCTGTGCGCGACGAGGTGATGGCTCACGAGGTCCGGGGCATGGTCCGTGCACGCCGGGACACCCGCGCCGAGGAATGGAGATCCCCCGAGCCACCGGCCGAGGAGGCGTCGGCGCTGGCCGCCCGTCCGGACGGTGCGGGACTGCTCGGCAGCACGCCGCTGGGAATGAGCCCGGCGGATGTCGAGGAGCGCTCGGAGCTGGGCCGCTGGCTGGGCCGGGCGGTCTTCCCCGCCGAGCGGGACGAGGTCGTCGATCACCTGCGCCACCACCATGCGCCCGACCGGGTGGTGGACGAGGTCCGTGGGGCGCCGGAAGGCGTCCAGTTCACCTCGCTGGGCCAGCTCTGGCGGGCGTTGCGTTCCGACGCCCATGTCGAGTCCCGGCGTTACTGAACCTCCGTACGACTCCTGGGCGCGGTCCGGTGCGAGTGGTGGGCGGCTCCCGACCCGTAAACCTGCTGACCTGGGTGAGAAACGTCGTGGGTGAATAAGGATGTCGATGGCGGACGGACCGGTACGAGGAGCGAACGCCGGGCAGAAGCCTGGCATGGATGGTCCTGTCCTGGAACGACGCACGAACCGACGCACCCGGCCCACCGCGCGAGCAGAGGTTCCCAGCCCGCTCGCGGTGCGGCCCGAACCTCTGGACGGGGCCGCCGACCCCACCGCCACCGGCCCGGAGGGATCCGGGCGGGGAAAGCCGGACGGCAGGGCACGCCCTGCGGCGAGCGGGCAGCCGGCCGGGCAGCGTGGTCCGGCCACCGGGCGCGGAGGCCCGGCGGCCGGGCAGCAGCGGCCCGCCGCTCGGCCGCGGCGCGCGGCGGCCGGTCAGCGGCGGCCGGTCAGCGGAGACCATCGGGTGTCCCGGTGGGTGTCCGCGCACCCGATCGCCTTCGCACTGATCGGGGCGGCGATGCTGCTCGTCGGATCAGCGCTGGTGGGCGCCCTGGACCTGTTCGCGGTAGGCGCCGTGCTGGGTTTCTGGACCCTGATCGTCGCTACCGGCCTGGTGCTGGGGCGTCCCGGCATCGACTGGGCGGTGCCGACCGACGAGCTCCGGCGCGCCGCGCGGCAGGCGTTTGCCGACTACCGGCGTGAGGCGAGCGGGGCGCTGCGCCGACTGGCGCGCACCGGCGGCGCCTCGCTGCCGCGGGGGAGCCGGTCCGCGCCGACGACCGCGACCGCGCCCACACCCGCCCCTTCAGACGGGCCAGCGGAGCGTGCCAACCGCTGAACCTGGGTAGGGGACAGCCATGGCTGGGACCTTGGGTGTGGGTGGAGCAGGATCCTCCGACCTGCTGGTGACGCTCGCCGGTGGTCTCGACGAGCAGGAGCGAGTCGAGACCATGCGGATCATCACGCGCCGGCTGATCGCCGAGCGTGCCGCTGCGGCCGGCGGCCAGCGTGAGCGGCAGGTGGACGTCGGCACCCGCAGCAGGGCGTCGCGAGGGCGGCGCTCCGTCGCGCCTGCGGCGACCCGTTCTCGTGACAGCGACAACGGGCGCCCGGACAGCGGAAACAGTCAGGCGCTGAAGCGCCGAACCTGAACGCTGAAGCGCCGAACCTGAGGGAGCCCTGAACCTGAAGCGCCCGCCTGGGCGACGTCAGCCRCAGCAGCCGCCCCCGCAGCAGGCCCCGCCACCGCCGACGGCGGGCGCGGCGGCCATCGCGGGCGCCGACGCGCCACGGCTCACCGCCACCGCGGAGAAGACCCGCGAGGTCTCCAGGTGACCTGCGGGGCACGGGGCCGCGGTGGTCGTGTCACTGTGGATACCGCGACGCACCTCAAAGGACGCGTCGCACACACGGCATCGGTACTCGTAGGCGGGCACGAGCCCAGGATAGGCCGGCATCGCGGCACGATGCCGGCCTATCGCCCGGCCGGGTGTCAGCATCCGGAGGTCGCGTCACCGCCCGGATGTGTCAGAGCCGCTCGATGATCGTCGCGTTGGCAAGGCCACCGGCCTCGCACATCGTCTGCAGCCCGAACCGTCCACCGGTCTGTTCCAGCGCGTGCACCAGGGTCGTCATGATCCGCGCACCGCTGGCTCCGAGCGGGTGGCCGAGAGCGATCGCTCCGCCCCGGGCGTTCACCTTCTCCGCCGGGGCCCCGATCTCGGCGCGCCAGTCGAGGACCACCGCGGCAAACGCCTCGTTCACCTCGAACAGGTCGATGTCGTCGAGCCGTAGTCCGGAGCGCTCCAGGACACGGCGGGTCGCGGGGATCACGCCGCGCAGCATCAGGAACGGGTCGTCGCCGACGACTGCGAAGCTGTGCAGCCGCGCCCGTGGGCGCAGACCCAGCTCCCGGGCACGCTCGGAGGTTGTGATCAGCAGGGCGGCAGACCCGTCGCTGATCTGCGAGGCGTTGCCCGCGGTCACGCTCCAGCCGATCTCCGGGAAGCGGGCCGCGCTCGCCTCGTCGTAGAACGCGGGACGCAGGCCGGCGAGCGCCGCCAGGCTCGACGTCGGGCGGATGCCCTCGTCCGCGGCCACCTCGACCACGGACCCGTCCGGGCGGGTGACCTTCACCGGTGCGATCTCGGGGGCGAACAGGCCGTCCTGCGCGGCCGCGGCAGCGCGCAGATGGCTGGCGAGTGCGAACTCGTCCATCTCGGCGCGACTGATGCCCCGGCGGGCGCCGATCAGCTCGGCACTGATCCCCTGCGGGACGAGGCCGGCCGGGTACCGCTCGTTGAGGCGGATCCCGCGGCTGTCACCGGGGAGCGCCGCGGAGCCCATCGGCACGCGGCCCATCGACTCGACGCCGGCGGCGAGCACCATGTCGTACGCGCCGGAGATCACCCCCTGGGCGGCGAAGTGCACAGCCTGTTGGGACGAGCCGCACTGCCGGTCGATGGTGGTCGCCGGCACGGACTCGGGCAGCCCGGCCGCGAGCCCGGCCCAGCGGGCGATGTTCGCGGACTGCTCCCCGGCCTGGGTGACACAGCCGGCGATCACGTCGTCGATCAGGGCGGGGTCGACCCCGGACCGCTCGACGACCGAGGAAAGGCTGTGGGCGAGCAGGTCGACGGGGTGGACCGGGGCGAGGCTCCCGCTGGCCCGCCCGCGCCCGATCGGGGTCCGTACCGCTTCGACGACGACGGCGTCACGCATCGGATGCTCCTTCGTCCCAAGTAAGTCCGAAAACCAGACTCACCATGCTTCTTCAGTGTGGACCACTAAGTTGGAAAAGGCAACCCACTGTGTGGGCCTCGCTGCAGGGGTGGTGCGACGCGGYCCGCAGGACGTCACTCTGCGTCGAGCGTTGTCACGCTTTCCGTCCCCGTGGGAGGCGGTCTGTCGAGGCGACCGGCGGCCGAAGCCCACGTAGCCTGAGGACATGACGGCTCCGCGATCATGAACGGGACCGGGTACGCGGCGGGGGTACCGCCGGTCGTCGCCGAGGTGCTGCGCGGTCGGGCGTCCGAGGCGGACGTCCTGGTCGAAAGCCGGATCCGGGGCACCGTCGTGGGGCTCGGCCCGGACGGCACCGTGGAGCTGTCCGTCGGGGATCCGGGCGCCGTGATCTCGCCGCGGTCCACCGTCAAGCCGATGCAGGCCGTCGGCATGCTGACGGCCGGGCTCGACCGCGCGTTCGGCCCGGGCGGGCGAGGCATTCCACCCGAGCTGCTCGCGATCGTGTGCTCGTCGCACAGCGGCGAGCCCGCGCAGCTGGCGGCCGTCCGGGCGGTGCTCGCGGCGGTCGGGCGGACTCCGGCCGACCTGGCGTGCCCGCCGGACCTCCCGCTCGGGCGGCTCGCCTGCGAGCGGCATCTCGCCGCCGGTGGCGGGCCCGAGCCGCTGTTGATGAACTGTTCCGGCAAACACGCCGGGATGATCGCCTGCTGTGTGGCCTCCGGCTGGCCGGTGGACGGCTACCGGGAGCCGGACCATCCGCTGCAGCGCCGGATCCGGGCATCGATCGAGGAGCTGGTCGGCGGGCCGGTGGCGGGCACTGCGGTCGACGGGTGCGGCGCGCCCCTGTTCGGGATACCGCTGGTTGGCCTTGCCCGCGGGATGCGGAGGATCGCCCTGGCCGCTTCGGGGCCGCCGTCGCCCCGGCAGCGGGTCGCGGCGGCGATGCGCGCCTTCCCCGACCGCGTCGGCGGCCCGGGCCGGACGGACACGGAGCTGATGCTCGCGGTGCCGTGGATCATCGCCAAGGACGGCGCCGAGGGTGTCTCGGTGGCCGCGACGGCGAGCGGCCACGCGGCCGCGGTGAAGATCGAGGACGGTTCTCAGCGGGCGGCCATGCCGGTGCTGGTCGCCGCGCTGCGCCGCCTCGGCGCCTTCCATGCCCCTGATGCGGCCAATGTCCCGGACGTGGCAGACCTGGCAGATGTAGCAGCTGTAGCGGACGTGCCGGGTGTCGCAGTGGAGGTGGACGGGGCGCGGCTCGCGGCGATCAGCGTCCCGAAGGTGCTCGGGGGCGGCGTCGAGGTGGGCAGGCTGCGGGCTTTTCTGGCGCCCTGAGAGTCGGCGACGTGCCCGGAAGCGGTGTTGCGTGCGCGGCACAGCGGGTGTGTGCAATGCTGTCCGTCACATAAGCCTCACTCTGGGACATGGTCTGGGGCAGGTGGTAACGCGCGCGGTCCGGCCGATCACTCATCAGGCGGCGTGCTTGATCCGCTTCACGGGATGGGGAGATGGCCGACAACGCGATGATCGCCGATCAGGTCGCGATGCTCGTGGGCGACCCGGGGATCACGGACCGGCTCACGGTGACCGGTCCTCCCGACGTCCTGCCGAGTCTGTACCGGGTGACGACCGTGGCGACCTCCAGCGTGGCCGCCGCAGCTGTCGGGGCGGGGCGGTTACTCGGCGTGCGCAACACCGGGAGCCTGTCCGCTGGTGACCAGCCGGCGATCGTGGTGGACACCCGACACGCCTGCGCGGCGTTCCGGAGCGAGCGCTATCTGCGGCTCGACGGGCGTCCCCTGCCGAGCCCCTGGGACCCGATCTCGGGCTACTACCGGACGGCGGACGACCGGTGGATCCAGCTGCACTGCAACTTCCCGCACCACCGCAACGGGATCCTGGACCTGCTGGGCGTGCCGAACGACCGCGCCGCGGTCGAGCGGGCCGTCGGGCGCTTCGAGGCCGAGTCTCTCGAGCTCGAGCTCCAGGCGATGGGCATGTGCGCCACGATGGYCCGCGACGAGGAGGAATGGCGTGTCCACCGCCAGGCGCGGGCGGTCGCCGAGCTTCCGTTGCTGGAGACCGAGCGGGTCGGGCCGGGTGACGCCGTCCCGCTGCCGCCGGCCGACCTGCCCGCCGAGGGCATCCGCGTGCTGGACATGACCCGCGTCATCGCCGGCCCGGTCTGCGCCCGGATACTGGCCGGCTACGGCGCCGAGGTGCTGCGGGTGGGCGCCGCGCACCTGCCGGAGGTCCGATCGCTGCTGATCGACACCGGGTTCGGCAAGCGCAACACCTTCCTCAACCTGCGGGTCGCGGCGGACGCGCGCCGGCTGGCCGAGCTGGTCTCGACAGCGGACGTGGTGATCCAGTCCTACCGGCCGCGTGCGCTCGACCGGCTGGGGTTCGGCCCGGAGGCACTGGCCCGCATGCGGCCGGGGATCGTCGTCGCCACGATCAGCGCCTACGGCCGGTCCGGTCCGTGGAGTGGCCTGCGCGGCTTCGACAGCCTGGTCCAGACGGCGTCGGGTATCTCGGTGACCGCGGCGCGGGCCAGCGGATGCGACCGCCCGCACCCGCTGCCCGCACCCGTCCTGGACCACGCGACCGCCTACCTGCTCGCCTCCGGCGTCCTGTCGGCGCTCGCCCGGCGCGCCACCGAGGGCGGGAGCTGGCACGTACGGGCCTCGCTGGCCCGGACCGGCCGCTGGCTGCAGGAGCTGGGCCACCACGACACCCTCGCCGCGCCCGACCTGACCAGGACGGACGTCGAGGAGTTCTGCCGGCGGCTGCGGAGCGAGTTCGGTGAGCTCTCCTACGTGGCACCTCCGGGAGCGGTGGACGGCCGCGCCCCCGCGTGGACCATGGCACCGGCGTCCCTCGGCACCAGCCCTCCCGGCTGGGAATCCGGCGGGTAGCCCCGGCCCTGGTCCGGCGTCCCGCGGCGCGCCCGGCCCGAACGGGCCGGGCGCCCGCGTCCACCGCGTCGTCGTCGCGTAGGACTGGGTCCTGCGGCATCGCCGCGGCGCGTGGACGCAAGGGGGGCGCACAACATGATCAGGCGACCGGCCAGGGGCGCGATCGCCCTCGCCGCCGTGCTGGTGGCGGGCCTCACGGCCTGCGGGCTCGGCCGGAACGACACCCCCGGCGACGGCCGGCGGACGATCACCATCGGCTTCCAGGGCATGCTGTCCGGCGACGACCGCAAGCTCGGCCTCAATGCTCTCGCCGGCGTGCGGACGGCCGTCGAGGAAGTCAACGCGGACGCCAGCGTGCCGTTCCGGCTCAGGCTCGTCCAGGTCGACGACGCCGGCTCGACCGACCGGGCACCGGGCGCGGCCCGCAGCCTCACCGGGAACTCCGACGTCCTGGCGGTCATCGGGCCGCTGAGTACCGACACCACCGAGGTCAGCGAGCCGTTCTACAGCGAGGCCGGCCTGCTCTCGGTGACTCCGTCCGCCACCGGCCCGGCCCTGACGGATCTGGGCTTCACCACCTTCTTCCGCGCGATCGCCCCCGACTCGGTGCAGGGCCGGGCCGTCGCCGACTACATCTCGACCGTGCTCGAGGCGACGAAGGTCTACTCGATCGACGACCGCGGCGAGTACGGCATCGGCCTGTCGACCGCGCTCGAGGCGGAGCTGAACTCCGACGGGGTGGACGTCATCCATGACGGCATCGACCCGACCCGTGACTACACCGCCCAGGCCGCGCGGATCACCACCGAGGCACCGGACGTCGTCTACTACGCCGGGTACTACGCCGACTTCGCCCGACTGGCCGCGGCACTGCGCGACAAGGGCTTCGCCGGCACCCTGATGGCCGGCGACGGTTCGCGGGACCCTCGGTTCGTCACCCGGGCCGGCGCGGACGTCGCCGAGGGCACCTACTTCTCCTGCGCCTGTGCCGACATCGGCGACGACGGCGGCGGTGGCGGGGATCGGCCGGGGGCGGACGAGTTCGTCGCGTCCTACGGGCGGCTCAACGGTGGAATGCCGCCGGGGGTCTTCTCCGCCGAGGCCTATGACGCCACCAACGCCGTGGTGCGGGTGCTCCGGACCATCGGTGACAGCCCGGACCGCGCCGCGGTCGCCCGGGCCTTCGCGGACGTCGACTGGAAGGGCGTGACCAGGGACGTCGCGTTCGAGGACACCGGCGAGCTCCGGGTGCCGACGGTCTATCTCTACAAGGTRGAGGATGGAGAGATCGTGAGTCTGGGGCAGATCTCGGYCCTGATCGACTCCTGACCGCGGGACATGRCACGGCACGGTCGACCAGTCCGTTCGGCTCTGCGGGTTTCGTCGTAGGGTTGGGGCAGTCAAACCTTCCACTAACGTTAGGGTTGTCTGTCTCTCATGGTGCGGTCGCTGATCGATGGTGATGACCCGCCCCCGGGCCGCCTCGCGGACCGGGCGGCGGTGGTGACCGGTGCCTCCAGCGGCATCGGCTACGCCGTGGCACTTGATCTCGCGGCGGCGGGTGCGGCCGTCCTGGCAACGGGGCGCGATGACGCGGCCCTGTCCCGGCTCGCCCACGCCGCCGACCGGCGCGGGCTCGATGTACGAGTCTTCGCCACCGAGATCACCGACGCGCGCGGCCGGGAGAAGCTGGCGGAGACGGCACGGGAGACTCTCGGCGAGGTCTCCGTGCTGGTCCATTCGGCCGGCGTCTACCACAGCAGCCCCATGAGCATCGCGAGCCTGGCCGACCTCGACGATCAGTACGCCGTGAACCTGCGGGCACCGTACGCGTTGACCCAGCTTCTCCTGCCGGACCTCACACGGTCGTTCGGCGACATCATCTTCGTGAACTCCACGCAGGGCCTCGCCGCCGGCCCGGCGGTCGGTCAGTACGCCGCCACCAAACACGCCCTGCGGGCCATCGCCGACAGCCTGCGCGCCGAACTCGGGCCCAAGGGCCCGCGGGTCTGCACGATCCTGCCCGGCCGAACGGCGACGGCCATGCAGAAGAAGATCTTCGAGAGCGAGGGGCGGGACTGGGATCCCGAAGRCCTCATGCAGCCGGAGGACGTCGCGACGATGGTGCTTTCCGTCGTGGAGCTGCCCCGCCGGGTCGAAGTGACCGACATCGTGATGCGRCCCGCGCGAAAGGTGTCCTGACCGCCGGATTTCGGCGCGCGCAATGGATGGTGAACACCACACGGATGCCGCGATGTCTCCCCGGACGGGCCCGAGAATCATGTTCTGACCCCGACGCCCGGAGCACCAGGAGTACCTGTGTTCGGAGTGGCCCGAATCCTCGCCGCCCTTGTCCTCGCCGGCGCGACTGTGCTGACCGTCAGCACCTCCGCGTCCGCCGCCGCACATGACCCGGTCGTTTTCGTCCACGGTTTCAACGGTTCGGCCTCCACCTGGACCGACATGGTCGCCGACTTCCAGGCCCACGGCTATTCCTCGTCCGAGGTGGTCGTCTTCGTCTACGACTCGCACCAGTCGAACGTGACCACCGCGAACCAGCTGGCCACCAGGGTGTCCGCCGTGCGGGCCGCGACCGGCGCGGCAAAGGTCGACCTGGTCACCCATTCCATGGGCGCACTGTCCTCCCGCTACTTCCTGAAGTCCCTGGGCGGCACGTCGGTCGTCGACGACTGGGTCTCGCTGGGCGGGCCGAACCACGGGACCAGCACCGCGTCTCTTTGCTCCTGGCTTTACACCGCCTGCTCCCAGATGAGCCCTGGTTCCTCCTTCCTCACCACGCTGAACGCCGGTGACGAGACGCCCGGAGCGGTCAGCTACGGAACCTGGTGGTCGTCCTGCGACGACGTCATCAATCCCGATTCGAGTGTTCCGCTCGTGGGCGCCACGAACAATGCCGCCGGCTGCCTGGGTCATTCCGCGCTGCATGACGACGACACCGTCGCCGCGGCGGTGCGGGCGTTCATCGCCTGAGCGCTCGGGCCTGCTCGGGCCTGCTCGGGCCGGCCCCGGCAGGACCGCCGGAGGCGTGAGACCCGGGTGCCCGGGTGGCGACGAGGCCACCCGGGCACCCGTTTACAGGGCCGTGACCAGCGGGTTTGCCTGAACGGGTAGAACTGTGTCGGTCTCGGTGCTGATGGTCGTGGCCGGCTGACATACCCCCCTAAGACTCCGGTACCTTGTGCTCTGCCGGAAGCGTTCCGATCTCGCTGGTTCATGCCAGTCGCGCGGTTCTTGCCGTGCGAAGCCACCATCGGGCGCTCCGTCACGAACATGAGGAGCTGGGTGATCGTGAGCGATTTCCGGCGCCGGACAGCGCTGGTGACGGGTGCGTCCTCGGGCATTGGAGCTGCGCTGGCCGAGGCGCTCGCCGCACGTGGAGCCGATCTCGTTCTCACCGCCCCGGACGAGGAGCGGCTCGTGCTGGTGGCCGACCGGCTGCGAGCCCTGCACGGCGTCGCCGTCGAGACGATCGCGGTCGACCTGGCCTACGAGGACAGTCCGGACCGGCTGGCGGAGAAGGTCCTCGCCGCCGGRCACGAGATCGACATCCTCGTGAACTGCGCCGGTTTCGGAACCCGCGGCCGTTACGACGAGCTCGCCGCGGAGCGGGACCACCACGAGGTGATGGTCAACGTCGTCGCCGTCGAGCGGCTGGCCCACCTGTTCCTTCCCGCGATGGTCGAGCGCGGCCGTGGCACAGTGATCAATGTTTCCTCGACCTCGGGGTTCCAGGCCGTCCCCTACATGGCCGTCTACGGTGCGTCGAAGGCGTTCGTGCTCTCCTTCTCGATCGCGCTGTGGGCCGAGTACCGGTCGCGGGGCATCAGGGTGCTGGCGCTCTGCCCCGGCCCGACCGACACGAACTTCTTCGACGCCCTCGGCTCGCGGATGAACGCCGGCGGGCGGCTGCGCACCACGGACGAGGTCGTCACCAGTGCGTTCAGGGCCCTCGACAACGGCCAGCCGTATGTGATCGACGGCCGGTTGAACTATCTGACCTCGAACGCGTCACGGCTGCTGGGCCGCGGGCTCGTCGCAGGGATCACCGCGCGGGTCCTCGGGGCGAACGGCCGTGGCTGACCCGGTGGCGAGGCTGCCGACCGGGCCGGCACGCGCAGGAGTCTCCCTGCCCTGGACAAGCCGTCGTGGGGCGCGACGATATCGACCATGGACGCATACCAGCGAGCGTATGAGGACTGGCTGACCGATCCGGAGGCGTTCTGGGGTGCCGCGGCGCGGTCCGTCACCTGGACCCGCCCGCCGCGTCGGATCCTGGACCGCGACCGGCCCCCTTTCTACCGCTGGTTCCCCGACGCGGAACTGAACACCAGCGTCAACGCCCTCGACCGGCATGTGGAGGCCGGCCGCGGTGAGCAGACCGCCCTCGTCTACGACTCGCCGGTCACCGGGACGGCCCGCCGCTACACCTTCACGCAGCTCACCGAGGAGGTCGCCCGGGCCGCCAGCGCGCTCGCCTCGCTCGGAGTCGGCCGCGGTGACCGGGTGATCGTCTACATGCCCATGATCCCGGAGGCAGTGGTCGCGATGCTGGCGTGCGCGCGCCTCGGCGCCGTCCACTCGGTGGTCTTCGGTGGTTTCGCGGCACCCGAGCTCGCCGCCCGCATCGACGACGCCCGCCCGAAGGCCGTCGTAGCCGCGTCCTGCGGCATCGAGCCGACGCGTCTGGTGCCGTACAAGCCGATGCTGGACGAGGCCATCGACCTCGCGACCCACAAGCCGGTGGCGTGCCTCGTCGTCCAGCGCGAGCAGCAGCGCTGTGTGCTCGTCGCCGGCCGGGACCACGACTGGGAGCACCTGGTCACGGCGGCTCCGCCGCACCCGCCGGTGCCCGTCGCGGCGACGGACCCGCTGTACATCCTGTACACGTCCGGAACCACCGGCCGCCCGAAGGGGATCGTTCGTGACAACGGGGGCCACGCCGTCGCGATGGCCTGGTCGATGCGCAACGTGTACGGCATCGGGCCCGGCGACGTCATGTGGGCCGCTTCCGACATCGGCTGGGCGGTCGGCCATTCGTACACCGTCTACGCGCCCCTGCTCGCCGGAGCCACGACCATCCTCTACGAGGGGAAGCCGGTCGGCACACCCGATGCGGGGGCGTTCTGGCGGGTGATCGCCGATCACGGGGTGAACGTCCTGTTCACCGCGCCGACCGCGATCCGGGCGATCAAGAAGGAGGATCCGGGTGCGGAGCTGGTCGGCCGCTACGACCTCTCGTCACTGCGGGCGCTGTTCCTCGCCGGCGAGCGTCTCGACCCGGCCACCTTCGACTGGGCCACGGATGCGCTCGGCCTGCCGGTCATCGACAACTGGTGGCAGACCGAGACGGGGTGGCCTGTCGCCAGCTCGCCGTTCGGGCTCGAACGCATCCCGCTCAAGGCCGGCAGCGCGTCCGTGCCGATGCCCGGGTACGACATCCGGGTGCTGGACGCGGAGGGCGCCGAGGTTCCCCGCGGAACCGAGGGCGCCCTCTGCCTGCGGCTGCCCCTGCCACCCGGTGCGCTGCCCACCCTCTGGGAGGACGACGACCGTTACGTGGCGTCGTACCTGTCGGCGTTCGACGGCTACTACCTGACCGGCGACGGCGGCTTCCTGGACGAGGACCGCTACGTCTTCGTCCTGGGCCGTACCGACGACGTCATCAACGTGGCCGGTCACCGGCTCTCGGCGGGCTCGATGGAAGCGGTGCTGGCCGCCCATCCGGCCGTGGCGGAGTGCGCTGTCGTCGGGGTGGCGGATCCCTTCAAGGGGCAGGTGCCCCGCGGCCTCGTCGTGATCAAAAGCGGTGCCGAGATCGCGCCGCAGGCACTCGAAGCCGACCTGGTCGCACGCGTCCGCGCCGAGATCGGCCCGGTGGCCTCGCTGCGTCGGGTCGATGTGGTCGCCGCGCTGCCGAAGACCAGATCCGGCAAGATCCTGCGGCGGGTCATGCGGGAGCTGGCCGACGGCCGTTCGCCGGCGATCCCGTCCACGATCGAGGACGCCTCGGTGCTCGAGGCGATCCGGCCCGTGCTCGTACCCGACTCGCCGGTCAGTGATCGTGGTCCGCTGAGTCCCGGTGGTTGACGTAGTCGTCGGCGACCAGGTCGAGCCCGTCGGGAGGGTAACCGAGTTCCCGGCGGACGGAGCGGCGCCCGACGAGCAGCAGGTGAAGCATGTAGATCGGGACGTCGGCGCCCTGGCACCGCTGGTAACCCATCGTGAACCAGGTGTGCGCCTCCTGGAGCAGGTCATGCTCGGCGAGGGTCTCCGCCACCACCGCGTACACGTCCGGGTTCCTCGACCGGAGCGCCCGGATCTCGGCGCGGGTGGYGGCGGCCTCGTCGCCGGGCTCTCCGGAGTGCGCGTCCCCGCCCGCGTCCCCGGCCGGGGGGGCGCCGGCGAGCGCGCGGGCCTCCCGGCGCGCCCTGTCCCTGGCCATCAGAGCCTCGTGCAGCCACACCCGGGGATCGATGTCCTCTGCCGCGCCGCCRCTGGCCGTAGCGGCCGCGGCGGCGGCCATGGCCTCGCGGCAGCAGCGCACAGCGTCGTCCCACCGGTCGGCGAGACCGTACTGACCACAGGCGTGCACCAGGAGGCCCGCGGCGGTGATCTGGCCATGAAGCTCGGGCTGACCGGCGAGGTCCTCGAACCGGGCCGCGGCATCCTCATGGCGACCGTCACCCGCGGCGATGAAAACGATTTCTTCGACGTCTTCCTCGGTGAGCACGTCAACCATTGTTCCCTGCCTGCCCGCGGCTCCTCACACGGGCGGTGTTGCCCGCCGCGGGCAGCTGGGGCGCGCCGGCTACACGGGCTGCCGAGGAAGGCGGCGCCGAGCGGCGAAACCGAGGTCGGCCCGGTGATACCAGGCCAGATCGGGCTCGCCCTCGATCCAGCAGAGGAGGACGCTCTCACCGTCGAGGACGGCGGGAAAATCGATCAGGAGCGGCGCGGCACCCTTGACCTGGATACCGTGTTCGGGAAACCAGGCGAGCGCCTCGGAGAGCCAGGCCTGAAGAGCCTTCATCTCGGCGAGGCCGCCCTTCGGCGACGAAGCGCCGTCTGCGAGCGCTGCGCTCAGTTCGGTGAGATCCGCCCGGCGCGCAACGAACTCGGCGGCACGTTCGTGGATCTCGGGCATCAGAGCACGGGCCTCGTCGACGGAGAAGATCTGGTCCACGGAGCAAGTCCATCATGTCCCGGCGGGAAGCCGCCGGATTTGCTGGCACCGAACGGCACATACGTTCGTGGACCGAGGACGGCCCTCCTGGACGCCACCCGCGGCCACGTCCGCGGGCACGGGCGGGATCAGGCGCGGCGCGCCATCTTGAGGGTCTTCTCCAGATGTTCCCGGTCGGCTTCGGTCGAACGCCCGTTCGTGGCCGCCGCGGGAATCTGGTGCCCACCGCCGAGCACGAGATCGGTGGTGTGGCGCATGCCCATGTCGCGCTGCTCGACGTCCAGGATCGCCTCCTCGACGCGGTAAAGTTTCTCGATCTTCGCGACTTTGGCCTCCACCTGCGCGGCGACGATGYGCAGCCGCCGCTCCGCTTTCGCGAGGCGCCGTTCAAGGCGGCGGTCGACGAGGTTCGGCATCGGCTCGTCGCGCTCGGTCGGGTCGTGCAGGTACAGCTCGACGACCACGGCCACCAGTGGGATGAGAGCGGTGAGCAGGAAAGCCGGGCCTTCGCCGGTGTCGCTCGACGCGCCCTGGATACGGACCAGGATGCCCGCGACCGACAGCAGCAGAAAGACGAGCGCGGTGATGGCGAGTGCGGCCACGGAGGTGCGTGAGGTGACGAGCTGCTCGCGGACCTCACCGTCCACCCGCACCGTCCCGGCGTCCGCTGCTCGCAGGAGCTGGGACTGGGCCCGCGCCAGGATCGCACCCTTGATGGCATGGGCGAGYACCATGCCGGCGATGAACACCGCGATCCCCAGGATGCCGCCGAGAAACCAGCTGATGCTGTACTCCTCGGCGTCGGTGATGACGCTGTAGGCCTCGGCGAAGACGGTGAAGTCGAGAGCGGCCAGCACGACCATCACCAGGGACCGGACCGCCGGGGCGGCGTGCAGCTGAGGAATACGCTCCTGGATGCCGACACTGCGCCACAGCCGGCCCTGTTCCACCTTGTGCTTGACGAGTTCGGTCCGGCGCTCGCGACGTTCCGCCCGGGAGTCGATCTCCATGCGGAGCCCGGCGATCAGCTCCTCGAGTGTCCGGGCGTCCGCGCGGACGGCAGCCCGCACCTCCTGGACCTCGGCCTCTTCCAGACTTTTGAGGACCTTCGGGCGCGTCTCGGCTCCGGCCAGCGCGATATCAGCGTCACCGACCTGACGGATGAGCTGCTTGGCGAGGCGTCCTGGCCGATTTCCTCTGCGCAGCACCTGACAGTCTCTCTTTCCGGGTTCGGGTCACACGGAAACGGGGTCCGGATTCGGGCGTCCGACGACGTGCGGTGTATCGGGCAGTCAGTCGATCGGACGGGCAAAGGTCCCGCCCACGAAGCAGAGCATGGCGGTGACGATTCCGAGCACCGAGGCGACCATCGCCTCGCGGGCGCCTTCCGTTTCGTCGCCGGCGAAGAACATGGTCAGGACGAGAGTTCCGACCCCGACGATGGCGCCGATCGCGCCGAGCATGAAGCGGCGGGCGATCGTCTCCCGGGGCGGCAGAATGGAAAGGGCGTCGATCGGCGCGATCCGGCCGGCACGCGCCCGGTTGCCGACCCGGCGGCGGATGTCGCGCAGCCGGAAGGTGTTTCCGGCGATGAAGAAGCTCACCGCCGTGACAATCATCGATCCGGTCACCGAGACCCGGGCGAACGGGGATGACAGGGTCAGCCAGACCCAGGCTTCCAGTAGCGCGAGCAGGACCAGGCAGGTCGCGATGACCACCGTCGACCGCATCAGTGCGGGGCTGAAGTGCTGCTCCTCGGGTTCGAACAGGGCGCCCATCGGCCGTCTCCTTGCGGTTGCGCCGGCCGTCCGCGGCGGGRGTGCCCCGGCGGTGGGCGGTCCTGCGGTGAGAGTTCCTGCGGTGGGGGTCCCGGTGCCAGCCGGGCCAGCCGTGCCAGGTGGGCCGGCTGTGAACGCGTTGGCTGTGAAGGGGCCGGGCCTGAAGGCACTGGCGGTGAACGCGCCGGTGGACGCCGTTCCGCCGGCGCGCGGCAGCATTCCCGGCTCTGCCTCCGGCATCGGTTTCGGCCCTGGCCCGAACCCCGGCCCCGGTTCCTGTCCCGGATGATCCGTCCAGGTGCCGGGAGCGATCTCAGCCGCAGTCACTGCTGATCCGTCGGCACAGCTCGCCCCGAAGGTAGCGGGCGATGTCCTGCTGGGGCTTGGTGACCGCCCCTGCGTTCACACCGATGAAGCGGACCCTGCTGTCCGCGATCGGGGTGAGCTGCTGCGTGTCGGGGGAGAAACAGCGCCGCACCATCGCCTCGGCGATCTGGATGGACGCCTTCTTCCCGTCGACGTTCAGGCAGTCGGACGCCTCGCCGGACCCCAGGAGATCACTCCAGACCACGACGGTCACCGCGCCGATGCTGACCCCGGGGCCGCCCCGCAGGGTCGCGATCTCGTCGTTCACCCCGGCGAGCAGGGGAGTGACGCTTCCGGTCGGACTGACGCGCTCGCTCTGGACGAGGTGGTCGACCTCCTCGGTGAGCGCGTCGACGGCTGCGACGCGGTCCTTCTCCTCGCGGGTCCCGTTGTTCCGGTCGATCCTGAACAGCTTGCTGCCGTCGAGGCAGTCGGAGTGGGTCAGTCCAGTGGTCCCGCCGCTGCCGGCGACGAGGCGGATGTACTGGCCCTCCCGCAGCGCGGTGTCGAAGTACGGCCGAACCGCCTGCGAGATCCGGGCCGCACTCGCCGCGGAGTTGTCCGAGATGTCGAGGTAGAGCATCAGGAGCGGGGCGCTCTGGCCGCCCTCGGGTGGATCGTCCTGGTACCGGCTGCAGTCGATGGCGCCGCCGGTCTCCCGTCCGAGCATCGTGTCCATGGCGCTGCAGCCGGCGAGCGTCGGCACGGCAAGCAGCAGCGCGGCTCCCGCCAGCACACCGGCGGCGCGGCCGAGCCGAGGGCTGCGGGGACGGGGGCGGCTGGGGCGGCGGCGACTGCGTCCGTTGCGCATCCCGGTCACCTCAGCACGATCTCTACCCGGCGCCGGCTGGCGTCCGCGACGTTGTCGGCGGCGCCCTGCTCGCCTCTGGCGAGGACCTCGAGCAGCGAGGCCGGGATGGCCTGCCCGGCCAGATACGCCTGGACGGCGCTCGCGCGCCGCCGGGAGAGCTCGAGATTGTGCTCCGTGGCCCCGAGCCCGTCGCTGTACCCGACAACCTGGACGCGCCCGTCGTGCTCACGGATCTGGGGGACGATGCCGGCGAGCGCGGTGGCGGCCTCGGGCCGCAGGACGTCGCTGTCGGCGTCGAACAGGTAGTCCGCACTGACCGTGGAGACCCGGCTGCCGTCGGCCTGGGTGATGAAGTTGCCCAGCGGTGGGAGCGGGTCCGCGACCACGGCCGGTGGCACTCTGGTGGCATGCGGCGCAGGGGTGAAGGTGGACGCGGCGGCGTCCTTGGAGCAAGCTGCTGTTAGTCCCAGGAAAACGGCAAGCGCGAGCGGTGTGCACACCGAAGTTCCGGGTAGCCGGCGTCCTCTGGACACGGCACGTCCGGCGGTGCGAAACGCGTGATACACGGTCGGCCCCCAACAGCGAGTGCGGCACCAACCATAACCGTGCCGAATAGGCCCGCTTCACCCAGGCTTGGGTGTTGTGTCAACAGTGGGATGGGGGCGTTCTGTGTTGACGTCGCGAGGGCTGTGGTGATGGCTGCCGGCGGTCGGGGGCGCCTCGTGGGTGCTACCGGAGAATCCGGTTCACGCGCTGTGCTCCGGGGCGTGCACCATGGATGCGGAAAACGTGTACCTCGCAGTTCCGGGGCGTTCTGTCATATTTCATGCCGAATTTCGCGGGCGAACTCGGCGCCCGTCGCGAGGGTGCCGGCCGTGGGGCGGTCAGCTCTGGAGCAGCCGGTGTCGAAGCGGGTGGTGTCGAAGCGGGTGGAGCGGGAGTGGCCGGCGCTCGCGTGCTCCACACCATCCGTCGAAGACGGACCCGTCGGTCCGTCGGCCCAGCAGCCGGCTGGCTGGCTGGACCGACGAACCGGCGTCAGCCCGGATCCGGAGACCCCGCCGAAGGTCGAGGACGCCCCACAGCGTCACGACGGAGTCGGCCCGGGAGCCGGAGCCGAGGAGCGAGGGCCGTGCCGGCTCCGAGGCTCAGCGACGTCGGGACGCGTTGACCGCGAAGACCGCCAGTGGCGGGATGAACATCGCGACCGCCATCATGCCGAGCGCCACCGGAACCGAGTAGAGCCGGATGACCGCGCCGGAGAGCACGAACAGCGCCAGGCACAGCGTCATGGAGATCAGGTACCTGCGCCGTGCCGGCCGGTCCGCACCCCACGAGGGCAGCGCATCGTCGTCCGACCAGGCACTCCACGAATCCGGCTGCCCCAGCCCGCCGCCCGCCGTCCAGCCGGGGTGGTCAGGGTAGCCGGCATGGTCCGGCTGGCCGGGTGGCCCGGTCTGGGCCGGGTCGCCGGTCCAGCCGAAGGCGTCCGTGGGTTCGGAGCGACGACGTGAGCGCCGCCGGCCGCCCGGAAACCTGCGACGCCCGGACTCGTCCGCCTCGCCCGGGAAATCCCGGCCGGAGGCGTAGTCGTTGCTGACTCCCGCTCCCGCGCCAGAGCCGGCCCGGTCGCCGGCCGGCGACCGGGTGCCCGGCCCGGTGCCGTCCGCCGCAGGGGTCCAGCCGCCCGTGCTCGGTCCGCCCGCGGCCGGGCTGTCAGCAGCCGAGCCGCTCGTACCTGAGCCGCTCGCGCCCGGGGCTGGCCGGCCGTTCGAGCCTGGCCGGCCGGTCGCCGGGTGCCGGCCGTCCGCGGCGTGGCGACCGTCGGGCGCGCCCCGCCCGTCCGACGGCCGGATTCCACCGGAACGACCCGGCTGGTCGTAGCCGTCGAGCAGATGGGCGAGCCACAGATCGTGGGCACGCCGCATCCCGGGATCACTGAGGACCCGGTATGCCGCGTTCACCCGGAGGAACGCGCGTTGCGAACCACCGGCATCCGGATGCGCGCGCTTCACCACGCGGCGATAGGCAGCGTGGACTTCCTCGTCCGAAGCCGTGGGTGCGATCCCGAGCACCTCGTACATCGAGGCCCGCAAGTACTGGGCCGACTGGCTTTTTGGCGTATCACGCATGGCGATCACCTCCCGGCGCCCGTGCAGTGGGGCGTCGCGTCGACCTGGTCCCCACCGTAGGCCGGATCTCGCGGATCGGCCTGTCCCCGTCGCGGTGAGCGGCGCCACGGATAGCCCGAAGGTCGGTCGCCGTCAGTGCGGTCTGGCCGTGACGAAGATCGACGTCGACGGAACGAACTGCCCGCGAAGGGGGCCCCACTGGCCCCACTCCTGGTCGTGCCCCTCAGGCCATTCCGGCTCGATGACGTCGATGAGCAGCAGGCCAGCGGCGACGATCTCCCGGATGCGGTCACCCATCGTCCGGTGTGCCTCTACATAGACGGGCTCGCCGCCCTCGGAATGCTCTGTGTACGCCCGTCGGTCGAAGTAACTGTGGAAGACGACTAGCCCGTTGGCGTCGGGGGCATCCGGCAGGCACCACACGAAGGGGTGGGTGGTCGAGAAGACCCACCGGCCTCCCGGACGCAGGACGCGGGCCACCTCGCTCATCAGCGCGGCACTGTCGGCGACGAACGGGACCGCTCCGAACGCCGAACAGGCGATGTCGATGCTCCCCGACCGCACCGGGAGAGTGATCGCATCCGCCTGGACGAGCGGAACCGGCACCCCGGTGCGTTCGTTGAGCGCGCGCGCCTGGGCGAGCTGGCCGGTGGAAAGGTCGGTGGCGATGACCGTGGCGCCCTGGCCGGCCAGCCACCGCGCGCACTGGGCTCCGCCGCAGCCGACCTCCAGCACGGTTCGTCCGGCCACGTCACCGAGCAGGTGGACGTCGGATTCGCGCAGTCCCTCCGGACTCCAGCAGAAGTCGACGTCGCCGAGGAAGTCTCCGTGCTCGGCGTAGTAGGCGGCGGCCTCGTTGTCCCAGTAGTGCCGGTTGGCGGCCCTGGCGCCGTCGGAGTCGATGTCGGTGTACCCGTAAGCGGGGCCGGTGGAGATGTTCACGGCCGACATGCTCGCATCACGCCCGCCAGGGCCGGGCCCGCCGGTTCACGCTGGTTCACGCCGGTTCAGCGGGAAGAGGAGCTCCGTACGCGTCAGCGGGGCAGCGGAGCGGAGGCGAGAACCGTGCCTGTCGGCTGCGTGGAACCACCGGACGGCTCGACGGTGACCTTGATCGAGGTCACCTCCTTCCTGACTGTCATGAACCGGGTGCTTCGCCCGGCGTTGCCCGCGACGATGCCGGCTGACTGGACACCCTTCGCATCCGCGGCCCAGAGCTGGTACACCCGCCCGGCGGGGAGCGGGGGCAGGTCACGGATGTCGACGAACACCTTGTCCGCCGCGGCGACCACCGCGAGGTTCCCGCCGCCGGTCATCGGCTGCGCCGTCCGGGCCGCCAGCTCCGACGTGACCGCGTTGAGGTCCGCTGCCTCGGCCCGCACCTCGGTGAGCTGGCGACGTTGGTCGATCGTCACCCCGGTGACGACGCCGAGCGCCACGAGAGCGATGACGGCGGCGGCGCTCGCGGCGATCGCCACCGCCAGCGGGCGGCGCTGGCCGCGGCGACGCTGGCCTGACAGGGGCGGGGGGAGCTGGCGGGTTCCCGCGATCTCCCGCAGGACCGCCGCGCGTAGTGGGGCCGGCGGCGTCCGCGGCACCGCCCCRCCGAGGACCCCGGCGACGGCGCGCAGCTCGGCCAGCTCCGCCGCGCACTCCGGGCAGGCGGCGAGATGCGCCTCGATCTCGGCGCGGTCGGTGWCGTCCACCGCGTCCAGCGCATAGGCGCCGATCAGGGTGTGTGCCTCCGGCGATGTCATGCCCCCACCCCCAGGCAGTCGCGCAGCCGGATCAGCCCGTCGCGCATGCGGGTCTTCACGGTCGGCACCGGTGTCGCGAGCAGCTCCGCGACCTCCCGGTAGGTGTATCCGCTGTAGTAGGCGAGTGAGATCGACTCGCGTTGCAGGTTGGTGAGGCCCTCCAGGCACCGGCCCAGCCGCTCGTACTCCAGGCGCAGYTCGACCTGCTCGACGACCTCGTCGTAGCCGGTCCCGCCATCCCGCGGTGCCGCCGCGGCGACCCGCCACTCCCGTTCGGTCGCGGCCTGCACGGACCGCACCCTGTCCACGGCCCGTCGATGCGCGAGGGTGCAGACCCAACCCGCGGCGCTTCCCCGCGCCGGGTCGAACCGGTTCGCCTGCCGCCAGACCTCGACGAAGACCTCCTGGGTGACCTCCTCGGCCTGGGACGGGTCCCGAACGACCCGCCTGACCAGCCCGAACACCCGTGCCGAGAGCTGGTCGTAGACAGCTGCGAAAGCATGGGTGTCGCCGCGCCCGGCGCGTAGCAGCAACTGCTCCACGTCCGGCGCCCCCTCGTTGGTGGCGCCACCACCGGGGTCATGACCAGCGACAGCGCGCAGGACGCGCCCGTCGTCGTCGGCTTGTCGTTGCATCGGGCGGGTCCTCCGGATCGTGGGAGCAGAGCCGGCCGGGCCGGGCCGGTGGCACCGCCACCCGCGCCGCGTCACCAGTGGGTCGATCACCGGCGGCTCCGCGGCCGGCGGTGCTCACTTGTACTTCGGCGCCAACCGGCCGACGGATTGCCCGCGGGCCGGGAAATTCTGCGCCGGCCGCACCCGCACCGATCTTGCACCTGCCCGCGACCCGAGCTGACGGCCGGAGCTGCCCCGGGCTGCCCCGAGCTACACCGAGGTGTGGGTGATCGCCTCGCCGATCACCGCGCGGTTCTCCACAATGCTCACCGGGGTGTAGACAACCGTGCCGCCGACGCCGCGGTCGACGAGCCGCCCGCGGCGGCTCTCCCCGACGATCCGGGCCCGGCCCTGGAGGGAGTCCAGGCTGACCTCCCGGTCCGCCGGTCCGAACGGGCCGGTGCCCGCGAGGCCCGCCTGCTGGGGAGCCTCGGTCGCGTACACGCGGACGACCGAGCCGGGCACGGTCGTCCACCGCAGCACCGTCCCGCCGAGGGTGTCGCGGACCTCGAGATCCACCACGGCGCGGGGCCTGGCGATGACCTTCGCGGTCACCTCGGCGTAGCTGTCGGGCCGCAGCCCGTCCGACTCCTCTCCGGCGGCCACCCACACGCGGTAGCGGTAGACAGCGCCGGCCTGCACGTCGCTGTCGACGAAACCACCCCTGAACCCGCGGTACCGCCGCATCGCTCCGCGGACGGACGACGTCTCGTCGTGGGTCCGCTCGATGACGACCTCGTCGTGGCTGGGCAGCGGACGCCAGGACAGGACGACGGCATCGTCAGCCATGTCCGCGCGCAGGGCGGTCACGGGAGGCAGCACTGTCCGCGCCGGGCCGGGTGCCGGCGCCGACCTGGCCGCTCCGGTGGACCGGGGCCCGACGGCGACGATCTCGTGCCACACGCGGACCCCCTTGGGTACCCCGGCGTCGAACAGCTGGGTCGCGGCGGTGCTCCCGAGGCTGCGTTCCCGCCGCCCGGCCGCCGATGTCGGGTCCGCGGTCACCCGGACCACGCGGTAAGTCTCGGCGCCCGGTGCGGGTGCCCAGGAGACCAGCAACGCTCCGTCCTGCTCGGCGACGGTGACCTCCGTCGGCGGCGGTGGGGCGGCATCCCCCCCGGACCGACCGGGCGAGCCCGCGTGCTGGACGGGGGGCTCCGCAGACTGGGCGGTGGCCTGCGGAGGCTGGGCGGTGGYCTGCGCGGGCGGGGTGGGCGGGGCGGGCGGGCTCGGGGGCTCCACCGACGTCCCTGCGGCCGCGGCGGATCCCGCCTGCCGGGACCGCGCCGGAACGGGCACCGCGAACGTCGTCGGTGCGTCGGGATCGGGGAGGGTGGGTGTCTGCTGCCCGGGTTCCGGACCGCCGCCGCCAGCGCGTGCACGCCAGCCCAGGCCGTCCGCGCGGACGACAGCCCCGGACGGACCAGAGGCGCCGAGGGGACCGTCGGCCCCGGACGGCGCGCCGAGCACGGTCGTCCCGGTCCGGGAGCCGGTCTCGCTCAACCCGGCCCGCTCGGACGTCCCGACCGGCCGGTCCGTTCCGGTCAGGTCGGCGAGCATCGACCGCGCGGCACCGGCGGGCAGCCGCCGCTGCGGCTCCTTCTCCAGCAGACCGGTGAGGATGCCCGTCAGCGGGCCGGCGAGCCGCATCGGCGTCGGTGGATGGAGCAGCACCGAGGTGAGCATGGCGCCGAAGCTCTCCCGCTCGAACGGGGGATGTCCCTCGACCGCGAAGTACAGCGTGCCGCCCAGGCTGAACAGATCGGCTTCGAAGTTGGCCGGAGCGTTGTTCAGCCGTTCGGGTGCCATGTAAAGCGGGGTGCCGAGTACTCCGGTCACGGTCAGTGTCGGGTCACCGTCGCCGGTCGCGATGCCGAAGTCGGTGAGCACCACGCGGCCGTCCGTGCCGAGAAGGATGTTCGACGGCTTCACATCGCGATGGACGATGCCCCGGTCGCGGGCGGCGACCAGGGCGTCGATCACGGCTATGCCGATCTGGGCGACGTCCGACACCGGCAGTGGGCCGGTGTCGCGGACCACCTCGAACAGCGACCGGGACGGCACCAGCTCCATGACGATCCACGGCAGGTCGTTCTCGAGGACGACGTCCAGGATGGTCACCACATGCGGGTGGGCGCGCAGTTTGGCGGCATGCCGGGCCTCGYGCATCGCCCGCTCCACGCGTTCGGCCCGCTCGGCGCTCGGCACCCCGCCGGCGAACTCGATCTCCTTGAGYGCGACCTCGGTCTCCAGAACCTGGTCGAAGGCACGCCAGACGGTTCCCATCGCGCCGGCTCCAAGCCGGGCCACGAGCCGGTAACGGCCCGCCACGAACCGTGCACCACCCGGACCGACTGCCACCTGACCCCCTCGGCCCATATCTGTACCAGGCCAGCATCTCAGGCGGCGGTTGGCGACGGGGCAGCAGGACGGATCGCGGACATCGGGTCAGCGCCGCGGAACCCACAGCCTGACGCCGTCGACGACGGTCGGTCCGAAGCCGACGAGGCCGGTCACCAGGCTGGCGAGTTCGTCGTGCCCGGGAGTGGGGCCGAGGATCACCGCGTCCGGGGCGAGCGCGTCGAAGGCGACGCGGACGGTGGGGTCGGCGAGGACGGCCGCGGCGTCCGCCCGGCCCTGCTCGATGGCCACGAGGACGCTGTTCAGCGGATCCGTCCAGGCGTTGAAGGCAGCGCGGCCGTCCGGGCCGGGAATGGTGCAGTAGCAGCCGGCGATGCGGAACCGGTACCCGGCCTCGGCCTGCCACAGCATCGCCTCGGTGCGCGCCGGATACGGGTAGGGCAGCACCAGGGCCGTCGCCCCTTCGGGAACGGCGCGCACGGCGTCACCGGTGAAGAAGGCGGGGGTGGTCGCCGGCGTAGTGACATGGTCGCGAGGCACCAGTGGAACCAGCATCACCACCGTGACCAGCACCAGCGCCGCGCGGGAGCGACGTTGCGGCGTCCGGTGACGGGCGGCCCGCGGACGTCCGCCCGGCGGGTGTCCTGTCTCCGGAGGCGAGCCGGCGGTCTGCGGGGGATCGACAGTCTGCGGGGGATCGACCCAGGGACGGGGCGCCACCCCGGCGGCGCGGTGCAGGCCGACCGCGACGACGATGCCCACGAACATCATCACGTACAGGGCCAGTCGGGACGGCAGCGCGCTGTTGATGACGGGCAGGCTCTCCAGGGGCAGCCAGGGCAGCCGGACCCGGGTCGTCCGCCCGTCGACGTGCAGATGCCCGCCCAGCGACAACAGCGCCGTCACCACGGCCAGCCGGGAGAACAGCGCGACCAGCGGATCGCGCCGCAGCACGACGGCGACACCCGCCGCGGCGATGATCAGCGGGATGCCGAGATAGCCGGTCACCTCCACCGCGTTGCCGGTGAAGCGGCTGCTGTGACGCAGCGCGGTGTCCGGTGCGAGCCGCTGGGCCGGGGTCGGCGTGACAAAGGTGAACAGGTCGGAGACGGCCACGTTGTGCGGCTGGATGTTCCCGTGCACCCGCTGGGCGCCGAGGAACTGGACGGCCAGCGGCCAGGCGAGCAGCGTGCCGGCGACGATCGCACAGGTCAGCAGCCCGCGCCCGAGTGCGGCGGCCCGGGCCCGGGCGAGCTGGCGATGGGTCAGCCCGCCGATGAGCAGACCGAGCCCGCCGACGAGCGCGGACGTCGCCAGGACCTCCTCGGCGATCATCGCCTGCGCCGCGACGGCGACCCCGAGCAGTGCTCCGGTCCGCACCGGCTTCCGCCCGCGCACCAGCAGGTCGTCGAGCAGCAGGAGCAGGAGCGGCGGGAAGACGGCGAACGTGAGGTGCAGGTGGCCGTACGACTCGCCGATCATGTACGGCCCGAAGCCGTAGAGGAGGCCGGCGACGGCGGCGGGCGGCGCCGACACCCACCGCAGCAGGACCAGGAACAGCATGAAGCCGGACAGGGCCGGTGCCAGGGTGATCAGCAGGTTCAGGCTGACGACCGGGCCGAACATCGCCGTCACCGGCGCGGCGAGCAGACCGAGCAGCGGGACGGGCGTGCTCCACAGGATGTTGGTGCCGGCCGGGGCGTTCAGGTGCGAGGTGACGAACGGGTCGAGTCCCTCGGCCAGGGCGTGCGGGATCCAGCCGAGGTACCAGGCGAAGAGGATCGAGTCGCTGTAGCCGTAGACCACACCGCCGGGATCCGCCCACGCGGCGCGGAAGAGCATGAACGCAAGAACGAGGTACCCGGCGAGGACGGCGAGCGGCACCCGCGCCGCCCGCGCGCGAGCCGTCCAGCTGGYAGGTGCCGGGTGGTGCCCGGCGCCCATCGGACCGGATTCGTCCGTGCCGGCTGTCATGCCGCTCCCCCTCGCCACGGGACATGCCCGGTGGCCGCGACCCCGTCCCGATCATCACGGACCTGGCCGGTGCGCAGTGCGACCCCGCCGAGAAAGGGCTGGAGCCGCATATAGGCGCACTTGGGGCAAAATGGTCCGTTTGTGTGCGGACAAGACCCTAGCCCTGGTGCAGGTTCGGGCCTCGGGTGAGGGGGTGCTGGTCGTCCCATTCGGCGACGAGTGCCGACCAGGTGCGGTAGCGCGCGACCGAGTAACGGGGCGACACCAGGCCGCGCGGGTCGAACACAGCGACCGGGTAGCCGCGCTGGGCCCGGTAGCCGCGCTCGGCGATGATCACGCGCCCGCCCAGCCGGACGGCGCCGATGACGCAGGGCAGCCTCGTCCACCGGGGCAGCCGCGCTGCCGCCAGGAGAGCGGTGTCGCGCCAGGCGTAGAGGCCGCACAGGCAGTCCTCGGCCGGTAGTCGGTCGTGCGGCGGGTCCTGCCCGGACGCCGTGGCGCGCAGGCAGTGTGCCTCGGTCAGACCGTCCGGGCGCCAGAGCAGCATCCCGGACGGGAAGGGCGACCAGGGGGTCCAGGCCGGGCGCAGCAGCCCGTCACCATCCACCGCCCACTGGCGCCAGCCGAGCAGGCTCACACCGGCGCCGCGGGCGCCGTCACCGGCTCGGCGGGCTCGAGCGGTCGCGCCGGTTCCGCGGGCCCTGCGGGTTCGACCGGTGCTGGCAGGGTCGGGACCGGCCCGGGAGCCGTCAGCGGCTCCTCGTCGGGAAATCCGATCGGTTCGTCCTCGACGATGCGTTCAGGCTTGCCGACGTCGCCCATTCCCGCCACGCTCCTCCGACCCCCGGGCTGGGGTCAATGCCCCGATTTGCCCAGTTGTCGACGCCATCACGGATAGTCCACCGGGGTGGTTGTGAGCCCCATGGCGGTGCTTCGCGTCAGCCGCGCCTGGCGCCGGGCCGTCCTAGGCTTGAGCCGTGAAGATTCGCATCGGAGTCGGTTTCGCCTCGGTGCCCGGCGGGGTGTTCGCGGAACGTGTCGACGTGCTCGAAAAGCTGGGTGTGGACTCGTTGTGGCTGTCCGAACAGCTTTCGACCGAGGCCGTCGACCCGCTCGCCGGAATGGCCTTTGCGCTCGGTCGTACGAGCACCCTCAAGGTGGGTACGAGCGTCGCGGTGCTCCCCGGCCGTAACCCCGTCCTGCTCGCCAAGCACCTCGCGACCCTGGCCGCGGTGGCTCCGCGGCGCGTGCTCCCCGTGTTCGGGCTCGCGCCGGCGCGAAGCGGCGACCGGGGAGCCTTCCCGGTGCCCGCCGGGAAGCGGGGGGCGGTGTTCGACGAGGCACTCCTGCTGCTGCGTCGACTGCTCGCCGAGGACTCCGTGACCTTCCACGGCGAGTTCTTCGACGTCACCGACATCGGGATCGGGGACCGCCCGGCCCGTCCGCTCGACGTCTGGCTCGGTGGCGCCGCACCGGCCGCCCTCCGCCGCATCGGCCGGTTCGGTGACGGCTGGCTGGCCAGCCTCGTCGATCCCGTCCAGGCCGCCGCCGGCATCACCGCGATCAACGAGGCCGCCGCGTCCGCCGGCCGACAGATCGACCCCGATCATTTCGGGCTGAGCCTGCGGATCACCTTCGGTGAGCTGCCCCCGGCGACGGTCGCGGCACTGCGGGCCCGGCAGCCGGACACCGATCCGGCGGATCTCGTCCCGCTCGGCTGGGCGGCGGCCCGCGACCTCATCGCCCGCTACACGGCTGCCGGTGTCAGCAAGTTCGTCGTGTATCCGGCCATCGGTGAGGCGGAATGGCCGGAGTTCCTGGACGGCTTCGTCCGCGAGCTGATGCCGCTGCAGACCTGACCGCGCGGCGGTCGGGGCCAGCCGGGTCAGGTGATGGTGGAGCCGCCGTCGACGACGAGGGTCTGGCCGGTGACGTAGCCGCCCGCGTCCGAGGCGAGGAAGATCAGCGCCGCCGTGAGCTCCTCGACGTTCCCGAACCGTCCCGCCAGGATCCTCTCCGTCCGGGACGCGAGGTAGGAGGGCTGGTACTGGTCGGTCATCTCGGTCTCGAAGAAGCCCGGCGCCAGCGCGTTCACCCGGATGCCGCGCCGGCCCGTCCACTGCTGGGCGAGGTCGCGGGTGAGCCCGAGCAGCCCGGCCTTGCTCGCCGAATAGGCGGCCTGCGGCAGCCCGCCGGTCTTGATGCCGAGCACGCTCGAGATGTTGATGATGCTGCTGCCCGGCTGCATGACCCGTGCGGCCGCCTGCGCCATCCAGTAGCAGCCGTTGAGGTTGACGTCGATGACGGACCGGAACTGCTCCGGGGACTCCCTGACCGCCGGGTAGGCCCAGCCGACCCCGGCGTTGTTGACCAGGATGTCGACGCGCCCGAAGGCGGTCATGGCCTCGTCCACGAGTCGTTGGCAGGCCTGCGGGTCGGCGACGTCGGTGCCGACGCTGATGGCGCGGCGGCCCTCCTTCTCGACCAGCGCCGCCGTGGCGGCCAGGCGGTCCGTGCGCCGCGCGCCCAGCGCGAGGTCCGCGCCGGCCTCGGCCAGCCCCCGCGCGAAGCCGACACCTAGGCCGGACGACGCACCGGTGAGGACGGCGACCTTGCCGTCCAGGCGGAATCTGTCCAGCACCGACATGTCAGCTCCTCGCCTCCGGGTAGTCCTCGGCGGTCCCGCCCGACGTGATCGGACGGTGTGCAGATGGCTACGTTCCGCCGCGGGCCGGTAGCTGGCCCGATGTTCCCGGAGCCCATGATTGTCGGCCCTGATGGGCCTCGGCCGCGACAGATCCGCGTACGCACCAGCGGATCTGGGCAGAACCAGGAGACGGAAACCAGGCCGCATGGTGCGAGTGGGCCGGCCGGAGGGACGGGCGGAGACGAGGGTGAAGGGCGATGGTCTCAGTGCGCGTAGCAGATGACTCCGTCAAAAATCGGTCCGCCACGGCACTTCCCCTTTGAGGCGACACACATCACAATCGTGGCCATCCTTCCTGGCCGGATTCGGCCGGGATGGCGCGGGCGGAGGAGGAGCCGTGGAGCAGGCGGAGGGGCGTCGACTCGCCACGCGGACGACGTCGGGCAGTCATGTGATCGTGGGCCTACGCGCCGGAGACGCCGGAGATCTCGCCGACGTCCTGCTGGCGGCGGAGCTCGCGGCGCGGATGGGTTCGCGACTGGTCGTCGTGGCTGTACGTGACCGTTGGTCACGGTGGGCGAGATGGTCCACCGGGATGTACGGCGCGTTCGGGATGGAGGGGGTCGCCTATGCGTYCCGCAGCGCCGAGCAGGAGGTCGACGACGAGTTCCAGCAGCGGGTCGCGGACGTCGTGAGCCTGGTGGACGTCGAGTGGACGCTGGAATGGGTCAGCGGATCCTGCGAGCGGGCAGCCCTGCGCTACGCCCGCCGCAACCCGACCGCGCTGATCATGTTCCGCCCGCCGTCGGCCCGGTAGGTGGCACCGGCGCCCTCCCGCCCGCCAGGGCCCACCGGGCCCTACGGCCCTGCGGGCCCTGGCGGGAGGGTTCAGCGACCGCCGGTGACGTCCAGGATGGCGCCGGTCGTGTACGAGGCGGCCGGCGAGCACAGCCACGCGACCGCCTCGGCGACCTCGTCGGCGCTGCCGGGGCGGCCCACCGGGATGCTGCTCGCCATGCGCGCGGGGCGGTCCGCGTCGCCGGTCGTCGCGTGGATGTCGGTGGCGATGATGCCCGGGCGCACCGCGTTCACCCGCACGGCCTCGCCCGCGACCTCACGGGCCAGACCCAGGGTGAAGGTGTCGACGGCCCCCTTGCTCGCCGCGTAGTCGACGTACAGCCCCGGGCTGCCGAGCCGGGCCGCCGCGGACGAGATGTTGACGATCGATCCGCCTGCCCCGCCGTGCCGGGTGGACATCCGGCGCACAGCCTCACCGGCGCACAGAATCGACGCGATCGCGTTGATGGTGAACATGCGGCTGAGCCGGTCGGCCGTCATCTCGTCCACCCGGGCCTGCCGGTCGGTGACACCCGCGTTGTTGATCAGCACGGTGAGTGGTCCCAGCCGGTCCGCCGTGGCGAACACCCCCGGGATGGACGCTGGATCGGCGATGTCCGCGCCGACGGCGACGGCCGGGGTCGGCTCATCCGTGATGCCGTGCTCGGCGCGGAACTGCCGGGCCGCCGCGTCACAGTCCCGGGCGACCGCCGCGGCGGCCTCCTGCTCGGCCCGGTAGGTGAGGCAGATCGTCCACCCGGCCCGTGCGAGCAGCCGGGCGCAGGCCGCGCCGATGCCACGGCTTCCACCGGTGACCACGGCGACGCCTCGGCCCGTTCCCGCCGCCGATGGTTGTGCATTCGCCATTCCGGTCCTCCGATCAGGTTCCGCTGCGCCCGCAGCGGCCGAACCGGCCGGCCTTTCCGGCACCTCCGGCACCTCCGGCACCTCCGGTTCCGGCTGGCTCGGTCGCCCGACGGGCACCATCCTCCCCGACCGGCTGCTCCGGACCCCGCCGAACTGGCCGGGGCACCGGATGAATCAGGCGGCGGAGCGCAGGTGCAGCCGGCGGCGCCGCGGACCCTTGCCACCGCCGGCCCGTCTCCGTCCTGGACCCGAGCCGTCCCGCTGCGCCTCCGCGGGTACGGCGCGCGCGGCAGGGACGGGCCGCGAGGCCGGCACAGGCATCGAGACGGTCACGGAGGCGGGCATCGAGGCGGGCAGCGCGGCGAGACGGAAGGCATGCACCTCGCCCACGCGGCCCTTCACCGGCTGCGGCCGCAGCGGAACCACAGCGTCGCTCGGCACTGCCGTCGCGGTCGCCGCGCTGAGGATCGTCTCGCCCGCCTCGGCCATCGTCTGCAGCCGCGCAGCCAGGTTCATGGTGTCGCCGACCAGGGTGTACTCCTGACGGGCGTCACAGCCCAGCAGGGCCGCGGCGACCTCCCCGGTGGAGACCCCGACACCCAGTCCGAACGGTGCCAGCCCCCGTGCGGTCCACCGCTCGTTCAGGCTGTTCTGCCGGTGGTGGATGGCGTCGGCGGCCCGCACCGCGCGCTCGCGGTGGTCGGTGCTCGGGTTCGGTGCGCCGAAGACGGCGATGACCGCGTCCCCGGCGTACTGCAGGACGGTGCCGCCCTCGGCCAGGATCGCCGCGTTCATCTCGCGCCGGTGCTCGTCCAGCTGGTGGGCCAGCACCATCGGATCGGTCCGCTGCGCAATGCCCGAGTAGCCGCGGACGTCCGACATGAGCACGGTGACGACGAGCCGTTCGGCCCGGCCGGCCGCCGCGGCGTCGTCGCGCAGCTTCTCCGCCAGGCCGCTCGGCAGCAGGCGGGCGAGCGCGGCGTCCTGCTCCTCGCGCTTCATCAGGGCCTCGTGCAGCATGCGCAGCCGGCGCAGCGCTCCGGCCTGGCCCGAGCTCGCATCCTGGGCGAGTCGGAGCAGCAGCGTGTCGATCGCCGCGTTCACGGCGGCGGGCGTGTCGCCGTGTCGGGCCGCGATGTCGGCGACGGGCCTCCCGTGGGCGACGTCGCGCAGCAGCTCCTCCTGGTCCGGGGTCAGCGTTCCGGATTCGCGGACAGGCGTCATCACGGCGGCGACGATGGCGGGGTCCAGCAGCGAACCCCCGGCGGCGACCTCACGGATGGCCCGCGCGAGCAGGTCCGGGTCGGCGACCCGTTCCTTGAGGAGATAGGCATAGCCTGACACGCCGTCACGGAGTAGTGCGATCGCGTAGTCGGGCTCGTCGTACTGGGAGAGGAGCACGATGCCCGTCGCCGGGCTCGCCGCGCGGATGCGCTGTGCTGCCCGGACGCCTTCGTCGGTGAAGTCGGGTGGCATGCGGATGTCGGTCAGGACGACGTCCGGGCGCAGCCGGCCCGCGGAGCGCACCAGGTCGTCGTGGTCGGCGGCCACCCCGACGACCGAAATGCCGGCGACCTGGGACAGCAGTGCCCGGACGCCCTCCCGCACGATGAGGTTGTCGTCGGCGAGCAGCACGGTGATGTGTCCCGTCCGTGCCCCGCTCGATGCGTCGGTGAGTGTGTCGCCCGTTGGTCCGTCGCCCGCCGTGCCGTTGCGCGCCATGGCACCATTCAGCCGGTTCACCACCCTCGGTGCCAGCAGGCCAGGGCCACCGCGGCAGGGGGTGCTGGCACCACCTCCGCGGGGCGGACTGCCTCCCCGGAGATGCCGGCGGCCTGCGTGGACACCCCGATCGGCGGTGCCCGGACGGTTGTCCCTCGGGCTGGCACCGTCCTGTCTGGAAGGCGACAGTCGATGCGGCCGCGGCACCCGGACCGGCCGTGCCACCGAGGCCGGGCACGGCCCGGGCCACCGGCGGCGGCGGTGCCGACTGCGCTGGTGGTGCAGGTGGTGTCGAGGCGTGGCGCGGGCGTCGGCTGCGCGCGCTGGCTCCTGACGGTGGGCCGGACCGTGTCGCGGCCGGGCGCCGGGGGCGGTGGCTCCAGGGCCGATCGGGGGGCTGGCACTACTGCATCTGATCGTTGCTCGGGCGAGACTCGGCTCAGGCGACCACTATGACGGTCCGGAGGGTTCCGATCGGGACGGCAGCGAGACGCGGAACTGTCGGACCCTTCGGTAACACTCTGGTTGTCGCTTCTGTGGCAGCGTGGTTTGTTCCGTTTGGCGGTGCCCGGAGTGACGCCGTGTTCGGGGTGAGCCGTGGACGGAGGAGGGAAACATGGCCGGTGCTTCTTCGGCCGCGCCGCCGCGGCGGTGGTGTGTGTTCGGGGCGCAGGCGATGCCGGGGCTCGTCCCGGTCGCTCTGCCGCCGGGCCGGGCCGTCTCGTCAGGGCCCTCGCCGGTCGTTCCCGTCGTTCCGGCCGCGGTGGTCCCGGCGCCTGCCCCGCCAGCCGATCAGGCCTCGGTCGGGCCGGTCGGGCCGGTCATGGTCGGGCCGGCTGCCGCCGGGGCAGCCGTCGCCGGGCCGGTCGCCGCTGGAGCGGAACTCGGGCGGTGGTCCGGCCGGGCCCGGCTGCGCCTGGTGCGCGTCGACCCCCGGATAGGGCTGATCCTCTACACGGTGGGGCAGGTCGCGCTGTTGGCGATGCTGTATGTCGGCTACGGGCTCAGCCGGCACCTGGCCACCGGGCGGGAGCCCGAGGCGCTCGGCAACGCGCTGGATGTCTGGCACCTCGAGCGGTTCCTCCACCTGCCGGACGAGGCGGTGCTGCAGGGAGCCGTGCTCGCCCACGAATGGATTCCACGCGGGGCGAACTGGTACTACGTCGGCATCCACTTTCCCGCGGCGATCCTTCTCCTGGTGTGGGTGTTCGCGCGGCACCGCGAGCACTGGCGCCGGGTCCGCAACGTGATCATCCTGGCTACCGGGGTCGGGCTGGTGATCCATCTGCTGTTCCCGCTGGCGCCGCCGCGTTTCCTGCCCGAGATGGTTCCCGCACTGCGGCTGGTCGACACCGGCGCGGTCCTGGGGCCGYCCCCGTACAGCGACGCGACAGACGGGGTGGCCAACCAGTACGCGGCGATGCCGAGCCTGCACGTCGGCTGGGCAGTGCTCGAAGCCTGGGCGGTGGTGACGATCCTGCGGCACCGGGCACGCTGGCTCGCGCTGATCCAGCCGCTGGCCACCGTGGCCGTCGTGGTTGTCACGGCGAACCACTACTGGCTGGACGGCATCGTGGGTGCCCTGCTCGTCGCGGGCGCGGTGATCCTGGTCGGCCGTCGCGGTCCGGGCACGGAGGCTCCCGCCGTGGTGAGTCGTGGCTTCCGCGCCCCCACGGCGCAACGAGCTGCGGCCCGGCTCGTTCCGCTGCCCGCGGACGGTTCGCGCGAGCCCCGGGGCGTGGTGGAGCCGTGCTCCGGGGGAGTGCCACCGGCATAGTCGTGGCCTGCCGGCGAGGATCAGCGCGTTCGCTGCACAGACTCGCCCGTCCGGCCGTACGAGGTCGAGGACCTGCGGATACCCGGGCTACCATGTGTCATTGTGTGACACATCGTTCACCGTCTGGGGGTTGTCGTTGGCAGGATATGCCGACGTCCCGCCTGGCAGTCTGCTCGACGCCGCGCCGGACGCGATTGTCGGGGTTCATCCCGACGGCCGGATCGCGCTGGTGAACGCGCAGGCCGAGCGCCTGTTCGGGTACCGGCGGGACGAGCTGGTCGGCCAGTCCGTCGAGATCCTCGTCCCGGAGGTGTACCGGGCCTCCCACCCGGCCAGGCGGGCGGTCTACCTGACTGATCCGCGGCCGCGGCCGATGGGCGCCGGCATGGAGCTCGCCGCGTTGCGCCGCGACGGGACCCGGTTCCCCGCCGAGATCTCGCTGTCGGCTGTCGAAACGGCTGAGGGGACGTTCGTCACGGCAGCGATCCGAGACGTCACCAGCCGCAAACGTGCCGAGGCGATGTTCYGGGGCCTGCTGGAGGCGGCGCCGGACGCGATTGTCGGGGTCCGTCCCGACGGCCGGATCGCGCTGGTGAACGCGCAGGCCGAGCGCCTGTTCGGGTACGACCGCGACGAGCTGGTCGGCAACTCGGTGGAGATCCTCGTCCCGGAGGGGACCCGCTCCCTGCATCCGCGACACCGTGACCGCTACTTCGAGGATCCGCGGCCACGGCCGATGGGCGCAGGCATGCAGCTGGCCGCCCGGCGTCGGGACGGTTCGGAGTTCCCGGCCGAGATCTCCCTTTCCGCCCTGGAGACCGAGGACGGGCTGCTCGTCTCCGCGGCCATCCGGGACGTGACCGACCGGCTGGAGGCCCAGGCCGAGCGGGAACGGCTGCGAGCCCAGGCCGAGCGGGAGCGGCTGGAGGTACAGCTCCACCAGTCGCAGCGGCTGGAAAGCCTCGGCCAGCTCGCGGGCGGCGTCGCCCACGACTTCAACAACCTGCTCGCCGTCATCATCAACTACACGGCGTTCGTCGGCGAGGTCGTCGGTGACGCCGCCAAGCTGCAGGGCGGCCGTTGGGAGTCCGCCCGCCGCGACATCGAGCAGGTCCAGCGGGCCGCAGACCGGGCCGCGCAGCTGACCCACCAGTTGCTCGCCTTCGGGCGCCGGGAGGTGGTGCAACCCCGCCCGCTCGACCTCAACGAGATCGTGCACGACATGGAGCAGCTCCTGCGCCGCACCCTCGGCGAGCATGTCGAGCTGCACACCCACGCCGACCCCGAGCTGTGGCCGGCGCTGGCCGACGTCGGACAGATCGAGCAGGTGCTGGTCAACCTCGCGGTCAACGCCCGGGACGCGATGACCGGCGGCGGCACGCTGACCATCGACACGTCCAACGTGCGGGTCGACAAGGACACGGCCGCGCTGAAGCCAGGGCTGCGCCCGGGACGCTTCGTGCATCTGCGGGTCAGCGACAGCGGCACCGGGATGTACCCGGAGGTGATCGCGCGGGCCTTCGAGCCGTTCTTCACGACGAAGGCGAAGGGCGAGGGCTCCGGGCTCGGGCTGGCGACCGTCTACGGCATCATCACGCAGGCGGGTGGGCACGTGGAGATCATTTCGACGGTGAACGTCGGCACCACGGTGAGTGCCATGCTGCCGGCCATCGAGGGCGAGGTGCCGCTGGCCGAGGAGCTTCCGGCCAGCGGGGAACTGTTCGGCGGCGAAACAATCATGGTTGTCGAGGACGAGCCGGCGATGCGGGAGCTCACCCGGCGCATCCTCGCCCGCAACGGTTATCAGGTGGTCATCGCCCGTAGTGGGCCCGAGGCGATCTCGTTGGCCTCGACCACCAGAGACGAGATCCACCTGCTGCTGACCGATGTCGTCATGCCCCAGGTACTCGGTCGGGAGGTCGCGGAGCGGATCAGCCGGCGGCGCCCGCAGCTGCGGGTCCTCTACATGTCCGGCTACGCCTACCCCATCCTCGCGCAGAACGGAACGCTCGAGCCCGGGCTGGCCCTGCTCACCAAGCCCTTCTCCGAGCGGGTGCTGCTGTCGAAGGTGCGGGAGGTCCTCGACGCACCCCCGACGGTCAGGCCCGCCTACGGCAAGCCGGCGTCCGGCGGGCACGTGAGGCCGACGGACAGCGGCTGAGCTGGTCGGCCTTTGCCTTGTCTGGCCCCTGCTCCCGCCTCCCGCCTCGCGGCTCGCCGGCTAGCGGGGCCGAGCACTGCGGCGGGGCAGCCGTACCATGGCCGACCACGCGCCCGTCGCGGAGTCGGCCCGAAGCTGCGCGCCGAGCAGCTCGGCCACCGGCCGCAGCCGCTCCAGCCAGCTCGCCGCGCTGTCCCTCGGGATGATGTCCTCTGGCGTGCCCTCGTCCGCTGCGGCATCGTTGGCCGGGCCGGGGCCGTCCGCCCCGGCGGGTGCCGGTGTTCCGCTGGTGGGGCTCGCCCTGGCCGTGAGATCAGGGGCGTAGGGCTGCGTCGCGGTCGCCGCGTACGCGACGCGCAGCGCCAGGTTGACGCCTTCCGGGCTGGACCGGATCGCCACCAGGGCACGCGCGGCCTGGTGGATGGGGTCGCTTTCCTGGAGCAGGAGCTGGACGGTGGCGAGCAGGACGGCGACCTCCCCGAGGACGGGCGGGGAGGAGTCGATGTCCAGGCTGATGTACAGCCGCTCCACGAGCACGCCTTCCACCCGCTGGGTCAGGCCCAGCTCCAGCATCTGCCGGGGGCTGTTGCCCGGCCGGAACGGTGGTGGCGGCCGGTGCAGGGTGGCGGTGGTGTCGCGCAGCCGGGTCTCGATCTGCGCGATCCGCTCCGCCGTGTCCTCGGGCAGGCCGCGGCGCAGACTCGCGAGGGACAGCAGGATCCCGGTGATGTCCTGCATCGGCCCGTCATGGAGCGCGTCGGTCAGCGCCCGGTTCTCGCGTTCCTGCAGTGCGATCATGAGGAAGAGCAGGCGCTCGGCGGCGGCCTGCGGCGGCCCGACCGTTCCGGGCCGGCTCACCCGGCCCGCCCGGGGCGCACACCGTCCCGCGGGCCGTTCTCGGTGGGACGGCGCCCGGCCAGGCCGTTCACCGCATCGAGCAGGTCGTCCGCCCGGAACGGCTTGAGGAGAACGGCCACGTCGTCAGGCCTGGGATCCGCGACGGCACCGGTGAGAACCAGGCAGCGCCGGGACACCAGCGGGTCCTGCGCACGCAGCTGGTCAAACAGCTCGGTGCCGCGTTCCGGACCGAGACGGGTGTCGATGATGACGGCGTCGAACTCCAGCGGCCGCAGCGCTAGGGCCCCGGCGATGTCGCCGGCGGTGGCGACCGACCACCCACCGTCGGAGAGCACCCGGGCTGCCAGCACCCTGATCATCTCCTGGTCGTCGACCACCAGAGCCCGTGGACGGGCAGGCGCAGGTGCCTCGCCACTGCATGGGTTCCGCACGCGCCACCTCGGTCGCCTTCAACCAGGTCATCACCATCGCCTGCCGGCCGGACGGCGACACGATACGGCACAGCCCCGCCACTGGATGACGCAGCCGTGCAACCACGTATCGCGATGTGCCAGCATTGGTCACCATACGTGCTCGGTGCCGGTGTGCGGCGACCGTGTGTCGGAATCCGTCGCCGGTCGCTGGCGCGCCGTGGCCGGCAACGGGGTCGGGGTCGGCGTCGGGGCCGGGACGGCCGAGGGCCAGGCCTGGTCCGGGGCTCGCGGCGGCGGCGCAGGCGGGCCGGTCGTCGGTCGTCCGCCGCCGCTGGCCCGCTTCGATTCGTACATGGCGGCGTCGGCGAGCCCGATGACGGCCTGCGGGTCCGCCAGCCCGCGGGACAGGGCCACGCCCACCGTCGCGCCGATCGAGACCTGATGCCCGTCCGCGATGATCGGCTCGCGGACCACGGCGGCGATCTGGTCCGCGGCGTGCCAGGCAACGGTCTCCACGTCCAGCCCGCCGGTGAGGGCGGTGCTGGGTCCGGTCAGCACGGCGACGAACTCGTCGCCGCCGATCCGGAAGACCGCGCCGCGCTCGGGCCGGTACCAGGACCCGCTCGCGTTCCGGCGCAGCCAGGACGACGGCCGGTGCAGCCGCCGGCGCTCCTCCCCGCTCCACCCGTCGGTGGCGGCGTCCGCGAGGGTGGTGGCGTCTGCGTCGGTGGCGGCGTCCACGCCCGCCCGCCCGTCGCCGGGCGCACCGCCCGGTCCACCGCCGGGCGCCGCCCCGAGGGAGAGGCCTCCGGCCGCACCGGCGAGGGCACTGTCCTGGTCGGCGGCGATGACCTGCTGGATCCTGCCGGCCGTCACCCGCAGTACGTGGTCACCAGCCGCGTGCCCGAACCGGTCGTTGACGGGTTTGAACGCGTCGAGGTCGATGAGGAGGATCGCGAAGGCGTCCTGGTCACGTGCGATCATCTCGAGGTACTCGGCGAGCGCGGCCCGGTTGGGCAGGCCGGTGAGCGGGTCGTGCCGCGCCCTGCGGCGGGCCTGTTCGGTGAGGCCGCGCCGTTCCCCGATCTCCCGGCAGGTCAGGACGGGCACACGCGGCCGGCCGGCAGCGGCCGTCGCCTCCCAGATCGCGGCCTCGATGTCGAACCATCGATAGCTGCCGTCATGGGCCTTGAGCCGGACGTCCTGGATCAGCGATGCGTCCGGCGGCGCGGCCATGGCCCCGGAGTCACCGCCCGCGGCGCTGCCCGTGAACGGCTGTGTCTGGAGGCCGCTGCCGGGCCCGGTAAGGAAGGCAGCGACGGCCCGCTGGTCCTCGGGGTGCACGTACCGCAGGAGATCATGGCCGATCATCGCCCGCCTGTCCCGGCCCAGCAGGCGGTCGACCGCGGAGCTCACGAAGGTCAGCCGCCTGTCCCGGCTGAGGAGGATGACGATGTCGTGGGCGCCGTGCAACAGGATCTCGAGCTGCTCGAAGTCCTGCCGGATGGCGCGTTCCCTGCGCCGGTTGGCGACGGCCAGCCCGAGCACGGTGACGCCGATGATGCCGAAGAGGAGCCCGTCTCTCGTCGGGCGGTGCTCGAGCGTGCTCACCTCGACCAGGTCGGCGGTCTGGTCGAGCAGCACGTACCCGCCGTTCGGAATGCTGGCCGCGACGGCGATCGTGCCCGGCCCGCCGCGGGAGCGTATCCGCATGGGACTGCCGGGGCCGATACGCCGAAGCTCGGCCGGGTCGACCAGAACCTGCCCGAGCAGCGACTCGTCCCAGGAGAGGATCGCCTGCCCGTTCCGGTCGAGGACGGAGACGCCGCCCTCCCCGACATCGCTGGACAGACCGTCCGTCGTGCGCAGCATCTGGGCGGCGGGCAGCACGCTGGTGGGACACATCATCAGCTGGGCCCGGGTCACACCGCCACGCAGGATCGGGACGACAGTGCAGATCTGGTGGCGATCGCCGACGTGCACCAGTGGTGTCAGTGCCCCGCCATGGCTGGAGATGCTCCAGAACGGGTCCAGCGGCACGATCGGCACCTGCGCGCCGGGTGGTTCCACCGCCAGCGGCTCGCCGATCGGGTTGACGATCGCGAGGAGCGAGCTGGGGCCGCCGATCGGCGCCGACGTCATGGCCTGCAGGGATGCGGTCAGCGAAGCGCGATCGTCGATCTCCCAGGGAAAATCCGAGACGGCGCCGGTCAGCCGGCTGGGGTCGCTGAGGTCGTGGGCGTACTCCGTCAGATGCCCCACCAGGTCTGAGCCGGCCTCCAGCCGCTCCTTCTGCGTCCTGTCACGGGCCGCGGCCTCCAGCACCAGGCTGCTGACCAGGATGCCGACGAGCACGACGACCGCGGTGGCGGACGGGATCACCTCCGTGAGCCGTCGCCACCCGTCCGGCGGGCGCGGCGTGTTCCCGGCCAGGCCGCCGCGCGCGAGTGGGCGACCCGGCGGTACGCCGGCACCTGGGTCGTCCGCCGCCGGCCCGAGCGTGGCCCCCGGCGTCGCCCCGGGGGCTGGCACGGACGGGTCGATCGGAGCGCCCGGATCGTCCGGTGCGGGGTCCGCGGCATCGACGATGCTGATCGCGTAGCGGCCCCGCCCGCCCGCCTTCGCCTGGTACATCGCCTCGTCCGCGGCCCGCAGCAGGTGCGTGGGGCGRCACGGCGTCCGGGCGACCGCGACACCGATGCTGGCCCCGACGACGACCTGCRCGGAACCGAGGCCGATCGGTTCCCGCAGTGTCCGGCCGAGACGCTCGGCGACGCGGCCCGCGGTCTCCCCGTCGGCGCCCGGGAGGAGGACTCCGAACTCGTCGCCGCCGAAGCGRCTGGCTGTCGCCCTGCCGGGGAACGCCGTGACCGACTGGGTGGCAGGCAGAACCGCGGCCAGTCGTTCCGCGACGACGGCGAGCACCTGGTCGCCGGCGGCGTGCCCGTAGATGTCGTTGATCGGTTTGAAATGATCAAGATCGATGAACAGCAGGGAGACGGTGTCGTCGGGTGACCCTTCCTCGAGCGCGGCCGCCAGACGTTCGTCGAACGTCGCCCGGTTCGCCAGACCGGTCAGCGGATCATGCCCGGCCTGGAAGCCGAGTTCGTCCAGAAGTTCCTTGCGCCGCTCGATCGGATGACAGGTCAGGATCACCTGGCACGGGTCGGCGCGGCCGCTGAGCCGCCAGGCGGAGATGTCGAACCACCGCTCGCCGCCGCCGGAGAGCAGCCGGACGTTCATGACAGGTGCGGGAGACTGCTCGGTCAGCAGCGCTGTGACGCGGAGGATGTCCGCGGGGTGCACCAGCCCGGCGAGTGGTCGCCCGCGCAGCGCGGCGGGCTGGCGGCCAAGCAGGGACTGCACCGCCGGGCTGATGTACTCCAGGCGGCCCCCGACCGACACGGTCATCACGATGTCGCGGGTCGCCGCCAGGATCGAGCGTAGATCGTCACGCCGCCGGCGGGTGCGGTTCTCGTCGCGCAGGCCGACGACGGCGATGGAGAGGACCGCCACCATCGTCACTGCGAGCAGGGTGAGGTTGCGGTGGGACCGCTGTGCCCGCAGCGCCCCGTACAACTGGTCGGTCGGCTGCACCAGATAGGTGGTGTAGCCGGTTGTCGGCTGGGTCGCGGCGATGTGGGTCAGGCCGTCGTCGCCACCGGTGGACCAGGCCCGGGGCTGCCCGGCGGCCCGGACCGTCCGATGCAGCTCGGAACGATCGATGATCTGCTTACCGACGGCTGTGCCGTCGGTCGAGATCACCACGACCCCGTTCGGGTCGACGGTCGAGAGCGAGCCRCCGTCGCGCAGCCGCACCAGCGCACCGATCGCGGTGCCGAGCTGCTGGTTCGACTGCTCGGTGGAGACACTCACCAGTACTGCCCAGGGTGCCTGGCCGCCGACCGGGACGACGGTTGCGCGCACGACCCTGTCGCCGAGCCGGAACGCCGGTGAGACGGCGTCGTCGCCGTTCCAGGCGGTTTCCCAGGCCGGCCCGAGATCCCCGATCCGGAGCCTCTCCTGGGTGGGACGGACCGCGAGAGGCTTCTCGGACCGGTCGATCAGGGCGACGACCTGGGTGGCGTCGCTGGCGGCGGTGAGCTGGAAACGTGCCATGAGCTGGTCGTTGAGTGCCGGGTTGTCGCGGTCGAAGTCGGTCCGGTCGACGGCCGTCCGCAGGCGCGCCGGGTCGTTGACGTCGGACTCCCAGCTGGCGATGTTCCTTATCAGGCTCGTGCGGGCCGCCAGCCGGTTCTCCTCGGCTCCGTCGAGCCAGTGGTTGCCTCCGACCAGCGCCACGCAGCTGAGGACGAGAACGGCCGTGAGCCCGCTCGCGAGCGGCCAGCTGACCAGGAACCTCGATGCCGGTGACCGCCGGCTCGCGTGCCGGGCACGTCGGGCCCGCGGCCGCGCGTGTACGCCAGCCGCAGCTCGGCGCCGCCGGTAGACCATCCTCATCCGCCAGAATCCGTTCACATCTCCGCCGCTGTAGCGTCGGCCCCCTGCCGGGAGTGATCCCTGTGACGGTATTGGTTTTGCCCGCCGAATCCCGGTAGAGGAAGAGCATACGAGCGTCCTTGCCCAGAGTTTCACCCGCGGGCAGGTCGGCGCGGTTTGTCGGTGACTCCGACGCTGGCAGGCCATATCGGTGGCGGCGGGAATCCGCCAGGTCGGGGGCGCCGCAGGATCCATTCGCGGTGGCCGGATGGGCTGACGGACAATCGACTACGGGGATCCAGCGGTCACATCGAGGTCACATCTACAAATGGGCCGAGCCGTCGGCATGCGTCGACTGGCCAGCTCGGAGGACGGTTCGGATACCGGGCGGGCCGACCCGTGCCCTGAATGACCGGTTCCGCGCGGCTGGTGTTCGTGGCCGGGTAGCGGTTGCCTCGCGGGGTCCTGGGACGTCCACTCCGGGTGCACGTGGCCCGGTGGCCGGGTCGAGCGTCGAACCGCTCGGCCGCCGCCGGAGGCTGGAGATGTGAAGCTCCCCGCGATCAGACGATGTCGCAGCGGCGCCTGGTGCTCCTCGTGTCTCCTTTCACGCCCCGGATAGAAGCTATCCGTAATCTTGATCATCAGGTGTGTTGTGGGCGGCGGCGCGGCGGGGGCGGGCTCGAGGCGGGCCGCGGGACGCAGAAAGACCTGTTCACGGCCATCGGGGAGCAGGCGCGGAACGGTGGGCGGAGCGGTTCTGTCGGTGTGACGCTGTGCGACTGGTGCCGGGCAGTCAAGCGGGAAACGCCTGCGGAGCGGTCGGCCCGCTGGATTGCGCCCGATGTTCGTAAGCTCCCATGTGGTAGAAACTACCCAGTCGAAAGCCGCCGGGTCCCGCGGCCTCATATAGCTCGCGCGCCCCACATCGGCGTCCAACACAGACCGATGGTTGCCCCGGGCGCGGTCGCATATCGGTAAACTCTCTCCGTCCTGTGTCGGCGAAGAGACAGGTGCCGCATTCAGTGATGGTGGGCGCGTGGACTTCTCGCGGCCCGCTCTTCGTCATGTCGGCCGGTGAACGTCCGGCTGATGGTGGTTTGCTGGATTGTCATTCGCGTCAACTGGGTCGCATGGAACGCGTCGTGATGGGTGCCGGCTATCTGTGCGTCGCCCAGCGATTTCTGCTGCCCACGCGGTGYGGAGCCCACGCGGTGCATCGRCCGCCACTGGATGCGGCGGGATGACGGTCGCCTGATCGGGCTGGTCCGTTGGAGGTGAATCGCGCGCGCGTTGCTGTCCGAAGACGCGAACAATGCTTCACTCCTTGTGTGCCCTACCGCCGTACTGCCACTGTGGATGACCGGTTGGCTGCAGCTCGTGAGCGACTTCTTGTGGCGGCCACCGRGCTCGTCGCCCGGGCCGGTTGGAGCGGCGCCTCCGTGACGGCCGTTGCTGCGGCGGCGGAGATGTCGGTTGGCTCGGTCTACCAGCACTTCCCGTCGAAGTCCGCGCTCGTGTGCGAGGTCTTCCGGCGGGCCGCGGCGCAGGAGGTGGTCCTGCTGTCGGCGGTCGCCGCCGTATCGGTGCCGGCCGACCTCATGGACGTCCTGGAGGCGGCCGGCACCGTCGGCGGTGATGGTTCGCCGGACGAGGGCGGCGCGGATGGGCCGGGGATGACGCTGTCCGTCGTGTATGGCGGTGAGCCGGGGAAACGGCTCGCAGCTGTGGCAGGTGATGCTCGGGAGACGGCCAGAGCGGTGGGCGACCCGGTGGACCGTCTGGTGCTTGCGGTGGCCCTGTTCGCCCGCCGTGCGCTGGCCCGGCGTGGGCTCACGCATGCGTTGCTGGTGGGGCCGTCCGATCCGGCGGCGGAAGTGGAACGGCTGATCTTCCGCCGCCGGTACCGGGACGTGTTCGCCGTTCTGGTCGGTGAGGGCGTGGAGGCGGGCATCCTGCCGGTGCAGGATCCGATGATGTCGGCGACCGCGTTGACCGGAGCGATCGGCGAGGTGGTCGTCGGCCCGCTCTCGATGGCTGAGGAGCTGCCGCGGGATGGGCGGGACGTCGAGTGGATCGTCCGGGCGGTGGTGGCGATGGCGCTGAGATGCGTCGGTGCCGGCCCCATGGTGCGCGGCTGGGGGAGTGTCGAGGCCGCGCACGGGTAGGCCCCGCGGCAGCCCATGCAGCCCATGCAGCCGCGCACGATTGGATCACTGCAGGGCTCGGTACCACTGCAGCCATGGAGCAGGTGGGCGAGGATTTCCCTGCGGCTGGCGGCGGGCAGGGCGCTGCCCGCCGCCAGCCGCAGGAGCGGGTCGGGAGGCTGGGATGACGACGTTCGGTGCAGGTCCGACCCACCGGGTGACCAACCAGCCTCCGCCGCTGGTCGGCCACGATGTCGCCGCTGACCTGCCGCTGCTGGAGGCGCTGGAGCGCGAGGGCGCCGGTGGCCACGCCGCCGAGCTGCATCGGCTCGGCCGGCTCGCGGGCGGTGCCGAGGCGCAGCGGTGGGGGGATGAGGCGAACCGGTACGAGCCGGTGCTGCGGACGCATGACCGGTACGGCAACCGGATCGACGAGGTGGACTTCCACCCGGCCTGGCACGAGCTGCTCGGGGTCGCCGTGGGCGCCGGGCTGGCCGGGTCGGCGTGGGCAGCGGACGAGGCGGGCGCCCATGTCGCGCGGGCGGCCGGGCTGCTGGTGTGGGGGCAGGTCGAGCACGGCCACCTCTGCCCCGTCTCGATGACCTATGCCGCCGTGCCGGTCCTACGCGCCAGCGCCGGATCGGCCGCAAGCTACCTCCCGGGCCTGACCAGCTCGGTCTACGATCCCGGGCTGCGCACGCCCCGGTCCAAGCAGGGCCTGCTCGCCGGCATGGGAATGACCGAGAAGCAGGGCGGTTCGGACGTCCGCACGAACGAGACCAGGGCCACCCCGGTCGGTGACGGGGCCTACCTGCTGCGCGGGCACAAGTGGTTCACCAGCGCGCCGATGAGCGACCTGTTCCTGGTGCTCGCGCAGGCACCAGGGGGCCTGTCGTGCCTGCTGGTCCCGCGGGTGCTGCCGGACGGCAGTCGTAACCCGTTCCTGATCCAGCGGCTCAAGGACAAGCTCGGCAACCGCAGCAACGCCAGCGCCGAACCGGAGTTCGACGGCACGCTCGCCCACCTCGTCGGCGAGGAGGGGCGAGGCGTCCGCGCGATCATCGACATGGTCGCGCTGACCCGGCTGGACTCCGCGGTCGGCACGGCGGCCGGGATGCGCGCGGCGCTGGTGGCGGCTGCGCATCACGTGCGGCACCGGCGAGCCTTCGGGGCTTTGCTCATTGACAAGCCACTGATGCGCAACGTCCTGGCGGATCTCACGCTGGAATCCGAGGCGGCGATCACGTTGGTGATGCGGGTGGCCGGCGCGGTGGACCGGGCCGAGAAGGGCGATGACGAGGAGCGGGCCTTCCGACGTCTGGCAACCGGGCTCGCCAAGTACTGGCTGTGCAAGCGGCAGCCGGTGATGGTCGCCGAGGCGCTCGAATGCCTTGGCGGCAACGGCTACGTGGAGGATTCCGGCATGCCCCGGCTCTACCGTGAGGCACCGCTGAACGGCATCTGGGAGGGCTCGGGCAACGTCAACGCTCTGGATGTGCTGCRTGCACTGGTCCGCGAGCCGGCGAGCCTGGCCGCCTACGCACGCGAGGTCGACGCGGCGGCCGGCGCGGACCGACGCCTCGACGAGGCCTGGCGCCAGCTGCGTGCCGAGCTCGACGCCCTCCTGGGCGGTGCGGCCGGCGAGCGGGCCGAGCTCGACGTCGAGCTGATCGCACGCCGTCTCGTCGAACGGCTGGCGCTTGTCCTGCAGGGCGCACTTCTGGTGCGGTACGCGCCGCCCGCGATCGCGGATGCGTTCTGCGTAGCCCGGGTGGGCGGTGACGCCGGACTCGCCTTCGGCACTCTTCCGCCCGGCCTCGACCTCGACGGCGTCCTCGGGCGGATCCCGGCCGCCGTCGCCTGAGCGGCCCCTTTGCCGCCTTCGGTGATCCGTTGGCGCCGGTCGACCCGGCGATCGACCGAGCACGGAGAGTTGCACTCATGGGTGTGACAGTCGCTTGATGTGACTTTGGTCGGTACGTCCGGTCCTATCCTCACTCTGGACAGTTTGTTGCGATCCAAGTCTCGCACTGCTGGAAACGCAATGTAGTTTTCGCGTAACGCGAGGTGATGGGCCGCCTCCTAGGCTGAGCCGCGTCGCCTGCCTCCGGGGGTGTGATGATCGTCTTCTTTCTCGCTGTGGCCTGCCTGGTGGTCCTCGCCGGGTTGCTCGGCCTGGTGCGAGGCGTTGCCGAATGGGCGTGGATCCGTGACCGCCGGACCGCCGGGATGGTCACCGGGGCCGGCCTTGCCCTGGTCCTGGCGCTGAGCGCGCTCGCCATCCGCTTCGGCGGCTCGAGCGAGCCCGTCGCCACGGCCCGGCCGGTCGAACCGGACGTCCCGCGGCCCAAGGGGGTCGATCCCGGGGTGTCGGCATCCCCCCGGTCGGCCGCGCCGCCCGCGCCGTCCGCGAGCGGATCGCAGCCCTCCTCGACCGGCCCGGATCCGGGCAGTGGTCAGGATCTGGACGTCGCGTCGTCCGGCGGCGGGAGCGTCGCCACGTCCGGGCGGGGAACACCGCCCGCCGGGAGAGGGACGTCCGGGAGCGGATCCAGCGGCGGGAGCCCGTCGACCGCCGGCGCACCCCGGGCACCGTGGCAGCCGCGTCCCCCGGCCGCGTCCGTCCCGGACCAGAACTACATCCCGAACCTGCCGGCGCCCACCACCACCCGCGTCGACCCGCCGGCAGGCAGCGGCGGGACGACGACCCGCTCGCCCCGGCCCTCGACGCCCTCGACGCGCACTCCGAGYGGCGCGGGATCCAGGCCGACGCCGAGTGCGAGCACCAGTCCGCGCCCGACGACGTCCGCGAGCAGCCGTCCGCGGCCGGGAACCTCGCCGACGCCGCGACCGGCGGCCACCGCCAGCGGCCGGACAAGCACGCGACCGGCGCCCACCTCGACCCGGACCGCCAGACCGTCCGGCCCCACCCGCACCTCGGCCGTGCCGTCCTCGGCCGGGCCGACGTCGCCTCGGCCGGCGACGGCCGGGCCGACGACATCGCGGTCTGCCACGCCGTCGCCGCCGCAGTACTCGCCGACGTCACCTCCCACCTTCTGGTGGCCGACAGCCGCGTCGGTGTCTCGACACGTCACGTCTGGCCGGGCCGCAGTCGCGCGCGCGTTCCCGCTGCCGGCGGATGCGCGGAGGTCGATCGAGGCGGCGGCGCGCACCGGCCTTGCCTCGGCGTTGTCCTCGGCCCAGGGCGGCTCGTCGACCGCGGTCCGTCCCGCGGCCCCCGCGCACGGCCGCCCCGGAGCGGCGCAGAAGCCAGCCCATGGCACTCTGGCGTCCGGCCGGCCCGGGGCAGCGGCGAGGCCTGCTGCGCAGAAGCCGTCCGCGAAGCCGGCGGCGGCGAGGCCTGCGCCTGCGAGGCCGGCTGTGAAGCCTGCGCCTGCGAAGCCGTCCGCGAAGCCGGCGGCAGCGAGGCCGGCTGTGAAGCCTGCGCCTGCGAAGCCGTCCGCGAGACCCGCGCCCGCCAGGCCGGCCGGGAAGCCCGCGGCCGCGAAGCCGGTCGGGAAGCCCTCGACCGGCAAACCGGCCACAGCCGGCCGGACCACGGCCGGCAAGCCGGCCGCGCAGAAGCCGGCCGTGGCTGGCCGCGCGTCGGCGGGGAAGCCTGTGGCGCAGAAGCCTGCGGCCGGGAAGCCCGGGGCGGCCAAGCCGGCCGCGCGGAAGCCTCCCCGTAAGCCGTAAGCCGTAAGCCGTAAGCCCCGAATCCTCGTCCGGGAGTCCTGAGCTTCGGGGCTCCTGGCTCAGGACCCTGGAATCTCGGTCCCTGGTCGCCCGGTAGACACCGTTCCGACACACCGCATCGAGTGATCGTGTAGCTACTCCTGGTGAGATAGGGTCCCGCGGACATCGGATCGGTGCGCGGGGGGACCAATGCGGGAGGCCGCGACGTTGCGGGGACAACTGTGATCGCCGTACTCGTCGGCACGGCCGCGACCTTCGCCATGGTCGCGCTCGTGGTGGGCGTCATCGGTCTGGTGCGCGGCCAGGTGGCAAGCCTCAGCATCGACGACCGGCCGGTCGCGGGCCTGGTCACCGCGGTCGGCTTCACGATCGCCGTCGCGGCGTTCGGTGCGCTGGCGCCGGACGAGGAACGAAGCGACGCGACGGTCGCCGCGCCTCCGCTGGGCACTGTCGCCACCGGCCAGCCTGCTCCGGAGCCGTTCGGGCGGAGCCGCGCCGATCTGGCGACCGGGTTGCCGCACGCGGCCGCTCGGCAGGTCCCCGACGGGTCTGGTGGTGCTGCGGACGGCAATCCCACCGGGCGGACCCCGCCGCCGGACGTGACCACTGCGCCGGGTGGGACCACCCCGCCGGGCGGGACTGCAACCGGCCAGAGCACCCAGAGCACCCAGAGCGGCCAGAGCGGCCAGGCGGGGTCTGGCGGTGTACCGGCGCCCGGGACCTCCGCACCCGGACAGACCCCGGGCATCGGCGGACCGACACCCACTCCCGCTCCGTCCGACGGCGAGTCGGGTCGGCCGGCCGTGCCTGGGCAGGCGTCGCCCGGCTACCCGGGCTCCCGCGGCAGCGGAACGGCACCCGGCCCGGACGGAGGACCGGGATCGCCGGGGGTGGGTGACGCGGCGCCTGGCAGCGGTTCCGCGCCGGGAAACGGCGGGACGGGTGGTACCGGTGAGCGGGGCGTGGGTGCGGGGACGGAGCCGCCACCCCCGGCGAGCCCCGGTCTCATCCCCGGTTCAGTTCCGCACCCGGCGCCCTGGTGTGGTGACGACGGGCTCGGCGGGATCGACGTGGGACTCCCGGATGTCCGGGTCGGGGAGGTCCTTCCGGAGCTGGCCGGCCGGTGTGGCTGACGGCTGCGGCTGACACCGCGCCTTGACGGCAGCGTCCGAGGCCGCGCCTGGCGGTGGGCGGCTCAGGCGAGGGGCTGCGGCACGGCGGCCCGCGCCGCGACGAGCGCGGTGATCGAGGCGATGTTGCCGGCGGCCCAGGCGTCGAGCTGGGTGGGTAGCTCGGCGAGYGCCGAGTCCAGCACGAACACGCCGCGTGTCGGGCAGGACGCGCCGATTTCGACCAGCAGCGGCCGCAGGTGGACCTCGAGCGCCAGCGCGTGCTCGGGGGCGCCCGCGACCAGTATGGGAACTGTCGGCACCCCGGCCAGCTCGCCCTGGCCGATCTGGTCGAGCAGCAGCTTGAGCAGGCCGGTGTAGGTGGCCTTGTAGGTGGGGGTCGCCACGATCAGGACGTCCGCCGCCTTCATGGACGCGACAGCGGCCTTCACCGCGGGGTCGCCCCAGCCGAGCAGACCCGGGCCGAGCTCGCTGACCTCGAGTACCTCGCTCACTGCTTCGACGTCGGCGGGGAACGCGGCCGCGACCTGATCCGCCACCGCCTCCGCCACCGACCGGGTGCGCGACTTCGGCTTGGGGTTGCCAACGACACTCAGAATGCGGCGCTGCGGCATGGGACGACCCTTCTGTGGTTCGCTCTGTGGTTCGCGCGACTCGGTTTCAGCGACGTGCCGAGAACTGACCGTAGGTGCCCCGGAAGTACAACAGTGGTTCGCCGGCGTCCGCGGCGCCCAGACGCTCGACCATGCCAAGAGTGATCACATGATCGCGGGCATCGTACTCACGGTGCAGGGAGCACTCCATCCATGCGAGGGCCCCGTCGAGGACGGGTGCCCCGTTTTCACCCGGCGTCCAGCCTATCCCGCGCCACTTGTCGGTGCCGCTCATCGCGAACTGCTGGGATATCGACTCCTGAGAGTCGTCGAGCACATTCACACAGAAGCGGCCGTTCGACCGGATCCGCGGGTAGCTCGTGGACGTCCGAGCCGGCAGGAACATGATCAGTGGCGGGTCCAGGGAGGCGCTGCTGAATGACTGGCAGGTCATTCCGACGGGTTCGGCGCCAATGGTGGCGGTGACAATCACGATCCCCGAGCAGAAGTGACCGAGAACGGTGCGGAAGTCCGCCGCCTCGGTAGCGGTGAAGACCCTCGGCGATGGGATCGTCCCCGCCGGGGGCTGGCGCTGCGTGATCACGCCACGCGCTGCCTGGGGCATCGGTGCCTCCGCGGGTTGGGCCGGGCCGGCGCCGATCAGTGAGGACCGGACGCGCGCCGGCGAACAGTGCCACGAGATCCCGCGAGCTCCGTCCGTCGTCCGTACCGGCCGGGTTCCCGCGGGCCACACTCGTACGCTCACGCCCGGAGGTGTCACGGCTGTTACGCCACCGTGGTACGCCCGTTGCGCTGCCTGCTGCGGCCAAGGCCGCCTGGTTTGTCGGCGGCGGCGGGGGGAATCTCCCGAATTCCGCTGGCCCGGCGATGGCGTCCGGCGGGCCGTGCGGGTCAGGACGTCCGCCGGTGCGGGGGTCGTGCCGGGCTGGACCAGACCAGGTCGAGCCAGGTCGAGCCAGGCTGGACGGGTGTAGGTGGGGAACCGGCGCCGGCTCTGGCGCGGGGCCGTCCGGGGGCGGTTCGTAAACGGCTGTCTGTCCGGGAAGCGGTCGCCCGCCGACCGGTGGTTACTCGTTGTGGCGTGGTCGTCCAGTGGCTTCTCGGATGGACCAGGGAGATCCTCCGTCGTTGTCCGGAGACCCTTACGTAAGGGTAGAGTTGGCCAGCGTCTCCGTGTAGCAGGGCGCTTTGCGACAGGCGTCCGGGGGAGGAATTCGATCTATGGCTGATCCCGAGAGCCGCAGTGGGCGGAGCATCGCGGAACTGGTGGCGGTCGCCACTTCGGTCGAGGTCCCGACAGCCTGGCTGTGCCGCGATCTCGCGCTGGCCCACGAGCGGGCAGGTGATCACAGCGCCGCCGTGCGCTGGGCACTGGCGCTGACCGACGCGGGAGGGGACCTCGCCGGCTGGACGGCAGCCGCCGGTGTGCTGCGCCGCGCACTCCCGGCGGCCGACCTGCGGCTGCGGCCGGCGAAGGTCGCTGTGCTCGGCAGCTACACCACCGCRCAGTTCGCCGCGCTGCTGCCGCTGGCCGCGGCCCGCGCCGGCGTCGCCGTCGAGGTGTAYGAGTGCGGCTACGGCCAGTACCGCCAGGAGGTGCTCGACCCCTCCAGCGGCCTGCACGGCTTCGGCCCGGACGCCGTGGTCCTTGCCGTGCATGCCGGCGACACCGCGCTGCCGGCGTTCGCCGAGGACCCCGACCAGGCAGTCCGCGCCGAAGCCRCCCGTTGGACGTCGCTGTGGGAGATCATCGTCTCCCGGCTGGGCGCCCGCGTCATCCAGCACACCTTCGTCGTGCCGGAGGTCGACTCGTTCGGCCACCTGGCCCGGCGCACGCCCGCGGCGCGTTCCTCGCTGCTCGCCGCGCTCAATGCCGCGCTCGGCGAGGCCGCGGCCGGAACGTCGACTTCGGGCACGTCGACCCCGGACGCGTCGGTGGAGGGCGGGCCGGTGGAACGCGGGTTCGCCGGTGTGTCCTTCGTCGACTGCGAGCGCCTCGCCGCGACGGTCGGCAAGCGTGACTGGTTCGACCCCCGCTACTGGCACCGCGCCAAGCAGGCGGTCGCCCTCGGTCACGTTCCCGCACTGGCCCGGCACACCGCCGCCGTGCTCGGCGCCCAACTCGGTGCCAGCCGCAAATGCCTCGTCCTCGATCTTGACAACACTCTGTGGGGCGGGGTGCTCGGAGAGGACGGCCTCGCCGGCATCGCGCTGGGCGACGGCCCGGCTGGGGAGGCCTTCAGCGCGTTCCAGGAGTACATCGCCCTGCTCCGCGACCGCGGCGTGATCCTCGCCGTGTGCTCGAAGAACAACGACGCGGACGCCCGCGAGGCCTTCGAACGGCACCCCGCCATGCGGCTGCGGCTCGACGACATCGCGATGTTCAGCGCGTCCTGGGACGACAAGCCGACCCAGATCCGCCGTATCGCGCACACGCTCGGCATCGGGCTTGACGCGCTGGTGTTCGTCGACGACAACCCGGCCGAACGCGAGGTGGTCAGGCAGCTGCTGCCCGAGGTCGACGTGATCGCGCTGCCACGGGACCCCCACGAGTACGTGCGCGCACTCGCCGACTACCCGTTCTTCGAACCGGGCGTCCTCACGTCGGAGGACGCCTCCCGTACCGAGCAGTACCGGGCCCGCGCCCAGGCAGCCGAGCTCGCGGCGTCGGCATCCTCCCTGGAGGAGTTCCACCGCGGGCTGGAGATGACCGCGACCGTGGTGCCGCTCGACGAGCTGACGCTGCCACGGGTCGTGCAGCTCATCGGGAAGACGAACCAGTTCAACCTGACGACCCGGCGCCGGGGTGCGGCGGAGGTCGCCGAGCTGGCGGCTGATCCCTCGTCGGTCGTCCTCTGCCTGCGGCTGGCCGACCGCTTCGCCGACCACGGGCTGGTGGCAGTGGTCATCGCCCGCCGGCAGCGGGAGACCGGCGTCGGAGCTGAGGCCGACGCCGGCGCCGGAGCCGGCAGCAGCGCCGAGACTGATCTGACGGTGCTGGACGTGGACACCTGGCTGATGAGCTGCCGCGTCATCGGCCGCACACTCGAGGACGAGATCGCCGGGCTGATCGTCGCGGAGGCCCGGCGCCTCGGGTGCGCCGTGGTGCGGGGCCACTACCTGCCGACGGCGAAGAACGCCCTGGTGGCGGATCTCTATCCCCGGCTGGGCTTCGACCCGATCGGCAGCCGCGGCAGCCGCGAGGGCGCGGACGGCGCTCCGGGTGAGCGCACCGACTGGCTGCTGCCCGTGACGGACGCGCAGCGGAGTCCCGGCCTCATCCGGATCGTCGACGGCCGCCCGGCCGGTGACACCCGGCGCCTGCCTGGCCCGCAGGAATCCGGTCCCCAGCCGCCGCGGCTGCGTGGACTGCCCGAACCCCGGCCGCGCACGGTCGGGACCGCGGAGTCGAGCGCCTCGGCGCCAATCATGGAACGAACGATGGAGGAGGTGGCCGGCTGATGGTGCACGAGCGCCTCACCCAGGTCTTCCGGGAGATCTTCAGTGACGACGAACTGGTCGTCTCCGACACCACCACGTCGGACCAGGTTCCCGGCTGGGATTCCCTGGCACACATCAACCTGATCTACGCGGTGGAGAGCGAGTTCGGCGTCCAGATTCCCGACGAGCGGCTGGGCTCGTTCACGAACGTCGGTGAGCTGCGGACCTGCATCGAGGAACTCAGCAGTGTCGGGTGAGCGGCTTTCGCTGCGAGAGCAGCTACGCGAGGACAGGGCCGTCCACTACGGCTCCTGGCTGCACCCCGGCTACCAGGCGCTGGCCGTCCACCGGTTCGGCCGGTGGTGCCGGGAGCGCGGCGGGGTCGTCGGGCGGATCGGCACGCTTGCCTTCAGGACCGTGAACAACATCGTCATCCGCAACCTGCACGGCACCGAGATCTCCGTCGACGCGGCGATCGGGCGTCGGGTGCTCATCGGTCACCACCAGGCGCTCATGATCCCGCGCCACTGCGTGATCGGCGACGACACGATCATCCGCCACGGAGTGACCATCGGCTACGCGAACACGCAGGCGCCCCCCGAGGCCGTCCCGAAGATCGGCTCCCGGGTGGACATCGCGCCGGGTGCCCACCTGATCGGGCCGATCACCATCGGCGACGACGTCCGGATCGGGCCCGGCTCGATCGTGACCGTGGACGTCCCGGCCGGGTCGACCGTCTTTGCCGCACCGGCGCGGATCATGCGTCCCGCGGCCGCGGCCGCGCCGCCTCCCTCGTGAGCGACGCGGCCATCGCGACGCCGTACCGCTTCGCACCGACAGACCAGGTCGGGCATGGTCGCATCGGGGGAGTGTCCACCGGGCAGAAGTGGATGCCGTCGGGACCGCGCACGAGCACCTGACCGGCACCTGCGCCAGGCTGCGCGACGGTGCCCGCCAGGTGGTCCCGCACGGCTCGCCCGGCACGCACGGCAGGAACCCGGGCCCAGTGCCCTCCTGCCGTGACCGCGAGCGCCGCCGGCACGCTGTCAGGCTGGCGGGTGAGCGCACGAGTCCTGCCGCCGCGCAGGACACGACGAGGACGGCGGTGATTGCGACGCCGATTGCGACCCTTACTGGCAGGCGATGGTCGGGCTGTGACAGGCCAGGCCGCCGGTGCCTCACCGGCCGCCCGCCGACTGCTGCGGGTGGACAGCCGACGGCTGCGCAGCCACGGTCGCGGGGGCGACCGGGGCCTGCGGGCGGGCGTCGTATACAGGCGGCGTTCCGTGCTCGGACAGCCCGAACCGGGCGCCGAGCCGGTGTACCGGAGCCGGTGCCCACCAGCTCGCGTGGCCGGTGATCCGCAGCAGGGCCGGCGCGAGCAACGTCCGCAGCACGCAGGCGTCCAGCAGGACCGCGAGGGCGAGACCCGTCCCGAGCAGCTTGATGCTGGTGACCGACGAGGTGATGAACCCGGCGAACACCGTGGCCAGCAGCAGCAGCGCGGCGAAGGCGATGATGCAACCGGTGTGGCGCATCCCGCTGACGATCGTCGCGCCGAGCCCCAGCACGTTGAGCAGCAGTGCCTGCAGCGGCACGAGCACCGAGCCGAGCATTGCGACCAGCGCCAGCAGCGTGACGGTCGCGATGAAGCCACTGACGAGCGGGAGCCGGGAGACCAGCGCGTCGGTGGTGTCGACCTGCGCGGCCGTCGGGCCGCCGACCAGCGTCATGAAGGGCGGGCGCAGATCTCGGAGGCCGCGCGGCGCCGGCGCGGAATCATCCGATCGCCGACCAGGGCCACGGCGGCCGGGACGACCAGCACGGTGAACAGGGCCGCCAGCACCGTGGCGATGACGCCGGCAACGGCCATCGTGCGCAGGAACGGCACCGGGAACATCGCCAGAGCCAGCAGTGAGACAGCCACCGTCGCCGCCGAGAACATGATTGTCCGACCGGACACCCGGACTGCGGTGGCCATCGCGGCGTCCCGGTCCGCCGCGGTGGTCCGGTCCGCCGCCGTGGCGCGGCCTGTCGCGGCGTCCCGGYCCGGCGTCCTGGCCAGCTCCTCCCGGTACCGGGAGGAGCAGCAGCAGCACGTAGTCGATGGACAGCCCGAGCCCGAGGCCGACGACGATGTTGGTGCTGAACGTCGTCACCTGGATGACGCCGGCGAGCAGGCCCATCAGCGCGATGCCACCGAGCACGGTCAGCATGCCGACGGCGACCGGGACGAGCGCGACCCGCACACCGCGCAGGAACAGCACCAGCAGCACCATGATCAACGGAAGGGCGATCAGCTCGGCGCGCAGCAGGTCCGCCGCGGTCCGGTCACCCACCTCGGCCGCGACGACGTCGGGACCGGTCACGCTGACCGTGGCCGCCGGGGTGGAACGGCGCAGCCGCTCGGCGAGGTCGCCTGCCAGGGAGGCCCGTGCGCCGTCGTCGCCGTGCAGGCTTGCCACCACGAGCGCGTACTGGCCGTCGGCGGAGCACAGCGCCCCGCCCGCCGAGCTCGCGGAATCCCAGCAGGAGACGACCGACGTGACCGCGGGTTCGGCGGCGAGCGCCGGCGCATCCACCGGTCGCATCGCTTCCGGGCTCGGTGCACCGGTGGCGGCGATCACGGCGATCAGACCTGTGGGGGTGCGGTCGAAATGATCCGCCAGCAGGTCGGCCGCTCGGGCGGACTCGCTGTCCGGCGGCGAGACACCGCCTTCGGCGAGTGTGCCGCCCGCGACGACGCGCAGTCCCGTCAGCACGGCCAGGCCCAGCAGGACGCAGAGGAGCACGCGCCCCCGGGCAGCCACGAGCCGCTCGGAGAAGGTGGACGAAGGTCTTGAAAGCATGGCCCGAGCAGGCCACCGGCGCCGGCCGGGCACATCCGGCCCGCGGCCATCAGCATCCGGGACGCGGGCCGGCTGGGGGCTGTACCGCGGTCCAGGTGCCCGGGCCGTCCTGAGTACGAGGCGGCGCACCGGACCGCCTCGTACGGTGAGATGCGTGGGCATGAACCTCGGGGGTCCGGTGGTGCGCCGCTCGGCCGGCCCGCACGAGACAGCACCGCCGACCCGCTGGCCGGCATGGTGCGGCTCGCGGACGGAGCCGTGTACGGAGCCGTGTACGGCCGCACCTGTCCTGCCGCGCTCATCAGCGCGCTGCTCGTCGGGCCGGAACCGGTGGCGCTGGCGCTGATCCTGCTCGCGGTGGCGGCGCCGGCCGCCGAGATCGGCGGCCGGCGGGTCCCGCCGGCCCTGGCCGCACCGGTCAGCGTCGCGTCGGTGACGGGGCTGATCCTGCTGGACGCGCCGAAGTCCGCGCTGCTGGTGCTGGTGGCCGTCGCTGCCTGGGTCGCACTGCGGTCGCCGTCGGTGCCGCTCAACACGTCGATGGTGGCGGCGGTCGTCGTCCTGTCGTACGTGGACTTCAGCTGCCAGCCAGTCGGGGAGCACGACGGCTACCTGGCCTCGGGCTCGATCGTCTGGGGTGCCGCCGCGACCTGGTCGCGCATTCGCTGGCGGTGGCACTGCTCAACATCACCGGGCCCGCCGGCTGATCCGCAGCGAGCCCGCGCGCCGACGAGGCGCTGGCCCGGGCCGAGGACGTCGGGCGGGAGAGCCTGCAGGGGATCCGCCGGGTCGTCGGCCTGCTCGGCGGCGACAGCCGGGGTGGTGGCGGCGGCAGTGGAGTGGGCGTCGCCGTCGGCGGCGTCGGCGGCGGCATGGGCGCTGGGCCGCTGCCGGCGGCGCACGACATCGGCGCCCTGGTCGAGGGCTACCGGCGCAGCGGGATGGAGGTCGCCTTCTCGGTCGTGGGTGACCGCGGCGAGGACAGCCTCGACGGGCTCGACCAGGCCGCCGGTTCGGTCCTGTTCCGGACGGTGCGTGAGGCGCTGGCCAACGTCCTGCACCACGCCGGCGGCGCGGCGACGGCGATCAGCATCGAGGTGGTCGCCGCCGCGGTCCACGTGGTGATCCGCAACGATGCGCCCCCGTGGGGCGTCCGGGGCCCGGCGTCCGGCAACGGTGCCGGCGCTCCCGAGCGGCGGCTCGCGCCGAGCGGCGGCTCGCGCCGAGCGGCGGCTCGCGCCGAGCGGCGGCCAGCTCGCCGGCGGCGGGCCCGGCTCTGTCGGCAGGGTCGTCGCGGGACTGGCAGGGCCGCGTCCGCCGGGGATGGGGCTCCCCGGGATGATCGAACGGGTCCACGCGCTCGGCGGTTCGATCACGGCCGGCCCCCGGGACGACGGCCGGGAGGTGGCCGCCTCGATCCCCACAAGGCCGTCGCCGATCTCGGGGTGCGGCGGAGGTTCGAGCGTCTTTCCGACCGCGAGCTGCAGGTCCTGCAGGCGATGGCGCGCGGTGCCACGAATCGTGAGATAGCGGCGGAGCTGCGGGTGGCTGAGCGCACGGTGAAGGCCCACGTCGGCAGCATCTTCGGAAAGCTGGAGGTGCGTGACCGGGCCGGCGCGATCGTACTGGCGCATGATGTCGGCTTTCGCGCCGGTGGACCGGACGGATCCGGGCCGCGGGGCGTGYGGAACCTGAGCACCTGAGCGTATGGTGTGCATTCGCCAACAGCCGTCATGGCGTTTGCGCCCCATTGTCGGCCAGCGGATCAGTGCCGTTGAATCGTGCCGGAGAGCGGTCTCGAAGGGGAGATATCTCAATAATCAAGGTGTTGGGACTCGGTTGGCGGAAAAGAAGCTGAGTGATCTCCGCTGCACTTCTCTGCAAGTGATCAGGTCACTTGGTTACCCTGTCCGGGCATCCGCTACCGTGCCGCCGTGTCTTTGAGTTCGCTATCCCAGATGTCCGTCGGCCCGCCCGCGGCTCCCGCCGCGCTGCCGACGCCCCCACCTATTCGCATGAATGGACAGTCCGTGCCCGGAGGGGCCGCACCGGATGGATCCTGGCCGGCTGATCTGCTGACCGGCTCGTCGGCATTCGCGGTACTTGCCGTGCTGCTCGCGGCGGCGCTGGTGAGTGCACTGGTGGCCGTCGCCGTCGGTGGCGCCCTGCGCGTCCGCTGCGCCGAGGCGAAGCCGGGCCCCGGCCCCCGCGGCACCRCCGCACCGCATCCTGCCCACACGCCCGGAGCCGCCCGCGCCTCCCTGCGCTCCGCGCCCCTGCGCCCGGCCCGTCTGACGCCCGCCCGCCCTGGTTCGGTCGGAGTCGGGTCCACCTCGAGAGTGTCCGCCGGTGCGGTGTCCGCCGGCCTGGCGGCTGCGCGATCGAGATCAGCCGGCCGGCGCGGCTACACGGCGGCCGGGGCCCATTCCTGGGCCTGGGTGACGAGGCCCGTCCAGTCGGCTCCCCGGCTCCGGGCCCGGTTCGCAAGCGACATGATCCCGTTGGTCAGCCAGGCGGTGGGGCGCACTGCGGAGGTCGCCAGCGCTCGGGTGGCCAGCGTCTGAGCCTCGTCGAGCGCGTCGGCGTGCATCGCGGCGGACGCCTGGTACAGCCGCACCGCGGCCAGCGCCCCGGGCGCACGCGACCGGTCGAATGACGTCGCGGCGGTCGTGAGCCGGCGGCGCCCCTCGGTCAGCGCGCCCGCGCCCACCAGCGCGGCGCCCCCGAAGGTCGGCAGGTAGCCCGGATGTAGGCCGTCAAGGGCGTAGCCCTGCGCGGCGGTGGGTACGTCGCGGGCCAGTTTCTCGGCGTCCAGCACCACCTCCATCACCCGATCGACGGGCTCGCCCCGACCGGCGCGGATGTTGGCCTCGGTGGTCATCGCGAGGATCGCCGTATGCGAGCGGGGGGCTGTGGAACGGGCCGCGAGCGCGAGGGAGAGCCCGTCGTCGACGCTGTTGAAGGTGTAGGCGGCCAGCTCGGCCAGGACGACGCCCGCGTGGGCGGCGGTCGGCGCGTCGCCGACGTGACGGGCCAGTACCAGCGCCGTCCGGGCCGACACGACCGCCCGCCCGGACATGCCGCTGTCGCCCTGCGCCACGGCCGCCATGACCAGAACCCTGCTGTGGGTACGGCGCCAGTCCCGACGGATGGCTGCGGGCTGGCGCCGGCCCGCCATCGTCTCGGTGTGGCGGGCGATGACGTCGAGCCGTTCGACGAGGTCCGAGGGGGCCATCGTCTCCCAGCGGCGCGCCATGGTCGCCAGACCGGTCTCGATCCGGTCGAGGGCGTCCCGGCCCGGGTCATCCGCCGCAGTCATGAGACGTGATCCCCCGAGTGCGAGCGCGGCTGCGGTCGCACCTGCGGCAACGACCAGCCGCCTGTCCGCGGCTTCGTCCATCCCGTACTCCTGGGCGTCGTTGTCCGGTCACGGCGGCAGAAGCCCGGATGATCCGGACGTAATCTCATGATTAGTCTCCGGAAAGAGATGATCGCGAAGCTACTCTGACGGTAGCGAGACCGCCGCGTTCTGTCGTCATCCCGCTGGAATCTCGGGACTTTCGTCATATGGCTGGGTGTTTCTACGCGCCAGGCAGCCCAGGTGTGCCGTTTTGTATTTGACGTGCACTGGCTGGCCTTCTGTTGGGTTATGTGTGCATTGGCGGGCTGCCCTGGTCGCGAACCGACCACCCGCACGTGGGACGTGGGGGCGCCGGGGCGTGGGGCATGAACAGCCGGGTGGCCAGGTGTGTCGGCGGCTGCCCCGGTGATGCGCTGCCTCAGACGGTGTCGAGGGCCTGGTCGAGGTCGGCGAGCAGGTCGTCGRCCGCCTCGATGCCGACCGAGAGCCGGACGAGATCATCAGGTACCGCCAGTGGGGAGCCGACGACCGATGCGTGGGTCATCCGGGCTGGATGCTCGATCAGCGACTCGACTCCGCCCAGCGACTCGGCAAGGGTGAACAGCCGAGTGGCCGCGCACACCGCCAGCGCCGCGTCCGCGCCTGCCGCGAGCTGAAAGGAGACCATGCCACCGAAGTCGCGCATCTGCTTCGCGGCGATTTCGTGGCCCGGATGGCCGGCGAGGCCCGGGTAGTGGACCGAGGAGACGGCGGAGTGGCCGGCGAGAAGCGCGGCGACCTCCCGGGCGTTCGCGCAGTGCCGGTCCATGCGCACGGGCAACGTCTTGATTCCCCTCAACACGAGCCAGGCGTCGAACGGCCCGGGAACCGCGCCGGCCGCGTTCTGCAGGAAACGCACCCGCTCGGCGAGCTCGGCCGACGCGGTCACCACCGCCCCACCGACCACGTCGCTGTGCCCGCCGAGGTACTTCGTGGTCGAGTGGACGACGGCGTCCGCGCCGAGGGCCAGCGGTTGGCACAGGTACGGCGACGCGAAGGTGTTGTCGACGACCAGCAGGGCGCCCGCCTGGTGGGCGGCACTGGCGAGAGCGGCGATGTCCGCGATGGCCAGCAGGGGGTTGGTCGGCGTTTCACACCAGACGAGCGCCGTGGCCCCGGGCCGGATCGCCGCRCTGGCCGCCGCCGGGTCGCTGAGGTCGGCGGCGGTGTGCTCGACGCCCCATTCGGCCAGCACCCGGGCGAACAGGCGGTAGGTGCCGCCGTAGGCGTCGGCGGGGATGACGACATGGCTTCCGGGTCGGCACACCGCGCGGAGCAGCGCGTCCGACGCGGCCAGGCCGGAGGCGAAGGCGAGGCCGGCGGCGCCGCCCTCCAGCGCGGTGAGGCTCGTCTCCAGCGCCGCTCGGGTCGGGTTGCCGGAGCGGGCGTACTCGAAGCCGGCCCGGAGCCCGCCCACTCCGTCCTGCGCGAACGTGGACGCGGGATGGATGGGCACGACCACGGCACCGGTCGCCGCGTCGGGCTCCTGCCCGGCGTGCACCGCCACGGTCTCGAAGCCCGCATTCCGATCAGCCATGGAGCCAACCTTCGCGTGTGAGGGAGCGGCCGCGGGCCGGTGCCGGGCGGCGACCACCGGTGGCCGGCTCCAGCCGGGGACGTCAGTGAACGGCGAGGAACGTCAGCAGGTCGGCCCTGGTCAGGATGCCGGTGGGGTTGCCCTCGTCGAGGACGAGCACGGCGGGGTTCTCCCCCAGCGCGGTCACGAGCACCGACAGCGGTTCGCCGGCACCGATCGTCGGCAGCGGCGCGGACATGTGGTCGACGACCGGGGCGTCCACCGTGGTGCGGTCGGCGAAGACGGCGTCGAGCAGGTCCCGCTCGGCCACCGCGCCGGCCACCTCGGCGGCCCGCACCGGCGGTTCGTGCCGCACCACAGGCATCTGCGAGACGCCGAACTCACGCAGGTAGGAGATGGCCGCCCCGACGGTCTCGTCGGGATGCACGTGGACGAGGTCGGGCGGCCCGGCAGTCTGGCTGGTCTTGTGCGCGAGTACCGAGGCGACGGTCGGCTCGTCCGACGGCGGCTCGAGGAAGCCGTTGTCGTACATCCACTCGTCGTTGAAGATCTTGGAGAGGTAGCCGCGGCCGGAGTCGGGCAGCAGCACCACGACGCAGCCGTCGGCCGTGCCGGCGGCGTCCAGCTCGCGGGCTACCCGCAGCGCGGCGACGACCGCCAGCCCGCAGGAGCCGCCGACGAGGATGCCGGCGCGGCGAGCGATCTCCCGGGTCATCAGGAAGGAGTCGCGGTCGCTCACGGCCTCCACCCGGTCGACCACGGACTTGTCGTAGGTCGACGGCCAGATGTCCTCGCCCACCCCCTCGACGAGGTAGGGCCGGCCGCTGCCGCCGGAGTAGACCGAGCCCTCCGGGTCGGCGCCGACGACCTGGACGGCCCCGCCGCTGACATCCTTGAGATAGCGGCCGGTTCCGCTGATCGTGCCGCCGGTGCCGATGCCGGCCACGAAGTGGGTGACCCGGCCGTCGGTCGCGCGCCAGATCTCGGGGCCGGTGGTGGCCTGGTGCGCGGCCGGGTTGTCGGGGTTGGAGTACTGGTCGGGACTCCAGGCACCGGGCGTCTCGCGCTGGACCCGCCGCGCGACCGAGTAGTACGAGCGGGGATCGTCCGGCGCGACGGCTGTCGGGCAGATGATCACCTCCGCGCCGTAGGCCCGCAGGACCGCGCGCTTCTCCTCGCTGATCTTGTCGGGCATGGTGAACACACAGCGGTAGCCGCGCCGTGCGGCCATCATGGCGAGACCGACGCCGGTGTTGCCGCTGGTCGGCTCGACGATGGTGCCGCCGGGGCCGAGCCGGCCGTCCGCCTCGGCAGCGGCGATCATCGACAGGGCGATCCGGTCCTTCACCGAACCGCCCGGGTTCAGGTACTCGAGCTTGCCGAGCACCGGCGTCCTGGTGTCGGCGATCGTCGGCGTCAGCCGTACCAGTGGCGTGTCACCGACCAGATCGGTGACATGGTCGTAGACGTTCATAGCCCGCCGCCCCCTCGCCGAGGACCCTGCGCCGACTGCTGGCGCAGCCGCCGGGACAGACGCTACCGGCGGTCCTCCCGCTCCGCCGTTCGGCCACGGTCCGGACACGGGGAGACACCGAGCGAGCCTTCCGAGGCCTGGTCAGAGCAGGCCCACAGACCATGCCTGACCAGGCCGGGGACCGGTCGGCTCAGGTCTGGACGGGTCCCACCCCGGCCGTCATGGCGTTCACGATCGTGGTGTTGTCCCGGATCGTGGCGTCGTCCCGGGCGACGAAATGGGCCCGGTTCGTCACGTCCCGCTGGTTCTCCATGTAGTACTTCATGAACGCCGCGACGGCCGGTCGGCGCAGCGCCTCCTTGCTCGCATAGATGTACAGCGGCTTGCACAGTGGCATGTACATCCCGGTGCCCGCGGTGACCGCGTTCGGTTCCACGCAGCCGCGGCCGGCGTCGATCTGGACGGCGCGCACCTCGTCCGCGGCCGCCTGGAAGTTCGAGTAGTCCATGAACCCGATGGCGCCGCGGGCGTACTCGATTTCCGCCGGCACCTCGTCCAGCTCGACCTCCTGGTACTGACGGGTGTTGTCGGAGGCGCCGGTCATGCTGGCGAGGAAGACCTTGGCGTGGACGGTGCTCGGCGCGGGGCCGACGAGCCGCACCGGCTCGGCCGGGAAGGAGGGATCGATCTGGTTCCAGCTGGTCACGGTGGAGTCCCGCTTCCACAGCGAGCCGATCTGCGCCGTGGTGAGGCACTGCGCCCAGGTGTTCGCCTTCGACACCACGATCGGCAGCAGGTGGTGCGCGATCTCGAATCCGACCACCTTGTCCTTGCAGGCCGGGTCGGTCAGCGCGAACGACGCCCCGGCGATGTCGGCCTGGCCGGCGCAGAGCTTGGTGAGGCCGTCGTCGGTGTCGGTCGCGCTCACCTGGACGGTGACGCCCTTCTGCGCCTCGCGGAACATCGCGTACGCGGTCCCCGTGATGGGGGCGACCTCGGCGGAGCCGGTCGCGATCACCGTGTTGGGGCCGGCCGGCACCGTGGTCCGGGTCGCGGTGGCGTCGTCGGCGCCGATCCCGGCGGCCTGCTCGGCGGAGCGCATCGAGTCCGCCGGGAACTGGGGGTGCTGGTCGATGGTCGACGGCGGCAGCGGTCCGGTGTCGGCGGCCGTGATGGCGGCGGGGTCGCTCCCGTCATCCGTGAGCACGAGGCCCAGAGTCACGCTGCCGGTGACGAAGACGACGAGAGCCGCGGCGGCGGCGAGGAGCCGGCGCATCGACCCGAACGGCCCGACCGGCCGAGTCCCTGGCCGTGGTCTGCTACCCGACCTTCCTGCCACGGGCCCGCCTGCCACGGGCCCGCCTGCCACGGGCCCGCCTGCCACGGGCCCGCCTGCCACGGGCCCGCCTGCCGCGGGCCCGGTGGCGCCTGCCGGGGGCTGGTGACCGGCAGCTGTCGCGCGCTCCGTCAGCGCGGTGAGTGCGGTGACCGGCGCCACGGGCTCGCCACCCGGGTCAGCGAGGCCACCCGCGACGGCACCGGGCGGGACGTCGACCGGCGAGCTCACTGCCGGCGGCCGGCTCACCGGCGGAATGCTGGGCGGCGGGGTGGTCACGTAGGCCGCCGGCCCGAGTACCACGGTCTGGGAGCCGGCCGGTTCGGCCGGGCTCTCCGTCGCGGCGAGCAGCGCGGCGCCCAGCGCCAGGTCGGAGTCGGCCTCGATCCCGCGGCGGCCGATGCCGCCGAGCGACTCGTCGAGCAGCCTGCCGACGAGGGGGAGGCGCGCTCCCGGGCCGCGCATGACCAGGAGCGACAGGTCCTCCGGTGTGGCCGGAACCGAGCGGATGGCCCGGGCGAGGGCGCGCACGGCGTCTTCGATCATCGGCCGGACGAGGGCCTCGTACTCGTCCCGGGTGACCGGCACGCTGATCGCGTCGCCGGTACCGGAATCGGCGGCGCTCACCTCGATCCGGGTGCTCTCCTGGATGACCAGCTCCTCCCGCGCCGCCGCGCACGCGGTCAGCAGGGGGCCGGATGCCGATGCCGACACCGGTGGTGTCGTCGATGCCAGGGGCGGTGTCGACACCGGAGCCGCTGGCGATGCGGTTTCCGCCGCGGTGCCGTCCGTGGTGCCGTCCTCGGTGTCGGGGCCTGCGACGGAGGAGGGGACAGCCGCGTCGGGAGGGGGCGCAGCCGCGGCCAGCCGGGCAGCGGCGGCAAGTACGTGGGTCCGCAGCAGCTCGTCCAGCATCGAGGTGGTCGCGTCGGAGAGACCGACCGGGCCACCCGCGACCACGAACCCGGCTGGCATGGCCGCGTGCACGGCTGCCTCGAACCAGCCGGTGCCCAGGTCGAACGTGCCTACATAGCTGCCCGGGGTGGCCCTGCCAGCCCGGTTGAACAGGGCCGCGGACGCTTCGGCCGCGGTGCGCACGGCGAGCGCGACGTCGGCCTCGACCCGGGCCAGCGCGTCCGCCAGTCCTTCGCGCCGACGATGCGGCCAGCTGCCGGGGACGACTACCAGCACCAGGTCCGGTGCTGTGCCGCGGGCCGTGGTGACCGTCTCCACCAGCCACGACAGGTAGCGCGCCACCAGGGCCGAGGCGCTGTAGCCGACGCCGCCGACGAGAATGGGAGTGGGATCGCCGAGCCGTTCGACGAATCGTTCCGCGATGTGGCGCCGGTCTGACCGGGCCAGTCCGGCGGCGGCCAGGCCGCCGCGTGCGGTGCCATCAGGGCCCAGGTGAAGAATCGTGGGCACCGTCGCCGATGTTCCGATCGGAACGAGGCTCGGCCATCCTGCCTCGGCGACCGCGACAGTTGTTTCGGATACTCCCAGATCGATTCCGAGCTGATACCCCATGCTTTCCCCCCTGGTGTCCCATCACAGCGCGAAGATGGTACCCAGAGGGATTGTGGTGCGATACCGCACCCGCACGGGATTTGCGTGGGCGGTGGGGTCGGGGCGGAGAGTGGGGGTTGCACCGTGGCGGGTGTCGCTACCGGCGCATCGTGCGTCGGTAGCACGCTGTCACAGCAGAGCTGACGGGTTGCGGGTGCGGCTATGGCTCCTCGACCGGGACGATGTCCTTTCCGAGGGGCAGCAGCGAAACCGGAATGAGTTTGAAGTTGGCCAGGCCGAGCGGTATCCCGATGATCGTCAGGCAGAGCGCGATGYCGGTGGTCAGATGCCCGAGTGCCAGCCACCAGCCGGCGAGCAGGATCCACAGGATGTTGCCGATCAGTGACGCGCTCCCGGCGGTCGGCTTGTCCACCACTTTGCGTCCGAACGGCCACAAGGCGTAGTTGGCCATACGCAGCGAAGCGATGCCGAACGGAATTGTGATGATGAGGATGAAGCAGATCAGCGCGGCAAGGGCGTAACCGATCGCCAGCCACACTCCGCACAGCACCAGCCAGATCACGTTGAGTAGGATGCGCATCGATGTCGCCGCCTCCCTGGGTCGTGCGCTCAGGTGTGCTCATGGAACTCCGTGGAGGCGGGGCAGGTGCCGCCCGCGCCGTTCTCCGGTGCGGGAGCCGCCCTCCGTAGCCGGGTTCAGGTCGGTCCTGGGACACGCGATCACGGCATTGACCGGCCCGGAACTCCTGCCCCGGATGGACCTCCCCGGACGGGTCGAGAGCCGTTCGACCTGCCTTACCACGGTCACCCGCGGTGCGGGTGGGCCCGCCGGGTGGCGGTGACCGTGTGCAGGCGCCCAAGCCACGGCCCCTTTCCGCCTCCCTGTTGTCTTTTCCGTGGGCAGACACGATCGCAGGCGTCCGCGCAGCGTGGTGCTCCTCACAGCTCGTGTGTGGCGCTGCCGGCCTCATAGTGCTTTCCGGGCATGGTCGCGGTGCCTGCATGCCCCGTTCTCGGGCCGCCAAACGATGGCGGGACGGCAATCGTGCCGGTGGCGCGTATGGGCTGGGGACCACCCGGGGCGCGCAGACTGGAGTACGGTTTGCGGCAGTTGATGAAATAGACCGTTTTGTCCGTTTGACAACACGACGTGAGCAAGCGGTGCCGGTGAATGAGTGGCAACGCGAAAGCGGTACTCCACGGGCGGGACTGAGGTATCCGGTGACGATCGAGACCGAGACGGCGGACCTGGTGGACCAGTGGTTCGCCGAGATCACCGCGGTCGATCTCCTGCCGCTCACCGCCGCGGACGCCCGCGCCTGGCTGACACGCCTGGCGGCGGAGCTCCTCCGGGCGGTGCGCGCCGAGCCCTTCCGGCCCGAGATCGGCTACGAGACCGGTGCCCGGCTCGTGCACGGGCAGGTGATCTCCGGTGAGGCRCTGGGACGGACCGTGCGGCTGCTCGGCCGCCAACTGGCCACCCTGGCCCATCGGACCGACCCGGCCCGGCCGGCGTCGGCAGCCGGCCCGGTGGTTCTCGCCGGGCGGATCGCGGACCTGCTGGGCGAGCTCGTACAAGGCCACACGGAAGCCCTCCGGGAGCGCACCCGTGACGGCCACGCCGCCCTCCGGCGGGCCGATCTCGGTGCCCGCGTCCACGCCGAGCGGGTACAGCGGGTCTGGCAGCGCAGGCTGGACGCCGTCCTGAGCGGTGCCGCGCTGGGCATGCTCGTCGCAGACCGCACCGGGCGGATCGTCGAGGCCAGCGACTCCGCCCTGGACCTGCTCGGCCTGGCCGCGCACCGCCCGCCGATGGCCTGGCCGCTGCAGGAGATCGTCCATCCGGCGGACCGGGAGGTCGTCGGAAGGCTGTGGCGGGAGGCCCGTCGCGGGCGTTCTCGCGCCGAGTGCCGCATTCTGCGACCGGACGGGACGCCGATGTGGGTGGCGATGACCCTGTCGACCACCCGGGGCGGTGCCGGCGACTGGTTCGGCGTCGCGATGCTCGAGGACATCACCGAGCGCCGCCGGCTGCAGGAGGAAATCCGGCTGCACGCCCGGCGCGACGCGCTGACCGGGCTGGCGAACCGGACCGCGTTCCTCGACAGCCTGCAGGCAGCATTCCGCACCGCCGGGCCCATGACGCGGATCGGCCTGTGCTTCCTCGACCTCGACCGGTTCAAGATGATCAACGAGGGGTTCGGGTACGAGGCGGGCGACCAGCTGCTCATCGAGGTGGCCCGCCGGCTCGACCGGGTCGTCACCGCGACACCGCCCGCGGGCACCGTGGCCCGGATGGGCGGTGACGAGTTCATGATCCTGGTGCCGGACAGCGCCGGAATCGACGCGGTCACCGGCATCGCCCGACAGACCCTGGCCGCCCTGCGTGACCCCGTCCGCGTCGACGGCCGGGACCTGCCGGTCACCTGCAGCATCGGCGTGGTCGAGATGGCCGTCGCCGAGACCCGGCCCRCCGACCTCATCGCCGCCGCCGACGCCTCACTGACCTGGGCGAAAAGCGGCGGGAAGAACCGATGGACGGCGTTCGACGCCGACCGGGGCACCCGGGAGGCGACCCGGGGCCTGCTGTCCCGCTCGATGGGCCCCGGTCTGGCCCGAGGCGAGTTCTCGCTCGTCTACCAGCCGATCGTCGACCTCGGCGGCGGTGCGATGGCCGGTGCCGAAGCGCTGCTGCGCTGGGACCATCCCCGGCTCGGGCCGACCCGTCCCGGTGAGTTCATCGACCTGGCCGAGGACACCGGCTTCATCGTCCAGCTCGGGGAGTGGGTGCTCGAGCGGGCGTGCGAGACGGCGAGGGACTGGCCGGCGCACATGTTCATCAGTGTCAACCTCTCCGCTCGCCAGCTGCGTGAGCCGGGCCTGGTCGACGTGGTCGAGAGCATCCTGGCCCGCACCGGTCTGCCGCCGGAGCGGCTCCAGCTCGAGCTCACCGAGACCGTGCTCATGGACTCCGGCGGTGAGCAGCTCACCGCGCTGCACGGGCTGAGCGCGCTCGGCGTGCGCATCGTCATCGACGACTTCGGCACCGGCTGGTCGAACTTCGCCTACCTGTCGACCATGCCGGTGCGCGGGCTGAAGCTCGCCGGCCTGTTCGTCGCCAAACTCGGCCAGGGCACCGAGCCGAGCCGGGACGACCACCTGGTCGAGGCGATCGTGGAGTTCGCCCGCAAACTGCGGCTGTCGGTCACCGCCGAGGGCGTGGAGACACCTGGGCAGGCCGCGGCGCTGCGCGCGTTCGGCGCCGATCTGGGTCAGGGCCACCTGTTCGGCGAACCGGCCCGGGCCGACGAGTTCACCGCGACGTTGCTGCGCCAGGCCTTCGCCGCCACCTGACGCCCACCCCGCCACCTCACCCAGGCGCGTCCGCCGGGCCGCGATGTCGGATTCCTGCTGGACCTGGCCGGCTCCGCGCGCGAATCCTGGACAGGTGCCCACCCCCGACGAGCAGCTGCGGGCGGCCGGCGCCACGGGTCCCGTGGCGCCGCTGCCGGACCCCGAGCTGTGCGCGCGCGCCGTGCGGTCCCGCGATGCCCGCTTCGACGGGTGGTTCTTCGTCGCGGTCACCTCGACCGGCATCTACTGCCGGCCCAGCTGCCCGGCGAGACCGCCGCGCGCCGAGAACATGCGCTTCCATCCGACCGCCGCGTCGGCGCAGCGCGCCGGCTTCCGGGCCTGTAAGCGCTGCCGTCCCGATGCCAGCCCCGGGTCGCCAGCCTGGAACCACCGGGCGGACGTCGTCGCCCGGGCCGTTCGGCTCATCGCGGACGGCGTCGTCGACCGCGACGGCGTCCCCGGGCTGGCCGTCCAGCTCGGGTACAGCATCCGGCAGGTCGAGCGCCAGCTGCTGGCCGAACTCGGCGCCGGCCCGCTCGCGCTCGCCCGTGCGCAACGCGCGCAGACCGCCCGGCTCCTGCTCGAAACCACGACCATGAGCATGGGTGACGTCGCGACAGCCGCCGGCTTCGGCAGCATCAGAGCCTTCAACGGGACGGTGCGCGAGGTCTTCGCGACCGCTCCCGGTGACCTGCGGTCGTCCGCCATGGCCACCTCGGCCACCGCGCCCACCATGGCGGTGGCGCCCACCACCGCGGCGAGGTCGTCCGCTCCGGCGATGTCCTCGCTGACGGTGCGCCTGCCGTTCCGCGGGCCACTGCATCCCGCCGAACTGTTCGGGCATCTCGTCGCGACGGCCGTCCCGGGTGTGGAGGAATGGCGCGACGGCGCCTACCGCCGATCACTGCGTACGCCGCACGGGTACGCGATCGTCGCGCTGCGGCCGCTGCCGGACCAGATCGCCTGTCGACTCTCCCTCACCGACATGCGGGATCTCGGCCCGGTCATCGCCCGCTGCCGTCGCCTCCTCGACCTGGACGCCGACCCCGAGGCGATCGACAGCCAGCTCGCCGGCGACGCCGCGCTGGCTCCGCTGATCGTCCGTGCCCCGGGCCGGCGGGTGCCGCGCACCGTCGACGCGGCCGAGTTCGCGATGCGCGCGGTGCTCGGGCAGCAGGTGTCGATCGCCGCGGCCCGCCGGCTCGCCGCCCGACTGGTCCAGGCCGCCGGCCAGCCGATCCATGACCCGGACGGGGGACTCACCCACCTGTGGCCGAGGACCATCGATCTCGCCCGGCTCACCGCGGACGCCCAGGTCCCCGCCATACCGGCGGCGCGGCGACGGACCTTGACCGCGCTGGTCGTGACCCTCACCGCCGGTGAGATCGAGCTCGGCGCAGGCGGTGACTGGGCGCGAAGCAGGGCAGCCCTGGCGGACCTGCCCGGAATCGGCCCGTGGACGATCGAGACCATCGCCATGCGGGCCCTCGGCGACCCGGACGCCTTTCCCGTCGAGGATCTGGGTGTCCGGCGGGGTGCGGCACGCCTCGGGCTGCCCATCGGCCGCGGCGCGCTGCTCGCCCGTGCCGAGGCCTGGCGGCCCTGGCGGGCGTACGCCGTCCAGCACCTGTGGGCACTGCAGGGCAACGTGCGAGGAGAGGAAGAGCAGTGACCCGTCACACGCACACCGTCATCGACAGTCCGGTCGACCCGCTCACCCTGGTGGCGAGGGACGGCGAGATCGTCGGCCTGTTCATGGCCGGCGGACGTCACCTGCCCGACCCGGCCTGGTTCGGCGACCGCGACGACACGGCCTTCGGTGAGGCGGCCCGCCAGCTCGACGAGTACTTCGGCGGGGGTCGGACGGCCTTCGACCTGCCGCTGCGGCCGGCCGGCACGGACTTCCAGCGGCGGGTCTGGGCGGCGCTGCGCGAGATCCCCTACGCGGTGACAATCTCGTATGGGGAACTGGCGCGGCGGATCGGCCAGCCGAGTGCGTCGCGCGCCGTCGGGCTGGCCAACGGCCGGAACCCGATCGGGATCGTCGTCCCCTGCCACCGCGTGATCGGCGCGAACGGCAGCCTCACCGGCTACGGCGGCGGTCTGCACCGCAAGAGCCGGCTGCTGGCGCTCGAACAACGGGCAGCGGGCGTCTCGCTGCTGTGAGCCGGGGCCACCCGCGGCCGGGGGCCCCGCGGGTGGGCTCAGCGCGGCCCGCCACGGCGGCGCTTCTCCCTCCCGACCAGAATGTCGAGCCCGAGGTCGTCGGACGGTGCCGCCTCGGCGCCGGGCGCCCGGCGCGGTGCCGCCGGGACGGCGCGGTAGCGGGTGAGCGCCGCGAGTGAGTACCCCGCGGCCGGGCCCGGCACCTGCGCCGGGACCGCCGGTGCCGTGGTGTGCGTCGGCAGCCGCACCGGCGCCGGCAACGGCTCGCCGCCGCCGCCGGCGGGGAAGCCCGATCGTCGACGCTGGGCCGCGCGGTACGCCTGGCGGCGCGCTATGGGAGCGGTGATCGGGTCGATCGGCGAGTTCGCCGACGGCTCCGAAGGGCTGGCCGAACCGCCGGTGCCGGGCTGGTGGCCGCCGGCGGCTCTGGCAGCCTCCTGGGCTCCGGCAGCCCTGGTGGCGTCCGCGGTCCCGGCGGCCCCGGCGGTCCCGCGGCGGCGCGACCGGTTCGGAGTCTGTTGCTCGCCCGCGGGCCCGAACCAGTCGAAGGACCTGCTCCGGCCGCGGAGAGCTGTGTTCTCCGCCTGGACGATGACCAGCAGCGCGGTCGCGAAGGCGGCCCTTGTCCGAGCCTCGTCCAACTGCCGTGACAGCTCGGCGACGTAAGCCGCGTCGATCGTCGGTTCATCGGTCTCGGGGGCCGGCTGCCCGTCCGGGTCGACCGTGGCACCGAAGGCCTCGACATGCATCAGGCGCAACTGTTCCAGCTGCTGGGGCAGCTCCGGGTCGGCGGCGGCGAAAAGCAGCTGGAGGTAGACCTCGATGACGCGCCATTCGATCGCCTTCTCGCCGCGGAACTGCCGGCTCAGATCACGCGTCCGCGAGCGTTGGACCTTTGTGGGCTCGCTCTTGCTCCACAGCTCCCGAGCCACCATTTCGTAACTGACCCGGTAGGGGTTGTTCAGCTCGTTTAAGCGAGTGAGCAGGACTTTCTGCGGGCCATCACCGAGATCGGCGCGCGGCCCTTTGGGGCGGGCTCCCGCGAGGGTCACCCACACACCGTCCGGGCGTGCACTGCCAGCCTGGCCGAAGGACGCGTTCGCGGCACGGCGTGGATCCTCTCTCTGCTTCGATCGTCCGCGTGCCCTCGGGGCGCCGGACGGCGGGACGGTGGCGCCAGTGCGATCGCCGGCTGCCCCTTCTGATTGTTGCGCATGATACGTGGCGTGTGCCCGTGATGGGTCGACGCGCCGAATCTGGCCGGCAGATTCGTTGTCGGGTGAACGATCGTGGCGGGTGAAGTGTGGTCCCTTCTGGTTCCGGTCGGACTGGTTAGCCGCCGCCGGGTCGATCTCGTTCGCGCGCCGTGACGAACGGCTCCTGGCCGTGTCGCGCCGTACGCGTTCTCGCATCTGCATTCCCCTTTCCCTGGGTGCGAGCGGCGAGTGGGTACCGGGTGGGTGCCGCAGGCTCAGAAAACTGGGTGCCGGGATGCGCGGCAAGCACGCACAACCGGATCAATCGGACATCTTCGCGCCGATCTTCGCGGCTCCGACGAGGCAGTGTAGTCGCAATTTCGTCTCAATCGCGTGCTGACGCGACAGCTGGGACTTCGGGCTGGTTCGAGGGGCTTCAAGGGTCACCTGGGGCGTTGCCGGGTGTCCGAAGCGGGGGCGAACGGAGCCCGTTCTGTCGCAACAAGCTTTGGGCCGCCCCGGGCATGTCCTGTCCCTGCCAGGGGCGCCCGGAGACCAGGCGTGAACTAGTTGCGGGCGGGTTCCCGGGCCGGCGTCCGAACGTCCACGGCTGGTTCCCGGACGGCTTCCCGGCCCGTCCTGGAGGGTTCCTGATCCGGGTCGGCAGTTGATCGACACGCCGTTCCGTCGGATGGCATGATCTGATTTCGCTGGATCAGTAATCAAATTCTGGTTTTTGGATACACTGCTCTTGAACCCGGGAGCGCCCTTCTCCGGGCAGGGGGCGGCGGGCTGTGGGGTATCAGTCGACGAGCGCGTCGATAACGACCCGGCTTGCCTCCGCCGCGCCGAATGTCGGCGGCTGCGGCCGGCTCTCCGGGGTACCCAGGCGGACGACGACGGTTCCCGAGCCGGGATCGATCTGCACGATCTGGTTTCCGAGCCCGATCGCCCAGAACATGTCATCCGGCGCACCGGGCACCAGGCGGCCCTGTCGGGTCGCCGGATCGGCCGCCGCGGAAATGTCGGAGGCGGCCAGCGGCTGCGCCAGGACACCCTCGTGGTTAAGCCACCACAGATATCCGTAGGCCGCGTTCATTTCCGTGGACGACGGTCCGGTCGCCGCGGTGACCCAGTCGCTCGAGACGATCTGGTCGCYGGCCCAGTCGCCGTCACGCAGCATCAGGTAGCCGAACCGGGCGAGGTCCCGGCAGGTCGACTGCAGACCCATGAAGGCGAGGGTGTTGCCGGCGGCGTCGGTCGTCATCGTGCTGTCGTTCATGCCGATCGGCGCGAAGACCCGCTCGCGGGCGAAGTCGATGACTTCCTGACCGGTGGAGCCGCGCAGGACCTCTTCCAGCGTCTGCACGGCCGAGTTGTTGTAGGCCCAGACCTCTCCGGGCCTCCTGTCCTGGGGGAGCCCGACAGCGAAGGCGGTCTTGTCCTGGGCCCTGATCAGCTCGTCGTAGTCGATCCCGACGCTCCACCGCCGCCCCGAGTCATTGCTGACCAGGTCGCGAACGGTCACAGCCTCGGCCGGGGTGCCCTTCCACGGGGCGACCCAGGTGGACGCGGAGTCGTCCAGGCTCAGGTCACCGTCGTCCTGGGCGATTCCCACCAGGGTGGACATCAGCGACTTGGTCACCGAGTAGACCGCCGCTGGGGTCTCGGCGGTGGCCCCGCGGAAGTACCACTCGCCGGCGATCTTCCCGTCGCGGGAGACCAGGAGGCACGTCGACTTGCCCTGCTCCGCGGTGGTGGCGATCTTCTCCAGCTCGGCCGGGTCGAAGCCGACCGACCGCGGGTCCACCGTCTCCCAGGTATCACCGGGTACGGAGGACTGCGCCGTGGCGGCCTGGGACGGCGTCGCGCCCGTCGGGGGCGTGGCGGCGTTCTCGCCGGACGTGCCCCCGCCGCCGGAACAACCGGCGGCAACAAGTAAGGCGGTTGCTGTCAGCGTGAGACAGCAGGCGAGCCGGGACGGTCGTCGCATCGGGAACCTCGTTCGGGCCGGAGCTACGGAAACGAGGTGTGACCGTATCCCTACTCATCCGGCCCGGAAAACCAAAAGCCGCAAGGCGGGCCCTGGGTGCCCTGGTTGTCCTCCGGGGTTGTGCTCCGCGGTCGCGGGCCCTGGCCGGGCGGCCCCCGGTGGCGCGGACTCCGGCTGCGCGGGCCCCCGGCTGCGCGGGTTCCCGACTGCGCGGACACGCCGCGCAACCCCGGCCGCGCGGTGGTCAGGACCTGGCGAGGTGGCGGCTGATGACGAGGCGCTGGATCTGGTTGGTGCCCTCGAAGATCTGCATGACCTTGGCTTCGCGCATGTACCGCTCGACCGGGAAGTCCTTCGTGTAGCCGGCGCCGCCGAGGACCTGGACGGCATCCTCGGTCACCTTCATCGCCGCGTCCGTCGCGACGAGCTTGGCGATCGACGCGGCGCGCCCGTAGGGCAGGCCGGCGTCGCGGCGCCGGGCGGCGGCGAGGGTGGTGGCGCGCGCCGACTCGACGGCCGCGGCCATGTCGGCGAGCAGGAACCCGAGGCCCTGGTGATCGATGATCGACTTGCCGAACGCCTGCCGTTCCTTCGCGTAGGCGACCGCGTCGTCGAGGGCCCGCTGGGCGAGCCCGACAGCGGTGGCGGCGATGCCGAGCCGCCCGGAGTCGAGCGCCGAGAGCGCGATCGACAGCCCCTGCCCGCGCTCGCCGACCAGCCGCGACGCCGGCACCGGCGTGTCGTCAAAGCTGATCTGGGTGGTGGGGGAGGCGGTCAGCCCCATCTTCTTCTCCGGCGGGTGGAACCGGATGGCGGGGTTGTCCGCGTCGACGAGGAAACAGGAGATACCACCACGGGTGTCCTGGGACGTCCGCGCGAACACGGTGTAGAAGTCGGCGGCCCCGCCATGGGTGACCCAGGCCTTCGTGCCGTTGAGCACGTAGCCGTTGTCGGTGGGGGTCGCCGTCACCCGCATCGCCGCCGGGTCCGAGCCCGCGTGCGCCTCGGAGAGGCAGTAGGCACCCAGYAGGTCGCCGGACAGCAGCCGGGGCAGCAGCTCCTCCTGCTGCGCCGGGGTGCCGAAGGTCGCCAGCGGGTAGCAGGACAGCGCGTGGACGCTGACGCCGACCGCCACGGCCGACCACCGGTACGAGATCTCCTCCAGGACCTGGAGGTACACCTCGTAGGGCTGCTCACCGCCGCCGAAGCGCTCCGGGTAGGGCAGGCTCAGCAGGCCGGCCTGGCCGAGCACCGTGAACTCCTTGCGCGGGAACCGGCTCTCGGCCTCGTACTCGGCGACGATGGGCGCCAGCTCGCGGTCGCAGATCGTCGCGGCGAGCTCGACCAGCTCCTTCGCCTCCGATGACGGGAGCTGGCGTTCGGCGGGCATCGTGACCTCCGGTGCGTCGGCGGCGACCGCCGCGGCCTCCGGGCGTACCGGAGTCCGCGGCGATCCGGTGTCCATGTCGGAACGTGAGACCGCAGTAGTTTTGTACCGCGATTCGGCGGCCCGTGACGGGCCCGCCGGAACGGAGCCAGGACGCGTGGGCCGATCGGTGGATCAGCAGTCCTTGCGGTGGGTGTTGCTGGGTGGGTAGGGGCACGGTTCGCCGGGCTGACAGCCGGCAGCGGTGGTGAGCAGGCCCAGAGTCGCGGTGGCGACGATCGTCACCGCGATGCGGCGGACCGGGCGGGTGGAACGGTTCATGGCAGTGTCCCTTCAGACCATCCCCGATCCGGTCTTCCCTACCGTCTCCCGGACGCGGAAGCCGAGCGGGCGCGCGATGCCACGTTGTGTCCTCTTGTGTCCGTGYACCCTGGGCCGCTGCCTCGCGCGGGATTGTGATGGTCTGCCGATGTTCTCCGGTTGTTGGTGTGTATCCGAGATACTGAGATGCGGGTAGGTCGCCGGAAGCCGGACAATCGAGCCAGGTGCTCGCGGGTTCGTCCGAAGGTGGCGGAACCGGCCTCGGTCGCGGGCCGTCCTGAAGGACGATGCGGGGGTGCGTCCCTGCAACCGGGGGCGCACGGTCCGCGATGACCTGGGGTCGCGGGTCGTGGGGGGATCAGGCGGGGCAGGACGGACTGGGGGCCGTCGAGGGAGGAAGGTCGATGGTCAACATGAACCCGGGTGACCGTGGTTGGCAGGGAGAGCGGTTCGCCCAGGCCCGCCGGTTCGCCGGCCAGGCGAGGCAGGACCGTACGACCGGTTGGTACATCCCGCTGGTGATCACCGTGGTCGGGGCCGGTGCCTCGTTCGACGCGTTCGGGCGCGGGTTCGGCTTCCTGTACGGGTGGGGTCTGGCGATCGCGTTCGTCGTGCTGACGTGGTCCACGATCCGGGTGATCCCGGCGATGCTCGACGATCTCAACGTGCGGCGGGAAAGCTGGCCGCGCAAGTTCAGCACGATGCTCAACGCCCCGGTGCGCAGCCGCGGGATCTTTCTGCTCGCCGCCGCGCTACCGGTCTTCGTCGCGCTGGTGAAGACGGTGGGCTTCTACATCATCGGCGGCCTGCTGATCGTCGGTGTGGTGCTGGCCGTGGCCGTGGCGGTTTCCTGGGTGCTCGAGCGCCGCTGAGCGTCGCGGCTGTGGCCGCGACGCGACCGCGTCGGCGAGCATGGTGCGTTGACGCATTCCGGCCCCGTGTTCCCGGTGCCCGTGTCTCCTCGGAGGCCTGGGCGCGGGCACCGGGGCCGGTCTGTGTTCTGCGCGTATCCGCGTTCTGCTCGTATCCGCCAATCCACCAGGCGCACCCGAGCGGCGGATTCAGTCGTACTCTCCGTATCGGCCTGCCGCAGCCCGGGACGACCCGGCGACCCGATGACCGATGACCGGCCGACCCGCCGACGGAGATCACATGCTTGTCAGACTACTGAGGAGCCATCTCGCGCCCTATACCAGGGCGGTCTCCCTGCTGGTGGTGCTGCAGTTCACCGCCACGCTGGGCATGCTCTACCTGCCGACGCTGAACGCCGACATCATCGACAAGGGGGTCGTGCCCGGCGACACGGGCTACATCGTCCGCCTCGGCGGGGTGATGCTCGCGGTCACGCTCCTGCAGGCCGTCTGCTCGGCCGGCGCGGTGTTCTTCGGCGCGCGCACCGCGATGGGGGTCGGGCGCGACATCCGTGCCTCCGTGTTCGCGCGGGTGCAGTCCTTCTCCGCCCGGGAGATCGGCCGGTTCGGCTCGCCGTCGCTCATCACCCGGGCCACGAACGACGTCCAGCAGGTCCAGATGATGCTGCTGATGTCGTTCACGATGATGATCTCGGCGCCGATCATGTGCCTGGGTGGCATCGCGCTGGCGGTGCACCAGGATGCGACGCTCTCCCTCCTCCTGGTCGGGATCGTCCCGATCCTGGCCGGGATGATCGTATTGATCATCCGGYGGATGCAGCCGTTGGGCCGCGGTATGCAGGAGCGCCTCGACGAGGTCAACCGCATCCTGCGTGAGCAGATCAGTGGACTGCGCGTGATCCGGGCCTTTGTGCGGGACAGCCACGAGAAGCGCCGGTTCGTCACGGCGAACGCCGACCTCACCGACATCTCGCTGCGGATGGGGCGTCTGATGGCGCTGCTGTTCCCGCTGGTGCTGACGGTGGTGAACATCTCCAGCATCGCCGTCATCTGGTTCGGCGCCTACCGCATCGACAGCGGTGGCATGGAGATCGGGGCGCTGACCGCCTTCCTCAGCTACCTGATGCAGATCCTGATGTCGCTGATGATGGCCACCTTCATGTTCGCGGTGATCCCGCGGGCCGAGGTGTGCGCGGAGCGCATCCAGGAGGTGCTGTCCACGGAGTCGACGCTGCGCCCGCCGGCCGAGCCGGTGCTGACGTTGGCCCGGCGCGGTGAGCTGGAGCTGCGCGACGTCGGCTTCCGCTATCCGGGCGCGGAGGAGCCGGTGCTGCGCGAGATCGGCCTGCGGGTCGCGCCGGGGCAGACCGTGGCGGTCATCGGCAGCACCGGCAGCGGCAAGTCGACCCTGCTCGGCCTCGTCCCCAGGCTGTCGGACGTCTCCGAGGGCTCGGTGCTGATCGACGGCGTGGACGTCCGCGACCTCGACCCGAAGCTGCTCGCCGAGACAGTCGCTCTCGTGCCACAGAAGCCGTACCTGTTCACCGGGACGATCGCGTCGAACCTGCGCTACGGCAACCCGGAGGCGACCGACGACGAACTCTGGTGGGCGCTCGACATCGCGCAGGCCCGGGAGTTCGTGGCGGCCATGCCGGACGGCCTGGACACCCCGGTCTCCCAGGGCGGCACGAATGTCTCCGGCGGGCAGCGCCAGCGTCTCGCGATCGCGCGGGCGCTGGTCCGGCGCCCGGAGATCTACCTGTTCGACGACTCCTTCTCGGCGCTGGACTACGCCACCGACGCCCGGCTGCGGGCCGCGCTGGCCCGCGACACCGCGGCGGCGACCAAGGTCATCGTCGCCCAGCGGGTGGCGACGATCCGCGACGCCGACCAGATCATCGTCCTGGACGAGGGCCGGATCGTCGGTGCTGGCACCCATCACGAGCTCCTGGCGGAGAACGCGACCTATCGTGAGATCGTCTTCTCACAGCTCACCGAGGAGGAGGCAGCGGCATGACGCGCCCACCGGCGGGCGGCGCACGCCCGATGCCCGGCCCCGGCCGCTTCTTCAGCGCCGGCGGGGAGAAGGCCAGCGACTTCCAGGTCTCGATCCGGCGCCTGCTCGGGCTGCTGARCAGGCAGCGCGTGTTGCTGCTGCCCGCCATCGCGCTCGCCGTCATCAGCATCGCCCTCACCGTCACCGGCCCGCGGCTGCTCGGGCACGCCACCGACCTGGTGGTCGCCGGTCTGATCGGCTCGCGCCTGCCCGCGGGGACGTCCAAGGCGGAGGCGATCGCGCGGCTGCGGGCGGAGGGTCACGACACCCAGGCCGACCTGCTGGCCTCCGCGGATGTCACCCCCGGCACGGGGATGGACTTCGACGCGATCGGCCGGGTGCTGCTCCTCGTGCTGATCGTCTACCTGGTGGCCGGGGTGTTCGGGGTGTTGCAGGCCCGGCTGACGAACCGGGCGCTGCAGCGCATGCTCAACGACCTGCGTGACGACGTCCAGGCGAAGATCACCCGGCTGCCGCTGCGGTACTTCGACCGCGGCCAGCGGGGGGAGGTGCTCAGCCGGGTCACCAACGACATCGACAACCTGGGGCAGTGCCTGCAGCAGAGCCTCTCGCAGATCGTCGTCTCCGTCCTGACCATCATCGGCGTGCTGGCGATGATGGTCTGGATCTCCCCGCTGCTGGCGTTGATCGCCGTCGTGACGGTGCCGGTGTCGCTCGTCGTCACCACCCGGATCGGCCGGATCGCCCAGCCGCAGTTCGTCGGCCAGTGGAAGACGACCGGGGCACTGAACGGTCACATCGAGGAGATGTACACCGGGCACGCGCTGGTGCGTGCCTTCGGCCGGCAGGAGGAAGCCGCCGAGACGTTCCGGGAGTACAACGAGCGCCTCTACGAGGCGAGCTGGCGGGCGCAGTCCATCTCGGGCCTCATGCAGCCGGCGATGATGTTCATCGGGAACCTGAACTACGTGCTGGTGGCCGTCGTAGGTGGTCTGCGGGTGGCCTCCGGATCGCTGTCCATCGGCGACGTCCAGGCCTTCATCCAGTACTCGCGGCAGTTCAGCCAGCCGCTGACGCAACTGGCCAGCATGGCGAACATGCTGCAGTCGGGGGTCGCGTCGGCGGAACGGGTCTTCGAGCTGCTGGACGCCGCCGAGCAGGATCCCGACCCGCTGGTGCCCGCCCGGCCCGGGGAGGCCCGCGGCCGGGTCGCCTTCGAGCACGTGGCCTTCCGCTACGAACCGGACACGCCGCTCATCGACGACCTGTCGCTGGTCGCCGAACCGGGCCACACCGTCGCGATCGTCGGGCCCACCGGCGCCGGCAAGACCACACTGATCAACCTGCTGATGCGCTTCTACGACATCACCGGCGGGCGGATCACGCTGGACGGCGCCGACATCGCCGAGATGTCCCGGGCGGAGCTGCGCTCCTCCATCGGCATGGTCCTCCAGGACACCTGGCTGTTCGGCGGGACGATCGCGGAGAACATCGCCTACGGCGCGGAGGGGGCCACCCGCGAGCAGATCGTCGACGCGGCCCGCGCCGCGCACGTCGACCGGTTCGTGCGCACCCTGCCCGACGGCTACGACACCGTGCTCGACGACGAGGGCGTCGGCGTCAGCGGCGGTGAGAAGCAGCTCATCACCATTGCGCGCGCGTTCCTCGCCGAGCCGCTCATCCTCGTCCTGGACGAGGCGACGAGTTCCGTCGACACCCGGACAGAGGTGCTGATCCAGCGGGCGATGTCCGGCCTGCGGCACGGCCGAACCGCCTTCGTGATCGCGCACCGGCTGTCCACCATCCGCGACGCCGACACCATCCTCGTCATGGAGGACGGGGCCATCGTCGAGCAGGGCGACCACGTCAGCCTGCTTGCCGCGGACGGTGCCTACGCCCGCCTCTACCGCGCCCAGTTCGCACAGGCCGTGGCAGAAGCCGGCTGACACCGCTCGGCCGGCCGGCGCGGGAGATCGGGCGGACCAGGGCGGCCAGTAGGCTTGGGTGTGCGAGCCGTCGGCGCTCCCGCGCGCGCCGGGCCGTGAAGACGCCCGGGTGTCGCCGGGCGGGGAACCTCTCGCAAAAGGGTGTTGTGCATGGCGACGGACGAGTCCACGGCGGGTCCCCGCTCCGGGTATGACACCGACTCGGTGACCACCGCCGCCGGCGCCGCCGAGGACGGGGTGGTCGTCCGCCTCGCCGGCCGCGTCGTGCTGTGGCGGCGGATGGGTGGGCTGGTCTTCGGCCACATCCAGGATCGCGCCGGTCGGGTGCAGGTCTCGCTGTCCCGCGACGAGCTGGGTGTCGAGACGTTCCAGGAGTGGGCCCGCGCGGTCAAGATCGGTGACTTCGTCGGTGTCACCGGCAGGGTCTACACCACCCGCCGCGGGGAGAAGACCGTCGGCGCCTCCGAGCTCGTCGTGCTCAACCGCACGGTGCGGGCCCTGCCCGACAAGTGGCAGGGGCTGTCCAACGTCGAGTCCCGGCTGCGCCGGCGCTACCTCGACCTGCTGGTCAACAACGACTCCCGCGAGCGCTTCCGCACCCGCGCCCGCGCCATCTCCCGCATCCGCCGCTTCCTCGACGACAACGACTTCCTCGAAGTCGAGACACCGATGCTGCAGGAAGCCGCGTCCGGCGCGGCCGCCCGCCCGTTCGTCACCCACCACAACGCCCTCGGTGAGGACTTCTACCTGCGCATCTCGCCGGAGACGTTCCTCAAGCGAGTCGTCGTGGGCTCGCTGGACCGCGTCTACGAGCTCGGCCGGAACTTCCGCAACGAGGGAATGGATCCCTCGCACCTGCAGGAGTTCACGATGCTCGAGTGGTACGCGGCCTACTGGGACTACCGCGACAACATGCGGTTCGTCCGGGAGATGGTGCTGGCCGTCCTCGACGACGTGTTCGGCAGCCGCACCGTCACCTACGACGGGGTGAAGCTCGACTTCGGCGCCGACTGGCCGGAGCTCGACTACCGCGCCGAGGTCGCCCGGCACAGCGGCATCGACCTGACGGTCGTCCGTGACCTGCCGACGCTGCGGGCCCGGATCGCCGAGCTCGGGCTGGAGGTCGATGACGCCGCCTCCTACGCGGGACTCGTGGATCTGCTCTACAAGAAGACCGTGCGCCCGCACCTCGTCCAGCCGTGCTTCCTGGTGCACCACCCGGCGGAGCTGGTGCCGCTGGCGCGGCGCAGCGACGCCGACCCGTCCCGCCTCGACATGTTCCAGGTCGTGGTGAACGGCTGGGAGCTGGTGAAGGCCTACTCCGAGCTGGTCGACCCGGTCGAGCAGCGCCGGCGGCTGGAGGAGCAGGCCGAGCTGCGGGCTGCCGGCGACGACGAGACGATGATGCTCGAGGAGGACTTCATCGAGGCGATGGAGTACGGCATGCCGCCGATGTCCGGCCTCGGTATCGGCATTGACCGGCTCATCGCGCTGCTCACCGACGCGCCGACCCTGCGCGAGGTCGTCCTGTTCCCGCTGATGCGCGACTCGCGTCGCGGGCAGCAGGCCGACACCGCTGCCGGCGACACCGCTGCCGGCGACGCGGCCGCGGGCGAAACCGGCGCGCGCGACATCGGCGGCGGCGATGAACTCGGGGCGGTCTGAGAACCGACTGTCGGCAGACGCAGTTCGCCCGCGGATCATTCGGCTGACATCCGGCCGACGATCGCGCGGCGAGTAGCCGTCTCGATACACCTCCGCGAGCAGCGGTTGAAGAGTGAGGTCTCAGGTGGATAAGGACGTTGTCGTCGTCATCGGCGTGGGCGGTATGGGGCGGGCGATCGCCCGGCGGATCGGCAGTGGCCGCAAGCTCCTGCTGGCCGATGTCAGCGACGCCGCGCTCGGTGTCGCCGACGTCCTGCGCGGGGAGGGGCAGGACGTCGCCACCCAGGTGGTCGACGTCTCCAGCCGCGAGTCGGTGGCCGCTCTCGCTGACACCGCAGCCGGCCTCGGCCGGGTCACCCAGGTCGCACACACTGCGGGGCTCTCACCCACGCAGGCCTCGACCGAGGCGATCCTGCGGGTGGACCTGCTCGGCGTCGCACTGGTACTCGACGAGTTCGCCCGGGTGATCGCACCCGGCGGGGCGGGAGTCGTCATCGCCAGTATGTCGGGGTACCTGGCGGGCCTGACCCCGGAGCAGGAGTCCGCCGCCGCCACGGCACCCACGGACGAGTTGCTGGACCTGCCGTTCCTCGCCCCCGACGCCCTCGGCTCACCGGGCGTCGCCTACGCCCGGGCGAAGCGGGCCAACATCGTGCGGGTGCAGGCCGCGGCGGCCGTCTGGGGCGAGCGCGGTGCGCGGATCAACTCGATCAGCCCGGGGGTCATCTCCACCCCGATGGGCCAGGGCGAGCTGTCCGGAGAGTCGGGGGAGCAGATGCGGGCGATGGTGGCGATGTCCGCGGCGAAGCGCCTCGGCACCCCGGACGACATCGCCGCCGCCGCGGCGTTCCTGCTCGGCCAGGATGCCAGTTATGTGAGTGGCACCGACATCCTCGTCGACGGCGGGACCGTCGCCGCCGTCCGTCGCCTGCTGCCGACCGGCTGAGGCACCGCGGCCCCGGTCCCCGGCCGAACCCGCGCGCCGACCGCCACCGACGTCGCCGTTGACCTGAACCGCAGTTGAGGGAGCAGCCTGAGTCGCGGTGGATGTCGAACCGGGCTCGGGCTCCCATGGCCGAGGGCCCCGCGGGAGGGGATCGAGACGTGGCCCTGCGATCAGGCGAGGAACCGGACACCGACGACAGACGACCAGCCGCGTCAGCCCCGTCAGCCCCGTCAGCCCCGCGGGCCTCGGCGACGTCACCGACCCCGCCGGTGACGTCCGGTGCCGGCGCGGTCCCGACCGGCCTCGTGTTCACGGTGCTGGTGCTCGGCGGGCTGCTCGTCGTCCTGGACATCACGATCATCAACGTCGCGATCCGGACGTTGGCGGAGGACCTTGACGCAACACTCCCGGTGATCCAGTGGGTGTCGACCGCTTACACACTGGCCCTGGCCGTCACCGTCCCGACCAGCGCCTGGCTGGTGGGGCGGTTCGGCGCCCGCCGGATCTACACCGCTGCGCTGGCCGCCTTCGTACTGGGCTCGGCGCTGTGCGGCCTGGCCTGGGACGTCGGGTCGCTCATTGCGTTCCGGGTCCTGCAGGGGATCGGCGGCGGGCTGGTCCAGCCGGTCGCGATGATGATCGTCCTGCGGGCGACCCCGCCCGAGCGCCGCGGCCGCGCGATGGGCCTGCTGGGCCTGCCGGTCCTGGTCGGCCCCGTGATCGGGCCGACGCTCGGGGGCTCGCTCGTCGAGTTCTCCTGGCGGTGGATCTTCCTGGTGAACCTGCCTGTCGGCATCCTCGCCCTCCTGCTCGCGGCCCGCGCACTGCGCCCGTTCACCGCCGCGCCCGCGAGTGCCGCCACTTCTGCGAGTGCCGCCGGATCCGCGGATACCGGCAGCCCACGCGAGCGGCTTGATCTGTTCGGGCTGGGGCTCATCGCGCCTGGGCTGGCGCTGTTCGTCTACGGGCTGGCCGAGAGCGGGCGACAGGGAACGGTGGCCTCCGCGGTGGTCCTCGTTCCCGCCCTCGCCGGCATCGCGCTGGTGGCCGGGTTCGCCGTTCGCGCGGCGCGCGTGCCGGCCCCGCTGGTCCGGATCACGCTGCTGCGCCGGCAAGCCGTCGGGTCGAGCGCTCTGACACTGGCGCTGTTCGCGGCGGCCTACTTCGGTTCGATGCTGGTACTGCCCCTCTACCTGCAGGCCGCGCGCGGGCTGAGCCCGGCGGCGACCGGCATGCTCGGCATCCCGCAGGCACTGGCGACCGGCATCTCCCTGCAGGTGGCGAGCCGGCTGGTCGACCGGGTCCCGCCGGCGCGCATCGTCGGCTTCGGTATCGCACTGGCGACCTGCGGACTGTTCACCGTGCTGCTCCTGCTCGACGCGGACACCCCGTACTGGCAGCTCGTCGTCGCCCTGTCCGTCATGGGCATCGGCGCGGGTTCGACGATCATGCCGACCATCACGACGGCGCTGCGCCACCTGGACGACCGGGACGCGCCGTCCGGGAGCACCCTGCTGACCATCACCAACCAGGTGAGTGTCTCGATCGGCACCGCACTGACGTCGGTGGTGCTCGCCTCGGGCCTCGCGACACGGGGCCTCGGTTCCCTGATCGGCGGCGGTGAGGCCGCCGGGCCGCTCGACGTGGGGGACCCCGGCCAGGCTGGTGGCGGCACGGCGGGTGCCGGTGCTGCGGACACCGCGGCACAGCTCGCCGAAGCGTTCCGGAACACTCTGGGCGTGCCGGTCGGTCTGATGGCGGCTGCGCTGGTCGTCGCCCTGACATCGCTGCCCCGCGGCGGCGGGCGAGCCCACATCCGGCCGGCCGGCGGACAGGTGGATGTCGAGGTCGGCCCGGCCGAACCGGCCACGGCGCCGGACCGGTGACCGAACGCGGGCGCGCCCGTGGGCGTGGGCGTGGGCCGCGGGCTTCGTAGCATCGTGGGCATGCCGTCACTGGAGGGCACCACACGGGTCGACATCTGGATCTGGTCGGTCCGTCTCGTCAAGACACGGACGCAGGCCGGCGACGCCTGCCGCGGCGGCCATGTCCGGTTGAACGGCGAGCGGGTGAAACCGGCGCGCGGGGTGYGGCCCGGGGACGAGGTCCGCATCYGCCAGGACGGCTACGAGCGTGTCGTCGTGGTGACCAAAGTGATCACCAAGCGGGTGGGTGCCGAGCTGGCAGCCGAGTGCTACCTCGACAACAGTCCGCCGCGTCCGGAGCGCCCGCCGATGATCGCGGTTCGCGACCGCGGTACCGGGCGTCCGACCAAGCGGGACCGCCGGGCGATCGAACGCCTGCGCGAACGCTGAGGCGCCGCCGGTCTACAGCGCGGGCGCGAGCCTGCTCGCCAGGGAACGGGACAGGCTGTCCATCACCTCCGGGGAAACCCATTCCGCCGGCGGGCGGCGCAGACAGCTGAAGACGGCCGGCCCCAGCTGGTCGGCGGGCAGGTCGCCGGCCCGGGGGATGACGTGCACATGAAGATGTGTGAATCCCGCCGCCTCGGAGAACGCCGCGACATAGGTCCGGGCACACCCGGTGACCTCGACGAGCGTCCGGCTCAGCCGCTGGCACAGGGGGCCGAGTTCGGCGGCCTCCGCATCGTCGAGCTCGGCAATCGTGGTGATGTGCCGGCGGGCGACGAGAACCAGCCAGCCGGGCATCGCGCAGCGGATCGCGTGTGCCACCCGCCAGCCGCCACTGACGTGAATCCGCTCGCGGGTCGGCAGGCCGGCGAGGGCGGCATTCTGCTCGCAGGAATAGCAGCCGTCCGAGCCGTTCTCGTCACGGGTGACCATGCGACAACGATAGAACCGCGGGGATGGCCGCCGGGATGAATCCATGACGGAGAAGCCGGGATTTCCGTCGCTGGTGGAAGCGGAGCCGAAGGCATGCGCTGCGGCCGGAAGCACCGCCGCCTGCGCCGCAGCGGTGGCGGGCCGCCCCGGACCGGAGGAGCGGCTGCGGCGGTCCCTCCCGGAGATTGTGCTCATGTCCGCGGTGCGCCGTCTGGCCGTTATCACGCCGGGTGGCTCCTGTCACCGGTATGTGCCCAGCTCACAGCGCTGAAGTGGGTCTTCCCGGCCCCGCCCGCCGGAACCGGTCAATGGGTTTCTATCATTCCAGGTGCTGCATACGGAGCATTCGGTACACGATCAATCGTCGTGGACGAATCCGCGCGCCGGCGTGGGATGGGGCTGAGCATGAACCTGATCGAAGATGTTCGACGCCTGTTCATGACGCGTTCATGACGAGGACCGTCAGCGCAGACGGCGGCCGATGACCGTCGACGGGTCCGTCGACACGACGGTCGACGAGCAGGCCACCGGCCCCCTCGCCACCGACGGCGCGGTCACCGACCCCGCGGTCGGGCGCACCGGTAGGCCGCGGATGCCGCCCATCCCGGCCGTGCCGCGGGTGTCGGAGGCGCTTCGGAGGCCGCGGGAGTCGCGCATCCTGCTCATCGCGGGAGCAGTGCGCTCACCGGCCGTCGTGGTCACGCTGTTTGCGCTGTGCTCCTTCGCGGTGAGCCTGGCGCTGCAGAAGACGCTGTTGCGGGACGGAACGGGGGACGCGGACGAGGCCGCGTACGTGCTGCAGGCGCGGATGCTGCTCCAGGGCCGGCTGACCCTGGACGCCTCCTCGGTCGAGCCGTTCTTCCGGCCCTGGCTCACCGGCGTGCACGACGGCCGGGTGTTCACCAAGTACCTGCCTGGCTGGCCCGCGGCGCTCGCGCTCTCCCAGGCGCTGTTCGGGACCATGGTGGTCGCGCCCGCTGCGATGGCGGCGGCGTGGGTCGCCGGGACGTACCGGCTGGCCCGGGAGCTGTTCGGCGAGGTGCGTACCGCACTCACCGCGGCTGCGGGGGTCGCACTGTCACCGCTGGTGATCCTGCACACCGCGCTGCCTCTCGCGTACGCGGCGTGCGCCGCGACACTCGTGTTCGCCAGTGCCGAACTGCTGCGCGGTCTCCGCACGGGCGCGCGGTCCGCCCTGTTCCTGGGCGGGGCCGCGGCGGGGTTCGCGCTGCTGATCCGTCCGTTCGACGCCGTGCTCGTGGTCCTTCCCGTAGCGGTCCTGGCGGTGGTGCGGGCCCGGCGGGAGCTGCGGATCCTGCCGCGCCGGGCGCTCTGGGCGGTGCTCGGCGCGCTGCCGATGGTCGCGGTCTTCCTGGCGTACTGCTGGCACGTCACGGGGTCGCCGCTGCGCATGCCGTTGTCCGCGTCGGATCCGCTGGACCGTTTCGGTTTCGGACCGCGTCGCATCCTGCCGTCCGAAGCGAGCTTCATGTTCACTCGGCGGTTGGCCCTCGATGCCCTCGGCGACACCCTCGCAGCCGCCCCGAGCTGGTTCTTCGGCGGTCTGGGCCTGATCGTGCTCGCTGCCGTCGGCCTGTTCGCGCCTCGGCGCCGGCCCGAACGGATCATGTTGTTGGCCACGACCGGCGTGGTACTGCTGGGCTACGCCTTCTGGTGGGGGTCGGCCTTCGCGATGCCGGGCCTGCGTAACGGGCTCGGCCCGCACTACCACCTGGCGGCGTTCACTCCGGTCGTCATCCTCGCCGCCGACGGTGCGCGATGGCTCTGGAGCGTCCTGGCGCGCGTGCCGACGCGGATCGCCCGACCGGGCCTCGCCGTCGCGGCCGGGGTCGGGCTCGTCGCGATCACCCTGCCCACCCTGCCCGCCCGGATCGACGTCCAGCAGGGGGTCAACGCGGGCAATGCGTTCCTGGAATCGATGATCCCCGACCAGCTGGACGGGCCCGCCGTGATCGTCGTGTCGCCGCCGGTACCGAGCCACTACGCGCAGATCCCTTACCACACGCTGCGAAACTCCCCTGATCTTGACGGGCCGGTCGTGTACGCGGCGGACATCGGCCCCCGCACCGCCGAGCTGCCCGATCGCATGCCCGGCCRCACGATCTACCGGCTGCGTCCGGGCGAGGTGTGGGACCCTGCCGCCCCCGGAAGCTTCCGCGGTACGTTCGAGCCGCTGCGGCAGGTCATCGGCACCCGCATCGAGATCCAGGTAACCCTCCAGCCGCCGCCGCCGCCGCCGCCGCCGCCGCCG
>NZ_MBLM01000002.1 GCF_001854655.1 Parafrankia colletiae | reverse complement strand
CCCACCCACAACCGGAAAAGTTCCTGGTCAACGCACTAGCGGTGCGCTCGTGCCTCGCCGGCTGGAGCAGCCGCGTCCCCGCCGGCCGGCGCTAGCTGACCGCCGTGGGGTGCGTTCGCCGGAACACGCGGGACGCGGTGACCATGCCGGCGACCGCGGGCCCGTCCGGGGCTCGGGCCGGTGTGAGCCCCGGACGCAGCAGTTCCTGTACCCGCAGGTACTTCATGCCGGCGCGCAGGTCGGCGTCGTTGCGCAGCCGGATGACCAGCCGGAACGCGCTCAGCGCCGTGGTGTCGAACAGCCCGGTGGTGTAGATCAGCTGGACGCCGAGGCGCTCCGCCACGGCGAGCTGCAGATCCAGCAGATAGCTGGCGCTCGCGCGGCCGATCGGGTTGTCGAGGAACAGCACCCCGGCGTGCCGGGCACGTAGCCGGCCGCGGTCGTTCGCGCGCAGTGCGGCCATCGTGCAGTAGAGGATGATCGCCGCTGTCAGCTGCTGGCCGCCGGAGAAGACGTCGCCGAGCTGCGAGACCCGGACCCGCTCGGTGCGCAGCACCGCGTCCGGTTTGAGGATCTCCACCCGGACGCCGCCGGGCAGCGCCGCGCGCACGCCGCGCAGGAGCAGGGTCATCCCGTCCCGCCGTCCGCCTGCCGTCGAGGCCGTTGAGGACGTCGAGCCCTGCGCGGCGGCGTCGACGACCTCGCCGAGGGCCTCCGTCAACGCGACCGGGTCGGGCTCGGCGAAGCTGATCCGCAGGAACTCCTGCCCCGACCAGTCGCCGAGCTCGTCGGGCAGGCGCGACAGCCGCTGCGCCGAGCGCAGGGTGCCGAGCGCCGAGCGCACCATCCCCTCCAGCCGGGCGACGATGGCGGCCCGGTTACGGCCGATGTGGGCCAGGTCGTCGTCCAGGCTCCGCAGCCGCGGTGCCAGGGCGGCGGCCCAGTCCTCGGCGTGCGCGGCGACGGCGTCCCGTCCCGCCCGCACCATCTGCCTGCGGGCCGGTGAGCGCACCGACTCGAACCGGCCGCTCGCCGCCCAGGACGCGACGGCGTCCGCCGCCGCCCGGACCCGGCTGGCCGCCTCCCCGTGCGCGGCCACCGCCTGCCGCCAGGTGGACCGCAGCTCACGGGCCATCGCGGCGGCCGCAGCAGCGTCACCGGCGAACGGCTCGGCGACCGGGCCTCCGTCCCGCGAGGCGCCCTCGTCGCTGCCAGCCGTGCCTTCCGTCTCCGCGTCGGCGAGGAGGTCCGCCAGCGAGCCGGCGGCCGTCCGGAACGCCTCCCGTTCCCGCTCGTGGTCTGCCGTGTCCCGCTGAAGGTCCTCGAACGCGGCCTGGGCGGCCCGGACACCCTCCTCGGCGCGGTGGCGGGCCTCGCGCCGGGTCCCCTGCCAGTCCAGTGCCTCGTCGAGAGTCAGCGGGCCCTCACCCGGCGCGAGCGGACGCGCGCCGGAGGTGCGCACCCGGCCCGCCGTGTGGTGCATCTCCTGGCGCAGCCCGCCGAGCCGCTCGCGCGCCGCGTCCAGCTCACGCCCGAGATCGGCCGCGACGCGCCGGGCGGCGGCCTGGGCGGCCGCCCGCGATGCGGTGTCACCGCCGCTCGGCCCGGCGAGCAGGGCAGCGCACCGGTCGCGGACGGCCACCGGCAGCCCGTCGACACCGCCGCGCGCCGCCGCCTCCGCCCGCCGCGCCCGGTCGAGCTCACCGCGCAGGTCCGCACCGACCTCCACCTGGGCGTAGACCCGCTCGGCCGCCTCGTAGGCCGCCCGCAGCACCGGCACCTGCACCGGCGGGCCAGCATCCTGTACCGGCGGGCCGGCAGATTCCGCCGACAGTGCGTCGCCGCCCGCACGGTGCTCTGCCGGGCCCACCGCGAGCCCCGCTGGAAGCTCCCCGGCCGCGCCATCCGCCGCATCGTCCACCGTCAGATCACCGGCGCCCATCACCAGCGCGGACTCGGCCAGCGCCGCCTGGGCGTTGCGGGCGGCGTCATCGGCACGGCGCAGCGCCTCCTGCGCCGCCTGGCGGGAGACCGCGGCGCGGGCCCGCCGGCGCTCGGCCTCGGCGGACTGCTCGGCCGCAACCGCCTCCAGCCGGGCGATCTCCTCGTCCAGCCCCGCGGACTCACCCACGACCCGTACGAGGCGGTCCAGGGCGGCGGCCTGCGCGGAGCACTCCTGCTCGGCGGCGCGTAGCCGGTCGACCTCGGCCACGGCGAGCTCCGCCGCGTGCGTGGCCTCGGCAACCCGCGCCCGGGCGTCGGCCAGGGCATCCGCGGCGACGTCCGCCGCGCCGCGGGCCGCGCGCACTGCGTCACGCAGTGCCGGCACCCACCCGGGCGGGTGGGCCCGTCGCCAGCCGGCGATTCCCGCGGCGAGTTCGCGGTCGCTACGGGCCCGGGCGCTCAGCTCGGCGGCCTGCGTACTGCGTTCGTCGTGTCGGCGCCGGATCGCCGCCCGCTCGGCGGCGGCCGCGGCGACGTCGTACAGCGCGGGATTCGGCGGGATGAGAAAGGCCTGCTCCGCACCCTCGCCGGACGTGCCGGAGGCGTCGGGCGGGCGCGGGGGTGCCAGTAGTTCCGCGGCGCCGACGACCACCGCGCAGTCGGGCAGCAGCCGCGCCCGCGCCACCACCTCGCGGGCGGTGCCGACGTCCCAGCCGGGGGGCAGGACAACCCCGTCGACCAGGTCGGGGCGGGCCCGCAGCACCTGGTCCCGCGCGTTCTCGTCGACATGGTGGGCGAGATGGTGCCAGCCGGAGACCGCTGGGATCCCGGCCCGCGCGAGCGCGTCCAGCACCGCGCAGACCGCGGCCCGCGCGGGACGCAGGTCACCGTCACCGAGCGCGTTGAGGACGCGCAGATCCGCCTCGGTGTCGACGGACAGCGCCAGCTGGCGCTCCTCGGCCGCCCGGACCGCGGCGGCCAGGGCATCCAGCGCCGCCTCGGCGTCGACATCCAGGTCGGCCACCCGGTCGCCGTCATCCGTGGCCAGCCCGAGCAGGGCTGCGACCCGGCCGTCCGCGGTGAGCGCGTCCGCGGCTGCCAGCGCCGCGTTCAGGTCTGCGGTCAGCCTGGCCAGCTCGCCGCCCGCGGCATCCAGGCCACGTTCGGCGGCCCGTGCGAGGTCCTGCGCCTGCTCACGGTCGGTGGAGCGGGTGGCGGCAGCGAGCGCCTCCTGGACGGCGGCCCGGGCGTCGTCCGCGCGGCGGGCGGCCGCGACGGCCTCGGCCGCCACCTGGCCCGGGTCGCCGGCCTCGGCGAGCAGCCCGGCCCGCACCGCGTCGGCCACCTCCCGTGCGGTGCGTTCCCGCCGGTCGCGCAGGGCGGCGGCGCCTGCCCGGGCGGTCGCTGCCGCGTCCGCGGCGACCCGGTCAGCCGCCGCCGCCGACTCGGCGGCAAGGTCGTGCGCCGCCGCACCCGCCCGGGCGCGGGACTCCTCCGCCCGGGCTGCGGCGGTGAGCCGGGCCAGCCCGGCCACCAGCTCCCGCGCGGCGGCGTCCCGCTCGGCCAGGGCCGGAGCGGACCGTGACTCGGCGTCCGCCACCAGCCGGGTGAGCCGCGCGGCCTCACCGGACGCCGCCGCGAGCCGCAGGACGTCCTCGGCCGCCCGCCAGGCGTCCAGCTCCTCGGTGACCTCGGCGTGTCGTTCGACCAGCGCGTCGCGGGTCGCCTCGGCCTCGGCCAGGCGCAGCTCGGCCACCCGCAGCCGCGCGGCCGACTCGTCGTCCGCCGCCCGCGACCGGGCCTGCTCGGCCGCGTCGACGGCGGCCCGGGCCCGCTCACCGCGGGTGCCCAGCGTCAGCGCCCCGGCATCCGCCAGGGCGATCGTCGCGTCGACGCCGGCCGCCGCAAGGCGGACCGCCTCGCGCAGCGCCCGCAGCCGGGCGTCCGACGCCCCGCGCGCGCGGACGGTCTCCACCAGTGGTGTGAGCCGCTCCAGTGCGCCGGCGACGAACTCGCGCTCGGCGTCCAGCGCTGCTCGCGCGGCAAGCTTGGCCGCGTAGCCGTCGACGACATCGGCGACACCCGCCGGGTCCTCCGGCGGCGTCACCGCGCGGAGCAGGAAGTCGACGAACTGCTCGTCGCTGTTGAAGGCGAACGCCTCGGCCGCCTCGCCCTCGCCCGCGTTCATCGCCCGCTGGTAGCGGAACAGCTCCGGATCCAGCCCCAGCGCGTCGAGATGCTCGCTCCAGGCGCTCTGACTCGTCTCCCAGACAAGCGCCAGCGCGGGGTCGGTCGCCCCGGCGTCCGTCAGCCGGGAGCGGAAGCCGGTGAACGTGACCAACCGGCCGTCCTGGACCAGGGGAAGGGTCGTGATGTCCATTCGCGGGCCGGGCCGGAACGCGTACCAGGCCTCGGCGAGACGGGACGAGTCCCCGCCGGGCCTGCCGCGCCACTCGCTCGCCTTGCCGGTGACAACCCGCTCGCCGGTGACGGCATGCTGCCATTCGCAGATCACATGCCCGCAGTCCCGGGACAACACGAAGTTGTCGAGGACGCGGCCGTTCGACGTACCCACCACCTGGCGGCGCCCGGGCAGCACGACCGAGAAGATCAGCTTCATCAGGACGCTCTTGCCGCCGCCGTTCTCCAGGAACAGCACCGAGGCCGGCGACGGCCGGACGGCGCCGCTCCCGTCCGGGCTGCCGCGGTCGGGGCTGGCACCGGGGCTGGGACCGGGTGCGAGGCCGGGATCGGGATCGGGCGGGCGGTTGCCGGTGGCTGGGGCGTTGCGGCTGGCAGGCGGGCTGCCGTTCGGGCTGCCGTTCCGGGATGTGGCTGTGTCCTGAACGTCGCTGTCGCCGGCGGAACGGCCGATGTCCGCGGCGAAGAGCCCATGCTGGCGATGGCCGGTCACCGGAGCACCGACCCCGGAGAAATCGAGCAGGACGTCGCCGAACCGCGCGCCGGGCGGCCCGATCGCATGGAGCCGAACCTTGGACAGCTCAAACATCGCCCACCTCCGGACCCTGTGGTCGGCCCGCCGCGTGATCCGGTGCGGTCGCCTCGGCGCCCGCCTGCGTTCCGGCCTGCTGGCCGGTACCGGCCGGTCCGCCTCCAGCCGCGTCGGTGCCGGGCAGGACGGGTGTGCCGGCGAGAACCCGAACACCTCCGGAACCGTCGCTCACCGTCACCACGCCGAGGCCGAGGAGCTCTTCCAGAGCGGCGTCGGCGGCAAGCTCACGCACCTGGATCTGGTACCGCGCCGTGGTGCGGAAGGTGCCGCCGGCCTGGTCACTGACGGGCACCAGGCAGCCGGATTCGGCAAGGAACCCCATCGCCCGGGCGACGATCCCGGTGGTCGAACCGGCCAGGCGACGGGTGTCCCTGGTCGTTCCGGCCGCTGGGCGGCGCGCGTACAGCCGCCATGCCGCCTCCAGCGCCCGGTCGTCGCCGGTCCCGCGTGGGTCGAGTTCGGCGCCAGGGTCGGCGCAGACCCGTTCGTCCAGCAGCCGGCAGGCCTCGCGGACGAACGCGTCCACGCCGTCGACGCTGACCCGTCCGACATAGGTGTCGTCGAGAAGGTCGGCTGGCCGGGGGAAGGCAAGTGCGGCGACGGCGAGCTGACCGATCGCGTGCAGCAGCCGCTCGGCCGACCGGTGCTCGCCGCCCGCCCGCCGGGCGTAGTCGCTCATGCGGACGGTGAACACCGACTCCTCGGCGCCGCCCGCAACCAGCCCGGCGCGCTCGGCCACGTCCAGCACGACCAGCCCGAGCCCGGCGGCCGTGGCCCGGGTGAGCGCGGCGAACTCCTCGTCCCGCAGATAGCGCCGGACAAGTTCGGCGTACCGCGTGTCCCGCGCCGGCACCAGCTTCGGCCGCAGGCCGTAGGCGATGAGCCGCCCCGCGTCGTAGGCGTCGTCATGCCGCTGGCGCACGCCGCGCTCGGGCCGGCTCTCGCCGCCCTCGCTCGGGTTCGGGCGAGGAACCGGGCCAGGGTCAAGGTCAGGGTCAGGGCCAGAACCGGGATCGGACGGCGCGGATTCCTGGTCGAGAGAGATCATGCGACGGTCCGGCTGAGATCGTGTGCTGATGCCGGGTCGTCGGCCACGACGGTCACGTCGGCGGGGGCAGCCTGGGCGGCGGCGGTGATGCCGACCCGGCCGACGAGGAGGTCCGCCCCGCCGAACCAGGGGTCGTCAAGGTCGGTTCCGTCGGCGCAGGCGACGGTCACGACGGTGTCTCCCTGGCGGGCGGCGGTGGAGATCTGCGGGCTCAACGCGTGCACGGCGAGCAGCGCCACCAGCTCCGCGACATCCGGCCCGCCGGAGATCCTGGCCTGTTCCAGCAGTTCCGAGAGCCGCCGTGGCGACTCCGGCGGGATGTCCATGATCGTCGTCGCAAGCGCCCACGTCTCGTCGTCGTACCTCTCGGGCTCCCGCAGCGGGACGAGATCCGTCTCGGTGACCGGCGGCCCGAGCGGCTCCTGCTCCACGGGCGGAGCCAGGAGCCCGCCGACCAGGTCGACCAGGCGCATCGCGCGCGGCGTGCGGGCGCCCACAGCTCCGGGGAAGAAGGCCATCGCCGGGCGCAGGGCCGTCACGCCGGGCAGCGTGAGGACGGGCATGAGGACCTGCGTGTAGAGGTCCACTCCGTCGCGGGAGGGGGCGTCCGCGAACTGCTGGCGGTCCTGCTCGGYCCGGAAGACGGCGCCGGCCTCCAGGAGGCGGGCCTGCAGCTGGGTGTGGCGGCGGATGCAGTCCGTCACGATGGCGACGAGCTCGGCGGCCTGCCGTTTGTGGTCCGCGTCGTCCGCGGCGTCGCGGTAGCGGCGGATGTGGGTCAGGATCGCGTTCTCGTGACGGTAGCGCTGCTCCACGTGGCCAAGCGCCTCGTCAAGCAGAGCCGGAACGGTGCGCAGCCAGTCGACGGCGAGAATGTTGCGCCGGGTCGCGTCGAGCTGCCGGCGTAGCTGCTCCGCGTACTGGACCGTGCGGTACCGCGCCGCCTCCGCCGCCGATCTGGCATCCGCCAGCCTGCCCCGGCGGATGAGGTTGTCGAGCGTCACCTCCGCGGCGATCTGCGCCGAGGTCACATCCGTGTCCAGAGCGCCGATCAGCACGGTCACCGCTTCGTCGGTGGCGCGCAGGTACAGCTCCCCGCCCGCGTCCGTCAGCTCGACGAGAAGCTTGAAGTCGAACCGCCGCCGCACGTACCGCCCGTCCGGCCGGTAGGTGCCGTAGATGACGTCGAAGCCGCGGTCCACGCTGCCCACGTTGATCAGATTGCTCAGCACCCAGCGCGCGACCCGCTCGTGTTCGGCGCGTGACCGTTCGGGCGCCTGGGCGGCGGTCAGCGGCACGAGCCTGCGCAGCACCTGCTCGTGGTCCGCCCCGCGGTCGAAGTCCATCGCGACCGTGACCAGGTCGATGGCATGCAGGGCGAGCTCGGCCATCGCGTAGACCTCGAAGTCGCCGCCGTCCAGATAGGACTTGCGGGCGTCCAGGTCGTGCAGCGGCTGGGTGAGCGCCAGGGCCTTGCGCCGCCGGATCATCCCCGAGTCGGCAGGCGCCGGGACTGGCGGCTGGCGGATCTCCACTTCGAGGACCCTAGCCGGGGTCGTTCCCGCTCCTTGCGGGCCGGTGTGGTCCGCCGCGGTGGGCCACACCGGCACCTGGCGTGGCCGGGCCCGGTCGGCGATCGGAATCGGCTGGGCGGGGCTGCGCGACCGGCGTGGCGCGGGCTAGGCTTCCGGCATGAATTCGGTGTCGCTGTCCAAAGGCGCCAACGTGTCGCTCACCAAGGTCGCGCCGAACCTCACGGCCGTGACCGTCGGGCTCGGCTGGCAGGTCCGGYAGACCACGGGAGCGCCGTACGACCTCGATGCCTCCGCCATCGTGGTGGGCGATACGGGGCGCGTGCTGTCGGACAGCCACTTCGTCTTCTTCAACAACCTGGTCAGCCCGGACGGTGCTGTCACCCATCTCGGCGACAACCTCGTCGGTGGTGGCGGTGGGGACGACGAGCAGATCACCGTGGACCTGCGCCTCCTGGCGCCGCAGGCGACCAAGGTCGTCTTCGCCGTGTCCATCTACGACGCCGACGCGCGGCGGCAGACCTTCGGGCAGGTGCGCAACGCCTTCATCCGGGTCTCCGACGCGACCACCGGCGCCGAGGTCGCCCGCTACGACCTCACTGAGGATGCGTCCACCGAGACGGCCATGATCTTCGGCGAGCTGTACCGCTATGGCAACGAGTGGAAGTTCCGGGCTGTGGGCCAGGGGTATGCGTCCGGCCTGCGAGGCATCGYCCTCGACTTCGGTGTGAACGTCACCTGACGTCTGACGGGACGTGTCGGCCGGGCAGCCGCGGGCTCGTTCGGCCGGCGCGTCACCGCCGCGGGGGGCCGCCACCGCCGAAGGGCAGGCGGGGAGCGTTCTGCCGCCGGCCGACGAGCATCACCCGGACCGTGCGGGTGTTCGCGTCCACCCGGTAGAGCATCCGCCAGCCGCGCGCCGCGGCTTCGAACATTCCGACCTGCTGCTCACCCACGAGCGGTGCGCCGGCCTTGCGGGGATCGTTGCGCAGCGGTCCGTCGAGGAACCGGCGCACCTCGGCGCCGAGGAGCTCGGGAAGCTTCGCCAGATCTCGCTCGGCCGAGGCGGAGAGCGTCACCTCGTGCTTGTCGCTCATCGGCGGGGACCGCCCGCCGGGCGGTGGCGGGAGACGGACGGGGCGGCCGGCCGGCCGAGGGCCGGCCGTGGACCGCGACGCGCGTTGTGCATCCCTTGATCATATCGCTTTGCGTCGGGACGGCCGGCCGGCAGGTGAGCTTTCCGGCAGCCGGGGCCGCCGCCCGGAACCGGAGCGGTAAGGATGGCCCGGTGACCCCTCCCGCACCACCAGCCGCTTCTCCCGCTCCCACACCCGCATCCGGGGCCGGGCAGGTCGCCGCCGTCATCTTCGATCTCGACGGGGTGCTGCTCGATTCGGAGCAGGTCTGGGACGAGGTGCGCCAGGCCTTCGTCGCCGAGCGCGGCGGGCGGTGGGCCGACGACAGCACCGCCCGGATGATGGGAATGTCGACCGCGGAGTGGTCCGCCTACCTGGTTGAGCTGGGCGCCGGCGACAGCGCCGAGGAGATCGCGGCCGAGGTCCGCGGCCGCGTCGCCGCTCGCTATGGTGACGATCCGCCGCTGCTGCCCGGTGCCGTCGCGGCGGTGCGGGCCATGGCCGCACGTTGGCCGCTCGGCCTGGCGAGCTCGTCACCACGGGTGCTCATCGACCTGGTTCTGGACCGGTCCGGCCTGCGCAGGGAGTTCCGGCACACCATCTCCTCCGAAGAGGTGCCCCGGGGCAAGCCGGCCCCGGACGTGTACCTGGAAGCCGTCCGGCGGCTCGGCGTGCCCGCCGGAGCGGCGGTCGCGGTGGAGGACTCGGCCAACGGGCTGCGCGCCGCCGCGGCGGCCGGCATCGTGGTCGTCGCCGTCCCGAACGAGCACTTCCCGCCCGGCCCCGAGGCGCTCGCCCTGGCATCCGCGCAGGTCGACCGGGTCGCCGATCTCACTCCTGAGATCGTGCTGGCCGCTGCCGGACGCCGACCCGCCCCGCCGCAGCCGGCCTGACGGTGCGACGCCGGCCGGTCCGGCCGCCCCGCCGGGATTGCCCGCACGCGGCGGCGGGTTGACACCGTCCATGACGGAGAACACGGACGAGGTCGTCCGCAGGGTCCTCGCCGACACCAGGGTCTGGGCAGTGGTCGGGCTGTCGGAGAACACCGCGCGTGCGGCCTACGGCGTCGCCGCCTACCTGCGCCAGCACGGCCGGCGGACGATCCCGGTCCATCCGTCGGCACCGGTCATCGACGGTGAACAGGGCTATCCGACACTGCGCGACATCCCCTTCCCGGTCGACGTGGTGGACCTGTTCGTCCGGTCCGACCTGGTGGGCCCGGTGATCGACGAGGCGGTGAAGATCGGCGCGGGCGCGGTGTGGACGCAGCTCGGCGTCCGCGACGAGGCCGCCCAGGCCAGGGCCCGTGAGGCCGGCCTGGACGTGGTCGTCGACGCGTGTCCGCGGATCGAGGGACCCCGCCTTCTCGCCTGGTACTGAGCGGGCGTCTGGTACTGAGCGGGCGTCAGCCGGATGTCGGCTGGCCGCCTGCTGGCGGCTGTTCTCCGCCTCCGCTGTCGTCCGGGGGCGTGGTGGGCTGGTCCCAGCCGTCCTGCCGGCCGGGCGCCTGGCTCCCGGCTGCCCCGGGAGATCGGCGGGGCCTCACTCGCTCGGCGCTCCCGCCGGAACGGGCCTCGGGCGTGGATGTCCGGGCGGCCGGCGTCGGCATCCGGGCATCCGGGCCGCGACTCACCGGGGGCCGTGTCGGCCGGGCGGGCACGGGGGCCGTCGGGCCCTGGTCGGAGGTGCCGTCGCCGGACGGCCGGCGCTGGCGTTCCCTGGCCTCGTAGGTGACGCCGGGAGGCCGCTTCGGTAGCCCGGCGGGCCCCACGCCCGCCGCAGGGCCGCCCGCGCCCGCCGGGGTCTGGCGTGCCCGCGGACGTACCACCGGCTGCCGCGGTCCAGGACCAGAACGTGCGCCCGGGCCAGGACGGGTACCGGAGCCGGGCGGGGGAGCAGGACGGGTACCGGAGCCGGGCGGGGGAGAAGGTGGCCCGGGCTCGACCGGCGGCTCGGTGGGATGGTCGTCGACCGGCTCCCCGGGAATCGTCGGCGGGTCGGCGTAGAAGGAGCCGGCCGGGCCGGCGGCGGCGGATGGGCCGGGTGGGCGGACTGCACCGGGCCAGCCGGCGGAGCTGGCTGCCGGCGACGTTCCCACGGGCAGGAACGGATCATCAAGGCGGAACGGTGCATCGGGGGTGGCGCGGTCGTCGGGTGCGGTGCCCGGCGACAGGCGCCACGGTGTCTCCGCGGCGGTGCGGCGTTCGCGCCAGGCCAGGACCAGCAGCTGACCCTGGCGCGTCGCGAGAGCTGCTGCCGGCGGTAGCAGGAACAGCAACGGCAGCATGTACCGGTAGTCGAAGCAGACGGTCGCGGCGGGGATCACGACCACCGCCGCGCTCGCCGCGACCAGGAACAGGCAGTCCAGGCCGGTCCGGCGGCGCTCGGAGGTCAGGTCGTGCCACCGTGCGCGCCCGTCCCCGCCGCGCAGGCCGGCGGGGACGATGCGCGGCAGTGCAGCCAGACAGGCCAGCAGCCCCAGCCCGGCGGCGGCTGCCAGCGCGGGGCCTGGGGTGTAGCCGCGGGTCTGGTACGAACGCAGGACGCCGGCCCACGGCTGGGCGAAGTCGCGCGCGGGCCGGTCGGCCTCGCCCTGCAGGCCCAGCAGCGGCTCGCTGTTGTGCAGGTGGCGGGGCTCGTCGTCGGTGGGGAACCGCCAGGTGGCGTCGGGCCAGTCCTGGGGCCCGATGGGGCGCCCGGGCCGGAAGAAGTGCGCGATGTCCGTGCCGACCGTGTTCAGGTAGTCGGTGGGCTGCGCGGTGATGACCTGCCGGGCGAAGTCCCTGAGCAGCTCCTCCCGTTCGGCGGCGGAGACGCCGAGCCGGTTGGCGGGGCTGTTGCGATCCCAGACGTAGTAGCTCGGGTCGGGCCGTTCGCCGACCGGATGCGGTGAGCACAGGGCGAGCTGCTCGGGCCGCAGGTCGAGTTTCGCGCAGTCGGCGATGGGGGCGACCCGCCCGTACAGCCAGGCGGCGTCACCGCCGGTCAGCCCGAAGCTGCCGTGCGCGGTGCTGAACCAGGAGGCGTAGGCGATCAGCGGGGCCGCGAGGAAGACGCCGAACACCGAGACCCGCAGCCAGCCGAGCCGTCGCGCGACGACGTAGCCGAAGGCGAGCAGGCCGAGCGCCACGCCGATCGTGCGCACCAGGCCGGAGGCGCCGAGGAGCAGCCCGGCGAGGGCGAGCGCCCAGACTGACGGGCGCCTGGACCACATCAGAGCAACGACGGCGGCGACGAGAAGGGCCGCGAAGACCGTCTCGGCCATCACGAAGTGCTCGATGACCACCTGGTAGGCGTCGAGCAGGAGCGGAGCCGCGGCGACCGCGGCGATCGGGGTCGCGACCCGGCGGTGGACGAGCAGCGCGTAGAGGGCGGTCGCCAGCAGGAGTCCCAGCAGGTGCTGCACGACGGGCACGACCCACAGGTCCGCACCGGCCTCGACCAGCACCCGCAGGAACGCCGGATAGCCCGCCGGGCGCATCGGGTCGGGTTCTGACAGCTCGGACAACCGGATGTACGCGTACGAGTCGCCGCTGAACTCGAATGCCGGCCGGAAGCCGACCACGGCGGCGAGGCGCAGCGCAACGCCGACGACCAGCAGGACTCCGAACACGGCATGCCGGACGAGGAAGGAGGACCGTCCGCCGGCGGAACGCGCCTGGGCGGCCTCCGTCGCCTCCCCGAGCTTCCGGGAACGGGCCGCACGCCCTGATCCCGGCGGAGTCGCGGCGGGGCCCGGCGCCGGCGCACCGGAGGGCTCGGCACGCCCCGCCCTTCCGGGTACCTGATCCGGCCGGGCACGGTGCGTCCCGGCCAGGCTCACGGGTCTCCCGGCTGCCTGGTGCGCATGGTCGTCGGGCCGCCCGACGCCGCCGGGAGCCTCGGGATCCGCGAGTGAGCCGGAGGCGCCGGCCTGTCCTGGTGCCTTCACAGGAACCATGGTCCACGATCCATCCCGGAAATTGTCCGAATGGTCCCCTTCGGGCCCCCGATTGTGTGTGTGGATCACGTTGTTCACCGATCCGCGTCGTCAGTGCTGGTGCGCGGGAATTCCGAGCGGGGTGCCCGGTGGGCCCGCGGGGGCCGGAGCATCCGCGCTGCTCCGGCCGCCRCTCTGGCCCCGGATGGCGGCCTCGCTGGCCGGAGCCGCGGTCTCGTCTGGCACCGCCGCCGCCCCCGACCGGGGCAGGCCGGGCGTCGCGGCGTCGCCTTCCGCGGCCTGATCGGTGCCGGGGGTGGGGGTGGTACTGCCGCCGACAGGCCAGGGGGCCCCACCGGTGGGTGCCGCGCCGGTGGCTGCCGCTGCCGCGGCCCCTGGCGCCCAGCCGGAGCGGCCGTGCCCGCCGCTCGGCCCCGCGGTCACCAGCCGCAGGAAGAACGAGCCGAAGGCCGTCTGCGCCCCGAGCACCATCAACGACATCGCCAACAGGGCCGGTCGCAGCTCGTTGAGCGGCCCCATCGCGTTCGCGAGCCACCGCGCCAGGACGAAGCCGTCGATCGCCAGGCCGGCGGTGAACAGGACGGCGCCGAGCGCGAGCCCGCGTTCCAGGGTGAAGTGCCGGTGAATGGACGTCAGCGGCCAGCGGCGGCGTTCCTGCCACCCCGCCGCGTGGTTGTGGACGTCCGCGAACACACCGAGCAGCACCAGCTGCCAGCCGAGAATGGTGAACAGGGCGAACAACACCGAAAAATGCAGGTCAAGGCGGTGAAACCCGAGATCCAGCGAACCGGGCAGGAGCGCCAGCTGGCCGACGGCGCCCAACCCCAGCAGGACGAGGCCGGGCAGCACGAAGAGGTGACGCGGCGCCAGCAGCAGCATGAACCGCAGGTGGCGCCAGCCGTCGCGCAGGGAGTGGAGCTTGGAGGCGCCGACCCGCGGATGGTAGGTGATCGGCACCTCCTCGATCCGCAGATCGGCCCGCCCGGCGGCGATGACGAGCTCGGAGGCCAGTTCCATGCCCTCGCAGCGCAGCTGCATCCGCCGGTAGGCGTCCGTCGTGAAGGCACGCATGCCCGAATGGGCGTCGGACGAGCGGACGTCGAACAGCCGGTTGAGGATGCCGGTCAGGACCGGGTTGYCCACGTACCGGTGCAGCCACGGCATCGCCCCGGGAAGAATCTCCCCGGCGAACCGGGAGCCCAGCACGTAGTCGGCCTGGCCGGCGCGCAGCGGCGCGAGCAGGGCGCCGAGGTCGGCGAAGTCGTAGGTGTCGTCCGAGTCGCCCATGACCAGGAAACGGCCCCGTGCGGCCGCGAAACCGGCCAGGTAGGCGTTGCCGTAGCCGCGTCTCGACTCGGCCACGACCCGCGCGCCGGCCGCCGTCGCGACGGCGGCGGACCCGTCCGTCGACCCGTTGTCCACGACGACGACCTCACCGGCGACCCCGGCCGCGGACAGACCCGCCAGCGCCTTGCCGACGCAGATGCCGACGGACCCGGCCTCGTTGAGACACGGCATGACGACGGAGACCTCCGGCCGGCCGACGGCCTGCGGGAGCGCGCTGTCGGAGCCCGTGCTGCCGGAGCCCGCGTCGTCAGTGCTCGTACCAGCGGCGCCGGCGGTACGCCAGTCGTTCACCATGCGTGACCCCCCACAGGCCTGGAGCAGACAGGACGGCGGCCGGACCCGTGGCCCGGCCCCGCACCGGCCTGGTTGCCCCGGCTGGTCGAGGTGGGCACGTGGGGAACTGAGCGACCTTCGTCCGTTGTGGCTTTCACCCGGCGTGGCGTGCAGTCCTCGTCCGGACCAATCCTGCGGTCCAGGCAGGCCGAACGCTCGGCGTCGGGCTGCAATCTACCGATGTGCCGCAGCGCCGAGCGATCGCCGTCGGCAGCGGCCACGCCGAGATACACCCCGGCGCAACGGGCGGCCACCCAGGAGCCTCGACGGGCTCCTGGGCTGTGACACGCCGGTGGGCCCACAGGCGCCCCCGTGTGACGTGCCTAACGGAGAGGCGTAGCCTCTGGTGCTCGTGCACCAAGGAAGTGTTTTCGACCAGGCCCCGGTCACGCCGGCGCCAGCGCCGGGCGGAGAGCCGTCCGGCGACCCCTCCTCTGCTCCTTCCGCCGGACGTCGGCGGTGCCCTCACGACCCGCCGTGCCCGGCTGCGGACAGCGCCGATCACGACGCGGCGGTGGTCACCAACCGGCACTGCGACCAGGGCTGGAGCCTCCTCTGTAACGGTGTGATCCTCTTCGAGGACACCGGGGAGATCCTGCCCACCGGCCGCACGGTGGAGCCCCGGCGGCCCCTGCCGCGACCGGGATGCGTCCCGCGGCCCCCCGCGCCGCGGCGTTCGGCCGCGGCCACACCGACGCCGGTCTGACCTGCGCCGGTCCAGGCTGGTCCGGCGTGGGCCGGTCCGGCGTGGGCCGGTCCGGAGGCGTCGCCGGACCGCCAGTGGGTCCACGGCAGCGCGGAAGGTCGGTTTGTACCGGGCAAACGGGTACGGTTCCGGCGTGACGTCCCCGCGACGGATTCCGCGACCCTCCCTTCGCGACCGCGTCCCGCGTCTTCGCGAGGGCCTCCCGCTCCTGCTCGACCGTGTCCCGGTTTCGCCGCGCGACACGTCCGCGACCGCCGGCGTCGCACGGTTCCTGATGCGGCACGACGTCGAGCTCGCCCGGCGGTTCGTGCGGACCTGTACCGCCGTCGACCGCGCGATGTTCTCCTCGATCGCGGGTGCCCGGCCCCTGGTCGACCCCCTGCTGCCCCGGCTCTCCCACGCCGCCGACCACGGGCTGCTCTGGTGGGGCGTGGCGGGTGCGCTGGGCGCGTCGAAGGGCCGCCGACGCCCGGCTGCGATGCGCGGCCTCATGGCACTGGGAATCGCCAGCGCCGCCGCCAACGGCCCCGCCAAGCTGCTGTTCCGCCGGGACCGGCCGCCCACCCACGGGATCCCGCCGCTGCGCCGGCTCGGCCGTGACCTGACCACCTTCTCGTTCCCGTCGGGGCATGCGGCCTCTGCCGCGGCCTTTGCCACCGGCGTCGCGCTGGACTCGCCCGGTGCCGCGCTGCCGGTTGCCGCGCTGGCGTCGGCCGTCGCGTTCTCGCGGGTCTACGTGGGTGTCCACTACCCGGGTGACGTGATGGCCGGCGTCGCGCTGGGTGTCAGCGCCGGCCTGCTCACCACGAAGATCATGCCGCGGCGCCCCTGGACCCCGGCCCGGGCCAGGCCGGCGTCGGCCTGGGCCCCCGAGCTGCCGGACGGGACGGGTCTCGGTGTGGTCGTCAACTCCCGCTCCGGGGCAGGCCACCACGACGACCTCGTCGCCGTCCTGCGTGCTGACCTGCCGGGCGCCCAGGTCGTCGAGGTCGGCCCCGGCGAGGACGTCGGCGCCGCCCTCGAGCGCGTCGCAGGGCACAGCCGGGTGCTCGGCGTCGCCGGCGGTGACGGCACGATCAGCGCCGCCGCCTCGGTGGCGCTCGCCCGGGGCCTGCCGCTCGCGGTGTTCCCCGCCGGCACTCTGAACCACTTCGCCGCCGACATCGGCCTGGCCGGGCCGGGGGACACCATCAAGGCGGTGCGGGAAGGCACCGCCGTCGCGATGGACCTGGGCCAGGTGGACGGGCTCGGGGCCGGCGGGACCCGTTTCGGCCGGGTCTTCGTGAACACGGCGAGCCTCGGCGGCTACCCGGACATGGTGCGGGTCCGGGAACGGTTCGAACGCCGCATCGGCAAGTGGCCGGCGATGCTGCTCGCGCTGAGCTGGGTCCTCTGGAACGACTCGCCCTTCGAGGCGGAGATCGACGGGGAGGCCCGGCGAGTATGGCTGATCTTCGTCGGTAACGGCCGCTACATGCCCGACGGCTTCGCTCCGACCTACCGGACCCGTCTCGACGAGAGCCTGCTCGACCTGCGGGTGGTCGACGCGGAGGCGCCGCTGGCCCGGCTGCGGCTCGTCGGCGCCGTCCTGACGGGGCGGCTCGGCCGGTCGCGTGTCTACGAGCAGCGCACGGTGGAGCGGGTGCGGATCTCGTCCAGTCAGGCCGCGCCGCTACCGTTCGCGAGCGACGGCGAGGTCTCGGAGGGCATCCGCCGGATCGCGGTCACCACCAGTGCGGCCCGCCTGGTGGTCTACCGGCCGGCCTGACGTCCGGACGGGGCGTGCCCCGGTGTCGAGGCCGGTGCCCGCTGGGCGATCTCCCGCCGTCGCCGGGACCCGACCAGGCGGTCTCCGGTCCGAGCCTCAGGCTGCGCGGTCGGGCCGGCCTCCAGCCCGACCGCGCAGGGCGCGCGTTCCTGGGTCCCCTGGGGTCCCTGGCTGCCGTCAGCCTCCTGAGGCGCCCTGAAGCGGTATCAGTGCCCGCAGCGGGGTGGTGAGCTGGGCGAAGACCTGCGGGTCGAGCAGGTCCTCGACGAGCAGCGCGCAGGCGAGGTCGGCGCAGAGCTCCATCACCCGCTCGTCCGACAGCGAGTCGGGTGCGGTCGCCAGCCGGCGGCACGCCGGGCACAGCCGCCAGAAGCCCTCGGCGGCACTGCGGCGGACCAGTGTCCACACCCGCCGCCGGCCGGTCAGGACGGCGCTGTCGAAGGCCCGCTCCATCGCCACCTGGTGGGCCTCGTCGTCCCGGGTGAGGACGGTCGCCAGCAGGCCGTCGAACACCTCGAGACTGGCCGGGTCGTGGCAGCGGCGGGCCAGCCGCGGCAGGGTCGCCAGGACCCGCTTCACATCGGCGGCCGCCGGCCCGAGATCAGGTTCGTGCGAACGGACCCGCGGGTAGACCGTCCGCCAGGGCCGCAGAAGGGCGGTGTACTCCGAGCGGTTGAGGATCGGCTTGGCGTAGGCACCCGCGAGTGCGTCGCGCATCGCCCGCAGCGCGGTGGAGGTGATCGCGGGATCGAGGGTGACGAACTCCGCGCCGGCCAGATCGTCGGCGTAGATCGCGGAGAGCGCGTCGAACGCGGCGAGGACCTCCACGATGAGCGGAGAGTCCGGCGCGAGGGCCTTGTCCCGGGCGGAGGCGAGCTGGCCGGAGTTACGCCACATGGCGGCGAGCGACACCAGCTCGCTGTCCGTGGTGTGCACCAGCTGCGCGAGGATGCCGAGGATCCCGCGGAGGTTCGGGTGCTCCTCGAGCCGATCGATGCGGCGAGCCCGGAGGATCATGCCTGCCGGCCCGGCTGGCGGGTGGCCGCCGGAAAGGCGACCGGACCGGTGCTCCTCGGGACACGCGACACGTGCTCCTCCTTGATCTCGTGGCGACCGGGCCGCGGCGTGCCTGAGCCGGCGTTGAACCGCGCGGGTGCACCGGACACAGGGGGCACCACGCGCCGGCCGGTCACCTGCCCCCGGTGAGGGCGGTGCCGTGGCGCGGCGGGCACTGCACCGCGGGGCACGCCCCGCGGCTTTTCGCGGACCGCCGGCTCACGCGTGACTGCGTCGCGTGGCCGTTGGCCGTAGATGTCACTCCCGAGACAATAGTGTCGCCGGTGACAATCCGGAACCGATTGCCGGTGACAGCTTGTCACAGGGAGCGCTGGGCTGGTGGCATCGTTGGTGTACAGATGCTAGCCGGTGTACGGCGGGAGCACGGTGAATGCGGAGTGTAGTGAACGCGTTTGGTTACGCTGCGTGCCGGAAGATGCCGAGTGAGTCGTGCCCCCGTGTCGTAGCCGGCCGGGGCCGCCACCCGGGGTCGAGTCGGTCCCCCTGCGAGAGGGCGACTGGGCCGGGGGCGGTCGCGGTGAGGAAGCGGCCCGGTACCGGCAGGGCGTGCTGTCACCCCCACGGGCGTGCCCGTCACGCGCCCGCCGCGCTCCCGCGGCGGGCGTATGACGGGTGTGTTCCGGGCGGATGACCGCCGGAGAGTGTGTCGTCAGCCGGCGACGGCCGGCTCGTCCTCCTCCACGGTGGCGTCGACCGTGACCTCGCCCGCGCCGTCCTTGCGCAGCCCGTAGCGGCGGATCGCGTCGTCCACCACGGCCTGCTCGACCTCACCCGAACGGGTCAGCGCCTCCAGGGTCGCGACGACGACCGACTCGGCGTCGACGTTGAAGTGACGCCGCAGCGCGGCCCGGGTGTCGGACCGGCCGAAACCGTCCGTGCCCAGCGAGGTGTAGGCCTGCGGCACCCACCGGGAGATCTGGTCCGGCACGGCCCGCATCCAGTCGGAGACCGCGACGACCGGGCCGGGCGCCCCGGCGAGGATCTGGCTGACATACGGCACCGCGGCCGGCTCCTCGGGGCGGAGCAGGTTGTGTCGCTCGCAGCCGAGCGCCTCCCGGCGCAGCTCGTTCCAGGACGTCACCGACCACACGTCGGCGGCGACCCCGTAGTCGGCGGCCAGCATCTCCTGGGCGGACAACGCCCACCGCATCCCCGTGCCGCTGGCGAGCAGCTGTGCCCGCGGCGTGGACGTGTCGCTCGGTGCGCCGGCCGACCCCTCGTCGCCGCCGGTGAGGGCGTCCGCGGTGCGGAAGCGGTACATGCCGGCCAGGATCTGTGCCTGGTCGAGCCCCGCCGGCTCGGCTGGCTGGGGGACCGGCTCGTTGTAGACGGTCAGGTAGTAGAAGACGTTCTCGTCCCGCTCGCCGTACATCCGGTCGAGCGCGTCCCGGACGATGTGCGAGATCTCGAAGGCGAACGCCGGGTCGTAGGAGACACAGGCGGGGTTCGTGGACGCGAGCAGCAGGGAGTGCCCGTCCTGGTGCTGCAGGCCCTCACCGTTGAGCGTGGTGCGCCCGGCGGTGGCACCGAGGAGGAACCCCCGGCCGAGCTGGTCGCCCAGGGCCCACATCTGGTCGCCGGTCCGCTGGAACCCGAACATCGAGTAGAAGACGTAGACCGGGATCATGTGCTGGCCGTGTGTGGCGTACGCGGAGGCGGCGGCGATCACCGAGCCCATCGACCCGGCCTCGCTGATGCCCTCGTGCAGCATCTGCCCCGTCTCGGACTCCCGGTAGGACAGCAGCAGCTCCCGGTCCACGGCCTCGTAGCGCTGCCCGTGCGGCGAGTAGATCTTCGCGGTGGGGAACATCGCGTCCATGCCGAACGTGCGCGCCTCGTCCGGGATGACGGGCACGAAACGGCTACCCATCTCCTTGGTCTTCATCAGGTCCTTGAGCAGCCGGACGAAGGCCATCGTGGTCGCCACCGGCTGCTTGCCCGAACCACGCCGCAGTTCGTCGAAGATGGACTTCGGCGGCTGCGCGAGCGGGCGGGCGCRCACCACCCGGCGGGGGATCGACCCGCCGAGCGTGGCCCGGCGCTCCCGCATGTACTGGATCTCCTCGGAGTCCGCGCTCGGGCGGTAGTACGGGGGCAGGTTCCCGTCGAGGGCGGAGTCCGGGATCTCGAGGTAGAGCCGGTCGCGCAGCTCCTTCAGCTCCGACTTCGAGAGCTTCTTCATCTGGTGCGTGGCGTTGCGGCCCTCGAAGTCCTTGCCCAGGGTCCAGCCCTTGATCGTGTGGGCGAGGATCACGGTGGGCTGGCCGGTGTGCTCGGTGGCCGCCTTGTAGGCCGCGTAGAGCTTGCGGTAGTCGTGGCCGCCGCGGGAGAGCTTGCGCAGGTCGTCGTCGCCGAGGTCGGCGACCATCCGGCGCAGGCGGGCGTCCGAGCCGAAGAAGTGCTCCCGGATGTAGTCGCCCGACGACGTCGAGTAGGTCTGGAACTGCCCGTCCGGGGTCGTGTTCATCCGGTGGACGAGGACGCCGTCGGTGTCCTGGGCGAGCAGGGGGTCCCAGTCGCGGCCCCAGACGACCTTGATGACATTCCAGCCGGCGCCCCGGAACAGCGACTCCAGCTCCTGCATGATCTTGCCGTTGCCGCGGACCGGGCCGTCCAGCCGCTGCAGGTTGCAGTTGACCACGAAGATGAGGTTGTCCAGCTCCTCGCGGGCGGCGACGCCGAGCGCCCCGATCGACTCGGGCTCGTCCATCTCGCCGTCACCCAGGAACGCCCACACCTTGCTGCGCGACGTGTCCTTGATCTGGCGGTTGAGCAGGTAGCGGTTGAAGCGTGCCTGGTAGATCGCGTCGATCGGGCCCAGCCCCATCGACACGGTCGGGAACTCCCAGAACTCCGGCATCAGGCGCGGGTGCGGGTAGGACGACAGCCCGCCCGGCTCGCCCTCGCGGCGGAACGCGTCCAGCTGCGCCTCGGTGAGACGGCCCTCGAGGAACGCCCGCGCGTAGATGCCGGGCGAGGCGTGACCCTGGATGAAGATCTGGTCGCCGGAGTCGCTGCCGGGGGAGGAGGTCAGGTGATCCTTGCCGCGAAAGAAGTGGTTGAAGCCGACCTCGTACAGGCTGGCGCTCGACGCATATGTCGCGATGTGGCCACCGACGTTGTATTCGGGCCGGTTTGCGCGGCTCACCATGATGGCGGCGTTCCACCGGATGTAGGCGCGGATGCGCCGCTCCACGTGTTCGTCGCCCGGGAACCAGGGCTCCCGCTCGGGCGGGATCGTGTTGAGGAAGTCCGTACTGGTCAGGCCGGGTACACCGACGGCCTTCTCACGTGCGCGCTCGAGGAGTTTGAGCATGAGGAACCGTGCCCGGCCCCGCCCGGACTCCTCGATGACGGCGTCGAGGGACTCGAGCCATTCGCTGGTTTCGGACGGATCGATGTCCGGCAACTGGCTCGGGAGCCCGTCGGTGATCACCGAGAACTTCCGCGTTGTGTCCTGCGCCACGCCAAACTCCTGCTCTCCGTAGCTCCTGTGCCGATGCCCTCTCACTATCGTGCTCCGTCTCGACACGGCCGTCACGCACGCCCTGCCTACCGAGCGGTAGCAAAACTGCATCGTCGTGACCTCATATCACCTGATCAACACCCGCGATATGACCACCTGTCGAGAGGCGGCGACGTTGTGTCGTATCTGATGGAGGTGGGTCGGTCCGGGGTCGCTGGTCGTGGATGCTTCGGACCGGTACCCGACTCCGGACCGTGCACGTCGAGCCGGGCCGTGGGGCTGGCTGCGGGCATGCCGTCGTGCGCCTATCGCGTAACCGGTGTGACATATCCGACCGGTCGGACCACGCGAAAGAAACACCCTCGGATTGGGGGATCGAGTGGGGGACCGCACAGCGAACGCGCATCGCGAAGGAGAGGACATCGCCGTGGAGACGACCACGATGACGGTGCACACCGGACGTCACGACCGGATCGTCGACCTCACCGCCGCGGCCGCGGAGTTCGCCGCCGGGCGCGGAGACGGGCTGCTGTCCGTCTTCGTCCCGCACGCGACCGCCGGGGTGGCGATCCTCGAGCTTGGCGCCGGCAGCGACGAGGACCTCCTCGCCGCCCTGGCCACCCTGCTGCCCGCCGACGACCGCTGGCGACACGCACACGGCTCACGAGGACACGGCAGATCACACGTGATGCCGGCCATCGTGCCACCTTCGCTGACGGTGCCCGTCCTGGACGGCCAGCTCGCTCTCGGCACCTGGCAGTCGGTAGCCCTGGTCGACCTGAATGTGGACAACCCCGAACGGACTGTCCGGTTGTCCTTCCTTCCTGGCTGACGGCCCGCCGCCTGCGGCCTCCGGCGGCAAGTCGCTGCAGCTGCGACCCCGGTCGGGCCTGGTGACAGCCCTCTGGCCGGACGGACGGGTTCCGAGAGGTCGGACATCACATACCCGCAGGTTGGGCCAATGGTGACATCATGTCGGTGGGTTTGCCGGCACGGGTTGACGGGACGGCCTGACGGTAGCGAGATTGTGTCAGCGGAGATCGTTGTGGAACGGCCGGCATCCCCCTGCTTGTCCACAACCCCCGGCGTGGCACTTGCGCACCCACCGGATGGTCCGGTGGACTAGGCCCACGGCGGGGCGCGAGAGCGGATCGTCGTCGACCGGTCCGCCCACGACCGGGGCGCCTCGCCACCGCGAGGTGTCGTGTAGACGAGCAGGAGGTATCGGAGGGTGAGTCCGACCGCGGCGAACGCCGAGGGTCAGCGCCGTGCGGAACGTCTGGGAGTCGCGGCAGGCACATTGGTCCAGTCGCTCAACGAGGACGACGACATCGCCCAGGACCTGCTTGACGCGGTCACCACGGCGAGTGGCACCGAGCTCGTTCCGGAGGACTCCGACGACGTGATCGACGTCGTCCTCCTCTGGTGGCGCGAGGACGACGGCGATCTTGCCAACGCCCTCATCGACGCGCGCAGACAGTTGTCCGAGGAAGGCGTGATCTGGCTGCTCACCCCCAAGGCGGGTCGCGAGGGCCACGTCGAACCCAGCGACGTCCTCGACGCCGTGCCCACCGCGGGCCTGGTCCAGACCAGCACGGTCAGCGTCGCGGCCGAATGGGCCGGAATGCGACTGGCAGCGCCTAAGTCGCAGCGGGTCCGCCACCGCTGAGAGCGCCTGGTACCCAGCCGGGGATGGCGACGGTGGCGTCGTCATCCGCTTCGGCGCGCCCCGGGCCCCGGCGGTGCGCTGCCGTCAGCGCGCGGTCTGGTGCCGAGGAGGTTGGTGGCGCCGGCTGCCCGTCGTAGGAGCGTGAGGGCGCAGGCCCTCCGTCGGCGAGCGGCTGCGGGCGGCCTGCGCTCGCTCCGAACCCTGGCGACCCGCCGGGCCACCAGCCGGTAGGCAGAGCGGGTCGGGGCCTGAGCGGCAACGCGTCCTGCGCGAGCCAGCCAGACTGGATGATCGGCCGTCCGGCCGGGTTGTCTCTCACCTGCCCGGGTGAGGTCAGGCGTCCACGAAGCCCACGGAACTCATGGATGTCCGCCGTGGTCCGGGGCTCGGCCCGGTGGCGCGACGGCGCGGGCACGGCGCGTTCCTCGCGCGGAGCTCCCTCTGCGTCACGGCCTCTGCGTCCTCTGCGTCACGGCCGGCCGCCGCGGTCTTCAGCACTCCGGGGATCGCTCCTGAAGCCTCCCGGAGCCTCCCGAAGCGCTGAAGTCACACCGGACAGATCGATGACTCTGCCGTGACAGGCTCAGAAGCTCAGCGGTACCTGCTGGCCTTCCACCGCGCCGGGGTAGCGGCTCCAGATTCGGTTGATCTCGAACTGGAGGTAGAGAGTGCCACCGCCGATGAGCCACAGCACCATGGCCAGCCCCGGGCTGATCTCCGGTACGCCGGCCGCGCGCTGCGCGTCGCGGGTCCGCGTGCCGAGCCGCCAGGCCGCCACAAACGGCGGAACAATCAGAACCCAACCAATAAGAAATGCCAGGAGGGACAGCGTCGGATTGACCTTGATGCGCGGGTTGTAGGCCGCGAGCTCCTTGTTGGTCTTATAGACCCACACCAAGCCGTAGATGCCCAGCGTGATGATCGGGAGACCGAGCCAGACCGCGAACGGGTTCCGCCGCTTGCCGAGAACTCCGGCGCCGACCGGGGAGGCGCCGACCGGCGGCGGCCCGTATCCCGGGGGTACCGGATAGGTCTGGTTGCCGGGGTACGGCTGCGGGGGGTACGGACCCTCTCCGCCCGACGGATACGGGGGATGGGGCTGACCGCCCGGCCCGGGCGCGCCCGCCCCGTAGTACCCGCCAGGGCCACTCGGGCCGCCGGGGYCGGGCCCAGGCTGGCCGCCGGGGAACGAACCGAAGGTGCCGCCCTGCCCAGGCGGTGRCCCACCGGGGCCTCCCTGGCCGCCGGGTCCCCAGCCGGGCGGGCTGGGGGGTGGCATCTGATTGGTCAAGGTGGTCACGACCTCCCTGCTGTCGGCATCCGTGGGCGACCGACAGCCACCCCGCGGACTCGCCCATGGCCAAGGCCACAGGYCAGATCACCGGCCGGACGTGCATTCCGTGCCAGTTGTCTTCCGTGTTGGCCGGCCCGATTGTTCACCGTGGCCGTTGCCCGGTCAGACTAGGGCACCGGAGTCACAGAAACCTGCTCCCGCGCCTTTCTGTCGGATCCTTGACCGGAAATGTGCGTTCCGTATCCTTCCCGATACCCCTCGGATTCGAGTCCTGTGGGTGGGGCGCCTCCGCCCCCGACCGGCTGGACGTCCTCGTCGATCGGACGTCGCCCGGCCGGATCGGCGTCCCCGGATCGGGTTGCGCGRCAACCTGTAGATCGGCCGTTGTGTGCGTCGATGTGGCCTCTGGGAAGCCCGCGTGCCCTGGAGGCCCACGGGCCCCGTCGCGGCGGGCCCACCCCGCCGACCTGGAGCTGTCGCGTCGGACGGCCAGGCCTGCGCACTGGTGGGCGCTGCCGGCAGGGCACCGCGGACGTCCCGGCTCCGGCACACCGGCAGCGGGCGGGCGCCAAGGCCGCCTCCCGCGGTGGCATGCTGGCGGAGAGACCCGACAGGTCGCGAAGACTGTGAGGTCGAGCAGCACCCCAGGACGCGCAACCTAACCGCAATCGAGAGGAAGAGCTCGTGACCGTCGACGTCGGAGCCGTCGCCCCTGACTTCTCGTTGAAGGACCAGAACAACGAGGTTGTCACCCTGTCCGACTTCCGGGGCCGCCGCAACGTCGTGCTCCTTTTCTACCCGCTGACCTTCACCGGCGTCTGCCAGGGCGAGCTGTGCTCCGTCCGGGACGACCTGGGCTCCTTCCAGAACGACGACGTGCAGGTGCTGGCCATCTCCGTCGACTCCGCCTTCGCCCACAAGGTGTGGGCCGACCAGCAGGGCTACGAGTTCCCCCTGCTCGCCGACTTCTGGCCGCACGGTGAGGTGGCCAAGGCCTACGGAGTCTTCAACGAGGAGAAGGGCATCTCCCTGCGCGGGACCTTCATCATCGACAAGGAGGGCAAGGTGCGCTGGAAGGTCGTCAACAACATTCCGGACGCACGTGACCAGGCCGAGTACCTCAAGGCACTCGCCTCGCTGTAGCTCTGACGAGCCGGCGGGCGGGTTACCCTGCTCCGTCGGGCTCCCGCACGGAAACCTCATGTGGGCCCACGGGCCCCGTGCGGGGCCCGTGTGGGAGCCCCGCGAGGTCGGGTGCGGCCACGTGCTCCGCCGGACTCCGAGGACGGTGAACCTCATGCCGTGTTTCCGCTGCAGCTCACGTCAGACCGACCCGGTCCGGGGAGCGAGCCCCTGGCACCGTGTGGTCGTCAACGGCGAGCAGGTCCTGGTCTGCCCGACCTGCCGCCCCGCCCCGGAATGGGACACGGTCCTTGACCGGTGCGACCGGTGTGCCTCCACCCGCCTCGCCAAGGCCCTCGGAACAGTCCTCTGCCGCGACTGCGGGGCGCGCAAGGAGCCCACGCCTGCCTCCCCGTTGCCGGCTCCGGAGGCGTCCGGACCGCCCGACGGGTCCGGCCACCTCCCGCTGCATCAGCGCCCACCGTCACCGCGATCACCGCAGCTGCAGACGTCCCGACGTCCGGCGTCGGCAACCGCCCAACTCCACCTTCTGGAACCGTCCACGCCACCTGCGGCCAATCCGCCGCAGCCCGCCGCTGCCCGCCCTGCCGATGTCAACCCAGCGGACTCGTGCGTAGTGGACGTGAGCGCGGCAGGCGCCCAGAAGGACAAGGAGACCACCGGAGAACCTCGGGTGGATGCGCCGCCGCCCGCAGATCGTTCGGCCGAGCCGGCGGCGCGCTCCAGCGACCTGGCAGCCGATGTCGACGCGGCCCTCACCCGTATGTTCGGCAGGCCTCGTCCCGTCTCCTGACCCACGGCTCGCGATCATCCGCTAACGTTGCCTCCTGGCACGGTGAACCTCCTGATGCGGAGGAGAGCCGCGCGAGCAGCCAGATGTCACCGGTGCTGGCCCTGCGTTGCGTAGGCTGGCACCATCCCGGGCGCGTAGCTCAGCGGGAGAGCGCTCGCCTTACAAGCGAGTGGTCGCAGGTTCGATCCCTGCCGCGCCCACGCGCTGATTCCGCGTGCTTGTCGATCCTTCGGATCGCCTGCGGCGCAGCCGTAATGCTAGCCGGGGGGACGTCCCCCCGAAGCCCCCCGACGGGCGCCTGCGGCGCCTCTGTGGCCCAGGAAATCGGCCGTTTGTAGCAACCCCTGCCGTGGCTGGGGCGGGTCCTGGGTGGAGTTGATCAGGAGCTGTAGCGGTGACGGAGCTGCTGTTCCTGCTCTGCGGGAAGATCTTGTCCGGCGACCAGGTAGACGCCGACGCCGAGTGTGGATGCCTCGGCGCGCAGCGCGAAGGCCGCGCCGATGACGTAGTCGCGGACTCGCTGGGCATCCGCGGCCTCGATGGCGCGTAGATCCATGATGACAGGGCCCTTGTCGCGGATGGTCTCCACGATCCGGCTGCAGTCGGAGAGCGTCTCGACCATGATCGTGTCTGGCTCGTTCGGCTCGTTCGGCTCGTTGGGATTGGTCACCCCAGCAGGTCTCATACGCAGATTGTCCGTCAACGTCACCACCTGAAGCCCCATTGCACCCACCTCCGCATGGTTTCGGAGGAGACAAGGTTGCTGTCGCCCTCCGAAACCGATCGCCGATGGCTGCCGCCGGGGTACCTGCTCGTCAGCCTCCGATCAGGTGATCGTCGAGGCGGGCCAGGGCAGTGCGCTTCTCCGCCATCGAGGAGTGGGCGTAGATCGTCATGGTGACTTCGATGGCGGAGTGGCCGGCGATCTCGCGGACGGTGTGGGGTGGGACGCCGAGGTTCAGGAGCAGCGTGACGCAGGTGTGGCGGAGGCCGTGGAAGACCACCTCATCGATGCCGGCCGCCTGACGGAGTGGGTCCCAGGTTCGGCGCAGGTTGCCGGGGTCGATCATTGTTCCGATCTTCGTGGTGAACACGTGATCGGTGTGYGTCCAGCGGTCGCCGGCAGCGTCTCGTTCGGCGTCCTGGAGCTTGCGGTGTTCGGCGAGGGCGTCGGCGACGAAGCCGATCAGCGGCAGGGTGCGGAACGACGTGTCTGTCTTGGGGGTCACCAGGCGGAGCGCGCGGCCGGTGCGCTGGAGGGTGCGGCGGATCGTGAGGGTGCCGCGGTCGGTGTCGATGTCGGCCCACTGGAGTCCGAGGAGCTCCCCGCGGCGTAGGCCGAGGAAGAGCGCCAGGACCACGAGCGCGTAGAGCCGGTCACCGGCCGCCGCGTCGAGCAGTGCCCGCGCCTGCTCGACGGTCAGGCCGCGGTTGATGCCGTACTGCGGTGGTGTGATCTTCACGAGCTTCGCGACGTTGCGGCGGATCAGTTCCTCGCGGACGGCTGCCTGCAGGCCGTTGCGCAGCACCGAGTGCGCCTGCTGCACCAGTCGCCGGGACGGGAGCGACCGGCAGCACTGGCCGATCGCGCAGCACCGCCGGTTCTCCACCCGCCGCCGGGTGTCGAGCCCGCGCCGGCAGCACAGGCAGGAGTTCTCCATCTGCCCAGGCCGGCTGTGCTTTCGGCACCTGGGAAGCCCGGTAACCGTGTACCCATCGCTGAACCCGAGCCGACGGACGTAGGTGGACACCGGTGAGCTGACGGCGCCTACTCGGGTCGGTGCGGGGGAGCGGTTCTGTCCAGGCGGCGGCGCACCAGGTCGCTCGCGTAGAGCAGTATTGGTTCGACCACCAGGAAGATTATCCACTCGGCCAGGCCGTATGCTGCGTTGGTGAGCCAGAAAATTTGCTCGGGGGAGAAGGAGAGGAAATTCTGAGCATTTATTTCGGACGCAGGAATCGGGCCGGGTAAACGGATGAAGTAGAAAAAGCAGAATCCTGCCGCCGCCGGGAGACCGGCAATCCAAGYCCAGAAAAGCCAGTCCAGAGGTCGACCCGACAGTTGGCGTGCCATGTGCGCGAGCCAGAACACCAGCCCGATGACGGGAACCATGATCTGACCCACGGGTAGCTCCCCGGTCTTCTTTGTGTCGCGACGGCAGTCCCGTCACGATGACCACACTGGGTGCTCGACCCGTCTAATTCTACCGGCCGCTCTCGGAGATCCGCAACCCGCACCGGCCGCATACCAGGGGCAGGTGCTGGAGACAGTCAGTCTTCCGTGATCTGTACTCGACGGAATCCGGGCCCGTGGGTCGTCAGCCGCGCCGTCGGAGTAGGAAATCGCGCAGGGAAGGATTGTTCTCCTCGCATGTGGTGGAGTGGACCCGGGTCCGTGGCGCGGGCGCGTTGGGAGGAGCGCGTGCAGACTCACCAGCGTGGCGAGAAACGGGTACTTCGATCGAAACTCCCCGCACTCGTCGAACAGGAGATCTGGGCGCTCCTGCTCACACGCCACGCTCCGAGTGCACGTCAGGTTGAGACAGGTCAGAGCCCTGCAGCCGATCACACGGCGCGGGGCTCTGTGCTTGCCGGGGCTCGAGTACTGCAGTCGGACTGATCAAACGGTCGTGGCGAAACTGCGGCTGACGCGATCGCCGCGATGTCCCCGTCGTCGAAGTAGATCGCCTGGTGCAGCCGGCCACCGAGAGCAGCGGCGTAGCGCGCAACCACGTCCTGACCGGACAGCGAACCCTGCTCGATCTGCGAGATCCGCCCCTTGGTCACACTCATTCGCTCCGCCACCTGTTGCTGGGTGAGACCCCGCGCCCGACGCACCTCAGCAAGCCGATGGCCCACCGCGACCGCGAGAAGCTCCTGCCTGCCGGCAGCGACCGCGTCCTCCCCACCGGCCCGGGCTACCTGCTCAGCACGGATGTCAGACCACCGTGTGCAATCGCTCATCGCCGATCGCTATCTTCCTGACCGCGTTCCACCAGATAGCTCTTGTAACGCTGCTCCGCCGGCGGGATCGCCTCGGCATACCAGGCGTTCCACTGCCCAGCCTTGTCCCCGGCGACGAGCAGGATGCTCGAACGCCACGGATCGAAGCAGAACAAGATCCGGACCGTCCCCGGCCTGAGTTCCTTCAGGTTCGGCAGCGACGAGCCGCTGATCGTGTCGACGAGCGGTCTACCCAGACCTGGGCCGACCTCTGCGAGAAGATCGATTGCTGAATTCCCGTCACAGGCCGCGGCGAAGGCGAAGACGGTGCCGCCGCCGGCGAGAACGGATCGATGTGACCGCGCAGGAACTACGACTGGAGTCGTTCTTCCTCAGCGACGACGCCACCCGGGCGGCCTGGTCCCGCCTGCGCGCCGCAGGGGAGCGACGTGGTGTCGTTCCCGGTGAGGTTCGGGTCTCTCCCGAGGACACGCGGGACGGGATACCAGGTGCCCCGCGCTGAGACGATTCTGAGGCGTCGTCCCGGCGGTCGCGCGCTTCGTCGCCTGGTGTGATCTGCGTTCACAGGCCGGCGGCGTCGGGGGGTGCGAACGCGGCGAGGCTGGGCAGCCCGACCCCGTCCCGGTCGAACATCGCGAGGTTCGCTCCGGGGATCGGCTCGCCGGGTTTGGGGGCAACTGTGAGCCAGCCGGGCTCCCAGGCGAGGAACCCCAGGCCTCGGCCGTCCGGAACGTCGTGGAGGATCTGCCGCAGCTCGGCGAAGAAGGCTGCCTGCCCGGCCGGCGTCGCCGGCACTGTCATGGCGTCCGGTAGCTGGTCGGGGGACGTGACCCAGTCGCCTGGCCCGGGGTCGACCAACGTCCACGGATACGCGGTCTCCGCGATGAGGATGTTCCGGTGGTACTGCCGGGCCAGGCCGTCGAGCGTCGCCCGTAGCGCCGCCAGGGAGCCGTTCCAGTACGGGTAGTAACTCACTCCGATGACGTCGAACGCGGTGACBCCCGCCTGGATGAGGTTGCCGAAGAAATACTCCGAGCGGCCGAGGTCGCCCCCGCTGTCGACGTGGAGGACGATGGCCACGGGCCGGCCCGACGCGCCTTCGCGGGCACCCTCGATCGCGCTGTTGACCAGCTCCGCGAGGCGTGACCACTGTGTTCGTGTGCCGTCCCGGACATCGCCGAGCGGCCAGAGCATCCCATTGGTGATCTCGTTGCCGATCTGAACCATGTCGACGGGTGTTCCCTGCGCCGCCAGTCTGGCGACCAGCCCGCGTGTGTATTCCCGGACCTTCGCTGCCGTCGTCACGAGATCAGCGCCACGCCACGCCACCGGGATCTCCTGTAAATGCGGGTCCGCCCAGAAGTCGGAATAGTGTGGATTAAGTACTATTTTTAACCCCGCGTCCGTCGCGCGGCGTGCCAGGGTGAGGACAGACTGCTCGTCGCTGTATCCGACGGGCGGATCGACCCAGACCCGGAGCCGGACGTAGTTCGCGCCGTGCGCCGCAAGGATCCTTTCGATGGGGAGACGCCGCCCGCCGTCGGAGAGGCCGGTCCCAGCAGCCTCCTCCTGGAGCGTGAACGAGATGTCCGCGCCCCGGACGCCGAGGGCCTCGCGTGACGGTCTGTCGCGCCCGGTCAGGACGGTGACCGTTACCGCCACCGTACCCGCGGYCACGATCAGGCTCACGATGTGAATCACGCGCACGGCGCTGCCACGCATGGGTCTCGGTTCCTCTTCCCGCAGGTCGCTCGCCCGCCAGCCGTCCGCCGTGTGCGTGCCCGGGGACGRTGACTCCGGGCCGCCGATTCACCGCATTGTCGTGGAGCGCGCTCGGCGCGCGTACCGACGGTGAAATATACGCTTCACCGACTTTCCGATCCTCGATCTTGGTTGCTGGTCTATATGGACTCTCGCCCGGTGACGCCGGACCGTCGGTGTCGGCGGTCACGCTGGGCACTGAGGTGGTCGCGAAAGGCGCCAAGCGTTGCCAGTCGGATGATAGTGGTCTAGCCTCGCACATCATCCGGGCTATGTTGACATTTGTGTGGGTGTCCCGGTCGCATGCCTGGGCTTGGGGGGCGGACTTGCGGTGGCAGGTAATCGGGCGACGAGCTGATCGTCAGTGTTGGTCATGACGATGAGAAATCACCGTTTGTCGCGGAGGCGTTCGCCGGAGCGGGGTGCTTCTACTCGCGGGTGATCCCTTCGCCTCTGTGGCCTCGCCTTTCTTCCGTGTGACCGGCGGGGGCGCTCGTCCTCTCCGTGCACCTTGTGTGCGGGGACGCATGGTGGCTCTTTTCTTCGCCGCTCGTCGAAACGAGCGCGCGCATTCTTCTGGGGGAGACCGGTGAATGGTCCGGTGCGCGAGGCGTACGTTTTGGAGGATCTGGCAGGTGGTGCCGGGCCGCTGACCGTCCCCCTGCAGTACCAGAGGTTAACGCCAAGCCTCCTGGAAACGGTGTGGGACCATGCCGGGAACCGGGTCCGGTCGACGTCCGTGATGAGCCGGTGGCAGAAACTGCAGTACTGGCTGATCACGGTGGGGTGGCTGGCTGCCACGGTGTTCTTCTGGTGGTGGTGGCTACGCGCCGACAACATCGGCTCGACCGTGCTGTTCGTGCTGATGTCGGTGTCCTTCTTCTACGTGGGTACCCTCCTGGCGGGGATGTATCTGATCTTTGTCGGGCACATGCGGCGGCCCGTTCCCATGCCGGTGCGCCAGGCGGAGATCTCGGCGCCGATCCGGCGGGTTGCCGTCATCAGCCTCACCGTCCCCGGCTCGGAGTCCCTCGAGATCGTCCGTCGCCAACTGGTGGCGATGAGCAGGATCAGATATCCGCACGACAGCTGGATACTCGTCGACAAGGTTTCCTCACCGGAGATCGAGGAGCTCGCCCGGTCGGTAGGTGTCCGATACTTCTCGCGGCATGACGAGGCCCGCTGGGGGCGGGAGGGGGTGGTCGGCTGGAATCGCCGGCTCCCGCCGTTCAAACGCAAGACCAAGGCCGGCAACGTCAACAGCTGGCTGGATGCCCACGGCCACGAGTACAGCCACTTCACCCAGCTCGACATCGATCACATACCGAACCCCGACTACCTGGACCGGGTGCTCGGCTACTTCGCCGACCCAAAGGTCAAGTGGGTGCAGGCGCCGAGTGTGTATGGGAATTTCGAACACTGGACCGCCCGGGGCGCGGCCGAGCAGGAACTGGGTCTGCAGGGACCGCTTCAGATGGGGTTCTTCGGGTTCTCGCGGACGCCCTTCATCATCGGGAGTCACTGCACCTACGACACGGCCGGCATCCTCGAGATCGGCGGGTTCCAGCCGACCAGGGCGGAGGACCACCTCGACACCGTCTGCCTGGCGGCGCGCGGATWCCAGGGCGTCTTCGTCCCGGATGTCATCGCGACCGGTGACGGGCCCGAGACGTTCGAGACTTATCTGTCGCAGCAGTTCGCGTGGGCGTACTCGATGATCGAGGTCCTCCTGCGGCACACGCCCCGACTGCTCCGCCGGTACGGACTGCGGCAGGCCGTCCAGTTTCTCTTCGCTCAGACCTGGTACACGCTCTGGTCGCTGTCGATGCTGATCCTCTTCGCGCTGCCGCTTCTCGCGCTCTGCCTGAACCAGGCCATCGCGAAGGTCCACTATCTGGACTTCCTCGCCCACAGCGTTCCGCTGAGCGTCGCCTCGCTGCTGATCTGGTGGTGGAGCCGGCCGTGGCACGTGCCGACCGGTATACGGCTGACCTGGCGCGGGATCGTCCTGCATRCCGCCCGTTGGATCGTGGTCCTCTCAGCCCTCGTCCAGGTCGTCCTCAAGGTCAAGAAGCCATACATGATCACGAAGAAGGGGGTGGGGGGTGAGGCCGGAGCCGTCTCGCTGCGACCCTTGGCTCCCTACGTCGCGATGGTGGTCGTCCCGCTCGCGGCCTGCTGGACCTATCTCATCGTCCATCACGCGGGCGGRAGATCGGGCTATCTTTTGTTCGCCCTGCAGGACTCCCTGACCTTCCTGCTGGTCCTGTCCGTCGTGATCCTGCAGGAGGTCCGGCTGTCCGGAGACGGGGGTACGCCGCTCGCCGTTCGGCTGCGCCGCGCGGCGGCGCCGTTGGCTACGACGGGACTGCTCACGGCCGCGACAGTTGCCACCGCGATCGCCTCCTGGCACCCGATCTGGGTGGCGCTCTCCTCTGCGTGAGGGCGTGCGGGCGGGTGCGCGCCTCAACGGATGCCGTTGTCGACAGCGCCTGACCGGGCGCTATGACGTGGAAGCCCTGCGACGTCGGGGTGGGCGGCGGCGGAAGCACCAGCACGGTGCGGCGTCGCAAGGTGCCACGGCATGGGTGGCGAACCTCAGGCCGTTCCTCATCCCGACCGCGTCGATGTTCCGTTCGGCCGGCCCGCCTGCGCTGACCTCCGCCCAGTACGCCCGGGACTTCAACGAGGTCAAGACGATCGGCGCGGTGAACAGCACAACCCGGACGGCCGACCAGACGCAGGCCGCGATCTGGTGGCACGACCGGCACCTGGGCGAATGGGAGATCAAACGTCAGCTCACCACGGGCCAGCGTCTGAACATCCTGCAGACGGCTCGGATGTTCGCGATGGTCGACCTCGCCGAGGCCGACGCCACCACCGCCTGCTTCAACGAGAAGGCGGCCTGGACGTTCTGGCGGCCGGTCACCGCCATCCAGCTGGCGGACACCGACGGCAACCCGGCCACCGCGGCCGACCCGAGCTGGATGTCGCTGCTCGTCACGCCACCGCACCCCGACTTCACGTCCGGGCACACCTGCTTTACGGCGGCGAGCAGGTCGGCGCTGGCGTACTTCTTTGGCCGGGACGACATCGCCTTCAGCGCCTACAGTGCGGCTTCGGGCACCACCCGGCATTTCCGGGGCTTCTCGCGGGCCGTCGCCGAAGTGATCGAGGCTCGCATCTGGGGTGGCATCCACACTCGTACGGCGGTGACCGAAAGCCCGCGACGAGCGGGAGTGGCCGGGCGGGCTTCTCCGGGCGCGCGCCGCCTGGCCTGGTAGCACCATCGAGACATGGCCAGTAGCACCGGCCGCCCCGTGTCCGTCGACGCGGGCGGCAGGCGTGGCTGGTGCCGACCCGGTGGTCCCGGTGGCGGTACCGGGCGCTGTCCGCATTGCTCGGGGCGGTGCCCGCCGTGGCGTTCCCCGCGCTGTCGGCGTGCCCGGTCGGCTTCCTCGGGGTGGTGCCGGCAACCCTGGTGATCGTGGCGGCCGCCGTCCCGCGGGAGGCGGCGATCCGCGCCTGGTGCGGCGGTACCGGGTTCTTCCTGGCGACCTGCTATTGGCTGGTTCCGAACACCGGTCCGTACATCGTCGTCCTCGGCCTGGCGCCCGGCGTCACCTGGATGCCGTGGGGCGTCCTGGTCTGGACCGCGCCGCGCCCCCGGCTGCCCTCCCAACCGCCTGGGTACCGCCGTCTTGCCTGGGCGCTGGGCGCAGTCCCGTCCGGCTGGGTGATCGGGGAGTTCGCCCGGTCGCGGGAGGGCTTCGGTGGGCCGTGGGCGCTGCTCGGTGCCAGCCAGTGGAACGCCCGACCGTTTCTGCCGCTGGCCGCCGTCGGTGGGGTGTGGCTGCTGAGCTTCCTGCTCGCCGCTGTCAACCTGCTGGTTGCTGCCGCGGTCATGCCGGGCCTGCAACCGGGACGGCGGCGGCCGTGGCGGGCCGGCGTCGCGCTCGTAGCCGGCCTGCTCGTTGCCGTGATGGCGGCCGTGCCCACCCCGGCCAACACCGGCACGCTCACCGTTGGTGGCGTCCAGCCAGGCGTCGTCCACGGTGCCGACGTGCGGTTCGCCGACGGGGAGGCGGCCACCAGAAGCCTGGTCGGCGCCGGGGTCGACCTGGTCGTGTGGGGGGAGAGCAGCGTCGGGTGCCACGGTGCTGCGGGTGGTCCGTCTGCACCGCGCCAGGCGCTTCACGACGGGGTGATTCGGGGTGGCAGGGCGGGGCTGTCCGCGCCGACGAGGTTGTACGGACGCTCATGGCTCAGGCGAGCTGTTCGAAGCGGTGCCACTGGCCGGAGACGAATGATATCCGCCATTTCGCGTTTCGGGCCCAGCTGTACTAGGGATTGTTTAGGCACCACACAACTGTGGCAACGTCGCCCTCGAAGCTGACCAGCGCGTGCTCAGCGATCGAACGCGCTGGTGTTCGCTGGCTCGCGTCTAATGTCCGAGGATGCGGCGCAGGATCTGGTCGACCCGCTGCCGCAGGAGAAGGTCGCGAGTGGAGGTGCGCTCGACGCGGTAGGGCGTGCATGCCGTGCGACAGTCGCCCATCGCGCCGACGAATCGGCGTCATCGGTGCATCCTGGCGGATGGCGGCCGGCTCATCGGACTCGCTCCGGGTGGTCCAGTGGGCGCGCTGGTCCGGTCTCGACGCTTCCGGACCCTCGGGTGCGCCGCGCTCTGTGGCGATCTGGCCGCAGGTCTAGGTTTCGTATTACGATATTGGATGTGGAGATCCACCGTTCGGCGCGTAAGCACGGCGTGGCCGATGCGGACATCATCCACGCTGCGACGGGGTACCTGGTCGAGCTACTCGCTCGATGACGAGAACCCGCAGCGGGAGCTTCGGCTGGGTCCGGATCGGGCGGGCAACCTTCTGGAGATCGTCGTCCTGCTCCTTGACGGTGGCACCGAACTGATCATCCGCGCGATGCGGATGCGTCCGAAGTACCGGGGTCTCCTGCCGTGACAAGGAGGGGTGAGATGACAGATGAGACAGGGCGTGTCCCCACGTCAGGTGGGGTGCCGGTAACCGACGAGCTCGTGGCGCGGCTTGCTGGGGAGGCCGAGTCCGGCTATGACGTGGAGGTTCTGCGGCGCCGGGGTGGGCGGCGGCCGATCGGGTCGGCGCCGGGGGAGGTCGTGCYGGTGCGGCTTGATCCGGAGCTGCGTGCGGCCCTGGCGAGCCGCGCGGCTGCGGATCACACGAATGCCAGCGAGGTGATCCGGCAGGCCCTCCGCGCCTGGCTCGACGTCGCCTGACGGCGCGAGACTCGTGGGTGGAGYGTTCGTTCCCATCGAGTGACCCCATGCCGCTCGTCCGGGAGGTCTGGCAGCGCTGCGAGGTGTGTGATTCGCGTCATGCCGGATGCTTCGGGATCATATCGATAGAGATCGTTTAGACACAACTCAATTGTGCGCCGGACGCTCCTTGGTGACCTGCATAAATGCAGGTCAAGTACAGCGTTGGCCCCATAGCGCCTTACAGGCGAGTGGTCGCAGGTTCGATCCCTGCCGCGCCCACATGCTGGTTCCGCGTGCTCGTTGCTTTTCGATCAAGCTCGTGACCGGCGCTTTATCTGTCGGGGGTCGAGCCCCCGATAATGCGCCTGCGGAGCTTCCAGGCTCCGGCGGCTGGCGGCAGTTAGGCGCAACTCAACTGTGCGATCATGTGCACAGTTGATCATGCTGTCTGGCGTTCGTGCGTCGGCGGCAGCGAGCTCCTGAAACCCGAGCCATGCTCCCGCGGACGTCCACGGACAAAGTATGTGGATCTTGCAGTTGGGTAGTCAGCGGGCCCGATGAAGGTCCTCTTCGAGAGTCCCGATGGTGTCGTAGAAGGTCGTGGTAGGCCAGGGAGGTGTCTCGGCGGCGCCTTTCCAGGTCAGATGCACCTGGGCCCAGCGGCCGGGGCCGGAGGCCAACTCGACGACGATGTCGTCCGAGGCGAGAGACCGCGCGATGACCTCGGCCTGTCGACTGTAAAGAGGATGGTCAGCAGCGATCTCCTTACGAAGCTCTCTGGCGATCGTTTCACGCTGTTGACGTCCGGTGGCTCCACCTCCGCGGAGGTCGAGCCAGGGGTCGACAAAGACAGGTCCGTCGCTCACTGGGTCATCGTTGCGTAGCTGTGGCGCGCTGGCTGGCTTCTCTTCGGCGGGGTTGCTGCGGGCGGGACTTGGCCCCGCTTGGGCGTGGCACGACCGCGTAAGTCGACGGACGACCATGGACGTCGGTGGAAGTCGCGACCTGTGCACGCTCGACCCGTCCATCCCCGCTGGCTCGATGACGACGTCGGGCAAGGTCCCGTTGATACCGGGATCAAAGTAGGGGCGCACGTCGTCCCATGCGACATCGGACATCTTCCCGACAGGAGGCTCAGCCCAGCGACGGCGCGTGGTTCAGGATCTCCTCCAAACGGTTCCGGAGCAGCGCGGAGGGCTCCACTCCGAGCTCCCGGGACAACCGCTCACGTACATCGTGGTAGGTCAGGATGGCCTCCGCCTGCCGGCCGCACCGATAGAGCGAGATCATCAGCAGGTCGATGAAACGTTCATGCCACGGGTGCGTGAAACTCATCCGCCGCAGCTCGCCGACGACGTACGCCGGATCCCGGTGCTCGACGCTGAACCGCAGACCGTCCTCGACGGCGGTCAGGTACTCCTCCTCAAGCTGCAGCACGGTGGCGCGGCAGACCGGGCCGGCGGTGATGTTCTGTAACGGAGCCCCCCGCCACAGCCCCAGCGATTCCTGCAGGATGGCGTGAGCCCGCTCGGGGTCGGTGAGGCGCGTGACCCGGGCCCGGGCGACACCGGCGCGGAAGACAGTCAGGTCGAGATCGTCCGTGTCGACGTCGAGCAGGTAGCCGAGCGCGCAGGTGAGCAGCTCGGGAGGCCGCCCTCCGCCGATCTTCCTCAGCGTCCTGCGTAACCGGGAGACGGTGACATGCAGCGAGTTCTCGACGGTCGGCGGTGAATTCTCGCCCCACAGCTCGGCTTGGAGCAGCTTGGCGGGCACCGGACGTCGGCCGCTGACCAGGAGTGTCGCCAGCAGCAGCCGCTGGCGTGCCCCGGGAATCCGGTGTGCCCTGCCATCGACCTCGACCTCCACGGACCCGAGCACCCTGAACTTCACCTCAGGCTTCTCCTGCCGCGCGACATCCTCGAAACGGAAACACCGGCCCCCTGGCGCATCGTCGGCCACTCCGTACCGCTGTCGTCCGCACCGCGCAACACCCGGCCGCCACGTGGTCAGCATAAGACGGTGCGCGCGCACCCATGCCGTATCCCGGAAACCCTTTCCGGGCTTGTTAGTTTCCTCACGGTGCACAAAAAGGTCGAGACGGATCTCCGGATATCTGACCGCCGCCGGGATCCTCTTGTCGGGCTGCCCGGTCGGGTCCGYCCGTCCACTCGTGAACAGGTGGCCGGCTGTCGCCGGAAATTCCGCGCCCCGGAGGCAAAGACGTTCCCTGTGGCCCCCTCCCGGGGAACCTCGCCTGGTATCGGGTGTGGATGGCGCACAACCTTCCGATTTTATTCGCCGCGTGCTTTGCGGTCACCTGTCAGGCTGAGGTCAGGGTTCCGCCAGGGCACGAAAGCATCGTTGGTTCCAGCCGCGGCCCGGGACTTCTTCTCGTGGACGCCGCCGCCCCCGGGCAGCGGCCGGTCGAGGCGTCGCCGGCCAGGCGAACACAGCTCCCGCGCCATGCGGCGCACCCCACCGGAGGAGGCGTGATGACGACATCAATCACCGGAACGAGCCCGGGAGGCGGCCCGACCTCGGCGCGCCAGCGCACTCAGTTCGAGGTGACCGGCACACCGGACCTGGACGCTGTGACCCGGACTCTCACCCTCGCCTTCGCCGCCGATCCGATCCTCGACTGGGCGATCCCGCGCGGGTCCGCCGAGCGTGACCGGTGGCTCGCGGGATTCTTCCGGACCGTCACCGGGATGCTGCTCGACCATCGGGGGCTTGTCGGCTCCACACCGGGTTACTCGGCGCTGACGGTCTGGTCCCCGCCCGGGGAGCCCGCGCTGGACGACGCCGAGCAGGCACGCTTCGACGAGCGCCTGGCCGCGGCCTGCGGACCCCACGGCGATCGGGCGGTGGCCCTGATGCGAGCCCTGGACGAGCACTACCCGACGGACCTGCCGCCGCACTTCCACGTGATGTTCTCCGCGACCCGCCCCGAGCCGGGGGCCAGTGGCAGCGCGGTCCTCCTCGTGCACACGCTGCTGCGGACGGAGCACCTGGGCGGCCACGGGATCTACGCGGAGGCCTCCACCCCGCAGAACCGGGACCTGTGGCAGGGGATGGGCATGCGCCCGATCGGCGATGAGATCACCCTGCCCGACGGCGGCCCGTCCCTCTACCCGCTCTGGCGGGACGCGTCAGCCCCCCGGGCGTGACCTCGTCGGACGGAGGAGCAGACATGACGGGGCCGGCGAGGTCCGTTCCCACCGACATTCCGTTCGGGCCGGCGGACGTCCCCTGGCAGAAGGCGTTCAGCAGCCTGCACACGCTTGGCGGTACACCCACGGTGACGCCCCCGAGCAGCGATCCCCGGGAGACCTACGACGACGTCCCCGGGATTCCCTACGCCGGGTTCCAGCTGCCGGCCTGTGCTCTCACCGAGGAGCAGTACACCGAGGCGGAGTCCCTGCTACGGGCCCACCTGCAGCGGCAGTGCCGGAACTCGGTGGGATTCCAGCTGAACGGCGACCTCGACTACCAGCATCGGCTGGCGCCATACCTGGACCTGCCCGTCAACAACGCGGGTGACCCCTACCGGACGGGTTCGGTCACGCACAACACCAAGATCCTCGAACGGGCGGTCCTCGACTACTTCGCGTCCCTGTGGAACGCCCGCTGGCCGCATCGGGACGATGATCCCGAGTCGTACTGGGGCTACACGCTGACCATGGGCGCGAGCGAAGGGAACCTGTACGCGCTGTGGAACGCACGGGAATACCTGTCCGGAAGCCCGCTGCTGCACCCGACCCCGACCCCGGGCCCGTCCGCCCCGGGAACCGCCCGGAACATGCTGGCCGCCGCCCACCGCGAGCAGGGCTCCGACTCCTTCCATCCGGTCGTCCTCTTCTCCGCGGACACGCACTACTCGGTGACGAAGGCGACCCGGCTGCTGGGCCTCGACACCATGYGGTCTCTCGGCGAGCGGCGTTTTCCCGGTGAGAATCCGCTGGGTCGCGGAACCCCCTGGCCGGCGGCGGTGCCTTCGGCCGGCGGCGCGGACGGGAAAAGGGGCGGCGACGGCGACGGAGACGGCACGATCGACGTCGACCGGCTCGCGGTGATCGTGCGGTTCTTCGCCGCCCGCGGATTCCCCGTCATCGTCAACCTGAACTACGGCTCGGCGTTCAAAGGCGCCTACGACGACGTCGCGTCCGTCGCCCGGATGGTGCACGACATCTGCGCGGAACACGGCCTCGACGAACGCGACGTCGACCACGGCAGGCCCGGCCCCACGGACGTCCGGACCGGCTACTGGCTGCATGTGGACGGTGCTCTTGGCGCCGGGTACGCACCCTACCTGCAGATGGCCCACCAGGCCGGGCTGGTGGCGGCGGCCCCGCCGCTGTTCGACTTCCGGCTTCCGCAGGTCCACTCGATCACGACCAGCGGTCACAAGTGGATGGGTACGCCCTGGCCGTGCGGCGTCTACATGACCCGGACCAGACTGCAGATGCTCCCGCCGGCGGACTCGGAGTACATCGGCTCCGCGGACACCACGTTCGGCGGATCGCGCAACGGTTTCTCACCGCTCGTCATGTGGGACCATCTCGCCCGCCGCTCCTACGACGACCAGATCCGCGCGGCTGTCGAGTGCGACCGCGTCGCCCGCTACGCCCATGACCGGCTGCGGGACCTCCAGGCGGAGTCGGGGCGGGACCTGTGGGTGGCCCGCAGCCCGTTCTCCCTCGCGGTCCGTTTCCGTCGCCCCAGCACCTTGATCGTCACTCGGTACTCGCTGTCGTGCGAGACGACGCGCGTTGCCGGGCTGGTGCGACCGTACGCCCACCTGTACGCCATGCCGCACGTGACCCGGGACCTGATAGACGCGCTGATCCGTGACCTCGCCGCACCCGGGGCCTTTTCACCCGATTCCGTAAACACGTAGTTGTCGCGAAAGAAATCCTTCGCAGAACAGGGAGAACGGCAGTGACACAGGCTGACAGCGAAATCATGCGTCCGGTGACCGAGCTTCTTGGACGGTTCACCGACTCCACGGAGGCGATCGCCTGGGACCAGGACCTCGTTGAGACAGGAGTCCTCGACTCGCTGACCATGGTGGAATTCTTGCAGTTGCTGGAGGAGATCACCGAATCTCCCATCGACCTGACCACCACGAATCGCGAGCATCTCCAGACCCTGAACGGCATCAGTGCGCTGCTCGAGCGGGCGCGTGCCCGGGACCTTCCCGAGCGCTGATCTGACGGCTCCGTTCCGAGCCGGGTCGGCCGGCGCCTGGGTACCCTCGGCCACGTGCCGTGGACGGTGCCCAGGCGCCGGCCGACGCCTCCGGGGCCAGCCCGGCCGGGGTCTGGCCAATGGAGATTGTTTGGAAACAACACAATTGTGTCGTCGACGCTCTTTCGTGACCTGCGTATATGCAGGTCAGGCGCAGTGTTCGCCTTCTGGCGCCTTGCCGGCGGGTGGTCGCACGTTCGATCCCTGCCGCGCCCACGCACCGGCTCCCTGATTGTCGATCTTGAGATCGCCTGCGGCACAGCCGTAACGCCAGCCGGGGGACGACCTCCCGAGCCCCCCGACGGGGCCCTCTGGGGTCGGGCAATCGGACTTTTGTAGCAGCGCGCTCAGCGGCACCCTGCGACCGGTCCCGGTAGATGACAGAGTTTTGGCGCGCTCTTCTGCGGGGCGCGCGGTAGAACATCCATATGCCACTATCTCCTGGGGCGGAGTCCCCAACACAGGGTGCGTCCATGCCTGGCTTCCTATGGTCCGCGCCCGACAGGCTCAGGCAGGCTGTCGACGTCTTCGGCGGACGGTTGGACGCCGCCGACCCGGCGGCGTTGGCGGGTCTGTCCCCGTGTGAGGGGTGGACGGGCGCGGATGTCGTGGCGCATGTTGCGCGTAACCTCCTGGGGTTCTCGGAGGCTCTGCGGGGCGGTGACTACCGCGTTGCGGAAACCCCGGCGGGCCTGGATCCACACCGAGCATGGGTTCTCGCTCGGGACCGAGCTCTGACCGACCTTGCTGCCTTCGAAGCACGAGGGATCCCTGACACGCAGGTGCGGGTTGGACAGGAGATGGTCTCCGTCGAGTTCCTGCTGGTCGCACTCGTGCGGGACGTGACGATCCACGCCTGGGATCTCGCCCGCGCCGTCGGCGGGGACGACCGGCTGCCAGATGATCTGGTGGGGGCTGTGCTCGCGGACATGCCCGCGATCACCGAGCAGATGCGAGCATCGGGACGCTACGGTCACATCATCCCGATGCCGCAGGAAGCCGGGGCGCAGGAGCGCATGCTCGCCCTCGCCGGCCGGGCGATGCGCTGACAGCCGTCGTCAGGGTGGTCAGGTTCCCTTTGCCGGCCGAGGCCTGGCCTGCCAGCCTGGACGGAGGCGAGGGGAGGCGAGGGGAGGCGAGGGAAGATGCTGGATCTACGCCACCGGCTTGGTGACCTTCCCGCCGTTCGGGGCCAGGCGCCATGGCCGGGATATGAGCACGTGAAGGGTTGGGGGGTGTTCGGGCTGCCCTTCGACACCGGCCATGTGCTGGCGCTGCGGGTCTTCCCGGAGAACGATTTCGGTCCCTACCGGACGCTGTGGCACCGCGATCCGGGAGGGCATTGGTCGATCTACGTCGATGGTCCCCGGCTCGACACGGCCTGCCCGCGCTACTACGGCCCTGCGTGTGACCACACTGGCCACGGTCGCCTCGACCTGGAGTGGGTCGGTCCGGCCACGCTCAGGGTGCGCTTGGACTCGCCGGTCCTGGACTGGCGGCTCACCGCGGTGGAGACACCGCTGCTGCGGCTCCTCAACAGTGTCAATGGCACGTTGCCGCTGTCCACGTGGCGATCCACCACAATGCTGCACATCCGGGAACGGCTGGCGAGTGCCCTGGGCATTGGCCGGCTGCACCTGGCCGGCGTCATGCCCAGCGGACACACCGGCATCCTGATGCCACAGCGGATGTATCTCATCGACGACGCGACCGCCACCCTCGACGGCACCGACCTCGGCCGTCCGGCTCGGCTGGGAGAGAACCCGACGATCGGCGACGTCCCGCTTCCAGCCCGCGGCGTCCTTGCGATCGGGCAAGCGGTCTGGGAGATCCGCGACCCGCAGGAGTACGCCCGCACCTGCTCGGAGACATCCACCGCCGCGTGACGACGACCTGGCAACGATGCGCTTCCTGACGTCATCTCTGCACGTCGCCGGACCAGGCAGCACCATCGAGATATGGCCAACGGCACCGGCCGCCCCGTGTCCGTCGGCGGGGCTCCTGACCAGGTAGCCCGCGGCGGCGCGGGCGAGCATGCGTGGCTGGTGCCGACCCGGCGGGCCAGGTGGCGGTACCGGGTGCTGTCCGCGTTGTTCGGGGCGGTGCCCGCGGTGGCGTTCCCCGCGCCGTCGGCGTGGCCGGTCGGTCTCGTCGGACTGGTGCCGGCAACCCTGGTGATCGTGGCAGCTGTCGCCTGGCGGGAGGCTGCGATCCGTGCCTGGTGCAGCGGCACCGGGTTCTTTGTGGCGACCTGTTACTGGCTCGCGCCCACCACCGGTCCGTTTCTCGTCGTCCTCGGCCTGGCTCTCGGCGCCACCTGGATGCCATGGGGCGTCCTGGTCTGGACGGCGCTGCGTCCGCGGCTGCCCCCCCGCCTGCCCGGGGTGTGCCGTCTCGGCTGGGTGCTGGTCGTCCCGTCTGCATGGGTGGTCGGCGAGTTCGTCCGGTCGTGGGAGGGCTTTGGCGGGCCCTGGGCGCTGCTCGGTGCCAGCCAGTGGAATGCCCGACCGGTCCTGCCGCTGGCCGCCGTCGGCGGGACATGGCTCCTGAGCTTCCTGCTCGCCGCCGTCAACCTGCTGGTGGCCGCCGCGGTCATGCCAGGCGCGCGGTCGCCGCGGCGGGGACCGTCCCGGGACTGGCGTCGGGCCGGCCCCGCGTTCGCCGCCGGCCTCCTCGTCACCGCGATGGTGGCATGCGCGGCGGCCATGCCCATCCCGGCCACCACCGGCACGCTCGCTGTCGGCGTCGTCCAGCCAGGCGTCGTCCACGGTGCCGACGCGCGGTTCACCGACGGTGTGGAGGCCACCAGGACCCTGGCCGGCGCCGGAGTCGACCTGGTCGTGTGGGGGGAGAGCAGCGTCGGGTTCGACCTCGTCGATGATCAGGCACGGCTGCGCCAGATCGAGGAGCTGTCCCGCGCGCTCGGTGTCCAGATCCTGGTCAACACCGACGCGCGTCGTGCCGGCGAGGACGCCAGCCCCGACGACGGGGGCGGGGGGATCTACAAGTCGGCGGTACTGGTCGGACCGGACGGCCCGCGGGGGCGGTACGACAAGATGCGGCTGGTGCCCTTCGGGGAGTACATCCCGCTGCGCCCCGTCCTCGGCTGGCTGACCGCAGTGACCGAGGCGGCCGCCGAGAACCGCCGCAGGGGTGACCGGCTCACCGTGCTCGACGCAGGGGAACTGAACGGCAGGACGGTCCGGCTCGGTCCGCTGATCTGCTTCGAGTCGGCCTTCCCGGACATGGCCCGCCATCTGGCAAACGACGGCGCGGATGTGATCGTCGTCCAGTCGGCCACCTCGACATTCCAGGACAGCTGGGCACCCGACCAGCATGCGAGCCTGGCAGCGCTGCGGGCGGTGGAGTCGGGGCGGCCCGTCCTGCACGCCACGCTGACCGGCGTGTCCACCGCCTTCGACACCTCGGGCCGGCAGCTGTTCCGCCTGGGCACGGACGAGCGCGGCGCCTACGTCGTCGACCTGCCGCTGGCCGGTGCGACCAGCACCCTGTACGCCTGCCTCGGTGACTGGGTACCGCTCGGCTCGCTCGCCGTCGTCGCGGCCGTCGCACTCGGTGCCGCGGTGCGGGCGCTCCGCCGGCACCGCCGCGCCACGACGCGGTGATCCGGGGTGGCAGGGCGGCCCGAGCTGCGTGCGGCGCTGGCGAGTCGTGCGGCTGAGGAAACCGTTGGCTTCTGTTGGTTCCGCCCTTGGCCTCGCTCCTCCGGCCCCACACGGCGAGCCCTGGTGGGACGCAGGAACCGAGGGCAGCCGCTGAAGTCGGGAAACCGACAGTGACAGGGCTATCAGCGAAAGATACAGTTTYCGGCGAACCGCCACTCCTTTCCGGGCGGGGGCGTGCCATGGAAGCGATTATCGCCGTACTCGCCATCGTCGGTGTTATCGTCGTCATCTCGTTTCTGATCGAACCTCTGCTGGTCCTCCTCGCGTTTGCCGGTGTGGTCACCCTCGTGGCACTGGCAATCTCCGCCTTGGCCGGGCTGTCCTTCGTGATCTCGGCCATCATCGTGGCCGCCCTGGGAATCGCGGTCTATCTGGGCGGGTGGTTCGACTGATATCCGCCGCATACCCCGCCCCGGCTGGGCAGGGTATGCGGGGCTGGACTCGCGGAGGATGGCGTTGAGCCGGCCTGCGGGCAGCCCGGTCGCCGGGTCACGCGTCCCCGGCCTGATCCGTGACGRCCGTCATCCGGGTGCCCCGGCCGGAACGGAGGCGAGACGGGGTCAGCCGATGTCCGTGGAGGGGCGAGGGTCATCCGCCAGCAGTGCATCTCCGGCGGCCCGTGGCCGCGGATGTGGCGTGCTCATCGGGCCGGCCCACCTGCCCGGCGGCGACATGGTCTCGCCGCCGACTAGGGGGACCGCATTGCTGCGGTCCCCCTCTCTCGGAACCGTGCGTGCCACTCGTCGCGGCACACGGCTCAAGCAGCCCGCGGGGGYGGGTCCCATGCGGTGGTTCGCGCCGTTCATGATGAAGACATTGTGGCGGCGGTCCTCGTCAATATCGGAAAATTCGGGTGGCCGCGAATGCGTCTGATTATCGCTCGATATTCGGAAGGCCCCGTGACGCGAACGGTCGGCCATCACGACCTCGAACTCCGCGGTATGGACGTCACCGAGACGTCGGCCGTCGAGCGGTCCACCGGAAGCCAGAGCGCCCGCGCGAGCGGAGGCGCTCATGGGATCGATTCCGTGATCCCATTGTAGATTCGGTCAGGGCTTTACGGAGCTGGCGGCGGCCCCGGCGGCGTCGACCTCGCGGTGAAGGTGTTCGGCTCGGGCCGGGTCGGCGAGCCGGGGATTTTGTGCGGCAGATCCGAGGTCCGCACGACCTTCAGCCCGGCCGCGCGGAAGAGATCGACGACCGCCGCCAGGGTGATGAGCCCGAAGACGAACGCGAATCCGAGCCCGGTGTAGTTGCTCTCCCAGCCCCAGCGGTCGTAGCGGATGGATTCCGCGATCGGGAGAATCGACCAGATTCCGCCGATGGTGAAGGTCGCCACGATCCAGCCGGGTCGCCGCACGCTGGCCGCGGTTGCCAGGAGAGCCCCGACGGTGACGGCGGCCGGCACGATCATCTCGACGGTGTCGAGCAGTCCGCCGTAGCCACGGTAGGCGTGAAGAGGCCGGTTCCAGGGGGAACCGGGGTAGGTCCGGTGGAACGACGACACGCTGAGAGCTGTCGCACCCGCGAGGAGCAGACCGTGTGTCGCCACGGCGCCGAACAGCTCGCGGCGGGAAGCCGTCGCCGAGTATCCGGCCGCCGCCAGTGCTGCCAACAGGCCCAGCACGACGAGCAGATACAACTGGGGCCGTTCGGCGTCGATCGAAGGGGCGGCCAGCGGCGCCACAAGGATCGCGAGGACCGCGAGGCAGGTGAGCCCCAGCATGGCGCGGGCGACGCGGCGAGCATTCACCGCGGCCGCGACAAAGGCGAGGACCGGCAGGGGATAGAGGGCCGCGCCCACGGTGACGAACGGGCCGAAGGTCAGACCATCCTCGTCCAGCCAGTAACCCCCGTCGGCACCCCCGTCGGCCGGCCACGGTCCGGGCAGCACCTCAGCCACGACGAACAGGGTGCAGGAGAGCGTGGCGACGGAGGCGAACGCCATGGCCGCGACGCGGTTCCGCACCGTCGCGGGCAGCAGGCCGAGTGAGGCGCCGAACCGGGCGGCGAGGCCGTGCGCGAGCAGGTTCGCGGCTTCGCCGGGGCTCGGCCTGGTGCGTCCCTCCGCGTCGGCGACGTCCAGGAGCGTGGCGACGACCTCGTCCGCGTGCTGCTGCCGCCACCCGGGCGGGTAGCACCTCAGCAGACGGCGGTAGACGATCTCGAGCCGCGGGGCCGTCATGCCGGCGCCGTTCCCAGGCGAGCCCGCGCGCGGAGTCGGCGGTCGGCCTCGGCGGCGTTCTGTCGCAGGCGGGCGGCCTGCGCGGCGAGAACCTCGGCGCCGGCGTCGGTGAGGTCGTAGTAGCGCCGGAGTCGCCCGTCGACCACCTCCTCGCCACTCTGGCGCACCAGCCCCTGGCCGGCCAGCCGGCCGAGAGCGGCGTAGAGGGTGCCCGCCCGCAGCGTCACCCGGCCGTCGGAGATGGCCTCGACCTCCCGGATCACCGCGTACCCGTGTTTGGCCCCGTCAGCGAGTGCCGCGAGGACCAGGAAGGTCGGCTCGCGGATGTCCTCAATACCCACTTCATCAGAATATATCGACTATCGATATGTGCTGCCGGTGCCGGTGCCGGTGGCTGGTGGCGCCGGTGCCGGATGACTGATGGCCGTCGGTCGCGGGAGCGGGTGGCTCAGGTGCGGGGGGAGTGCACCCGCTCGGCGGCAAGCAGGCGGGCGGCTTCCACCGGGTAGGCGGCTCGCACGGTGATGCCGGCAGCGCTGGCCATGAGGATCGTGACGATGGCGCTGGTGAACACCTTGCCGCTGAGGGCGTCCCGGGCCCCGAACGCGAGCTCGGTCCGTAGCGCGCCGGACGGAGCGGCGTCCAGTTCCCGGGGGTGCAGCCACAGCCAGGTGCGTAGTGCAATTCCCGGCGACGCCTGATCGGCTTTGGTCGGRAAGTCTGCCGGTTGCAGGGTGCGCCGAGGCTCGGTGYGCTCTGACAAGCCGTCCATGATCGCGATGTCGTCCTGCCAACGCGTGAGCAGGTCGCGGCGCCGGTTCTCCGGCCAGGTGAAGAAGTCGGAAGGGAGCCGTTCGGGATGTCTGGCCAGCTCCGGGTGTGCCTGGAACAGTTCCTCCTTCGGACCCGGTTGGATCTCGTAGATGACCCCGGGGACGTACGATTTCCTGCGCGGACCTGCCGACCCGCGGGTAGTCCCGGGCCGTGGCGCTGGGCGTGTCGGCATCGGCAGGCCGGTGATACGGGAGAACTCTTCGGGAGAGACCGTCGACAGGTCCCGGAATCCGGGGGTGACAGGCCGAGGCTGATCGGTGCCGGTGCTGCGGTTGGTGTCGGTGCTGGTCCGGTAGGAAATTCGACTGGCTCGTACGACACCGGCAGACGCATTCGTGTCGGTGTTCGTGGGACGCATCGACGGCCAGTCGGCTGCATGGCTCGGTCGGTAGCCGCCGGAACCGGCCTCGGTGCCGCCRTCCGCCGTCTCCGAAGGTATGCCCTGCGGGCGGAGGTACTCCGCGGAGTCGAAGACGTCCTCAAGCGGCCAGGTCTGCACGAGATAGGTTTCCGCCCCTGTCTCGTCGGAGAACTGCGGCAGGGCGCGCGCTCGGGCGCCGCCCGCGCGGAGTACGCGAACTCCGTAGCGGAACAGCGGCGGACCGATCAGCAGGCTGCGTACCCCCTGACCGTTGAGCGTCACGAGCCGCAGGATTCCGGTGTCCGACACCAGCCGGAGATCCTCGGCGTAGTCCCATGCGGAGTCTCCTTCGGGTGGGGCGGGCCGCGCGGGTTCGGCGTCCCATGCTTCCAGCCGGACGGTGGGCAGGTGATGGCTTCCGTCGCTGCGCACGTGGATCTGGGTGTGCCGCGCGAGAACGGTGTCCGGGAGCAGGGGTTCCTCGAAGTCGCCGAGGCCGCCGGGGTCGCCGAGACCGACCAGGTGAAAGACGCTGTACTCCACCCTGATATCGGAGTCGAGGGCGCGGATCAGAGTCGCCATGGGCAGAACGAAGTCCTTCGCGATACAGGAACAGATGGATACGGGGACAGATGGTGGTGGGATCGATGAACTCGCAAACAGGCGGCAGAACGGAAACACGGTAGCGTGCTCTCATGGACCGGACATCCGTGACCGTCATCCGACATGCGTTTGCGCAGGTCCAGCAGTCCGGTGGGAGTTCCGTCGACGGAATTGACATTCTGTTGGCGCTCGCGGTCGAGCCCTCCGGGGTTCGCGACGTGCTGGCCGAGCCCGGCGTCACTCCTGAGCGCATCCGCGCCGTTCTCGCCGAGCGTGTCCGGGTGCGGTCCGAGCAGCTCGGATATTTCCCGGATGGGGCACCGACRCAGCGGGGTGACCTGCATCCGTGCAGGTCATATATAGTTCTGTCGATGATCACCATCCCGTCGGGGCGGGTGACGCTGTCGGACCGGCGAACGCAGCGCACGTGGCCGGTCGAGCTCGGGCCGTACCGGCTTGCGGTCTTTCCTGTCACCCAGGCGAAGTACGAGCAGGTCACCGGCCAGCAGCCGAGTGCTGCCCACGGCGATCGACTGCCCGTCGAGGGCGTTTCGTGGTGGGACGCCGTCCGGTTCTGCAACGCCCTGTCGCGACGCGAGCGGCTGGTTCCCGCCTATCGCGTGGATGATGACGGTGAGCACGTCGAGTGGGATCCATCCAGTGGCGGTTACCGGCTGCCGACCGAGGCGGAGTGGGAGCATGCCTGTCGTGCCGGTGCGGCAGGCGCGCGATACGGGCCGCTCGACGAGATCGCCTGGTATCGCGGTAACTCGGACGATCGTATTCACGATGTCGGAGGCCGGAAACCCAATGCCTGGGGCCTTTACGACATGCTCGGAAACGTCTGGGAATGGTGTTGGGACATCTACGATGCCGAGGTCTACGGCGCCTACCGGGTGCTGCGCGGCGGCGGGTGGTGTGACGAGCACTGGAGCTGCCGGGCATCGGTACGGCGTCGCAGCCATCCGACCTTCAGGATCGACGATGTGGGATTCCGTCTCGCTCGTTCCATCGTGAGCTGACTCGTTCCCGTTCCGGCCGGCTGCTGGTGATCATTCGGTGCGCAGCGCTGTCGCGGTGCGGGTCCGCGCCGCCCACCCGGCGGGAGGCAGTCGAGCGCTTCGCCCGCGCCGACCGCGGCACGGCCCTGCATCGTGAGCTGTCCACACTGACCCCACGGGAAGTGGAGGTGCTCCAGCTGCTGGCTAGCGGCCTGAGCAACGCGGAGCTGGCGGTGAGCCTGCGGCTGAGCGAGGCGACCGTCAAGACACACGTCGCACGGATCATGGCCAAGCTCCGGCTCCGGGACCGCGCCCAGGCGGTGGTCGTCGCCTATGAGACCGGACTGGTCACGCCGGGCGGAACGACGGCCGCACGGGACGGCTGGGACGGGCGGGCTACCCAGATCTGATCAGGACCCGACCCGGCAGTCCGCTGGTCGGTAGACGGTTTCGCTGGGCACAGGTCGCGACCTCAGCGCAGGGGAACGTCCACGTGGTCGGCATCGGCGGTACCGGGCTCTCCGTCATTCTCGATGGTGAGGCTGATCGTGCTGTCAGGAACCGTGTCGGGAACGTCACCTTCGGTGATCATGTTGAAGGTGACGGCTCGGTCGGCGAGAATTCTCAGGTCGGAGAACTGAAACCGCTCCCGTTGTGCGGCCGGTTTCAGGGACAGGTTGCACCGGCTGTTACTGTTTTCGGCGTCGCCTAGGGAGCTCCACTCCTCGCGGAACGGATAGGCGCACCTGCTGTCTGAATCGARCACAAACTGTCGCGGAACGTGGATGTCTGCGGCCGTGTAGCTGGTGATGACAGGGACCGGAGCTGGTCGGTCCTTCTGGAGATTGTGTATCTGGAAAACGAAAAGAAGTTTGTGAAAAGAGGGGCGGGCGCTTTCTGCGCCATCGGTCAGCGTGCGCATCATTACCGCCCGCGCCTCGTACGAAAAGCCATTCTCGGTAAACTGCACCCGCCGGGCGTTGTCCAGACTTCCGGCGGCCGCTGTGGCCGAGGGCCGGGGGGTGCTGCTCGTGCCGCTCGCAGGCGGCGAAGCCTCGTGCGAGCGGTTCTCGGTGGGGGTCGGTGCGACCGCGGTCCCGCCTGACTGTCCACCGGACAGGGTGACGACGGCGACTGTCACGATGAGGACCACTGCGAGAACGCAGCCCCCAGCCAACATCGGCCGAGAGAACCGCGGGTAGGCGACCACGCCGGCGATGTTGACAAGTCTGTCGATGCCGTATGTCGAGACGAGGTTGGCCAGGGTGGGTGATGGGGCCGATGTGAGCAGCGCGCGCAATGACTCGACGCCAGCCGTTCGGTCGGCGCCCAGCTGGGCAGTCACCGCGCGCCCCTGCCAGCTTTCAGCCAGAGCTGCGGCAAGCTCCTGCCAAATGCGCCTATCGTCAGGGGTCAGCTTCTGATAGTGCATCTCTGCTCTGATCGCTCCGGTTCCCATCATCCAGGTATCAGCTTGGATTCCAAGAGTAGCGAACCTGACTGTTGCATGCGACCAGTTGAGTACAGTCGGTGGTGGAACCGTCTGGAGTTCGCGGAGTTCGGTGAACAGGTGAGGGTCCTGGCGGCGAGATCGATCAGCTTCACGCGTGCGGAGCGAGGCGACCGCCTGATGGCGTAGGTGCCGCCAGGGCCGCCCTGGCGTGGGCAGCCTGGCATGCTGACAGTGTGCGGACGGAGCACTTGGAGATCATTGTCGGCCGGCGAAGCTCTGATCACGTTCTGATTCGGGTCGTCGGGCGGATGTTCCCGGAGGTCGGGGACTACTGGGACGGCAACTGGCTGACGAGTCCCATCACGGCTCGCCTTCGTGGCTTCACCGCAGACCTTGACGCGGCCCTCCGGGGCGACGAGTTGCGCTCGTTTCGGGAGCAGCTGCAGTGCGTTCACCGGAAGATCTGTGGCCGCGCCGAACTCGTCTCGACGGAGGAGTGGATCGCTCTCAATGTGCTGTGCGAGCGGAACGGGCATCTGACGGTAGGTGGAGAACTCGGCGATGGCTCGGCGACGCGTAACAAGCTCCTGTTTTCGTTACCCGGTCTTGACCAGACCGATCTTCCGCCGTTGATTGATGCCCTTTTGGCTGTTGAACAACGGTTTCCGGTCGTAGGCAGGCTCTGACGGGCCCTCAGTGGGCGGGCGGTGCGGGTTCGTCGGAGGGTCTGACCGGGCGGCCGTAGCCGGGGCGTCCGGTCTGGTCGATGCCGTGGTGTTCCTCGCTGTAGAGGTGGATCTCGATTCCGTCCGGGTCATGGAGCACCAGCAGCCAGCCGACGGTCGCGTCGATGACCGGTGAGTGGGCGACGCCCAGGTCGTCGAGGCGGCGGGTCCACGCCTCGATCGCGGCTCGGTCCTCGACCGCGAGGACCAGCGCGTTKAAGCCGGCGATGGCCGCAGCCGCGGCCGGGTTCTCCCGCAGCGACACGCCGCTCGACCCCAGCCCCGGCAGTGTGCAGGCGACGCCGCGCACCACGTCGTCCTCGTCCGGGAACTCCAGGATCGGTTGCGCGCCGAACACCATCCGGTACCAGGCCAGGCTGCGCGGCAGGTCGCTGACCGGCAGTTTCACGCCCCGTATCCCAGTCGGAACCGAAAGTCCTGCGTGGCCTGCGTGGCCTGCGTGGCCTGCGTGGCCAGCGTGGCCCGGCTTCGTCTTCTCGTTCCGTGGAGGCCGTTGGCCGGGGGAAGCGCCAGCCGAGCCCCCTGTACTCGGCTGGCGCTCAGGTGCGGACGTCATGAGACGGCCGGTACCGGCTGGGGGTGGCGCAGGGCCGGAGCGAGCAGGCCCAGGGCGATCGCGGTGAGGACCAGGAAGACGGCGCTCACGGGCACTGCTGCGTCCGGGGCGTCGTCGACGAAGAACACGGGGATCGCGAGCAGGGCCGAGAGCACCCGCGAGACGACGATCGTGAGGAGGCCGCCTCGGGTACGGCGCCGGACCGTGCCGGCCAGGGTGATCAGGCCGAGGATGCCGCCCGCGAGCAGGACACCGGCGGGCGGGCCGTCGTCGGCGCCGAGCCCGGCCAGGGAGACGACGTCCGCGATACCGAGCAGGACACAGAGCACCAGGCCGGAGGTCTGGGCACGGGAGAGGGACATGGGGTTCCTTCGTGGGTCCGGCGGCGATCTCGGCACCGTCCGGCCGACGTCGCGTGGTCGTCCGGATCTGTCGTCGTCGCCTGGGCTGATCTGTCGTGACGATGATCGGCCGGGACGACCGCCAGGAAATCAGTGCTGGCGCGTAGATTCGGCACGTAGCCCGGCGCGGACCGCCCAGGCGGCCACCTGGGTCCGGTTGGTCAGGCCGAGCTTCGTGAGCAGATTGCGGACGTGTGTCTCCACCGTCCGCTCGGACAGCACCAGCCGATCCGCGATCGCCCGGTTGGCCAGGCCGTCGGCGAGGAGTGCGGCGATCTCACGCTCACGTCGCGTCAGGGTGTTCGCGGCTCCTGGGGACACCCCGCTCAGGTCGTCCACGAGGGCGGTCACCGAGGTGAGCACCGGCGCCATGCCCAGCCGTCGGGCGGACCGCGCGCACTGGTCGGCGAGGAAGAGGGCCCGGGCCCGGTCACCGGGGCCACTTCGCGTGCGCAGCACCCTGGCGTGCGCGAGCCAGGCGCGGGCGAGCTCGCCCGGGGCACCGGCCCGCTGTTCCATCGTGGCTGCCCGGTCGAGGTGCTGATCGGCCAGGTCCTGCTCGTTCAGGGCCACCGCGAGCACGCCGAGGACGCGGGCGACCGTGCCGCGGTAACCCGACGCGGAGCCCAGGTGGTAGCCGTCGTGGGGGAGCAGGGCGCGGTAGCAGCGGCCGGCCGTGTCCTGGTCGCCGAAGTGCGCGGCGAGCTCGCCGGCGCCGGCCACGGTCGGCAGCCACCGGCCGTCGACCGGCAGAGTCTCCAGCGCGGGACGGAGCCGGTCGAACAGCTCGGCCGCCCGGTCCACCTCGCCGGCGTCCAGCAGGTAGAGACCGAAGATCGCGCAGACGACGGGGACCAGGACGCCGAGTGCCCCGGTGCTCAGTTCCGGTTCGTGCGCCGTGAAGCGTCCGGTGTGCCGCAGTGGCTCCTGCAGCAGCGCGTAGGACTGGATGACCGCGGTGAAGTCCTGGGTCCGGCGGGCGGCGGACAGCGCGTCGAGAGCCAGCTCCTCCGCCTGCGCGTACTGGGCGGCGAGCACGGCCCGCGTCGTCCGGGCACGCAGCAGATGCCACTGGGCGAGCGGCCAGCCGAGGCGGCCCACCACCCGCTCCAGAGCGAGGATCTCGTCGTCGACGACGGCCACCGCGCCGAGCTGGAACGCGGCGTCGATCCGCCACACACCACCCCACAGGGCCGCGTCGGGCCGCGCAGCGGTCGATCCGGTGGTCGGCCCGGTGGTCGGCCCGCTCCCGAGTTCCCGCAGCCGGGCACCGAGCCGGAGGCGTTCGTGGACGCCGTCCGGGCCGGTCACCAGGCGTTCCCGGGCGTGCAGCGCGTCGACGAGCGCCGAGGAGTCGGCGCTGCGCTCGGCGTGGGCCAGTGCCCGACGGCTCAGGGTGTCGGCCGCGTCCGCGCCGCCGATCTCTGTCAGCGCGACGGCCTGGCGGGCCAGCACCTGTGCGTACGGCCCGTCCACGCCGCCTGCCGGGATCCCGGCAGGCGGCGTGGTCTCCGCCGCTGGGCTCCGGTCGGCAGCGGAGGCCCCGTCGGCGCAGGTGCTCCCGTCGGCGGCAGGGAACCCTTCGAGGAGCGCCCGCGCCCGCTCGCACAACGCGATGATCTCCTCGTTCGCCGCCGGGCTCTCGATGCCGCGCACGACCAGGGCGGCGCGTACCGCCAGATCAGCCCGCCCCAGGCGCGCCGCGAGCGCGCCGACCCGCACGCACTGTGCGATCGCCTCGGTCACCTGGCCGTTCTGATAGCCGGCCTCCGCAAGGTCCAGCAGCAGGACGGCGCGGTCAGCGGGGTCGATCGCAACGTCGTCGATCAGCTCCAGAGCGCGGCGGGTCCAGCGGGTCGCCGCGGCGAAGTCCAGCGCGGAGGTCGCGACGGCGGATGCCTCCCGGCACGCCACCACCGCGGCGGCACGGCTGGTCGCGTCGACTGCCGCGCGCACCCGGTGCCGCGCGATGTCGCCAGCCCGGCGGTCACCGGCGGGCTGCGTCTGCAGGACGTCGGCGATCCGGCGGTGCCAGGAGACCCGGTCTGCGCGGGGCAGCTCCTCGTAGCAGGCGTCCTGGATGAGCGCGTGGGTGAAGCGCAGCCGATCCGGCGCGTCCGGCTGGTCCTCGAGAATCCCGGCGGACACCGCCTCACCGAGCAGGTCCGTCAGATCCGCCTCACCGTCCGGCGTCGCCCCAGCCGGCGTCGCCCCAGCCGACGGTGCGTGCCCGTCAGCCGGCTCCGCGCGGTCCACCCGCACCGCAGCGGCCGTGAGCACACCGACGTCGATCTCGTCGCCGAGCGCGCTGGCCCCGCCGAGAAACCGACGGCAGGCCGGGGACAGCCGTCCGAGCCGCTGCGCCGCCAGCCGGCGGATCTCGACCGGCACCACCAGCCCGGGTCCCTCCGCCGGGCCCGCGAGCCGCGTCTCGTGAGCCAGCACCCGGACGAGCTCTCGGACCAGCAGCGGGATGCCGCCGGTCTGCCGGTGCACGAGCGGCGGCCAGGAGGCGTGAACGGCGGTCGGGCCCGCGCCCACGGCAGCCAGGTGGTCGGCGATGTCGGACTCGGAGAGCGGGCCGAGGGGGACGACGTGTGGCTGGAGGCCGGCGAGGGCGGCTGTCACCTCCCGGGTGGCGCCGGCCAGGAACAGACGCGAGCCGTCCAGTTCGGCGCACAGGTGCCGCAACAGCCGCAGCGAACCGTCGTCGGCCCACTGCAGGTCGTCGAGAGCGATGACCAGGCCCGCCGGTTCGGCAGCGGCGAGCAGCGCCCGGACGGTGCGGTCGAGGGCGAGGAAACGGGCCGTCTCCGGCGGGCCGTCTCCCAGGTCGAGCAGTCGCGGGGAGAGCGGCACCAGGCCAGGCCGGGAGCCCTGTTCGAGCATCCGCAGCCACGGCCAGAAAGGCGGAACACCATCGTCCTGGACCGCTCGGCCGGTGAGTACCGGTATCCCGGCGTGCTCGGCGTCGAGACGCATCCGCGCCAGCAGCGCGGTCTTCCCGATCCCGGCCTCGCCGGTCACCAGCGCGAACGCGCCCGTGGCCCCATCCCCGCCCAGGGTCGCGGCCAGGCGAAGGCGATCCAGCTCGGCCCGCTCGCGGCGACGGCCGACCAGCCGGGAACTCACCGGGTAATTGTGCCGCGTGTCGACCCGGGCTGACGTCGACCCGGCCGAACAGGGCGCCCGCGCGACGCAGTGACGGTTGTCCGTCGGGTCAGGGCACCAGCAGCCACCGGCCGCGCTGGCCGCCGCCGGCGACCTTGTCGTACGCCGTCATGGCCTCGGCCAGCGGTACCCGGCCGGCCACCCTCAGCTCCAGGGTGCCGTCGGCGGCGAGGGCAAGCAGTCCGGTGAGCTGGGGGGCGTCGGGTCGCACGTTCACGATGGCGATCTCGATGCCCCGCTCGGTCGTTGCGGGAGACGCCGAGGTCACGCCGACGAACGTCCCGCCGTCGCGGAGCGCGGGAAGGGCCTGGGCCTGCAGGACGGCGCCGTCGACGACGGCGTCGAAAGACGGGCCGGGCAGGTCGGTGACGAGTGCGCGGGCGCCCGCTCTGCGGACGAAATCGCGGTCGGACTCGCGGGCCAGGCCGGTGACGCTCCAGCCGGCGTGGGCGGCCAGCGCGACGGCGTAGCCGCCTACGGCGCCGGCAGCGCCGGTGACCAGCAGGGTCCGTCCGTCGGCGGGGCCGAGACGGTCCACCATCTGCGCCGCGGTCAGGGCGTTGACAGGGAGGGACGCCGCGTCGACCGGGTCGAGGCCGTCCGGCAGGAGCGCGGCGGCGGCCGCCGACACGATGGTCTCCTCCGCATGCGCGCGGACGGGTGCGGTGACGTCGTCGTGTACGGCGGCGACCGGGTCGCCGACGGAGAAGCCGGTGGTCTCGGCGCCGGTGCCGACAACGACGCCGGTGAGGGAGAACCCGAGGCCGACGGTGCCGCTCAGGCCGAAGATCGCCCGGGCGGGTCCGCCGGCGTAGAGGGTGTCGATGGGGTCGACCGAGGCCGCCGTGACGCGGACCCGCAGGTCGCCGGGTCCCAGCGGGGGCAGCGTCACCTCCTCGAGGGCCGGGGCGGAGGAGTCGGGCCTGGAGACGAGCGCGAGTGTCATGAGGGATTCCCTTCCGATGGTTCGACAGCACCACCATCGGTGACCTACTCTCTATTGGGAAGTAGGCACTTCACAGTGGGGTAGGAACCCGGAGGTAAGTCATGAACGTGGCCTCTGCTGACACGTCGACACCGCGGTTCGACGTCTTCGCCGCGTCCTGCCCCAGCCGGCGGTTGCTCGACACCATCGGCGACAAGTGGGCCAGCCTGGTGATCGTGGCACTGGGGCTGGAGGGCCGGATGCGCTACACCGAGCTCTCCGCCCGGATCGCGGGGTGAGCCAGAAGATGCTGACCCAGACCCTGCGCGGCCTCGAACGGGACGGGCTGCTCACCCGCACGGTGACCCCGACGGTGCCCGTCCGCGTCGACTACGAGCTCACCCCGCTCGGTTACTCACTTCTGGACACGATGCGCCACCTCAAGGAATGGGCCGAGGCACACATGTCCGAGGTCGACGCGGCACGGGCGGAGTACGACCGGAATCGTGGTTGACAGCGGATGTCGCGACGATGATGCGAAACGGGGTGGGGTTGTCGCCGGCGGAGCCGTGTTCGCGGCTTCGCCCGCGCGTGCTACTCGGGTTCGGCGGCCTCGCGACCGGCTGATGACAGGCCCGGGTTCCGCACGATTCTCAGGTCCGCGGCGCGAAACAGGTCGACGGCGGCGGCCAGGGCGATGAGGCCGAAGGTGAACACGAATCCGAGGATGGAGTAGTTGTCGTACCCCCATCCCCAGCGGGGGTAGCGGATCGACGCCGCCACGGGTATCACTGACCACGACCCGCCGACCACGAAGGTCGCCACGATCCAGCCGGGGCGCCGCACACTGGCCGCGGTCGCGACGGCGGCACCGACGACGACGACGGCCGGCACGATCGACCCGACCGCGGAGAGAAGTCCGTAGGGGCCGCGGTAGGCGACGAGCGGCAGGTTCCAGCCGGCACCAGGGTAGGGCTGGCGGTAGTACACGACACCGTAGACGGCCGCGCCGGCCAGCAGCAGGCCGAACAGCGCCGTGGCTGCGAACAGGTCGCGGCGGGGGACCGCCGGTGGCATGCCGACCGCCGCCATCCCCGCCAGCAGACCCAACGTCACGAGCAGGTACAACATGGGCCGTTCGGCGTCGCTCCACGCCGCGGCCGGCAGCAGGGCACACACCGCGAGGCAGGTGAGCCCCAACAGTGCTCGGGTAGTGCGCCGGGCGCCGACCGCGGCGGCGACGAAGGCGAGGACCGGCAGTGGGTAGAGGGCCGCGCCGAGGGTGACGAACGGGCCGAAGGTCAGCCCGGAGCGGTCCGGTACGTAGCCTCCGACCGCGGAGAACGGCACAGGCAGTACCTCCGCCACGATGAACAAGCTCAACGACAGAGTCGCCACCGAGGCGAGGGCCAGGACTGCGACACGGTGCCACACCACGGCGGGTACCAGACCGCGGGTGGCGCCGAGTCGGGCGGCGAGGCCGTGGGCAACCAGGTTCGCGACCTCACCGGCGCTCGGTCTGGTCCGTCCGCCGGCATCCGCGACGTCCAGCAGGGTGGCGACGATCTCGTCCTCGTGCTCCTGCCGCCACCTGGGCGGATAGCACGTCAACAGCCGGCGGTAGACAGCCTCCAGGCGCGCGGTCACGCCGGTGCCGTTCCCAGCCGAGCCCGGGCGCGTAGCCGGCGGTCGGCCTCGGCGACGTTCTGCCGCAGGCGGGTGGTCTGCGCGGCAAGCACCTCGGCGCCCGCGTCGGTGAGGTCGTAGTAGCGCCGGAGCCGCCCGTCGACCACCTCCTCGCCGCTCTGGTGTACCAACCCGCCCTCGGCGAGTCGGCCGAGGGCGGCGTAGAGGGTTCCCGCCCGCAGTGTCACCCGACCTGCGGAGATGCTTTCGACTTCCTTGATCAACGCGTAGCCGTGCTTCGCCCCGTCGGTGAGCGCCGCGAGGACCAGGAAGGTCGGCTCACGGATCTCCTCGATGCTCATATCGACAGAGTATACCGTTGATCTTAGTGTTGGATGGCGGTCGCTGCCACTGACGGGTCGGACATCCTTCTCGCGCTTGTGGTCGAGCCGTTGCTTTCCCGGGGACGAGGCGAACACTCGGTGCCGGGTGCGCGCGGAGGAGGGCATCGACCTTCGTGCGCTTCTCGTCGAGGTGACGGGGACGGGGGGCGGGGGACGGGGCGAGCTGACCCCGGCCGGGTGACGGGGAACACGGCCGGACGGGCCGCGGTTGTGCGGAGCGTGGTGACTCTTGGACCCCTGGGAATCGCGGCTTCCGGGCTTGTGGCGGACCGTCCTGACGCCGAGATCGCTCTCGCGCGGGAGGCGGAGGCGGCCGGCTACTCCACGGTGTGGCTGGCGGGCGGCCAGGGCAACAACCTGCCCGTCATCGACCGGGTGGTGCGGGCGACGGAGCGGATCCAGGTGGCCAGCGGCATCCTCTCGGTGGATGTGGTGCCGGCAGGCGAGGTGGCGCGTACTTTCGCCGGGCTGGAGAGGGCGTTCCCCGGTCGGTTCGTCGTGGGTCTCGGCGGCRCGCACGGGCCCCGACCGCTGCGGACCCTGAACGCCTACCTCGACATCCTCGACAGTCCGGACGGACCCGACAGCTCCGGTGGCACCGCCGAACGGCATGACGGTGAACTCCGGGGTGTGCCCGCCTCGGCGCGGGTTCTCGCCGCGCTCGGCCCGAACCTCCTCGCGCTCGCCCGCGACCGGGCGTCCGGCGCCTACCCCTACCTGGTCACCCCGGACTATGTCGCACAGGCACGGGGGGCGCTCGGAACGGGACCGGCGCTGGCGGTGCTGCTGCCGATCATTGCCGAGACCGACCCCGCGACCGCGCGGGCGACGGCCGCCGACAGCGTGCGGTTCTTCGGCACCATTCCCGGCTACCGGCGCAACTTCCTCCGGATGGGTTTCACAGAGCCGGAGATCGACGGCCTCGCACCGAGGTTTCTCGACGCGATGACCGTGTGGGGGGATTTCGACTCGATTGCAGCCCGTCTCCGCGAGTATCACACCGCCGGCGCCGACCAGGTTGTCCTGCGTTTCACCGGCGATGCAGGGAAGGATGCGGGCGTGGGGAGCGGGTTGCTGCAGCGCTTCGCCGAGGCTCTGCTGCCCTGACGCGCCGGCCGTGCCTCTCGGCTCAGGCGTTCGCTGACCGCCCGAAACTCCATGGACGTGGGCGCGTCGGGATGGTTCCGTGGGTCCGGTGAGTGCCCGAACCTTCCGCGTCATCGTCCGTGGTGCCTTCGCCGATCTCACGGCGGAGCAGCGTGCCGGGCTGGCGGCGCACGCCGCGGAGCATGAACCGCTGCGTGCCGCCTTCACCCCCGACGGCACCCTCACCTACGAGATCGACGCCCGGCCGTTCTTCACCTTCCGGTTCGAGATCGCCGCCGACACCGACACCGAAGCGGCCGCGGTCGCAGCGCGGGGTGAGACCCGCGCGCTGGCCTGGCTGGATGAGCGTGGCTACCGCCACAAGCACCTGATGAGCCGCGCCGACGAGGTCCCGCAGACGCCGCCCGGCGCCCGGGCTCGCCGCGAGCAGCGCCGCAACCAGCGGGCCTGACAGGCCCGACCCTGACGGGCCGACCCTGGGTCACCGCGACGCGTGGTCATCCAGACTGCGGGTCGTGTTGGCCGCGGGTTAAGACTCCGGCCCGCGGGGCGCGAGAGGCTCGGCAGTGAGCACAGTGTGCTTTCTCCTGCCGGTTGACCCGCGAGAAGGAGTGGCTGCGTGTCCGGATCCTCCCGTGGAAGAACGCGACTGGCCATCGCTGTCTTCCTGGCTTTTGTCTCACTCGGCCTGTCTGTCCTGCCGGCCTCGGCGGACGGTCCGGCCAGCATCCGGATCAACGAGGTCGAGTCGAGCGGGGGTTCGCCCGGTGACTGGGTGGAGCTCGTGAACACCGGCGGGACGTCGGTGAGTGTTTCCGGCTGGGTCGTGAAGGACAACGACGACTCGCATGCTTTCACGGTCGCGTCGGGAACGTCGCTCGCGCCCGGCGGCCGGGTGGTCCTCGACGTCGACCCGGAGTTCGGCCTCGGCAGTTCGGATTCGGTGCGTCTGTACCAGGCCGGCGGCACGTCGCTGGTGGACTCCTACTCCTGGACGTCGCACGCGTCGACGACCTACGGGCGTTGCCCGGATGGCACCGGAGCCTTCGCCACGACGACGACGCCGACCCGCGGAGCGGCGAACTCCTGCCCGGTGCCCGTCACCGCCTGGCCCGGTGATTCCGCCGTGGCCGTCGCGGACGGCACGAACGTGTTCGGAACCAACCTCAGTGGGCTGTCCTTCCAGAGCTCCACTGTTCTCTGGGCGGTGAAGAACGGCGCCGGGCGCCTCTACCGTCTCGTCCCGAGTGGCACGAACTGGGCTCCGGACACGACCGGCGGCTGGGCGAGCGGGAAGACCCTGCGTTATGCGAACGGGTCCGGCGACCCTGACGCGGAAGGCGTCGTYATCACCCCGGACGGCGCGCTGGTCGCCACCGAGCGCAACAACAGCAGCGGCAGCACCAGCCTGCTGAAGGTGCTCCGCTACGACATCGCCTCCACGGCGACCTCGCTGAACGCGACCGCGGAGTGGAACCTCACCGCCGATCTGCCCGCGGTGGCGGCCAACAGCGGGCTCGAGGCCATCTCGTGGATCCCGGACTCCTACCTCACCGCGCACGGCTTCCACGACGAGCATGCCGGCGCCGCCTACACCCCGGCCGCGTACCCGGGCCACGGCAGCGGCCTGTACTTCGTCGGACTGGAGGCCAACGGCACCGTCTACGCCTACGCGCTCGACCAGGCCGGCGGCGGCTACACCCGGATCGCCACGATCACCAGCGGTCTCGCGGGCGTCATGGACCTGGAGTTCGAGCCGGCGACCGGCCACCTGTGGGCGGCCTGCGACGACACCTGCCAGGGCCGCACCGCGACGCTGGACGTCAACGCCCAGGGCCGGTTCGCCGCCACCGCGGTGTACGCGCGTCCCACGGGCATGTCGAACTACAACAACGAGGGATTCGCCATCGCGCCGGCGGAGACCTGCTCGGCGGGACGCAAGCCGGTTGTCTGGTCCGATGACAGCAACGACGCCAGCCACGCGCTGCGGCGGGGCGCCGTCACCTGCTCAGGCTGACCGCCAGGCTTCTCAGTCCTACATCTGGCCGGCGAGGATCGTGGCGGCGAGGGCCATCCGGTGGTCCTTCGACCAGGGCGGCCCGAGCGTCGCCCGCGGGCCGTGCAGGACGTCGTGCGCGCGCCCGGCGAGCAGCCTGACCGCACGCTGCTCCACGTCCCTGGCGTCGAAGAAGTGGACGTCCCAGTGGCGGTCGCGGGCAAGTTCCGCCAGCACCTGGCGGTACATCACCGAGTCGGCCTGGCTCTCGTACGGAGCCCGGCGCTGGACGGCGATGTCGGTGGGGAAGTCCGCCGGCCAGGCTCGGAGCGAGATCGAGACGACCGGTTCGGGCAGGGCGGCGGCGAGTTCGTCCAGCGCCGCCGCCGCTGTTCGAAGAGCCGATGCCCGGACGTGCGCGACCAGGGCCGCGGCGGCGGCGTCGTCGAGGGCCCTGCCCTCGTGGTGGATCGGTGCGGTCGCCATGCCGGGCTCGATCAGCTCGATCCGCCTGCGGTCGGCGACCCTGAGGTCGGCGCCGGCCGCGACCGCCACGGCCCAGCCGAAGTGATGGGCGATGCCCAGGCGCATGGCACCCATTCTTGCTCGTCGCGGTGCGGCGGGCGGGTCTGCCCGGGCCGGTACCGTCGGGACGGTGGACATCCCCCCGAGCAGTCCGGCGAGGCCGGGCGCCCCGCTGCCTGCCGCCGCGATCGACGCCGCCGTGCGTGCGCTCGACGTGAACGACGGCCGGCGGTCGATCGGCCCCGACGAGGCGCTGGCGCTGCGGGTGGTCAAGGTCGCGGAGGAGTGCGGCGAGGCGAGCGCGGCGCTGATCGGCCTGCGGGGCCAGAACCCGCGCAAGGGGCTTTCCTCCGAGCAGCATCTGGTGGACGAACTGTTGGACGTCGCGCTGTCCGCGCTGGTCGCCGCCGCCTCCGTGACCGATGACTGGGCTGACCGCTTCGCCGCCCACGTGACCGCCAGGACGTCCCGGCTGATCGCCGCCGTCGACGGCGGCGCACCGGGTGACGCCGCACTGGGTGGCGCCGCATCCGGCGCCGGAGCCGCGGCCGACTAACGGTCCGTGCGGGCGGGTGCCGATGACCGTCCGCATCCGTTCGAATGGCCCGCCAGCCCGGGTTAGGCTCCGGACCATGCCATCGCCGACCCCGGAAACGCGTGTACCCGTCGAGCCGCAGCCCCCCGAGCCGGGGCACGGCGGAGCGTCACCGGAAACGTCTCCCCCCGGAGGGATCGGGGAACAGCGCACCGCTGGTCGGCGGCAGAAAACCATCAGCTGGGACGACCCTGCCGCCACCGCTGCGCTGGGTATGGGCATGTCCGGCCTGGAGTTTCTGCGCGGCATAGTCGCCGGGACGGTTCCGCCCGCGCCCATCTCCCGGGTTTTCGATTTCCGCCCGGTCTCGGTCGAGGTCGGCGACGTGGTGTTCACCTGCGAGCCGGACGAGTCCGCGTACAACCCGATCGGCGTTGTGCACGGCGGGCTCGTCTGCACTCTGCTGGACACAGCCACCGCCTGCGCGGTGCACACCACCCTGGCCGCCGGAGTCGCCTACACCTCCCTGGAGCTCAAGGTCAGTTATGTGCGTCCCGTCCGCGTCATCCCGGGCCGGGCGAACACGCTGACCGCGCACGGATGGATTGTTCGGCCCGGCCGCCGGGCCGCGTTTGCCGAAGGCGATGTCCGGGACGTGGACGGCCGCGTCGTGGCCACGGCCAGCACCACCTGCCTCGTCATGGAGCCCTGATCCGTCCCGGCTCCGGCGGAGGGCACCCGGGCGGGTCGGCCGCTGACGGTACTTGCCTATAATTTCATTGTGTGGCGTCGGCTGCGCCTGCCCCCGAAGGACGACGATGACCAGTGCCCCGCGGGATTCCCCTGGAGAATCGGAACCGGAGTGGGAAGCCGTCCTGACTCCGCTCACGCCGCAGGATCCCCGGGAGATCGGCGGGTTTCTGACCCGGGCCCGGATCGGCGAGGGCGGCATGGGCACGGTCTACCTCTCCTACACCCCGGGCGGGCGGCCGGTCGCACTCAAGCAGGCCCGCGCGGAGTTCGGCGCCGACCTGGAGTTCCGGCGCCGTTTCGCGCGTGAGGTCGCCATCGCCGCGCGGGTGCAGGGCCTGTTCACCGCGCCGGTCGTCGCCGCGGACGCCGACGCCCGCCTGCCGTGGCTGGCCACGGCCTACGTGGCCGCGCCGTCGCTCGCCGTGGTGATCGCCCGCCACGGCCCGCTGCCGGTCGAGAGCGTCCTGATGCTGGTGGCCGGGGTGGCGGAGGCGCTGGAGTCGATCCACGGTGCCGGCGTGATCCACCGCGATCTGAAACCAGGCAACATTATTCTGGCTGCTGACGGCCCCAGGGTGATCGATTTCGGAATCTCCCGGGCTGTCGAGGGCTCGAGTTCACGCACCCATCCGAGCGTCCTTTTCGGGACGCCCGCGTTCATGGCCCCGGAGCGGGTGCGCGGCGACGATCTGGGTCCCGCTGGTGACGTGTTCGCGCTGGGGTCGACGGCCTACTATGCCGCCACCGGCGAGCTGCCGTTCGGCGTCGACAGCGCGGTGTTCCACCGGATCGCGTACGAGAGCCCGAACTGGCGGCGCTGCCCCGACCAGATCCGGGCGGTACTGGCCCGGTGTGTGGAGAAGGCGCCGGGGGATCGTCCGCGTCCGGCGGAACTCATCGAGCTGTGCCGGCAGGCGTCCACGGATGAACGGCTGCGGGTCGGCGAGGGCTGGCTGCCCGCCACGGTCGCCGGCGAGATCACCCGCTACCAGCTTGCTCCACTCGCGGTAGCGGAACCCGGCGCGGGTCCGGTTCCCTCGCCATCTCAGGCTTCGCCGGCGGTGCCCGCCGAACGCTCCACCGTGGAGATCATCGCCACCGCCACCCCCTCCGGTGATTCCGCCGAAGCCGCCGCGGGCGAGCTTGCCGGGGGAGACACGGCCGCGGACGCCGAAACGCCGCCTGCGCCCCGGCGGCCGGTCTGGGTGCCGTGGATCCTCGGCGGGTCAGGCGCGTTCCTGCTCCTGCTGGCGGTGGGTATAGCTGTGGCGCTCGCAGGCTGGTCGTCCGACGACCCGGACGGGCAGCCGGCGGCGGACCCGCCGGTCGTCGCACTGTCGGACTCCCCGTCGGGGTCGGGGCCTGCGGTGGCGTCCGAGACGGGTCTGTCGACCGGGGGAACGGAACCGGACGCCACTGTGCCGTCGGGATCCGGGCCGGCCGGGACGGCGCAGGCGGGGCTTCTGGCAGACGAGGTGCTGCTGCTGCATGAGGACGCCTACGACCGGGATTCGCTGGTCATCGACTCGCTGCCGCTGGTCGTCACGGACGCGTCCGCGAGTTTCCACGTGCTGTCGGGGAAACTGCTCGGGAAGCGGCTCGCCGCGTGGAGCGACCCCGGTGCGCCGACTGCCGCCGGCTGTGCCCAGGAGCTGCGTCTGCGTCCGGTGGACTCGCTCGCCAACCATCCCGGGGCTCGGTTCTGCGTGCTCGGGACGGAGACACCCCTCATCGCCGCGGGAGAGGTGCAGTCCTACGACGGCGGGGTCAGCACCATCCGGTTCACGGTGTGGGACCGGYGCCTCTGAGAGCGACCGGGCCCCTCCGGGCGACGCGGAGCAGGCGGAAGATCACCCGGAGCAGATGGACGGCCAGGCCTGGGCGCAGGTCCGTCCGGCTCGTCCAGGCCCGGGAGCCGGCGTCCGGAAGGGCCCGACGAGGTGCTTCCTCAGCAAACAGGTGATGAACACCCAGCTCGGGGGAGACCCATCCGGCCGGGCTGGTGATGGGATCGGGCACGACACATCCGRGCCTGACCAGGCGTGACCGGGTCCGGTCCGGCACGCCCCCATCCGCACGCCCGGAACGGGTACGGCACTGACTGACGGACGTGTGCCGCCCGCGTTGCCGAGCGAGACGCCACCGGAGGCTGCGATGAGCGATCTGATCACGGAAACATTCGGTCCGCGGCCTGTCGGGACACTTCCCCGCGAGCTACCGATCGAGTACCTCGGCGTGAATGTCGACGAGCTGCAGGTGGTTGAGGAAGATGCCGACGACGCCACCCTGCTGCGTCCGGACGGGACCTCCGTCGACACCTGGCGGGAGAACTACCCGTACACGCAGCGGCTGTCACGTGACGCCTACGAGAAGGAGAAGCGGCTGCTGCAGATCGAGCTGCTGAAGCTGCAGTACTGGGTGAAGGAGACCGGTCAGCGGGTGGTCCTCGTCTTCGAGGGGCGGGACGCGGCCGGCAAGGGCGGCACCATCAAACGGTTCACCGAGCACCTGAACCCGCGCGGGGCGAGGGTCGTGGCGCTGGAGAAGCCGACCGAGACCGAGCGCGGGTCCTGGTATTTCCAGCGTTATGTCGCGCACCTTCCCACGGCCGGCGAGATCGTCATGTTCGACCGGTCCTGGTACAACCGCGCCGGGGTCGAGCGGGTGATGGGGTTCTGCACCCAGGAGGAGTACCGCGAGTTTCTCCGCCAGACACCCGAGCTCGAGCGGATGCTGGTCCGGAGCGGCATTCATCTCATCAAGCTGTGGTTCTCCGTCTCGCGCAGCGAGCAGCAGACCCGTTTTCTTATCCGTCAGATCGACCCGGTCCGRCAGTGGAAGCTGAGCCCCGTCGACCTGGCCGCCCTCGATCGGTGGGACGCCTACACCGAGGCGAAGGAGTCCATGTTCTTCTACACGGACATTCCCGAGGCTCCGTGGACCGTCATCAAAAGCAACGACAAGCGCCGCGCCCGGGTGGAGGCACTGCGCCATGTCCTGTCCCGGCTTGACTACGCCGGCCGGGACGACTCGGTCATCGGGCACCCTGACCCGCGCATCGTCGGACCGGCGGCGGGCCTACTGGAGACGGGTGAGCAGGCCGGCCGGGAGTTTCCCCGGCTCTGAGCCGCAGGCTATGGACACGGAGAGTAGTCGTTTCTAAGCTCTCTGCTGTTGACGTCTTCGCCGTCAGCCGCGACGGGTGGGGGTGGTCGGTCGATGGGCGTGCGTGTGGAGCCGGTCGCAGCCCCATCCCCCTGGTGCCGCCTGCGACTGCGTGTCGCGCTCTGCCTGGTCCTGGCCGCGTTCGTGCTCCTCGCCGGTGCTGGTGCCGCTGCGGCTGCAGCTCCCGCCGTCGGCGCCGCCGGCCCGGCGACAGGCCTGGCCGGCGCGGGGTGCCTGGGAACCGGGGTCGGCCATTCCCGCCTGCTGGTCGGGGAGATCACGACCTTTGACGGATGCGGCTTCGGGCCCGGGACGGCGGTCGAGATCGCCTCTGGCGGTCGGGTGCTGCAGACGGTGACGGCAGACGGGGCCGGACGGGTTTCGGCACAGATCTCCTTCGCGTCGCCGGGCGTCAAGGTGATCACTGCCCGTGGTGTGGGTGCGCCATCCGCCGTAGCCACCGGAAGCCCGCCTCCGCTGCCGGGGGGCGCCTCGCCCGGCCTCACCCCAGTGGGTACGGGTCATGCCGGCCCAGGCTCCGCGGGTGCCGGCCCGCCGGGTCCTTACGGCCTCACCCCTGCCTCCGGATCGGGCGCAGGGCTGGGACAGGTGCTGTCGCCGGGAACCTCGCCGGCGATGGCCGCGCCGCGCACGCTGTCCGCGACGGTGCTCGTGATCGGGCTGACCGGTRCCACCGGTGCCACCGGTGCCGCCGGCGCCACTGGTGGCCGTGCTGGTGCTGGTGCTGGTGCCCTCGGCGGTGCCGGTGCCGGTGCCGGCGGCGGGGCCCCGGACGGCGCCTGGCCGCCCCCGCAGTCCAGCGGGCTGACCCCGACCGATGTTCTGGCGCTGCTCGCGTTGCTGCAGAGCCAGGCGAACCAGCGGGGCTCCGCCGTCGTGAGCGGCACGGGAACGCCCGACCTGGGGGACTTCGCGCTGGGTGACCTGCTCGGGGCTGAGGAGGTGGCCGCCGAGGAGGAGGCCGTGGCCGGAGAGCCGGTGCCGGCCGCACAGCCGCCTGCGCCGTCGGCGCCCGTTGCGGGTGCCGGCGCGGTCGCTGGTGCGGCGACCGCGCAGCCCGCCGTCACCGCCGACCCCGGCGGCGAGCTTCCGCTGACCGGCGTCTCGGGGACCGCCCTGACGCTGCTCGCCGGCGGACTGCTCGCCGGCGGGTTCTGGTGGCTGCGCCGTCGCCGCGAGTTCTACGTGCGGCAGTTCGCGGGCGGGCCCGCTGTGCCGTGGGGCCCGCCGGGGCCGGTGGGCCCCGTGCCACCGGCGGGCTGGGGGCCCGGCGGCTGGCCGGGCTGGCCGGGCTGGCCGGGCTGGCAGGGAATGCAGGGCTGGCAGGGAATGCCGGGCTGGCAGGGGTCGCAGGACGGGTCCTGGCCCGGCCCGCCCAGCAGACCTGATGGCCAGGATCCGCAGGATGGGCCGACGGTGGGCGGACCCGGCTCCTCATGGTGGTGGCCAGCTGAACCTGGCCCGCCCGGTGGACGCCAGGCTGCGCCGAACGACTCCGGTGGGTCTGACCGAGTCTGACCGAGTCTGATCACGGCTGGTCGCCGGCCGGTCGCTGGCACCCTCCAGGACGCCCCAGGAGCGCGAGACGTCCATTATCACCCTTATGTATACGGATGAAACGAATCCGGAAGGAGCGGAGGGCTCCGTTCTGCCGACCTCGGACCGGCCCGCTGTCGGGCCGGTCTGCCCGTTCACGGTCGAGCGGCCCGCCTCGCTCCAGCGCTGGGAGCGGCTGACGTTCGTGCACTGGCCGTTCGAACCCGACCTGGTGCGCGCACTGCTGCCGCCGGAGCTGGAGGTCGATGCCATCGACGGTCGCGCCTGGGTCAGCCTGGTGCCCTTCACCATGCGGGTGGCGACCGGTCGGGGCTGGTCGGTTCCGTGGGTGTCCACGTTTCCGGAGACGAACGTCCGGACGTATGTCGTGGACCGCCTGGGCCGGCGCGGTGTCTGGTTCTTCTCCCTGGACGCGGCCCGGCTCGGCGCCGTCCTGGTGGCTCGGAGCGGTTACCGGTTGCCCTATCTGTGGTCCGCGATGACGCTCTCCGGACCTGACGGGCTGCCTGCGGGGCCCGGGCCCCGGCCGGGGCCCGGCGAGGTCCGGTACGGGAGCCGTCGCCGCTGGCCCGGCCCGCGAGGTACGTCCTGCCGGCTGCGGGTGCGGATCGGTGCGGCCTACCGCGATGACGAGCTGGGCCCGCTGGACCATTTCCTCACCGCCCGCTGGCGGCTGTACAGCGCGACCGGGCCGGCCCACCGGGCGATCCGGGCCAGCCACGACCCGTGGCCGCTGTACCGGGCCCAGGTGACGGAGCTCGATGACGGGTTGCTGCGGGCGGCCGGGCTCACCCCGCCGCCGGGCGACCCGCTCGCGCACTACTCGCCGGGCGTCGACGTCAGGATCGGCCGCCCGGAGCAGTACCTGTTGTGATGTGCCCGGGCCCGGGCCCGGACCACCGTACGGCGGACGGCTGTTCCGGCCTCTACGGCAGCTTCCGCGCGATCGTCAGCCCGTCCGCGACGGGGAGGAAGACGACCTGCACGCGGGCGTCGGCGGCGAGCGCCGCGTTGAAGCCACGGACCGCGACGACATTGGGACTGTCCTCCTGCTCGTCCAGCACGCGCCCGGACTGCAGCACGTTGTCCACGATGATCAGCCCGTTGGTGTTCATCCGGGGGAGCAGCAGTTCGAAGTAGGCGGGGTACGACTGCTTGTCGGCGTCGATGAAGGCCAGGTCGAAGGTGGGCTCCTCGGGCAGCGCCGCCAGCGCCTCGGCGGCCGGCCCCAGGCGCAGCTCGACCCGGTCACTCACCCCGGCCCGCTCCCAGTAGCGACGCGCGACGGACGTCCACTCGTCGTTGACGTCGAGGCACAGCAGGTGCCCGCCCGGTGGCAGGCCCCGGGCCATGCACAGAGACGAGTACCCGGTGAACGTCCCGATCTCGATCGCCCGGGACGGCGCGAGCGCCGCGGTCAGAATCGTCAGGAGCGCGCCCTGCTCGGCGGGAATCTGCATCCGCGCGGCGTCGCCGAGCGCTGCCGTCTCGGCGGCGAGATCGGCCAGGATGTCGTCCGGCGGTGAACCGTGGGCGACCAGGTAGCCGTGCAGGGCCGGCGGCAGGAAGCCCGACTTGCCGGAGTAGGTGTTCCCGCTGGTCGGGGCAACGTCCGCGCTGTCAGTCACCGGCCGAGGCTATCGGACCTGATCTGCCGCCGGCGTCAGCCCACCGGTCGGTCGACGCGGCTGCCGACGCGGTGTCGAAGCTGATCCGTTCCTCGCACCGAATCTGTCGGATCGGACGCATTGTCGTGTCGTGTTGTGGTATTCCCGAAGAATTCCACTCCTCGGATCGGCGGCCGGGCCGATACGCTCATGGGCGTGCTCAGAAGGCTCGATCTGCGTTCCACGACTCCCAGCGCCGCGGAGGTCCGCCGGCTGTTCCCGCGGGCAGCCGTCGATGTCGACGTGGCGATCGAGGCGGTCCGCCCCGTCTGCGACGACGTCCGCGACCGCGGTGACGCGGCCGTTCTCGACGCGGCCGAGCGGTTCGACCGGGTGCGCCCCGCGGGCCTGCGGGTGCCGGCCGAGGTCCTCGCCACGGCGCTCGCCGAGCTCGACCCGGCGGTCCGCGACGCGCTGACCGAGGCGATCCGGCGGGCCCGGCTGGTCCATCGCGCGCAGCTGCGGGAACCGGTCGCCGTCGAGGTCGCTCCGGGAACGACGGTCACCGAGAGGTGGATTCCGGTCGAGCGGGTCGGGCTCTACGTGCCGGGCGGGCGGGTCGCCTACCCCAGCAGTGTGGTCATGAACGTGGTCCCGGCCCAGGAGGCCGGAGTGGGGTCGCTGGCCGTCGCCTCTCCGCCGCAGGTCGACAACGGCGGGCTGCCGCACCCGGTCGTGCTGGCGGCCTGCGCGCTGCTCGGCGTCGACGAGGTCTACGCGGCCGGGGGCGCCCAGGCCGTGGCGATGTTCGCCCACGGCACCGAGAGCTGCCCGCCGGTCGATGTGGTCACCGGCCCGGGCAACGTCTACGTGACGGCGGCGAAGCGCCTGCTCCGCGGCATCGTCGGGGTCGACGCCGAGGCAGGGCCGACCGAGGTCGCCATCCTCGCCGACGGTTCGGCCCGGGCGGACTTCGTCGCCGCCGACCTGATCGCCCAGGCGGAGCACGACCCGATGGCGGCGTGCCTGCTGGTCACGACGTCGGTCGAGCTTGCCGACACGGTGGACGTCGAGCTCGACAAGCAGGTCCCCGTCACCCGGCACCGAGACCGGGTGGCCGAGGCCCTGGCCGGCCAGGGCGGGGTGGCGCTCGTCGCCGACCTTGACGCCGGCCTGGCCGTCGTCGACGCGTGGGCCGCGGAGCACCTGGAGATCCAGACGGTGGACGCCGCGGCGGTCGCAGCCCGGGTGCGGAACGCGGGTGCGATCTTCGTGGGGCCGTACGCGCCGGTGCCGCTGGGTGACTACCTGGCCGGTTCCAACCACGTTCTGCCGACCGGTGGCACGGCGCGGCACTCCGGTGGTCTTGCCGTGTCCGCGTTCCAGCGCCAGGTTCACGTCGTGGAGTGCACGGACGAGGCGCTCGCCGACATCGCGCCGCGCATTGCCGCGCTCGGCGGCGCCGAGGATCTGATCGGGCACGTCGATGCGGTGGAGGTTCGGGCGCGATGACCAGCAGCACCAACGCGGCGGGAGGCGCCGCCGCCGGCACGGCCGTCGCCGGTGGCGAACGTGCCGCCAGGCGGGTCGTCACACTGGACGACCTGCCCCTGCGCGATGACCTGCGCGGGCTGTCGCCCTACGGGGCGCCGCAGATCGACGTCCCGGTGCGGCTGAACACGAACGAGAACCCGCACCCGCCGTCGCCCGGGCTCGTCGACGCCCTGGGCAAGGCCGCGACGCTGGCCGCGACCGAGGCGAACCGCTATCCGGACCGCGAGGCCGAGGCGCTGCGCGCCGACCTCGCCTACTACCTGACCCCGGATGCCGGCTTCGGGGTGACGGCCGCCCAGGTCTGGGCCGCCAACGGGTCGAACGAGATCATCCAGCAGCTGTGCCAGGTCTTCGGCGGTCCTGGGCGCAGCGCCGTCGGCTTCGAGCCGTCCTACTCGATGCACCGGCTGATCGCGCTGGCCACGGCCACCGGCTGGGTCGCCGAGCAGCGGGCGGCGGACTTCACTCTCAGCGCCGACCAGGTCGCCGGCGCGATCCGCCGGCACCGCCCGGCTCTGCTGTTCCTGTGCTCACCGAACAACCCCACTGCCACCGCGATCGACCTGGACGTCATCACCGCCGCCTGTGAGGCGATGGGCGAGGTCGGATCGGGCGTGGTGGTGGTCGACGAGGCCTACGGGGAGTTCCGCCGGGCCGGTGTGCACAGCGCCCTCACCCTGCTGCCGGCGCAGCCCCGGCTGGTGGTCACCCGCACGATGAGCAAGGCGTTCGCGCTCGCGGGTGCCCGGGTCGGGTACCTGGCGGCGCACCCGGCTGTCGTCGACGCGCTGCAGCTGGTGCGGCTGCCCTACCATCTCTCCTCGTTCACCCAGGCGGTCGCGCGCACCGCGCTGGCGCACGCCGACGAGCTGCTCGGCACCGTCGACGCGGTCAAGGCCCAGCGTGACCTGCTGGTACGGTCCCTGCCGGAACTGGGCTGCGAGGTGGCGCCGAGCGACGCGAACTTCGTCCTGTTCGGCCGGTTCACCGACCAGCACGCCGTGTGGCAGGGCCTGCTCGACGCCGGCGTGCTCGTGCGGGACCTCGGCCTCGACGGCTGGCTGCGGGTCACCGCCGGGCTGCCGGCCGAGACGGACGCCTTCCTCGCCGCGCTGCRCACGGTGCTCGCCGACCGCCCGTCCCTGCTGCGCCCAGCACCGGTGAGCCCGCCGGTCGGCTGAGCGAACACCAGCCCCGAAACCGTCACCGCAGACCCGACAGAAGCCGCAAGGGACCCGCATGGCACGCACCGCCCGGATCGAGCGCAGCACCAAGGAATCGCACGTCCTCATCGAGCTCGACCTCGACGGGACGGGCCGGGCGTCGTCCGAGACCGGCGTCCCGTTCTTCGATCACATGATGGAGCAGCTCGGCAAGCACGGCGGCTTCGACCTCACCGTGCGGACCAAGGGCGACCTGCACATCGACGCCCATCACACGGTCGAGGACACGTCCATCGCCTTCGGGGCGGCGCTGCGGGAGGCTCTCGGTGACAAGGCCGGGATCCGGCGGTTCGGGGACGCGACCGTGCCGCTCGACGAGGCGCTCGTGCAGTCCGCGGTGGACCTGTCCGGCCGGCCCTACTGCGTCCACGTCGAACCGGAGCTGGTCGGGCTGATCGGCACCTACGACACGACCCTCACCCGGCACGTCTTCGAGTCGATCACCGCCTCGGCGCGGATCGCGCTGCACGTGCGGGTGCTGTCCGGGCGTAACGCGCACCACGTCGTCGAGGCCCAGTTCAAGTCCGTCGCCCGCGCGATGCGTGACGCGGTGGCCCTCGACGCCCGGGTGGCCGGCGTCCCGTCCACCAAGGGTGTGCTGTGAGCGGCGGGCAGCCGAACGTCGTCGTCCTCGACTACGGCTCGGGGAACCTGCGGTCCGCCGAGCGGGCCGTCGCCCGCGTCGGTGCCCAGGTGACCGTGACGGCTGATCTCGACGCCGCGCGGGCCGCGGACGGCCTCGTCGTCCCCGGCGTGGGTGCCTTCGCGGCCTGCATGGCCGGCCTGACGGCGGTCGGTGGCGGGGCCGTCGTGCACGAGCGGCTCGCGGCCGGGCGGCCCGTCCTCGGGATCTGCGTCGGCATGCAGATCCTCTACGAGCTCGGCGACGAGCACGGGGTGCGGACAAAAGGCCTCGGCGTGCTCGCCGGCAGCGTGGAGCGGCTGTCCGCGCCCGTCCTGCCGCACATGGGCTGGAACGTCGTCGCGCCGCCGCCTGCGTCCGTCCTGTTCGCGGGGGTCGATGCCRGCACGCGTTTCTACTTCGTGCACTCCTACGCCGCCCGGCCGCGGCCCGGGGACACTGTTGCCGAGCACGGCGAGGCCTTCGCCGCCGCGGTCGAGCGCGGGCCACTGACGGCGACCCAGTTCCACCCGGAGAAGTCCGGGGACGCCGGAGCCCACGTCCTGGAGAACTGGCTGCGCACCCTGAACTGATCGCACGCCACCTCCTGTCGTCGGCCACCTCCTGCGGAGGTCTACCCGACTCTCGGCGCCGGGAGGCGGTCGGTCGTGTAGAGGCGCGCGACGATGTCCTCGATCGCCGGCTCGCCGACGGTCAGATCCACCAGCGGATAGCGGGCCGCCACCTCGCTGACCAACGGTGCCGCGCTCGTGTCCGCCGGGAACTGCAGCCACTGCCGAGTCCCTTCCACGCGCACGACCTCGGCTCCCTCCACAGCCATCGCCGGCATCGACACGGCCAGGTCGACCCGCAGCGTCCGCACGCCGCCGATGCGCGCCCGCAGCGCCGCCAGCTCACCGTCGAAGCCGAGCCGGCCGTGGTCGATGACCATCACCCGGCGGCAGAGCTGCTCGACGTCGCCCATGTCGTGGGTTGTCAGCAGGATCGTCGTCCCCTGCTCGCGGTTCGTCCGCTCCAGGAACGAACGGACGGCGGCCTTGGAGACCACGTCCAGACCGATCGTCGGTTCGTCCAGGTAGACGACCTCGGGGTTGGGGAGGAAGGCCGCGGTGATGGTCCCGCGCATCCGCTGTCCCAGCGAGAGCTGGCGCACCGGGGTGTCGACGAACGGCCCCAGGTCCAGCAGGTCGACGAACTCGTCGAGGTTCCGGCGGTACCGCTCGGGCGGGATCCGGTAGATGCGGCGGACCAGTTCGAAGCTGTCGCGGAGCGGGAGGTCGTACCACAGAGCCGAGCGCTGGCCGAACACGACGCCGATGCGCCGGGCGAGCCGCAGCCGCTGCCGGGACGGATCGAACCCGGCCACCCGCAACCGCCCGCCGGACGGGGTGAGAATGCCGACCAGCATCTTGATCGTGGTGCTCTTGCCCGCCCCGTTGGGCCCGAGGTAGCCCACCATCTCGCCGGCCCGCACGGTGAACGACAGGTCCGAGACGGCGTGCAGGACGGATCTCTCCCGGCGCATCCAGCCGGTGCGCCGCCGCAGCACGAACGTCCGGGTGACGTTCTGGACGTCGATCGCGGTGTCGCTGTCAGGCATCGGCTCAGCCCCCCACGCCGCGGTAGTGACGGATCCCCGACCGCCACGCCGTCGCGGYGGCGGCGGCGCAGACGAYGGCGACGGGCAGGGAGAGGAAGCGGGTGAACGCCGGCAGGCCGAACGGGTCCGGCCGGTCGAGGACGAACAGTGCCGGCTGCCAGTTCACGAAGGCGATCGGGAGGACCACGGTCATCAGCAGGGCGGCGCGGCGCCCGTAGACCGTGAGCGGGTACTGCGTCGCCAGTGCCGAGCCCTGCCGGACGGCGCTGACCGCGAGGCTCGAGTCCGGCGCGACGAACAGAACGGCTGCGATGCCGACAGCGAGACTGATACTGATCAGCGTCCCGCAGGCGATCATCGCGGGGAGCAGCGCGACGCGGGCCGGGGTCCAGTCGACGTCCAGTGCGGCGACACTGACCGCGAGAACGGCGACCGGCTGGACGATCCGGCTGAGACGCTGCGGCGAGAAGTCCATCGTCGCGCACTGCACGAGCACGCTGACCGGGCGGATGAGTACCGCGTCCATCCTGCCCTCCTTGATATGCCAGCCGAGCTGGTCGAGCGGGCCGGCCATGGCCTCGGCGAGGGCGAACGCCAGCGCGGACGTCCCGTAGAGGAACGCGACCTCGGTCAACGAGAAGCCGTCGAGGTCCGACAGGTGGGCGAAGATGATGCTGATCGTGGCGAGGTCCAGGGCCGCGCCCGCCATCTCCACCAGGGTGTACAGCACCAGCGAGACGCGGTACTGCGCGGCCGAGCGGAACGCCGCGCCGACCAGCAGCAGGTAGCTGCCGGCCTCCGTGCGCAGCAGCCCGATCCGCTCGCCGATCCGCTCGCCGGTCCGCTCGCCGGTCCGTTCGTCGGTCCGTTCGTCGGTCCGTTCGTTCATCGGCGCTCATCCACCCTGCACGACGAGGCGGCGCAGGCCCGCGGTCGTCAGCGCCCTGGCGGAGAGCAGCAGGAGCACGGCCCAGACGGCCTGGAACGCGAGCGCCTGCAGGGCCCCACCGTCCGCCGTGCCGAGGTAGAGATCCATCGGGACCTGCACCACGGCCCCGAACGGCGCCAGCCCGGCGATCGTGCCGAGTGGCCCGGGAAACAGGGAGAGGGGGAGCACCGCCCCGGAGAAGAACATCATCACGAGCGCGGAGACCGCCTGCACGCCCCGGGCGTCCGTCATCCAGAACGCACTGAGACCCACCAGATAGCGCAGCCCGAAGCTGACGAGCAGGGCGAGGCCGAGGCTCGCCGCGAAGGCGGCACAGGCGCCGGTCGACGCGGGCCGGCGCAGATCGAACAGGAGCGCGCCGACGACGGCGGCCGGCACCGCCCGGCTGGCGAAGTAGACCGCGGCCCGGCCCACCTCCAGCCCGAGCCACCAGCGCTGGAAGCCCACCGGGCGGACCAGGTCGACCTCGATCGACCCGTTCCGGATCCGCCAGGGCATGTCGATCATGCCGCCGAACACGGCGAAGGTCGTCACCAGCGACTGCCCGAGCACGGTGAAGGTGATGGCGGCCGTGCTGTCGTAGCCGGCGAGGTCGGGCCGCTCCGCCCAGACGGCAAGCGCCACGTGCCCGCGCAGCACGATCAGGATGATGCTCGACAGGATGGACGCCGCGACTGTCGCGCGGTAGCAGAGCAACCGGCGCGCGGCGGCGGACGCGACCGCGCACCACATTCGCGCGCAGCCCACGGCGCCGGCCCCGAACGGGCGTGCGGCCGCCGCGACCGGACTCGCCAGGTCGGAGATCACCACAGCCAACCTAGGGCCCGCGGGTCCGGCACACCGGCGATTCTGGTCAACGTGTAGGCGGCGCGGCCAGGCGTTCGCGGGGGAGACCACGGCCGGCCCCGTCGGCGGACCCGTAGGGTGGTCACGTGACGCTGACGCTGCTACCCGCGGTGGACGTGGCCGACGGCCAGGCCGTCCGCCTGGTCCAGGGCGAGGCCGGATCCGAGACCTCCTACGGCGACCCCCGCGAGGCGGCGCTGACCTGGCAGCGCGACGGCGCCGAGTGGATCCACCTCGTCGACCTCGACGCCGCCTTCGGCCGCGGCTCCAACCGTGACCTGATCGCCGAGGTCGTGCGCTCCGTCGACGTGGCTGTCGAGCTCTCCGGCGGCATTCGTGACGACGAGACGCTCGATGCCGCACTGGCGACCGGCGCCGCCCGGGTCAACATCGGCACCGCCGCGCTGGAGAACCCGGACTGGGTCCGCGCGGCCATCGACCGGGTCGGCGACCGGATCGCGGTCGGCCTCGACGTGCGCGGCACCACCCTCTCCGCCCGCGGCTGGACGCGCGACGGCGGCGAGCTGTTCGAGGTGCTCGCCCGCCTCGACGCCGATGGCTGCGCCCGCTACGTCGTCACCGACGTGCGACGCGACGGGACGCTGACCGGCCCCAACGTCGAGCTGCTGCGGTCGGTGACCGCCGTGACGAACCGCCCGGTGGTCGCCAGCGGCGGAGTCTCCTCCCTGGCGGACCTCAGCGCGATCGCCGCGGTCCCCGGCGTCGAGGGCGCCATCATCGGCAAGGCGCTGTACGCCGGCGCGTTCACACTGCCCGAGGCGCTGGCAGTGGCGGCGCGGGAACCCGCGGTCCCGGGCACGCCGTGACGGTCGCCGTCCGGGTGATCCCCTGCCTCGACGTCGACGGCGGCCGGGTGGTCAAGGGCGTGAACTTCACCGATCTCCGGGATGCCGGTGACCCGGTGGAGATGGCCCGTCTCTACGACGCCGAAGGCGCCGACGAGCTGACCTTCCTGGACATCACCGCGTCCAGCGGCAACCGGGAGACCACCTACGACATCGTCCGGCGGACCGCCGAGCAGGTCTTCATCCCGCTGACCGTCGGCGGGGGAGTGCGCGCCGTCGAGGACGTCGACCGTCTCCTGCGCGCCGGGGCCGACAAGGTCGGGATCAACACGGCCGCGGTGGCCCGCCCCGAGCTCGTGCGCGAGTGCGCGCTGCAGTTCGGCAGCCAGTGCATCGTGCTGTCAGTCGACGCCCGGCGCTCCAGCGAGCCTGGCGGCCCGTTGTTCGAGGTGACCACGCACGGCGGCCGTCGCGGCACCGGCATCGACGCGGTGGAGTGGGCCGCCCGCGCCGTCGAGCTGGGCGCCGGCGAGATCCTGCTGAACTCGATGGATGCCGACGGCACCCAGGACGGCTACGACCTGCAGATGATCAGTGCGGTCCGCGCGGTGGTGGATGTCCCGGTGATCGCCAGTGGCGGCGCGGGGAAGCTCGACCACTTCGCCCCCGCCGTCGGCGCCGGCGCGGACGCCGTGCTCGCCGCCAGCGTCTTCCACTTCGGCCGGATGCGGATCTCCGAGGTGAAGGAGCGCCTGAGAGACGCGGCCATCCCGGTGCGCTGACCCCCGGTGCGCTGACCCCCGGTGCGCTGACCCCCGGCGTGCCGACCCCAGCGTGCTGGCCCTCCCGTCGCGTCGGCACCGGCGCTCTGGCCCTGCCGCTGCCACCGGGAGGCTGCTGCCCGATCGCCGGTGCCTGCTGGGTCGGTCGCCGCTGGCCGGTCGAGGTGCCTCGCGGCTGTCCGCGGCCGGGCGCAGGGGGCGCCGGGAGGCCAGGGAGCGGCCCGCGAACACCGACCGAACATCGGTTGTCCAGCAGCGGTCAGGTCGCCGATCGTGGCGGTCAGGGCCCGGCCACCGGGCCAGTATGGCGGCGCGTACCGGCACTGGCACGAGCACCGCTGCTCGCCGGCCGCAGGCCGGATGCCTGGCCCGTCCTCCCAGGCGGGCGGGACTTTTGTGCTGGTCGGCCGTGTTGTTGGACGGGCCGGGGCCGTCGCGTCCCACAGCGGTAGCGATCCGGTAGCGATGGTGAAACGGAGGAGCAGCATTGCCCGGTGAACCCGCATCCAGCCTGGTGTCCGGTCAGGGGGCACCGATCGCCGCCACCACCGCCGGCAGGCGGCCTCCCCGCCGCGTGACGCGCTCCGCCGCGGTGTCCGAGGTGACCCCACAGGCGGCCCCGAACGCACCCGGGGGTGCTGCGGCCGGGGACGCCTCGGCCGAGGGCACGTCGGCAGGGGGAGCCCAGGACGGGGTGATCCGGCGCGGGCTGGGTGTCCTCGCGATCGCGGTACGCGAGGAGCCGCGGATCTTCGTCGCGGCGGTGGCTGGAAGCTCGCTCTACGCTCTCGCGACAGTGGCGAGCTCACTCGCGCTGGGCGAGATCACCGAGCGGGTGATCGTGCCGAGCATCCGGAACGAGCACGCCGACTGGAGCACCGTCCTCGCGGTCGGGGCGATCATGGTCGGGATCGGGCTCGCGCGAGCCTGCGGGTTGTTCTTCCGTCGCCTGGTCTCCGGCATGATGCAGTATCGGCTCCAGGCCACCTACCGGCGCCGCGTCACGCGCCAGTACCTTCACCTGCCGCTGGCCTGGCACCAGCGGCACCCGACCGGCTCGCTGCTGTCGAACGCGAACGCGGACGTCGAGGCCACCTGGGCGCCGATCGCCCCGCTGCCCTTCGCCGTCGGTGTGCTGGTGATGCTGGCCGCCGCGCTCGTCCTGCTGATCCTCACCGATCCGCTTCTCGCCCTGGTGGGATGTGTCGTGTTCCCCGCCTTCGGGGTGGTGAACATCGTCTACGGCCGCTGGGTGTCACCGCTGTACGGCCGGGTCCAGCGGCTGCGCGGCGAGGTCAGCGCGGTCGCCCACGAGTCGTTCGACGGGGCGCTCGTCGTCAAGACCCTCGGCCGGGAGACCGACGAGACGGAGCGCTTCACCGGCAAGGCACACGAGCTGCGGGACGCGATGGTCCGCGCCGGCCGGATCCGTGGCCTGTTCGACCCGGTCATGGAGGCGCTGCCCAACCTGGGCGTGCTCACGGTGATCCTGGTCGGCGCGGTGCGCATCGACAACGGCTCCCTCACGGTGGGGGAGCTGGTGCGGGTCGCCTATCTGTTCACCCTGCTGGCCTTCCCGATCAGGTCGATCGGATGGGTCTTCGGTGAGCTTCCGAGGTCCGTCGTCGGCTACGAGCGGGTGGCGGCGGTGCTTGCGGCCCGCGGCGGGCTCAGCCACGGGACGGCCGCCCTGCACGGGACCGACCCGGCCACACTGCGTGTCACCGGCGTCGGCTACGCCTATCCGCAGCCGGCGGCGGCGCCGGCCCCGCCCACGGGCCCCGAAGCACTCGCCACCGATCTGCTCCCCCCCGAGGCCGCCACCGACACGTCGTCCGTCGACGCGACCGGCGCCTCCGCCTCCGTGGCTGCCGCTGCCACCGATGCCGATGCCGACGCCGACCGGCAGGCGCTGGCCGCGGTCACCTTCGAGGTACGTCCCGGCCGGGTGGTGGCGCTGACCGGCCGCACCGGAGCCGGCAAGTCGACTCTGGTCAACCTGCTGGCCCGCCTCGTCGACCCCGATGTCGGCACGGTCCGCGTCGACGGCACGGACCTGCGCGACCTCGCTGCCGGCGAAGTGGCCCGCACGGTCGCGCTCGTCCCCCAGCAGACCTTCCTGTTCGACGACACCGTGCGCGCGAACGTCACCCTGGGGCTTGACCTGGACGACGACGAGGTGTGGGAGGCGCTGCGGCGGGCCCAGGCGGACCGGTTCGTCCGCGCCCTTCCCGCTGGCCTCGACACCCGGGTCGGGGAGCGGGGCACCACGCTCTCCGGCGGTCAGCGGCAGCGGATCGGCCTGGCCCGCGCGCTGGTGCGCCAACCGCGGATGCTCATCCTGGACGACGCGACATCCAGCGTCGACCCGCGGATCGAGGCGTCCATCCTCGCCGATCTGCGGCAGCGGGCGGGGGCGTCCACCGTCGTGATCGTCGCCTACCGCCGTTCGACGGTCGAGCTCGCCGACGAGGTCGTGTTCCTCGCCAACGGCCGGGTCGCCGCCCAGGGAACCCACGCCGAACTGCTGGGCCGCTCGCCCGGTTACGCCGAGCTGCTCACTGCCTACGACAGCGCCGCGCAGGCGCGCGCGGACGCGCTGGCGGCGGCGCCCGCCCCGGCTGTCCCGCCAGCACCCACCCAGGCGACTGGCCTCGCATCGTCCGTGGCTGCTGCCGGCTCGGCGGACGGAACGGTGCCGGCGCAGCCGTCGGACCTGGCCGTGGATCCGGCGGCGGAGCCGGTCCCGACCGCCGACCACCGGGTGCCGGTGGCAGACAAGGACGGGGCCCGATGAGCGACGGCCTGGTGGCGACTGCCGGCCGCCTGCGCCGGCTGGTGCCGGAGCTGACCGCCGGTATCCGCGGGACGCTCGCGCTGGCCGCCCTCGCCACCGTCGGCAAGGTTGTCATTCCGGTGGTCATCCAGCAGACGCTCGACCGTGGTGTCGGGGACGACGGCGCCGACCTCGGCCTGGTCGGTACATCCGTCGCCGTCGCGGCCGTCGCGATCCTGATCACCGGCTTCGCGGCGTTCCGGATGAACGTGCGGCTCTACCGGATCTCGGAGAGCGCGCTGGCCACGCTGCGGATCCGTGCGTTCCGCCATGTCCACGACCTGTCGATGCTGAGCCAGTCCGAGCAGCGGCGCGGGTCGCTGACCTCGCGGGTGACCAGCGACGTCGACACGATGTCGCAGTTCCTGCAGTTCGGCGGCGTGATGCTGATCGTCGCGTCGGGGCAGATGCTGATCGCCACGATCCTGATGTTCGTCTACTCCTGGCAGCTCGCCCTGCTCGTGTACGCCTTCTTCGTCCCGCTGGTCCTGGCCACCCACCGCTTCCAGCGGCGGCTGGCCCGCCGGTACGGCGTGGTCCGCGAGCGGGTCGGTGACATGCTCGGTGCGATCGCCGAGTCGGTGGTCGGCGCCCAGGTCGTGCGGGCCTACGGATCGCAGGGCCGCACCGCCCGCCGCATCGACACCACGGTGGAGAACTACCGCTCCGCGCAGACCGGCGCGCAGACGCTGGTGGCCGGGGTGTTCGCGGGTGTCGAGGGCGTCGCGTCGCTGACCACGGCGGCGGTGGTCGTGGTGGGCGTGCTGCTCGGTGTCGACGGTTCGCTGACCACCGGTCAGCTGGTGGCGTTCCTGTTCCTGCTCACCCTGTTCATCATGCCGATCCAGTCGCTGACCGAGGTGCTCAACGACGGCTCCAACGCCTTCGCGGGGCTTCGCCGTGTCCTCGACGTCCTGGACACTCCCACGGACATCCGTGACCCGGCCGCGGACGGCGCGGGCCGCGCACTGCCCGCCGGACCACTCGGTGTCCGCTTCGACCAGGTCGGCTTCGCCTACCCCGGCGGCCCTCCGGTCCTGCACGAGGTCACCCTCGACCTCGCGCCGCGCAGCCGGGTGGCCGTCGTCGGCGAGACCGGCTCCGGCAAGACGACCCTGGCCAAGCTGCTGACCCGCCTCATGGACCCGACCAGCGGAACAGTGCTGATCGGCGGTGTCCCCCTCTCCGACGTGCGCTTCGACTCGCTACGCCGCCGCGTGGTCATGGTGCCGCAGGACGGCTTCCTGTTCGACCTCTCCATCGCGGACAACGCCCGCTACGGGCGGCCCGACGCCACCGACGCGCAGATCGAGGCGGCATTCGTGGAGCTGGGGCTCGGGGAATGGCTCGCCGGCCTGCCCGCCGGGATCCGCACACCGGTCGGCGAACGGGGAGAGCTGCTCTCCGCCGGCGAACGACAGCTCGTCGCGCTGGCCCGCGCCCAGCTGGCCGACCCCGACCTGCTCGTCCTCGACGAGGCGACCTCCGCCGTCGATCCCGCAACCGAGGTGCGGATCGCCGCAGCGCTGCTCGCGCTGACCCGGCACCGGACCTCGGTCACGATCGCGCACCGGCTGTCGACCGCCGAAGCGGCCGACGACGTGATCGTGATGGATGCCGGCCGGGCGGTCCAGCGCGGGGCGCATGCCGATCTCGTCGCCGTCCCCGGCGTCTACCGGCGCCTGCACGAATCCTGGGCCGCCGGAGTCGCGGCCAGCTGACCACTGCCGGCCCGCGCGTGGGTCGCGCGCGGCGGCCCACGCGGAGGCGGCTCGACGGGTGCCCGGCCGACGGCCGGCCGCGTCTGCGGCCGGCCGGTGCCGGCGGGGACATGGCCGGCCGGGCCGCGGCGGGCAGAATGGGCGGGTGACCGCACGCGCCTCCCGTCTGGATCCCGCCATCGCCCGCCGGCTCAAGCGCGACAGCGCCGGCCTGTTCCCGGCCGTTGCCCAGCAGCACGACACCGGGGAGGTCCTCATGGTCGGCTGGATGGACGACGAGGCGCTGCACCGCACGCTCACCACCGGCCGCGCCACCTACTGGAGCCGGAGCCGCTCCGAGTACTGGGTCAAGGGTGACACCAGCGGGCACGTCCAACAGGTGCGTTCGGTTGCCCTCGACTGTGACGGCGACACCGTGCTCGTCCGGGTGGACCAGACCGGCCCCGCCTGCCATACCGGGGAGCGGACCTGCTTCACCGGCCGAGATCTCCCGCTCGGCCCAGAACGGCCCGACGCGGCACCGGCCGCGAGCCAGGCGCCCGTGGCGACGACGGGAGCGACTCGATGACGACCGGCGAGATCAGCCCGAGTCGGGAGGAGTTCCACGAGCTCGCGGCCCGGCAGGCCGTCGTGGCGGTGTCACGGCGCCTGCTCGCCGACGGCGAGACCCCGGTCGGGGTCTACCGCAAGCTGGCCGGCGGCCCGGGAACCTTCCTGCTGGAGTCCGCCGAGCACGGCGGGATGTGGTCGCGGTACTCGTTCGTCGGCGTCCGGGCCGCGGCCACTCTCACCGAGCGTGATGGTCAGGCCATGTGGGTGGACGGCGTCCCGCCGCCCGGCGTTCCCGAGGGTGGCGACCCGCTCGAGGTTCTGCGCGCGGTGGAGCGTCAGCTCTGCTCGCCGCGGCCAGAGGGCACCCCGCCCCTGCTCGGCGGGCTGGTCGGCTACCTGTCCTACGACATCGTCCGGCGCATCGAGCGGCTGCCCGCGAACGCTGCCGACGATCTCGGCATCCCCGAACTGAGGATGCTGCTGACGACGGATCTCGCCGTCCTCGACCACACCGACGGCTCCTGCCAGCTGGTCGCGAACGTCTTCACCGGCGCGCCCCGCCCGCGGGTCACCGCGGATCCGCCGCCGGAGCCGGGCGACGGCCAGCCGGGCGACCCGCGGACGGGGCGGCAGGCCGCCACCCGGCTGGCCGAGCTCGACGCGGCCTACGACGACGCGGTGCACCGCATCGAGGTGATGACGGCAGATCTCGGCAAGTGGAGCGAGCCGACCGTCGCGACCACCACGGGAGCGGTCACGGGTGTCCGTGACTTCGTCTCGGCCACCGAACCCGGCGGGTTCCACCGCGCCGTCGAGCGGTCCATCGAGGAGATCCAGGCCGGGGAGTGCTTCCAGGTCGTCATCTCCCAGCGGTTCGAGCGCCCCACCACCGCGGACGCGCTCGACGTCTACCGGGTGCTGCGCGCCTCCAACCCCAGCCCGTACATGTACCTGCTGCGGTTCGCGGATCATGACGTGGTGGGCTCCTCGCCGGAGGCGCACGTCAAGGTCACGGGACGGCGGGCACTGCTGCACCCGATCGCCGGCAGCCGGCCGCGCGGCGGCACCCCGGAACGCGACGCCGAACTGGYCGCCCAGCTGCTCGCCGACCCCAAGGAACGATCCGAGCACGTCATGCTGGTCGATCTGGTTCGCAACGACCTGGGGCGGGTCTGCGTTCCCGGCTCGGTACGGGTGGTCGAGTTCGCCGCGGTCGAGCGGTTCTCGCACATCATGCACATCGTCTCCACGGTGATCGGTCAGGTCGAGCCCGACCGCAGCGCCATCGACGTGCTCGCGGCGACCTTCCCCGCGGGCACCCTGTCCGGTGCACCCAAGGTGCGGGCCATGGAGATCATCGACGAGCTCGAGCCGACGCGGCGGGGCCTCTACGGGGGTGTGGTCGGGTATCTCGACTTCGGCGGTGACCTGGACACCGCCATCGCCATCCGCACCGCGGTGCTGCGGTCCGGCATGGCCTACGTGCAGGCCGGCGCGGGGATCGTCGCGGACTCCGTGCCCGCGTCGGAGGACCTGGAGAGCCGGACCAAGGCCGCCGCGGTGCTCCGTGCGGTCGAGGTGGCGGAGTCCCTCCGCCCGCCGGTATGACACCCCCCTCCGGGGCGTCGCCCGCCGACGCGACGCCGCCCGGCCCGGCCCCGATCTCCGGGCCGGGCCGGCGCGCCCGCCGGGAGCGGGCACTCGCCGTCGTCGCCTGCCTGGTCGGTTCCGCCGCCGTCCTGTTCAGCACCGGCTCCACCTGGGTCTCCGCCCGGGTGCAGGCAGCGACCGGAGCGGGAAACGAGGTGGTGGCTGCGCCGCTGCCCGTCAGCTGGTCAGGCGGATCCCTGGCGCCGGCTGTCACCGGGCTGGCACTGCTGGGTCTCGCCGGGACCGTGGCGATCATCGCCACCCGGCGCCTGGGGCGGATCGTGGTCGGTGTGCTGGTCGTGCTCGCCGGCATCGGCATCGTGCTGACCGCCGGGGGCATCGCTCTCGACCCTGGGGGAGCGGTTCGCGGCACGGACGAGGTCCAGGCCGTGGTGCCCGTGGGGGAACCGGCCATCCTCGGGCTGTCGAGCGGTGCCGGGCCGTGGTTCGCGGTGCTGGGCGGGCTCGTGCTGGCGGTCACGGGCGCGATCGTCGTCGCCCGCGCCGGGACCTGGCCGGCCATGTCCGGCCGTTACCAGGCCCGCGTAGCCGCACCCGTCGACGCCTGGGATGCCATCGAGCGGGGCCAGGACCCCACCTGATCATCGGGGCACCTCCGCTCCGCCCGGGCGGAGCGGAGACCCCGAGCCTGGCCCGCCGGCGACCCGCGGCGCCGGGAACCGGCGTGGCTGGTAGCCGCCGACCGCCCCGACCGCCCCGAGCAGCAGACGGTTGCGCTCGACGTCCGCCTCGATCAGACCGATGAGCACGTCGATCCGGGCGATGCGCTGGTCGAGCTCCTCGAGCCGGGCCCTGAGCCGGGTGTGGTCCGCCGGGCCGCCGGCAGCCTTCGCGGGGCCCGCCATCGGGCCGGGGGCCGTGGTGGCCGCTGCGCCGGGCGCTGGCGCGCCCGTGGGCTCGGTAGCCGTGACACCCACCGGAACCCGGGGCGCGAGGCCGCGCGGCGGCCCGCCCGGCGCGTGGGGCGATGATCGTGCATTCCGTTCCGTCCTCTCCTCCGTACCACCTTCCGGCCCGTCCGGACCGGGCCGCCCGTAGGGACCTCCGCGAGGGGCGCCAGCGCGCCGAGCGACCCGCGAGGCGGCCGTGGCCCACCCCGTCAGGGGCTCCGCGGACCCTCCGCCCCACGACGCYGGACCGGCCGGATCTGACCCTGGTGCCGGGATGGCGGCACCCTGGCCCGTCGACTGGTCGTCCCGCGGCACGTCGGCCAGTTYCCTCATCACGCCTCCCGGTAGCACCCGTCTTCGAACGTGTGTTCGATGATACGGGCGGGCTGCGGGCCGTCAACGAAGTGAGGTCGCAGGCGTGTCGAGTGGCCGATCGGTGCCTGTGTCGTGGCGTGTCCGCACAGGCGCTGCGGGTGGTACTAGCAACGGGCCCACGACTACGGAAATGGCCCAGGCTGTCACCTGTCGGGGGATACGTCTGCTTCGTCTGGCCTCGACGTCGATGTCAGGAGGCCGCACATCGGTCGGGTCAACACGAGAACAACAACGGGTGGTGACCGGGCGGCGCCATGGGCGGGGGCGGCGGGCCAGCGCCGCGTGCCTGCCCTACCATCGGCGGCATGGCCGTGAGTGGCGCGAGCGCGGGGCGATGAACGCTCTCGACGAGATCCTCGACGGGGTCAGAGCAGATCTGGCCGAACGCGAGCGAGCAACGTCCCTGGCAGCTCTCAAGCAACGAGTGGAACGCGTACCGGATGCACGGGACGCGCTGGCGGTGCTGCGTGCACCCCGGGTATCGGTGATCGCGGAGATCAAGCGCCGCTCACCGTCGAAGGGTGCGCTGGCGACGATCAGCGACCCGGCCGGGCTCGCCTCGCTCTACGAGCAGGCGGGTGCGGCGGCGGTGAGCGTCCTCACGGAACGGCGACGCTTCGGCGGTTCGCTCGCCGACCTGGACGCTGTCCGGGTCGCGGTGGACATACCGGTGCTGCGCAAGGACTTCGTGGTCTCCCCGTACCAGGTACTCGAGGCACGGGCCCACGGTGCGGACATGGTCCTGCTGATCGTGGCCGCGCTCGACCAGCCTCGGCTGATCGGCCTGCTGGAGCGGATCGAGTCGCTCGGCATGACCGCGCTGATCGAGGTGCACGACGAGGCCGAGATGGTGCGGGCACTGGACGCGGGCGCCCGGCTGATCGGGATCAACGCCCGCAACCTGCGGACGCTCGAGGTCGACCGGGACACGTTCGGGYGCCTCGCCCCGATGGTTCCGCCCGGCGTGCTGAAGGTGGCGGAGTCCGGTGTGCGCGGGCCGCACGACCTGCTCCACTTCGCGGGCGCTGGTGCGGATGCCGTCCTGGTCGGGGAGGCCGCCGTGACGGGCGGGGACCCGCGCCAGTTCGTCGCCGACCTGGTGACCGCCGGAACCCATCCGGCCACCCGCATCGCTCACTGAGTCACGGCTGCCCCGCCGGCCGACCGGCCGGCGGGGTGCCCCTGGCCGCTCGGCCGGTGGTGCACACCACCTCGGTGGGGGTGGGCGCCGGTACAGTCGGGGCCGTGACAGCTCGACCCACCGGAACGTTCGCCGAGTCCTCCCGCGCCGCCGGCGCGGCCGACCAGCATGCCGCGGGCGCGGCCGGCGACTGGTCGCCCGCCCGAGCCGCCGAGAGCTGGCAGGCGGTGCCGGACACGTCCGGCCACTTCGGCCGGTTCGGTGGCCGGTTCGTGCCGGAGGCGCTGTTCGCCGCCCTCGACGAGCTCTCGGCCGCCTACGAGGCCGCCCGGTTCGACCCGGTGTTCACCGCCGAGCTGGACGGCCTGCTGGCGTCCTACGCCGGTCGGCCGACCCCGCTGACCTCGGCGGACCGGCTGACCGAGCGGATCGGTGGCGCGCGCATCCTGCTCAAGCGGGAGGACCTCGCGCACACCGGCTCACACAAGATCAACAATGTGCTCGGCCAGTGCCTGCTCACCCGCCGGATGGGCAAGACACGCGTCATCGCCGAGACGGGCGCCGGCCAGCACGGGGTGGCCACGGCGACCGCCTGCGCCCTGCTGGGGCTGGAGTGCGTCGTCTACATGGGCGAGGAGGACACCCGCCGGCAGGCCCTCAACGTGGCCCGGATGCGCCTGCTCGGCGCGGAGGTCGTCGCCGTCGCGTCGGGCAGCCGCACCCTGAAGGACGCCATCAACGAGGCCATGCGCGACTGGGTGGCCACGGTCGACTCGACCCACTACTGCATCGGGTCGGTCATGGGGCCCCACCCCTTCCCGATGATGGTGCGGGACTTCCAGCGCGTCATCGGCGTCGAGGCCCGCCAGCAGACCCTCGACCTGCTCGGCCGGCTCCCTGACGCGGTGGTCGCCTGCGTCGGCGGCGGGTCCAACGCCATGGGCGTCTTCCACCGCTTCATCCCGGACGCCGAGGTGGCACTGATCGGCTGCGAGGCCGGTGGCGACGGAGTGGCCAGCGGCCGCCACGCGGCCGCGATCGCCGGCGGGGCGCCCGGAGTGCTGCACGGCATGCGGACCTTCCTGCTGCAGGACGCCGACGGGCAGACCCAGGTCTCGCACTCGATCTCGGCCGGGCTCGACTACCCCGGCATCGGCCCCGAGCACGCGCTGCTGCACGAGACCGGCCGCGCCAGCTACCGGGTGGTCGACGACGCGGCCGCGATGGAGGCGCTGGCGCTGGTGGCGCGTACGGAGGGCATCCTCGTCGCGATCGAGAGCGCCCACGCCTTCGCCGGCGCGTTCGAGGTGGCCCGCGAGCTCGGCCCCGACGGCGTCGTCCTGGTCAACTGCTCGGGCCGCGGCGACAAGGACGTCGACACCGCCGCCCGCTGGTTCGACCTGCTGGACCCGGACGCCGGGTAGCCGGGTGGGGCCCCGACCCGGTGCCCCCATCTCCGCCCGATCATCCCCCGCCTGATCATCACGACGAGGAACGGACCCACGGTGCGCAGTCAGTTGGCACACGACCAGCCGGCCCAGGGGCAGCCTGCCGGCGGCCCGGCAGCGGCGGCCCGGCCGGTCCCGGCCGGGCGGGAGGCGGCCAGGGCCGGGCGCAGCCCGCTGGACGAGGTCTTCGCGGCGGCACGGGCGCAGGGGCGGGCTGTCCTGGTGGGCTACCTCCCCGCCGGGTTCCCGACCGTGGAGCGGGGCATCGCCGCGATGCGGGCGATGGTCGCGGCAGGCGTGGACGTCGTCGAGGTCGGCCTGCCCTACTCGGACCCGACCATGGACGGCCCGGTCATCCAGGACGCCGCGGACGTGGCGCTGCGCGGCGGCGTCACCACCCGGGACGTGCTGCGCACGGTCGAGGCGGTCGCCGACACGGGCGCCCCCACCCTGGTCATGACCTACTGGAACCCGGTGGAGAGGTATGGCCTGGAGGCGTTCGCCGCCGACCTGGCGTCGGCCGGAGGGGCCGGGGCGATCACGCCCGACCTGCCGCCGGAGGAAGCCGACTCCTGGCTCGCGGCCTGCGCCACCCAGGCGATCGACCCCGTCTTTCTGGTCGCGCCGAGCTCGACTCCGCAGCGACTGCGCCTGGTCACGTCGCACAGCCGCGGCTTTGTCTACGCGGCGTCGACGATGGGCGTCACCGGTGCCCGGGCGGCGGTCGGGGCCCGGGCCGGTGACCTCGTCACCCGGGTACGCGAGGTGACGACCCTGCCGGTGGCTGTCGGCCTGGGCGTGAGTACCGGGGCGCAGGCCGCGGAGGTCGCCGGCTTCGCCGACGGTGTGATCGTGGGCTCCGCGCTCGTCCGCGCCCTCGCCACCGGTGACGGTGAAGGCGGCGGGGATGGTGTCGAGGCAGTCGCCCGGCTCGCGGCCGAGCTCGCCGCCGGCGTGCGCGCGGCATCCGCCTGACAGGCGCCGGCAGGGACGGGGATAGCCTGACGCTCGTGGTGCTCGCAGCTATCCCCAGCCCATCCCGAGGGGTCGTGCATCTGGGACCCGTCCCGTTGCGCGCCTATGCCCTGATGATCGTCGTCGGGATCATCGTGGCGGTCGTCGTGACCGCCCGGCGGCTGCGGGCCCGCGGAGTGGATCCCGTGGTCGCCAGCGAGGTCGCGTACTGGGCGGTCCCGTTCGGCATTGTCGGCGCGCGGATCTACCACGTCATCAGCAGCCCCGACGCCTACTTCGGCGAGGACGGCGACCCCCTCGCCGTCTTCGAGGTCTGGAACGGCGGTCTGGCGATCTGGGGGGCCGTCGCCGGTGGCGCGCTCGGTGCGTGGCTCGCCTGCCGGCGCATGAACGTCCCGTTCGGCCTGTTCGCGGACGCGATGGCCCCCGGGCTGGCCCTCGCCCAGGCGATCGGCCGGTGGGGTAACTGGTTCAACCAGGAGCTGTACGGCCGGGCGACGGACCTGCCCTGGGCGGTCCGCATCGACCCGGCCCACCAGATGATCCCGGGGGTCGAGACCTACCACCCGACCTTCCTCTACGAGTCGCTGTGGAACCTGGCCGTCGCCGGGCTGCTGCTGCTGGTCGACCGCCGGTGGCGGCTGGGCCGCGGGCGGCTGTTCTTCCTGTACGTGGCGCTGTACACGACCGGCCGGTTGTGGATCGAGGCGCTGCGGATCGACACCGCCGAGAAGGTCCTCGGGCTCCGGGTGAACATCTGGGTCTCGATCGTGGTCTTCCTGCTCGCGTTGCTGGCACTCGCCCTGATCCGCCGTCCGATCGACCCGGACGTCGGCTGGACGCCCCCGGCCTCGGCGGGAGGCGCCAGGCGCACCGGCGGGCAGCAGGCGGGCGACACCGACGGTTCCGGTTCCGACACCGGTTCCACGGGCTCCACCGGTTCCACGGGTTCCACCGGCTCCACGGGTTCCACCGAGGACCCCGTCGACGCCGCCGGTGCGGAGACCGCGCCGGGCGCCGCCGCCGACCCCGCACCGGGGACCACGCCGAAGACCATCACGCCGCCGACCGGGGGCCCGACAGCCGCCGCTCCGGCGTCCACCGCGACCTCGGTCGTGACCGGCTCGCCGGCGGGTGGGTCCGGTGCGACCGCGGTCGCGGACACGGGTGCTGGCGGCGCCACCGCCCCGAGTGACGGGGAGCGGCCCGGCGACCGGGCTGCCGAGCCGGCCGGCCCGGCGGCGCAGGACGGGCGTTAGGCCCCGGGCCTCAGTCGGACGTCCGCAGCGAAGATCGGGCGGGCTGGGGGCGGATCCACGGCAAACTGGATCCGCACACTGCGGATGGGCAGGATATCCTCACGCTGCCCGACCGCTTCGGGATGCTCTGCCCCCAGATGGTGCTCTCGGTGACGAGAATGTTGCGTTCCTGTGACATGTTTCGCCTGACGGGCCTTCTACCGGAGGTTCGTTGATCGTCCAGGAAATCTGTCGAAATATCCCTGTGACCTGGCGGACATGAGCGATCACGGCGGATGGGGCGCACACATGGCACACTCGAGAGAGGCGCGGAGCTGACGACCAGCCCGTCATGAAGTCGCGCCGCCCTCCGGACAGCGTCGTCCGCCCCCATCGGCCCCTGAAGATGGACAGGACACCTCCGGATGTCGACTGCGCAAGGTCTGTACGACCCCACGTTCGAACACGACGCCTGTGGCGTCGGCTTCGTTGTCGATGTGCACGGCCGGCGCAGTCATGAGCTGGTCGATCAGGGGCTGACGGTACTGCGCAATCTTGATCATCGTGGTGCGTCCGGCAGCGACCCCGACACCGGTGACGGCGCGGGAATTCTCGTCCAGGTCCCGGACGGGTTCTTCCGCGACGTCGTGGAGTTCGCGCTGCCCGCACCCGGGCGGTACGCCGTCGGCACCGTGTTCCTCCCGCAGGTGGCGGGCGAGCGCGACGACGCGGTCCGGACGATCAGCCGCATCGTTCGCCAGGAGGGCCTGCGCCTTCTCGGGTGGCGCGACGTCCCGACCGTCGGGCACCTGGTCGGCCACGCCGCCCGCGAGGTGGAGCCGTGGATGCGGCAGATCTTCCTCACCCGGCCCGGCGTCCCGGTCGGTGCCGCGGCGGCCGAGGCCGCCGCGGGTGCCGGTGCGGCGGGCGAGGCCGCGACCGGCAGCGGCGCCGACTTCGACGTGATGGATCTGGAACGCCGCGCGTTCTGCGTGCGCAAGCGGGTGCGCCGTGAGATCGGCGTGTACATGCCCTCACTGTCGTCCCGCACCATCGTCTACAAGGGCATGCTGACCACCCACCAGCTGTCCGCCTACTTCCCGGACCTGGACGACCCGCGGTTCGCCAGCGCCATCGCGCTCGTACACAGCCGGTTCTCCACCAACACGTTCCCGAGCTGGCCGCTGGCCCACCCGTACCGGCTGATCGCCCACAACGGTGAGATCAACACGGTGCGCGGCAACCGGAACTGGATGCGGGCGCGCGAGGCGCTGCTGGCCAGCGACCTCATCCCCGGTGACCTGTCCCGGCTGTTCCCGATCTGCGCGGACGGCGCCAGCGACTCGGCCAGCTTCGACGAGGTCCTGGAGCTCCTGCATCTGGGCGGGCGGTCGCTGCCGCACGCCGTGCTGATGATGATCCCGGAGGCCTGGGAGAACCACGAGGAGATGGACCCGGCCCGCCGGGCCTTCTACCGGTTCCACTCCGCGCTCATGGAGCCGTGGGACGGCCCGGCGTCCATCGCGTTCACCGACGGTACGGTCATCGGCGCGGTGCTGGACCGCAACGGCCTGCGCCCGTCCCGGTACTGGGTGACCGACGACGGGCTGGTCGTGATGGCCTCCGAGGTCGGCGTGCTGGACATCCCGCCGCACCGAGTGGTGCGCAAGGGTCGCCTGCAGCCGGGCCGGATGTTCCTCGTCGACACCGGCAAGGGCCGGATCGTCAGCGACGACGAGATCAAGTCGGAGCTGGCCCACGCCGCGCCGTACGAGGAGTGGCTGCACGCCGGCGTCATCTCGCTGGACGATCTGCCCGAGCGGGAGCACGTCCTTTACGGGCACTCGTCTGTCATGCGCCGCCAGCAGGTCTTCGGGTACACCGAGGAGGAGCTGCGGATCATCATCAGCCCGATGGCGCGTGTCGGCGCCGAGCCGATCGGCTCGATGGGCACCGACACGCCGGTCGCCGTGCTCTCCAACCGGCCGCGGCTGCTGTTCGACTACTTCACCCAGCTGTTCGCCCAGGTGACCAACCCGCCCCTCGACGCGATCCGGGAGGAGCTGGTCACCAGCCTGGCGCGCACCCTCGGCCCGGAGGGGAACCTGCTCGCGCCGTCGCCCGCGTCGGCGCGCATGGTCCACCTGCCGTTCCCGGTGATCAGCAACACCCAGCTCGCGCGCATCGTCGGTATCAACGACGACGGTGACATGCCCGGCTTCGCGTCGGTGACCGTACGTGGTCTCTACGACGTCACGGGTGGCGGGGCCGCGCTGGCCGCGCGACTGGCGGAGATCTGCGCCGGGGTCAGCGAGGCGATCGCCGACGGTGCCCGCATCGTGGTCCTGTCCGACCGTGACTCCGACGAGCACAAGGCGCCGATCCCGTCGCTGCTGCTGACCGCGGCGGTGCACCACCACCTGATCCGGGAGAAGACCCGGACCAAGGTCGGCCTCATCGTCGAGTGCGGCGACGCCCGCGAGGTGCATCACATCGCGCTGCTCACCGGGTACGGCGCCGCGGCGGTGAACCCGTACCTGGCCTTCGAGTCGATCGACGACCTGCTGGCCTGCGGCGAGCTCAGCGGCATCGAGCGTGAGCAGGCCGAGAAGAACATGATCAAGGCTCTGGGCAAGGGCCTGCTCAAGGTGATGTCCAAGATGGGCATCTCGACCGTGGCGAGCTACACCGGCGCCCAGGTCTTCGAGGCCATCGGGCTGTCCCAGGAGCTGGTCGACCAGTACTTCGCCGGCACCCCGACCCGGCTGGACGGCGTCGGCATCGACATCATCGCCGAGGAGGTCGCGGCCCGGCACCGGCGCGCCTACCCGGCGGTCCCGTCCGAGCTCGCGCACCGCAACCTGGAGGTCGGCGGCGAGTACCAGTGGCGGCGTGAGGGTGAACTGCACCTGTTCAACCCGGAGACGGTCTTCCTGCTCCAGCACGCCACCCGCAGCCGCCAGTACGACCTGTTCCGCGAGTACACCGGCACGATCGACGACCTGGCTCGGCAGAACGCGACCCTGCGCGGGCTGTTCGAGCTGCGCGAGACCGGGCGCGGCCCGATCCCGATCGACCAGGTCGAGCCGGCGTCGGAGATCGTGAAGCGGTTCGCCACCGGCGCCATGTCGTACGGCTCGATCAGCGCCGAGGCGCACGAGACGCTGGCGATCGCGATGAACCGCCTGGGCGGCAAGTCGAACACGGGCGAGGGCGGCGAGGACGCCCGCCGCTTCACCCCCGACGAGAACGGTGACCTGCGTCGTTCCGCGGTCAAGCAGGTCGCCAGCGGGCGGTTCGGGGTGACCAGCGAGTACCTGGCGAACGCCGACGACATCCAGATCAAGATGGCGCAGGGCGCGAAGCCGGGGGAGGGCGGTCAGCTCCCCGGGCACAAGGTCTACCCGTGGATCGCGAAGACCCGCCACTCCACCCCGGGCGTCGGCCTGATCTCCCCGCCGCCGCACCACGACATCTACTCGATCGAGGACCTCGCGCAGCTCATCCACGACCTGAAGAACGCCAACCCGAAGGCGCGGGTGCACGTCAAGCTGGTCGCCGAGGTCGGGGTCGGCACGGTCGCGGCGGGCGTCTCGAAGGCCCACGCGGACGTCGTGCTGATCTCCGGGCATGACGGCGGCACCGGCGCCTCCCCGCTGACCTCGCTCAAGCACGCCGGCGCCCCCTGGGAGCTGGGGCTGGCCGAGACCCAGCAGACGCTGCTGCTCAACGGCCTGCGGGACCGCATCGTCGTGCAGGTCGACGGCCAGATGAAGACCGGGCGGGACGTACTGATCGGTGCCCTGCTGGGCGCCGAGGAGTTCGGTTTCGCCACCGCGCCGCTGGTCGTCGCCGGCTGCGTGATGATGCGGGTCTGTCACCTCGACACCTGTCCGGTCGGCGTGGCGACGCAGAACCCGGAGCTGCGGGCGCGGTTCACCGGGCGCCCCGAGTTCGTCGAGGCGTTCTTCACCTTCATCGCCGAGGAGGTGCGCGAGTACCTGGCCGCCCTGGGGCTGCGCAGCATCGCCGAGGCCGTCGGGCGGGTCGACCTGCTCGACGCCCGTGCGGCCATCGACCACTGGAAGGCGTCCGGGCTCGACATCACGCCGCTGCTGCACATCCCGGAGCGGCCGTTCGGCGGGGCGCTGCACTGCACCGCCAGCCAGGACCACGGGCTGGACAAGGCCCTGGACAACTCGCTGATCCAGCTCTGCGAGAGCGCGATCGAGGACGGCCGGCCGGTCTGGCTGGAGATGCCGATCCGCAACGTCAACCGGACGGTCGGCACGATGCTGGGCTACGAGGTCACGAAGAGGTACGGCGCGGCCGGTCTGCCCGACGACACGATCTCGCTGCGCTTCACGGGGTCGGCGGGGCAGAGCTTCGGCGCGTTCGTCCCGCGCGGGATGACCCTCACCCTGGAGGGTGACGTCAACGACTACGCCGGCAAGGGGCTGTCCGGTGGGCGGATCATCGTCTTCCCGCCGAAGGAGTCGCCGCTGCGGGCGGAGGAGAACACCGTCGCCGGCAACGTGCTGCTCTACGGCGCGACCGCCGGTGAGGCCTACTTCCGCGGGATCGTCGGGGAGCGCTTCTGCGTGCGCAACTCCGGCGCCGTCGCCGTCGTCGAGGGCGTCGGTGACCACGGGTGCGAGTACATGACCGGCGGGGTCGTGGTCGTCCTCGGGTCGATCGGGCGCAACTTCGCCGCCGGCATGAGCGGCGGCGTGGCCTACCTGTACAAGCCGGTGCGGCAGCGGATCAACACCGAGATGGTGGACGTCGACCCGCTCACCGAGGACGACCTCGCCGCGCTGCGCGGCATCGTGGAGAAGCACTACCGGGAGACCGGGTCCGCGGTCGCGGCGCGCCTGATCGCGAAGTGGGCGACCGAGCAGGACCACTTCGTCAAGGTCATGCCGCGGGACTACAAGCGGGTGCTCGCGGCGAAGCGGCGGGCCGAGGAACAGGGCCTCTCGGTCGACGAGGAGATCATGGCCTCGGCCCGGATCTGACGGCTGGCCCCGCCGGACCAGGGCACCATCGACACGACCGACCCATGGAACCGACAGGAGCGGCATGGCTGACCCGACTGGCTTTCTCAAGCACCGCCGGGAACTGCCCACCCGCCGGCCGGTGGACGTGCGCATCACCGACTGGCGCGAGGTGTACGAGCCGTTCCCGGAGCCGGCGTTGCGTGACCAGGCGGGCCGGTGCATGGACTGCGGCATCCCGTTCTGCCACCAGGGCTGCCCGCTCGGGAACATCATCCCCGAGTGGAACGACCTCGCCCGGCGGTCGGACTGGACCGACGCCATCGAGCGGCTGCACGCGACGAACAACTTCCCGGAGTTCACCGGGCGGCTGTGCCCGGCCCCCTGCGAGGCGGCCTGCGTGCTGGGGATCGGCGACGACCCGGTGACGATCAAGCAGATCGAGGTCACCATCATCGACCGCGCCCTCGCGGACGGGACGGTGGTACCGATCCCGCCGTCCGCGCGGACCGGCCGGCGGGTCGCGGTGGTCGGCTCCGGGCCGGCCGGCCTGGCCGCCGCCCAGCAGCTCACCCGCGCCGGCCACGAGGTGGTCGTCTACGAGCGCGCGGACCGGGTCGGCGGGCTGCTCCGCTACGGCATCCCCGAGTTCAAGATGGAGAAGCGGGTCCTCGACACCCGGCTCGCCCAGATGGAGGCCGAGGGCACCTCGTTCGTCACATCCTGCAACGTCGGTGTCGACATCACCGCGGACGAGCTGCGCTCCTCCTACGACGCGGTGGTCCTCGCCGGCGGGTCGACGGTCGGCCGTGACCTGCCCGTGCCCGGGCGCGAGTTCAGGGGCATCCACCTCGCGATGGAGTTCCTGGTCCCCGCGAACCGGGTCCAGCAGGGGGACCTGGCCGAGACGACCATCTCCGCCGCCGGCAAGCGGSTCGTGATCATCGGCGGCGGTGACACCGGGGCGGACTGCCTGGGAACCTCGCTGCGCCAGGGCGCCGCCTCCGTCCACCAGCTCGAGATCATGCCCCGGCCGCCGGCCAGCCGGCCGCCGGCGAACCCGTGGCCATCGTTCCCGATCATCTACCGGGTCTCCAGCGCGCACGAGGAGGGCGGCGAGCGGGTCTTCGCCGTGTCCACCGAGCGGTTCCTCGGTGACGACGAGGGCAATGTGCGGGCGCTGCTCATGCACGAGGTCGAGATGGTCGACGGCCGCTTCCAGAAGGTCGAGGGCACCGACATCGAGCTGCCGTGCGACCTGGTACTGCTGGCGATGGGCTTCGTCGGGCCGGACCGGGCCGGGCTGCTGGAGCAGCTCGGCGTCGAGCTGGACGCGCGCGGCAACGTGGCCCGCGACCTCGGCTGGTCGACCTCTGTCCCCGGCGTGTTCGTCGCCGGGGACATGGGCCGTGGCCAGTCGCTGATCGTCTGGGCGATCGCCGAGGGACGGTCGGCGGCGTCGGCTGTCGACCGCTACCTGACCGGGTCGACCGACCTGCCCGCGCCGATTCTGCCCACCCGCCGTCCCTGAGCCACCGCCGTCCCCGAGCCACCGCCGGTCGGCCCGGCCCAGACGGCCCTGCCACCTGGCTCCACCTGTCCGGGCGTCCCCACTGCCCCCGCGGGGTGATCCCCGGCCGGGTCCCGGCCGGGGCGGACCGGCCGATATGCCGTGCTCACGCCCGGATGAGCAGGGTGTGTCGGAGCGCCTCGGATCCGGTCCGGGGGCGACGGTCTCCTCCCGTGCGGCTACCGCGTGCTCAACTGCCGGTAACGTGCTGGYCATGAGGCTCGTGCTGCTCGGCCCGCCCGGCGCAGGCAAGGGAACCCAGGCCACCCGCATCAGCGCGCGGCACGGCGTCCCGGCGATCTCGACAGGTCAGCTCTTCGACCAGCAGATCTCCGCCGGTACGGCGCTGGGCCGCCGGGCCGAGCACTACGTCCGGGCCGGCGAGCTGGTCCCTGACGAGATCGTGCTGGACATCGTCGCGGAGCGTCTCACCACCGGCGTCGACTGCGAGGTGGGCTTCCTGCTCGACGGCTTCCCGCGGACGCTGCCCCAGGCCGAGGCGCTGGACCGGATGCTCGACGCCTCCTGCGGCCCGCTCGACCTCGTGGTCGACCTCGTGGTCGGCGAGGACGAGGTGCTCAAGCGGATCAGCCGGCGTGCCGTCTCCGAGGGGCGGCGGGACGACACCGAGCAGACAGCGCGCCGGCGGCTGAAGGTCTTCGCCGCGGAGACGGCCCCGCTGCGCAGCCACTACGCGGACCAGGGCCTGCTGCGCAGCGTCGACGGCTCCGGGTCACCGGACGAGGTCTTTGCCCGTATCGAGGAGGTGCTCGCCGCCGTGGCGCACCCGGAGGTACGGGCCAGCCGTCCCTGAGGTGGCCTTCCCGTGCCCCGAAACCGGTCAGGTGATCTCGGACCGGGAGATGCGGGATAAGTTGGAGCCGTCAGTGACGGACACGGTGACAGGTCGGGGATGACCGATGGCTTCTGGGCTCCGTGGGCGTCTCCTGCGCCGCTCCACGCCGCCTGGTCCCGCCGCCGGGGGCTTCTCGACGGAGACGCCCGGCCCCGCGGCCGAGCCTGGCTCCGGGGTGGCCGCGGTTCCCGAACCACGCCGACAGGCCGGGCCCGGTGCCGGTGGCGGTGGCCGCGGGCAGAGCGCGCAGGGCCGGCCGCGGCGAGGCGGGGGCCCGGGCCGCCCGCGTGCCGCGGGTGGCGAGCCGCCGACGGGCGGAAAGCGGCTCCGGGTCGCGCAGTGGGCCCTCGCCGTGCTGCTCGCCCTGGTGTGGCTACCGGTGGTCGTGCTGACCACTGCCCGCACCACGGTGCTGAGCGCCGACTTCTACTCCCAGGCGCTGAGCCGGGCGGACGCCTACGACCGCCTCTACACCGAGGTCCTGCCCGACCCGGCGGTGGACGGGCTGCTCTCCGGCCTGCCGATCGACTCGACGCTCGTCACCGCGAACCTGCGGACGGTCCTCCCGCCGTCGACGGTGGAGGAGATGACCAACGAACAGATCCGGCGGGTCGTCGACTACCTGGCCGCGCGTGAGGACGACCTGGCGTTCAGCGTCGACCTGACCCCGATCTTCGGCAACATCTCCGGTCTCGCCAACCGGTACATCGCCGGCGAGCTCGGGTCGGGAACCAGTTACCAGGTCGAGTCCGTGACCGAGTTCACCCGCGCCGTGCTGACCGCCATCGACGAGATCATGGCGGGCCGCCCCCCTGCGGACCTGCCCACGATGGAGCTGTCGGCGCAGGACACCGACCGGGTGATCGACGCAGTCCTCGGCCGGTTGCCGCCCGCCGAGCGCGAGGAGGTGGCCGGCCCGCTGCGTGCGGACCTGCGGTCCGGGAACATCGCCGGCGCACTGGCGCTGATCGGACCGCTGCTGTTCCAGGGCGACGAGCAGGCGATCAGCCAGCTCCAGACGCACCTCGCCGACGGCGCCGTGCTTGACCTGGGGCTGCGGCTTTCCGACCTGCGCGACGAACCCGCGATCAGCACCGTGTCCCGGCTGCACGACGTGGCGGCGGCGCTCGACGGGCTGACGGTGGCCCTGCTCGCGCTGGTCGGGATGATCGGGGCGGGCATCGTCATGGTCGCGGGCGCGCGCGGGCGCTCGCGGATCCGCGCGGTGGCGGGCGCCGTGCTCACCGCCGGCGTCGGGGCGGCCCTGCTCGGGCTCGCCCTACGGATCGCGCTGCCGAATCCGCTGCTGGCGCTGGAGAAGCCGGGCGGCCCGCTGCCGCCGGGCGCCGGCGCCGTCCTCGCGGACTTCTCCCGGCACGCCTACGGCGACATCGAGGCCGACTACCTGCGCATCGTCGGCTGGACGCTGGCCGTCGGCGGGGTGGTCCTCGGCGCCGCGTTCCTGCTGCGGGTGTCGCGGGCGTGGAGCCAGGCGGGCCGCCGGCGTCGGCTGGTCGCCGGCCTCGCGGTGACCGTGCCGGTGATGACCGCGCTGACCTGGCTCGCGTTCCCGGGCGCCGCGGCCAACGCGCGCGACCTGTGCAACAGCCAGACGGCGCTGTGTGACCGGCGCTACGACGAGGTGACCAACCTCGCCGCCCACAACGCCATGGCGACCAGCGAGGACCGCTTCCTCGGCCCGACCCAGGACCCGTCGCTGGTGCACCAGCTTGATCTCGGCGTGCGCGGGCTGCTGATCGACGTCCACCACTGGACGACACCGGAGCAGGTCGACGCGGTCCTCGCGACCCTGCCGCCGTCGACCCGGTCCGCGATCGAGCCGCTGACCCGCAACGCGCGGTCGTCGCGGCCCGGGCTGTGGCTGTGTCACAACCTGTGCCAGCTCGGCGCCCTGGAGCTCTCCGCCGAGCTCGCCCGGGTCGGGGAGTGGATGGCCCGCAACCCGACCGAGGTGGTCACCCTCCTCATCCAGGATCAGGTGCCCGCGCCGGAGATCGCCGGCGCGGTGGCGCAGGCCGGCCTGTCACCCCTGGTCGTCACGCCGCCCGCCGAGGGGGACCGGTGGCCCCGCCTGCGGGAGATGATCGAGAGCGGGCGGCGGCTGGTCGTCTTCACCGAGAGCCAGGATCTGCCCGGGACCTTCCTGCGCAGCTTCTACCGCTACGCCTCCGACACACCGTTCTCCATCGACACGACAGACAAGCTCACCGGCTGCGCCCGGGAACGCGGCCCCGCGGGCGCCCCGCTGCTCCTGCTCAACCACTGGGTGACAGACGCGGCGCCGAGCCGCCAGGCGGCGCTGGTCGCGAACAGCGCCGAAAGCATCCTCGGCCGTGCGCGGGCCTGCGAGTCCGCGCAGGGCCGGCGCCCGACGTTCATCGCCGTCGACTTCGTGAACATCGGCAACGCCTCGCTGGCGATCGACCGCCTGAACGGTGCGGGATGATCACGGCGGGGGAGCGATGCCCGGTTGTCGTCCGTTGACCTCGTGGGACGCTTGACCTGGCTCGGGCGGGGCCCGGCCCTGACCTGATCCGTACCGGAGACCGCTGGGTCTCCACCGACACCGGACACGCCACCGGCAAAGGAGCACAGGTGCCGATCTGGAACCAGCTACGGCAGTCCGCGCAGAGCATGCAGGGCCAGCTCAACGCGAAGAAGAACGACCTCAAGAGCGGCGCGTTCCGGGACGCGAGCATGGCGATGTGCGCGCTCGTCGCCGCCGCGGACGGCACCATCGACCCGGCCGAGCGCCAGCGGGTCGCCTCGTTGATCGTCAGCAACGACGTCCTGTCCAACTTCGCCGCGGACGATCTTCAGCGCCGGTTCAACGACTACCTCGGCAAGCTGCAGGCCGACTTCGACTTCGGCAAGGTGTCCGTCCTGCAGGAGATCGGCAAGGTCAAGAAGAAGCCGACCGAGGCGCGCGCGGTGATCCAGATCGGGATCGTCATCGGCGGCGCCGACGGCAACTTCGACAAGACCGAGCAGGCGATCGTCCGCGAGGCGTGCTTCGCCGTGGGGATCAACCCGGAGGAGTTCGATCTCTGACCCAGTGCCAGGTCGCTGGTGGTCTCGGTGACCGCCTGGGTCTTCCGGGCCGGTGGGTCCGTGAACTGGGCCGCAATCCCTGGCAGAAGCGGAGCCATCGGACCAGGGTGAGGCCGGCGGTCACCGACGCGTGGCTGCGCCGCGGCGGGTCCGGCGCGTGGCGGGCCCACAGCGGCCCGCCACGACCGGACGGAGTACCCGTGGGACCAGCCGACGCGGCCCTCGTCGCGGGGGGTGGGCTGCTCGCCGGTGCCGTGAACGCCATCGCCGGCGGAGGCACCCTGATCGCCTTCCCGGCGTTGCTGGCCACCGGAATGCCGGCGCTGACCGCCAACATCACCTCCTCGGTCGGTCTCGTCACCGGCTACGCCGGCGGCGCGCTCGGCTACCGCAACGAGCTGCGCGGGCAGGCCTACCGGTTGAAGGCGCTGGGCCCGGCCGCGTTGCTGGGCGGCCTGGTGGGTGCCGTCATCCTGCTGCAGACGCCGTCCGACGGTTTCAAGACCGCCGCACCGTTCCTCGTCCTGGCCGCCTGCCTGCTGCTGGCCGTGCAGTCCAGGCTGGCCGCGCTGGTCGCGCGCCGCCGGGCCGCCGCGGTGGCGCCGACCGCCGCCCGCCCTCCCGCCGCGGCACTGAGCGGCACGCCAGCGTCGGCGGCACCGGCGGCAGCGGCCACCGGGGCGGCTGACCCTCCCATCGCGGCGGCCGCGGGCTCCGGCATCACCTGGCCGACGAGGATCGGCGTGTTCGTCGCCGGGGCGTACGGGTCCTACTTCGGCGCCGGGCTCGGGGTGCTGCTGCTCGGTGTCCTCGGCATCCTGCTCGTCGACGAGCTGCAGCGGACGAACGCGCTCAAGACCCTGCTCTCGTTCGGCGTGAACGCGGTCGGGGTCGTGGTGTTCCTGGTGACGGCGCAGGTGGCCTGGGCGTTCGCCGGGATCCTGCTGGTGACCTCGGCCTGCGGCGGGGTGCTCGGGGCACGGGTGGCGCGGCTGCTGCCCGCGGCGGTCCTGCGCACGGCCGTGGTCGTACTGGGTGTCGTCGTCGCCGCGGTGCTGCTGATTCGCGGCTGACCCGGCGGGAATCGCGCGGGCCACCGCCGGCCGAAGACGGGGCCGCCGACAGCGGACACGCCGTCGACGTCGTCCGCCGCAGGACCGGCAACGCGCTACGCGACCAGGGAGGCGTGGTCGCCGCTCGTGACCTGAAAGGCGCCCGTGGGTGTTAATGTCACGGTGACCGATGCTGGCAACGTGCTCCGTGACATCCGCTCGCGTATAGACCTCCTTGACCAACAGATCGTCCAGCTGCTCGCCGCGCGGGAGGATCTGGTCCGGGCGGCCGGCCGGCTCAAGTCGGACACCGCGGCGGTCCGGGCGCCCGACCGTGTGGAACAGGTCGTCCAGCGTGTCCGCGGTCTGGCGAAGGAGGCAGGTGCCTCCCCGGAGGTCGTCGACCGCATCTACCGTGCGATGATCTCGGCCTTCATCGACCTGGAGCTGGCTGTCCATCGCGCCGATCGCCACCCCGGATAGGCGGAATGTCACCTCGGAAGGACAGGCGGGCGAGCGGGCTCAGGGCACTGCTGTCGTCCGGTGTGGACGCGATCCGGTGTCGTGGTGTTCCTGGTGACCGCACAGGCTTTCTGGGCGCTCGCCGGGACGCTGGCTGGTGACGCCCGCGTGCGGCGCGGCGCCCTGGGCGCCCGGGTGACCTGCTTCTTCCTGCCTCGGTGCGGCGGGTCGTGCTGTCGTCGTTCCGGGCGTCGTCGTCCCACCGGTGCTGCTCGTGCGTGGCTGGGCGCCGACGGCTGGCGTCCGCCGCGGTGCGTCAGTGGCCGCCCGGCAGGCTTCTGACCGGGCCCGACGGGTTGTGACGGGAAGAACATTCCGGGCTCGTGGGGCCACGGGCCCCTACGATTCCGTCCCATGACCGTTCCACCGGTGGAGCTGGAGTTGGCCGCCGATTTTCCGGACGTGACGAGGGACGAGTGGCGCCGCCTCGTCCTCGGCGTGCTGCGTAAATCCGGGATCGCGGGTGAGGGCACCGGCCCGGGCGAGGCCGAGGACCTGATCGCGACCTCGACCTACGAGGGAATCAGCATCCGCCCGCTCTACGACGCGGCCGATGGCGCGGCGCTCGACCCGGCCGGCCTGCCGGGCCTGGCCCCGTTCGTGCGCGGCGGGCGACCGCAGGGCGCGAACACCGACGGCTGGGACGTCCGTGCCCTGCACGCGCATCCTGATCCGAAGGCCACGGCCCAGGCGGTTCTCGCCGACCTGGAGAACGGCGTGACGTCCCTGTGGCTGCGGCTCGGTCCGGCGGGCCTGCCGGTGGACGGGCTCGCCGAGGTGCTGCGCGAGGTCTACCTCGACCTGGCCCCGGTCGTTCTGGACGCCGGCCCGCTCACCGGGCCGGCCGCGGAGGCGTTCCTGGCGCTGGCCGGCGAGCGGGGTGTCCCGGCGTCCCAGCTGAGCGGAGTGCTCGGCGCTGACCCGTTGGGGCTGACGGCGCGGACGGGGGCCGCGCCCGACTTCACGGCGGTCCGGGCGCTGGCGCCGCGGGTGGCCGCGGAGTACCCGCGGCTGCGCACGGTGGTCGTCGACGCCCGCGCGTACCACGATGCCGGTGGCAGCGACGCCGAGGAGCTCGGTGCCTCGATCGCCGCCGGGGTCGCCTACCTGCGTGAGCTGACCGGGGCTGGGCTGGGGCTGGCCGAGGCGCTGGGCCAGCTGGAGTTCCGCTACGCGGTGAGCGCCGACCAGTTCCTCACGATCGCGAAGCTGCGGGCGGCGCGGCGGCTGTGGGCGCGGGTGGCGGAGGTCTGCGGGGCGGCGCCCGAGCAGCGGGCCCAGCGCCAGCACGCGGTCACCTCGTCGGCGATGATGACGCGCCGCGATCCCTGGGTGAACATGCTGCGCACGACGGTGGCGTGCTTCGGCGCCGGGGTCGGCGGCGCGGACGCGGTGACGGTCCTGCCGTTCGACGCCCGCCTCGGGCTCGCCGACGACTTCTCCCGACGGATCGCGCGCAACACCCAGACGCTGCTCCAGGAGGAGTCGAGTCTGATCCGGGTGGTCGACCCGGCCGGCGGGTCCTGGTACGTCGAGTCGCTCACCGACCAGCTCGCGGCGGCGGCCTGGGCCGTCTTCACCGAGATCGAGCGGGCCGGCGGCATCGCGGCCGCGCTGGCCGACGGGTCGCTGCGGGCCCGCCTGGCCGCCACCTGGGCGGCCCGCGCGGACGCGCTGGCGCATCGCCGGGATCCGCTGACCGGGGTGAGCGAGTTCCCGAACCTGGCCGAGTCTCTTCCCAGCCGCACGGTTGCCCCGGCGGAACCGGTGGCGGCCGGTGGCCTGCCGGCGATCACCTATGACCAGGACTACGAGGAGCTGCGGGCCCGCTCCGACGCCCACCTCGCGGCGACTGGTGCCCGTCCAGTGGTCTTCCTGGCGACGATCGGCAGCGTGTCGGCGTTCACCGGCCGGTCGACGTTCGCCGCGAACCTGTTCCAGGCGGGCGGCCTGGAGACCCCGGCCGGGGGTCCGGGCACGGACCCGGCAGCCGTCGCCGCCGCGTTCACGGCGTCCGGCGCGAAGGTCGCCTGCCTGTGCTCGGCGGACAAGGTGTACGCCGAATGGGCGGCCCCGGTCGCCGAGGCGCTGCGTGCGGCGGGGGCCGCGCGGGTGTGGCTGGCCGGCAAGGCCGGTGCCCGGGCGGAGACCGATGCCGCCGCCGGGGTGACCGGGTACGTCTTCGCCGGCTGCAACGCCGTCGAGGTGCTGCGCACGACACTGGCAGAGGCGGGAGTGGCCTGATGTCCTCGATCTCCGACTTCTCCGGGATCCCCGACTTCTCCGAGATCGCCCTCGGCGCGCCCGCGGGGGCCGACGCCGACGAGGCCCGCTGGCGGGCCGCGCTGGAGGAGGCCACCGGCAAGGACGTCGACGCCCTGACCTGGGACACCCCCGAGGGCATCGCGGTGAAGCCGCTCTACACCGCGGCCGACACCGCCGGCCTCGACTTCCTGGGCACCTACCCGGGTATGGCTCCCTACCTGCGCGGTCCCTACCCGGCGATGTACGTGACCCAGCCGTGGACGATCCGCCAGTACGCCGGCTTCTCCACCGCCGCCGAGTCGAACGCCTTCTACCGGCGCAACCTGGCCGCCGGCCAGAAGGGCCTCTCGGTGGCCTTCGACCTGCCGACGCACCGTGGCTACGACAGCGACCACCCGCGGGTCACCGGTGACGTGGGCATGGCCGGCGTCGCCATCGACTCGATCTACGACATGCGCCAGCTGTTCGAGGGCATCCCGCTGGACCGCATGAGCGTCTCGATGACCATGAACGGCGCCGTGCTGCCGGTGCTGGCGCTCTACATCGTGGCGGCCGAGGAGCAGGGAGTGGCACCGGAGCAGCTCGCCGGGACCATCCAGAACGACATCCTCAAAGAATTCATGGTCCGCAACACCTACATCTATCCGCCGCAGCCGTCGATGCAGATCATCTCGGACATCTTCGCGTACACCTCGCAGCGGATGCCGAAGTTCAACTCGATCTCCATCTCCGGCTACCACATGCAGGAGGCGGGAGCGACCGCCGACCTGGAGCTCGCCTACACCCTCGCCGACGGCGTCGAGTACATCCGTGCCGGCCTGGGCGCCGGGCTCGCGATCGACGCCTTCGCGCCGCGGCTGTCGTTCTTCTGGGCGATCGGCATGAACTTCTTCATGGAAGTCGCCAAGATGCGCGCCGCCCGGCTGCTGTGGGCGCGCCTCGTCAACCAGTTCGAGCCGAAGAACCCGCGCTCGACGTCCCTGCGCACCCATTCGCAGACCTCCGGCTGGTCGCTGACCGCGCAGGACGTCTTCAACAACGTGGTACGCACCTGCGTCGAGGCGATGGCGGCCACCCAGGGGCACACCCAGTCCCTGCACACCAACGCCCTGGACGAGGCGCTGGCGCTGCCCACCGACTTCTCCGCGCGGATCGCCCGCAACACCCAGCTGCTGCTGCAGCAGGAGTCCGGCACCACCCGGGTGGTCGACCCGTGGGGCGGCAGCCACTATGTCGAGCGGCTGACCTACGACCTGGCCCGCAAGGCCTGGGCGCACATCAGCGAGGTCGAGTCCACCGGCGGCATGGCGCAGGCGATCGACGCCGGCATCCCCAAGATGCGCATCGAGGAGGCCGCGGCCCGCACCCAGGCCCGCATCGACGCCGGCCGCCAGCCGCTGGTCGGCGTCAACAAGTACCGGGTGGCCGCGGACGAGGCGATCGACGTCCTCAAGGTCGACAACTCGGCTGTCCGGGTGGGTCAGGTCGAGAAGCTGCGCCGTCTGCGCGAGGAGCGTGACAGCACCGCCGTGGAGGCGGCCCTGAACGCCCTCACCGCCTCCGCGGACGCGGCCCGGGGTGGTGGCCGGCCGGCCGACCTGGCCCACAACCTGCTCGCGCTCGCCGTGGACGCCGCCCGCGCCAAGGCCACCGTCGGGGAGATCTCCGACGCGTTGGAGAAGGTCTACGGGCGCCACTCCGGCCAGATCCGTACGATCTCCGGTGTGTACCGGGACGAAGCCGGGCCGGCCGGGAACCTCGCGGCGGCCCGCGATGCCGCCGCCGCCTTCGAACGGGCCGAGGGCCGGCGCCCCCGCATCCTCGTCGCGAAGATGGGCCAGGACGGCCACGACCGCGGCCAGAAGGTGATCGCCACGGCCTTCGCCGACATCGGCTTCGATGTGGACGTCGGCCCGCTGTTCCAGACGCCCGCCGAGGTGGCCCGCCAGGCCGTCGAGGCGGACGTTCAGATCATCGGCGTGAACTCGCTGGCCGCCGGGCACCTCACGCTGGTCCCGGCGCTGAAGGAGGAGCTCGCCGCGCTCGAACGCGACGACATTCTCGTCGTCGTCGGCGGGGTCATCCCGCCGCAGGACTTCGACGCGCTGCGGGCCGCCGGCGCGGCCGCGATCTTCCCGCCGGGGACGGTCATCGCGGACGCGGCGATCGAGCTGCTGGCGACCCTGTCCGAGCAGCTCGGCCACGACGAGCCGGCCGAGCGGGCTGGTTCGGCTGGGGCGGCCGGGCCCGTCGAGGCCTCCTGACCGCGGTGGCACGGCGGGTCGTCGACGTCGCCGAGTACGCCGACGGCGTCCTCGCGTCGTCCAGGATGTGGATCGCGCGGGCCGTCACGCTGGTCGAGTCGAGCCGGCCCGACCACCGCGAGGCCGCGCAGAAGCTGCTGGTGACCCTCCTCCCGCATGCCGGCAAGGCGCGGCGGGTGGGGATCACCGGCGTGCCCGGGGTGGGCAAGTCGACGTTCATCGACGCGCTCGGGACGACGCTCACCGCGAAGGGCCACCAGGTGGCCGTGCTCGCGGTCGACCCGTCCTCCACCCGCACCGGCGGCAGCATCCTCGGTGACAAGACGCGGATGGCGGATCTGTCAGCCGACCCGGCGGCCTTCATCCGCCCGTCGCCGACCGCGGGAACGCTGGGCGGTGTCGCCAAGGCCACCCGTGAGGCCATGGTCATCATGGAGGCGGCCGGCTACGACGTGGTCCTCGTCGAGACGGTCGGGGTCGGCCAGTCCGAGACCACGGTCGCCGACATGGTCGACACGTTCCTGTTCCTGACCCTGGCCCGGACCGGCGACCAGCTCCAGGGCATCAAGAAGGGCGTCCTGGAGCTGGCGGACGTCATCGCCGTCAACAAGGCCGACGGGCCACACGAGCTGGACGCCCGCCGGGCCGCCCGCGAGCTCGCCGGCGCGATCCGGCTCCTGCAGGGCGGCGCCCGCGACTGGCAGACACCGGTACTGACCTGCAGCKCCGCGGAGCGGACCGGCCTGGACACGGTGTGGGCGCAGGTCATCAAGCATCAGGACACCCTGGACGCCTCCGGTGAGCTCGCCGCCCGCCGCCGCCGCCAGCAGGTCGACTGGACGTGGGCGATGGTCCAGGACCGGCTGCTGACCCGCCTGCGCGACCACCCCGGCGTCCAGGCGGTGACCGCCGACATCGAGCGCCGGGTCCGCGACGGCGTGCTGACCCCCAGCCTCGCCGCCGACGCGATCCTCGAGGCGTTCGACGCGTAGGCACCGTCCGTGCCCGTGCGGCCGCGGACGGGAGTGAGAAGCTGGGCGTGGGTATCGAGGTGTGTCGAAGCGTCGCGCATTCGCGGATGTCGACCCGGACACCGGCCGGCGCCGGTGCACGGAAAAGATCCTGGTCGACACGGAGGTCTTTTCGTTTGTGCACCCTGATCGCCGCGAACGGGACTGATTAGCGCGGATCCGCACCCGATACTCCGCGCCGCGTCTCTGCTTCATCGTGTCGCTGCCGGCCTGCGGCATTTCTCCGGCGTCGTTTCCGACCCGACGACATACACCGAGCCCGCGTGGCCGGTCGGGCGCGGGACTCCTGATGGTGTCCGCCTTCTGATACGGATGTCCGCTACCGGATACGGCGCACCTGGTCGGAAGGCCTACGATGTGGCCGCCGGATCTTTCGTCGTTGTGTGAACGACCCGATCGGATGCCGATGGCGTCGGATGCACCGAGGGGAACCGGGGGGAGCACGCGGCGTCCGTCCGCATCAGCCACGGCGGACGGCGGACGAATGAAAGCCGGAGGATCCAGTGGGCTACCAACTAGGTATCGATGTCGGGTCGGCGACGACGGTTCTCGCGGTTGCCGACGGAGGCTGGCCCGCTGTGCTCGCCGTGGGCGGTGGGCGGGAGGTGCCGTCCGTGCTCTACATGCCCCCGGCGGGGGGCGTGCTGGTCGGCCGGTCCGCCGCACGGCGGGCCACGGCCGACCCGGACCGGGCGGCGAGCGGCTTCCTGYACCGGGTCGGGGAGACCGGCCACATCCTGGTCGGCGGCGCGGCCTACAGCCCGGAGGGCCTGCTGGCCCGGCTCGTCGGGCATCTGGTCAGCCAGGTCGTCGCGGCCCGCGGCGAGGAGCCCGACCACATCGTCATCGCGCACCCGACCTTCTGGCCCGAGCACCGCCGCGAGGCGTTCGCCGAGGCGGTCAGCCAGCTGTCGGACGTCTCCGCGCCCGTCACGACCTGCGCCTCGGCGGACGCGATCGGCACGCTGCTGCTGAGCCGCCGGTCGGCCCGGACCGTCGACCTGGTCGGCTTCTACGACTTCGGCGCCGGCCATCTCGACACGGCGGTGCTGTCCTTCAGCCCCTTCGGGTTCGACAAGCTCGGGTCCCCGGCCGGCCTGAGCCGCGCCGGCGGCACCGCCATCGACGACCTGCTGGTTGACCGGGTACTGGCCCAGGCGGGCAGCAGCCGCGACCGGCTCGACCTCGCCGACACCGCTGTCGTGGTGGCGCTCGGCCGGCTGCGGGACGAGTGCGCGCAGGCCAAGGAGTACCTCGCCGAGGATGACGAGGTCGAGGTCGCGTTCGCCGTTCCCGGTGTCACGGGGACCTCGGCCACCCTGCGGCGGGCCGACCTGGAGATGCTCGTCGCCCCGGTCGTGGAGGACACGGTGCGGGCGTTCCGGCAGGCGCTGCGCAGCGGCCAGGCCGACGCCGCCGACCTGTCGACCGTCATCCTCTACGGCGGCACCGCGCGGATGCCGCTGGTCGGAGCCCAGATGCGGGCGGCGTTCCCGACCGTCGGCCGCTGGCAGTACGGCTCGGACGACGACATCGCCACCGGAGCCGCGCTGATCGCCGCCGGGCTCGCCGAACGCGCGTCGGGCGAGGACATCACCTCGATCATCCGGCCGCCCGCCAACGCGCCGGCGCCCTCCTCCGTGCCGCCGTGGGGCCCGGTGTCGCAGCCGGGCGCCTACCCGCCCGCGGGTTCCGTGCCGCCGCTGGCCTCCGTCCCGCCGATGGGTTCCGTGCCCCCCGCGTTCTCGCTTCCGCCGGTGACGTCCGTCCCGCCGGCCGGGTCCTACCCGTCGACCGGGCCGGTGCCCGGCCACCAGGGATCCGACCCCGACGCGACGGTGATCGGCGGCGGCGACCGCTCCGGCCAGGCTGCCGGCGCGGGCACCTCCGGGGGCCTGTGGGGGTCCGGCGACACGGCGGCGACGTCCGCCGGCGCCTACGACACGAGCATGGCCACGGTGCTCGGCGGCATGGAGGTCGTCGCACCGTCGGGCGGCCACCCGACCGGCGCCGGTACCGGGTCGGGGCCGGTTCCCCCCGGGGCGTCCTGGACCGGCGCAGGGCCCGGGAACACGGCCGCGGCCGGTGCCGGGGGTGCCGGGGGTGCCGGGGGTCCCGGGGGCAGGGCCGCGCGGCGGTCGTCGGCCGCCCGTGGCGGCCCGTTCGCGGGCTGGTCACGGACGACGATCGCCGCCGCGGCGGCCGCGGTCGTGTTCGTCGCCGCGGCCACGACCTTCGGCCTGGTCCTGGCCGGTGGCGACGATGACGAGTCGCCGAGCAGCGTGCTGCCCGCCGCCGCGCCGCAGGTCACGCAGCAGCCGGTGGCGAGCGCTGCGCCCACCCCGGTTACCCGGGGGCCGAACACGGTGCTGGTCGCCGGTTCCGCCGAGGTCGCGCCGATCAGCGAGACCGCCTACGCCGGCTTCCGCCAGGTACAGCCGAACGTGACGGTCAGCGTCAACGCCTCGACCACCGAGGACGGTTTCGCGAAGCTGTGCGCGGGTGACGTCGACGTCGCCGGTGCGTCCTTCGAGTTCGATCCCAGCTTCTCGCAGGACGCGGGGTGCGCGGACCAGATCGTCGGCTTCGAGGTCGCCCACCACACCCTGCCGATCGTGGTGAACCCGGAGAACACCTGGGCCCAGTGCATGACCCTCGACCAGGTCCGTGAGATCTGGGACGCCGGCTCGAGCATCACCCGGTGGAGCCAGATCGACTCCTCCTTCCCGGACGAGCCGATCACCTTCGTCGGGCCGTCGCGCGACACCGTGCAGGCCCAGGTGTTCAACGCGACCGTGAACGACGCCAGCGACCGCTCCCGCCAGTATCAGGAGACCGACCTCAGCGGCGTGGCGAACGACGTGGCTGGCGACCGCCTGGCGATGGGCTTCCTCGACTTCCCGACCTACGAGACGTTCGGGCCGCGCCTGCGCGGCCTGGAGATCAACAATGGTGACGGTTGCGTCGAGCCGAACGCCGTGACCGCCGGAACGGGCTTCTACCTGCCACTGTGCAAGCCGGTGTTCGTCTACGCCCGCAAGGACGCGCTGCGCGAGCCCGGCACCGCCGCCTTCATGCGCTACTACATGGAGAACGGCAAGGACATCGCGTTCGATGCGCACTACGTCCCGCGGACCGACAGCACGATCAGCGAGAACGTCGCCCGCGTCGACGAGCTGACCCAGGGCGTACCCGCCGTCACGGCCTGACCGCCCGGCGGGCGCCGCCGCCCGTCATCCCTGCCGGGACTCTCGCAGTCCTCGTCCGGCCGTCACGCAGCTCCAGGGCGTGGCGGCCGGACGTCGTTGCGGTGGCTTGCGGGGGAGGGTGTTTCAGACGGCAGTCGCGGCCCGCAGCCGGCTGGGCCGAGCGGGTCAGGCGTGGCGGGGAAGGGGTCAGACGCGGCAGGGATCGGTGTACGGAAGCTCCGGGATGCGCTCGTCCCACTCGTCCTGGCTGATCCGCGCCGCCGGGTCCGCGCAGGCGGCGGCGGTGAGCCGGTCGGGGTTGACCGACCACACCGTGGTCTGGCCGTCCTCGGTGGTCGTCGCCAGCCGGTCACCGGTCTGGTCGACCGCCAGGGCCAGGACCGAGCTGCCGACATCGTCGACGCGTGCCATCGCGGACGGCCCGGAGTCGCTCCAGTAGGTGATGACGCCGGCCTGGTCACCGCTCACGATCTGGCCGGCGGCGCCGAACGCGAGCGCGGTGACAGGCGTGTCGTGCCCTGTCAGCTCGGCGGTGACGCGGCTCTCCTGGGGGTTGCCGACATCCCAGACCCGAACGGTCCGGTCGTCGCCGCCGGTGGCCAGGCGCTTCCCGTCGGCGCTGAAGGCGATCGCGTTGACCGCGCCCCCCGCACCGCTGGCCACCCCGGCGCGGACCGGGCGCTCCGGGTCGGTGATGTTCCAGAGCTGGACCTCGCCGCCGATGCCCGCCACCGCCAGCAGGTCGCCGGCGGGGCTCAGCGCCATGTCCGTCCGGACGGACATGGTGCGCTGCAGCCGCGGTGGGTCCGGCGTCGCCGGGTCGGTGAGCCGCCAGAGGGCGAACGTACCGTCCCCGGTCGCCGCGGCGAGCAGCGTCCCGTCCGCGGACAGCGCCACCTGGAGCGGCGTGCCCAGCCCGGCCAGCACGGCCAGCCGCCGCGGGTCCGCCGGGTCGCGGACGTCCCACAGCCGCGCCGGGTCCGCGGTGCCGCTGACGGCCAGCCGGTCACCGTCCTGGTCGAAGGCGAGGGCCATGGCCGGGTCCTCGGTCGGCCGCTCGCTGAGCAGCGCCGGCTCGGCGCCGTCGGCCAGCCGGTAGAGCCGCAGGACACCATCCGGCCCGGCCGTGGCGAGCACCGAGCCTGACGGGCTGAACGCGACATCCCGGGCGGGGCTGCCCGCCGCTGGTGTCTGTGCCGCCGTGCTCGCGCCGAACGAGGCGATCAGCGCATCCCGGGCGGCGCCGGCAGGCGCGATGCGGTAGGCCGCGAGACTCAGCCGCGCGGCCAGGGCTGGATCGGTGGCGCGGCTGCCCGCCGCCTCGGCGGCGAGCCGGGCCGCGACGGCCGCCCGGTCGGCGCTCGACGGGGTGTCGTCACCGCCGAGGGTGACCAGCGGGATGGTGATGGCCGCGGCCAGTGCCGCCGCGAAGCCGGCCAGGGCGACCGTTCGGCCCGTCCGGTGGCGGCCGGTGCCGGCGTCCGGAGCCGGCTGCTCCGGCCCGCCGCGACTGCCGCCGAAGGCGGCGGGAGCCCCGGGCACCGGCGGATGCTGCGGTGCTGACGGGTGCTGCGGTGCCGGCGAGTGCTGGGGTGCCGGCGAGTGCTGGGGCGCCCACGAGGTGTGGGGCGCGGGCGAGTACGGCGATGCACCCGGATGGGGTGGTGCCGGCGGCCGGGACACCGGTGGGACCTGCGACGGCGGGACGGAGGGGAGTGACGGGAAGGAGGCCGCCGAGGGCGGCGGAGTGCCCGCCCGGGAGACCGGTGAAGGCGGCGCCGGGTGCGGCTGCGGGACGGGGTGCGCCTGCGGGGCGGGGGAGAGCGGCGCGGCCGAACCACCATCAGCCGCTCCGGCGACTCCGGCGACTCCGGCCGCGGTGGACGAGGGCGCTGCCGCCGCGGATCTGCGGCCGCCCAGCGACCACCGGCGTCCGCGTCCCGGGCCGGCGTCACCCGCGCTCTCGGCGCTGTCGGCAGCTGCCGGGCCCGCTGCCCGGTCGGGGATCGGCACGCCGCCGATCAGCGCCGCGCGCAGCTCCTCGGCGGTCGGACGGGTCGCGAACTCCTTGCGCATCGCCAGCTCGACGAGTTCCCGCAGCTCGCCGGTCACGCCGTCCAGCCGGGGCTGCTCGTTCACGATGCGGTAGAGGACGGCCTCCACCCGGCCCTGCCCGAACGGCGGCTGCCCGGTCGCCGCGAAGATCATGATCGAGCCCCAGGCGAAGATGTCGACCGCGGCGGTGATCGGCTGATCGAGAATCTGCTCCGGCGACATGTACCCGGGGGTGCCGATCGCCTGCTTCACGTTGCGGGACAGGTCGCTGACGGTGTCGTACTCCCGGGCGAGCCCGAAATCGATCACCTTCGGGCCGACCGGGGAAAGCAGGACGTTCGCCGGGGTGAGATCCCGGTGGACGATGCCGGCCGCGTGGATCGCCGACAGCGCGGTGGCGACGCTGACCGCGAGCTGTTCGAGATCGGCGGGGCGCATCGGCCCGCGGGCCGAGACATGCCGCGACAATGTCGGGCCCTCGACGAACTCCGTCACCAGATACGGCTGGGGGCCGTCAGGGTCGGCGTCGAGGACGGCCGCGGTGGTGAACCGTCGCACCCGGCGCGCGCTTTCGGCCTCCCGGGCGAACCGGGCCCGGAACTCCGGACGGGACGCCAGCTCAGGCCGGATGACCTTGATGGCGACCGYGGTGCCGTCCGGCGCCTGACCGAGGAAGACCRCACCCATCCCGCCCTGGCCGAGGCGGCCCACGACGCGGTAGGCCCCGAGCTGGACGGGGTCCTCCGCACGCAGCGGTCGCGCGGTGTTGCCGGACACCGGTGGTGGCGTATACCCGGTCACGCGGCCCCACTCCTGCGTTCGTCACGGTTGCCCTCAGATTACCGGGGCCGACGACCGGGCCCGGGGCCGTTGAGCATGACCGATCTGGTACCCGTGCGACCTGGTACTCGTTCGGTCTGGCACTCGTGCGGCCGGYACTGGTGGTCGGTGCGAACGCCTGCACACATCACACCGTGACCGATCCTACGGCATGATCCTTCGCCCTCCGTTCGACGGCCTGACGGGTTCCCGGACAGGTGCGTGCCGGGCCGGAGAAGTGATCCGTGAACGTCATTCCCGAACGGGCCGGATTCCCCGCGCGCGCCATATACCGTGCATCCGGCCGGCCTCCGGTTCCGCCGGATTTCCCCGGCCGGTTCGCTCGTGTCGAATCTGGGAGGTCACGTGCTCCGCCGTGCGGCGAAGTTCGAGGTCAGTCTCACCCCGACGTCCGACTCCCTGCTGTCGCCGGTGGCCGACGAGCCGCGGCAGTGGCTGCTGGGCCGGGCGCTGGACGAGTTCGCCGCCGATGTCGGCGCGCTCGACGAGGTCGCCGGGCAGATGGTCCCCGGGGGGACCCGTCCGAAGATCGACGTCGCCGTGGACGAGGCGGTGCCGGCGGTCACCGGCGGAACGCTGCTGGTCTCCGGCCAGGAGGTGATGCAGACCTGGGAGGAGCCGCTGATGCGAACCCTCGCCACCGCCGTCACCCGGCCCGGCGGGACCGTGTGCGAGGTCGGGTTCGGCCTCGGGATCTCGGCGGGATTCGTCCAGGAACACGGCCCCTCCGGTCACACGGTCATCGAGGCGAACCCGGACGTCGCGGTGACCGCGCGGGAGTGGGCGGCGGGGCGGGCCGGGGCCGAGATCGCCGTCGGCCGCTGGCAGGATGTGCTGCCCGGCCTCGGCAGGTTCGACGGGATCCTGTTCGACACCTACCCGTTGGACGAACGCGAGGTCGACGACTACGTGGTGCGCGACGCCACCTTCGCCGAGCACTTCTTCCCGCACGCCGCCGCTCACCTGACCGACGGCGGGTCCTTCACCTACTACTCGAACGAGATCGACTCGGTCTCCCGGCGTCACCAACGTTCCCTGCTGCGGCATTTCGAGACGTTCTCCGTGCGGGTGGTGGATGGCCTGCGGCCCCCGGCGGACTGCAGCTACTGGTGGGCCCCGTCGATGGCGGTGATCGTGGCCTCGGGTCCGCGTCGGTGACCCGGATCCCCCGCGATGGGGGACCGGGGGGCCGGTGGCAGGGGGGATGACCTCGGCGGGCCCGCGAGCCGCGGCGCGGTGGACGGTGTGCGCCGTACGCGTGATGTTGTACGGTTGCCGCACCGGTTTGCCCCCTGATCAGGGTTAAAGTACAAATAATCCTTTTTGTCCTGAAGTTGCAGGGCTGGGCCCGGTCCGCAGGAGGCTTGTGAGCGCCGCGCCGCGGCGCCCGGACATCAGGAGACGCCGATGACCCCCGGAGCGCCCCCCGCCCCGCCGGACCGCGGCGGCAGCGGCGCCAGCGGGCGCGGCTTACCCGGCCCACGCCGGCGGGCCGGCGTCGTGGTGGCGCTGGGGGCGGCCCTCGCGCTCCTGGCCAGTGGGTGCGTGGGGGACTCCGCGGCCGACAGCTCGGCGGCGAGGCCGTCACCGAGCTGCGCCGCCGAGGAGGGTGTGACGCCGTCGGAGGTCCGCTTCGGCGCGCTCTACCCGGACACCGGGTCCGGGGCGGGGGTCTCCCGGGCGTTCCGGGCCGGCATCGACGCCCGGCTGGGCGCGGCGAACGCAGCCGGTGGCATCCACGGGCGGCAGGTCCACTACGACTGGCGCGACGACGAGTCGACCCCGGACGGCGCCCTGGACGCCGCGCGCATGCTGGTGGACCACTCGCACTCGTTCGCGGTCGTCGGCACCAGCGGCATCGCGGCCGATGCCGCCAGTTACCTGGCCGAGCGGGGTGTCCCGACCATCGGCCAGGACCTGACCGCCGGCGGGGAGAACACCTTCGGCTACTCGAACGTGCTCGGCGGCGACCTCGGCACCTCGGTCTTCGGCGTGTTCGGCCGTTCCCACGGTGCCACCCGCGCGGTGATCCTGCGCACCGAGGCGATCCCGGTTTCCGGGCAGATCGCCGAGCGCCTCGGCCGCAGCCTGCGCGCCGGCTCGGTCGAGGTCGTCGACACGATCGACTGGACGCCGGCAGGCTTCGACCTGGGCGCGGCGGCCGCCCGCGTCCAGGCCGTCGGCGCCGACATGATCACCGGAGTGGTGCCGGTCCGGGCCTTCACCGACGTGCTTGCCGCGGCGCGCCAGGCCGGCGCGACGATCAAGGTCGCCATGCAGCCGATCGGCTACGACCCGGTCCTGCTGACGAAGCCCCGGCCCGAGCTCGCCGGCAGCTTCTTCCTGGTCGACTTCGTGCCGTTCGAGGCGGGAACCCCGGCGCATCGCCGCTACCTCGAGGCGATGGCCCGCTACGCGCCCCAGATCGAACAGCCCGAGCAGACCACCGGCCTGGTCGGCTGGATGACCGCCGACCTGTTCCTGCGCGGCCTGGACGAGGCCGGCCCCTGCCCGACCCGGGCCGGCTACATCGCCGGCCTGCGCGCCGTGCGCGACTACGCCGCGGACGGGCTGCTGCCCAGCGGGGTGAACCTCGCGGACAAGTCCGCGCCGAAGGCCTGCGTCAGCATGGTCCGGGTGTCCCAGGCCGGGGACTCCTTCCAGGTCCAGATGCCGATGGCCCTGTGCGGAGAGACCGTCCGCTAGCCGACGTCCGGCTCCGAGGGTCGCCCCCGCCCACCCCGCCCGGCGAACCGGGCGGGGCGTCGGCGTGACGTCAGGCGTCATTCGTCAGGCGTGGTGGCGGGTCGATTCGTCGCGGATCTCACCCACCAGCTCCTCCAGGATGTCCTCCAGAGCCACCAGACCGAGGATGTGGCCGGACGGGTCCGACAGACGCGCCAGGTGCGAGCCGGAGCGCTGGATCGTCGCCAGCGCGGTGCGCAGGCTGTCGTCCGCCCCCACCCGGACCAGCGGCCGGATCCACTTGGCGGCCACGGGTGCGGACCGCCGGTCCTCCCGGTTCTCCAGGACGTCCTTGAGATGCAGGTAGCCGACGAGGTCGTCGCCCTCCCCGCGGACGGGGAACCGGGTGAACCCCGTCTCGGCGGCGAGCTGCTCCACCTCCCGGGGGGTGATGGTGGGCGGCACGGTGACCAGCCCGTCCGGGCGCAGCAGGACGCTGCGCGCGGTGCGCTCGTCGAACGACAGCGCGCCGTTGAGCAGGTCGCGCTCGTCCGCGGCGAGCAGGCCCTCCCGGTGCGACTCCTCGATCAGTCCGGCCACCTCGTCCCGCGTGTAGACGTTGGTCACCTCGTCCTTCGGCTCGACCCGCACCGCCCGCAGCGTGAGGTTCGCGATCAGGTTCAGGATCGAGATCACCGGCTTCACCACCCGGACGACGGCGACCAGCAGTGGGGTGAGAAACAGGACCGCCCGGTCCGGCAGTGCCAGGGCGAGGTTCTTCGGCACCATCTCGCCGATCACCACGTGCAGGTACGTCACCAGGCCGAGCGCGATGGCGAACGCGATCGGGTGGCGCAGCGAGGACGGCAGCCCGACCGCCTCGAAGGGGCCCTCCAGCAGGTGCGCGATGGCGGGCTCGCTGAGCGCGCCGAGGCCGAGCGTGCAGATGGTGATGCCGAGCTGCGCGCCCGCCAGCATCAGCGACACGTTCTCCATCGCGTGCAGCGTCACCTTGGCCGCGCGGGAACCGGCCTCCGCACGCGGCTCGATGGTGTCGCGGCGCGCGGAGATGAGGGYGAACTCCGCCCCGACGAAGAAGGCGTTGCCCGCCAGCAGCAGGACGGTGACGGCCAACGCCAGGAGATCGCTCATCGGCCCGCTCCGCGGGTGCCGGCGTGCACCGCGCTCGCGTCGCCGTCGGTCGGGCGCGGTGCTCCTTCGGCCGCCCGCGCGTCGTCGCCGTCGGCCACCGGTGCGCCGCCCGCGGTGGGCGAGGCGGGCGAGGCGGGCGCGTGGTCGTCCGCGGGTGCGGTGCTCGCCGCCGGTGCGTCCGCCGTGGGCCGTGCGCCGTCGGTCGCCGCTGCGTCGGCCCTGCCCGGCGGCGTGCCCGGGGGAGTGGAGCCGGCGCTCCTGACGTCCTCGGCGCTCTCGGCGTCAGGGCCCTGGGCTGGGAGTGCTCCGCCTCCCGGCGCGGCCCCGGCCCCGTCCGCGAGCCGGACGCGGTCGACCCGCCGGCCGTCCATCCGCTCGACCTCGTAACGGATGCCGTCCACCGTGGTCGTGTCGCCCACGCGGGGGATGCGCCCCAGCATGCTGGACATCAGCCCGCCCAGGGTCTGGTAGGCGTCGTCGCCGGGGATGGGCAGGCCGGTGACCTCGCTGGCCTCCTCGGGCCGCAGCAGGCCGGACAGCAGCCAGCTGCCGTCCCGGCGGCGCAGGGCACGGGGGCTGACCCGGTCGTGCTCGTCGATGACGTCGCCGACGATCTCCTCGATCAGGTCCTCCGCGGTGACCAGCCCGTCCGTTCCGCCGAACTCGTCGACGACGATGGCCATCTGCAGGCCGCCCGAACGGAGGGTCTCCAGCAGTGGCTCGAGCGCCATCGAGGACGGCACCGTGGCCGCGGGCACCATCACGCTGTGCACCGCCGTGCTGTCACGTGCCTCCTCGGGCACGCTCACCGCATGCTTGACGTGGACGAGCCCGACGACGTCGTCGCTGCCGTCCCCGATGACCGGGAACCGGGCGTGGCCGGTGCGCCGGACCGCCCTGATCACCTCGGCGACCGGGGCGTTCGCGTCGATCGACTGCATGCGCATCCGCGGGGTCATGACGTCCTCGGCGACGCGGTCACCGAAGGTCAGGGAACGTTGCATGAGCGTCGCGGTCTCCCGCGGCAGGGTGCCGTGCTCGGCTGACCGCCCGAGCAGCGAGAACAGCTCCTGGGGCGACCGCGCCGACGCGAGCTCCTCCTGCGGCTCGATGTTGACCCGCCGCAGCAGCGAGTTCGCCGTGCTGTTCAGCGAGCGGATCGCCGGCCCGGTGACCCGGGTGAACAGGCGCTGCGGGCGTTGGACGGCCCGCGCCGTGCCCAGCGGTTTCGCGATCGCGAGATTCTTCGGGACGAGCTCCCCGTAGAGCATCGTGAAGCCGGTCGCGAGGACGAGTGCCAGTGCCACCGAGAGACCACCGGCCACACTCCGGGACGCGCCCAGGCCGATGATCGGCCCCTCGATGAGGTCCGCGATGGCCGGCTCGGCGAGGAAACCGATAGCCAGGTTGGTGACGGTGATGCCGAGCTGTGCTCCGGAGAGTTGGGTGGAGAGGGTTCGCAGCCCGCTCAGGACCCCGGCGGCGGCTTTGTCTCCGCCGGCGGCAGCCCGCTCGACCGTGGGCCGGTCGACCGTCACGAACGCGAACTCCGCCGCCACGAAGACGCCGCAGGCGGCGATCAGCACAAGACTCAGGAGCAGTAGGAGCGCCTCTGTCACCGATCGACCCCCGCGGGCGCTTCCCTACGCGTGGGTCGGCCGGAACTACATCCGGCGTCGTCGGAACTGTTCATGATCCCTTCCGTCGGGTGGGACGGCCGTCGGGCCCGCCCAGTCGCCCAGCATTCTGACTACCCCCGTCGCGCAGGTTCAACGCTCGCCGGGAGCGGACCGTTTCACGATGACCTGTGGGATGTGTATCGGTCCAGAGGGCTTGAGCATGGCAGGGCGGATCGGCACGGAACGGCGCCCGGCCAGCCACTCGGTGCCTGTCCGTATCCGCCCGAATCGGCCTGCCCGCGCCGCGGCGTTTTACGCGGTCGATGGTCCCGGCCGGAAGACAGGACGTCCGTCGGGTGTGGCACGAGCCCGGGCGGGGAAAGTGATCAGCACCCCGGGAACTCCGGGGCGGAGCCCAGATCGGGGGATCCGGGAGGGCGACATGCGTCTTTCTCCGCGCACCCTCGACCTGTTTCTGATTCATCCGGCGGAAATGCCGCGCAGAAGGCCTGGGCGTACCGCGGCCGGAACCGCGCTGGCCGCTGTCGCGGCCTTTTCACTCTTCGGTGCGGAGTCTGCCGGTGCGGGTTCCGAGACAACCCTGCCCACCCGCCCGTCGTCCGCCTACCGGACCACCTCGGAGACGTCCTGCGCCTCCGGCGACCTGCGGGCGGAGCTGACCGGGGCGCAGCACGGAGCAGGCCAGACCCACGCGGAACTGGTCCTGGTCAACATGAGCGGGCGGTCCTGCACGGTAGCTGGGCACCCCGCCGTGTTCCGGGTCGACGCGGCCGGCCGCCGGCTGGGGGCACCGGCGGCGGCCGACGGGCCGGACGGCTCCCCGGTGCTGCTGGCGGCAGGCGGGCGGGCCGTTGCGGGGCTGACGCTGAGCGCCGCGGGGCTCTTCCCGGGGTGCGGGGATGGCGGCCCGGTGGCCGACGTGGCCGACCTGCAGGTCATCCCGCCCGGGGGCCGGAGGGCCCTGCCGGTGGCGGGCTTCGCTGATGTTCTGCCGACGGACTGGTCCGCGCAGGGTGGGAGGAATCCGGCGTCGGGGGGATCGTCAACCCTCGCGGACACCTCCGGTGGTGCGCCGGACGCCGGGCCCGACCGCGGCTGCGCGGAGCCCGAGCCGACCATGATGCGGGTCACCGCCCTCGCCGCCGGGTGACCCCCTCGGACCGGGATCCCGAGCCCCGGGTCCGGCCTGCGGTGCGTGCTCTCATACCTGGTCCCGCCGGTGCGCCCGGGCGCACCGGCGGGACCGGTCGTCCATCTGTCGGCGGCGTCGGCGCCTACCGCGGAGCCAGACCGAAGGTGTAGAAGATCGCGAGCGGCCAGCCCAGGGTCGCCACCACCGCGGTGAAGAAGTGACGCAGGGTCGCGCCGTCCCAGTCAGTGACATCCCAGTAGTCCTGGCTGATCGTGATGATGAGTCCGATGGCCAGATAGAGAAGAAATCCGAGACTGATGCTGCTGTAGGTCCGAGTGCGTACCCGGGTCGCCATCGGGGGCTCCTTTCGAAAGGGCATTTATCCGCTGAACCGGCGAATACCCGCATGTGCCGGCCTTAATCTTCTGGTGTGGATCTGGTCCGTGCGGGCCCCGCCACCTGCCGTCCGGAGCTCCGGTGGAACGTCCAGTCGGGTCAGCGGTAGGCGTCGAGGGCGAGCGAGGCCGCCAGGCCGACCGCCGCGGCCGCGATGATCCAGCGCATCAGCCTGGCCGGCAGCACGCGGACGATCCGGGGCCCGAGGGTGCCGCCGACCAGCAGGCCGGCGGCGAGGGGGGCCGCGGCGTCCCAGGCGACCGAGCCCATCAGGGTGAACAGGGCGGCGGCCACGGCGTTCGAGAAGCCCGATGCGACGTTCTTCACCGCGTTCACCCGTGCCAGCGGCTCCGGGATCATCACCGCCATCACGGCCAGCAGCGCGACGCCCGCGCCGGCACCGAAGTAGCCGGTGTAGATCGCGACCGCGAAGACCGCGGCCAGCGGCAGCGGGCTGGGTGAGGACGCCGCCCCGCCCGACGCCGGCACGATCCGCGGCGACAGCAGCAGGAGCGCGGCCGCGGCGACGATCAGCCAGGGCACGACCAGTTCGAAGGTGCGGCCCGGGGTCGTCAGCAGCAGGACCGCGCCGACCGCCCCGCCGACGAGTGTCGCCGCGCCGAAACGGGCCACCCGCCCGCTCTGGCCGACGAGCTCGGGCCGCGAGCCGACCGCGGCGCCGACGGCGACGAACAGCAGCGCGGCGGAGTTCGTCATGTTCGCGGTCCGCGGCTCCAGGCCGACGGCGAGCAGCGCGGGATAGGAGACGAGGGAGGCGAGACCTGCGACCGTGCTGATGATTCCGGCGAGGACGCCGGCGCCGACCAGTAGCAGGACCTCTGCCGAGCTCAGCGACCCACCGAACCCACCGAACCCACCGAACCCACCGAACCCACCGAACCTGCCGCGCCGACGGTGCGCAGTGCGATGTCGACGTAGCGGGCGGCGATCTGCGCGGGTGTGAGCTCGCCGGACGGCTTGTACCAGCCCGCGACGGCCTGGCACATGCCCAGCAAAGCCCGGGCGGTGTCCCGCGGGCTGGCGACCGCCATCTGGCCGCGGGCGGCGCCGTCCTCCACGATGTCCAGCAGCAGGCTCTCCAGCCGCTTGCGCAGCGCCGCGTAGCGACGGCGGTTCGGCGGCTCCAGGTAGCGCAGCTCGGTGTCGAGGTAGGCCAGGTCGAAGCGGTTCGACATGAACAGGACGACCGCCTCGATCAGCCGGGTCAGCCGGGGCACCGGGCCGTCGTCGGCCTCGGCGACGGCGGCACAGGCGCGCCCGTGCACCTCGGCGATCGTGATCTCGAGGAGCGCGACGAGGATGCCCTGCTTGTTCTCGTAGTGGTAGTACAGCGCGGGCACCGTCACCCCGGCCCGCCGGGCGATGTCGCGGACGGTGGTGCCGTGGTAGCCGTGCTCGTGAAAGGCGGCCAGCGCGCCGGTGAGAATGGGGTGCAGGTCGAGCGGGTCATAGCTGCGCCAGTCCGTCGGGACCATGCCCACGAGCTCGGCACCCGCGGCCTCGGCCGCACCGAGCCCCGCCCGGGCCTGCCCGGCAGCCCGCGGAGGCCCCGTGAGCTCCGGATTCGCGCTCAGGCCAGCCCCCATGCTGTGATCTTCCGCCCGTCAGACGTACCGGTACGGCCGGGCGGCCCAGGGCCGACCAGCCCGGCCCGGCGGCGCAGGCAGGGGAGCCGGGGTGCGTGGGTTCACGGCGCGGTGGACCATTCGGCCAGGACGGCGCCGGCGTCGCTGAAGGCCGCGGGGCCGGGCAGCGGCGTGCCGCTGCGGGAGAACCGCGGTGCCGGAGCGGCCTGCGGCACCCCGTCGGCGTCGACGATCGCGCCCCGGGCGGCCAGATGCGGGTGCTCGCCGGCCTCGGAGAGGGTGAGCACCGGGGTGACGCAGGCGTCGGTTCCGTCGAACAACGCCGCCCACTCGTCGCGGGTGCGTGCGGCGAAAGCGGCCGTGAAGGCCTCCCGCAGCACCGGCCAGCCGGCCGGGTCGAACTGGTCGGGCAGGTCCGCCTCGGCCAGGCCCAGGCCTTTCAGGAGCTGGGCGTAGAACTGCGGCTCCAGCGGCCCCACGGCCACATGGCGGCCGTCGGAGCAGGTGTAGGTGTCATAGAAAGGTCGGCTGCCGTCGAGCAGGTTGGTGCCGCGCTCGTCGGTCCAGGGGCCGTAGCCGTGCCAGTCACCCATGCCGCGCCAGGCGAACATCATCTGCAGCAGGACGCTGGTGCCGTCCACGATCGCCGCGTCGATGACCTGCCCCTGGCCGGACCGTTCCCGCTCCAGCAGCGCGGAGAGGATCCCCACCAGCAGGAACATCGATCCGCCGCCGTAGTCGCCGACGAGGTTCAGCGGCGGGGGCGGTCGCTCGTCCGCGCTGCCCATGGCGTGCAGCGCACCGGTCAGCGAGATGTAGTTGATGTCGTGCCCGGCGCGGCGGGCCAACGGGCCCGTCTGGCCCCATCCGGTCATCCGGGCGTAGACCAGACGGGGGTTGCGGCCCAGGCACTCGTCGGGGCCGAGCCCGAGCCGCTCGGCGACGCCGGGCCGGTAGCCCTCGATGAGGACGTCGGCCCGCGCGATCAGGTCCAGGGCTCGGGCGAGCCCGTCCGGGTCGCGCAGGTCGATCTCCAGCAGGCGCCGGCCGCGCAGCAGCCAGTCGTCCGGCCCGTCTCCGAGCTTCGGCCGCTGGATCCGCACGACATCCGCGCCGAGGTCGGCGAGGATCATCGCTCCGTGCGGGCCGGGGCCGATGCCCGCGAGCTCGACGACACGCAGCCCGCTGAGCGGACCGGTCACACTGCCCTCCTTGTTCAGCGCTGTTCGATGGTTCAGCGCCATGCGATGGTGTTCAGCGCCGTGCGATGGTGCGGATCCGTGCGATGGCTCAGAGCCGCTCGATGATGGTGGCGTTGGCCATGCCGCCACCCTCGCACATCGTCTGCAGGCCGAAGCGTCCGCCGGTGGCCTCGAGGTGGTTGACGAGCGTGGCCATCAGCTTCACCCCGGAACCGCCGAGCGGGTGGCCCAGCGCGATCGCGCCACCGCGCGGGTTGAGCTTCGCCGGGTCGGCGTCCAGCTCCTTCGCCCAGAACAGCGGCACAGACGCGAACGCCTCGTTGACCTCGTAGGCGTCGATGTCGTCGATCTTCAGGCCGGTGCGCGCGAGGATCTTGCGCGTCGCCGGCGCCGGGGCGGTCAGCATGTACAGCGGGTCGTCGCCGGCCAGGGAGAAGGCGTGGAAACGGGCCCGCGGACGCAGCCCCAGCTCCGAGGCCTTCGACTCGCTCATGATCAGCGCGGCGGACGCCCCGTCGGTCAGCGGCGAGGAGTTGCCCGGGGTGATGTGCCAGCCGATCTGCGGGAACCGCTGCGCGAACTGCTCGGTGTGGAAGGACGGCTTCAGCCCGGCCAGGCCCTGCGGCGTGGTTGACGGGCGGACGGTCTCGTCGGTGGTGTGGACGATCGTGCTGCCGTCCGGCGCGAGGACCTCGATCGGGATGATCTCGTTGTCGAAGCCACCCGCCGCGGCGGTCGCCGCCGCAAGCTGGTGCGACCGGGCGGAGAACTCGTCGAGCTCCTCGCGGCTCAGCTTCCACTTCGCCGCGATCAGTTCGGCGCCGACACCCTGGTTGGCCAGGCCCTCGGGGTAGCGGGCGCGGACACCCGGCCCGGTAGCGTCCCGACCGACCGCGGCGAACCGCATCGGTACCCGGCTCATCGACTCGACGCCGCAGGCGATCGCCACGTCGTAGGCGCCGGCGATGACGCCCTGGGCGGCGAAGTGCATCGCCTGCTGGCTCGATCCGCACTGCCGGTCGATGGTCGTTCCCGGCACGGACTCCGGGTAGCCGGCGGAGAGCACGGCGTTGCGGGCGATGTTCGCTGTCTGCTCGCCCGCCTGGCTGACACATCCGGCGATCACGTCGTCGATGATCGCCGGGTCGAAGTCGTTGCGGCTGACGAGAGCCTTCAGCGTCGCCGCGAGGAGCTCCACGGGGTGCGTCTCGGACAGCGCACCGCCCGGCTTGCCTCGACCGGACGCGGTACGCACGACGTCGACGATGACTGCGTTCTCCATGGCACTCCCTCACCGGACGCCAACACGGAACTTTTCTAGCGCTCGCTCAGCAGAAACGTATGAGCGGCCCGTCGCAGGGTCAAGAAATGCCACCGGCGCCGTGGACGTCCCGTCTGGGCGGGTTGTCAGGTCGCGGCCGGCGTAGCCGGCGCGGCCGGCTCCTCCCGGGCGGGCGCGTCGTCGTTGCCGCGGCGCAGGACCCGCAGGCCACGACCGTCCGGCCGCCAGAGCTCCAGCACCATCTCCTCGCCCTCGACCCGCACCCGGACGGCTTCGGTGAGCTCGACGCGGAAAAGGTCGAACGGCGTCGGAGGATCCACCTCCTCGACGAACCGGCGCCGGACGTCCGGATCGTCGACCAGCAGGGCTCGGCCGGCGACCCGTGCGTCGCCGCCGTGCATGTCGGTGCCCGGACCGGGATTCGCGTGCAGCGCGAACCGCGGGTCGCGGATCAGGTCGGCCGACTTCCGTGCGCCCGGCATGCCGCCGAGCCAGAGCTCGCCCAGGGAGAAGATCGCCTCGATGCCGCTTGCCCGCGGTGAGCCGTCCGCCCGCACGGTCGCGAGGATGTGGTGGCGGAAGGCGGTGAACCGCTCGCCCAGACCGCGGGCGAAGGTCGGCTCGGCCGCCTCGAACGTGCTCCAGGATGTCGGGGTCGGAGTGTTCCCGGTCGTCGTCATGGGCCCAGCCTCGCCGCTGACCCTGACATCTTCCGTCAGGGTCAGCGGCTACGTTCGCCAGGTGCGCTCCAGTCGCCTGATGGCACTCCTGCTCCATCTGCAGGCCCACGGCGGGGCGACGGCCACCGACCTCGCCGCCCGGTTCGAGGTGTCCGTCCGCACGGTGCGGCGTGACGTCGCCGCCCTGGCCGCGGCCGGGGTGCCGGTGTGGTCGGAGCCGGGGCCGCGCGGCGGGATCCGGCTCGTCGCGGGGTGGCGCACCCGGCTGGACGGCCTGACCGGCGACGAGGCGTCCGCGCTGCTGCTCGCCGGCGCCGGCGGTGACGCCCTCGCCGGGCTGGGCCTCGACGCGGTCGCCGCGGCCGCCCAGAGCAAGGTGCTGGCCACCCTCCCGCCGGAGCTTCGGTCCCGGGCGGGGCGGGTCCAGGAGCGGTTCCACCTCGACGCCCCCGGCTGGTTCACCGGTGCGGACGAGGCGCCGTGGCTGGCGGTGGTCGCGGGCGCTGTCTGGTCCGGGTACCGGCTGGACCTCCGGTACGGACGGCCCGACCGGGTGGTGGAGCGTCGGGTCGACCCGCTCGGCCTCGTCCTCAAGGCGGGTGTCTGGTACCTCGTCGCCCGCCACGGCGACGACATCCGCAGCTACCGGGTCGCCCGGATCGGCGCGGCCAGCGCCGGCGAGGGGCCGTCCGACCGCTTCACCCGGCCTGACGGTTTTCACCTGGCGCGCTGGTGGGCGGCGTCGAACGAGGACTTCGCCCGCTCGCTGCTGCGCTGGCCGGCGCGGCTGGCGCTGTCACCGCGCGGGATGCGGATCCTCCCGCAGGTGCTCGAGCCGCTGGCCGCCCGGCGGGCGCTGGCGGCGGCCGGCGAGCCGGACGCCGACGGCTGGCGTGAGGCGGAGGTGTGGTTCGAGGGGCCGCAGGTCGCCGAGTCCCAGCTCTGGGCATTCGGCCCCCATGTTCGCGTGCTCGCCCCGGATTCCCTGCGGGCCGCCCTCGCCGCGGCGGCCCGTCGGACCGCGGCCCTGAACGCGCCGGACGACTGATTTCCGCGCCCGCCGGAAGGCGGCGACAATGGCGTCACCCATGCCCACGGAACCGGTGGGCATTGCACCCGTCCGGGGGCTCGGTCGAGACGAGGGGCTTGCGGTGTTCGCAATCCTGCCGGTGACGCGTCGCGCCGCGGTCAGGCAGGTCGGACGAACGGGGCGTTCGCGATCTGCCGCGGGATGGTGAGCAGGCGGCCCGGGGCCCGCTCGTCCGGGCGGCGCCAGTAGCCGCCGTCCGCGCAGAGGCCCGCGTCCCCGGGGGGCAGGCAGTGCCCGCTGTCCCGGTGGGCGTCGAAGCCGGCGCACCCGACGAAGGTCTCATGGCAGGTTGGGCAGTGCGCCGCGGTGAGCGCCGTCCAACGTACATCGCAGCGACCGCATCCGATGAGGGTCGGGCGGTCATAGTCGATGTCGCGGCCGGGCAAGAGCCGCCCCCCCTCGTTGTTCACGGACGAATCCGCGTTCCGACGGACCGGTCGCCGTCGAGCCGATTCTTTACGCCTGCTGCCAGGTCCGGGCCGTATATGCGGCATCGACCGTAACGATTTCACTGGCCGGTCCACCATACGGGGCGCCTGGGAGGGCACCTTTCCGTAGCTGTTTCGCTCATGGTGCGTATGGGCGAACTGTACGTGTGCGACCGGCGCTCCGCCGATGCCGGGGTCGGCGGAGCGCGCGGCGCCGCCGGTGGGGTCAGCGGGCGCGCAGCGCCGGCAACGGGGAGAGGCCGCCGGGCGACGGTGGCCGGACGGGGTTCCAGCCGGGCTCGGAATAGGACTCGGTCCGCTGCCAGCAGGCGAGGACGGCCTGGTCCAGCGGGTCCAGCCCGGTGGGGAGATCACCGAGTGGCCGCCAGTGCTCCCGGGCGCCGTCCGCGTGCCTTTCGGCCGGCTGCGGCGGAACGCACGTCGGTGGAAGGAAGTACAGCGAGACCTGCTCGCCGCCGCCGAGCTGGTGATGCGCCGCATGCGCCAGCATCAGCTCCGACTCGTTCACCCTGATCCCGGCCACCTCGGCGGCCAGCCGCAGCGCCGTCTCGCGGGCCGGTTCCCCCAGCCGCAGCGCCGCGCCGGGCAGCCGCCAGGCCTGCGTGGGTCGCTCCGGCGGGCCGGTGCTGCCGGGAGTACGCGGATACCCGGCGGTGGTCGGGGCTCCGGTGCCGGTCGGGGCCCGGCCGCCGGGGCGGGTACCGGTACCGCTCCCGGGCCCGGGCTCGCCGGTGGTGAGCAGTACGGCGTCATCCCGGATGATGATCAGCCGCAGGTCGACGGGGAGGCAGTGCGAGCGAGACGGATACAAGGCCGCCTACCGGCGGGGCCCGGGCCGTGCGGCGGCACGGCGGGCCGGGTGGCGATCAGGGGACAACGCTTCCTCCAGGTCGATCGGCGCCGTCACGGTTCGGCCCGACGACAGATCATCACGGGTTCGCCGTGCACGTGCAAGCGCACGGTCGCGCCGCCGTGAGTGGTGCCGCTGTCGCCGGGGGTGCCGGAAGGCCCGAGGAAACGGTCCCTGTGGTCCCTGTCTCGGTATCCCGGGGGCGGCGGTGATGACCAGCGACTCCACCGGCCGCCGGGAGCCGGGTCCTGTCCGCGGGCGCGTCGGAGTGGCCGCGGGAGTGCCGCGGGCCTGTGCGGAGTGCGGTGATCGCGCGCTGATGTTCGATAGCGTCTGGACCATGGACCCGTGGCCCGAGCGTGCGGGCGGTGATCATCGTGGTGGCGGCGGCGCCGGCCCTGTAGCCGGTTCCGGAGCCGCCCCTGGCGCCGCCGCGGCCGGGCTCGGTGAGGGCTCCGGCGGCGGGCCGCCGGAGCCGCGGAGCAGTCCACCGTCCGCGGAGCTTCTGGACGGACAAGAGGACAGGGGGATGATCGAGAGTGCGAAGCTCCTGGACGTCCCGGATCTGCTCGGCGACGTCGCCGCGCCCCGGCCCGGGCGTCTCGAACTGGACGAGCTGATGGCGCAGCTGGTCGAACGCGCCCACGAGGTGATGACCACGCAGGGCCGGCTGAGGGGCCTGCTGCGGGCGCACCGTGCGGTGGCCGCCGACCTGAGCCTGGAGGTCGTGCTGCGGCGGATCGCCGAAGCCGCCTGCGAGCTCGTCGACGCGCGCTACGGTGCCCTCGGTGTGATCGCCCGGGACGGCCGGCTGGAACAGTTCATCCACGTCGGCATGGACGCCGACCTGGTCCGCGACATCGGCCACCTGCCCCGGGGCGACGGCGTGCTCGGGCTGCTGACAGCCGAGCCCCGGCCCGTGCGGCTCGACGACATCGCCGCACACGGCCACGCTGTCGGCTTCCCTTCGGGGCATCCGCCGATGCGCACCTTCCTCGGCGTCCCGATCAAGGTGCGCAGCGAGGTCTTCGGCAACCTCTACCTGACCGAGAAGCGCGGTGGGCGTCTCTTCACCGCGCAGGACGAGGAGCTGGTGCTGGCCCTGGCCGCCAGTGCCGGGGTGGCGATCGAGAACGCCCGCCTGTTCGGTGCCGCGCAGCGCCGGCAGCAGTGGCTGCAGGCGTCCGCGGACATCATGCGCCACCTGCTGGCGGACGGCGTCGAGCCGCTCTCCCTCATCGTCGCCCGGGCCCGTGAGGTCGCGGACGCCGAACTGGCCTGCGTCCTGCTGGCGGACGAGGTCAGCGGGGAGCTCCTGGTCGACGCCGCCGCCGCGGCCGACACCGCGGTCGCCGACGCCCTGATCGGCACCGCCGTCCCGTTCGCCGGAACCCTCGCCGGCCGGGCGGTCGCCCAGGGGCGGCCGCTGCTCGTCGACGACGCGGCGACCGAGCCGGGCACCTCGGGCGTCGGCCCGGCCGCCACCGGCCCGCTCATGGTCATCCCGCTGGTGGGGGCGCAGGCTCGGACCGGCGCGGTGGTACTGGCCCGCGGCCCGGGCAGCCGGCCGTTCGCGGACAGTGACCTCGACATGGCGGCGACGTTCGCCGGGCACGTCCAGGTCGCTCTCAACCTGGCCACCTCCCGCGCCACCCGGGACCGGCTACTCGTCCTCGAGGACCGCGACCGCATCGCCCGTGACCTGCACGACCACGTCATGCAACGCCTCTACGCGGTCGCGCTCGGCCTGCAGGGCATGGCCGCGGCGGAGGACCGCCCGCAGTCGGCCGGGCGGCTCACCACCTACGTCGACGACCTCGACGCGACCATCCGGGAGATCCGCTCGACCGTGTTCGAGCTGCGTGGGCGGCGGACCGCCGGGGGCCCGGGCGTCCGTTCCCGCCTCGTCGAGATCGTCGAGGAGGTCGGCGAGGCGCTCGGGTTCAGCCCGCGGCTGCGGATCGACGGCCCGCTCGACACCCTCCTCGAGGGCGGTGTCGTCGACCATCTCCTCGCCGTCGTGCGGGAGAGCCTGTCCAACGTCGCCCGGCACGCGCGGGCCAGCGCGGTGGAGCTGTCGGTGTCGGTCCGGGACGGCCGGCTCCACGTCGAGGTCACCGACGACGGGGTGGGCCTGGGCGGCACCGGTCGGCGCAGCGGCCTGCAGAACCTGCGCAGCCGGGCCGAGGAGCTCGGCGGGACGTTCGACATCGCCCCGGGGCCGGCCGGTGGGACCTGCCTGCGCTGGTCGGTTCCCCTGAGCTGACCGGGCCGGACGACCGCTCTGCGGGGTCCGAAAGGCCCCCCGACCCGTGCCTGGGAGAGGCCTCCGCCGGGACGTCGGAGCGCCACGATGAGTACCTGGCGCCAGGCGTGCACGGGGAGGTGCGATGCCGGTCGAGCAGGTGACTGCGACGTCCGTTCCGGCGGATCTGTGGTTTCGGCCGCGCAGCGCGGGGCGGGTCATCGAGACCGGTACCGCGCTGCTCTACCTGGACGCCGATCGCGTCCTCAAGCGGCACCGGCCCGCAGGCCCGCCCGCCGGCCCGCCCGGCGTCCCCGCCACGGCGGGAGCCGAGGCGCCGGCGTTCCACGGCCGGCTGGCGCGGCTGGCTGCCTGCCGGGCCGAGGTGCGGCTGAACCAGCCGCTCGCACCGGGCGTCTACGCAGGCGTGGCGGACGTCGTGGACAGCAGAGGCGCCCTGTGCGACCACGCGGTGGTCATGCGGCGCCTGCCGGCCGGCCGGCAGCTGTCCGCGCTGGTCCGCGCCGGTGCCCCGCTGAACGAGCAGCTGCGGCACGTCGCCCGTGCCATCGCCTCGTTCCACGAGCGGTGCGCCCCGGCTGTCATCACCTCGGCCACCATCTGCCCGGCCATCGTCAGCCCCGRCATCGCCGCCCTCCCGCTCCCCGCCGCTGTGGGCGGCCCGAACGTGGTCGGGGCGTCGGCCGCGGTGGTGGGGCCGGGGGAGAGCGGAGCGGAGCGGCAGTGGCGGGAGGCGCTCGTCGCCGCACAGGCCCTGCGCGGCACCGTCCTCGACGCCGACCTGGTCGACGAGATCGGCCGGCTCGCCCAGGCCTACCTGGCCGGCCGGCGCGGGCTGCTGGCCCGGCGTGATCGTGGCGGATGGATCCGTGACGGCCACGGCGCCCTGCGGGCCGACACCGTCTACTGCCTCGACGACGGCCCGCGCATCCTGGGCCGTCCCGTCCGCGGCCGGCGTGCGGGGGACGTCCTGGCCGACATCGCCCTGCTCGCGGTGGACCTGGAGCGACTCGGTGCTCCCGAGGACGCCGACACCCTCCTGCGCCGGTACCGCGAGTACGCCGGGGCGGCCCACCCCCGCTCGCTGGAGCACCTCCACCTGGCCTGTCGTGCCCTGCAGGAGGCGGCGGCGACGTACGCGGGCGACCCGCGCGAGGGGGAGCAGGCACGGCGGCTCGCCGACATCGCCTACCGGCATCTGCGCCGGGCCCGGGTGCGGCTGGTCCTGGTCGGTGGCCTGCCCGGCACCGGGAAGACGACGCTGGCCGGCCGGCTCGCCGCCGGTGACGAGGGCCGGGTGCTGCTGCGCTCCGACCTGGTGCGGGCAGGGCTGACTTCCGACGGCCCGGACGACGCCACGGAGTCGTACGTCTGGCCACTGGCGTCGGAGACCACGGCGCGGACCTACGAGCAGCTGCTGGCCCAGGCCCGCCGCGCGCTGGACGACGGCGAGACGGTGGTCATCGATGCCTCCTGGTCGGACGGGCGCCACCGGGCGGCGGCTGCCCGCCTCGCGCGGGACACCTCCGCGGAGCTGATCGAGCTGCGGTGCGTCACCTCGCCCGAGGTGGCGGCGGCGCGCCTGGTGCGCCGCGACGCGGCCGGTCGTCCGGGGGCGACCCAGGCAGACCAGGCCGGCGCGACGGCCGCCGTCCACCGGGCGATGAGTTCCTGGGCCGAGCCGTGGCCGACAGCGCGGGTGATCCAGACGGCGGTCCCGGAGGGCGAGGCGTTCCACGCCGCCGAGCGCTGCGTGGTCTGAGTGTCGGTGGTCTGAGTGTCGCCGCCGGCGCGTGGGCGGTCGGGCACGGTGCCGGCCGAGGAGGGCTGCCGCGCCGAGGAGGCCTCAGGAGTGGTGGCGGGTCACGTAGACGGCAGCCTGGGTGCGGCTGGTCAGGCCCAGCTTGTCCAGGATGGACGAGACGTAGTTCTTGACCGTCTTCTCGGAGAGCTGGACCCGCCCGGCGATCTGCCGGTTGGTCAGTCCCTCGGCGATCAGCAGGAGGATCTCCTGCTCCCGCCCGCCAAGCGCGCTCTGGGCCCGGTCGGCCCCGGAGCCCTCGCGCAGGCGGCGCAGCACCCGGTCGGTGACGGCGGGGTCCAGAAGCGAGCGCCCGGCGGCCACGGTGCGGACCGCGCCCACCAGATCCGTGCCCCGGATCTGCTTGAGCAGATAGCCCGCGGCCCCGGCCATGATCGACGCGAAGAGCGCGTCGTCGTCGTCGAACGAGGTGAGGATCAGGCAGCCGACCTCCGGGCAGGCCGCGCGGATGTCACGGCAGACGTCGATGCCGCTGCCGTCCTCCAGCCGGGCGTCGAGCACGGCGACGTCCGGGCGCAGGCGCGGCACCAGGCAGACCGCCTCCGCGCCGGTCGAGGCCTCGCCGACCACCTCGATCCCGCCGGCGTCGGCGAGCACCTCGCGTATCCCCCGACGCACGATCTCGTGATCGTCGAGGAGGAAGACACGGACCGTTTCCACTCCGGCAACGATAACCGCCGCGCATCGGCCCCGTGCTGGTGAAACGATGGTCGGCAGCAGCAGGGGGCGCCGATCCGTGCGTGCGCGCCTTCGCGCATGCGTGTCCTCCTCGGCGGAGGAGGATCCGGCGGACTCCGGGGTAGGGACCGGTCCGGGGGCATGCCAGCCGGAGCACCCGGCGAGAGGACTGACGGACAGGAGAGGGCCCATGGTCGACACCGCCGTACGCCTCACGGAGCAGGATGCCCGCGCGATCGTCGAACTGGCCGCGCTCGCGCCGTCCATCCACAACACCCAGCCCTGGCGGTGGCGGCTGGACGGCACCGGCCTGCACCTGTTCGCCGATCCCGAACGGCTGTTGCAGGTGGCCGACCACGAGGGGCGCCAACTGCTGATCAGCTGCGGCGCGGCGCTGGCCTTCGCCCGCTTCGCGGTGCGGTCCCGCGGCCTGGTGCCCGAGGTGACGTACGGGCCGCTCGAGGAGACCGGCCCGCCGACAGCCCGCGACCCGCTCGCCACGATCACGGTGACCGGCCGCCAGCCGGCGACCGCCGCCGAGAAGGACCCGGCGCAGGCCATCGCCGCGCGGCACACCGACCGGCGCCCGTTCCTGGCGGGGGAACGCGGCCGGCTCGGCCCGGACGACGTGTCCGCGCTGCGCCGCGCCGCCGAGACCGAGGCGGCCTGGGCCTGGTTCGTCGAGGACACGGACTCGCGGATCACGGCGTCGGTCCTGCTCTCCCGCGCCGACTGGCAGGAGACCCACGACCCCGCCTACGCCGAGGAGCTGCGGCGCTGGCGCCGCGACTCGCCCACCGCGGCGGACGGCCTGCCCACAGAGGTGGTCGGGGGTGTGGCGGAGTCCCGCCAGTCGGAGTTCGTGCTGCGCGACTTCGACGTGGCCCGCGGCGACACCTCCTCGGTGGCTCCGTCCCGCGGCACGCCAGCCGGCGGGGGAGCGGCGTCGGCGTCGGCGTCGGCGTCGGTCGAGCATCCGGTGCTCCTGGCCATCGGCACCGACAGCGACCGGCCCGTCGACCGGTTGCTCGGCGGGGCCGCCACCGGCAGGGTGCTCGTCACCGCGACCGAACGGGGCCTGGCAGCCTCGCCGCTCGGCCAGGTCCTGGACCTCCCCGCACTCCGCGAGCAGCTGCGTGCGTCCTTCGGCCTCGCCGGGCACGTGCAGATGCTGCTGCGGGTGGGCCGCCCCGATCCGGACCTGCCGCCACTGCCCGCAACCCCGCGCCGCCCCGTCGACGAGATCCTGGACGTCGCCTGAGCGCAGGCACGCGGGCCAGGATGACCCCATGGACGTAACTGTTGTCGACAACGCCGCCGCCCGCAGGTTCGAGGCCCGCACCCCGACCGGGGAGGTGGCGGGCTTCGCCGCCTACACCCGCTCGGACCGGGCGGTGACCTTCACCCACACCGTGGTCGAACCGGCCTTCGAGGGGACCGGGGTCGGCTCCGCGCTGGCCGCCGCCGCGCTGGCCGCGGTGCGCGCCGAGGGCCTCGCGGTCATCCCGCAGTGCCCGTTCATCCGCGCTTACATCGACCGCCACCCCGAATACGCGGACCTCGTGCAGCACTGACCAGGGTCGTGGGCTCCGCGGCGCGGGCGAGGGCCCGGCCCGGGTGACCACCCGACGCCGGGCGGCTGCCGCGGCCCGCTGGCCCGCGACGCAGACCGCGGGCCAGCGGCGCGCCGGCCAGCCCGAGCGCGGCGAGCGCAACCCCGAGGGAGTTCGTCCCGGCGAGCAGTACCCGCTCCGCCGGCGAGCGCTCCGCCTTACCACCCGCGCCTCCCCGGCCCGCGGCCGGGGCTGTGCGGTCGCCGTCCTGAAAAGCCGCTTCGACCCGGCCCACCGGACCAACCGGACCAACCGGACCAACCGGCCCACGGGTAGCGGAACCGGCGATGCTCGTGGAAGGGGCGGAGCCACCCACGCTGGTCGCGCCTGCGGCGCCGACAATTTCACGGCTGCCCGGGTCCAGAGGCCTGTCGCGGGGGCCCGGCAGCGGCCCGGCAGCCTGTCCGGGCGCGGGCGCGGGCGCGGGCGCGGGTGCGGGTGCGGGTGCGGGCGCGGGCGTGGAGCCGCTGGGCGTCGGCCGGCCGGCCGGCCCTGGGCGCGTGCCGGTCGGCTGGCCGTCCACACGGCCGGGGAGGCCGGCCAGATCCGGCGGTTCACGGTCGGGTTCCAGGTCGATGTGAAACGGATCGATGTCCACCTCGATGTCGATGTCCCCGACCAGATCCTCGGTGCCGAGCCCGACGACCAGCGCGTCCGCCGCACCGGCCGAGGCTGCCGTGCTGCCGGAGGACCTGGGCTCGGACGTCCCGGTCGCCGCGGCGGACACCGCCGGGGCGGACACCGCCGGGGCGACAAGGACAGACGTCATCGCCGACGTCAACATGGCCGAGGCGAGTGTTACCCGCACCTGTGATCCTTTCGGCTCCGCCGCACCGGCGGGCGGACTGCCGCGGGTCAGTGGCGGTGACCGGACGGCTCCGCGGGAGCGCGGAGCCGGGTGACCGTGAAATGTAGCGCGCAGGCCCCGTCCTTCAGGGCAGGGATAGCGCGTCAACTCCGATATCAGGGTGGCGGTGGATAGGTGTATTCTGCCGGTCGTGGGGAGTCGGGTGGTGAAGCGGGCGTATCGGTACCGTTTCTACCCGACCCCCGATCAGGTGGAACAGTTAGCGAAAACGTTTGGTTGTGTGCGTTACGTGTACAATCGGGCGTTGTCCGAGCGGCGCCGGGCGTGGGTTGGGAAACGGCGTCGGATCAGCCACGCCGAGACGGACAGGATGCTCACCGGGTGGAAACGCGATCCCGGGACGGCGTGGCTCGCCGAGCCGTCGAAGGGCCCGTTGCAGGCGACGTTGCGGCATCTGCAGGCGGCGTTCGTGAACTTCTGGGAGAAACGGGACGGCCCCCCGTCGTTCAAGAAGAAAGGCAGGGCGCTTGACGCGGCGACCTGTTTCCGTAACTGCTTTTCTTTCCGTGACGGGCAGGTAAGACTGGCCAAGCAGGAGCAGCCGTTGGACGTCGTCTGGTCGCGTCCCCTGCCGGAGGGGGCTGTGCCGTCGCAGGTGACGGTGTCGCGCGACGCCCGCGGCCAGTACCACGTCTCGATCCTGGTCGAGGAGACCGTCGCCGGCCTGCCGGTGTCGTCGGGGCAGGTCGGGATCGACGCGGGGATCACGTCACTGGTCACCTTCTCCACCGGGGAGAAGGTGACCAACCCTCGGCATGAGAAGGCCGACCGGGCCCGGCTCGCCCGCGCCCAGCGGGTACTGTCCCGCAAGGAGAAGAGTTCGGCGAACCGGGCGAAGGCCCGCGCCCGGGTGTCGAGGATCCATGGTCGGATCGCGGACCGGCGGCGCGATCATCTGCACAGGCTGTCCACGAGGATCATCCGTGAGAACCAAACGGTGGTCATCGAGGACCTGTCTGTGCGTTCCATGGTCCGCAACCACTCACTGGCGCGCGCGATTTCCGATGCGTCCTGGTCGGAGCTGCGGCGGATGCTGGAGTACAAGGCCGACTGGTATGGCCGCACCGTCATCGCGATCGACCGGTTCTATCCGTCGTCCAAGACCTGTTCGGTGTGCGGGTCGAGGGTGGGGAAGCTGCCGCTCGACGTCCGGGAATGGGCCTGCCATCGCTGTGGCACGGTCCACGATCGGGACGTGAACGCGGCGACGAACATTCTGGCCGCGGGGCTCGCGGTTGCTGCCTGTGGAGAGGGAGTGAGACCACCTCGCTCCCAGGAGTGAGAGGCGTCCGTTGGTGAAGCAGGAACCTGTGTCGCGAGGTACAGGAATCTTCGGCCTTCAGGCCGGAGAGGATGTCAATGGGACGGCAGTCTGCGACTCCACGTGCCCGCGGGCAACGCTCCACGCCGCCACCGCCACCACCGGCGGCTCCGCGGAGCAGCGGGCGGTGACGGACGGCCGCCTCAGGCGGAAACGGCCAGGCCGGCGTGCATCTCCCAGGCCAGCACCTCGGCCGGCTCGACGGCGGTGACCCGCTGGCCGCCGACCGCGGTGAACCGCACCGCGTCCCCCTCCCGCAGGGGGCCGRCCCCTTCCAGCGCGACCTCGCCGCGGGCGACGAAAAGGTGCAGGTAAGGCGCGTCGGGGAGCTCCACGCTCTGCCCCGGCGTGAGCCGGGCGACGTGCAGCGCCGCGTGCCGGTTCCTGATCCGGATGGCGGTGGCGCCGTCGTGCCGGTCCATCCCGGAAGCGACGGTGACGAGTCCGCCGCGGAGCAGTTCGTGGTCGATCTCGAGCTGCTCGTACCCCGGGTCGATGCCCTGCTCGTCGGGGAGGACCCACATCTGGACGAAGTGCACCGGCTCGTCGTGCGGGTCGCCGCCGCCCGCGAGCCGCCAGGCGTCGTTCTTCTCGGAGTGCAGGATGCCCCGCCCGGCACTCATCCGCTGCGCGAGACCCGGATAGATCACCCCGGAGGTCCCGGTCGAGTCCTGGTGGACCAGCGAGCCCTGCAGAACCCAGGTGACGATCTCCATGTCGGTGTGCGGGTGGGTCTCGAAGCCCGTTCCGGCGCGGACGTTGTCGTCGTTGTTGACCAGCAGCAGCCCGTGATGGGTGTTCGACGGGTCGTAGTGATGGCCGAACGAGAACGAGTGCTTGGAGTCGAGCCAGTGCAGCCTCGTCTTCGCCCGGTCGTCCGCACGGCGGATGTCGACCTGCGGCCTCGTTGTCGCGCCGGCCATGGCTGCCCCTTCCCATTCCATGATGTGTCATTAAGATATGTGCGTGTCAACCAGAGGCGGGGGCGGGGCATTCCAGGGTCCGGCGGGCGGGCGGGGGCAGGGCGATCCGCGCTGGCTCGACCCGCGTGAGCAGCAGGCCTGGCGCCGTTACCTGCTGATGGCGAGCCAGCTGTCCGCGCGGATGGGCCGCGAGCTCACCGCGGACGCCGGGATCTCGCTGGCCGACTACGACATCCTGGTCCACCTGAGCGAGGCGCCGGGCGGCCGCCTGCGGGTGACCCGGCTCGCCCGGGAACTGTCCTGGGAGCAGAGCCGCCTGTCCCATCAGGTGGCGCGGATGACGCGGCGCGGGCTGGTCGCCCGCGAGGAGTGCGCCGAGGACGGCCGCGGGGCCCTCGTCGTGCTGACCGCGCAGGGCCGTGCCGTGATCGAGCGCGCCGCCCCCGCCCATGTCGCCTTCGTCCGCGAGCGGGTGTTCGACGCCCTCACCGACGCGCAGGTCGACGCCCTCGATGCGATCGCGACCACCGTCCTCGACAGCCTCGCCGCCGACGGGCACCCGCCCGCCGCCGCCGACTGAGCCCTACGAGGCCAACCGCTCGCGTGCRCCGCGGCCTGAGCCCGTGGGTTCGACCTCGCTGCCGGGCTGCTTGATCTCTGCCCACACGTCGTCGAGGGAGAGCCCGAGGACATCGGCGATCGCCGCGATGGTCGGGAAGGCGGGGGTGGCCACGCGACCGGACTCGATCTTTCGAAGGGTCTCCGGTGAGACACCTGCGTCCAGCGCGGTGTCGAGTATCGAGCGCTCGCCCCTGGCCCGGCGTAGGAAGGCACCGAGGCGCTTCCCACGCTCGACCTCTGCAGGGGTGAGCGGCAACCTGACCATGGTTCCGATTATAGTACCGGTATAATATGGCCGGGATAATTATTGGTAGCGCGAGAGGGGTGCCGCATGATCGAGATCCTGAGCCCCGCCAAAGTGGCCCGAGCAAAGGACACAGGTGCCCTCGTCGCCGACATTCTCCAGACGCTGAGAAGCCGTAGCGCGGTCGGCACGAGCCTCCTGGACATCGATCGGTGGACCAAGGCCATGATCGCGCAGGCCGGAGCGCAGTCCTGCTACGTCGACTACGCGCCGTCCTTCGGGCGTGGGCCGTTCGGCCACTACATCTGCACGGCCGTCAACGACGCCGTGCTCCACGGGCTACCCCACGACTACTCGCTTGCCGACGGCGACCTGCTGACACTCGACCTCGCCGTGTCCAGGGACGGAGTCGCCGCTGACTCCGCCATCAGCTTCATCGTGGGCGAGTCGAAGCCCCCGGAGAGTGTCGCGATGATCGACGCGACCGAACGCGCACTGAGCGCGGGAATAGCCGCTGCCGGGCCCGGGGCTCGTATCGGCGACATCTCCCATGCCATCGGCTCCGTCCTGCGCGAGGCGGGGTACCCGATCAACACCGACTTCGGAGGTCATGGCATCGGATCGACGATGCACCAGGACCCGCACGTCGCCAACACCGGGCGGCCCGGCCGTGGATACAGGCTGCGCCCCGGGCTGCTGCTCGCGCTGGAGCCGTGGGTCATGGCGGACACCGCGGAGCTCGTCACCGACGCCGACGGGTGGACCCTGCGCAGTGCGACAGGCTGCCGGACAGCGCACAGTGAGCACACGATCGCCATCACCGACGACGGAGCCGACATCCTCACCCTGCCGACAGGGGTGCATCCGTAAGATCCCTCGGAGAATGGCAGCGCGCACCGGTCTCGGCGAGCTGACAGCGACGTCCGCCAGCCGTGGTGGGAGGTGCTTTTCGCCCCCGCGGACCAGGGCCGGCGGTGCTCCGTGCGCGGGGCAGGCCCGAGGTCTCCATCCCGAATGCGTCGCCCCGAGCTCCATCACGCCACTCACGGTCGTGCTGACCTGGGCGTTCCCGGTGGCTGCGGTGGGAGCCCGCAGCTCGTACCCCGCCATGGCCTCGGTCGCGTTCAGGAAGACGACAGGTCTGACCCGCGCGACGACGAGACCATCGGCCCCACCGATGTCGCGGATTCCTCCCCCCGCGCCGAGGCAGGCCCGCACCGCGACTTCGACCGACGTCCTCGCTGCGGCCACGTCGGCTGGTCCCGGTGGCACCGGGTTGACCAGGAGCCTGGCCGCGATCCGGGCAACGTCGTCCGCCCGGCCGCCGCCGACGCTGAGTACGAGACCGGGACCGGGGCTCCACCGCAGAGAGTAGGACGGGTGGCCGTCGATCTCGGTGCGCAGGAGGACGGCGTCGTGAGCTCCGACAGCCGCCGGCTGTACGGCTTCCCAACCGGCGGCCGGTGYCATCGCGGCCTCCGCGGCCAGGTCGACGGACGGGCCGCGCCGGACAGCGATCCCGTACGTCGCCGGTCCCGACCGCCCACCTTCTTCAGGGTGGTCGCCGTGACCTGGTGTCACTGCCACCGTGGCCGGTGCGGCGTCGCCGGAGCGGTCGATCACGGGGACGGCGGCCTGCTCGGTGGCGCCATAGACCACCCGGACCTCGAAATGGTCCCGCCGTGGGCCTCGGCTGTTCCGGAAGTACTCGCCCTCGCGGGTCTGCCGGTGAAAGCCCGCCGGAATCCACCCGACGTCCACACCCCAGATCTGGTCCAGGGCGTTGCGGGCAGCCTCGGGGTGGCTTCCCGCTTCGCGGGCGGAGCGGTGCTGCGTCACCATGACCGTGCTGGCCGCCAGAACGACGGCCAGCGCCGCGGTGACGGCCACGACCGTTGGCAGTCCCCAGTGCCGGTAGGTGCTGGGGACGAAGGTGGCATCCGGCGGCACGCGGATGGATGGGTCCTGCTGTCTCCCGGTCATGAGATGGTGATGGTCAGGCAGGTCGGCTCCACCCGCAGGCTTTCCACCGACTCCCGGTTGGTCCGCTGCGCAGCGTCCATCGCCGCGCGCAGGTCGCCGGCGAGGAAGGCGGCGGTGCGCAGCATCGTGGTCCCGCGGGTGGCGACGAAGCGCTCGAGCGTCACCGTCTTCGAGGCGGAGTGTTCCGCCATCCACATCCCTCCCAGCCGCCGCCGGCGATTTCCCGATGTGAGGTCGCCGGAGGAGCGGTCACCTGTAATGACGCCAGCGGTGGGAGTTCGGTTGACATTCGAGCGTAGGAAAAGCGAGATGTCCGCGGTCAGCCCGGAGCCGCGGGTCAGAACCTGCGCGGGCTTCCCGCCGTGGGGTCGCGCAGGGCGGGCCGGGCGGGCAGGTCGCCGCCGGTGGGGCGTCCCGGCGTCTCGGGCCGGATGCCGATCCCGACGATGTGGGCGAGCGCTCCCTGCGCGGCCGGGCTCGCGGCGACACGCCGGATCATCGCCGGTGCCGGCGGCGGGGTGGCGGCCCGCAGCACCGGGCCGAGGAAGGCGCGCTGGGCGGCGCGCTGCATCAGCTGGGTGAGGACCGTGGGTGCCGTCCGCCGGCGCTGCACCGCGGCGAGCTGGCCGGGCGTCGGCGTCGACCCGTCTGCGCGGCCGGCCACCAGCGGCCCGGCGAGCAGGCGCGTCGCCGCGACGGCGTCCTGGATGGCCAGGTTGATGCCCACGCCGCCGATGGGGCTCATGGCGTGGGCGGCGTCGCCGATGAGCAGGGCTCCGGGCGCGTGCCAGCGCCGGACCCGGTCGACCTGGACGGTGAGCAGCCGGACGTCCGCCCAGCTCTCGATCTCACCGACCCGGTCGGTGAACACCGGCGCGATCTCCGTGACCCGGCGGCGCAGYGCGGCGAGGCCGTCGGCCCGCACCGCGCCGTAGCCCCCCTTGGGGATCAGAAAGGCCACCTGCCAGTAGCTGCCCCGGTCGATCCGGATGAGCAGCTGGCCCGCGCCGACCAGGCCACCGAGCCCGTCCCCGTCGGCCGGGCGCCGGGAGAGGCGGAACCAGAGGACGTCCATGGGGGCGCCGAACCGCCGGGTCCGCAGGCCGAGCTGCGCGCGGACGACGGAGCCGCGGCCGTCGGCGCCGATCGTCAGCCGGGCCCGCACGGTCTCCGGGCCGTCGGGCCCGCGTGCCTCGACGCCCGCGACCCGCGCCCCGTCCCGGAGCAGGCCGGTCACCTCACGGCCGCGCAGGAGGGTGAAGGTGGGCAGCTCGGCGCCGGCGCGGGCCAGCATCTCCAGCAGGTCCCACTGCGGCACGAAGTACAGGTACGGATGATCGCCGCGCAGCCGGGTGAAGTCGGCGACCTGGAACGTCCCGTCGGCGAACGTGAACCGCAGGCTGGTGACCCGCCGCCCCGGCAGCGCCCGGGTGGCGTCGCCCAGGCCGATCCGGTCGAGCAGCGTCAGCGTGGACGGATGCACCGTGTCGCCGCGGAAGTCGCGCAGGAAGTCGTCGTGTTTCTCCAGCACGCAGGTGCGCAGGCCGCTGCGGGCGAGCAGCAGGCCGGCCATGATCCCGGCCGGCCCGCCGCCGACGACACAGACCTCCGCGGTGTGGCAGGTCCCGCCGCCGCTGGCTTCGTCCCACGTCATGCGGACTGCCTACCCGCCCCGCTCCGCCCGAGTCGCTGCCGGCGCCGGCACCGCATGCCCGGCCGGCCGGGCGGCCGGGCGGGCCGGGCAGGCTGGTCGGGCGTCAGGACCGGGCGCGGTAGCGGACCTGGGTCTCGGTGTAGCTCGCGAGGCCCCAGGGGCCGTTCTCGACGCCGATGCCGCTCCATTTGGACCCGCCGAAGGGCTGGTGGGGCCCGAGGGCGACATGGGCGTTCACCCAGGCTGTGCCGCACTCGAGGCGGTCGGCGACCGCGCCGGCGCGGTCGGGGTCGGCGGACCAGACCGAGCCGGACAGCCCGAAACTGGTCGCGTTCGCCCGGCTGACCGCCTCGTCGACGTCCCGGTAGGGCAGGACGGGCAGCGCCGGGCCGAACTGCTCCTCGTCGACGATCCGGCTGCCCTCGGTGGCCCCGACGAGCACGGTCGGCTGGTAGAAGAACCCGGGCCCCTCGACGGGGGCGCCGCCGGTGGCGGCCTTCGCCCCGCCGGCGATCGCGTCGGCGACGAGCCCGCTGACCCGTTCGAACTGGGGCCGGTTCTGGATGGGGCCGAGTTCGGTGCCGGGCTCCATGCCGTCACCGAGTTTCGCCGCCGCGGCGCGGGCCGCGAGTGCCTCGACGACGTCGTCGTGCAGCGCCTCGGGAACATACAGGCGCTTGATCGCCGAGCAGACCTGGCCGCTGTTGTCGAAGGCGCCCAGGAAGATCTTCTCGGTCACCGCGGCCGGGTCGACGTCRTCGAGCAGGATCGCGGCGTCGTTGCCGCCGAGCTCCAGGGTGATCCGCTTGAGGTCCGGGGCGGCGGCCGCGGCGATGTGCTTGCCCGTCGGCACCGATCCGGTGAAGCTGATCTTGCGCGGGACCGGGTGTGACGTCATCCACCGGCCCAGTTCGTCGCCGCCGGAGACCACGTTGAGCACACCGGGCGGGAGGGCCTCGGCGAGGACCTCGGCCAGCAGCAGCGTGCTGCGCGGCGTGTAGGGGGRAGGCTTGAGGACCACCGTGTTGCCGGCGAGCAGCGCGGGGCCGATCTTCCAGCTCGCCATCATCACGGGGAAGTTCCACGGTGTGATCGCGGCCACGACGCCCATCGGGCGGTGGACCACCTCGGCGAACGCGCGGTCGTCGTCCTGGATGACCTCACGCGGCAGCTCGAGCCGGGAGAAGTACTTCAGCCAGTAGCTCGCGCCGCGCACCTCCGTCGTCGCCGCGGCGAGCGGCTTGCCCTGCTCGGCGGTCAGGACGGGGGCGATGCGGTCCGCCGCCGCCCGCACCAGCGCCGAGGCCTCGGCCAGGGCGGTGCGCCGGGCGGCCTCGTCCCGGCTCCAGGCGGTGCCCGCGAAGGCCTTCGCCGCCGCGTCGAAGGCCGCGTCGAGCTGGTCACGGGAGCAGTCCGGCGCCTGCGCGTGCACCGCGCCCGTCGCCGGGTTCACCACCGCGAACGTCGTGGGAGCGGTGCGGCGCTCCCCATCAATGATCATCGAGACGTCGGTCATCGTGCCCCTTCGCGTCCGTGCTGGGCGTGACATGTCTCTGAACGGGTGTTTAATGCCAGAGGAGTCGGAGTGTCAAGGTTCCCACGATCGGCGCCGCGGCGACCCGGTCCGGATCCGGCCGACCCGCGGCCGGGGGGAGCGACGGGGGCACCCGGAACGCCCCTCCGCCCAGTCTGGCCAGCGCCTTGATCCGCTGGGTGCGGCCATGCGCGGCGCGGCGTTCTCCGCTAGACATAGCGACATTCTCAGTTAGACATAGAGGGGTACACCTGGCGCGCGGGGCACACCGTGGCCGGGTACGCCATCACTCACCAGGAGGATGCGGGATGCTGACGCTCAAGGCCGCGGGCCTGCTCGACGTCGACACGGGCGAGATCACCCGGCCCGGCGTGCTGAAGATCGAGGGCGATCGGATCGTCGGTCTCGGCGGCCAGCCCGAGGGCGAGGTGATGGACCTCGGCGACCTGATCCTGCTGCCCGGACTGATGGACATGGAGCTCAACCTGCTGATGGGCGGGCCCGGCGAGCACCATCTGACCGGGCAGATGCGCGACGACCCGCCGCTGCGGATGATGCGCGCCACCCAGAACGCCCGCCGCACCCTGCGGGCCGGCTTCACGACGGTGCGCAACCTCGGTCTGTTCTGCAAGACCAGCGGCTACCTGCTGGACGTCGCGTTGATGAAGGCGATCGACGCGGGCTGGATCGACGGCCCGCGGATCGTCCCGGCCGGCCACGCGATCACGCCCACCGGTGGGCACCTCGACCCGACGATGTTCGGCGCCTTCGCCCCRCACGTGCTGAAACTGACCGTCGAGGAAGGCCTGGCCAACGGGGTCGACGAGGTCCGCAAGGCGGTCCGCTACCAGATCAAGCACGGCGCGCAGGTCATCAAGATGTGCGGCTCCGGCGGGGCGATGACCAACACCGGGCCCTCCGGCGCGCGGCACTACTCCGACGCCGAGGTGACGGCGATCACGGACGAGGCGCACCGGCGGGGGCTGCGGGTGGCGGCACACACCCACGGCTCGGTCGCGGTGCGGCAGATGGTCGAGTGTGGTGTCGACTGCATCGAGCACGCCTTCATGATCGACGATGACACGATCAACCTGCTGGTCAAGAACGATGTCTGGGTGGTCGCCACCCAGGCACTGATCGACGACATGCCGATCCTGCGCAGCTCCGAGCCGGAGATCCAGGSGAAGGCCGCGCTCATCTTCCCGAAGGCGAAGGCCTCGATCCGCAACGCGATCGAGGCCGGGGTGAAGATCGCGGTCGGCAGTGACGCGCCGGCGATCCCGCACGGGAAGAACGCGCTCGAGCTGCTCGCGCTCGTCGACCGGGGGATGACGCCGCTGCAGGCGATCCAGGCCGCGACGATCGTCGGCGCCGACCTGATCGACGTGACCGACCGGGGCCGGCTGGCCGAGGGCCTGCTCGCCGACGTGATCGGCGTGCGCGGCAACCCGCTCGAGGACATCCGCGTCCTGCAGCGGGTGCCGTTCGTCATGAAGGGCGGCAAGCAGTTCATCTACTGACCTGCCGGTGATCCGCCCGCGCCGCGACCGCGACCGCGGCGGCGCGGGAGGTCAGGTCTGCAGTGAGATCTGGGGCGGAATGCCGCCGTCGGGGCCGTCGCCGTGCGGCCCGGTGCCACCCGGGGTGCGGGCGAAACTGGCAGCCGAGGCCGCGGCGATCGCCTCCACCACCGCGCCGTCGACGGTCTCCTCCGCGAGCAGCCGGGCGGTCAGGTCGTCGAGCGCCACGCGGTGCATGCGCAGCAGGTCGACGGCGCGGGCCTCGGCCTCGCGGAGCAGGCGGGCGACCTCGGCGTCGATCACCCGCTGCGTCTGCTCCGAGTAGGGACGGGCCACCAGCTCGTCGCCGCCGAGGTACCCGGGCCCGTCGGAGGCGTACCCGACCGGGCCGATCTCCTCGGACAGGCCGAACTCGCGCACCATCCGGGTGGCGAGGCCGGTCGCCCCGGCCAGGTCGTTCGACGCGCCGGTCGAGCCGTGGCCGAAGACCACCAGCTCGGCCGCCCGACCGCCGAGGCGGACGGCCAGGCTGTCCTTGAGGTGGTTCTCGGTGTAAAGGTGCCGCTCGGCCTCGGGCAGCTGCTGGGTGACGCCGAGTGCCATGCCGGCCGGCAGGATGGTCACCTTCGCCACCGGGTCGGCGTCCTCGCACAGCGCCGCGACCAGCGCGTGGCCTGACTCGTGCACCGCCACTGACTGCTTCTCGTCCGGCAGCAGCGCGTTCGACGCATCGCGGCGGCCGAGCAGGATGCGGTCGCGGGCGGCGTCGAGATCGGCGGCGCTGACTGTGGACCGCCCGGTGCGGACGGCGTTGATCGCAGCCTCGTTCACCAGGTTCGCCAGGTCCGCGCCGGAGAAGCCGGGGGTGGCCCGGGCAACCCGGGTGAGGTCGACGTCTTCGGTGAGGTGCTTGCCGCGGGTGTGCACGGCGAGGATCGCGGCCCGCTCCGACTGGGCGGGCAGCGGCACGGTGACCTGGCGGTCGAACCGGCCCGGCCGCAGCAGCGCCCGGTCGAGGGTCTCGGGGCGGTTCGTCGCGGCGAGCACGACCACGCCGGAGCTGGCCTCGAACCCGTCCATCTCGGCGAGGAGCTGGTTGAGCGTCTGCTCGCGCTCGTCGTGGGAGCCGCCCAGCCCGCCGCCGCGCCGCCCGCCGATCGCGTCGATCTCGTCGATGAAGACGATGGACGGCGCCCGCCGGCGCGCCTCGGCGAACAGGTCCCGCACCCGGGAGGCGCCGACGCCGACGAACATCTCGACGAACCCGGAACCGGCGATGGACAGGAACGGCACCTCGGCCTCGCCGGCGACCGCGCGGGCCAGCAGGGTCTTGCCGGTCCCCGGCGGGCCGACCATGAGCACACCGCGCGGTCCGTGCGCGCCGACCTCCCGGTACTGGCCGGGGTTGCGCAGGAAGTCGACGACCTCGCCGATCTCCTGCTTCGCGCCCTCGTAGCCGGCGACGTCGGCGAGGCGGGTCTCCGGCCGCACGACGTCGGTGACCTTCGCCCGGGAGCGGCCGAACATGCCGAGCGGGCCGCCGCCGGCCAGCTGGCGCCGGGCCATCCGGCCGGACCACACGAAGAAACCGATGAGCAGCAGCAGTGGCAGGAAGCTCAGCACGACCGACAGGAAGGAGGTGCCTGTCCGCGTCGCGGTGATCTCGACCTTGTGAGCGGCGAGCCGGCCCGCCAGCGCCGCGGTGTCCAGCGCGGTCGGGATGCGGGTGGTGAAGTCCTTCCCGTCGGTGAGCGTGCCCTCGACCCCGCCCTGGTCGTCGACCGTGACCGAGCGGACCTGGCCACCGTCGACCCGGGTGACGAACTCGGAGTACGGCAGTGCGTCGGGCTGGCCGGCGACCAGGGCCGGGCCGAACAGCAGCGCCACCGTGACGAGGGCCCCGAGCGGGATCAGGAACCGGCGCCAGCCGGGCATCGGCGGCGGCGCGGGCTTCGGCGGTGTGTCCTTCGGTGGCCCGGACCTCGCCGGCGCCGAGACATGATCACTGTTGATGACGACCCGGGAGATCACCGGTCCTCCTGACTTTCCGCCGGCTGCCCGGGGACGAAGCACCGACACCGCTGAGGGGACACCGACACGGGCCCACCGACATGACAGGCCTCGGCGTCGAGAAGCACCGCATCACCGTGACTGCGGGTAGGCAGCCTTCCTACCACTATGCCCGGCTATCGTCCCCTCACCCGTGGTGTTCCTGCGCCCTCGCCCGGATACGGGCCTGCACCTCCGGCCGGCGCAGCGGCGGCACCGTGCCGGGCGGCTGGCGGCGCTCGGGCAGCTCGCCCAGCAGCCGGCGCACACTGGCGGCGACCTCCGTCACGGCGGCCTCGAACGCACCGGCCGCCGCGGGAGGTGGCTGGCGCAGCCCGCTGACCTTGCGGACGAACTGCCGGGCGGCAGCCTCGACCTCGTCGTCGGTCGCGGGCGGCTGCAACCCGCGCAGCTCGGTGATGTTGCGGCACATGCCTCCACCGTAGGCGCCCGGTCCGACAGGATCGGAGCCCGGCGGCCGGGGCGGCCGCGGCGCGGGTGCCGCCCGTCAGAGTGCGACGTCGCCGCGGATGCAGGTCACCGTGTCGCCGCCGACCCACACCGTCCCGTCAGCGTCACGGGAGAGCCGCACCTGCCCCTCGCGGCCGAGGACCGTGCCCTGGCGGGCCGTGTAGGCGTCCTGCGCGCCGCCGGTGTCGAACAGCCAGGTCGCGAGGGAGGCGTTCAGGCTGCCGGTCACCGGGTCCTCGACTGTCGCGATCTGGGGGGTGAACGCCCGCACCTCGAAGGCGGCCGGCGCTCCGGGCGGGTGCGGCCCGATCACACCGACAGCGAGGTCGACCGCTCCCGGGCGCAGCGCCAGCACCGCGTCGGCCGAGTCCAGCAGGACCGCCACCCAGCCGGGCCCGTTGTCCACCCACTGTGCGGCGACGATGTCGGTGGGGGCCAGTCGGAGCACCTCGGCGAGGTGCAGCAGCAGCTCGGCGTCCGCCGGTTCGTAGCGCAGCAGCGGCGGCGCGGCGAAGGCCAGCCCCGACGGCTCGTCACGGCGCACGGTGATCAGGCCCGCGTCGCACTCCTGGACGATCCGTCCGCCGTCACGGGGCAGCCCGCCCGTGGCGAGCCAGGCGTGGCAGGTGCCCAGCGTCGGATGGCCGGCGAACGGCAGCTCGGCGGTCGGGGTGAAGATGCGGACCCGGTAGTCGGCGGCCGGAGTCGTCGGCGGCAGGACGAAGGTCGTCTCGGAGAGGTTCGTCCAGGCCGCGAACCGCAGCATCGACGCGGTCGACAACCCGTCGGCGTCCAGGACGACCGCGACCGGGTTGCCGAGGTAGGGCCGGGCGGTGAAGACGTCGACCTGCTGGAAGGCACGGCGCATGCCGGGTCAGGAACCCTGCGGGAGCTGGCTGTACCGCTCGCGGTACCGGCTGGCCCGGTAGACCCCGAGAATGCGGTAGTCGGCGAAGAAGGYGAGCTCGGCGAACGCCCGCTCGACCGCGGGATCCTCCGGGCTGCCCTCGACGTCGGYGAGGAACTGAGTCGCGACGAACTCGCCGCTGATCATGCAGCTTTCCAGTTTCGTCATGTTGACGCCGTTCGTGGCGAACCCGCCCAGCGCCTTGTAGAGCGCCGCCGGCATGTTCCGCACCTTGAACACGAGGGTGGTGACGATCGGCCCGACGCCGGACGCGGCGCGCAGTCGCTCGTTGGAGAGGATGAGGAAGCGGGTGGTGTTGTGCTCCTCGTCCTCGAGGTCGGCGTGCAGCACCCGCAGGCCGTACTCCTCGGCGGYCAGCCGGGAGGCGACCGCGGCCTTCGTCACGTCACCCCACTCGGCCACCTCGCGCGCGCTGCCGGCGGTGTCCGCCGCGGGAACCGCGGTGAGCCCCAGCCCGCGGATCGCGTTCCGGCACTGCGCCAGCGCCTGCGGGTGGCTGTGCACCGTCTTGAGGTCGTCCATGGTCGCCTGCGGCAGGCCGAGGAGCTGGTGGCGCACCGGCAGGAAGTACTCGCCGATGATGTGCACGGCCGAGTTCGGCAGCAGATGGTGGATGTCGGCCACCCGCCCGGCGGTCGAGTTCTCCACCGGGATCATCGCCAGCCCGACGGTGCCGTCCTCCAGCGCGGTGAAGCATTCCTCGAAGGTCCGGAACGGCACGGCCTCGAAATCCGGGTAGACGTCGCGGCAGGCGATGTGGGAGTTCGCCCCCGGCTCGCCCTGGTATGCGATCTTCTGGCGCCCGGTCATCGCGGCTTCCTGCCTTCGGTCGGTTCTTGTCAGGCGGTCCTCCCGCCGCCTCCGACGGTACCGGGCCGCGCACCGGCGCCCGGCGGCCCCGAAGCCGGTCCGGGCTGGCTTCGGGCCCGCTTCGGGCCGAGCCGGGCCCGGGACTCGGGGCTGGCTCAGGCCGGGTGGGCCGCCTCGAACGCCTCGACGATCTCCCGGGGGATACGGCCACGGTCGCCCACGTCGTAGCCGTTGCGCCGGGCCCAGACCCGGATTCTGCCCGCGTCGCGGCCGGCCGGGCCGCTGCCCGGGCCGCCCCCCTCCGCGGGCACGGGCGGCGCCCAGGCGGCGGGCCCGGCTGACACCGGGCCGCCGGCCGCGGCCCGGATCTGCTCCGGCAGGCGCGCGGCGGCGAGCGCGTTCGGACCCGGCAGACAGGTGATCGTGACGAGGCTCTCACCGGACGGCGGGTCGTCGCGGAGCTGGTCGACGACCGTCCGGGCCAGGTCGGTGAGGTGCTTGTGATGGGTCAGCAGGATGATCTGCCAGCGCGGGGCGAACTCGGCCAGCACCCGCAGTGCTGCCAGTGCCCGCTCGTCGTCGAAGGTCATCAGGATGTCGTCCAGGACGACCGGCAGCGTCGGTTCCCCGCGGTCCACCCGCTCCTGCTGGAGCTGGTCGATGGCTGCCAGGCGCAGGGCCAGGAAGACCTGGTCGGCCGTCCCCTCGGACAGCTCGCCCGGCCCGAGCTCCTGCTCGTCCGAGCGGACGACCCGCAGCGTCCGGGCGCCGTCCCCGCGGTCGACGGCCCGCAGCGCCACATACCGGCTGCCGGTGAGCCGTTCGAGCAGACGCCCGGCGTCCGCGAGCAGCGGAGAGGCGTGGCGGCGCTCGTACGCCTCCAGTTCCCGGCCGAGGGTCTCGTGCTGGATCCGGGCGATGAGGTAGCGCTCGGCTGTCTCGGCGACCAGGGCCAGTGACTCCTGGGCCCGGGCGTGCAGTTCCCCGGCGCTCGCGCCGCCCTCCAGGTCGCGCAGGTGTTTCTCGACCGTGCCGACCGACGTCCAGGCATCCTTGTCGGCGGCGGCCGCCCGCTCGTGGTCGTCGCGGGCGCGGGCGAGGTCCGCCTCGAGATCGGCGTCCGTTCGTCCCGCCAGCTCGGAGACAAGATCGTCGGGCTCGTCGGCGGGCGCCGTGGCGCGCAGGAGGACATCGACGGAGGCCAGCTCGACGGCGACGGCGGCGAGGTCACGGTGGCGTGCCGCCGCGTCGGCGAGGGTCTGGCCCGGCGCCAGCACCACCTGGGCACCCAGCGCGTCGAGCCGGGCCGCGGCATCGTCACGAGCCCGGGCGGCCTCGTCGGCGCGGGTGGCCAGCCCGGTGACGGCCTGGTCGATCTCGGCGGCCCGGGCCTGGTCCTGCGCGCTGGCCCGGAACCGGGAGCTGAGCTGGTCGACCAGCGCAGCCAGCGCTTCGGCCCCGCGGTCCGGATGCAGGCCCTGGCGGGCGGCGAGGCCGATGACCTCGGCGGCGAACTCGTCGTAGCGCCCGGCGGCCTGCGCGGAGTCGCGCAGCGCCCGCTGCGCCTGGTCGTGCAGGGCGGAGGCCTCGGCGAGCACGGCGCGCCGCTCCGTCCAACCCCGCGGGTCGGTGACATCGGCCAGCCCGGCCCGCCGGACGAGGACACGCCACTCCTCCTCGGCGCCGCGCAGCTCCTCCCGGCGTTTCTCCCGGTCCCGCTCCTTCTCCTCGACGACCCGCCCGAGGTGCAGTGCGGCGGCCCGCTGTTCCCGGGTCCGGTCGTCCTCCGCGAGCATGGCGGCCGCTGCCCCGAGCAGGCTGTCCAGGTCGGCGGCGGGCGCCGGCGCGCCGACCTGGGCGAGTGCCTCGGCGAGCGCGACCGACTGGGCCCGTGCCTGGTCGCCCAGTCCGGCGAGACGTTCCTGCGCGGCGAGCAGGTCCGCGTGCGCGCGGTGGGCCTCCTCCGCTGCCTGCTGGACGTCGTCGACGTCCTCCCGGTCCGGAACGGCGAGGGCTGCAGCGGCCCAGAGGCCCTCCCAGCCGGCACGCGTCTCGCCGGCCTGGTCGGCCGCGGCAGCGGTGGCGGTCAGCGCGGCCGCCACCCGGTCGCGGGCGACGGCGGCCTCCCGACGCAGCTGCCCCCGCCGGGCGGCGAGGTCCGCGTGCCGGATGAGCTGGTCGGCGACCTCGTCAGCCCGGGCGATCCCCGCGGCGAGCACCGGGAGGAGCTCTCGGGCCCGTTGCGGCGACGCCCCCCCGGCCGCCCCCGCGCCCCCTGCATCGGCCGCGTCCGCCCCCGCGTCCGCCGCGGCGACGAGCAGCTCCCAGAGCTGGGCGCGGACGGTGCGAGCCTGCTCCAGCGTGGCCTGGTCCGGCAGGTCCTGCTGGTCGGCCTCGGCCAGCCGGCTGTCGACGAGGCGGAGGTCGCGGGTAGCACCGACCAGCTCCTCCTCGCGCCGGGCCAGTTCCGCCTCGGCCGCGTCCAGCCGCCTGCCTGCCGCGCGCACCTCGGCCCGGCTCGGCAGCACCGGCGGCGCGCCGTCCAGGTCGCGGGCGCCCGCACGGCGTAGTGCCTCCCGCCGGCTTCGGACCGCCTCGGCCGCCGCGCCGACGGCCTCCCTGGTCAGCACGGATGCCGACCCTTCGCTGCCGACTGCGGCCAGGACGGCCTTGAGCTGCCCGACGGCGGCCGGATCCGGCCCGGGAGCGAGGTCGGTGGCCGCGCCGTGGCTGCGGCGAGCGGCGGTCAGCGCCTCCTCGGCGCGGCGCAGCTCGTCGGAGACGTCGGTGATCGTGGCGGCGAGCGCGTCGACCTGGGCAGCGACGTCCCGCGGGACATGCAGATGATCGAGAAGCCCGGCGGTGTCCCGTTCGTCGTTCGGCCCGACCAGCCCCAGCAGGAGCGCGCGGGCCTGGTCCGACTGACGGGCCGCCCCGTCGGCCAGCTCGCGGGCCCGGCGGTCGTCGTCCAGCCGGGCTAGGCAGACGCGGTCGAGCCGGGTGATGGCGTCGCTGTCGGCGAGAACCCGCTCGTCGACCGTCAACGTGGCGCGGGTGGCCTCGCGGTCGTGCAGCTCGGCGGTCAGCCGGTCCAGTTCCGCCGTCGCCGCCGTGATCTCCGCAGTGCCCGTGTCGAAGGCCGCCGCCTGGTCGGCGGTGAGCGTGGGGCCGGCGGCCAGCAGCGCGGCCTGCCGCTCGCGCAGTGCCATGAGAGCCCGCACGTGCGCGGCGGCGCGCACCCGTTGCTCCAGGCGGTCGCGGTGCGCGGTGGCGGTCCGGGCCGCTCTGGCAGCCGCCTCGGCGTCGCGGTGGCGCAGCGCCAGCTCGCGGCGGGCATCCTCCACATGCGCCGCGCGGGTCATCGACGACGCCGCCTGCTCGGCACGCTGCTCGTAGTCCGCCAGCGCGGTGCGCACCTTCACCGTCCGGCTGTTGCGGTGCGCCTTGTACAGGGCGTCCATCTCGGCACCGAGTGCGTCGAGCAGACCGCGGACGGCCCGGCCGCTGCGCGCGGTGAAGACGAGTTCGGCGAGATCGCCGCTGCCCTCGAAGACGCGGGTGCCGCCGTCGCGCAGCTCGGAGTGGGAGAGCCCGAACGCCCGGCGCCAGCGGCGGCGCTCCTCGGCGCCGCCGGCGCCCCAGGGGGAGGTGAACGCCGCGCCGTCCGCGACCGTCTGCAGGCCGGCGTTGCGCCGCCTGACCTCAAGCCGTGCCGTGCCGGCTGCCGGCCCTGCCGCCTCCGCCGGCCCCGCCGGGGGAGCCTCGGGCAACTCGAGGTCGGCGGTCAGGCTCAGCGCGCCCAGGCCGTAGTGGAAGCTCTGGCGGGTGCCGCGGAAGGTCCACAGCAGGTCGGACAGGGCCTCGAGGGTGGTGGACTTGCCGGCCTCGTTCGCGCCGACGACCAGCGTCAGCCCGGAGCCGAACTCGATCCGCCGGTCCTCGAACGCGCCGTACCGCTCCAGGCCCAGGGCGCGGATCCGCATCAGGCGTCACCTCCGGCGAGCCTGGCGAGCAGGCCGGCGCCGGCCCGCTGGACGAGGTCGGCGCGCGTACCGGGATCACCGAGGTCAAGCAGGCCGGCCCCGCGCAGCAGCCGTCCGACCTCACGGTCGAGCGGGGTGATCCACGGCGTGAGCTGGTCGGGCCGGGCGCCGAGTGCCTCGGTGGCAGCCCGTACCGCGGCGACCAGCTCCGGATCGACGCCGCCGCCGGACGCCGGGTCGGCCACCCGGGCGGCGATCTTCTCCAGACAGACCTGCATGCCGTCGGCGACGGTCCGCAGCTCCTCGCGCAGCCGCTCGGCGTCGGCGAGCTCGGCGGCGGCCCGTGACGTCCCGGTGAGCACCACCCGTGCGACCACGGGACGGTCACCGGCGGACGCCCGCGCCGTCCGCAGCTCCCGCCCCAGCAGCGCCAGCACGTCGTCGAGGCTGTCCGACCCGGTGACGTCCACGGCGATCCGTTCCCAGCGCGCGACGTCGCAGGGCACATGCTCGACCTGGGCCGGCCCGTCCCCGGTGATCTCGACGACGAGTGCGCCCTTCGGGCCGGTCTCCCGCGGCGTGCGGCCCTGCAGGTTCCCGCTGAACGCGGCGACGTGCTCGCCAGCCGCGACCACGCGATGAGTGTGGACGTGTCCGAGCGCGAAATAGTCGTAGCCGGTGCTGGTGAGGTCGTCCGCCGAGCACGGGGCGTAGTTGTCATGCCCCTCGGCCCCGTCGGCCGCCGTGTGCAGCAGGCCGACGTTGACCAGGCCCGGCCGGGCGTCGGGATAGCGGCGGACCAGGTTGTCGTGCACGGCGACGGTCGGGTAGCTCTGGCCGTGCACCGCCAGACCGAGGTCGGCCACCTCATGGGTGCCCGGCTCGTCGGACGGGAACACGGTGACGTTCGGTGGGAGCGTCAGGGTGCGGGTGATCTCGCTCTCGGCATCGTGGTTGCCGGAGATCATGAACACCGGGACGCCCGCGTCCCGCAGCCGGCCCATCTGCTCGACGAAGAACCGCCCGGTCGCGTAGTCACGCCAGGTGCCGTCGTAGATGTCACCGGCGAGCAGCAGAGCGTCCGCCCGCCGGGCGAGCGTCAGATCCACCAGGTTGGCCAGCGCCCGCCGGGTCGCCTGCCGGAGCAGGTGGGCGAGGTCGCTGTCGCCGAGCCGGGTCAGCCCACGCAGCGGGCTGTCGAGATGGATGTCAGCGGCGTGAACGAGGCGCATCTTCCCTCGGGCGTCGGGAGGCCCCCGCGCAGCGGGTGATGCGCGGTTCCGGTCGAGTGGCGCGGATCGCTGTCGGGCGCGAGCCGCGGTCGGCCGCCAGCTCCATCAGCACGGCCGAACGTCCAGAACCTAGTACTGCAATCGGGCATCTCGAACTGTCCACGCCGGACGAACGTCGGACATCGGGGAATTTCTGTGCCGTTGGCCGACCGGAGCGGCACGGGAGATGCGGCCCGTGCCGGCCGGACGCCGTGCCGTCAGCGTCCGGAGGTGGAACCCGAGCGGCGGGCGCGGGAACGGGTGCCCACGTCGACCTGCCGGGCCGGGCCCGCGCCGGCGGCCACGTTCTCCAGATCCGCGGCGATGTTGGTCTTGATCAGCCCGACGGTCCGCTCGCGGTCGTTGGCGTCGAGTCCTTCGAGCAGGCTGTTGATCAGGCTCACTGTCATCCTCCGGGGGGAGTTGTGTGATCGCGTAGCTCGCTTCCTCCTRCTTCCCGGGTGGGTGCGTGTTAAGCATGCGAATTTCGTGACGACGTCGTTTGTGCAGGTCAGAGCCCCATACCCACGCATCCGGGCCAATCCGCCGGCGCCGTGCGGCAGCCGCACGGGACGACGCCCGGGTCAGTGGACGGGGGACAGCCCGCCGTCCAGGTTGATGCCGGTGCCGGAGATGTAGGCGGACCGGGGCGACAGCAGGAAGGCGACCAGATCGGCGAACTCCTGCGCGCGGCCGACCCGGCCGAGCGGGATGCCGGAGTTCCGGCCGAGATCGGCGTAGAGGTCGTCGACGTCGACGCCGAGGTCGGCCGCCCGCCGCTCCCACTGGTGGCTCTCCACCAGGCCGACGAGCACCGCGTTCACCCGGATGCCGTCCGGGCCCAGCTCCTTGGAGAGCGCCTTCGTCAGGGCCAGCCCGGCCGCCCGGGACACCGAGGTCGGTGTCGACCCCGCGCCGGGGGCCTTCCCCGCGATCGCGAGCGTGTTGACGACACTGCCGCCGCCCGCGGCCACCAGGTGCGGCAGCACCAGACGGGTCAGCCGGACGGCGCTGTGCACCTTGAGCTCGATGTCCGCCTCCCAGACCTCGTCGGTCTGTGCCGCGAACGGGCCGGCGGCACTGCGCCCGGCGTTGTTCACCAGGCCGTCGACGCGGCCCCAGCGGCCGACCGCGAGCCCGGTGAAGCGCTCCAGGTCGTCCGGGCGGGTCACGTCCGCGGCGACCGGGAGGAGGTTCGCCTCGTCGGCGCCGGCCTTCGTGAGCTCGGCGGCCAGCTGGTCGAGCCCGTCGGTTCGGCGGGCGCAGAACGCCACCCGCGCGCCCTCGGCCGCCAGCATGCGGACGAGTGCCGCGCCGAGGCCCTCGGACCCGCCGGTGACCAGCACGACCCGGCCCGCAAGTTCGAGATCCATGTTTTCCTCCGTTGCCACACGGCCGGTCGCCGGCTGATCCGGTCACCAGCATGGCGGGTGACGGAGACGGATGTCAGCGGCGGGTGTCAGCGGCGGTGCCGGTGGCGTCGCCCGCGGGGCGTTCGCGGGAACCGTGAGCGGACGCGGCCGCCGGCGGGTGGCGGGCCGCCGTCCTCGGGCTCGTCCTGTGGTCCGTCCGCGGGCCCGCCTGGGATCCCGGCCTGACCGGTCCGGCGAAGGGCGTCACCGGAAGTAGTCGACACCGGCTCCCGTCATCCGGCGGGGCAGTGACTCGGGGTCGGTCTCCGGCGGCAGCAGGCGGACGCCTGCATGGAGCACCACCACCCCGGAGCGACCGACGAGAACCGGGTCGAGGAGCACCTCCGCCACCGCCGGCACCTCCTCGGCGAGCCTGGCCAGCCGGTGCAGCAGATCCTCCAGCGCGGCGACGTCGGCCGGCGAGGTCCCGCCCCCTCCGCCGCCCCCGCCGACCAGCAGGACCGAACCGCGGATGCCCCGCACGAGCTCGGCGGCGTCCCGGTCGGTCAGCGGCAGCGCCCGCGCCAGCGGGTCGACCAGCAGGTCGGCGACCGCCCCGCCGAGCCGCAGCGACAGCAACGGCCCGATCGCCGGGTCCTGCGTCATGCGGACCACAGTCGAGACACCGGCCGGGGCCATCGGCTGCACCAGCATGTCGCCCGGCCCGACCGCCGACCGGATCGTGCGCCACGCCTGGGCGAGCGCCCCCGGCCCCGCGAGCCCGAGACGCACCGCGCCGACGTCCAGCCGGCCGCGGAACCGCTCGTCGGCGATCTTGAGGGCCACCGGCCAGCCGATCCGCTCGGCGGCGGCCCGCGCCTCGTGCTCGGACGTCACCCGCTCGCTCCGCCAGACCGCCAGACCGGCGCCGGTGAGGACCTCGTCCACCCGCTCCGACGGCAGCCAGCTGCCGTCCATCGCCGCGCCCGCCAGCGCCGCGCGGCTGCGATCCAGGTCAAGCCGGTCGAGGGCGGGGACAGTGCCCTGCTCCCGGTCGCGCCACGCCGCGTGGTCGGCGGCGCGGGCGATCGCCCAGGCCGCCGACTCGGGGGAGGCGAACGAGGGCACCGAGCCGCGGCCGGGCGCCGCTGTGTCCCCGGCGGCCAGCGCGGCCGGAATCCCGTCATGGCCGAGGAACGAGGCAGCCACCGGAACCCGGCCGGCGGCGGCCACCCCGCGCACGGCGCGGGCCAGCTCGTCCACAGCAGGATGCGGTGTGACCAGCACCAGGACGGCATCCACCTCGCCGGACCCGGCGACGGCCCGCAGCGCCCCCGCGAACCGCTCCGGGGCGGCCATGGCACCGAGGTCCACCGGATTGGCCGGCTCCGGGTCGCTGCCGAGAACCTCCCGCAGCGCGGCGGCTGTCGCCGGGCCGAAGACGGGGACGTCCAGCCCGRCCGTGCGGCAGGCGTCCACGGCGAGTGCCGCCAGCGCGCTGGACGTCCCGACGACGCCGACGCGCCGCCCGGCGGGCAGCGGCTGGGTGGCCAGCAGCGCCGCCAGGTCGAACAGCTGCCCCAGCGTGCCGACGCGGATGACGCCGGCGCTGGTGAACAGGGCGTCCAGCGCCGGGTCGGCCGAGCGGCCGCCGCTCTTGAGCGCCACCACCGGCTTGCTCCGCCCAAGCCGCCGGGCTATCCGGGCGAACTTGCGCGGGTTGCCGAAACTCTGCAGGTGCAGCAGGGCGACGTCGGTGCGCGGATCCGACTGCCAGAACTGCAGGACGTCGTTGGCGGAGACATCCGAACGGTCCCCGGTCGAGACGAAGGTCGACAGCCCGATCGCCCGCCGTGCCGACTCGGTGAGGAACGTGCCGGCCAGCGCGCCCGACTGGGTGAACGCGCCGACCCGGCCCGCCGCCGGCTCACCGACGGCGAAGGTGGCGTGCAGCCGGACCGCCGGATCGGTGTTGATGACGCCCATCGCGTTCGGGCCGATCAGGCGCATCCCGGACACCCTGGCCAGCCGGGTCACCTCCGCGAGCCGCGCACGGCCCTCCGGGCCCGCCTCGGCGAAACCGGCAGACACGACGATCAGACTCCGGACGTCCTTCTCCGCGCAGGCGCGGACCGCGTCGACGACCTGCGGGGCGGGCACCGCGATCACCGCGAGGTCGACCGCGTCCGGGATCTCCCGCACATCGGGATAGGCATACACGGAGGCCACCTGCCGGGCCGCCGGGTTGACCGGATAAGCCGGACCATGGAAGTCGCTGGACAGCAGCCGGCGGAACACCTCGTGACCGGCGGCGCCCGGCTGGCGGCTCGCACCGAGCACCGCGACTGTCCGCGGTGCCAGCAGCCGGGCGATACTCCGTGCCTCCGCCCGCTGCTCCAGCGCCCGCGACATCCCACGGGCACGCGGTGCCTGCGCCGTCGAGAACATCATCCTGACGGGTCCCGCGGTACCGGCGGCGTGGACGAAGCCGGCTGCGCGGAAGGCCTCCAGTGCCTGCGTGTTGTCCGCCGGCAGGTCGGCGACCAGCTGGCGGACGCCCTGGTCGTGGGCCGCGGCGGTCAGGTGCTCGAGCAACAGCGGCCCGAGGCCGCGCCGCCGGTGCGCCCGCTCCACGAGCAGRCCGACGCGGGCCTGGTCCGTCCCGGCGAGGCGTTCGTACTCGGCCACGCCGACCAGGTGTCCCCGGAGCAGGGCCACCACGGCAAACCGGCCCGGATCGGCCTGGGTCTGGGTCGGGCTGTCGGCCCAGGGCAGGCCTGCCGCCTCCGCCGCGGACAGGCCGGCGCGCAGCGCGGCGAGGTCGGCGAGGTCGGCATCCGATACCGGCCGGAGCTGCACGGTCGCACCGTCGGCGAGGACGGCGTCGGCCTCCCAGTCGTTCATTGCTCCTCCTGCCGGACGGCGTTCTCCCGCGATCAGCCCCGGCGACGCAGCGTGCCGGTCGGCCGGCCCGCGTCGTCCTCCTCCGACTGGAAAACCAGCTCTCCGGCGGCGGACAACGACAGCCGGCTCGTCCCCCCGCTCGTACACAGCGAGACACCGGGCAGCAGAGTCGGATTGTCGCCCGTGCCGGGGATGTCCCGCAGCACGACCGCCGGCGGCGCGCCGGCCGACGCGGGCTCACTCAGACCGACAAGTTCCTGGTCGCCGACACACCGGATCCCGGTGCTGCCCGCGCCGCCCAGGGCCTCGAGGCCGAGGAGCGTGGTCTCCGAGTGCCCGATGGTCTGGCCGGTGCCGCCGGGCTGCAGCGTGATCACCATGTTCTGGGCGACGCCCAGGCGGGAGACGATGCGCCCCTCCCACGACCCGGCGTAGCCGTCGGGCAGCTCCCCGGGCCGGGTCGTGGTGGCGCCTGAGTCGTCGATGGGAGCACGCGGGGCGGAGCTCGCCAGCCCGGTTCCTTCCGCGGCACCGTCCCCGGAACCCCGCGAACCCCGCGAACCGAGAAGAACGACGGCCGTGACGATGATCGTCAGGCACAGTGCGCCCACCGCGGCGACGACGGCCAGCGCCCGCCGGTCACCGCCGGCCCTCGTCGGGACGGGCGGCGGGCTGTAGGCGATGACGCCGGTGACGCCGGTGTCACCGGTGTCGAGGTCGAGGACGTCCACTGCCTGCCGGACCAGCCCACTGACCAGGTCCGGCGGCAGCCAGTCCGCCCACAACGCCGCCGCCCCGGTGCCGTCCGGGGCAAGTGCCCGGCGGATCTCGGCGGGCCGGGGACGTCCCTGCGGTGCCTTGTGCAGGCAGGCCTCGACCGTTCCGCGCAGGTCGGGTGGGACGGCGGCCAGCTGGGGCTCGGCGGTGAGAATCCCGTACATCACCGCCGGTGTCCCGGCCCCGGCGAACGGGCCGGCCCCGGTGGCGGCGAAAGCGAGGACCGAGCCGAGCGCGAACACGTCACTGGCCGGCCCGACCTCACCACCGGTGATCTGCTCGGGCGACACGAACGCCGGCGAGCCGATCAGGGCTCCCGCCTGGGTGAGCACGGTCGCGTCGACCGCCCGCGCGATCCCGAAGTCGATCACGGTGGGGCCGTCCACGGTGATCAGCACGTTGGACGGCTTCAGATCCCGGTGGACCACACCCGCGGCGTGCACGGCCTCCAGAGCCTCGGCCAGGCCCGCGCCGAGCGCCCGCACCGTCCGAGGGGGCAACGGCCCGTGCCGGCGTACCGCGTCCAGCAGCGACGGCCCCGGAATGTAGGCCGTGACCAGGTACGGAGCGTCGGCGTCGGCGTCGGCGTYGAGCACCCGCGCCGTCCACCGGCCGCTGACCCGCCGGGCCGCCTCGACCTCGCGCCGGAACCGGGCGCGGAACGCCGGGTCGCCCGCGAACTCCGGCCGGATCACTTTCACGGCGACCGTGCGCCCACCCGGGCTGCGGGCGAGGTACACCCGGCCCATCCCGCCGGACCCGAGGATGCCGAGCAGTCGATAGGCGCCCGCTGCCTGCGGGTCGTCGGAGCCGAGGGATTTCATACGTGCCTGCTCCTCTCGGATCTCCGGCGGTCGGGTTCAGCCGAAAGGTACTGGCAAATCGCGGGAATGCCGACGGGAATCATAGGCTGCCCGTATGGATGGCGGCAGAGACCCGGGGCGCGACGGCCGGCCGGTCACGGCGGAGCCACGGTGGCTGCAGGCCAGTGAACGTACCGCCTGGCGTGGGCTCATCGGAGTGATGACCCGGCTGCCGGCCGCGCTTGACGCCCAGCTACGCCAGGACGCGGGCCTGAGTCATTTCGAGTACTCGGTCCTCGTCGGCCTGTCCGAAGCGCCGCACCGAACGCTGGCCATGGCCCGGCTCGCCGACTTCACCTGCGGGTCGCTTTCCCGACTGTCGCACGCCGTCAAACGCCTGGAGGACAGGGGCTGGGTGCGCCGCACCCCATGCCTGGCCGACGGCCGGGTCACCAACGCCACCCTGACCGACCTGGGTTTCGAGAAACTCGCGGCGTCCGCCCCAGGCCACGTCGAGACCGTGCGGGACCTGGTGATCGAGGCGCTGTCCCGCGACCAGCTCGATCAGCTCAGCGCCATCTGTGGCCAGATCCTCAGCCGGCTCGACACCGCTCCGCCCCGGCCCCGCTGAGCCGTCGCGCCGTCGCGTTCAGACGCCGGTGGTCGAGCCCGGGCGGACGATCATGAGCACCGTGACCACGGTCCACAGCAGGCTGAACAGTCCACTGGCGACAGCCACGTTGCGGGCGCTCACCGCGGCGGCCCGGGTGTCGATCACGTCGAGGAGCTGCTGCTGACCCGGCAGCACCGCGAGGGCGAGAACACCTGCCGCCACGCCCGTCAGCGCGATCGAGGTGAGCAACCAGGGGTCGCCGAGCACCCCCATGCTCGCCGCGGTGGCGAAACCCAGGATCGGCACAGTGATGCCGATGGCCGCGTACACGTTGCAGATGCGGTGCAGTGTGCTCACCACGCCCGCCGCCCGGGCATCGTCAGGGTCGCGCAGGGCAGCCCGGACCGCGGGCGCGAACATGCTCGCGGCGACGGTCACCGGGCCGATCGCGATGATCGCGACGACAACGTGGGCACTCAGCAGAAAGGTGGTCACGTGTCCGTCCTGGGATGCGGGGGTACCTCACGGTAGGCCCCGGGACATCCCGGCCGGCTGTGACGGGAGTGCCGCCGGCCCGCRCCCTCCGGACCGCCGCTACCGGACCTCGGACCCTTGACCGAGCGCGTCGAACACCGCTGGCCGCTTCTCCGTCCGCGCGGTCAGCGCCTCCGCGAGCCCGGGACCCTCGAACGCGATATCCATCTGACGCAGTGTGTCCGTCAGCGCATCATCGCGGGAACGGTCGAGGTCGTCGTAGACCTGCTTCTTGATCGTCGCCAGGGAGAACGGCGAGCAGTTCGCCACCAGGTCCGCGGCGTAGGCGAGCGCGGCGTCCAGAACCGCACCATCCGGGACCACCCTGTGCACGAGACCGATCTGCGCGGCCTCCTCGGCGCCGACGGTGCGCCCGGTCAGCAGAAGATCCATCGCCGCCGGCAGGCCGATGAGACGAGGCAGCAGCCAGGACACCCCGTACTCGGCCGCGAGGCCGAGCCTCGAGAACGCGGTCGCGAGCTTCGCCGACTCGGCGGCGATCCGGATGTCACTGCCGAGCATGTAGGCGAATCCGATACCCACCGCCGCCCCGTTGATGGCAGCGATCACCGGCTTGCGCAGGCGCAGCGTCAGCGAGGGCAGGTCATCCCGGGCCGGGACGAACTTCTTGATCGTCTCGGCGCCACCGCGCAGCACCTCCAGGTCGGCGCCGGAACAGAAGCCGGGGCCCGCTCCGGTGACCACGATCACCCGGACCTGCGGGTCGTCATCCGCCGCGCGCAGCGCCCTGGCGTAGGCAAGGGCCATAGTCGCGGTGATCGCGTTGCGCGCCTTCGGACGGTTGAAGGTGATGACAGCGACCCCGTCGCGGACCTCGGTCAGGATCTCGCTGTCATCCGTGTCCGTCGTCACGCTGCCCGCCTCCGTCGTCGAGTCACCCGCCTGCCCTGTGTCGTCCAGGAGCCTAGGCGACCGCCGTGAGCCGGTGCGCAGACATGTGACGCGGAGCGGGGCGACCCGGCCGGGTCGCCCCGCTCCGCGTCACCAGGTCACATGCGGCCACGGCCCGAGGCCTCCTCACGCCGCTGCCCCCGTGCCTGCCCCCGTGCGGCCTCCGTGGTGGCCCGGCCGCTGAAACCGGAGCGGGTGAGGGCATCCATCCGCGGCTCCTCGCCGCCAGCGGACCGCAGCTTCGTGGCGAACTTGGTCAGGCCGATGACCAGCGCGGTCAGCGCAACCCACAGAACCGCCAGCGTGTAGCTCGGACGGTGCTGCGCCGACGCCCAGAAGGCGATGCTGAGCGAGAACGTGCCGATCACCAGCGGAACCCACCACGTCCCGGCCCGTGCCGCGTCGCGCTGCGAGAAGGCCGTGGCCAGCGCGTGGATCCCCAGCGCCAGAAGCGCCCATGCGGCGATGCGGGAGACGACCGTCACTGTGGGCCCCGGCCAGGCGAGTGCCACGATCCCGCCCGCGACGAGCATCACGGCGAGGAGCGCATGTGTGGGGCGCCAGCCAGTGCCGGAGGCCATTGCCGCCACCAGCTCGCTCAGACCTCCAAGGAGGAGCGTGATCCCGAGAAGGATGGCGATCGACGTGCCTGTCGTCAGCCCGAACATCGGGATGGCCAGTGCCAGCAGGACCCAGGCAGCGCCCACGACGAGCAGCGCCGGGCCGGCCTTCGCCTCGACCGCGGCGATCCCGCCTGCGTCGCTTGATGCAGTCATGAACTCATCCCTTCAGCGGGTGGTTGACTGTCCTCCTCAGGACTGCCCTGGTAGCGGGAATCTCATACCCTGCGTCACTAGATCAACCCATTCTGTCGTCCTGGTTCCGGTGGTACTGCGAACGGTTGCCCCCATCGGCCGGCTGGCRCCAACCTGGAGACCGTAGGTCTGCTGGGGGCCGCGGCGAGGAGATGCGTTGAAGATCGATTACACCCTGTCGGACGACATCGCCGTGACGTCGACCGACGCTGCCCGGGTCGAGAAGGAGGGCTACGGCGGCGCCTGGGTCGGAGAGACCCGGCACGACCCCTTCATGCAGTGCCTGCAGGCCGCGACCGCCACCGCGTCGATCACCGTCGGGACCTCGATCGCCATCGCCTTCGCGCGGACTCCGATGACCCTCGCCAACCTCGGCTACGACCTGGCGCAGTACAGCGAGGGCCGTTTCGTCCTGGGTCTCGGCTCCCAGATCAAGCCGCACATCGAGAAGCGCTTCTCCATGCCCTGGTCCCACCCCGCACCGCGGATGCGCGAACTCCTCCTCGGTATCCGGGCGATCTGGGACTCCTGGCAGAACGGCACCAAGCTCGACTTTCGGGGCGACTTCTACACGCACACCCTCATGACGCCCTTCTTCACCCCGAAGCCCCAGGCCTTCGGCCCCCCGTCGATCTACCTCGCCGGGGTCGGTCCGGGCATGACCGAAGTCGCAGGTGAAGCCGCCGACGGATTTATCGTGCATCCCTTCACCACCGTCCGTTACATCGAGGAAGTGACGATTCCGGCACTGCTGCGCGGCCGGGCCCGGGCCGGAAAAGATGATCTCGAGGGCTTCACGATCTGTGGTCCCTCCTTTGTGACGCTCGGCCGGACGGAGGCCGAGATGGAACGCTCGGTCGCGGCGACCAAGAAGCAGATCGCCTTCTACGGATCAACCCCGGCCTACCGCCCCGTCTTCGAGATGCACGGCTGGGGTGAGGTCCAGCCGGAGCTCACCACGCTGTCCAAGCAGGGCCGCTGGGATGACATGGCCAGCCTGATCACGGACGACATTCTGGGAGAGTTCTCCGTGGTCGGCACACCCGAAGAGGTCGGTCGGGGACTCCGCGCCAAGATCGGCGACATCTACGCTCGCACGACGCTCTACGACTCGGGCGGCTCGGACCAGGCACACTGGCCGGCTGTCCTCGACGCCGCGAGCTGACAATGACGTCCAGCTGGCAGTTTGTCGATCCACCGCCGGCTGAGCCGCCATTGCATCCGCGGCACGGCATCCACGAGCCGACCGCCGGCAGTCCTGCCCGCCCTCCCGGCTCCGTCCGGCGCACGATCACGATCGACGCACTGCGTCCGGACGGTGCGCAGGGGAACCTGAGACTGGTCGGGAAGGGCCGCGATCTGATCACGGGCGTCGACGGGGCATCCGAGGTGGCCGCCGAAGCACGTTTCACCTTGGAGATCGCGCCTGACGGGCAGCGGAACCTTCTGCGTATCGAGACCACCCCGGCCGTCCCCGAGCTCCAAAGTCTGGTCGGTACGGGTACCACCGCGGGACTGCGGCGCCGCATCGCACAGGCCGCACCCGATCTCCACGCGGCCCAGCCGCTCCTCGAAGCCATGCTGGACGACGCGCCGGTGAGCGCCCTCGTCTCCGGTTACGCCCTTGGCCGGATGGGCCTCGTTCCCCGTGCCACAGGCATGCTCCTGGCTCAGACGGACCAGTGCGCCGGGTGGGCACGGGGCGCGACTCTCATCTCGGCCATCGAACAGGACGGCATGGTGCCCACGGTCACCGGCCCGATCGCACCTCCTCTGACTCGACCCGATGACCCCCTGGCGTGGCATGAGACCTCCCAGYTGCCCCCGCACGGCATGCGCCGGCACCGGCGCCTCGACGTCACGCGCAGCGCGGAAACGGGCAGCTGCGACCTGGATCTTCTCTTCCGGGACAGTTACCAGGCCGCCGGTGGACCCGAGACGGTCATCCACGAGTACACCGTCGCCGGCCGACTGGACCTCACCACCATGACTCTCGTAGAGGTTTCCTCGGTACCGCGTGCGCTGCCCTGGGTGGAATGCCCGTTGGCGGCTGCCAGCGCATCCCGGCTTACTGGCACACCTGTCGCCGACGCTCGAAAGATGGTCCGGACGGATCTGCAGGGGACCAGCACCTGCACCCATCTCAACGACACGCTCCGGTCGCTCGTCGGTGTTCCCGAACTTGTGTCCCTGCTGCCTCCCGCCCAGCGGGACACGCTCCGATAGGGGAGAGTGGGACACGCTCCACTCGTGCCCACTGTCCTCGGGAGTACCTCGTGGCAAGCCGAAACTTCGAGATAGACGTAGTCGACAACGTCGCCTGGCTCGTGCTGTCTCGTCCCGACGAGCTCAACACCCTCCGGCGCGACTTCTGGGACGAGTTTCCCGCCGTTGTCTCTGACCTCGGCGCGGACGGCGGTGTCCGTGCACTCGTCATAGCGTCAACCGGACGGCACTTCACCGCCGGTCTCGACCTCTCCGCGTTCGGCGACACCGAGCTCTTCGCGGCGGGGGAACCGGCCCGGGTCAACCTTGCCCGTCGCGCTCTGGTCCTCAGGATGCAGGACGCCCTGACAGTACTCGAACGGACTCGTTTTCCTGTGCTCGCCGCCGTGCAGGGCGGATGCATCGGAGGCGGACTCGACCTGGTGACCGCCTGCGACATGAGATACGCGACCGAGGACGCCTTCTTCACTGTTCAGGAGACAAAGATCGGAATTGCYGCTGATCTTGGGACGCTGCAGCGTCTTCCCAAGCTGATTCCGGCCGGGGTCGCCCGGGAACTTGTCTACACGGGGCGTCGGTTCCCGGCCGGCCGGGCTCTGGCCGTGGGCCTTGTGAACGAGGTCTTCCCGGATCAGGAATCCATGCTCCGCGGGGTGGGGGAGATCGCCGCGGAGATCGCGGCCAACAGCCCTCTCGCTGTGTGGGGCAGCAAGGAGATGCTGTTGTACGCGCGTGACCACGCCGTGTCGGATGCGCTGACCTACATGGCCACCTGGCAGGCTGGCGCACTCCAGTCCGGCGAGGTCAACGAGTCGATCACAGCTCGGGCGGAGAAGCGGCTACCGGTCTATCCGGACCTCCCTTCGACGACAACGCCGGGATAGAGCGTCTCCGTGACGGTCACCGAGTGACCGAGACCGGTCGTCCATCGGAAGACGCCGGGCCGAGGCTGGCAGATCTTCCACCCGCCGCGGTGCCGCCCGCCGTGATGCCTCTCGCAGAGAGGCCCCAGGTTGCAGGTCCTGGTGGGCCCACCCTGGGCGTAGGGAACCGTGTGATCGAGGTCGCAGGAGACTGCCGGCCGGCGGCAACCGGGGTGACGGCAGGTCTGGTCGCGTGCCCGTACATGGCGAGCCTGAGCCGGRGACGGGTGCCGGCGGTCGGCAACCTCAACAAGGTGGCCGCGAGGATCTGTGAGGATTCGTCGCCAGGTTGATCCCGGGCGGTTGGCCATCTCGCGCGCAACGGCTGCGGGGATGCTGCCGATACCCGGGATCTCGCCGGGTGTGGACGTAGTGCCGAGCAGGGCGGTGACGGGCACCATGACCTGAATCTCGCATGCGAGTGGAGCTGCGTGCTCCGCGCGGCCCGTCAGCAGATCTACGACCACGTCTGCCCGAATCTGATCGACGGTGCGCTCGTCGCTGTCGGCGCCCCGAGCGGTGATGCCTCGCGCTATGCGGTCGACGCGCCGGAAGCAGGCCTCGGCCTCGTCAGCTGGCATGACGGTCGTCAGCCTGCCGATGCCATCCTCGCCCGTCGAAACCCGCACACGCCTCTCAGCTCTGCGTACGTGGGAGCGGGCGGCCGCCCCCTCGGGGTCCAGCGTGTGCACGATCTGTCGACAGGCGTCGGTGAAGGCTCGGCGGGTGGAGCGTGGGCCGCCGGCGAGAGCACTGCGCTCGACATCCGAGGCGAGGGCGTCGTCAAGCGGCCGGGTGGCGTTCTCCAGCGAGTGGAGCCGCTGAAGATCGATTTTGCCTTCACGCAGGGCACTGAGCGCGCGAGGAAGCCGGTCGACAGCGGCGCGCGCGAAGGTCATGTCCCGCGCTGCGGTGGTGGACGACACTCCGATCTCGATCGCGACATCTTCGGGACGAAGCATCGGGTCACCCGGGATCGGCGGCGCGGGGTTGTCGGCGGTGACTGTCGCGAGATTGGCGAGATCCTGGATCAGAGCGGCCTGCGTCCAGRCCAACAGCATGGCCTTGGCTCGGTAGCAGGCGATGCTGTCGCGGAAACGCTGGGTGGCGGACCGCGATGGGGCCTGGCTCCGCTCTTCTCTCTCTCCTCGGATGGGAGTGCTCGCGAGGGAACTCAAGGCGGACGCGCTGGTGTGGTCGGTCAGGTCCACGAACGCGTCGAGCAACGCGCGGACGAGTGCCGTGGTCTGCCGCTCGGCGGAAAGCTTTGACGACGTGGCAAGAGAGACGTCGACCTCCTGCATATGACCACCGCCTCGAAACCGGACTTGAATCGAATGTGTGTTCGAAAGTAGTCGAGGCGTGCCGTCCAGGCAAGACTTCGGGACGAGAGACTACGGGCGTGTCTTCTGATGGTCGAATCCGTCAGAGCTATTGCCTGCGGCCCCGCAGTTCGCTGCGGATGGCCTGCAGATTTGGGTGGTTGTATGAATTGATGTGTCGGTCGGCTCCGGGGCGATGCATCGTCTGAGCTGGGCGGATTGGCCTGGGGTAGGCGAGCTTGACCAGATCGGGGTGCCGGCCTTATTTTCGTCGCGGCGGAAGCTGGTCGGCCGATCCGAGTACAGTCAGCGAATTTTCGGGCGCGCCTGAAGTTTCTTAAATCAACAGTGTGAAGATCTGTGGGTGCCGGGGTGGGCTGGCGTACCGATGCGTCAGCCCACCCCTGGTTTCTGGTGCCAGGAAGATGTCCTGTCGCGGGGGAGGGCGGCCCCCCCACGCGGAGGTTTTGACTTTCTGTCGGCACCGGTTCGGTGGAGTGCTAGATCCATGACGAGGGCGGATTCGCCCGGGGTGACGGCGGATGGGAGCCGAGTGGAAGCGAACCTGTCGAGTGTGCCGTCGTGGGGTGGTCGGAGCTCGGGAGATCGGATCTTCGGATCACGACCCCGGGGGTGGGTCTGTGTCCTCCCGGAAAGCTGAGGTGGGTGCTGGGAGGTTGTGCTCGACGGGTTGCGTGGATGCCCGAATACCTGCTCTTATTCCTCGTGCCATTCGTCCACCGAGTTTCAGGGAACTCGTACGTGGCCTGAAACGCTTGCTTCCGGCTCGCAGTCCAGGACCTGGACATCCTCTGCAGGAAAGGCATACATCGGAGGTTGTCCCTGGACGTGAACAAGCAGGGTCCGTTCGCTGTCGACGACGGTGTGTCCGCCGGAACGACCGCGCACGCGGCGCTGGAAAGGTACGACGTACCCCAGCGGACTCGGAACGAGTGCGCTGAAACGTCCGGCCGGTCGTGCCGACAACGGGCCCCTGCCGGTGGTCGGACTCACAGTGCGATCCTGCCGTCGACCGCGCGAGAATCCTGGGCGAACCCACGAAGCATGGCATCCACGGTGAACGAGGCGATCAGAGCGTCTGCCTCGTTGTACACCCGACATTCGGAGTGGGTCATTCCGTCGCCGGCGAAGGTGGAGAGGTGGTGATAGCGCAGCCAGTGGTCGGCGTGAACCACGGAGTGGAAGGAGATGCCGATCGCGTTTATGCCCATCGACAGAGTGCGGTGAGCCTGGCGCTGGCCGACGCCGTCATGCGGACGAAGCGCAGCGGCGATGGATATGTGGCCCGTGAACTGAGCGAGCAGACCTGCGTGGAGGTGCGGGTCGTCGGGAACGTCGCGGAACCTGACCCAGGCGTCGATGACCGGTGGCCCCACCGGCGCGGCCGGGTCATCTGTGTACGCCGCGTCGACCATGCGGATGTCCCGACCGGTGACCGACATGTCGCACGGCTCGCTGTCATACGGCCCAGCGCACGCTTCCGGCGCGGCTGAGTGGCGGACAACGTCCGGTGCCGTGACATCGAGGAGCAGGGTGCCACTGGCGCGCCGTTTTCCGCCCTGCGACACATGTACTGCCAGGGTGGAGAAGCTCCGTCCTGCGCTGAGTTCGTCGATCTCGAACTCCAGCGGCTCCCGAGCGTCCGCAGCTCGATAGAACACCATGTGGGCGGACACGACGCGCCGGTCGGGTGCGTGCCGACCCGCTGCGACCACGGCCTGTCCGAGCATCTGACTGCCCTCGACGACAGGGCGTCGAGGGTCCGCGAGTGCGGTACTCACGTATCGGCGGTCGCCGGCCGGCCGCACGTTCATGATGTCGATGAGATCCGCGGCGTCCCCCCACGTGGGAAACCGCTTGATCGTGATGTCGCCGTCGGCCTCGCCGGGAACGGCATCCACCAGCTCAACCCGGATGCGGTCGTGGTCGAAGGCGATCAGACCGGCCAGCCAGTCCAGGYCGGAACCAGGCTGGGTGAATTCCCAGACAGCGTCCCGACCGTCCACGGCTGACACTCCCGCGGGATCATGCCAGTCGGTGGACCCGGTGGTGATCTTTCCCTCGAGTGTCCACAGACGCGCCTCGCCCTTGACCGGGCAGACGGCCGAGTGGCCCTCGTCCAGCAGGAGGTCGGTCCGCACGTCGGCGCGAGGAAAGTAGAGGACCGGTACATCGGCCGCCTCCTGCACCCTGACGGCGGACGCCGATTCGGCTACAAGGGTTTCGCCCCACCACGCCCGTGCCAGGTAGCGGCAGGACTCGTGTGTTAAGGCCGGTTCGTTATCCGACGCGACGTCGGAGGTCACAGGCTGCACGTCACAGGAAGCTAACACCCGGTCGTGGCCGGGACGAGAGATCGGCGGGCGACAGTCGGGCGATCCAGTCGAGAACGAGGGCGTTGAAGGCCTCTGGTCGCTCCTGATGCAGCCAGTGACCTCCCGGCAGCTGACGGACCTCGTCGAACGGACCCGTGACGACACCTCGCTCCCACGCGGCCCGTTCGGCCTGTTGCTCGGAGTAGACGGCCAGGACCGGGCAGGTGCGCCTGCCCAGATAGTCGGTGCTCTGGTCCCTTTGGCCGAACTGGTCCGCATCGAGCCACATCCCGAAGAGCGCGGCCCGTGCCACAGCGGCCGGGACAGCCAGGGCACGCCGGCGATGCCAGGTCGTGAGATGGGCGGGTGAGTCGGGGCCGGCAAGGGCCTGCAGGTACCGCAGGAGTCGTTCCTGAGTGCCCGGAGCGCCGAGATCGCCGAAGGACTGCTCGGATCGGGCGGCGTCAGTGTCGCTGATGCCGTACGCGGGTTCGACTGCGACGACGGCGCGTACAAGTCCGGGTTCTTCGACGGCGAGCGCGCTGGCGACCATGGCACCCAGTGAGTGTCCAACCGCGACGACACCGCCGGTGCTCTGAGTGATGCCCAGCTGCCTGAGCAGGGCGGCGAGGTCGGCGGCGAGCACACGTGGTCGCAGGCCCTTCGAACCGGACGATCGTCCGTGGCCGCGCAGGTCCACCGCGATCACGCGGTGCCGAGTGACGAAGTCCGGGATCTGGTAGTTCCAGTCGTGCGAGTCGCAGCACCAGCCGTGGATCAGAACCAGCGGCGGTTGCTCACCGGCGCTGTCCTCCGCGGGGTCATCGGTGAAGAACAGCCTGGTCTCGACCCCAAGGTCGAAGTACGGCATCGATGATCCCCGCTTCGTGGACGACGTTCGCTCACTGAACGACGATCCGTATCCGTCCGGTGTTCCCAGCGCCGCGGGGCCGCGGCACTGGACGTCGTACGCTCCGGATCGTATCTTCACTACTTAGCTGGACAAAGTGTAGTTACCAAGGGTAACTGAAGGGCGGTGGCCCGTTGTCTTCACCTGGCCCTGTTCCGCTTTCCGTGTTGGATCTGGCGCCGCTTGCCTCCGGTGCATCGGCGCCCGAGGCCCTGCGTAACACGATTGATCTGGCGCGCCGCGCGGAGAGCTTCGGCTACAGCCGGTACTGGCTGGCCGAGCATCACCTGACCCCGGGGGTGGCCTCCGCCGCGCCTGCTGTTCTGATCGGGCTGGTGGCGGCGGCCACCGAACGCATAAGGGTCGGCTCCGGGGCCGTCCAGACCGGTCATCACACCGCGGTCGTCATCGCCGAGGAGTTCGGGACGATCGCGCATCTGCACCCCGGTCGAGTCGATCTCGGACTTGGCCGGTCCAGCATCGGTCGGCTCAAGGACAGGGTCGCGCCGTCGGCGGCGAACGGGTCGACGAGGAAGGAGGCGGCGAAGGAAGCAGCGAAACCCGGATCGCGGGTGGTCGACGGCCTGCTGATCCCCGCGCCGCCAGCGGTCGCCTACGACATCGAGCGGCTGAGTCGGCAGCTCCAGCTCGTCGGCTTCCGAGACGCTCCCGACGACGGTTATGACGATCTCGTCCGGGATGTCCAGGCCTTTCTGGCGGGTACCTATCAGGAGGCGGACGGAACGACGGTGTCCGCGCCGGCTGCGGCCGGTGCCGATCTTCAGATCTGGATCCTTGCCGCGAGTGCGGGGGAGAGCGCACGTACCGCGGGTCAGCTCGGGTTGCCGCTGGGAGCCAACTACCACGTGGTGCCGTCCACCGTGCTTGACACGGTCGAGGCCTACCGGAAGGCCTTTCGACCGGGCGTGCTCTCACAGCCCTGGGTGATGGTCTCGGCCGATGTTGTGGTGGCCCCGGACGACGCGACCGCCCGCAGGCTTGCCAGCGGGTACGGGCCATGGGTCGCCAGTATCCGCACGGGTCGCGGCGCGATTCCGTTTCCGAGTCCGGAAGAGGCCGACACGATGGTGCTGACCGACAGGGAGCGGGCCGCGGTGGCGGACCGCCTCGACACCCAGTTCGTCGGCTCGCCGGAGACGGTCGTGCGCGGGCTGCGAGTCCTCAGGGATGTCACGGGAGCGGACGAACTGCTCATCACCACCATCACCCACTCCCACGCGGATCGGGTGCGTTCCTACGAACTGCTCGCTGAAGCGTGGTCGCGTCAGTGGTAGCCGAGGGAGTGGTGGTCGAGGGAGTGGGGCTGGCCGTCGCACTGGACGGATGCGGATGGCATCCTGCCGCCTGGCGGGAACCCGAGGCCCGGCCGCGCGAGCTGTTCTCCGGCCGCTACTGGACGGAGCTCGTCCAGGAGGCGGAACATGGGCGGCTCGACTTCGTGACGATCGAGGACACGCTTGCGCTGCAGTCCTCCGGTCGGGCCGCCGGGGGCCAGCCCGACGAACCCGACGGACGGGTCGACGAGGTCCGGGGCCGCCTTGATGCGGTGCTGATCGCCGCCCGGGTCGCTCCGCTCACCCGAGGTGTCGGTCTCGTGCCGACGATCGTCGTGACGCACACCGAGCCGTTCCACATCTCCAAGGCCATCGCGACGCTTGACTTCGCGAGCGCCGGCCGGGCAGGGGTGAGGGTGAGGATCGCCGCCTCGGGTGACGTCGCCGCACATTTCGGGCGGCGCGACCTGCCGGGCCGATGGTCAGCGGAGTCGGCGGCCGAGCTCTTCGACGAGGCCGCGGACTACGTGGAGGTCGTGCGTCGCCTCTGGGACAGCTGGGAGGACGACGCCGAGATCCGCGATGTGGCCACCGGACGGTTCATCGACCGGGAGAAGCTGCACTACATCGACTTCGCGGGACGTTGGTTCACGGTGCGCGGGCCGTCGATCGTGCCACGGCCGCCGCAGGGGCAGCCGTTGGTGACCGCGCTCGCGCACGATACCGTCCCGTACCGGTTCGCGGCGCGAGCAGCGGATCTTGTGCATGTCACACCTCGCGACGCGCGCGATGCGGCCCGGATCAGTGCGCTGGTACGGGCCGAGTGGGCTGCCGCGGGGCGACCCGAGACCGAAGCCCGGCTTTTCGCCGATCTCGTGGTGTTTCTGGACGAGGACGGTGGCCGGGCGGCTGAGCGCAGGCAACGTCTCGACGAACGGTCCGGCCCGGAACGGGAGTTCCGCTCGGACGCGCAGATCTTCGTGGGCACCCCGTCGGAACTCGCCGATCTCCTGGCGGAGTGGGCCGACTCCGGGATCGACGGCTTCCAGCTCCGGCCGGCGGTACTTCCCACGGACCTGCGGGCGATCACCCGTGGACTCGTGCCGGAGCTGCGTCGCCGTGGTCTCTTCCGTGATGAGTACCGGGCTGCGACGCTGCGTGGCCGGCTGGGGCTCGACCGCCCGGCCAACCGCTACGCCCCCACGGGCGGTGTGCGGTGAGCCGGCCGGTCAAACAGATCCACCTCGCCGCGCACTTCCCCGGGGTCAACAACACGACCGTGTGGTCGGACCCGCGCTCGGGCAGCCACATCGACTTCGCGTCGTTCGTCCACTTCGCGCGGACGGCGGAACGGGCGAAGTTCGACTTCCTCTTCCTCGCCGAGGGCCTGCGGCTGCGGGAGCAGCGAGGCCGCATCCATGACCTGGACGTGGTCGGACGTCCGGACACGTTCACGGTGCTCGCCGCGCTGGCGGCGGTGACGGACCGACTGGGGCTGGCCGGCACCATCAACTCGACGTTCAACGAGCCGTTCGAAGTGGCCCGGCAGTTCGCCAGCCTCGACCACCTTTCGGACGGCCGGGCAGCGTGGAACGTCGTCACCTCCTGGGACGCGTTCACCGGCGAGAACTTCCGGCGGGGTGGTTTCCTGCCGGAGGGCGAGCGCTACGGGCGGGCCGAACAGTTCCTCCGGACCGCCTGGGAACTGTTCGACTCGTGGCAGGCGGATGACATCATCGCCGACAAGGAGTCGGGTGTCTTCCTCGCCGACCCGGCCGCGGGATCGTTTGAGCACACGGATGCCCATTTCGACATCCGTGGCCGGTTCACGGTGCCGCGTTCACCGCAGGGCCGCCCGGTGATCTTCCAGGCGGGCGACTCGGACGCGGGCCGGGAGTTCGCCGCCTCGTCCGCGGACGCCATCTTCAGCCGGCACAGCGAGTTCGACGCCGGGCGGGCGTTCCACGCCGACGTCAAACGCCGGCTCGGCCGGTATGGGCGCGGGCCGGAGGACCTCCTCGTTCTGCCGGCGGCCAGCTTCGTACTCGGTGACACCGACGCCGATGCCCAGGAGCGGGCCGCGGAGGTGCGCCGCCAGCAGGTGAGCGGGGCCACCGCGATCCTGCTGCTGGAGCAGGTCTGGAACCGCGATCTGCAGAAGCACGATCCGGAAGGTCCGCTGCCCGAGGTCGATCCGCTCCCCGGCGAGCACACGATCGCCCAGGGGCGCGCCAGCGTGCGGATGTACGAGGACCGGCTTGCGACCGCCCGACGGTGGCGTGAGCTCGCGGAGCAGCGGACGTTGACCACGCGAGAGCTGATCATCGAGGTGACGGGTCGGCAGACCTTCGTCGGCAGCCCGGTAGCCGTCGCGGAGGCGATCAACCGCTTCGTCCAGGCGGACGCGGCGGACGGGTTCATCCTCGTGCCGCATATCACCCCGAGCGGGCTGGACGAGTTCGCCGACACCGTCGTGCCGCTGCTACAGGAACGCGGTGTGTTCCGCGCCGAATACGAGGGGACCACGCTTCGCGACCATCTCGGCCTTCGGACCGGCGCAGGCGCTGGCCGCCAGCTCTGAAGATTGGCTGCGGGCCGGCGGGGTATCTATCACGGTGCACACGCCGTGTGTGTGCGTACCGTTTTTCCGTGCACCTGACCGACCCGGGCTCTGACGCTGAGTGGCAGGAGCCGGCGGAGGGAGACCGGAGGACGATCACCTCGATGGCTAGTTAACGGGAATGTCACCTTGCGGCAGGTATATTCGGACATCCTGTTGTTGTCGTGAGGAGACGGTCCGCGGCGTGCCGCGGATCCGGCGGTTGGAGGAACATGGCCGCGATTGTCGAGTTGGCGGCGTCGATCGATGGCATCCCGACTATTGAGGAGACGGACGCGATGCTTGAGGAGTTGCGTCAGCTTCCAAGGGATGCGACCACGAGCGAGCTGATTGACGGGCTTCTCGAGATCCGGGTGCTGCTCGGCACGACGTGACCTGCGGCTACCGGGTTCCGAAGGGGTAAGCGGGGCTGGCGTCCGCAGCGGCGCCGGCCAGCTCCTGGCGACGGTTTCGCCCGACGTGCTGGTGCTGGTGCTGCTGCTGATCCATTCTTCTCGATCTCCTGTTCGAGTCGGCACGGGAGAAGCGCGGGGGGAACGCTACTTCAGATCAGCCCGCAGCTCCCGGCGACCAGCTGGAGAAACTTCTTCGCTGTTTTGTCCGCTTTCCTGGGGCCTCTTCGGTAGAAACCGGAGAACATTCCACGGGCCTTGCCTTACAAAGCGATCAGCCAAGTGGTGCGGTAACGTTCGCCGCGCTGTCCGGCGCGTTCGGAAGCAATCTTGGAAATGAGTCGCTGACAGGAAGGCAGGAACATGACGCAGGTGCAGGACCGGCAGGAGCAGCAGCAGGAGCGGCAGCGTCGCGAGCAGCAGATCGAGCGTCAGCTGCGCCAGAACTGGCGCCAGATCCGTTACAGCATCCTGGACCAGTTCGGGCAGGTCAGCACCGCTGACCTCGACGCCGCCACCAACGTGAACGACCTGGTCGCGCGGATCGCGGACAAGACCCACCACAGCGAGCGCTACGTCCAGAACCGTCTCCAGGAGCTGGCTGGCGTCGGCGCCGGGCAGGGCATCGGCATCCAGAACCTCCAGGGGATCCAGGGGCAGCGCTTCGGCGCATAGCCTCTCTCCAGCCACACCGCTTGTGCTGAGCGTGTGACAGGGCCGGTGGCCACCCGCGGCGAGCGAGTCGTGCAGTGCGGGTGGCCACCTGGTCCGGCCGAGACCTACGGGCCGTGTCCGGGCGCGAGGATCCCGGCCGGATCGAACACGCGGCGCAGTCGGCGCTGCAGGTGCAGGTTCGTCTCGCCGAGCTCGGTTCCGAGCCAGTGGCGCTTGAGCACGCCGATCCCGTGCTCGCCGGTCACGGTGCCGCCGAGCTCCAGCGCGGTCTGGAAGATCCGCTCGGCGGCGTGCCAGGCCGCCGCGGGAATCGCGGCCGACCCGGATCCGGGCCCATCGACGTCCGGTCGGCCCACCACGATGATCGGGTGCAGGTTGCCGTCGGCCGCGTGCGCGATGGTGAAGATCTGCACGCCGGTGTCCGCACCGATCTTCGCGACGCGGGCCGCGGCCTGCGCCAGCTGGGAGCGGGGGACCGCGATGTCCTCGATCAGGACCCGGCCGAGGCGTTCGAGGGACGGCAGGGCGRCCCGCCGCGCGGCCAGCAGCTGCCGGGTGGTCTCCTCATCGGTCGAGCGCTGCACGTCCCGGGCGCTGCCGCGCAGGATCTCCTCGGCGGCGTCACCCTCACGGCCCGCCCCGGGGCCGTCGGTCTGGACCAGCAGGAGGGTCTCCCCACGAAGGGCGAGGTTTCCGCCGGTCGCGGCGTCGACGGCGCGGACGGTCGGGCCGTCGAGCAGCTCCGCCATGGCCACGACGATCCCCGCCGCCGCGATGCCGGTGACGGCGTCGACCGCCGCGCCGAAGGAGTCGAAGAACGCGGCCAGGGTGACTGTCCCGACCGGCGCCGGCCGCAGCCGCAGGGTGGCGCCGACCACCACCCCGAGAGTTCCCTCCGACCCGACGAACAGGCTGGTCAGGTCATAGCCGGCGACACCCTTGACGGAGCGCCGGCCGGTACGGATGATCTCGCCGTCGGCGAGCACCACCTCCAGGCCCAGCACCGACTCACGGGTCACGCCGTACTTGGCGCACCGCAGCCCACCGGCGTTGGTCGCGATGTTGCCGCCGATCGTGGAGATCGCGGAGCTCGCGGGGTCGGGGGAGTAGGTGAGTCCCACCGCGCGGGCGGCACGGTCGAGGTCATCGGTGATCACCCCGGGCTCGACCACGGCGACCTGGTCGGTCCTGGAGAGCTCGCGGATGTGGTTCATCCGGTGAAGGTCGAGGATCAGCGCACCGTCCGGCGCGGCCGCGCCGCCGGCGAGACCGGTACCGGCCCCCCGGACCGTCACCGGGATGCCGTACCTGGAGGCGTGGCGCAGCACGGCGCGCACGTCGTCGGTGCTGTGGGCGAAGGCGACGCCGAGCGGGCGTCCTTCCGGCTGCCAGCCGGAGCGGTCGAGCCGGTGTGCGTCGACGACCGCATCCTGTCGGCTCCACTGCCCGTCCGGCAGTGGTGGCGGTCGGACGTCCGTCACGGCCCGGTGGCCACGGGACGGTTCGGGTCGGACGACCAGGCTGACCACGAACCCGGGTAGAGCGCGGCCGCGACCCCGGCGATGGCGAGGGCGGCGACCTCGTGCGCCGCGGTGACGCCCGAGCCGCAGTAGACCCCGACCGGCCGGTCGCCCGCGGTCGTCCCCAAGGCCGCGAAGCGTTCCCGCAGCTCGTCCGGGGTGCGGAACCGGCCGCGGGCGTCCAGGTTGTCACCGGTCGACGCACTCACCGCACCGGGGATGTGGCCAGCGCGCGGGTCGACCGGTTCCACCTCGCCGCGGAAGCGCTCGGGGGCGCGGGCGTCGAGCAGGATGCCGCCGCCGGCGACCCGGGCCGCGGCGTCGGCGTCCAGGGTGGGCAGGTGACCGGAACCGAGCACCACGTCACCCGGCACGGGTGTGACAGCACCGGGCACCAGGGCGTACCCGGCCTCGCGCCACGCGGTGAGCGCACCGTCGAGGATGCGGACGTCGGTGAGTCCGGCCCAGCGAAGCAGCCACCAGGCGCGGGCCGCGGACAGTCCGCCGTTGTCGTCGTAGACGACGACCGGCCGGTCGTTGCGCACGCCCCACCGCCGCGCCGCGCCCTGCAGGTCCGCGACGGTCGGCAGGGGGTGGCGCCCGGCCTGCGGGGTCGGCGGGGCGGCCAGCTCGGTGTCCAGGTCGACGTAGACAGCGCCAGGCAGGTGCCCGGCCAGGTAGTGGTCCTGCCCGTGCGGGTCGCCGAGGGCCCATCGGACGTCCAGCAGGACCGGTGGCTGTTCCGCGACGAGTTCAGCGTGCAGCGTGGCCGCGTCGACGAGGACGACGTCGGCGCCGACGTCGGCGCCGGAGCCGGCGGCCGGCCGCGCCGAGGCGAGCAGGCGGTGGACGGCGTCCTCGCCGAGCAGACCCGGGCCGGCCGCGTCCTGGGCGACCCGGGCGATGTCGCGCTGCACACCGGCGTTGAGCGGGGCCGAGGTGCCGTGCAGGCGGGCGAGCAGCGCGATCTCCCCGTTGAGGAAGTCCGACTCGACGGAGCCGCCGCGCGCCAGGCTCTGCCAGGTCGAGCTGCCCTGCCGGGCGTGGCCGGCGATCTCGTGGTGGACGAGGCCGGACAGGTCGAGCGCGGCCTTGTTGCCGATCACCTCCGTGACCTCGACGTCCGCCTCGGCGAACACCTGGCGGGCCTCTGCCACGAGCGCCTCGGCGAGGGCGTCGCGGGCCGGGCCGGGCCGGTAGGCGGCGTCCAGGTTGTAGCCGAGGTTTCCGAGCAGCTTGCCGGCCTTCCAACGGTCGACGTCCGGGACGACCTGCACCGCGAAGGCGGCGAGGCGCAGGTCGGCGGCGATGCGGTCGACCACCGGGCTCGTGCCGCGCGGGGCGAGCCCGAGGTAGAAGGCTCCGACGAGCGGCGCGGACGGGCTGACCACCTCGCCGGGCGTCGAGTAGGAGGAGGGAATGATCACCACGGCGTCGACGACGGTGTGGAAGCGGCGCAGCGCCGTGCGGGCGTTCTCCAGGCCGTTCTGCAGGAGGACGACGGGGAGGGCCTCGGCGGCGGTCCCCGACGGGGCGACGGGGCGCCAGGCCCATGCCGCCAGCAGGGCCTCCGAGTCCTGTGACTTCGTCGCCAGGACCAGGACGTCGCCGGCCCGCAGGTCGATGTCCTCCGGGCCGCCGGCGACCGGGACGGGGATCTTCCGGTCGGAGTCGGGACGGATGTAACGGAGCCCGCTGGCCCGTAGTGCCTCCAGGTGGGCGCCGCGGGCGACCAGGACGACGTCCGTGCCGGCCTCGTACAGCTGGGCGGCGACCGTGGCACCGACGGCGCCCGCGCCGATGATGACGTACCTGCTGGTCATGCGGTCGCCCAGGCGGCGATCGCCGGGAGCTTCCGGTCGGTCACCCCGGCCAGCGCCGCCGGCACACCCTGCTCGCCGGCGGCGAGGGCGAGGTCACGCAGGCGTTCCAGGAAGAGGACGACGACCGCGGCGGCGGTGCGGTGGGTGGCGTCGTTGAGCGCGTCGTGCCGGCCGCCGGCGATGGTCACGAACTCGGCCGACGGGGCCTTCGCGACGCTCTCCCTCGCTGCGCGGACCGGGCTGACCAGGTCGGCCGCGCCGTGGACGGCGAGCACCGGCACCTGGACACGCCCGAGGTCGGCGGCCGCGAACCAGTCGGCCGGGACGGGGGTGAGCAGCGAGCCGCGCCGGACCTGCGGGTCGTTGCTGAGCCGGGACTGGTGGGTGGGGCAGGCAGTGCGCTCGGCGAGCTCGCTGTCCCAGCTGCCGGCGGAGGCGGCGTGCTCCCCGGTCGGGAGTCCGGCCAGGACGAGGCCGTCGACGGGGTTCTGCGCGCCGGTGCCGGCAGCGGCCAGCGCGGCGACGAAGGCCGCACCCGCGTCGGAGCCGGCCAGCACCCGTGGGCCCGGCAGGTCGGGGTCGTCGAGCAGCTCGCGGACCCGGGCCCGGACACCGGCCTCGTCCGCGGTGGGGTCGCCGACCACGCGGACCTTGTAACCGTCGGAGGCGACGCGGGTACCGAACCGCTCGTACACGCCGGGGTGCTCCCCGCGGCCGGCGACGAGGATCACCGTTCCGCGCGGGGCGACCGCGGGCGGATTGTCCCACGCGCTGACCGCGGCGGAGGGAGCTTCCTGGACAAACGGAGAGGAGGTCATCGGTGCCTGTCCTGTCGTGGGGAGAGATCGGGCGTCGCCGGGCAGGCGGCAGCACCCCGGACCGGCCGGGGCCGAGAACAGGGGAGAGCAGCAGCGGCGGCGTCGAGGGCGGTCGCGGTCGGGTGCGCGGAGCACTCAGGAAACGCGACAGCAGGTCGAGCTGACACGACCGAAGTCGACGACCCGGCGGCGGGTCAGGTGGGTGACGGGGCTCCCCGTCAACAGCCCGCTCCTGCTCCGGTGGGCTCTTCCCGGCATGTCCATCAGGATGGTTGGAAATATCGCGGCTGTAAAGCGTGGCTCTGTGATCGAAACGATCAGTAATCGTGATAGATCATCTATTATGGCTGCTGTGTCCCCTGTGCTCGATCTGGTTGCGCTGCGCAGCCTGGTGGCGATCGCCGACTGCGGAGGATTCCGCCGCGCCGCGGAGGCGCTCAGCGTGTCGCAGTCGGCCGTCAGCCAGCATGTGCGCCGGCTGGAGAAGGTCGTGGGCAGGCCCCTGGTCGAGCCGGCCGGCCGGGGTGCCCGCCTCACGCCGGAGGGCGAGCTGCTGCTTTCCGCCGGGCGGCGGATCCTCGCCGTGCACGACGACGCCCTCGACCTGCTGGGGGTCGGTGCCCCCGTCCCGCAGACGTCCCTCGCCGTCGGTTCCACCGAGCACGCCGCCGACCACCTGATCCCCCGGGTGATGGAGACCCTCGCGGAGGGCTTCCCGGGGGCGGAGATCAGGTTCCGTATCGACCGCGGCGCGCGGCTCGTCCAGGCGCTGGACCGGGGCACGCTCGACGTCGCCGTCCTGGTCGGCACGGCCAGCGGCCCGGCGGGCCAGGCGGCGGGCGAGCTGCCGCTGGCCTGGTACTCGGCCCCTGGCTGGGACGTGCCGCCCCCGGAACGCCCGCTGCCCCTGGTCGCCGTGGACGAGCCGTGCACCATCCGCACGCAGGCCCTGACCTCCCTCGCCCGGGCCGGCCGCGCCGCGTCGGTGGTGGGGGAGGCGGGGTATCTCGCCGGGGTGCTGCACGCGGCCCGGGCCGGGGTGGGGGTGGCCCTGCTCGCGGACGTCGGCCCGCCGCCCCAGGGCCTGGAGCGGCGGGCGGACCTGCCGGCGGTCGCCCCGGAGCCGATGCAGGTCCGCCTTCGTCGCGGGGCCTCACCGCGGCTGGCGCGTCTGGTCGCCGCGGCGGTCGCCGACACGCTCGCGGCGAGTCGGGCGCCGGCCTGACCGTCCCCGCCGGGTGTCAGCTGCCGCCGGCGGGCTCCAGCACGAAGACGGGAATGACCCGGTCGGTCTTCTTCTGGTACTCGGCGTAGTCGGGCCAGGCCGCGACGGCGCGCTCCCACCAGAGCGCCTTCTCCTCCCCGGTCACCTCGCGTGCGGTCATGTCCTGCCGGGTCGGGCCGTCCTGCAGCTCGACCAGCGGCTGGGCGAGGACGTTGTGGTACCAGACCGGGTGTGTCGGCGCGCCGCCGAGGGACGCCACGACCGCGTAGCGGCCGTCGTGCTCCACCCGCATCAACGGGCTCTTGCGGATCTTGCCCGACTTCGCGCCGACCGTGGTCAGGATGATCACCGGGACGCCGCGCAGCTCCGTCCCGTGGGTCCCTCCGGAGCTCTCGTACTCCTCGACCTGCTTGCGCACCCACTCGCTCGGGCTCGGTTCGTATTCACCAGTCAACGGCATGCAGTGAGTCAACACCGCTGGTAGGAAGCCCCTTCCCGTCCGGCGTACGGGAAACCCGTGGAGTGTCGGCTTCGTACGCCGCTGTGACCGTCGTGTGGCCACGGGGGAGCTGTCGGGTGATGCATGTCGCATTACTCCCGGCCTGCGTCGGGTGCTGGCCGGGCGGTACGGCCGTTGTGGGAGTTCCGCTGGTTGGCGTTGAGATGCCAACGCGGCGATGAGGTTTGCGAGCAATGGTGTTTCTTGTGATCTTTTAGTGAGTTCTGGGTGGGGTTGAGGGGGCCGCCCGAGTGGGTGTCGCGGTCCGGCTGGCCTGCCGGTCGGCTAGGTGAGGCCGTCCGGTCGAGGGCAGTCGGGTGGTCGGTATGTTCGTTCTGCCAGCTGTTGGCGGCCCCGGTCGACAAGGCCTCGGGGCCTGCCCGGACGCGCACCTTCCTGCTCTCTCACCCGCATCTGGTGCGGGCTGGCGCGCGGGTGAGGGCAACGCTGTCCGTTTTCCTGGACGATGCGGAATCTGGAAGGTGGATCTGTGCTGGTGTTGGGGAAGAGGTTCGGTCGGCGGCAGTCGGCCGGCGCGGCGGTGGTGACGGCCGTGATGACGACCGTCATGGCCACCGCCTGCGGCTCCGGGGGGTCCACCAGCGTCGAGGCGACGGCGGACACCTGCTCGCCGGGAGTCACGGACGACCAGGTCACGGTGGGGATCCTGTACCCGGACACCGGCCTGCTCTCGCCGGAGTTCACCGGCTACCGGTTCGGCGTCGAGGCCCGTCTGAAGGCGGCGAACGCCGCGGGTGGCGTCGACGGCCGGCAGATCACGACGGTCTGGCGTGACGACAAGTTCACCCCGGCCGGCAACGTGCAGGCCGCTCGTGACCTGCTCCGCGACAACGTGTTCGCCGTCCTGGAGTACACGGCGTACTCCCAGGAGTCCGCCGGGCTGCTCCACGAGGAGGGCGTTCCCGTCCTGGGGGTCGCGGACGAGCCGATCTGGGCCGACAACAGCAACATGTTCCCGCTCGCCTACCAGCTGGACGACTCGGACGCGACGACGACACTGGGCACCTTCGTCAGCGCCCAGGGCGGCACCAGCGCGGYGGTCGTCGCCACGTCGATCACGACGTCGGCCCGGCTGTACGCCGAGGCGGCACGCAGGAGTCTGGAGGCGGCCGGCGTCCGGGTGGCGTACATGGACACCAACGCCACGACCTACAGCCCCCAGCTGGTGGACCGGATCGTCCGCAGCGGAGCGGACTCGATCATCTCGCTCACCCTCTTCGACATCTACACGGGCGCGCTGGCGAAGGCGTCGGAGGCAGGGCGCCCGTTCACCGTGGCAGTCTCGCCCATGGCCTACAACGCGAGCCTGCTCAACACCGAGACCGCCCGCGCGCTGGCCGGCACCTACGCTCCGGTGGGCTTCACCGCGATCGAGCGGAAGCTGCCCGCCCAGACCAGCTACCTGTCGGCGATGAGCACCTACGCGCCGGAGATGCAGCCGGCCACCCAGCTCAGCTCGATCTACGGCTACATCGCCGCGGACATGTTCGTACGCGGTCTGGAGACGCAGGACGGGTGCCCGACGCGGGCGTCGTTCATCCAGGGCATGCGTGGGATCACCTCCTACGACGGTGCCGGTCTGCTCAACCAGAAGATCGACTTCTCGGCATCCGAGCGGGCGATGGACCCGTGCACCGACTTCGTCCGCCTCTCACCCGCCGGTGACGCCTTCGAGCCGGTTGGTACCGGCCCGATCTGCGGGCAACCGCTGCGTGCGGCGGGCTGAGCCCCGGCGCGGGCAGCGTCAGCGGGGGATGTCAGCGGGGGATGGTGAGGGCCGGCCAGGCCGCGCGCAGTGCCGGCAGCAGCGGCAGCGCGAGCGCCTGGCTGGCCGACACCCAGGCCCAGTCGGCGGTCTCCCAGTTGGCCGCCGCGGGCTCGAACGCGGTCTCCACGTTCAGCACGACCGTGGTGTAGGCCCAGGCCCCGTGGTCGTCGACGTACTCATGGGCGGGCGCGAGCCCGCGGGGGACGTGCGGCGGGAGCGGCCCGAGCTCCTCCTCCGCCTCCCGCAGCGCGCCGTCGAGCGCCGACTCGCCGGGCAGGAGCGCGCCGCCGGGAAGCGCCCAGGTGCCGCCCTGGTGCGACCGTGGATGGCGCAGGACGAGCAGGTACTGCGGCTCGTCCGCGGCGTCCGCGGCGGCCGCGCGCAGCAGTACACCCGCCGCGCCGAGCGCGCCCCAGTGCTGGCAGCCGCGGGAGCAGAAGACGAAGCGTTCCATCTGCCCAGCTTCCCCCGGCCGGCCCGCGCGGGGGGCCCTCATCGGCGGGAGCCGCCCCGGCCGCCCCGGCCGCGCCGGCCGCGCGGGCCGAACCAGCCGAGAAGGCCGCGCCGCTCGCGCCGGTGGAACACCTGGACGGCGAGGGTGGGCAGGTCGAGCCGGACGGTGTCCCCGCGGGGTGACAGTGCCCGCCCGCCCGTGCCGGCGGCCCGCCCGCCGAACGGTGCGGCGTCGGTGGTCAGCACCGGGCGCCAGCGCGGGCCGGACAGTGCCGGGTGGGACAGGGTGAACCCCGGGGCCGGCTCGTCCCGCAGGCTGGCCACCACCAGGAACTCCTCGTCCCCGGCCCAGCGCCGGAACGCCAGGACCCGGGCCGCGTCGTCGGTGCCGACGATCTGCACGGCCCGGGAGCGCAGCGCCGGCTGGGTGAGCCGCAGCGTGACCAGGGCCTGGTAGCAGGCGAACAGCCCGGCACCGGGGCCGGCCCGCAGCCCGGCGAGATCCTCCTTGGCCTCGGCGAACCGGTCATGCAGGTAGGGCTTGGCCGCGCCCAGCTCATCGCCCATCAGGAACATCGGGGTCCCGGGGGAGAGCAGGGCGAGTGCGGCGACGCAGCGCAGGCGGGCGTACGCGTACCAGGCGGTCTCGCCGTGCAGGGGAGCGTGGTCGACGGCGATGAGGATGTTGCGGGCCGACTGCTCGGCGTTCCCTGCCTCGTCGTGGCTCTCCGTGTAGACCACTGTGTGGTCTGTCGCCGCGGTGAGTGCGGTGGCGAACTGGCCCATCGCCAGCGGACCGCCCTGGCCGCTGCCGGCGGTGTGCAACAGCCGGGCGTGGCCGTGCCCGTTCCTGCCGTCGCCGATCAGGTGATGGTAGAAGCCGGCGTACCAGCGGGCATCGAAGCCGAGCCCGCCGGCCTCGGCGGGCCTGGTCACCTCCGCCCAGCCGGAGTGGTCCTCGGCGACGAGCATCACCCGCGGGTCGATGATGCGCAGCGTCTGGCACAGCTCGCGCAGGAACTTGCGGCCGGCGATGTTCGCCGCGGGAACGGCGGTGCCATCCGCATGCAGGCTGTTGTAGGCGTGGATCGAGGTGGTCTGGTCCACCCGCAGCCCGTCGATGTGGAACTCGTCGAGCAGCGCCGCCGCGCTCGCGATGAACAGCGCCCGGACGTTCTCGTCGCGGTAACGCGGCGCCCAGCCGGAGGAGATGTTGTCCAGATAGCCACCGTCCGGGTGCGGATGGTCGGCTTCGGCGCCCTCGTACCAGTAGTAGATGTTGCGGCTCGGCGCCACACTGTCGACCTGCCAGGCGCTGCGCTGTGCGTTCGGGCTGTAGTGGTTGTAGACGACGTCCATCAGGACGGCGATGCCGCGCTGGTGGCAGGCCCGGACGAATCCGCGCAGGGCCTCGCGCCCCCCGGCGCTCTGCTTGACGGCCAGCAGGTGCGAGCTGCCGTAGCCCCAGGACCGCGTCCCGCTGAACTCGGCCATCGGGAGCAGTTCGACGGCGTTGACGCCCAGCTCGGTGAGGTGGCCCAGGAACGCCAGGGCGTCGGCGAAGGTGCCGGCGCCGGTGTGCCCGAAGCCGAGTGCGCCCACGTGCAGCTCGTAGATGACCAGGTCCTCGACCCGGCGTGGGACAGGCCGGGCCGGGTCGAACTCGTCCGCCCAGAACCGCGCGTCCTCGCGGGTGTCGACGACGACCGAGCAGCTCACGGCCCCGTCGAGGTCTGCTGCCAGCCCGCCGTAGCGGGCACCGCACGGGTCGACGTCGCCGGTGCCGCCCTGGCGCAGCGAGTACATGTCGGACCGCCAGGCCACCGACCCGTCGTCGCGCACGACCCGGTAGGCGTAGCAGCGCCCGACCCAGTCGGCGAAGCCGGGCGCGGCGGCCTCCCACCAGCCGTCCGGCAGTCGGCGCATCGGCAGCCGGGTGAGGAGCTCGTCCTCGCCGTGGCCGTCGTCGGCGATGTAGCCGCCCGGCCCGGCGAAGGCCACCTCCACGGAGCGGGCATGTGGCGCCCACACCCGGAACCGGATCCGCTCCTCCGCACCGGGCCCCTGGATGACGCGGCGCGCCCCGTTGTGACGGTGGCTGGCCAGCCGGAACTCGGCCCGCGCCACCGGCCCGCCGTCCGGCGCGATCCGGATCTGGCGGACCTGAGTGGTGGCCTGCGGGTCTGCGACCTCGGCGGGGATGCCCCACACCCGCGAACCGTCGGGACGGAGCAGCGTCACACCCCAGTCGGCCGTCCACGCGGTGGCGGCGTCGAGGGTGACCGAGGCGCGGAAGGCGGTGCAGCCGTCCTGGGCGGTGAAACGCTCCATCGGGGTGGACGACCAGTCCACGGCGGGGCGGCCGGCCTGGTCCCAGCTGCCGACCAGCAGCGCCTCGTCCGCGATGGGCCGTCCGGTGCCTGTCAGGTAGACGAAGTCGACGCGGACGGTGCCCGATGTGTGCGGGGCCGACGCGTGCGGGTCGGTGCCGTGCTCTGTCGTCATCTTTGTCCAGGATGTCACCTGTCCGCGAGGTTGGGACGTCCGGGAGCGCCGGCCCGGGCACGCAGGTGCCAGGCGATCGACACGCTGGTCGCCGCGGCCCACAGACACCACAGCGAGGTCACGGCGGCGGTCGAGACCCAGGCGAGGGCGGCGACCGCGACCAGGTTCACCGCGCCGAACCGGCGCAGGAACGGCTGGCCGGAGAGCAGGAGCACCCCGCAGGTGCTCACCAGGTACAGCGCGATCGGGACGCTGCCCGCCCACAGGTCCACCGTGTAGGTGATGTGGTGCTCGTCGGCGCGTGCCCGCACCGGCCCGGTCACCAGCGCGGCCGCCAGCCAGGCGGCGCACACCACGCCCGCGGCGAGCACCGCCGCGCCGGCCCGCTGCCGGGCCGGGGAGCGCTCCAGCGCCAGCATCACCACCGGTACGTACACCGGCAGGATCACGAAGGCGAAGGCCAGGTAGACCGCGGTGGCGGCGGACCGGGTCGCCGCACTGGCCCCAGGATCAACGAAATCCCCGCGCACCCCCCACCAGACGAACGCCTCGGTCAGCGTGTGCGCCGCGAACAGGACCGGGAGCGCCGCGAGCGGCCAGGCAGCGCGGTCGCGGACGTGGCGCAGCGCGTCGACCCCCACCGCGCCGATCGCGACGGCCGCCACGACATCCGCCTCGGGTGCGAAGCACATCGTCCCTCCGGCAGCAGCAGGCGGCGGGGCGGCGGCCGGCATGCGCGTCGGCGCTGTCCCCCATGGACATCCACAGGGAACAGCGCCGACAGAGGATCTTATTTCATTCGATGTGCGTCTTCGGTCGGGTCACTGGCTCAGCGACGCGGTGGTGTCCAGCGGGGCGCCGGAGTCGGAGGAGCCACCGGTCACGTAGACGTGGCCGTCGCCACCGGTGGCGGCACCATGACCGGTCCGGGTCGCCAGCGCACTGCTCGGGCCGGCGGACCACTTGTCGTCGTCCGGGGTGAACACCTGGGTGCTGCCGACGGCGTCCCCGTCGCCGTCCTGGCCGCCGACGATGTAGACACGACCGTCAGGGCCGGTCGCGCCGGCGGCGTCGGAGACAGCGGTCGGCAGGCTGGCGACCTCCGCCCAGGAGCCACCCGACCCACCGGAGCCCGGCGTGTAGGCGTAGGCGTCGGACGAGGGGTGCTTGCCGGAGCCGCCCTCCACGCCGCCCGCGGCGAGGATCCGCCCGTCCGGCAGGCCCACCAGGACGGGAGCGGCGTTCGCCGACGGCGGGGCGGCGGCCGTCGACCAGTCCTTGCTGGCAGGGTCGTAGATCGCCAGTGTCGTGGCGTCCAGCACGTAGATCTTCCCGTCGGTGCCGCGGGTGGCGCTGGGGTCGGCCATCGGCTTCGGCAGCGACGTCGCGGTCGTCCAGTCGCCGCTCGACGGCGTGTAGACCTCGACGGTGTCCGTCGCGCTGCCGCCGCTGCCGCCGTTACCGGCAGTACGGCCGCCGATGGCGTAGATCCTGCCGTCCGGATCGGTCGCGGCGGCCAGATGGCTGCGCGCCGTCGGCAGGTCCGGTGCGTCCGACCAGGTGCCGGCCTTCGGGTCGAAGACCTGGACGGTGCTCACCGGCGTGCCCGCGCCGCCGTTCGGGCTCGCCGACGCGGAGCTGGTCGGGCTGGCGGAGCTGGTGGGGCTGGCAGAGCTGGTGGGGCTGGTGGTGCTGGTGGGGGACGTCCCGCCCGGCACACCGGCGGAGAGGTCGTCGGGTGTCTCGGTCGGCAGGCCGCCGTTGTTGTACGCGGCCGGCGTCAGGCGTACGCCGGGGCTTTCGCCCGGGCTGGCGGAGCCGGTGGGCGTGATGGGGGTGGCCGTCGGGGTATAGGTGGCCGTGGGGGAGGTCGCGGTCGGGCTCGCCGACGGCGTGGCGGACGGTGTCGCCGTCGAGCCCGCGCCGCCGGCGCCGGCGGAAGTCTCGCCGCCGAGGGCGAAGATGCGGCCGTCGCAGGCGGTGGTCGTCGCGAGGTGCGTGCGTGCCTCCGGGAGGTCGGCGACGGCGTCCCAGCTGCGCAGCGGCCCGGAGACGTCCGGCAGTGTGGGGCATTTGCCGGYCGCGCTGCCAGGAGTGGCGCCGGCGGCCCCGCCAGGCGCCGGGGTGCCCGACTGCGTCGGGCTGGCGGTCGAAGTGCTTGTTTGTGTCGGGCTGGCGGTCGGAGTCCCTGTTTGTGTCGGGCTGGCGGTCGGGGTGCCCGACTGCGTTGGGCTGGTGGTCGGCGATGCCGTCGGGGTCGCCGACCGGGTGGGTGTGGCGCCTGGCGCGGCGTCCGCGCCCGGGGCGAGCAGCGCCGGCATCGCCAGGGCTGCTGTCAGTGTGGCGGTCAGCACGAACGCGCGTGAGGCACAGCGCTGGGATGTTCGTGACCAGCTCATGGGTTTCCCCCTCCGAGGCCCCGAGCGGGACCGGACCGTTGGGTGGACGTCGTCGCGATGACACTCGTGACAGGCACGCACGGTCTTCCCGGTGCTCCGGAGAGTAGTCATTCCTGTGCGTGACTTCGGTGGGTCACCCGAGGCGGGTGCCTGCGACGGCCACGCGACAATCGGTGCTCCCACCTGCGCCGTAGGCTCCAGGCATGGTGAGCGAGCGCGGGTTCAAGGCCCTCAACGCGACGCACAGACTCCTGACGAAGGCGACCCGCGGCCGGCTTGGCTGGCGCGCCGGCGGCATGCCCGTCCTGGAGCTCACGACGACCGGGCGCCGCAGCGGCAACCGGCACACGATCATGCTCACCTCGCCGTTGCGGGACGGCGGAGCGATCGTTCTCGTCGCGTCGCGCGCCGGTGATGACCGGCACCCTGACTGGTACCACAACGTCTGCGCCCATCCGGACGTCGACGTCCGGCTCCGGGGTGGTGCGTGGCAGCCGATGCACGCCCGGGTCGCGACGCCGGCGGAGCGGGAGCGGCTGTGGCCGCGGGTGGCCGACACCCGCTGGTACGAGAACTATCAGGCCAGGTCCAAGCGGGTGATCCCGCTGGTCCTGGTCGAGCCGCGCTGATGCGCGCCCAGGCCGGCTGGGGGCTCGCCGACGTGCCGGACCAGCGGGGTCGCACGGCCGTGATCACCGGCGGGAACTCCGGCCTCGGCTTCGAGACGGCGGCGGTCCTCGCCGAGCGCGGCGCGACGGTCGTGTTGGCCTGCCGTGACCTGACGAAGGCCGAGCAGGCAGCTGCACGGATCAGGAAGGGCGTGCCGGATGCCGACGTCCGGATCGAGGAGCTGGACCTCCTCTCGCCGGCGTCGGTGCAGGCCGCGGCCGGGCGGCTCCGCGCGGCCCACCCCCGCCTCGACCTGCTGATCAACAACGCCGGACTGATGCGACCGCAGCGGGATCTCTCCGCCGCTGCCGCTGTCGCCGCCGGCATCGAGCCGACGTTCTACGTCAACCACCTGGGGCATTTCGCGCTGACCGGTCTCCTGCTCGACCGGCTGCTGGCCAGCCCGGGGTCCCGGATCGTCACGGTGAGCAGCCTGGTCCACCTCGTCGGCCGGGCCGACCTGGAGGGGCTGGCCCGCCTGCCGGCTCCGCGGGTCTCCCCGGAGGCACCCCGGTCCGCGGGGCCGGGTGGCCGGCTCCCGTCGCGGCCGCGGCTGCACTATCCGCGGTCGAAGCTGGCGAATCTCATGTTCACCTTCGAGCTGCACCGCCGGCTGGCCGCTGCCGGTGCCCCGACCCTCGCAGTGGCGGCCCACCCCGGCATCGCCCGGACGGGCCTCACCCGCAACCTCGCCCCGCCGGCCCGTGTGTTCCTCGGCGTCCGCGCCGCGCCCGTGATGTCGTGGCTGATCCAGAGTCCGCAGATGGGGGCGCTGGCCACGCTTCGCGCCGCCACCGACACCACGGCCCGCGGCGGGGACTACTACGGACCGTCGGGCTGGTTCGGGAGCACCGGCCTGCCCGCCGCCGCGCGGTCCAGCTCCCGGGCCCGCGACGCCGAGCAGCAGCGCCGACTGTGGCGGGAGTCCGAGCGCCTCAGCGGCGTGACCTACGACTTCGGCGTCGGCCCGGGCGCGGACGGAGCCCAGACTCCGGCGCCGGTCACGGCACCCGGCGAGAAACCGGCCCGCCGAGCCCGGCGCCGGGCCGGCATACTGGGAAATGGCTGACCACGGCGGACCTGACTCCGGCGGACTCTGACTCCGGCGGACTCTGACCACGGCGGACAAGGTGGGGAGCGTTGATGGCGGACGTCCCTGCCCGGGTGGCGCCGCTGGAGGAGGCCGACCCGACCCGGATCGGCGGGTACGAGCTCGTGGGTCGGCTCGGCGCCGGCGGGATGGGCACGGTCTACCTCGGCCGCGGCGGCGACGGGCGCCCGGTCGCGGTGAAGGCCATCCGGCGGGAGTTCGCCCGGGATCCGGAGTTCCGTGCCCGGTTCCTGCGCGAGGCGCAGGCGGCGCGCCGGGTCGCCCGGTTCTGCACCGCCGAGGTGCTCGACGTCGACACCGACGGGGCCGAGCCCTACCTGGTCACCGAGTTCATCGACGGACCCACCCTGGCCGACCACGTCCGCCGCGGCGGCCCGCTGTCCCCGTCCGAGCTGGAGCGGCTGGCGGTGGCGGTGGCGAGCGCACTGACCGCGATCCACAGCGCGAACCTGATCCACCGGGATCTCAAACCGGGCAACATCCTGCTGTCCTCGTCCGGCGCCCGGGTCATCGACTTCGGGATCGCCCGTGCGCTGGAGACGACATCCCTGTACACCCGCGAGGGCGGCATCCTGGGCACCCCGGCGTTCATGTGCCCCGAGCAGGCGCTGGGACGTCCGCTGACGCCTGCCGCCGACATCTACGCCTGGGGTGGGGTGATCCTTTTCGCCGCGACCGGGCGGATGCCGTACGGAGAGGCCGCCACGCCGGTGATCCTGTTCCGGGTGGTCTACGAGGAGCCTGACCTCACCGGTCTCGACCCGGCACTGCTTCCGCTCGTCCGGCAGGCGATGAGCAAGGACCCGGCGGCCCGTCCCACCGCGGCGGCTCTCCTGCTGCGCCTGGCCGAAGGCGGCCACCGCGTCGTCCCGCCGGCCTCTCCACCGCCGCCCTCACACCCGCCGCCGCCCCCTCTCACCCCGTCGCCGGCGGCGGGCACCACCCGGACGCCGGAAGCCGCGGGCAGTGCCACGGCACCGGCCCGGTGGTCGCGGCGCCCGGTCGTCGCCCTGCTGGTCACGCTGGGCTCGCTGGCGCTRCTGGCCGCCGCCGTCACCACGACGCTGCTGCTGGATCCGTTCGGCCAGCGCGACGCCGGCCCGCCCGCCGGCGGGGGTGGCGGGCCGGTCACGGCCGGATCCGGCGGCCCCACGGCCGACCCGGGCCGCGGGCCCGGGTCGGCCGTCATACTCACCGACTACCGGGAGCAGGACGCCGACGAGATCGCCACCGGGCTGGAGCGCGCCGGGCTGACGGTGCAGCGGGTTCCCCGGCCGAGCGGCCTGGGTCAGCGGGGCCGGGTGCTGGGCACCGAACCAGTCGCGGGCACCCGGGTCGAGCGGGGCGGCACCGTCCTGCTGCAGGTCGGCGACGGCTCGCTGGCCGAGGCACGTGGCTGGCGGGTGTTCAGGCGGCACGACGGCGGCCCGATCAACGACAGCCCGATCTTCGTGGTGGACCCCGGCGGCGGCGAGCGGCAGATCGGCACGGGCGACAGCCCGACCCTGTCCCCGGACGCCGGACGGGTCGCCTACTCCGGCGTCGACGGCGAGATCATCAGCGTCCGGCCGGACGGCTCCGACCCCCGGCAGATCACCGACGAACCGGACAGCTCGTCGGACAGCCCGGTGTTCTCCCCGGACGGCCGCACCCTCGCCTACACCCGCAACACCGGCGGGGTCTTCACGGTCAACGCCGACGGCTCCGGCCGCCGCCTGCTGGCCGACCTCACGGATGCGTACGACCTGGCCTGGTCCCAGCCCGACACGATCGTGCTGCGCCGCGGCGGCGACCAGGCGCTGTACATCCTGTCGGTCGGTGACGGCGCCGTCCGTAAGCTGACGGGATCGCCGGTGCCCGGTGCCGGCGCGGTCGAACCGGCCTGGTCTCCCGACGGCAGCATGATCGCCTTCGGCCTGTCGAGCGGCGGCATCTACCTGGTGAAACCGGACGGCAGCGGACTGCGGCAGGCCGCCGGCCCCGGATCCTGGCATCCCACCTGGTCGCCCCAGGGCGCTCTCGTCTTCGTCCGGGACGCCGGACACACCGACTTCTTCGCGGCGTCCGGCCCGGTCTGGGTGATGAACCCGGACCGCACGGGCGAACGCGAACTCGACCAACGACCTGCCAGTGGGCCCGTCCACTGGGCCGCCAGTCCGTGACGACGAGGAAGGCAGGGAGGGCGGGGATGGCGGTGCGGGTTCCGGTGATCGCGCTTACCGGGTACCTGGGCGCGGGCAAGACGACGGTGCTCAACCGGCTGCTTCAGGCGCCTGGAGCACGCCTCGGGGTGGTCATCAACGATTTCGGGGCGATCAACGTGGACGCCCTGCTGGTCAGCGGCCAGGTGGACGAGCCGGCCTCGATCGCGGGTGGCTGCCTGTGCTGTCTGACGGACACGGACGGCCTGGACGCGGCGCTGGAGAAACTGACCCACCCGCGGCTGCGGCTGGACGCAGTGATCGTGGAGGCCAGCGGCGTGGCCGACCCGCCGGCACTGGCCAGACTCATCGGCTACAGCGGTGTGACCCGGGTGCGTCCCGGTGGTCTCGTCGACGTGGTCGACGCCGCCGCCTACTTCGCGACGGTCGACACCGGCGGCCTGCCGCCCGCCCGGTTCGCCTCCGCCTCGCTCGTTGTGATCAACAAGACCGACCGGCTCCCGGCGGCGGATCGCGCCACCACGGTCGCGCGGATCACTGCCCGGGTGCGCGAGAGCAACCCGCACGTGCACGTGGTCGACACCGCGCACGGCCGCGTCGACCCGCAGCTCGTCTTCGACGCCGCCACCCCGCACGACCCGGTCGACGAGCTGCCGCTCGCCGCGCTGGCCCGCGACGATCACGACGACGACCACGACCACGACCACGGGCCGCATCCGCGCGTCGACGCCGTGACGGTGCCGGCCACCGGCCCGGTCGATCCCGGCCGGCTCGCCGACCTGATCGAGGACCCTCCCGCGGACGTCTACCGGCTCAAGGGCACCGTGACCGTGAACACCGGGCGGAGCCTGCGCGGCCATGTGGTCAACATCGTCGGGCGGCAGGTCCACGTCATGGCCGCGACCGTGCGGCCCGGCGTCGCGGCGGCCGGTTCCGAGGGACTGGTCGCGATCGGCGTGCATCTCGACCAGGCGACTGTCCGCGCCCGTCTCGAGGCGGCCCTGCATCCCTGCGCCGACCGCCCTGCGGTGGAGGGCGTCCGCCGCCTCGCCCGGCACCGACGCCTGAGCACCTGAGCACCTGAGCACCCGGAGCGTCGAGCCGGGTACTGCCGGCGGCTCGTGACACAAACCGTCCGAGCCGGGGCCGGGACCAGGCCGGACCGCCTGCACCGCGACGTATGTGACGACGGTGACGGCGACGGTGACGGCGGACCGGGCCGCGGTGACACGGTCGTCGGCGGCTGCGCGGTCACTGTGGGAGTCGGTGTCGGCGCGGGTGGTGCCGGCGGCGGGGGGAGCTCTGCCCCCAGTCGGGACCAGCCCGATCGGTAGTGAACTGGTCAGTGTGACTGAGTGCTCGGCGAGCCGTCACCCTAAGTAGTATCTGTGGCCTGATAATGCCCGTCCCGGGACTTCTTCGAAGGACGTCCCGGCGCGGGTGCGCCACCAGCGGATCTTAAGGAGCACTGGATGAGCGGGACATCGGCACGGGGCCGTCGACCGCGGTCCTCGGTACTCACCATCACCGTGGCGGCGGTGGGACTGTTGTCGATCGGCGGGCTGGCCGCCTGTTCCTCCGGCGACTCGCCGTCGAGCCCGCCACCGGCCCCGAAGGCTGCAGGTTCCGCCGGCCTCCCCGGCTACGACTCTGAGAAGGGCGCGCGCACCGAGGCCATCGCCGGCGACTGTGACCGCAGCGACGACGGCGAGTGGCTGTTCGACGGCACCGTGAACAACCGGGGCAAGAAACCGCGGGCCTACTCGATCGTCGTCGACTTCGTCACCGACGAGGGCAGCACGGCCATCGACACCAGGATCGTCAAGGTGCCGGGTGTCCGGCCAGGCTCGTCCGCCGACTGGTCGGTCGCCGGTGCCGAGGGTCGGGACGACCTGCGCTGCGTCATCCGCAACGTGCAGTTCGACTGAGTCCGGCGGACCAGCCGTGCATGACGCAGGCCCCGGCCCCGGCCCCGCAGAGCCTTCCGGCCCCGCAGAGCCCCCCGTCGCCGCGGGGCCGTCCGGCCCGGCGGTGACCCGTCGGGCGGTCGTGCTCGGCGGCGCGGCCGCGGTGACGCTGGGATCCGGCGTGGCCGCGCTCGTCCTCGCCGTGACCCGGGACGGGGTGAACGGCCCCGCGTCACCGCGCGGCGGCGCAGCCACCCCCACCGGCCGGCCCGGCCGTGCGGCCGGCGGCGTCGCGCTGACCCCGATCGCGCAGCTGCGCGGGGACAGCGCCGCGTTCGACACCCCTGGCGGGCCGCGCCGCGGAACGGTGCCCGGCCGCTGGCGTGGCGCCTCGTCCGCGCTGCCGGTGCTGGAGAGCCAGCCCGGCTGGCTGCGGGTGCGGCTGGCGCAGCGGCCGAACGAGTCGGTGGCCTGGATCCGCTCCACCGACGCCGCACTCGTCACCAGCTCGCACCGCATCGAGATCGACCTCAGGGAGCGTCGCCTGCGGCTCTACGACCGCGAGGTACAGGTGCTCGACGCGCCGGCCGGGATCGGGGTCGACGACCATCCGACCCCGGCCGGCGAGTACTTCGTCGCGTTCTTCGCCCCGCCACCCGACCCCGGCTACGGCGACTTCGTCCTGGTCACCTCGGCCCACTCGACCACGATCACCGACTGGGACTCGTCCGGTGACGCGATCGTCGGCATCCACGGCCCGCTCGGCAGCGAGGCGGCGATCGGCCGGGACGGTGCCCAGGTCTCCCACGGCTGCGTCCGCCTGCAGCGCGCCGACCTCGCACGCCTGCGCGACGTCCCGGCCGGATCCCCCATCACGATCCGCTCCGGATCAACCATCTGACCGACGGCCCACCCGGCCCCAGGGGCTGCGGCCCGATCCCGGCCTGCCGACGCGTCGGCCCCGTGGGGGCTCGGGGGGCTTGGCCCCCCGATAGGTATGAGGGCCCTCGGGAAGCCGCCCCTCGGGTCGGCGAACACGCGCAGCCGCGAACACGCGTAGCCCTGACCTCGCCCGGACACCACTGGCCCGCAGGTCAGTCGCGGATGTGGGGGCTCGGGGGGCTGAAAGTGCATTCATACACTACGGCGCATGGGTGATCAGGAGTCAGGAACCGAGCGGGGGCGGGCGGTTCGTGCTCGCTTGCGCGCGCGTCGGGCAGGTGGCCATGGCGATGATCAGCGGCGGCCGTGGGTGGGCGAGTCTGCCGCGATCTACTGCCGGATCTCGCACATCAAGGATGACGATCAGACCGGTGTGGATCGTCAGCGGGAGATCGCGCGGGAGGTTGCCGCGCGGCTGGGGCTGGTTGTCAGCCCCGAACATGTGTTCGTTGACCCGAACCGGTCCGCGTGGCAGCGGAACCGGAAGCGTCCGGGGTGGGATCGCCTGTTGGACGTGGTGCGGGGGCGCAAGGTCCGGCATGTGATTGCCTACCATCCGGACCGGTTGATGCGTCAGCCGAAGGATCTTGAAGAACTGTTGAGCATCGCGGATGACCAGAACATCACGTTGCATGGTCAGGCGAACCGTCGCGATCTGTCCGACCCGGATGATCGGTTTTTTCTGCGGATTGAGGTTGCGCACGCCTGCCGTTCGTCGGATGACACGTCACGGCGCCTGAAGGACAAGATGCTGGAGGATGCCAGCGAGGGAAATCCTCACTCCGGCGGCAAGCGCGTGTACGGCTACGACAAGACCGGTTGGCACGTTGTTCCCGAGGAAGCGCRCATAGTCCGGGTGATTTTCCGTCTGTTTCTCGCGGGAATGTCGCCGTATCAGATCGCGGACGTCCTGTGCCGRCATGGGCGGACTCGCAACGGGACGCCATGGATCGCCCGTACCGTGCGTGACGTTCTGAAGAACCCGGCCCTTGCCGCGCTCCGCAGTTTTCRCGGTGAGACCATCCCCGGACTCTGGCCACCGATCATCGATCGGGGCGTGTGGGATGAGGCGCAGGAGCGGCTGTCCTACCGGTCGACGCAGCACACCAGCAGCGGGAGACATTTCTATCTCCTGCGCGGCCTGATCATGTGTGACCGGTGCGAACTGCGGATGGCCGGCACCAACAAGGGCGCCTACTACGTGTGTACTCGGGCGAGCTATTCCAGCGCAGACCCGCGCCGGTGCGTGCGCCGCATTAACGCAAAGATCGTGGAAGATTTTGTTTCGGACGCGGCGGTCGGCAAACTGGAAAAACTTGACGTGACCGGCGAGGCCGCTACCGAGGCCGGGGTTCCTGTCGCACTACAGGAGAAGATCGACGGGCTCCGCGAGGAATTGGAGGAGTTGCGGGAGGGCTGGAAAAAGGGTGAGTTCTCCGCGCGGGAGTACCGGGAGGACCGGAAAGTCATCAACGATCGCATACAGGAGTTGCAGCAGCAGACCGCCACGCCACGCCCGGCGTTGGAGATTCTGGCCGGTCTGACCGGTCCGAACGCGCGTGCCGCGTGGGACCGGATGGCCGAGAACGGCGAGAAAGAGCGGATGAACGCGGTTCTGCAGTTTCTTTTCGGCGCCGTGATCATCGGTGAGTCGACCACGCCGGTGGGAAAGTTCGACTACAGCCGTATCCGTTTCGAGGAAAACCCGCTCTGAAGACTGCACCGTCCCGCGGGGCGCGGTGCCTATGGCGACCCCGGTACGACGTGCCAACGCCACACCAGGGCCTGAACCGGTGTCGTACTCGATCTTCACGGCTTCCCATGACAACCCAGGCGGCTTGCTAAACCTGACGATCACGGAAAGATCAACTCGGAATGTGAGCATGGCCACAGAGCGCTAGGATGTATACGGAGAACTCGTCCCAGGTGACGCCTTTACTAGTAGATAGGACCTAGGTCCTATCTACTCTGTGTTGCTACCCGACGACCTTTCCCTGATTCAGAGTCTTATTCCTGTCAGGGTTCCACGCGCCAGAAAGGAAAGGCCCCAGACTTGATCAAGAAGGCTGCACGCATCATCTTGACCCTGGGCATCTCCGTCCTAGCCACTGTCTTTCTCAGCGGGGGCATCATAGCCTCCCCTGCGTCGGCAGCGACCACCTCGGAGATCACTCAGCATTACAACGGCACGCTTCTACCCTGGGACAAGGAGACCTGGAACGGGGCGACGAGCTGCGCCGTGGTTTCGGAAACTGACGTCTACTGCTTCGACACCTTGGCCGAGCTGGATGCGTTCACACCCGACGCCGACACGGGAGGCGATGAGGCGGAGGCTTCAGCAAGCGCTGTGTTGTACAGCTGTTCGGGCGTGACCCAACTGCTCGGCACCACACCCAACGGCGAGGTCCGTAACCTGCAGTTTCATGACTGGGGATACTGGCAGAACCTGAACCAGTGGGTCCCCCTCCCGTTTAAGGTCCAAGTTTGGGACAACCACCCAAACGGCTGCAAGGCGTACATCCGTTATGCCGGTGGAGCTTGTGAATACATAGCTCCGAACACCGAGATCACGTTCCTTCCTCCTCGGTCGGCGGATCAGGTCTACGTGCAGAACCCGTCGTACGCTCCGGCGCCGGGCTGCTAGAACAGCGTGACCGTGCGTAACTGCTACAGGTAGCAGGCTGATGGCACGGAGGGCGTGAGAGCTCGTGAACCGAGCGGTTACCCTGACAGCCGCGATCGGTTCTGCTTTCGCTGCCCTCCGTGCTGTCATTGTCGTCAGCCAAGGTGCGTCAACGGACGTCACGTGGTGGCGCCGACGGTGGGAACACGCCGGGTCGTGATGATCTCGGTGTAGTCCATGATGATCGAAGCATCGGGAAGGTGTAGTCCGGGGGGCGGTGGCGTGGCGACATTTTCGATGGTCAGGGGCGCACCGGTGTCGGAGAAGATCAGATACGCGATGCCGAGACTGAGGCTGGACTTGTCGGAGACCACCACGCCCACCGCATGACCGGGCCGGCCGGCGCGGTCACGGATCGGCCCGGCGTCGAAGAGCGTGGGGATCTGCGCGAGGACCTCGTAGAGCGCGGCGTTCTGTGCCGGGCTCGTCAGGCCAGTACGCAGGGTACTCAGGACCGAGGCCGGGACGTCGATGTCGACGGGGACACCGCCCCCCAGGGCATAGGCCTTCAGCCTCGCTGAGATCTGCGCGGGGTCGGTGGGGGTCAGGGCCGGATCGAACTCGGGGGGCAGCGGTGGGCGGTCGGACCTGCCCTCGAACTGGTCGTCGTCGACGGGGGTCGGACCGCCGATGTCCGCGCCGGCGCGGTCGATCTGCTGGATGTACCGGTCGCTGTGCAGCGCGCCGTCGCTGTCACGCCACAGGTCCCCGATCGTCGTACGGGCGGTGGTCGTCGCCCTGTTCCGGGCGACGGCGATGTCGAGCCCGTAGATCTGGGTGCGGACATAGAGGACAGGACCACTCCCGGCCTGCACGCTCTCCCGCTGCCGGCGAGCCGCCTCCGACAACGCCGCCACCGCACTGTCGTGATCACCCGTGGTGGCGGTGAGGAGAGGTTCCGGCAGCAGCGGCAGGGCCGTGGCCTGGTCGTGTGTCCGTACGACCGTGAACCCCAGGAGCGCACCCGCGAGCACCAGGACCGTGGCCGCCGCCGTCAGAACGCCCCGGCGACGCCGGACAACGACTCGACCACGTCCGCGCCCAGGCCGGGAGGACCGGGCGGACCGGGTGGACGGATCGGCGAGCAGAACGGCCAGCAGGCTCTCCCCTCGCCGCTGCTCGACGGCGCTGAGGGGGTCGTCCGCCACCGGGTTGGAGGCGCCCAGGAGCGCGCGCACCACGACGAGATCGTCGCTGTCGTCACTGTCGGACATCATGATCCTTCCTTGAAAGTGAGCGAGGCCGGGGCTTCGGTGATGGTCGGTGTCGAGGCGGCTTCCGCCAGGGCCGCCTCGAGACGGCGCCGGGCACGGTGCAGACGCACCTTCGCCGTGGCGACGGACACCGCCAGAGCCACCGACAGCCCGTGAAGATCCAGCCCCTCCCAGCCGACGAGCTGCAGGATCTCCCGGTCATCCGGAGACAGCCGCTCCAACACCTGCCAGGCCAGGTCCCTGCGTACCGCCTCGTCGGCGATGTCCTCATCGGTCAGGGCGGTCGGGTCCGTGGCCAGCCCGGACCCGACCATCCGGGCTTCGAGCCGCAGCCGCCGGATCCCCGCGCGGCGCTGGTTACGTACGACATTGCCGGCGATGCCGTACAGCCACGCCCGGACCTCGTCCGGGGCGGCGGGGTGGCGCTGCCGATGCCGCCAGGCCGCGAGGAAGGTCTCCGACACGACGTCCCAGGCGGCCTCGTCATCACCGAGGCGTCGCTGCGCGAACCGCAGGACCGCTCCGTGATGTTCCCGGAACAGCGCCTCGAACGAGGGAACGGCCAGACTGGCAGGCACAGAGACAGTCCTTCCTCGGGGCGTCATCCTGTTCATGTCCGGCACCCCCCACCCGGTTACATCCCACCGAGATGTTGTCTGGATATTCGGGACCCCGGACGGCGCCCACCTCCGCAGTCACCGTCGCGACGAGGAAGGACTCGTCGTCAGCCGGCATGAGGCAGGAACGGGTTCTCCCCCACCGAGGGGCCACGAAGGCCGCCCGCACGGCGATGACCCGTCCGGTGGGGTGGCGCTGGCTCCGACCCTGCCGGCGCTCTTGCGGGGTGTCVCCGGGGTGGCGGACGCATCCGCGGATGGCCTACGGGGTCGTGTTCGGCGGGGCGGACCGGCCGGTGATCGCGATGACGGCCGAACGCACGGTCGAAGTTCTGGCCGTCATGGGGTTCACTCTGGACCGGCCGGGCGAAGATGACGAGCTGGGCGCGCCGCTGGTGATCGGCGGGCCGTAGCCGACACCAGCAGTACCGCAACGAGCAAGGGGCCCCCGACCGGCAGTGCCGGCCGGGAGCCCCTTGTCGTGTTCCAGCCGGTTACCGGTCGGGGGATGCGTTCATGTCGATGGTGAGGATGTCCGCGAGACGGGCTGCGTTCTCCGGGCTGATCGTCGTGTGGAAGCCCGCGATGGCGCGTGCCAGGTGGTAGGCCCGGTCGGTGCGACGGTCGACGTCACCGGAACCGTCGTCCGGCCTGGGGCCGGGCACGGTGGGCGGGCCGGACGTGCCGGGTGGGGCGGTGGTCAGGCTGTCCGGCGGCCGCGGCCTGGGGGCTACGGACCGCCGGGCGGGGCGTGCGCGGGTAAGGGCGCCATCGGATGTGCTCGTGTCGTGTGGGTCGGATGYGGCGGTGGTGGGGTTGGTCTCGCGTGGCAGTCGAGCACGGGTCTTCTTCTTCCTCGGGCGGGGCGTGCGGGTCGGTGACGCGGTGGCGGGCTGTTCCGGCAAACACCCTCCAGACACGGAACGACCGGCCTACGGCCGGCCGCGGGAGTGAGGCAGGTAATCGGTGCCTCACTCTGTATAACGAACGAGAGGCCCAGGAAGATCCTCCAAATGAAGGTAAACGGTGGCAAATGACAGGATTGGCGCCGACGGGGCGTGCGTAGCGGTAGCGGCCAGCACGGGTCTTCCCAGGCCTGTGCCGGCCGTTCCGGGCTTGGCYGGAGTTCCGCCGCTACCCGCTACTTGCGCGGATCGCGCAGGTCACGGACGCGCACGGGCCATCGGGGGCGTGCACGGTGCCGCTACCGGTAGCGACACCTGCGCTACCGGGAATCGGGATGCTGGGCACGCCGGACGGGCGCGGACTCCGTCCGCGTGTGCGCCCTCGGGTCCCGCCGCGGACCCCGTGACACCGACCGACCCAGCAGCGTTCCGAAGACCCAAAAACCGCCCGCTGGGACGATTTCGGGCCATCCGCGCACGGGCTCGCTAGACGCAAGAACCCAGGTCAGAGCACCGAAACGCCGCTAACGGTGCTGCTAGACCCAGCAGCACCGGCCGATAGGCCAAGCAGCACCGCAAGCCCGTCACAGCCTCCACCCGCACACCGCGCTGCACCAGCCGCGACGGGCGCCGACACACGATCCCACCCGACCAAATCAGTCACTCAAAGTAACAAAAAAGTGTTGCGGCGACAGTATGGTGTTAGCGCCGCGCCTGCTAACGTTAGCACCCCTGTATAGCGGCAAAAATCGCTTCTGACCTGCGCATTGGCGTGTTAGCGACCATCCGCGTCAAGGGCATGGAACCGGTGGAACGGGCAGTCTGCGCCCCTCCCACGCGAGAGACATGGTCCGCCGCGACCTATGGGGACAGTACACGGAAAGTGACGCCCCTCGCCGGGGTTCCTCGCGTCGCGCTGAAGATCGCCCCGCCACTGGAGCCCCACTTACCGAGCATCGGTCACCCACAGTGGCCGATGGGGTGCCTGTCACGGCTGCGAACAGGTGCTTACGCAAGCGACACAGCCGCTTGCGTAAGCACCCCCGTAAAGCGCCGAGAACCAGCCGTGACCAGCACATAAGCGGGTAAGCGGGCAGAAGCCCAAACCCGCGAAACACCCCCAGAACGGCTCTGYGGGCCCCTCCCAGGTCGCGAGACGCACACGCGCGGCACCCGCAACCGCCTGTTACACGGAGCCATGGTCGGGCGCCCGGCCGGGCCGCGCACAGCTACCCGGCCGGCCCCCGCCGGACAGCCCGCACCACCGAAGATCACCCGTGGTCAGGCGCGCACCGGGACAGGCCACGGTCGATGCTCCTATGGATGTCAAGCGGTCACAGGAACATTGATGTTCTTCCGGAGCTCGCACGCACCTGACATCATTGTTGATCATGATCTCACGGCCGACCTCGCCCCGCCGTCCGGAAGGGCCGGAACAGTGAAGATCCGGGAGTGTCGGGAACAAGATCTTGAACTGCTGGAGACCTGCAAGCCCTCGCCCGGRCGAACCCGACGACACGCCATACGGTTCGACCGCCAGCAGCGCGGCCTCAGTACCTACCTGACCGCATGGGTGGACGGTCTCCCCGCCGGAACAGGCGAGATCTTGTGGAGTGGATGCGCCGCACCTGAGGTGCACCAGATCTACTCCCGGTGCCCCGAGCTGAACGGCCTGGACGTCTGGCCCGCTGAACGGCAGTCCCAGGGCATCGGAACAGCCGTCATTCGTGCCGCGGAAGCCCGCACCTACGACCGCGGCTACCACCAGATCGGACTCGGTGTCACGGACGACAACCCCCGCGCTGCAGCGCTCTACCTGCGGCTCGGCTATCAAGAGACCGGCTGTCTCTACCTCGACCGCTACTACTACCTCGATGACCACGGCCACCGCCACGATGTCGCCGACCCGGCACGGTTCCTGGTCAAACAGCTCCAGGCAAGGCAGCTGGAACCGGGGAACCCGCCGCCGCCAGCCCTCTGATCGGAAACGTTCGATACCTGACCGAACGTCACGCGGCCACGGGAAGATCCTTTGCCGTGTCGGGGGCGGTGAGGATCGGGTAGATCTCCCTGGCCACGTAGCGCTTGAGGCAGCGGATGATCTCTTTCTTCGTCTTGCCTTCGGCGGTGCGACGCTCGACGTAGGCCTGGGTGGCCGGGTCCCAGCGCAGCCGGCAGACCACGACGCGGTGCAGCGCGGCGTTGGCCTGGCGGTCTCCGCCGCGGTTGAGCCGGTAGCGGTGCGTCCGCCCGGACGAGGCCGGCAGCGGGGCGACACCGCACAACATCGCGAACGCGGCCTCGGAACGCAGCCGGTCGGGATTGTCGCCGGCGCTAACGAGAAGCTGTCCGGCGGTATCCGCGCCGACGCCGTTCACGGCAAGCAGCGTCGGGGCGACCATGGCGACAAGACGGCTGAGGACCTTCTCCAGGTCCTTGATCTCGGACGACAGGTACTGGAATCGGCGCGCGAGGCTGCGCAACGCCAGGCGGACCGCGACCGCCGGGTCCCCGGCCTGCACGGCAGAGACCTCGACCTCGGCGCACACGGCGATCAGCCGGGCCGTGGTGAGCGCGGACAGCGCGGCGCGGACCGGTTCCGGGGCGGTCACGATCAGCGCCTTCATCTGCTTGACCACGTCAGCGCGATGGCTGACCGCCCCACGACGGGCGACCCGCAACGCGCGGACCGCCTCGACCTGCCCATCACGATCCTTCGGGATCCCGGTGCGCCGCCCCGCCAGCGCTGCCCGGGCAGCGGCATCCGCGTCCACCGGGTCGGACTTGCCCTGCCAGCGCCGCGTCTTGCGGTCAGGACGGTCGATCTCGACCACCATGACGCCCGCCGCGGTCAGATGCCGGGTCAGGTTGGCACCGTAGGAACCGGTCCCCTCGACCCCGACCTTCACCACGGTCCCGAAGCCGCGCATCCACTCCAGCAGCTGGCCGTAGCCGGCCTCGGTCGCCGGGAACTCCGCCAAGCCGAGCTGGCACCCGGCCGTGTCGAGCACCGCCGCCGTGTGGGTGTCCCGGTGGGTGTCCACACCACCGACGACGTCGACTGCCTGCCGCTGCTGTGCCATCGTTGTCACAGCCGTCCCTTCACCTCGATCGACAGGGGGCGGCACGCACCAGACGGGCAGCGGACAAGACAGTGATGGGGCCTCTGGCCAGGCTCCTATAAAGTCACCCGCCCGTCCGGTGAGCGCACACGAGCCCCGCACCGACACGGCCGGCAGATCGATCGCAGGACACGCTGGTCAATCACGTGAAGGGCCAGACCGGCCGATGCGGGGCTCACCCACATCCTCACTGTCACGTGACGATCGTCGGACCGGCCGTCCCGGRCACGGCAGCTCCGCACAGCTACGGCAGCGAGCGTCAGACAGTGCGGATGTCAAAGGTCCGGGCTGACGAGCACCGTCCGGGAACGGCAGGAGAAGTCCCGGTTCTTGCTTACGCGCAGCCTTGTTCGAGATCACGAAATCAGGTGATCTTGCTTTGGCGGTAGTGACGCACGCGACCAGGACAGCCACGATCTGTCTGTGTGACCCATGGACATCAACCACGCCCCCGACGGACCATCGAGGTATGCCGGATGCCGCTCCGTTCATCTCACGTCGTCAGACGCTCTCGCTCGCTGGCCTCGCGACGCTGGGGGGCGTGCTCGTGAGTCCCACCATGGCGGACGACATCGTCAGCATCGATCAGGAGCTGACCGACCTTCGGTCGACGTACGAACTCACGCCTCTTGCCGTCACGGTGCCCGCGTTGAAGGGGCTCCACGAGCGCGCGCTTTTCCTTGGTCATCGTCGTGGGCATCCTGCCCACCGGTCCGCGCTGAACGCGGTCACCAGTCGCGTCGGTGCGCTCCGCGCGGACGCGCTCTACAACGCCGGAGAGGTCAGCCTGTCGCGGAGGATCTCCGGCCACTCCGCAAGCCTCGGCAAGCTCAGCGGCGACCCACACACCTACGCGAACGCCCGGCGGACTCAGGCCGCCATCGAGGTCTACGAAGGGCGTCCCGCGTTCGCCATGGCCTACGCCAACCAGGCAGACGAGCGAACACCGGCCGGGGTCGCCTGCATGGCGTCGAAGGCCCGAGGCGCCGCACTCGCGGGTGTCGGCGCGGACGACGTCTACCGTCTCGCGGACGAAGCGCTCAACGCGGCCTACGGCCTGCCCGGACAGGTTCACGGAACGCCGGGCGACGAAGACCCCCGGACCTGCTCACCCGCCGAGGTCGCCTACAGCGCCACGCTCGCGTCCGCCGTCGCCGGTGATCTGTTCCGGGCCGACGGGTACGCGGATCTCGCGCTCCCGCACCTGCCGGCCGGCTTCCGCTCCGTGATCCTGGCTCATATCGCGGTCGCGTCGGTGTCGGTCGACCTTGACCGGGCGGTCGCCGAGGCACGCAAGTCCCTCGTCCTGTCACCTACACCGTTCCGGTCGTTGTCGGTGCCGCTGGCGAACCTCGTCAAGGCGCTCCGCCCCTACCGGCACTCGGCGCCCGACGTGATGGTGCTGGCACAAGAGATCGACACGTGGCACGGGCCGACGGTGACCGCGCCACACCCTGACGCGGACTTCGTCTGACCAGGATTTCCCACCTAATCAGTTGACTACAGAGAGTATCGCTTACGGCGGAAGGTTCGAACGAGACCCGCCGGACACGACGGCCACCGTCGCGGATCCGGCGGGCGGGTCGACGGCGCGCCTGTCCCGCGCCACCCACCCACGCGGACTAGAGAGCGACCCACCGCGCGAAGTGCTGCGCACAGCCTGACCAGCGCTTGCATGCGCAAGCGGAAAGGCAAGCGCTGGTCACGGGGTTCCGCCTCCCGACCATGCTGCCCGATGCAAGCAGGCTGCAAGCGCAGGTCAGGGCGTAGTGCATGAAAACCGGTTGACCGGGCTTGGCCCGCCGACAGGTATGAGGGCTCTCGGGAAGCCGCCCCTCGGGTCGGCGAACACGCGCAGCCGCGAACACGCGTAGCCCTGACCTCGCCCGGACACCACTGGCCCGCAGGTCAGTCGCGGATGTGGGGGCTCGGGGGGCTTGGCCCCCCGACAGGTATGAGGGCTCTCGGGAAGCCGCCCCTCGGGTCGGCGAACACGCGCAGCCGCGAACACGCGTAGCCCTGACCTCGCCCGGACACCACTGGCCCGCAGGTCAGTCGCGGATGTGGGGGCTCGGGGGGCTTGGCCCCCCGACAGGTATGAGGGCTCTCGGGAAGCCGCCCCTCGGGTCGGCGAACACGCGCAGCCAGCGTGTACCCCGGGTGGGATTCGAACCCACACTGTCGGTGGTTTGAGCACCGTCTCTCTGCCGTTGGAGTACCGGGGCTGGTCGGCGAGGTCCGCGGCGCTGAACGTCGCGGAACGTCTCGTGCACGACTCTAGCCGGGTAGGGTGCGATTCGACCGCTCGACCCGGACAGATTACGGGCGAGCGAGCCGCAACCCACGCCCGCCGCCCGATCGTGACGACCGCACAACCAGGAGTTCACCTCGATGAGCCAGCCTTCTTCGACGCCGCGTCGGGTGTTGATCGCTGAGGACGAAGCGTTGATCCGGCTGGATCTCAGGGAGATGCTCCAGGAGGAGGGCTACGAGGTCGTCGGCGAGGCCGGCGACGGCGAGACTGCGGTCGCACTCGCCGGCAAGCTGCGCCCCGACCTGGTGATCCTGGACGTCAAGATGCCGAAGATGGACGGTATCGACGCCGGCGCGAAGATCGCCAAGGAGCGGATCGCGCCGGTCGTGATCCTCACCGCCTTCAGTCAGCGGGAGCTCGTCGAGCGGGCCCGCGAGGCGGGGGCGATGGCCTACGTGGTCAAGCCGTTCCAGAAGAAGGACCTGCTGCCGACCATCGAGATGGCGATGAGCCGGTTCACCGAGATCGTGAGTCTCGAGGCCGAGGTCGAGGACCTGCAGGGTCGCCTGGAGGCCCGTAAGATCATCGAGCGGGCGAAGGGTGTGCTGCAGACCGAGCACGCGATGACCGAGCCGGATGCCTTCCGCTGGATCCAGCGGACGTCGATGAACCAGCGCCGGACCATGCGGGCTGTCGCCGAGGCTGTGCTGTCGGGCGAGGCGCTGCCAGGCTCGTGACCGGGCAGGACCCTGGCGCGGCCACCGACCCGGTCCGTGTGCGGGCGGTGCCGCGCCTCGTCGGCGGTGCCGCGCGCGCGGCCCGCGCRGTGCGGGGCTGGGTCGGCCGGTCCGTCCTGACGACCCGCGGCCGGGTGCTGCTCGCGGCGGTCGTCGTGGTGGCGCTGGCCCTGCCCAGTGGGCTGGGCCTGCTTCTCGCCTCCGCGCTCGGCGGTGACGGCGGTGGCCCGGGCGAGGACAGGGTCGCGACGATCGGGGTGCTGGCGCCCCTCTCCGGAGCGTCTGCGGACGCGGGTGTGAGCGTGCGCAACGCGGTCACGCTCGCCGTCGAGGAGGCGAACCGGCAGGGGATGATCCCCGGCTGGAAGTTGCAGGTCGTGGCACACGACGACCTGTCCCGGCCGGACGGCGGCGCGGCCGGCGCGGACCTGTTCGCCGATGATGACCGGATGATCGGGGTCGTCGGCCCCCTCAGCTCCAGTGTGGCGATGGTGTCGCTGGGTCGGCTGAGCGAGGCCGGGCTTCCCGTGGTCTCGCCGTCCAACGCCGAGCCGACGCTGACCTCGGCGCCGGCCTCGCCGGACGTCCGCCCCTTCCCCACCTACTTCCGGCTGTCCGGGACGGACGCACAGCTCGCCGAGGTCGCGGCCGACTACGCGCTCGACACGCTCGGCCGGTCGCGCATCAGTGTGATCGACGGCGGTCCGGACTATGGCACGATCACGCTCGCCGAGCGCTTCGCCCGGGACGTCCGCGACGCCGGTGCCACTGTGCCGACGGTGCACCGGGTGGACGGCGGCGCGATCGACGACGAGCAGATCGAGAAGACGGCGAGGGCCGTCCGGGACGAGGCTCCGGACCTGGTCTACCTGGCGACCGGCGCCGACGTCGCGGGGGAGCTGCGCCAGGCGCTCGCCGACGAGGGCGTCACGGTGCAGGTGCTCGGCGCGGACGGGCTCCTCGACCATGACTACGTCGATCGTGCGGGCACCCTCGCCGAGGGTGATCTGGTCACGGATCTGTCGGTTCCGCTGTCCCGGCTGCCGTCGGCCGGCGCGTTCGTCACCGCCTACGCCAAGCGGTTCGGTGAGCTTGAGACCGTCGCCAGCCTGCTCCCGGAGGGGCGCACAGACGAGCCCGCCGCCGAGTCCTCCGGCGCGGACACATCCGCGGCCCGGTCGGGCTCACCGGACACGACGCGGCCCGACGGGGGAGCCGCCGCGCGCCCCGGCAACCCCGGTGACGGCGGTGACGGCGGTGACCGCGCCGCCGGCACCTCGGGCGCCACGGGGGCAGGGGTCGACGAAGAGGACGCCCGGAAGCGGGAGCTGGAGCGGGCGCGGTCCGCGGAGCTGGCCGCCCTGTGGGCGGACGCGATCCCGCCGGTGGCGGCGTCGGCCCACGACGCGGCGCGGGCCCTGATCCGGGCGGCGTCGGCCACGCTGCCAGGGCGTTCGGTGGTGGACGCGGACCTGCGCGCGGCGATGGTCCGTGCCGTCGGGGCCGGGGAGTTCGTCGGAGTCACCGGCCAGGTCGCCTTCGATCCGAAGGGCGATCTTCGTGGTCCCCGGGTCGCGCTGTACTCGGTCCTGAGTGGCCGGTTCGTCCCGTTGCGGGTCGAGTCGACGCGCTGACGCTCCGCCCCCGGATGGATTCCCGAAGCACTCAAGTGCCACGGGAAGTCGTGACACGCTCACTTTGAGCTTTCATAGCTGGGGAGGAGCGACTAGTTTCCGCTCCGCGGAGCGCGCCTGCGCGCCGGTGAGGCAGCGGAAGGACGTTGCATGACGGCCACCCCACGGACCCTTAGGCCCCGATCGACGCGGACGTCTGCGCGGCGTCCCGTCGCCGCGATGGTCGCCGGTCTCGCGATGGTCGGCGGGCTGCTCGCCGCCTGCGGAGGCGACTCGGACGACGGCGGCAAAAAGGAGTATCTGATCGGCTTCCAGGGGCCGCTCTCCGGCGAGAGCCAGCAGCTCGGCATCAACGCCTACAACGGCGTGCTGACCGCCGTCGAGCTCGCCAACCAGGACAGCAGCCTGCCGTTCACACTTCGTATCGTCGCCTCCGACGACCAGGGGCAGCCCGAGCAGGGGCCGACCGCCGCGCAGAAGCTGATCGACAACTCCGACCTGATGGCGGTCGTCGGCCCGGTCTTCTCCGGCGCGACGAAGGCCAGCGAGCCGCTCTACAGCCAGGCCGGCCTGCTGTCGGTGAGCCCGTCCGCGACGAACCCGACCCTGACGGACCTCAACTTCACCAGTTTCTACCGGGTGATCGCCCCGGACACGGTGCAGGGCGCCGGCGCGGCCGAGTACCTGGCGAAGGCGGTCAGGGCGAAGCGGGTCTACTCGCTCGACGACCGCAGCGAGTACGGGACGGGCCTGTCCGGCGCGATCGAGCGCGGCCTGGAGCGAGCCCGGGTGCCGTTCACGCACGACGGAATCAACCCGACCAAGGACTACACCTCGCAGGCCACCAAGATCATGGCGGACGGTGCCGACGCCGTCTACTACTCGGGCTACTACCCCGAGTTCGCGCTGCTCACCAAGGCGCTGCGCGGCAAGGGCTACGACGGAGTGATCCTCAGCGGCGACGGCTCGAACGACGACCAGTTCATCCGCCAGGCCGGCGCGGCGAACGCCGAGGGCACGCTCATCACCTGCCCCTGCTCGGACGCCAACTCCGACCCGGCCGCCGCCGGCTTCGTCGCGGACTACAAGAAGGTCAACAGCGGCCTGAAGCCCGGCACCTACTCCGGCGAGGCCTACGACGCCACCAACGCCATCATCTCGGTGCTGCGCGAGCAGGGCACCGGGGCGAGCCGGGAGTCGGTGCTCTCCGCGTTCGGCAAGGTCGACCTGCCCGGCGTCACCAAGCGGATCAGGTTCCAACGCAACGGCGACGTCGAGGGCTCGACGGTCTACGTGTACCAGGTGAAGGACGGCCAGCGCACCGTGCTCGGGCCGGTCAGCACGCTCGTGAAGCCTTGACCCGGCGCGTCGGGCGGGGCCGGGTCCGGGGGGAGATCCATGGGCTCGGCTGAGCAGATCAGCCAGCTCACGATCGACGGGCTGATGGTCGGCGCGCTCTACGCGGTGATCGCCCTCGGGTACACGCTGGTCTACGGAGTCCTGCAGCTCATCAACTTCGCGCACAGCGAGGTGTTCATGCTCGGCGCGTTCGGCGGGCTGTTCGCCAGCCGGGCGCTGGTGCCGGACGGCGGGGCGACGCCGTCCGGCCTGGCCTCGGCCGGGCTGGTGCTGTTCGGACTCGGGGTGGGCGCGCTGGCCGGCGCGACCGCCGCCTACGCCCTGGAACGCTGCGCCTACCGGCCGCTGCGCCGCCGCGGCGCCCCGCGGCTGGCGTACCTGATCAGTGCGATCGGGGCGTCGCTGTTCGCCTTCAACCTGGCCGGCAAGGAGTTCGGCCGGCAGAGCGTCCCGGTGCCGGAGCTGTTCACCAACGGCACGGTGCTGACGGTGTTCGGCGCCGAGATCTCCACCCAGTCGCTGGTGATCGCGGCGTCGGCGCTCATGATGCTGCTCGCGGTCGACCACCTGGTCGCCGGCACCCGGCTCGGGCAGTCCATCCGTGCCGTCGCCCAGGACGCCGAGTGCGCCGGCCTGATGGGCGTGGACGTCCAGAAGATCATCGTTGCGACGTTCGTGCTCGGCGGGCTGCTCGCCGGGGCGGGTGGGTTCCTGTACGCGATGACGTTCAACGCGTCCTACACCATGGGGTTCGTCCCCGGGATCAAGGCGTTCACCGCGGCGGTGCTCGGCGGCATCGGCAACGTCCGCGGGGCGGTCATCGGCGGCCTGCTGCTCGGGCTGGTCGAGAGCTTCGGCGGGTACCTGTTCGACGCCTCGTACAAGAACGTCATCGCGTTCGCGGTGCTTGTCGCGGTGCTGCTGGTGCGGCCGTCGGGTCTGCTCGGGACGCGGCTGGGCCGGCCGGCGTGAGCGGTCTCCCGCACCAGCCGCGGCAGCCGCACCAGCCGCGGCTGACCCGGCTGCCGCGGCTGCCGCGGTCGCGCCGGGTACGCAGCCTGGGTATCGCCTGCTTCCTGTCGGCTCTGGCCGCCGTGATCACGGGGCCGTCCGGGGATGCGGACCATCCGCTCGCCGGTATCACCGGCTCCTTCGCCTGGCCACGGGTGATCATCTTCGTGGTCGCTGCGCTGGGCCTGTGGGCCGCGCTGCTCAGCGGTGGCCACCTCGCCAGCCCGGTCCGGGCGCTGTCCGCCCGGGCCCGCGCCGCGATGATGCCTTCTACCTCGATGCCTCCCACGCCGGGCGGGGACGGTGCCGGCCCACCGGCGCCGGCCGGTCCGCTCCGGCGGATCGCGGCGCCGGTCACCGGTCGGCACGGGGCGCGGCTCGGCCACCTGGCGCTCCTCGCGGTGGCCCTCGCCGTGCCGCCGGTGCTGTCCACGGCGGCCCAGCAGGCGCTGGTGGGCGAGATCGGCGTCTACGCCCTGCTCGCGCTCGGCCTGAACGTCGTCGTCGGGTACGCGGGCCTGCTGGACCTCGGCTACATCGCCTTCTTCGCGATCGGTGCCTACACGACGGCCTACGTGACGTCCGCGGAGGCGATGCCCTGGCACGCGCCCTGGCAGATCAACCCGTTCTTCGCGCTGCCGGTGGCACTGGTCGTGGCGGCGGTGGCCGGAGTGGTCCTCGGCGGGCCGACCCTGCGGCTGCGCGGTGACTACCTGGCGATCGTCACCCTCGGTTTCGGTGAGATCGTCCAGCTGCTGGCGAACAACGCCGACGGGGTGACCGGCGGGCCGCGCGGTGTCTTCGGGCTGCCGCCGCTGTCGGTCGACCTGCCCGGCGTGCGCTACTCGTGGGGTCTGAACCCGCTGCCGTACTACTACCTCCTGGTCGTGCTGATCGTGCTGGTGATGGTGGTGTTCGGGCGCTGGGAGCGCTCGCGGACCGGCCGGGCCTGGACGGCGATCCGCCAGGACGAGGTCGCTGCCGAGGCCACCGGGGTCGCCACCATCCGGATGAAGCTGCTGGCGTTCGCCGTGGGGGCGTCCGTCTCCGGCTTCGCCGGGGTGGTGCTCGCGACCAAGCAGTTCTTCAACCCGCAGTCCTTCGGCCTGCAGGCCTCGCTGCTGGTCCTGACCATCGTCATCTTCGGCGGGATGGGTTCGCGCCTCGGCGTGGTGTTCGGCGCCCTCGTCCTGCAGGGAACCGCGTTCCTGCTCCGTGACACCGTTCCGCCCGCGGACCGGTTCATCTACTTCGGCGCCGTGGTGGTCCTCATGATGATCTTCCGGCCAAGCGGGCTGCTGCCGCCGCGCCGGCACCGGGCCCTGCCCCGTCAGGACGTGCCCGGTACTCCCGCCATCCCCGCCGCCGCGGGCGCTGGGCTGGTCGGCGCCGCAGTGGGGGCGACCGCAGGAGCTGGCCAGGACTCGGCGCTCGCCCCGGGCGCAGCCCCAGGACCAGCCCCCCTGCCGGCACCGGGCGCATCACTGGGATCCGGCGCATCACTGGGATCCGGCGATGCGCCGGAACCGGGGCCAGGGGCCGGAACGGGACCGGGCGTCGGCCCGGGAGCGGAGCCGGCGCTGTGACCGCCCGGGTCATTCCCGACCCGCGGCCGTCGACCGCGGCCGGGCCGATCCTCGACGTGCGTGACGTGACCCTGCGTTTCGGCGGGCTGACCAGCCTGGACGGGGTGTCCCTGCGGCAGGAGCGGGGCAGCGTCCTCGCCGTCATCGGTCCGAACGGGGCCGGCAAGACCTCGCTGTTCAACTGCCTCACGGGTGCCTACCGGCCGCAGCAGGGCAGCGCCCGGTTCTGGGCGGGGGAGGACGCGGTCGAGCTCGTCGGCCGGTCCCCGCACCGGGTCGCCCGCCTGGGAATCGCCCGCACGTTCCAGAACATCCGCCTCTTCCCCGAGATGTCGGCGGTGGAGAACGTCCAGGTCGGCGTCGAGGTACGGGCCCGGGCGGGCGCACTGCGCGGCCTGCTGCCCACCCCGGCCGTGCGGCGGGAGGAACGGGAGGTGCTGGAACGCTGCCACCACCTGCTGGACTTCGTCGGGCTCGGACGTCGGGCCGCACTGCCGGCCGGCAGCCTGCCCTACGGGGAGCAGCGGCGGCTGGAGATCGCGCGGGCGCTGGGCACCGCGCCGTCGCTGCTGCTGCTCGACGAGCCGGYGGCCGGAGCCACCGCGGCCGAGCGGCGTGACCTGGTCACGCTGATCCGGGCCATCGCGGAACAGGACGTCTCGGTGTTGCTCATCGAGCATGACATCCGGTTGGTGGCCGCGGTCGCCGGCTCGATCTCCGTGCTCAACTTCGGCCGGGTGATCGCCGCCGGCCACCCGGACCAGATCCGCTCCGACCCCGCCGTCATCGAGGCGTACCTGGGGGACACCGACGACGAGCGGAGCCGGCCATGACCGACCCGGCCAGAAGCGATCCGGCCCGGCCCGGCCCGGCCGGAACCGGCCCCGGCAGCAGCGACCCGGCCGGAAACGGGGGCGCGTCCGACGGCCCGCTGCTGGAGGTGCGCGACGCCGAGGTCGCCTACGGGGCGGTGACGGCCGTCCGCGGGATCTCGCTGCGGGTCGAGGCCGGCGAGGTGGTCGCCCTGCTCGGGGCGAACGGCGCGGGGAAGACCACGACGCTGCGCATGATCTCCGGGTTGCTGCCACCCGCCCGCGGTGCCGTCTGGTTCGACGGCACGCGCATCGCGGGGGCACCCCTGTCGGGGCCGGCTCCGGCTGCGCCGCCGGTGCGGTCCGCACCGGCGGAGCGGGCGGGCCGTGTCTCCCGCGGTCGGCACCGGGACGCAGCCAGGCAGCGGGACGCCGCTGGGCAGCGGGACGTCCCCGGCCTGCCCGTACACCGGGTCACCGCGCTCGGTATCAGCCACGTCCCGGAGGGCAGGCGGATCTTCCCGGCGATGACGGTCGCGGAGAACCTGGCGATGGGCGCCTACCTGGACCGCCGCCGCGACCGCGCCGAGACCCTCCGGGGCCTGGACCGGGTCCACGCGCTGTTTCCCCGGCTCGCGGAGCGCTCCCGGCAGCCGGCGGGGACGCTCTCCGGCGGGGAGCAGCAGATGCTGGCGATCGGGCGGGCGCTGATGGCGCGACCCCGTCTGATTCTGCTGGACGAGCCCTCGCTCGGCCTCGCCCCTCTCCTGGTGGCGACGATCTTCGAGGTGATCCGGGAGATCAACGCGGGCGGGACGACCGTTCTGCTGGTGGAGCAGAACGCCGCAGCCGCCCTGCGGATATCCCACCGCGGCTACGTCCTTGACACCGGTACGGTGGTCCTGGAGGGCGGCGCGGACGATCTTGCCCGGGACGCCCGGGTGCGGGATGCCTACCTGGGCGGTTCCGACGAGCCGCGCGGCGCGCAGGACACGAGCACCACGAACGACCGGGATGCCATGGCTCCCTGAGGCCGTGCGGACGGGTGGGTGGCGCACGACCAGCGGCCGGTGGCACAGGGCCAGCGCCGGCCGATGGCCGCGGCCTGTTGGCGGATGCCCGGGACGGCCTTTGGTTCCGTCCGAGCCTTCCCCGTGCCCGGCGTTTTCTACTCGGCCGCCCCGGGCGCCCGCCTGAGATGAAGGTAGCAGGGCAGCCGGCTGTGCAGGTCTAAGGCGCGTTGGCCGAAGTGGCCTGGGCGTTTCGTGAGGGGACCTTCCCCCCGGCGGGTGGGTTGTCGCGCAGCAGACAGCTCAGCCGGCAGGTGCACACCGGCCTGCCGGCCTCGTCCGTGATCCGGATGTCGTAGGTGGCCAGCGTGGCCCCGGCGCGGATCTGGGTCGCGACGGCGGTCACGACCCCGTCGAGGGCCGCGCGGTGGTGGGTCGCGTTGATCTCGATACCGACCGCCGAGCGGGACGGGCCGGCGGCGAGCATCGAGGCGACCGAGCCGACGGTCTCCGCGAGCGCGACCGAGGCGCCGCCGTGCAGGAGGCCGTAGGGCTGCCGGTTGCCGGCGACGGGCATCGTCGCGACGACGCGCTGCGCGCTGGCCTCCGTCAGCACGATCCCGAGGCGCTCGCTGAGCTCACCGCGGTGTTCGTTCAGCTCGTTGAGCAGTTCGGTCTCGTTGAGCAGTTCGGTCGGATCCGACGCCGTAGAGGGCACAACCAGCACATTAGCGCCGCGGCGAGGCCCACGCCGGGACCGGCCGGGGCGCGACGGCGGGTGCACGGCGCGGCGCGCCGGGTGCTCGCCGACGACACGCCGAGGCCTGGATCAGTGGATCTTCTTCGCCGGGAGGAGCCCGTGGTCCTGCCGCCCTTCCGCCGCATGCGCGCGGAGCTGTCGTACCCACGTCCTAGACTCGCCGCGTGCCTGCGACTACTTCGTCCCCGTCCGGCAGTACCTCGGTTCCCGCGGCGGACCGCCCCCGGCTGCTGTTGCTCGACGGGCATTCGCTGGCCTACCGTGCCTTCTTCGCCCTGCCGGTGGAGAACTTCTCGACGACGACCGGCCAGCCGACGAACGCCGTCTACGGCTTCACCTCCATGCTGATCAACGCGCTGCGCGACGAGAAGCCCACCCACGTCGCCGTCGCGTGGGATCTGCCGACGCCGACGTTCCGGCACACCCAGTACGCGGAGTACAAGGCCGGCCGGTCCGAGACCCCGGCGGACTTCGTCGGCCAGGTCGCGCTGATCCACCAGGTCTGCGAGGCGCTCGCGGTGCCCGGAGTCAGCGCCGCCGGCTTCGAGGCCGACGACGTGATCGCCACCCTCGCCACCCAGGCCGCGGCCGACGGTATGGACGTCCTGATCGTCACCGGTGACCGTGACGCGCTGCAGCTCGTCGACGACCGCGTCACCGTGCTGATGACCCGCAAGGGCATCAGCGACATGACCCGCTTCACTCCGGACGAGGTGCAGGCGAAGTACGGCCTGTCGCCGGTGCAGTACCCCGACTTCGCGGCGCTGCGCGGCGACCCGTCCGACAACCTGCCGTCGGTGCCGGGGGTGGGGGAGAAGACCGCCACCAAGTGGATCCAGCAGTTCGGCTCGCTGGCCGACCTGGTCGACCGGGCCGACGAGATCGGCGGCAAGACGGGTGCCTCGCTGCGGGCCCATCTGGCCAACGTCATCCGCAACCGGTCGCTGACGGAGCTCGCCCGGGAGGTGCCGTTGGAGGTCACCCCGGTCGACCTGCGTCTGCACCCGTGGGATCGCGAGGCCGTCCACCAGCTGTTCGACACGCTGCAGTTCCGGGTGCTGCGGGAGCGGCTGTATGCCGCCCTGGCGGTGGCACCGCCGTCCGCCGACGAGGGCTTCGAGATCGAGCTGACCATGCTCGGTCCGGACGAGGTCGCCTCCTGGCTGGCCGAGCACGCCTCCGGCGCCGGACGCACCGGCCTGCACCTGCGCGGCACGTGGGGCCGTGGCACCGGGGTGATCGTGTCGCTGTCGCTGGCGTCGACCGACGGCGCGGCGGCGTGGATCGACCCGACCCAGCTCACCGCCGGTGACTCGGCCGCCCTCGGTGCCTGGCTGGCGGATCCGGACCGGTCGAAGGCCGGGCACGACCTCAAGGGCCCGATGCTGGCGTTGGCCGAGGCGGGCTTCGACCTCGCCGGCGTGACCAGCGACACCGCGCTCGCCGCCTACCTGGCCCTGCCCGGCCAGCGTTCGTTCGACCTGGCCGACCTGACGCTGCGCTACCTGYAGCGCGAGCTGCGGTCGGAGGGGGAGACGAGCGGCCAGCTCACCCTCGACGGCTCCGGCGAGGCCGACGAGGCCGAGGCCGACGCGATCCGCGCCCGTGCCGCCCTCGAGCTTGCCGGCGTGCTCGACGGCGACCTGGAGCGCAGGTCCGCGGCCCGGCTGCTGCGGGAGATGGAGCTGCCCCTGGTGACCGTGCTGGCCCGGATGGAGCGGGCCGGGATCGCGGCCGACTCCGATCATCTCGCCGAGCTGCAGAAGCACTACGGCGCCGAGGTCACGGACGTCGCCGCGCAGGCACACGGCATCGTGGGGCGGCAGTTCAACCTGGGCTCGCCCAAGCAGCTCCAGCAGATCCTCTTCGAGGAGCTGGCGCTGCCCAAGACGAAGCGCATCAAGACCGGCTACACCACCGACGCGGACGCGCTGGCCTGGCTGGCGACACAGTCCGACCACCCGCTGATCCCGGTGCTGCTGCACCACCGCGACGTCGCCCGCCTCAAGACCGTGGTCGACTCGCTCATCCCGATGATCGACGACGCCGGGCGGATCCACACCACCTTCAACCAGATGATCGCGGCCACCGGCCGACTGTCGTCCACGGACCCGAACCTGCAGAACATCCCGATCCGCACGGTGCAGGGCCGGCAGATCCGGCAGGCGTTCATCGTCGGGCACGGCTACGAGACACTGCTGACGGCCGACTACTCGCAGATCGAGATGCGGCTGATGGCCCACCTGTCCGGCGACGCCGGGCTGATCGAGGCCTTCGCCTCCGGGGAGGACCTGCACACGTTCGTCGCCGCGCAGGCGTTCGGGCTCCCGGTCTCCGAGGTCGACCCGGAGCTGCGGCGCCGGATCAAGGCGATGTCCTACGGGCTGGCGTACGGGCTGTCCGCGTACGGGCTCGCCGGCCAGCTCGGTATCGCCCCCGACGAGGCCCGCGAGCACATGGACGCCTACTTCGCCCGGTTCGGCGGCGTCCGGGACTTCCTGCGCGGTGTCGTCGACCAGGCCCGGCGCGACGGCTACACCGAGACGATCATGGGGCGCCGCCGCTACCTGCCCGACCTGACCAGCGACAACACCCAGCGCCGGCAGATGGCGGAACGGATGGCGTTGAACGCGCCCATCCAGGGCTCCGCCGCCGACATCATCAAGATCGCGATGTTGGGGGTGGACCGTGCCCTGCGGTCCCGGGATCTCCGCTCCCGGCTGCTGCTCCAGGTGCACGACGAGCTTGTCCTTGAGATCGCTCCCGGCGAGCGCGACGAGGTCGAGGCGCTGGTGCGGTCCGAGATGGGTGCCGCGTACGAGATGTCCGTTCCGCTGGAGGTGGGTGTCGGCGCCGGGCGCACCTGGGACGAGGCCGGCCACTGAGGCCCCACCGGATCCGTCCGCGATCCGGATAATCCTGCCCCGCGCCGTCCGTGGGTGTTTGTCCCGGTGCGTTCGTCCGCCATTTCCGGAAAGGGCGGCGCGAGCTGTGTGCACGACACCGGGATTCCCGCGGCCATCCAACGTGTCAGGCATGGTGCCGGCGGGAATTCTCAGGCTGTCGGCGCCCGCGGCGCGGCCGCTGCGGTCTGTGCCGTCTGCGCGGGCCGGTGCCCCGCCCAGCGCCGGAGGCGCTCGTCGGGGGGAGCACCACCGTGATCCGTCGCGGCAGGGAAAGGGGAAACCAGCCCGTGATCAGCGGCCCGATCATCGTCGACCGCCGCCGTCTGCTCACGGTCCTGGTTCTCGGCCTGGCGGGGTTCTTCCTGGTCACCCTCCTTGTCCCGGCTTCGCCGGGTTTCCTGCGGCCCGGATCGTGGGCCGCGCTGGCCATCGGGCTCGTCAATGCCTGCCTGCTGCGACCGCTCACCGAGCACCAGGACGAGTGGGAGTGGCTCCCGCTGCTGTCCGGAGCGTCGATGACCGCCGGCCTCGGTCTGGCCGCGGCGAACTCCGGGCCGGGCCAGGGCTGCGAGCTGTTCCTGCTCTGGTTCCCGTGGCTCGCGGCATTCTGCGGCATGCTCCGGCTCGGCTCGACATTAGCCCTGGCCGCGTGGATAGCACTCGTCATGATCCTCGCCGCGTGGGCGAACCCGGATCTCGCTGATCCCATGCCGCTGCTGGTCGCGGCCGTGGTCAGCTCCGTCTGCGGTTGCCTGGTCATGTCCGGTCTGTTCCGGTGGGGCCATCAGCAGGCCTTCTCCGACCCGCTGACCTCGCTGGTCGCCCGCAGCGGGCTGGCCAGCGTCGCCGATCCGGCGATCGCCCGGGCCCGCGAGCGCGGCGAGGAGGTTGTCTTCCTCCTGCTCGACATCAACCGCTTCCGGGAGGTCAACGACGCGCTCGGGCACGAGGGTGGTGACGAGCTGCTGCGCCAGTTCGCGCGTGCGCTGACCAGGGTGCGGCCGCGGCCGGCCTTCGTCGGCCGGCTCGGCAGCGACGAGTTCGCGCTGGTCATCTCCTGCCCTGCCGGCACCGGCGATCCCATCGGCGCCCCGGACGACGGCGCGCGCCAGCCACCGGGCCGGGACCGTCTTCTGCGCGACCTCGGCAGCTCGGTGCTGAGGCAGGTGGAAGGCCCCTTCGAGGTGCGCGGCATCAACGTCGGGGTCGAGGCCAGCGCCGGGCTGGCCCTCGCGCCGCGGGACGGCGAGACGGCCGCCGCGCTGCTCCCGTGCGCCGACGTCGCGCTGTCGCGGGCGAAACGACAGGGCGAACGAGTCGGGCTCTGGGACGTCGGCATCGCCGGCGTGCGCTCCTGGGAGATCTCCCTGTACGCGGAGCTGCGGGCGGCCATCACCCGCAACGAGCTCCTCGTCTACTACCAGCCGCTGCAGTYCGCCGCGACCGGTCAGATCGTCGGGGTCGAGGCGCTGGTGCGGTGGCGGCACCCCACCCGCGGCCTGCTCCCGCCCGGCGCGTTCCTGCCGATCGCCGAACGGTCGGCGCTCATCGGCGACATGACCCGGTGGGTGCTGGACGAGGCGCTGCGCCAGTGCGCCGACTGGGCCGCACGCGGCCTGCACGTACCGGTCTCGGTCAACCTGTCAGCTCGCATGCTCATCCTGGACGACCTGCCCGACCTGGTCACGACAAGCCTGGCGCGGCACCACCTCCCGCCCGACATGCTCACCCTGGAGATCACCGAGAGCGCCCTGGTGACCCAGCCCGGCCGGGCGGCGGCGATGCTGCGGGAACTGCGCAGCAAGGGCGTCAAGCTCGCGCTGGACGACTTCGGCACCGGCTACAGCTCGATGGAGATCCTCAAGGCGCTCCCGTTCGACGAGGTCAAGATCGACCGCGGGTTCGTCGCGGACATCCGCGGGAGCCTGCAGGACGCCGCCATCGTCCGGTCCGTCCTCGACCTCGGGCACCGGCTCGGGCTGCGGGTCGTCGGCGAGGGCGTCGAGGACGAGCGGACACTGCGGATGATGAGCGAGCTCGGCTGCGACATCCTGCAGGGCGACGTGATCTCGCGGCCACGGCCGCCGTCCCGCCTGGAGGACCTCCTCGCCGTCCGCGCGGCGAGGACGGACCGCCCGGCGACAGGCCCGGGTCCCGCCGGACAGGGCGGGCCCGGTTCCGCCGGGGCACGCCGGGCGGGATCGGAGCCCACGGCGACGCACCCGTCTCCCGGCGGGCCGCTTCCCCTCGGATCTGTGCCGAACGGATCGGTGCCGAACGGATCGGGATCAGGCGGGCCGGTGCCGGGTGGATCGACGGCGGTCACCGCCGGCCTGCCCGGCACCACCGCCGCCGGGCCCGGTGAGGCGGCGGGCGGAGCAGCGGCGGGCGGAGCAGCGGAGCCGCGCCAGCCCGACAGGACCCTCTTCACACTGGCACAGACGCAGCGGTTCGGTATCCTGGCGCCGCTCGCCCAGCAGGAGGCCGCGCGGGTCGCCGCGGTGCGCCGCTACGAGATCGCCTTCCGCCCGCACAGCTACCTCCTGGACGACGTCGCGGCGCTCGCGGCCGCGATGACCGGCTGCGACGTCGGGTCGATCATCATCGTCAGCGCCGACTCCGAGATCTACCTCGGCCGGTTCGGCCACCAGACGCAGGACATTCCGGCCCGAGTCGGCATCGGTTCACACTCGGTCGCGGCCGGTGAGCTGGTCGAGGTCCCGGACGCCACGCTCGACCCCCGGTTCGCGCACGGCGCCAAGGCCTACCGGCGCCGGATCGTGCGCTTCGTCGCGGGCGTGCCGGTGCGAACGTCCGACGGGCAYGCGATCGGCGCGATCACGATCAGCGACCGCATCCCGAGGCGGCTCACCCCGGGGCAGCGGGAGGCCCTGGAAAGCCTCGCCCGACACGCGATGGTCATGATGGACACCCGCCGGGAGTGTGTCCTGCTGGAGCTGGTGACGGACACCACCCATGCGCTGGACCAGCTCGACCACCGGGGCGAGGTCCACGCGGCGGCCTCCCTGATCACGGACACGGCGCGGCACATGTCCGGAGCGGACGTCGCCAACGTCCTGGTTGCGGACAGGGCGGGATCGGCCGAGTTCACCGCCGTCGAGTCGTCCGTCGCGCCCGGCGCCGAGGCCATCATCCGGCCGGGGCAGAAGTTCCGGCAGGACGAGCGAACCGTCGTCGGGCAGGTGCTGCGGACACTGCGCCCCCTGTTCGTGCCGGACGCCTACTCCTACACCGGTTTCAACACCGACCTGGCCCGGCGCAGCCACGTCGCCTCGGTCCTCATCGTGCCGCTTCCGGGCGCCGGCGGGGTGGCCGGCGCGTTGTGCATGCGCTGGTCCCGGCCGATTCCGGTGATCGACCCCGCACTCGACAAGGTGCTGACCCTGCTCGGCGGCCAGGCCGGCCACGCCCTCGGGCGCATGCTGGCGGTCGACTGCCCCGGTCGGGCGTTCGAGACCGACAGCGCGACCGGCCTCGCCACCCGCTCCGCGTTCCTGCCCACGCTCGGGCATCTGCCCTCCGGCACCGCCGTCTGCCTGTTCGACCTGCCCTGGTCGGGCCGGCCGCCGCCGGGCGCCGCCGCCGGCACGGCACCCGATCAGGGACTCACCCGGTTCGCGACCGATCTGCGGGCCGTCGCCGACGACCCGGAGCACCTGGCCCGCTGGGCGGACCGGCAGTTCGTGATGGCGATCCCGACCGGCGGGCGTGAAGGCGCCGAGACCGCCGTCGCCGCGGTGCGCCGGGCCTGGGGGCAGGAGTCGACCGCCCCCCTTGCCGTCGGCATCTCCATCACCGGGGGCGACGAGCCGTTGAGCACCGCCCTCATCGAGGCGGAGAACCAGGCGCTGGCCATGGCGGCCGCCCGGGACGCCCGCGACGGCGCGGGCACCCCGATGACGGCCACGTCGGCCGGCGTCTGAGCGCTCTCAGGCGGTCACGCCGACCGCGGCCCACGCCTCCCGCACGGCCCGGGTCTCCTCCGCCCCGAACAGCACCTGTGCCTGGCGGGCCGTGGCGGTGGCGAACGAGCGGAACGTGGCGTTCGGCCGCAGCTGGGGGGCCCGCAGCGCCTCGTACCAGATCCGCCCCGCGCGCTCCCAGGCGTGCCCGCCGAGCGCGATCGCCGCGTTGTAGAACGCCTTGTTCGGGATGCCCGAATTGATGTGCACACCGCCGTTGTCCGTGGTGGTGCGGACGTAGTCGTCCATGTGTGCCGGCTGGATGTCGTCGCCGAGCACCGGGTCGTCGTAGGCCGTCCCGGGCTCCTTCAGGGAGCGCAGCGCCACCCCCTGCACCGCGTCGGTGAGCAGGCCCGCACCGATGAGCCAGTCAGCCTCCTGGGCCGTCTCGCCGCGCAGGTGCTGCTTCACCAGTGAGCCGAAGACGTCGCTGATCGACTCGTTGAGGGCCCCGGACTGGTTCAGGTACATCAGCTGCGCCTCGTCCTCGGTGACGCCGTGGGCGAGTTCGTGACCGATGACATCCAGCGAGACGGTGAACCGGTTGAACAACTCGCCGTCACCGTCCCCGAAGACCATCTGCCGCCCGTTCCAGAAGGCGTTCTCGTAATGCTCCCCGTAGTGGACGGTGGCGAGCAGCGCCATGCCGTCGTCGTCGATGGAGTCCCGGCCGTAGGCGGAACGGAAGAACTCGAACGTGGTGCCGAGCCCGTCGTACGCCTCGTTGACGGTGACGTCCTCGATGGGCTCGTCGCCCTCGGTGCGGACCGTCGTGCCCGGCAGGTCCTCCGTGCCCTTGGCGTCGCCGATCGTGCGGCGCGGCCCGCTGGTCGGCGTCAGCCGAGGCGGCGTCGCCGCGCGCTGCGCCGAGCGCAGAAATGCGTTGTGCACCCGGACCGTGCGGTGGGACGTGTCCTGGGCCAGGGTGGCCAGGGCCCGCGCGCGCTGGTCGTCGTTCCCGTTCCGTGCGATGCGCTCCAGCACGTGCGGCGGCACGGCACAGGGCGCGCAGCGACGGTGACCGCTCATCGGTGGCTCCTCATCGGTGACTGTTCGTCACATTCGGGTACTCCCGGGTGGGTGTGACCCCCCGCCACCGACCTTCGCCGCCGCGTGATCTGATGTCCAGACTGTTCTTTGTGCCCTCCTCGTCACTACATCGCCGCGGTGCCCTCGCACGTCGGGCCCGGTGAGAGCACGTCAAAGCCCACTCCGGTCCAGGACGCCCGGACGAAGTCGACGCACAGGTCCGCCTGCCCCCGCCCGGCGGTGAAGTTGATCTTCCGGGCCAGCAGGCCGCCCGCGTCGTAGTCGGTGACCGCGCCCAGCCCGCGGACGAAGCCGGCTCGGCTCGGGCAGCCCTGCTGGGTCCGCAGGCCGCGGACGAACAGGTCTGCGCTGATCCAGCCGTTCATGGCGCTCTGCAGGCGCGGCTCGGCGAGCTGGGGGGCGTACCGGGACATCGCAGACAGGTACGCCTGGTGCGCGGGCAGATCGCGCTCGAACGCGGTGAAGGGCACGCCGGCGTAGGTGCCGGCCAGCGCCTGCCGGAGCCCGGGCGGCAGCCGGCTCATGTCGTAGCCGAACGGGGACAGCGCGACGGTGAACGGCCGGCCCAGCTCGGCGGCGGTGATCAGGACCCCGGTGTAGACGTCCAGCGGGGTGGCCGCGATCAGTGTGTCCGCACCGGCCGCCAGGATCCGCGAGCCGACCCGCTCCGCGGACAGGCTGTCGACCGCGGACTCGAAGACCACGGGGACACCCGCGGCCTCCAGACTCGACCGGGCACTCGCGGCGAAGAGCCGGGAGGCCTGGTCGGATCCGGTCACCAGCAGCGCCGCCCGGGTGCCGCCCTGGGAACCGACGAACCGGCCCAGCGCGCTCGATGTCCCGGCGCCCGCGGCGACCGAGCCGGCGGCGAACATGTTCGGGTGCTCGCCCCACAGCGGCTGGTCGGCCACCCCCAGCACGGGAACGCCCTGCTCGTCGAGCCACGGCGCCGACCGCTCGGAGACCATCGTGCCCTCGAGCACCGCGAACGCTCCGTCGGCGACGAGATCCTTCGCCGCCCGCAGGTTCACGCCGGGACTGGACTCGTCGTCGCGCCAGACCGTCCCGATCAGGCGGCCGCCGACGCCACCGCCCGTGTTCTCCTGCGCGAGCCGCGCCTCCACGCCGGACCGGAATCCGGTGTACTGCGCCGCCATCGGCCCGCTGTCCGGGAACAGGACGCCGACCGTCACGCGGTCGTCGGTGACACCCGGGGCGCAGCCGCGCGCGGCCTGCGCGGTGCCGTCGCGGGCGGAACCACCGGCGGCGCAGGCGCCCACCAGCGCCACGAGCGCTGCGGTGACCGTCGTCAGGGCCGCACCGACAAACCGCGTCCGAAACACCAGGCGAGCCACCTCTCCGAGTCCGGCGCACAGCGGCGGCGGAGTTCCTGGGCGTTCACAACCGTTTACGCCCAGTCCGGCGGGTTGACCCGCAAAGAAAATCCTGATTTACCTCGTGGAAATGTGATCTATGGTGTTTCAGAGACTTGTATGAGGCAATTGTCAGCTGTTTGTGAATACTGAGAACATCGCCGCGGATGACGGCAGCGCCCGATCCGTCAGGGTGCGTCCACTGGCTCGTCGCATGCCTTCTGCCCGCCGCCGGGGGAAAGGTCGCGCACCGGGCCCGTGCGGTGGACGGCGGCCTGCGCGTGACGGGCCTGACGGGCCTGACGGGCAGCCTGCACCCGGCGGGCGGCGAGAAGCGCGGTGGTCTGCAGCGCGGCAAGGCCGATCGCGCCGAGCATCAGCATGCTGRCATGCTCGTCGAGCCAGCGGACCACCTCGCGCGTCCAGGGCGCAAGACTGCTCCCGGCCGCCAGGTAGAGCGCGGACGACAGCGCCGAGCCGGGGATCAGGAACCGCAGGAACCGTCGCATCGGCACCGCCCCGGCGCCCAGTGCCGCGTCCACCGCCAGATTGGTGTTCACGAGACAGAACCACAGCAGCCCCCGCTGAGCCGACCGTCGCGACAGTGCCGTGACCAGCCGGCTGGTACCAACCCGCCGCAGCAGCAGCGACCGGACGTTGTAGCGCGCGAGGCCGAAGTAGCCGACGTCCAGCAGGGCCCGGAACACCGTGGCGACCAGCAGCGCCGGGACGAAGGCGACCTGGCCGCCGACCAGCACCAGCACGGAGATGGTCGGCCGCAGCGCGATGAGCAGCAGTGGTGCGGACGCCGCGAGCGAGGGCAGGAACACCAGGCCCGTTGCCCCGGCGCCCAGCAGGCTCCCGGTGAGCAGCGTCGGCCATACCCGGGCCAGCACCGACCGGCGCGCGCCGCAACGGGTGGCCTCCACCCGTCCAGTCTGCCCGCCCGACCGGCACCGCTGAGCCCGCCGGCGGGCCGGGCGCCGTGAACCCGGAGCGCTCCTGCGGCGGCGTCCTGGCACACTCTGGCTCGTGCTGATGGTGGGCCTTACGGGCGGAATCGGGTCAGGCAAGAGCGCGGTGTCGGAATGCCTGGTGCGGCACGGCGCCTATCTCGTGGACGCGGACCGCATCGCCCGCGAGGTCGTCGAGCCCGGCAGCAGCGGGCTGGCCGCCGTCGCGGAGGCGTTCGGGCCGGATGTGATCACCCCGGACGGATCGCTCGACCGGGAGGCACTGGGCCGGGTGGTCTTCGCCGACGAGGAGAGCCGCCGCCGCCTGGAGTCGATCACACACCCGTTGATCCGGGCGGAGATGGCCCGGCGGATCGCCGCCGCGCCCGCCGACGCCGTCGTCATCCATGACGTGCCGCTGCTCGTCGAGTCGAGCCGGCGCCCCGGCTACGACCTGATCGTGGTCGTCGAGACGCCGCGGGAGCTCCGCCTCGAGCGGCTGGCCCGACGCGGCCTTCCCGCGGACCAGGCCGAGGCCCGGATGGCGGCCCAGGCCACCGACGAGCAGCGCCGCGAGGTCGCCGACATCCTCGTCGACAACAGCGGCACGCTCGACGACCTGCAGGCCCGGGTGGCGGAGGTCTGGCAGGAGCTGCTCCGCCGCCGGTGACACAACCGCCGGTGACACAACCGCCGGTGACACAACCGCCGGTGGCACGGCCGCCGGTGGCACGGCCACGGGCTCACAGCCCGGGGCCTGAGCCTTCAGCGGGTCCGGTCGGTCCGCCCTACTGTCAGACCATGGCCTGGGAATGGGACGCGGAGACCTACGACACCCTTGCGCTGCCGCACGAGCTGTGGGGCCGGCGCACCGTCGCCCGGCTCGCCCTGACCGGCGGGGAGACGGTCGTGGACGCCGGCTGCGGCACCGGCCGGGACACCGCCGCGTTGCTGGACGCGCTCCCCCGGGGACGGGTGTTCGCCGTGGACGCCTCGGCCTCCATGCTGGAGCGCCTCCGCGCTCGGCTGCCCGACGTGGGGGAGCACCTGACCGTGGTCGCCGCCGACCTGCGCGACCCGCTGCCCATCACCGAACCGGTGGACGCCGTGATGAGCGTGGCGGCGCTGCACTGGATCGACGACCACCGGCGGGTGTTCGGCAACCTCGCGGCAGTGCTGCGGCCCGGGGGGCGGCTGTCGGTCGACTGCGGGGGCCAGGGCAACATCGCCACCGTCGAGGCCGTGCTGCGTCAGATCCTCGGTGACCTTCCGGACGTCTGGACGTTCGCCGGCCCGGCCGCGACCCGCGAACACCTCGAAGCCGCCGGCTTCGTCGACGTCGACGCACGCCTGCGCCCGGACAGGGCGTACTTCGCCGAACCCGCGGCACTGCACGACTATCTGGAGACCGTCGTGCTCGGAGCACACCTGGCCCGCCTGGGGCCGGACGAGAGGGCGGCACTCGTCCACGAGGTGGCGCGGCGCCTGCCCGAGCCCGCCGTCGACTACGTTCGCCTCGAGGTGAGTGCCCGCCGCGCCGGCTGAGCCCGGACGCCGGGCCGGCTGTCGTTGCCGGGGGGGGCAGCGGGGCCGGGCGGAGGCGGTCAGCCGATGCCCGCGGCGTCCATCCCGCGCAGCTCCTTCTTCAGTTCGTTGATCTCGTCGCGGAGGCGGGCCGCGAGCTCGAACTGCAGCTCCTTGGCCGCCTCGTGCATCTGGTCGTCGAGCTGGCGGATGAGCTGGGCGAGTTCCTGGCGGGGCATGCCGGCGAGTTCGGCGGCGTACCGGCCGACCGCGTCGCCCGCCTTCGACTTCATGCCGGGGACAGGTGCCTTCCCGCGGGACTGGGCCCGGCCACCACCGCCGATCATCTCCGCGCCCGCGGTCTCACGCACCATGTCGTCGAGGATGTCGACGACCTTCTTGCGCAGCGGCTGGGGGTCGATCCCGCGCTCGGTGTTGTAGGCGATCTGCTTCTCGCGCCGCCGGTTCGTCTCCTCGATCGCGTGGCGCATCGACGGGGTCACCTTGTCGGCATACATGTGGACCTGGCCGGAGACGTTGCGGGCGGCCCGCCCGATGGTCTGGATCAGGGATTTGTCCGAGCGCAGGAAGCCCTCCTTGTCCGCGTCGAGGATCGCGACCAGTGAGACCTCCGGCAGGTCGAGACCCTCGCGGAGCAGGTTGATCCCGATCAGGACATCGAACTCGCCGCGGCGCAGATCGGTGAGCAGCTCGACCCGCCGCAGCGTGTCGACCTCACTGTGCAGGTAGCGAACCCGGATRCCGAGCTCCAGCAGGTAGTCGGTGAGATCCTCGGACATCTTCTTGGTCAGCGTCGTCACGAGGATCCGCTCGTCCCGCTCGGCCCGGATCCGGATCTCGTGCACGAGATCGTCGATCTGGCCCTTGGTCGGTTTGAGAATGACCTCCGGGTCGAGCAGCCCCGTCGGCCGGATGATCTGCTCGACGGTGCCGTCGCCACGCCCCAGCTCGTACGGGCCCGGGGTGGCGGACAGGTACACCGTCTGCCCGATCCGCTCCAGGAACTCCTCCCAGCGCAGCGGGCGGTTGTCGACCGCGCTCGGCAGCCGGAAGCCGTGGTCGACCAGGTTCCGCTTGCGTGACATGTCGCCCTCGTACATCCCGCCGATCTGCGGGACGGTGACATGCGACTCGTCGATGACCAGGAGGAAGTCGTCGGGGAAGTAGTCCAGCAGCGTGTGCGGCGCCGTTCCGGCCGCCCGGCCGTCGATATGCCGGGAGTAGTTCTCGATGCCGGAGCAGAAGCCGACCTGACGCATCATCTCGATGTCGTAGGTGGTCCGCATCCGCAGCCGCTGGGCCTCCAACAGCTTGCTCTGACCCTCCAGCTCGGTGAGCCGCCCGGTGAGCTCCGCCTCGATGCCGGTGATCGCCCGCTCCATGCGCTCGGGCCCGGCGACGTAGTGGGTGGCGGGGAAGACGAAGACCTCCTCCACCTCCCGCACGACGTCGCCGGTGAGCGGGTGCAGGTAGGTGAGGCGCTCGACCTCGTCACCGAACATCTCGATGCGGATCGCGAGCTCCTCGTAGACCGGGAACACCTCGACCGTGTCGCCCCGAACCCGGAACGTCCCCCGGGTGAAGGCGAGGTCGTTGCGGGCGTACTGGACGTCGACGAGGCGGCGCAGCAGCTGCTCGTGCTCGAACTCGTCACCCACCCGCAGGCGGACCATCCGATCGACGTACTCCTGCGGCGTGCCCAGGCCGTAGATGCAGCTCACGCTGGCGACGACGACCACATCGCGGCGGGTGAGCAGGCGCATCGTCGCCGAGTGGCGCAGCCGCTCGACCTCCTCGTTGATCGAGGAGTCCTTCTCGATGTAGGTGTCGGTCTGCGCGATGTACGCCTCGGGCTGGTAGTAGTCGTAGTACGACACGAAGTACTCGACGGCGTTGTTCGGCAGCAGCTCCCGGAACTCGTTCGCGAGCTGGGCCGCCAGTGTCTTGTTCGGCGCCATGACGAGGGTCGGGCGCTGCAGACGCTCGATGAGCCACGCTGTCGTCGCCGACTTGCCGGTTCCCGTCGCGCCGAGGAGCACGACGTCCTTCTCCCCGGCCCGTACCCGGCGGGCCAGCTCGTCGATGGCCGCCGGCTGGTCACCGGACGGCGCGAAATCCGAGACGACCTGGAACGGCGCCGTCGAACGTTGGATGTTCGTCGTGGGGCGTTCGAACGTTGTGCTCACGAAATCCAGAACACCACAGACCTCCGACAGTTTCCCGCCGGTGCCCGTCAGCGCGGCCCTCGCTCCCAGCCGAGCAGCCGCGCGCCGAGCACGGCGGTCTGGAGCACGTAGCGGTCCGTGGGGGAGGTCGGGTCGTGCCTGGTCAACGCATGGATCCGGTCCAGCCGGTAGGTCAGCGCCCGCACCGACAGGTGCAGCCGTCGGGCGGCGGCGAGGGCCACCCCGCCGGTCGCGAAGTAGGCGTCGAGGGTCTCGATCAGGGGCCCCGCGCCGCCCCGCGCCGAGCGCAGCGGGCTGAGGACCGTCTCGACCAGCTCCTCCAGCGGCTCCCGGTCACGCAGCAGCACCTTGTAGATCAGCAGATCGTCCGCGTGGACCACCTGGCCGTCCATGCGCATGCGCCCGGCGAGCTCGACAGCGTTGCGGGCCTCCTCGTACCCGATCCGGACGCCGGCCACGCCGCTGCGGGCCCGGCTGACTCCGAGCCGCCACACGAGCTCCGGTTCGGCCCCGAGTCGCCGGGTGATGGCTCTGACCGCGGTCGTCGGCATGGCGCCGGTCGGTGCGAAGGCGGGTAGTGGGGCGAACCCGACGTCGCCGGGCCCGGGCGGGTCCATCCGGCGCCGTCCGCGCGGAGCCGGGGCCCGCGGTGCCGGCCGGTCCGGTGCCCCTCGCTCGGTGCCGGGGTGCCCGGACTCCCCGTCCGCCCGGGTCCGGGCCGGTGCCGTCCCAGGATCCGGTGTCGTTCCAGGATCCGGCGGTGATGCCGGATCCTGGGTCAGATCCAGGCCGGGCTCCGGGGCTGCATCCTGGGACGGGTCCTCGCGGGCGCGTCCACCGTCCGTCACCGCGCCGGGGCCGGCTCCCTGGTTGCCCGGGGCGAGGGGCAGCGTCAGGTTGGTCTCCTGCGGCACGACGCAGACGAGCAGCCCGTCCTTGGTCGCGACCAGCGGCTCGGTGGCGCAGTGCTCGCGCAGTGACTCCTCCACCGCCCGGACGACGGCGCGGCCATCCAGGAACCGCCTGCTCCCCGACGCGACGAGCACAACGTGGGGCGCCTCCAGCCGCAGGCCGAACGCGACGGCCCGCTCCAGCAACGGTCCCAGCTCCGACGTTCCGGTCAGCAGGTCGTCGACCAGCTCACGTCGCATCGCCTCCTCCGAGCGGGCGCGGGCCGTCCGGGCCCGCTCGTAGCCCTCGCAGACTGCTGCGACCGCGTCGTCGCTGGCCCGCAGCACCGCGGACGCCGCCGCGCGGGTCCGCGAGACGGCCCCGACAGTGATACCGCCGATCGCCTCCCGCAGATGCGTGCCGGCCGGCGGGGGCCCGTCGACGCCTGCCGTGTGCCGTCCGGACGCCGAACCGCCGGCGTCGGTGTCGGCATCGGGACCGGCGCCAGAACCGGCGCCAGAGTCAGGGCCGCTGCCGGAACCCGATCCCCAGGTGGCTGCCGAGCCCGAGTCCGAGCCGGGGGGTGGCCGCCGGTCGAGTGCCGCCGGCAGGGCCCGGCCCAGGTCGCGTGCCGCCCGGTCTGCCTGCCGAACCGTGGGCAACGACGGCCAGACCCGCCAGGTCGCGGACAGATACAGATCGACGAGCGCGGGCAGCGAGGCGCCGGATTCGGCCGCGGCCTGGCCGAGGGCGCGGAACCGGTCGAGTTCGGCCCGCGACAGGCGTCGGCCGCTGTCCGCGGCGGAGGCGAGCACGTCCAGATAGTCGCCGAGCAGACCGGCATGGAGCCGGGCATCGGCCGCGGCCAGCACCGCGGCCCGGGGGAGCCGGGTCAGGCTCGTACCGGGTAGTCCCGCGGACTGCTCCTCGTGCTGGATCGGCCACTCGGGTCGTCGGTCCGTGTTGGTCATTGATCGTCGCGCCTCCCCCGTTCGGCTGCCGAGTATCGGCAAGGAAATCGTAGACAAAGTCGCGGAGTCCGGACGGTGTCTGCCGGGACGGTGAAGGGCAGGCTGAGCGTTGAGCCTGGTGAGGGGCATTGGACGTGCCCGCGGCAGGCGTTCCGCGGGAGTGGATCGGCCCGCCTCGTCGCCGCCGGTCCGCCTCCCCGGGACGCCTGTCGCGGGCCGGCCCTGTGGCCCGGCTCGCCCGCCCGCTGCCCGCCCCGGATCCCCTGCAGGCGAACCAGCCCGGATGGAAGTGAAGACGTGAGAGGGAAAGGACCTACCCGCGACATGTCCACGAAGACCGACCCGCGTGGCGCCCGGCGCCTGCCGATCATGGTGCGCCCGGGTCTTTTCGTGTCCGTAGCGGTCGTGACCGTCGTACTGGCTGCGTTCACCCTCCCGGCCACGGTTCCCGACCGGCCGGGTTTCGCCTACTTCAGTGGCGGCGTGATCGGCGCCGGAATCCTCGTCGGGATCCTCCTGGGTGCGGACCTCGCCCGGGCCGCGGCCGCGCGCCGAGCGGGGGTCAGGGTCACCGGGATCACGGTCGGCGCGTTCGGGAGCCGGCTGGGCCTGGCCTCTGCCGGGCGTGACGCCGGCGGGGGCCTGCGGGACGAGGGTGTCGGCGTGGCGGACGGCGCCGCGGCGCGCGACCCGCTGACGCCCGCGACGGGAGACGTGGCCGCGGACGGTGCCATCGCCCGCGCGGGTCTGGGCGTCACGGCTCTCGCCGGGATGATCCTGGTCGCCGTCGGCGCGCTCGCTCCCGGCGGCACTCTGGAACTGATGGGCGAGGTTGCGCTGTGGGTCGGCACGTTCGCCCTGCTCATCACCGTCGTCGACCTGTTGCCCGCGCCGCGGAGCGCAGGTGGCCGGATGCTCGCGGCACGGGTCATGCGGCGTACCGGTGACGCGGCAGCCGCGGCCTGGGCGGTGGCCCGGGCAGGGGTCATCACCGGCTGGACTCTGATCGTCGTCGGGATCGTGGCCTCCTTCCTGATCGGGCTGGTGGGCCTGTGGGCGGTGCTCCTCGGCTGGCTGGCGCTGGGTAGCTCCCGGCTGGCGCAGGCCCAGCAGAAGGCCGCCACCGCGCTCGACGGGGTCTTCGTGCGGGATGTGATGGTCCCCGCCCCGTCGGTGCTTCCGGCCTGGAAGACCGTCGCCGCCGCGCTTGACGAGATCGCGCTGCCGTCGGGCCGCTCGCTTTTCGCGGTCCGTGACTTCGCCGGCACGCTCCTCGGCGTGGCGCGGCTGCATGATCTGGCCGCGGTCCCCGCCGACGACCGGAACCTGGCCCGGGTCACCCGGGTCACCATCCCGATGGACCATGTCGCTACCGCCCGGCCGGATGAGCCGTTGGCGAGCGTGACATCCCGTCTTGCCACGCGACCGGCTGCCGGGGTGATCGTGGTCGTGGCGCCCGGTGCGGACGGCACCCCCGAGATGGTCGGCACGGTGGGCCCGGGTGAGATCGCCAGGGCGCTCGGCACTGCCCCACTACGCGGGCGTGTGGTCTCTTCCGTGGGCTTTGGTCGGCGCCGCTGACCCGACTTCTCCCGCGTTCCGCCGAGACCACAGTCCCTGCCCTGAGACGCCGTCCGGGCCGGAAGGCCCACTCGCTCCTGCTCTGGCCGGCTGCCGGCAACGGCGCCCGGCCGGCCAGGGCCACACCTTCTTCCCAGGCGTCACTGGGCGCTGTCTCCCGCTCCACCCACGGCACCCATGCGTGACCGCTGCCGTGATCGTCACGAAAAGCCCCGTTCGGAGGATATTCCGTGGATGTACCAGCCTGGGCCTGGGTCGCCTTCCTGGGCGGCCTGCTCCTGCTTCTGACCATCGACCTGCTGGCCCATCGCAAGGCCCACGTCATCGGCTTCCGGGAAGCCGCCTGGTGGAGCGTCGGATGGGTGTCGCTCGGCGTCGGATTCGCTTTCGTGATCTGGGCCTGGCAGGGGCCAGGTGCGGCCGGTGAGTACACGGCGGCGTATCTGCTGGAGAAGAGCCTATCCGTTGACAACCTGTTCGTCTTCGCGCTGATCTTCTCGTACTTCAAGGTTCCGCGTGAGTACCAGCACCGGGTGCTTTTCTACGGCGTTCTGGGTGCCCTCGTCCTGCGTTTCCTGTTCATTGCGGCCGGCATCGCGCTGCTGGACAACTTCCACTTCGTCATCTACCTGTTCGGCGCCTTCCTTCTTTACACCGCGTTCAAGATGGTCCGGGGCGACGGTGTCGACATGGACCCGGGGAACAGCAGGGCGGTCAAGCTGCTGCGCAAGGTGATCCCGGTGACGGACGAGTACCAGGGGCAGCACTTCATCCTGCGGCGCGCGGGCAAGCTGGTGGCCACCCCGCTGCTCGCCGTCCTGGTCGCGGTCGAGACCGCGGACGTCCTGTTCGCCTTCGACTCGGTGCCRGCGGCGCTGGGCGTGACGAACGAGACCTTCCTCGTCTACACCGCGAACGCGCTGGCGATCCTGGGCCTTCGGTCGCTGTTCTTCCTGCTTTCCGGGCTGATGGAGAAGTTCCACCACCTTGCCACCGGTCTGGCCGTCATCCTCGCGTTCATCGGCGTCAAGATGCTGCTCACCGACGTCTGGCACATGCCGATCTGGCTGTCCCTGGTGGTTATCGCGGCCGTCCTGACCGGTGCGATCGTGTGGTCGCTGGCGACGGCGCCGCCCGCGGAGGGCGACGGTGACAGCGGCCCCGGCGGACCGGCAGCCGGATCGGCGACCGCCACCGGAACGGCCGCCGTGGCCGGAGCCGGCCCCGTGGCTGGAACGGCCGCCGCCGGAACGGGCGCCCCGCGGGGCGAGCCCGGCCCGACTGACGGCGAGCGTCGGGAGAGCGATGTGACGCCTGTCGGCGACCAACGCCACTGAGCATCCGGATGACGGGGCGGGCGGGCCGGGGGGCTGCCCGCCCCGTCTGCATTCCGCCGGGAAACGGGTGCGGGGGAACAGGTAACGTGCGGAGACGGACATGTACCGGCGGTGAGCGGTCCAATGATTTATACGAACTAGTCATTGGGCGACGCGCCGATTGTCCTGTGGGTGACAGCGCGACGGGCACGTTAGTGTTTCGGCACCGCCGGGATCGTCCGAGCACCCGGAATCCCTCCCTCTTCGTCCAAGGCGGACTATGCACACCTTTTTGGCAGTGGTTGTCTCCTATGGTGGGTCGCCCCAGTTGGCCTGTCTCCTCGCGGCATTGTCCGGTATTTCCGAATCCCGGGTGTCGCTGGTCGAGAACCTGACCGGCACGGTGCACGACGACCTGCCCGCCGGGGTCCGACTGTTCGAAGGGCACGGGAACGTCGGCTACGGCACGGCGGTGAACATCGCCGTGCGCGGCTCGCTGGCGAACGGTGAGGCGCAGCCGGCGCCGGGTGAACCGGTTCCCGAGTGGATCCTCGTCGTCAACAGCGACATCACGGTGTCGGCCGAGGTCTGTGCGACTCTGCCTGACCTGCTTGCGTCCGTGCCGGAGGGCGCCGACGCGGTGGGATTCCCGCTGCGCGGCGARCATGGCCTGCCCGGCCGGGGAACGGCGGTCCTGCCGAACGTCCGCACGAACACGTACACGGCGGTGCGCGGCGAGGCAGCCGCGGTGGCCCGCTGGCCGGACCTCCGCTACCCGGTGGGCGCCTTCTTCGCAATTCGGACGGCCAGTTTCCTCCGCCTGGGCGGATTCGACCCGTCCTACTGGATGTACTACGAGGAGACCGACCTGTTCGCGCGGCTGCACGCGGCCGGTGGTCGGGTGCACTGGGCCGACGACCGGTGCCAGGTCTCCCATGTGGGCGGAGGGACGGTCGGCCGGGCCGGCCTGATGTACGCCGAGCTCGGTCGTTCCGCGGCGATCTACGCGCGGCGCCATCGGGCGGCGCTGGGGCGGGGCTGGCTCGCCGTCCACTCCGGCCAGCTGATCGTCCTCACCCTGCGCAAGCTTGTCGCCGGCCGGCGCCATGACGCCCTGCGCGCCGGGCGCATCCTGGCCGGCCTCGTCGCCGGCCTGGTCCGACCGCACCGGGAGCCGGCCACGCGGTCACGGTGGTGCGCGGTCCCGTCGGAGGCGCGTCGGGACCTGGGCCGGATCGACGCGGCCGTGCTGGGAGCGGACGTCCGTGCGCAGGTGCCACTGCCGCGGTCGATGGTGCCGGCGGCAGTCCGGTCGGACCCTTCAGCGCCTCCGGCGTCGTCGTGGGCGACTGCGGACCGCTGACCCCGGTGGCCCCGGGGCCATGGCCGGCGGGGCCGGGCGAGGCCCGCGGGGCCGCCGTCGTTCCCGGTCTGCCGAGGTCTACCAGCCGCGGGCGCGCCATTCGGCCAGGTGCGGCCGCTCGGCGCCGAGCGTTGTGTCCTTTCCATGGCCCGGGTAGATCCAGGTCCCGTCCGGGAGCGGCCCGAAGACCTTGGCCTCCAGGTCGTCCATGAGGGTGGTGAAGGCCGCCGCGTCACCGAAGGTGTTGCCAGGGCCGCCGGGGAAGAGACAGTCGCCGGTGAACAGGTGCGGAGCGCTGGTGTCCCGGCCATACAGCAGCGCGACCGATCCCGGTGTGTGCCCGACCATGTGCACGACCCGCAGTGTGACCTCGCCGACGTGCACCTCGTCGCCGTCCACGACCGGATCGGTGGTCGGAACGGGGATCGCGGGAACGTCGAGTGGATGGGCGACGGTCCGCGCACCGGTCGCGGCCACGACCTCCTCTAGTGCCTGGATGTGGTCTCCGTGTCGGTGCGTCGTCACCACGGTGCTCAGACCGGCGTCGCCGACGAGGCGCAGCAGCGTGCCCGTCTCGTTCGCCGCGTCGACGAGGAGCTGCTCGCCGGTGGCCGCACAGCGCAGGAGGTAGCAGTTGTTGTCGAACGGGCCCACCGCCACCTTGGTGATCGTGAGGTCCGGTAGCTCGCGGACGTCCGCGGGCCCGCCGACGGTGACGTCGCCCGTGTAGCCGGCGCCGATGTTCATTCCGCTTCTCCTCGGTCTGTGCGTCGCCTGTTCCGGCGGATCGGGGCCGTGATCTGCAGGGTCGAGCAAGGGGTGCGGGCCGCCGGGGTGCCGGGGCTGTCACGGCCGCGGCCCCGGCACCCCGGCGGCCGGGCGTGTGCGGGCCCCGCCCGGCCGCTCCATTCTCAACCGTGTGTCCGCGCGTGTCTGCGTCCCGGGCGTTCGGGGCGGGCTGCGCTCGCCCGGGTGGGGCCTCCGGAATGGGGTGTGGGCTGCGTTGTTGCCGTCCGGGAGCGGGGGGCACGGCTGTTACGAGCCGTTCGTCCGAGGCGTGTAGCGTCGGCTGTGTTCGAACGCGCGTTTGGCTCGCGGCCGGCTGACGGCCGGGGGCGCCGCGCAGGCCGCGGTGACGGAACCCCACCGGTGCCGGCACCGGCCGACGACAGCAGCCGACCACAGCAGCCGACCGAGAACGACGAGGGACCTGACGATGGCCGACCGTCTTGTCGTACGCGGAGCACGCGAGCACAACCTGCGTGACGTCGATCTCGACCTGCCCAGGGACGGCCTTGTGGTCTTCACGGGCCTGTCGGGCTCGGGCAAGTCCAGCCTGGCCTTCGACACGATCTTCGCCGAGGGTCAGCGTCGGTATGTCGAGTCGCTGTCGGCCTACGCGCGCCAGTTCCTCGGCCAGATGGACAAGCCCGACGTCGACTTCATCGAGGGCCTGTCGCCGGCGGTGTCGATCGACCAGAAGTCGACGTCGCGCAACCCGCGGTCGACTGTCGGCACGATCACCGAGGTCTACGACTACCTCCGCCTGCTGTACGCACGGGTCGGCCACCCACACTGCCCGAAGTGCGGCCGGCCGATCTCACGCCAGACTCCGCAGCAGATCGTCGACCGGCTCCTCGAGCTGCCCGAGGGCACCCGCTTCCAGGTACTGGCTCCGGTCGTCCGCGGTCGCAAGGGCGAGTACATCGACCTGTTCGCCGAGCTGCAGACGTCCGGTTTCGCGCGGGTCCGGGTGGACGGCACCGTCGTCGCTCTCACCGACCGCCCGAAGCTGGAGAAGCAGCGTAAGCACACGATCGAGGTCGTCGTCGACCGGCTCGCGGCGAAGGCGTCGGCCAAGCGGCGCCTCACCGACTCGATCGAGACGGCGCTGCGGCTCGGCAATGGCCTGGTGCTGCTCGACTTCGTGGACCGCGACGCCGCCGACCCCGACCGGGAGCGGATGTACTCCGAGCACCTGGCCTGCATGTACGACGACCTGTCCTTCGAGGAGATGGAGCCCAGGTCCTTCTCGTTCAACTCGCCGTTCGGCGCCTGCCAGGAGTGCACCGGGCTGGGTACCCGCAAGGAGGTCGACCCAGACCTCGTCGTGCCCGACCCGACCCTGTCGCTCGCTGACGGAGCCGTCCAGCCCTGGTCCGGTGGGCACAACAAGGAGTACTTCCAGCGGCTGCTGACGGCGCTGTCGGAGGACCTCACCTTCCGGATGGACACCCCGTGGGAGGGCCTGCCGGAGCGCGCCCGCAAGGCCATCCTGCACGGCAGCGGGGAGACCGAGATCCACGTCGGCTAYACCAACCGGTACGGCCGGAAGCGCTCCTACTACACCTCCTTCGAGGGCGTCCTGCCGTTCCTGCGGCGCCGGCACGCCGACGCCGAGTCGGACAGCAGCCGGGAGCGCTACGAGGGCTACATGCGTGACGTGCCCTGCACGGCCTGCCGGGGGGCCCGACTGAAGCCGGAGTCGCTGGCGGTCACCATGGCCAGCCGCTCGATCGCCGAGGTCGCGGGCATGTCCATCCGCGACTGTGCCGACTTCCTGCGCACCGTCGAGCTCAGCGAGCGGGAGCAGACCATCGCGGGCCGGGTCCTCAAGGAGATCGACGCCCGGCTGGCGTTCCTGCTGGACGTCGGCCTGGACTACCTGTCCCTGGACCGGGCCGCCGGCACCCTCGCCGGCGGGGAGGCACAGCGGATCCGACTCGCCACCCAGATCGGTTCGGGGCTGGTCGGGGTGCTCTACGTGCTGGACGAGCCGTCCATCGGCCTGCACCAGCGTGACAACCGGCGCCTCATCCAGACGCTTCTGCGGCTGCGGGACCTCGGCAACACGCTGATCGTGGTGGAGCACGACGAGGACACGATCCGCGCCGCCGACTGGGTGGTGGACATCGGTCCCGGCGCCGGCGAGCACGGCGGCCGGGTGGTCGTCTCCGGTTCCGTCGACGACCTGCTGACCAGCGAGGAGTCGATGACGGGGGCCTACCTCTCGGGCCGGCGCGAGATTCCGGTTCCCGCGGCCCGCCGGCCGCCGGTCCGTGGGCGCGCGCTGACCGTGCACGGCGCCCGAGAGCACAACCTGCGGGACGTGACGGTCTCCTTCCCACTCGGCTGCCTGGTGGCGGTCACCGGGGTCTCCGGGTCCGGAAAGTCGACCCTGGTCAACGACATCCTGGCCAGCGTGCTCGCCAACCACCTCAACGGCGCCCGCGAGGTCCCCGGCCGGCACCGCACGGTGAGCGGGCTCGACCACCTCGACAAGGCGGTCCGCGTCGACCAGTCCCCGATCGGCCGGACACCGCGGTCCAACCCGGCGACCTACACCGGCGTGTTCGACCATGTCCGCCGGCTGTTCGCGGAGACGCCCGAGGCGAAGGTACGCGGGTACCTGCCGGGCCGGTTCTCGTTCAACGTCAAGGGTGGGCGCTGTGAGGCCTGCTCCGGCGACGGCACCATCAAGATCGAGATGAACTTCCTCCCGGACGTCTACGTCCCGTGCGAGGTCTGCGCGGGCGCCCGGTACAACCGCGAGACCCTGGAAGTGCACTACAAGGGCCGGAGCATCGCCGAGGTGCTCGACATGCCGATCGAGGAGGGGGCCGAGTTCTTCGCGGCCGTCCCGGCGATCGCGCGCCACCTGCGGACGCTGAACGACGTCGGGCTGGGGTACGTGCGCCTCGGCCAGTCGGCGCCGACACTGTCCGGCGGCGAGGCGCAGCGGGTGAAGCTCGCCTCGGAGCTGCAGCGGCGCTCCACCGGCCGCACCGTCTACGTACTGGACGAGCCGACCACCGGCCTGCACTTCGAGGACATCCGCAAGCTGCTGGGCGTGCTCGGCCGGCTGGTCGACGCCGGCAACACGGTGATCGTGATCGAGCACAACCTCGATGTCATCAAGACCGCGGACTGGATCATCGACATGGGCCCGGAGGGCGGCACCGGCGGTGGCACGGTCGTCGCCGAGGGCACGCCGGAAACGCTGGCCGCGGTGCCCGCGAGCCACACCGGGTCGTTCCTCCGGGAGATCCTCGGCGGGCGGGGCGCGGCAACCGTGGAGCAGGCCTCGGGCGCCGACACCGGTGGAAGCACGGCCAGGGCGAAGAAGCCCCGCGGCAGGCTGGCGGGCGCCGCCTCCTCGGCAGGATGACGCCGCTGGCGCCGCCGGCTCAGGGCTGCAGAAGATCGTCGAGGACGGCGTCCAGCGCGACCTCGGTGTGTTCCTCGCCGGCGGGGACCACCCGCTCGGTGCGGTCCAGGAAGCTGCGGACCGGGGCGGCGTCGAGTACGACCACGGAGCGCCGCTCGCCGTCGGACAGTTCCAGGCGGATACCGCCGTGCGCCGGCTCGGGCGTGATGCGGACGTCGCCGTCACCGACCGGCACCGGGCCCTCGAGYCCGGCCCGCAGGGCGTCGCGCGGAGCCACCCAGTGCCCCTGTGGCAGCGCCGGATGGTCCGGTCGTGATACCAGGACCAGCGCGACGGCGAGCGGGTCGCAGCTGCGCCAGGTCACCTGGAGAACGGTGATCCGGCCGCGCCCAGGTGCGTCGTCGACGACAAACTCCGTCGTGACGTCCTCCACCTGCACGCGTCGGCCCCCTTGGTCCGAATGCCCCGGCCCTGCCGTTGCGCCGGGCGCCCCTGCCGTGACAAGCCACCACACGGTTGTCGCTGTGGCTGCCGGCCCTCCTGTGTGGCCGATGGCTGCCGTGTCGGTCGCCACGGTGCTGACCGCCACCCTGCTCGTCGCCACCGTGCCGGTCGCTGCCGTGTGCGGACCCGGTGGTGCTGGACTCCACCGTCGCAGCAGTTCAGCCCGGGCGCCACAGACCTGGCCCGATACAGCATACGGCGACCCGGCGATGACCGAGGGCGGACGCTGGATCGTCCGGGCGACAGGTCAGCCACACCAGCCACACCGGGCTCTCCGGCAGACGGGGTGCCGGTCGGGAGGCCACCTTGTCATCAGCGGCCCGCCCCGCCCGGCCCGGCGGTCAAGCGATCTCCGCCGGCGACATCCGATCGGCGTGCGGGGGGACGGAAAGCTCGCCGGCAGCCCTCGGAGGTACTTCGGAGGCCGGGCCGTCCTGCTCGCGGGATCGCCTGACCGGTTCCGGGGGATCCGAGGGGGCTCGACGCGGTCAGTTTCGGGGGTGCTCGACGTCGTGGAAGCTGAGCGTGATGGAATGGATACGTGCAGGCACCGCTCAGGTCGGAGGATGGCCGCCGTAGGCTCGGTTCATGGCTGATCCGGCGACCTACCGGCCCCCGCCGGGCTCGATCCCCGAGACCCCGGGTGTTTACCGCTTCCGCGACGAGCATGGCCGTGTCATCTACGTGGRCAAGGCCAAGAGCCTGCGGTCCAGGTTGGCCAACTACTTCGCCGATGTGCACACCCTGCACCCCCGGACACAGCACATGGTCACCACGGCCAGCTCGGTGGAATGGACGGTGGTCTCCACCGAGGTCGAGGCGCTTCAGCTCGAGTACACCTGGATCAAGGAGTTCGACCCGCGGTTCAACGTCCGCTACCGCGACGACAAGAGTTACCCGAGTCTCGCCGTGACGCTCTACGAGGAGTTTCCGCGGCTGCAGGTCATGCGCGGGYCGAAGCGGCGCGGGGTGCGTTACTTCGGCCCCTACGCGCACGCCTGGGCCATCAGGGAGACGCTCGATCTGCTGCTGCGCGTCTTCCCCGCGCGCACCTGCAGTACCGGCGTCTTCAAGCGGGCCGGCCAGGTCGGCCGCCCGTGCCTGCTCGGCTACATCGACCGCTGCTCGGCGCCCTGCGTCGGCCGGGTCGACGCGCAGGCCCATCGGGAGATCGTCGACGACTTCTGCGACTTCATGTCCGGGCAGACCGGCCGCTACCTGCGCCGGCTGGAGCGCGAGATGCGCGCGGCGGCCGACGCCCAGGAGTACGAGCGCGCGGCCCGGCTGCGCGATGACATCGGGGCACTGCGCCGTGCGGTGGAGAAGCAGGCCGTCGTCCTGCCGGACGGCACCGACGCGGATGTGATCGCCTTCGCCCAGGACGAGCTGGAGGCGGCGGTCCAGATCTTCTATGTGCGGGGCGGCCGGGTCCGCGGCCAGCGCGGCTGGGTCGTCGACAAGCTCGAGGACGTCACCACCGGGGATCTCGTCGAGCAGTTCCTGACCCAGGAGTACCTCGAGGGTGTGCAGGCGGAGGCGGCCGCAGGCCTGGCGGTGTCGCCGGTGGACCAGTCCGAGGCCGCCGCGGAACAGCCAGAGGCCGGCGTGGAACAGTCCGAGGCCACCGCCGGGGCGCGCGCCGCGTCCGCCGGCCGTCGCGGGCCGGCCGCCGAGCCGGGGTACACGGGCGAGGTCCCCCGCGAGATCCTCGTCCCGGAACTGCCGCCGGACGCCGACGCCGTCGTGGAACTGCTCAGCCGGGCCCGCGGCGCGCGGGTGGATCTGCGTGTCCCCCGCCGGGGGGACAAACGCACTCTGATGGAGACTGTCGAGCGCAACGCCGGCCAGGCGTTCACGCTGCACCGCACGAAGCGCGCCGGAGATCTCACGGCCCGCAGCCGGGCCCTCGCCGACCTGCAGGAGGCACTGGAGCTGCCGGACGCCCCGCTGCGCATCGAGTGCTTCGACGTGTCGAACATCCAGGGCACCAACGTCGTGGCCAGCATGGTCGTCTTCGAGGACGGGCTGGCGCGCAAGTCGGAGTACCGCCGCTTCGCCATCCGCGGTGTCGACGGTCAGGACGACACGGCGAGCATGCACGAGGCCGTCCACCGCAGGTTCTCCCGCTACCTGGCCGAGCGTGCCCGAACCGGCGAGCTGGCCGGCTTCCCCGGCGTCGACGAGGGCACGGAGACCGACACCCGGGCAGCCGGGACCACCCAACCGGACACAGAGAGCCCGGTCGCCGAGAGCCCGGTCGCCGAGGGGCTGGCCGTCGGGGGATCGGGAGCCGGCCCAGAGGTGCCCGGGCGTGATCCCGAGACCGGCCAGCCGCGGAAGTTCGCCTACCCGCCGAACCTGGTCGTCGTCGACGGCGGGCCGCCGCAGGTGGCCGCCGCTGCACGGGCGCTCGACGAGCTCGGGATCGATGCCGGGCCGGGGGGCGTCGCGCTGTGCGGCCTGGCGAAGCGCCTGGAGGAGGTCTGGCTGCCCGGCCAGGATGAGCCCGTGATCCTGCCCCGGACGAGCGAGGCGCTCTACCTGCTGCAGCGCGTCCGGGATGAGGCGCACCGCTTCGCGATCACCTATCACCGGCAGAAGCGGTCGGCGTCGATGGTCGCCTCGGTGCTCGACGGGGTGCCCGGTCTCGGGGAGACTCGACGCAAGGCGCTGCTGCGGCAGTTCGGGTCGGTGGCCAAGGTGCGCGCGGCGAGTGCGGCGGAGATCGCCCAGGTGCCGGGGATCGGCCCGCGGACGGCGGAGGCGATCGTGGCCGCGCTGGCCCGGTCGGCTCCCGGTGGAGCCGAGGCGCCCCCGCCGGCCGTCGACCCACTGACCGGCGAGATCATTGCGACGATGTCCGACCCGGTGGGGGTGGGCCCGGCGAGCGAGAGCACCGGGCCCGGCGAGCCGGGCGTGATCCGGGGGGTGGCGGGTTGACCACCGCGACGCTTGATCTGGCAATCATCACCGGGCTTTCCGGTGCCGGCCGCAGTACGGCCGCGAAGTGTCTGGAGGACCTGGGCTGGTTCGTCGTCGACAATCTGCCGCCGGCGCTGTTGTCGACGATGGCGGAGCTCGGCCATCGCTCGGGTGGGGCGGTGAGCCGGATCGCGGTCGTCGTCGACGTCCGTGGCCGGGCCTTCTTCTCCGATCTGCGGGCGGCCGTCGAGGCACTGGACTCACGCGGTATGCATCCGCGGATGCTGTTCCTCGAGGCGTCCGACGACGCGCTGGTGCGCCGGTTCGACCATGTGCGGCGTCCGCACCCGCTGCAGGGTGACGAGCGGGTGGTGGACGGGATCAACCGCGAGCGGGCGCTGCTCGCGGAGCTGCGCGGCGAGGCAGACCTCGTGCTCGACACCACCGACCTCAACGTGCACGAGCTGCGGGCGAAGATCGATGTGGCGTTCGGCCAGCCGCGGGCGAACCGGCTGAACGCGACCGTGGTCTCGTTCGGCTACAAGTACGGGCTCCCGCTGGACGCGGACTTCGTCGCCGACTGCCGCTTCCTGCCCAACCCGCACTGGGTGGAATCGCTGCGGCCCTACACCGGCCGGGACCCGCAGGTGCGCGACTACGTACTCGCCCAGCCGGGCGCGGCCGAGTTCGTCGACCAGTACACGACCCTGCTGCGCCTGGTCGGTGAGGGCTATGTGCGGGAGGGCAAGCGGTACCTGACACTGGCGGTCGGCTGTACGGGCGGCAAGCATCGCAGCGTGGCGGTCGCGGAGCAGCTGGGGGCACGGCTGGCCGCCGACGGGGTCGGCGTCCGCGTGGTGCACCGGGATCTGGGCCGCGAGTGACCGGCGACGCTCCCGCGATCACCGCGTTCGGTGGCGGGCACGGTCTCGCAGCCTCGCTGTCGGCGCTGCGGCGGATCAGCCGCAGGCTGACCGCGGTGGTCACCGTGGGGGACGACGGCGGATCGTCCGGCCGGCTGCGTACCGAGCTCGGCGCGCTGCCGATGGGCGATCTGCGGATGGCCCTCGCCGCCCTCGCCGGTGCGGACGACTGGTCGCGGACCTGGGCCGGGCTCTTCCAGCACCGGTTCGGCGGCGGTGGGCCGCTCGCCGGGCACGCGGTCGGCAACCTCGTCCTGACCGCGCTGGCCGAGCGCGCCGGGTCGCCGATCGCCGCCCTCGACCTCGTCGCGTCGCTGCTCGGCGCGCAGGGTCGGGTACTGCCGCTGTCCTGCGACGGCATCGACATCGTCGCGGACGTGACCGGCCTCGACCCGGCCCGGGCGGCGGAACCGGTGGAGGTCCGCGGGCAGGCCGCGGTCGCCACCACACCCGGCCGGGTGGCCGGCGTGCGGCTGGTGCCGGCCGCGCCGGCCGCGTGCGGCGCCGCCCTGACCGCCGCGGAGGCCGCGGACTGGATCGTCCTCGGCCCCGGATCGCTCTACACGAGCGTGCTGCCGCACCTGCTGGTGCCCGACATGCACGCGGCGATCACCGGTGCCCAGGCTCGCCGCGTGATGGTGCTCAACCTCGTGGCCCAGCCCGGTGAGACGGCCGGGTACACGCCCGAGGCGCACCTGCACGCGCTGGCCACCCATGTTCCCGGGCTGCGGCTGGACGTCGTGATCGCGGATCCCGCGGCGGTCGGCGACCCCGGCCCGCTCGCCCGCGCGGCGATGGACCTCGGCGCCCGCCTGCACCTTGCGCCCGTGCGGGACGTCAGAGATCCGGCCCTGCACGATCCCGCGCTGCTCGCTGCGGCGTTCCGGGCGGTGTTCGCGGCCGATGACCCGCGGCCGGCGGTGCCGACACCGCCCCGTCCGGTCGACGGACGGACCTGGCCGGACCGGCAGCCAGGCGCGGGCTGTGCCGACCCCTCGGGTGTCGGTTGCACATCCACCGGTGGCCCCGGCCACCGGATCCCTTCCGGTGAAGGCAAGGAGTGATCTGTGTGGCGGCGATGACGGCCACCGTCAAGGACGAACTGAGCAGGCTGCGAGTAGCCAAGCCCTGCTGCCGGCGGGCTGAGATGGCGGCGCTTCTGCGGTTCGCGGGGGGCCTGCACATCGTCGGCGGGCGGATCGTGGTGGAGGCCGAGCTCGACACCGGCGCCACCGCGCGCCGGCTGCGGCGTGAGATCGCCGAGGTCTTCGGATTCCCCTCGTCGGTCGCCGTGCTGGCCGCCGGCGGGCTGCGCCGATCGGTGCGCTACATCGTCCGGGTGGAGCGTGACGGCGAGCAGCTGGCCCGGTCGACGGGCCTGCTCGACCAGCGCGGCCGCCCGGTGCGGGGCCTCCCCCCGCAGGTGGTCACGGGGTCGGCCTGTGATGCGGCGGCGGCGTGGCGCGGCGCGTTCCTCGCGCACGGCTCGCTCACCGAGCCGGGCCGGTCGTGTTCGATGGAGGTGACCTCGCCCGGGCCGGAGGCGGCGCTGGCGCTCGTCGGTGCCGCGCGGCGGATGGGCGTCCAGGCCAAGAGCCGGGATGTCCGCGGAGTCGACCGGGTGGTGGTTCGCGACGGCGACGCGATCGGCGCGCTGCTCACCCGGATCGGTGCGCACGACAGCCTGATGGCCTGGGAGGAGCGGCGGATGCGCCGCGAGGTCCGGGCCACGGCGAACCGGCTCGCGAACTTCGACGACGCGAACCTGCGCCGTTCGGCCCGCGCGGCGGTCGCCGCCGGGGCGCGGGTGCAGGCGGCGATGCGCATCCTCGGCGACGACGCCCCCGAGCACCTGCTCGCCGCGGGCCGGCTGCGGCTCGAACACGCCCAGGCCTCGTTGGAGGAGCTCGGCGCGCTGGCCGATCCGCCGCTCACCAAGGACGCCGTCGCCGGGCGAATCCGGCGCCTGCTCGCGTTGGCGGACAAACGTGCCAACGCGCTCGGTATCCCGAACACCGAGGCCAGTGTCTCGCCGGAGCTCTTTGAGAACGCCTGAGCACGGAATCAGGTGCCCCGTGGGCGTGCCGCGGGAGCACGGCCACGCACCGTGCCGGGGCAGGTCCGTAGGATAGGGTGTTTGTCGAAAGGCGATGCATTCAACCAATTGCTGACGGTGCCGGGTCCCCCGATGTGAGGAGACCGACATGAATCGGTTCGGATTCCCGCCGATGATGTCCCGACTCGCTAGGCTCCTGACACACGACGGCACACGAGCATAGGGAGTCCTGGACGTGGCTACGCGGGTGGGTGTCAACGGCTTCGGGCGAATCGGCCGTAACTTCTGGCGGGCGCTTGCGGCGAGCCGCCGCAGCGATCTGGAGATCGTCGCCGTCAACGACCTGACGGACAACAAGACCCTCGCGCACCTGCTGAAGTACGACACGACCCTGGGCACGCTGGCCGCCCCGGTCTCGGTCGCCGAGGACGGGATCCGGGTCGGCGACACCACGATCAAGGTGCTGGCCGAGCGTGACCCGGCGGCACTGCCCTGGTCTGACCTGGGCGTCGACGTCGTCATCGAGTCGACCGGTCGTTTCACCACGGCGGAGACCGCTGGCAAGCACCTGACCGCGGGCGCGAAGAAGGTGATCATCTCGGCGCCGGCCAAGGGTGAGGACCTGACGGTCGTCATGGGCGTGAACGACGACGTCTACGACCCGGCGAAGCACCACATCCTCTCGAACGCCTCCTGCACGACGAACTGTGTCGCGCCATTGGCCAAGGTTCTCGACGAGGCGTTCGGTATCGAGCGCGGTCTGATGACGACGATCCACGCCTACACCAATGACCAGGTCATCCTGGACTTCCCGCATTCCGACCTGCGTCGGGCCCGGGCCGCCGCGCAGAACATCATTCCGACGACCACCGGCGCGGCGAAGGCGACCGCTCTTGTTCTGCCCCACCTGAAGGGCAAGCTGGACGGTCTTGCGATGCGCGTTCCGGTCCTGGACGGTTCTGTTACCGACCTCGTCGTGAACCTCGCTCGCGAGGCGTCGAAGGACGAGATCAACGCCGCCTACAAGGCCGCGGCGGAAGGCCCCCTGAAGGGCTACCTCGTCTACACGGAAGACCCGATTGTCTCCTCCGACATCGTGGGCACCCCGGCGTCCTGCACCTTCGACTCGCAGCTGACCATGTCCTTCGGCTCCCAGGTCAAGGTCGTCGGCTGGTACGACAACGAGTGGGGCTACTCCAACCGCCTGGTCGACCTGACCGGCCTGGTGGCCGGCCGGCTCTGAGCCCGGTCCCGGCCCCGCGAGACGCCCCGTCCACCTGACCTTCGCCGACCCCGGAGCAGCCCAGCGTGAGGACGATCGACGACCTGCAGGTCACCGGCCACCGCGTACTCGTCCGCAGTGACCTCAACGTGCCGCTGGACCATTCCGGGTCCGCGCCGCGCATCACCGACGACGGACGGGTGCGGGCCAGCCTGCCGACCATCCAGGCGCTTCTCGAGCGGAACGCGAAGGTGGTCGTCTGCTCGCACCTGGGGCGCCCGAAGGGAGCTCCGGAGGCGAAGTACTCGCTGGCTCCGGTCGCCGAGCGGCTGTCCGAGCTGCTCGGCGTCCCGGTCGCCTTCGCCGGTGACGGCGGCGGCGACATCGCCGGCGACCGGGCCCGGGAGGTCGTCGGCGGGCTCGCCGAGGGCCAGGTGGCCCTGCTGGAGAACCTCCGTTTCCACCCGGGGGAGACCAGCAAGGACGCCGTCGACCGCGCCGCCTTCGCCGACGAGCTCTCGGCGCTGGCCGAGTTCTACGTCGGCGACGCGTTCGGTGCGGTGCACCGTGCCCACGCGAGCGTGGCGGAGGTGCCCAAGCGCCTGCCGCACGCCGTCGGGCAGCTGGTGCTGGCGGAGCTGGAGGTGCTGCGCGCGCTCACCTCCGAGCCGGCCCGGCCGTACGCGGTGGTGCTCGGCGGGTCGAAGGTGTCGGACAAGCTGGGAGTCATCCGCGCACTGCTGCCGAGGGTCGACTCGCTCCTGGTCGGCGGCGGCATGTGCTTCACCTTCCTGGCCGCGCTGGGCCACCCGGTCGGCGCCTCGCTCCTGGAGAGCGAGATGATCGACACCTGTAAGAGCCTGCTGGCGGAGGCCGGTGACCGGCTCGTGCTGCCCACCGACGTGGTGGTCGCCGACAGGTTCGCCGCCGACGCCGCGCACCGTGTGGTCGCCGCCGACGCGATCCCGGACGGCTGGCTCGGCCTGGACATCGGCCCGGAGGCGACCGCGGCGTTCGCGGGCGTGGCCGGCGGTGCCGCGACGATCTTCTGGAACGGCCCGATGGGCGTGTTCGAGTTCCCGGCGTTCGCCGCCGGTACCCGCGGTGTCGCCGAGGCCGTCGCCGCCGGCCCGGGTTTCTCGGTCGTGGGCGGCGGGGACTCCGCGGCCGCCGTGCGCACCCTGGGCATTCCCGAGGCGAGCTTCACCCACATCTCCACCGGCGGCGGGGCCAGCCTCGAGTACCTGGAGGGCAAGACCCTGCCCGGGCTCGCCGCACTCGACGTCTGAACAGCACCAGAACAGCACCAGAGACAACACCCGGAACACCATCAGGCACCGGACGAAGGGATGCAGGAACGTGGCGAAGGGGGCACCCGCCCGTACATCGGGCGGGTCCGGCCGGCGGACACTGGTCGCCGGCAACTGGAAGATGAACCTCAACCACCTCGAGGCCATCGCGCTGGTGCAGAAGGTCGCCTTCGACCTGAAGCCGGCCGAGCTGGAGAAGGCCGAGGTCGTCTTCCTGCCGCCGTTCACCGATCTGCGCAGCGTCCAGACCCTGATCGACGGGGACAGGCTCGCCGTCAGCTACGGGGGCCAGGACCTCTCGCCGCACGGCTCCGGGGCGTACACGGGTGACATCAGTGGGCCGATGCTGGCCCGGCTCGGCTGTTCGTACGCGGTGGTCGGGCACTCCGAGCGGCGCACCTACCACCACGAGGACGATGCGCTGGTCGCCTCGAAGGCCCGCGCGGCCTATACCCACGGGATCACGCCCATCGTCTGCGTGGGTGAACACGAGGCGATCCGGACCGCCGGCACCCACGTCGAGCACGTACTCGCCCAGCTGGAGGGCTCGCTCGCCGGAGTCACGGCGGAGCAGGCCGCGACGCTCGTCGTCGCCTACGAGCCGGTCTGGGCCATCGGCACCGGGAAGACCGCCTCCGCCCAGGATGCCCAGGACATGTGCGCCGCGATCCGTGGCCAGCTCGGGAAGCTGTTCGGCGAGCCGGTCGCGGCCGGGATCCGTGTGCTCTACGGGGGCTCGGTCAAGGCCGCGAACGCCGCGGAGCTGTTCACCCGGCCGGACGTCGACGGTGGCCTCGTCGGCGGTGCGAGCCTCGTCGYGGAGGAGTTCGTCGGGATCGTCCGCGCTGCGCCGTCAGCCTGAGAAGCTCCTGCTCGGGCACCGGGGCGGTGTCATGTACGTTGACACGATCGTCGGGCCTGATCGGGTACGGCGTCTCAGGCCTACACGACGGCGGGAGCTGGTCTGGATGACGGTCGGTCTGTCGATCGCACTGATCGCCACGAGCGTGCTGCTCGTGTTGCTGGTGCTGTTGCACCGGGCCAAGGGCGGCGGTCTGTCGACCCTGTTCGGCGGTGGGGTCTCCTCCTCTCTGGGCGGGTCCTCGGTCGTCGAGAAGAACCTCGACCGCCTCACTGTCGCGGTGGCCCTCCTGTGGATCACCTGCATCATCGGTCTCGGTCTGCTTCTGAAGAATTGAGCGCCACCGCTTCGGGGCGGCGTCCGCGCGTCGCCCGGGTGATCTGCGCCCTCGCCGCCGCCCTGCTCGCAGCGGCGGGGTGCAGTCCGGACCCCGATCCGGCACCTGGGCCGATGGCGGCGACCCCGTCCACCGCGCCGACCACGGCACCGCCTGACGGCAAGCCCGGCGGCACGCTGCGCCTGCTCACCGGGCAGATGCCCAGCGGCGACCCCGGCTGGGCCGACGAACCGGGGGAGCAGGCCTTCGCCCGCCTGGTCACCCGGCAGCTCTACAGCTACCCGACCGACACCGACGTGACGCGGGCGACGATCCCGCGGCCGGACCTGGCCGTCGGCGAGCCGGTGGTGACCATGGGCGGCACCGTCTACACCGTGCGGCTGCGCTCGGCGGCCCGCTGGAACACCCCGAGCCAGCGGCGGATCACCGCGACCGACGTCGCCCGCGGCTTCAAGCGTATGTGCGCACCGCCGGTGCCCTCGCCGCTACGCGGGTACTACGCCGCGACCATCCGCGGGTTCGCCGAGTACTGCGCGCAGCTCGCCGTGTCGCCGGTCGCGGACGTGTCGGCCCTGATCGAGGGCGGTTCGATCTCCGGCGTCGAGGTTGTCGGGGACGACACGATCGAGTTCCACCTGGTCCGCCCGGTCAACGACTTCGTCGACGTCCTCGCGCTGCCGGCCAGCTCCCCGGTGCCGTTGGAGGCCCTGGCGTACCCGCCGGACTCCCCGGAGTACCTGGACAACCTGATCTCCGCCGGCCCCTACCGGTTCGTGTCCGAGCCGGACGGCGACTACCGGCTGTCCCGCAACCCGTCCTGGAGCGGTTCCTCGGACGGCATCAGGCGGGCGCTTCCGGACCACATCACGGTGACGGACGGCCTCGACGCCGAGACGATCGCCGAGCGGATCGAGGCCGGCGAGGGCGACATGGCCCTGGACGGAGAGGTCCCCCGCGACCAGCTGGACACACTCACCGGCGACGCGGACGAACGCCTCGTGGTCGGCCCGACCGGCACGGTGGTCACGCTCGTCGTCGGGCTCAACGGACCGTCTGCGGCGGCGCTGCGCGAGCAGCAGGTCCGCACGGCGCTGGCGTACTGCGTCGACCGGGTGGCGGTCACCGGAGCGCTCGGCGGCCCGCCGCTCGCCGCCCCGACGGCGCAGCTGCTGCAGGAGCCGATGACCGGCTACGAGGAGTACGACCCCTACCCGGCCGAGGAGGGCACCGGCGCCCCGCAGCGCTGCGCCGAAGGCCTGGCGAACAACCCCGGTGGGCGGGTGACGGCGCTGTCGCTGCTGACCACGGACAGCGCCGCCGACGCGCAGGTGGCCGAGGCGCTGCGCGTCGCGTTCGCCCGCGCCGACATCCGGCTGGACGTCCGCGTGCGCAGCAGGGAGCAGTACCGGCAGGCGGTGAGCGACCCGCAGCAGCAGTTCTGGGACCTGGCGCTGACCAGGATCTCTCCCGGCTGGTTCGGGGACGCCGCGCGCACCGTCTACCAGCCTCTGCTCGACGGGATGTGGATGGGGCCGCGGCCCGCCGACGGCGGCTACCGGCGCCCGGACCTCCAGGCCCGCTTCGAGGCGGCGTCCGAGGCCAGCCCGGCGGCGATGGCCGGCGAGACCTGGGCGGCGCTGGAGCGGACCGTCCTCGCCGACGCCGCCGTCCTGCCGCTCGCGGTCAGCTACCCCGCCCGCCTGCACAGCGCGACGGTGCAGGCGTTCACGATCATTCCCTCACTCGGAACCGCCGACCCCACCGCGGTTTCGCTGTCGTCCTGACCGGATCCGCACTACCCGCGGGGTGCGCCCGGCGGGTGGCGGCGGCCGGGCGAGGATGCCCACACCCGTGAGAGGGCCATTACGGGCCCTCATTCGCGTAGGGAAGCCCCGGTGAGGGTGGTCGGTGCAACCCGTGGTGGGCCTGCCGGCCTACACTCCGGACAGACATGCTGGGCACCGCCGTGAGYGGCACCGGCACATCTACGGTGGCGGTTCGGGCGTGGGTGGTCCGGCCGCGGGGGGCCGACCGCCGAGCTACCACCCATGGGACGAGACAAAGGAGCACGCGGGCCGTGGCAGGTGGCAACGCCATCCGGGGGAGCCGGGTCGGGGCAGGACCGATGGGGGAGGCCGAGCGGGGCGACACCGCCCCCCGGCAGCGCATCTCCTTCTGGTGCGCCAACGAGCACGAGACGAAGCCGGCCTTCGCAGCCGACGCGTCCATACCGGACACGTGGGACTGCCCGAGTTGCGGCTTTCCGGCCGGGCGGGACCGTGACAACACCCCCGCTCCGCCGAAGACCGAGCCGTACAAGACGCACCTCGCCTATGTGCGGGAGCGGCGCAACGAGAAGGACGGCGAGGCGATCCTCGCCGAGGCCCTGGCGAAGCTGCGGGGCGCGCCGGTGACCTGACCACCCCGCGTTCGGCTGCCCGCTGTGCGGACCATCGAGGCCGGCCATGTGGTGGCCGGCCGGTACCGGCTGGTGGAGTGCATCGGCGCCGGTTCGATGGGTGTCGTGTGGCGGGCCGTTGACCTGCTGCTGCGGGTCGAGGTGGCGGTCAAGGCGATCTGGCTCGGCGGCCGCCCGGCCGCGGCCGGGCTCGCCGGCGCGAGCCTGACCGGTGCGGATCGAGCGCGGGTCGCCGCCGCGGTGCGGGAGGCGCGCAGCGCCGCCCAGCTCCGCTCCAACCCACACGTCGTCTCGGTGACCGACGTCGTCGAGGACGGCGGCCTGCCCTGGATCGTCATGGAGCTGGTCGCCGCCACCTCGCTGGACACCGCCGTGCGCGAGACCGGGCCGCTCCCGGTCGTCCGGGCGGCGGAGGTGGGGCTCGCCGTGCTCGACGCCCTCATGGCCGGCCAGCGGATCGGGCTGTTGCACCGGGACGTCAAACCGTCGAACATCCTGCTTGCCGTCGACGGGCGGGTTCTGCTCACCGACTTCGGCATCGCGACCCACGTGGCGGACACGACGGCGCCGGGCAGCGACGGCAGCGCCGGYACACCCGCCTACCTGGCACCGGAACGCATCACTCAGCGGCCCGCCTCGCTGGCCGCGGACCTCTTCTCGCTCGGGGCCACGCTGTACTTCGCCGTCGACGGGAACCCGCCGTTCGCCCGGGACACCGTGCCGCTGACTCTCGGCGCGGTCCTGCACGCGGATCCGCCGCCGCTGGTGCGGGCGGACGCGCTGTGGCCGGTGATCGGCGGCCTCCTGATCAAGAATCCCGAGACCCGGCTGAGCTCGGAGGCCGCGAAGGCGCTGCTCGGCCGGGCCCTGCGCCTCGCCGGTGCCGGAGCCGGCGGGACCGCTCTCGCCGATCGGCTGGCCACGAGAGGATCCGCGTCGCCGGAACGTCCGGTGCCGTCCGCGGACCCGGGCGGCCCGGTGGATCCGGTGGATCCGGTGGCGTCGCTGGGGCCGGCGCCGGCAGGGGATCGGACGCGGCCCGTCGACCGCGTCGACCGATCCCTGCCGGGAGGGCCGGGGTCGTGGCCCCCTCACCTCCCGCGTCCGCCCCGACCACYGATCGTCGGAGTCCTCACCAGCCTGGTGCTGGTCCTGGTCACCACTGGCCTGCTGTGGATGGCGCGGGGCGGTGAACCGGGATCCGATCGTGACCCGACACCCGGTGGCGGCCCGTCATCCGGCGGTGGTCCGTCGTCCGGTTCTCGGGACCTGCTGCCGGCCGGCATGGCCGGTTCGTGGGGCGGTTCGGTGACCCAGGGGCCGGTCGAGTTCCCCGTGGAGCTTGTGCTCAGCGGTGGTGGGATCGACGAGATCGTCGGCCGGAGTGCCTATCCGACGGACGGGTGCCGCATGGAGCTGCGCCTGCGGGAGGTCGGCCCGGACAGCATCACGGTGCAGGAACGGCTGGTTCTGCCCGGTGTCCTCTGCAAGGGCGCGGACCGGCTGGTGCTCGCGCTGCGTTCCGACAGCCGGCTCGCCTACACCTATGCCGCAACCGGGATCAACTCGGTGGGTGACGGCGTGCTCACGAGGGAATGACCGCAGCGTATCCGTGCCCGCGCGCGGACTCRCCCGCGGAAGGTGATGGGGTCGAAGCGCACAGTGCCCGGATACGGGTATGAGTCAGGCTCACCGGTAGGTGACGGTGAGAGGAGGCAAGGTGGATTCCGACTACCCGCTGCTCAGCGTGTTTCTCTACATGCTGTGGTTCTTCTGCTTCGTTCTATGGCTGTTCCTGCTGTTCACCGTGGTCGCGGACGTCTTCCGCAGCCACGACCTCTCCGGCTGGGGCAAGGCAGGCTGGACGGCCCTCATCGTCATCCTGCCGCTGGTCGGTGTGCTGGCGTACCTGATCATCCGCGGTAGTTCCATGCACGAGCGACAGGCCCGCCAGGCCGCGGCCGCCGCGGATCTCTGGCGCGCCCAGGTCCGCCAGGCCGCCGGCCGGCCGAGCCCCGCCGACGAGCTGACCCGGCTGGCAGACCTCCGTGACCACGGGGTCATCAGCGCCAACGAGTTCGAACGGGAGAAGACGAAGATTCTGGCCTGATCAGCGATTCCGGCCTGATCAGCCCGGAGCCCGGACCCGGCCGTCAGCTCTGACGGCCGGCCTCCGGCTCCGGGCCGAGCCAGCCTGGGCCGGGCTGGGCCTGATCAGCCCGCGGAGCCGGCTCGGGTCGGCTCGAGCCTGGATGCCGCGGCCTGGTCGACGAGCCACAGGGTTCGCTCACGCCCCACCGCCCCTGCCGCAGGCCAGGTCACCGGGTCCGCACCCGGGGCGAGTGCCGCCGCGACGGCCTCCGCCTTCTCCTCACCCGCCGCCACCATCCACACCTGGCGGGCCGAGCGCAGGGTCGGGAACGTCATCGTCACCCGCGTCGGCGGCGGCTTGGGGCAGTCGTGGACGGCCGCCGTCGGTTCGGTTGCCACGGCGGCCGGCGACCCGGGAAAGATCGACGCGGTGTGGGTCTCCGGCCCGAGCCCGAGGAGCAGCACGTCGAAGGCGGGGACCGACGCGCCGGGGGCTGCCCGCGCCGAGAGTTCGACGGCGTACTGCGTGGCGGCGGTCTCCGCCTCCGCCGTCCCGATCGGCCGGATCRCGGCCAGCCCCGCGCGGCCGGACCCGGGCCCCTCTCCCGCGGCGGCGGGCGCGGACTCGACGTCACCCCCGGCCCGGGCCGGGGTGAGGGCGGCGACCGGGAACACCCGCGACGGGTCCAGCGGGATGTGCTCCAGCAGCGCGTCCCAGGCCTGCCGGTCGTTGCGGTCGGGGGAGTCCGCCGGGACGAAGCGTTCGTCGCCCCACCACACGTCCACCTTGGACCAGTCGACGGCATCGAGTGCTGGGTTGTCGCGCACCGCCCGCAGCAGCGCCACGCCGATCCCGCCTCCGGTGAGCACGAGGCTGGCCTCGCCCCGCTCGGACTGGGCGTCCACAAGGGCGGTGAGCAGCCGGGCGGCCGCCGCGCGTGCGAGCACGCCGGCATCCGCGTGCACGACGACCGTTGCCGGTGGTGGCGCGGGCGCCGACCCGGGGTCCCGCGCGGTCACGACGCCGCGGGCGGTGCTGTCGGAGCCGCRGGCGGTGCTGTCGGAGTGGCCCCGGCGTGCTCAGCCACCTCGGCGTGCTCCGTGGGTTTCCCCCTGTCTGCCGCCCCGTCGTTGCCTGCCGTTCCGGGGCGCTCCGTGGCTCCGGAACGCGGCGCGGCTCCGGGCCGCCCGCTCGCTCTGGTCGCTCCGGCGGCTCCGGCGGGAGACGTGGCCGCGGCGTGTTCCAGCGCCGGGTCGCGCCAGATGTGCTCGCGGTGCCGCGGCCGGCGGCTCAGATCGGGGATGTGGCTCCAGGCCGAGAGCGCCTCCGCGTACACGACGTCGTCGTCGAGCCGGCGCAGCTCCTCGGCGAGCAGGTCTCCGAGCCCGCGTTCCGGCAGCGGCAGGACCCGGGTGGGGAAGCCCGTGCGGGTGATGCCCGCCGACCGGCTGTCCGTCCGGGCCAGCTCGAGCTCGCCGTCGCCGACGGCGAGCCGCACACCCTGGATGCCCTTGCGCCCGGGCGCGTCGGTGACCGTCACCGGGACCTGCAGCCTCGCCTGCAGCCAGCCGGCGAACAGGCAGGCGCTGGGATTGCCGGGCTCGCTGACGACCGTCGCCGGGCCGGCGGCCTCGGAGGCCTGGACCTGGTCGAAGGCCGCCGCCAGCAGGGTGCGCCAGCCGGAGATGCGGGTCCAGGCGAGGTCGGTGTCGCCGGGGACGAAGTCCTCGGCCCGCTGCCGCAGCGCGGCGACCGGGTCGGTGGCCGCGTACGTGCCGGTGACACGGCGGTCGGCGAAGACCCCGAGCGGATCGTAGGCGATCTTCTCCGGCGGGGCGTCGTACCACCAGGTGACCACCGGTGCGTCCGGTGCGAGCAGCGGCAGGACCACCGACTCCGCGTGCAGCGCGAGCCGCCCGGACATCCGCATCACGACAGCCTCGCCGGGCCCCAGCCGGCCACCGATCGACACCTCGGCGTCCAGCCGCGGGTGCGGCGAGTCGATCTGGCGGCGGACGACGATCAGCAGCCGGCAGGGATGCGCGGCGGCGGCCGCCGTCGCGGCGCTCTCGGCCTGGCTGACGTGCTGCTCGTCCACGACCACCACGAGTGTCAGCGCGAGCCCGAACGCCAGCGCGCCGGCGGCCCGCCGCTCGGCCGCGAGTGCTTTGACCACCGCTGATCCGGTGGTGTCCCACAGCGTGGTCATGCCTGGCTCCCCTCGGCGTGGCGGTGGTGGGTCATGGCCGGCGCCACCGGCGGCCGTCGCGGGCGAGCATGTCGTCGGCGGCCGCCGGCCCCCAGGTGCCCGCCCGGTAGGTGTGCGGCGTGGTCTTCCGCCAGAAGTCCTCCAGCGGGTCGATGATCCGCCACGACTCCTCGACCTCGGCGTTGTTCGGGAACAGCGTCGCGTCGCCGAGCAGGACGTCCAGGATGAGACGTTCGTAGGCCTCGGGCAGGGCCTCGGTGAACGCCTCGCCGAACAGGAAGTCCATGGCGACGTCCCGGACCTCCATGGCCGACCCGGGAACCTTGGAGCCGAAACGGAGCGTGACACCCTCGTCGGGCTGGACCCGGATCACCAGCTGGTTGTTGCCCAGCTCGGCCGTGTCGGTGACGTCGAACGGCAGGTGTGGCGCCTTGGTGAAGGTGATCGCGATCTCGGTGACCCGCCGTGGCAGGCGCTTGCCCGTCCGCAGGTAGAAGGGCACGCCGGCCCACCGCCGGGTCTCGACGCCGAGCTTCACCGCGACGAAGGTCTCGGTGGTCGAGCTGGCGGGGATGTCCGCCTCCTCGAGATAGCCGCGGACCCGCTCGCCGGCGAGCCAGCCCTGGGAGTACTGCCCGCGCACGGCGAAGGTCCCGAAGTCGTCGGGCACCGACACCGCGCGCAGCACCTTCAGCTTCTCGGTGCGGATCGTCTCGGCGCTGAAGCTGACCGGCTCCTCCATCGCGGTGAGCGCCAGCAGCTGCAGAAGGTGGTTCTGCAGGACGTCCCGCGCGGCGCCGGTCTCGTCGTAGAAGCCGGCGCGGGTGCCGATACCGACATCCTCGGCCATCGTGATCTGCACCGAGTCGACGAAGTGCGAGTTCCAGATCGGTTCGAACAGCGTGTTCGCAAAGCGCAGCGCGAACAGGTTCTGGACGGTCTCCTTGCCCAGATAGTGGTCGATGCGGAACACGTCACCCGGCGTGAACACGTCGTCCACGAGGGCGTTGAGCTCGCGCGCCGAATCCAGGTCGTGGCCGAACGGCTTCTCGATGACGACGCGCCGCCAGCCGCCCGCGGCGTCGTTGGAGGCCAGACCCGTCCGCTGCATCTGCTTGAGGACGACGGGGAAGGCCGTCGGCGGGATCGACAGGTAGAAGGCCGCGTTGCCGCGGACGCCGTGGCTCTGCTCGAGCTCGGAGAGCAGACTGGCCAGGCCGTCGAAGGCCGCATCGTCGGAGAACGACCCGGACCGGAAGCGCAGCGAGCCCGCCAGCCGCTCCCAGGTGTCCTCCCGGAACGGGGTCCGGGCGCCGCGTTCGGCCGCCTCCCGGGCGAACGCGGCGAACTCGTCGTCGTTCCACTCCCGCCGGGCGAACCCGACCAGAACGAAGCCCGGGGGCAGCAGCCCCCGGTTGGCCAGGTCGTACACGGCCGGGATGAGTTTCTTGCGGGCCAGGTCACCGGTTACGCCGAAGACCACCAGAGCACTGTTGTCCGGCAGCCGTGGCAGCCTCCGATCCCGTGGATCCCGCAGTGGGTTGCCACTAGCGGTGGACGCCACCGTTCCCCCTTCACAGTTCGTGGTGCTCGCGAGTCAGCCCTGCCGATACAGCCGCGCTGCCGATACTGCCGCCGGCCAGCCGGATCCGCCCGGCTGGCTGCCGGTCCGGCCGCCCGGGTCCGCCGAGCCTAGGGGGCGACGGCGCCGAGCTGGTCGCGGATCGTGCCGAGAAGCTGGTTCCAGGAGTCCTCGAACTTGCGGACGCCGTCGACCTCGAGGACCTCGACGACGTCGGCCATGTCCACCCCCAGCTCGCTGAGCTGGTCGAAGACGGCGTGGGCCGCCCCGAGGTTGGGGGTGATCGTGTCGCCGGGGACGACGCCGTGGTCCGCGAAGGCCTCGAGGGTCGCCTCCGGCATCGTGTTGACGGTGCCCGGGGCGATCAGCTCCGTCACGTACAACGTGTCCGGCAGTGACGGGTCCTTCGTGGACGTCGACGCCCACAGCGGACGCTGCGGCTTCGCGCCCGCCGCGGCGAGCCGCTCCCAGCGCGGGGTGCCGAACACCTTCTGGTGCAGCTCGTAGGCGAGTCGCGCGTTGGCGATCGCGGCCTTGGAACGCAGCTCCGCCGCCTTCGGCGTGCCGATCTTCTCCAGCCGCCGGTCGACCTCGCCGTCGACCCGACTGACGAAGAAGGACGCCACGGAGGCCACGTCGGAGATGTCACGACCGGCGTCGAGCGCCTGCTCCAGGCCGGTCATGTGCGCGTCCATGACCGCCTCGTACCGGTCCAGCGCGAAGATCAGCGTGACGTTCACACTGATGCCCTCGGCCAGCGTCGCCGTGATCGCGGACAGGCCGGCCCGGGTCGCCGGGATCTTGATGAACAGGTTGGGCCGGTCGACCAGCCACCACAGCGCGCGCGCCTCGGCGACGGTGCGCTCGGTCTCGTGCGCGAGCCGCGGGTCGACCTCCAGCGACACCCGCCCGTCCACGCCGCCGGTCGCGTCGTACACCGGTCGCAGGACGTCGCAGGCCTCGCGGATGTCCGCGGCGGTGATCGCACGGACCGCCTCGCCGACGTCCACCCCACGCACCGCGAGGTCGCGGAGCTGCTCCTGGTAGGTCTCGCCGCCCCCGATGGCCTTCTGGAAGATCGTCGGGTTACTGGTCACCCCGACGACGCCGCTGCCGCCGACGAGGTCGGCCAGATTGCCGGTTCGGAGCCGTTCGCGGCTGATGTCGTCCAGCCAGACCGCCACACCGGCAGCTGACAGGTCGGACAGTGGCTTGCTCATCGGACGTCCTCCTCTGCGCGGCCGTGTCGTCGCGCCGCGGTGGTCTTCATTGTCCGGTGGTACCAATGATCGCATCTGGAGGCACGGTTCCCCGCCGCTGTGACGCGCGCCCACGCACCGCCCGGGTCGCCCCGGCGTGTCCGCGCGCCACCGACATGGGGCGCCCCGGCCGGTCGCGCCACTGCCTTCGCGCCGCCTTCCTTACTGCTTACGGCGACCGTGCCAGATGTCCCTGTCCTCGGCCCTACCCTGCCGCGTGATCCTCACCCCAGAGTCTGTGTCCAGGTGTCCCACGGGAAACGTGCCGAAGAACACTGGACGTCCGGCCTGCCCGGGCCGGGTGGCACGTCACCCGGCCGGCCCGCCTCCCGTGGCCGAATCCACACGCTGGACGCACAGCCAGCCCGGGGCCCCCGGCGGGCGTCACCCACATGCGGGAGAGCGGCTCCGACAGGACCACGTCGGGACGCAGCCCACGCGCACTCGCCCCCTCCCGACAGCTAGACTCCGACACGTCGTAGAACACCACCCACGCCCTTTCTCGGGCGCCGTCCCGCGCGGTTCGCTGGATGACCGCGCCGATCGCGAGGTCGTTCTGTCTCCCGAGGCCGTTGTTCGCCACCGGCAGGGCTTTCGCCGTCGCCCGGTGACGTCGAGCGGTGGCCGTCCGGCCACGGCGGGATCCGCCCCGCGCGTCCCCGCGCCGGGCGCGGTCCAGCCGTCAGGCGCCGCTGTGACCTCCGCCGCCGTCCCGGCACCCGCCGTGGCCGGGCTGCCTGCCATCGCCGGGCTGCCCACCGCTGCCGGGCTGCCTGCCATCGCCGGGCTGCCAGCCGGCGCGGCACCGGCCGTACCGGCTGAGCCCACCGACGTTGTCCTGGCCGGTTCCCGTGGCCGATGGGCACGAGTGGCCGGCCGGGCCCGCTCGTACATAGCCCTTATGAAACTGCGGGTCGTGGAGCTGCTCCTGGTCTCCACCGTCCCGGTCATGCTCCTCGCCGAACGCGGCATGCCGTCCTGGTGGCTGATCGTGGTGACGCTGGTCGCGGGCACCCTGTCCGCCGGCAGCGCCAACACCATCAACTGCTACGTCGACCGTGACATCGACCAGCTCATGGGTCGCACCCGCCGCCGGCCGCTCGTCCAGGAGGTCGTCAAGCCGGCCCAGGCGCTGCGTTTCGGCATCGTGCTGGGCATCGTCTCGACCCTGATGTTCGGGCTCCTGGTCAACTGGATCTCGGCCGCGCTGTCCGTCGGCGCGATCGCCTTCTACGTCTTCGTCTACACACTGGGCCTCAAGCGGCGGTCGCCGTCGAACATCGTCATCGGCGGTGCCGCCGGCTGCTTCCCCGTGCTCATCGGCTGGTCCGCGGTCACCGGGACCGTCGGCTGGTCCGCGGTGCTGCTCTTCGCGGTCGTCTTCTTCTGGACGCCGCCGCACTTCTGGGCGCTGGCCATCCGCTTCAAGGACGACTACGCCGCGGCCGGAGTGCCCATGCTGCCCGTGGTGGCGACCGTCGAGGTCGTCACCCGCCGCATCGTGGCCTACTCCTACCTGATGGTCGCGGTCTCGCTGGCTGTCGGCCCGGTCGCCGACATCGGCCTGGTCTACACGGTGCCAGCGGTGATCCTCGGCGCCTGGTTCATCGCCGAGGCGCACCGGATGGCCGGCCGCGCCCGCCGGGGCGAGGACGTGAAGYCGATGCGCCTGTTCCACATGTCGATCACGTACCTGACGCTGCTGTTCGCAGCGCTGGCCGCCGCATCTCTGCTCTGACGGCCTGACCGGTCCCAGCGCATGCGTCGGGGGAGGGACTCCCACCCTCGACGCATGCGGAACGGGAGGACTCATGGCCAGTCCGTCGAACTGGCGTGATGTCAGGGCGCGCACGCGGGCGGCCGATCCCGAGTGGGACAGCGCGGCACGCACGGCCCATCGTGCTGAACTGCGAGGACGGATGCTTGCTTCTGTCAGCGGTGCGCAGCTGGCTGAGATCCGCGGGCAGCTCGGGATGACCCAGGCGCAGCTCGCCGAAGCCACCGGTCTGAGTCAGGCGAGGATCAGCCAGATCGAGAACGGGTCCGCGACGGGTCTTGACGTCCTGCGCTCCTACATCACCGGTCTCGGCGGCCAGCTCGACATCGTCGCCCGCATCGGCAATATCCAGCTCAACATCGCCTGACAGCACCGCAGCGGGCGTGTCCGGTCGCGAGCTCTCCCGACGGTTCCACGAAGGCCTTCCCGTCGTCTATCCAGCCGGTGACCGCCACGGCGGACGGCCCCATCAGCAGGTCGAGGTGACCACCGCGCGGGCGTCCTTCACTGCCCACCTGGGCGTCGACCCCGCCGACGGGCTCGATCTGGCTGCTGGCTGCTGGCTCCGACCCAGATCCTGGCCAGCCTGCCGGCGGCCCGGTCTTCCGATCCTCACCATGCCCGTCCGCCGCCGCGACTACGCGCCCCTTCTCGGCCTGCGGTCACCGGGTGCCGGATGACGCCGGCGCCACGCCGCCTGGTCGGTTCTGGGGCGGCGCCTCGGGCTGCGGCCCCGGTCTCCCTCCCGAACCGTTCGCCGGGGGAGCTCCCCACGAACTGCTCCGTCGCGGCGGAGCAGCGGATCACCGCGTCCCCGAAGAAGGAGCACCACCGTTCGAGGCCCCCCGCCCGGAAGGCTGCGTGCGCGGCCATGTAAGCCTGCGCGTTGGCAAGGAAGTAGAGACCCATCGGGGCGACCAGCTCGTGGACGAGGCCACGCCGACGGGGCATCACCTGCAACAACCAGCGGCCGACCCGGCCGTTGCCGTCACGAAAGGGATGGATCATCACCAGCTGCGCGTAGCCGATGGCCGTCTGCGCCACCGGGCACAGGTCATCCCGCATCAGGAAGGCGCCGAGATCGGCGAGCAGCCGACCGAGATCCTCAGGCGGGGGTGGGACGAACTCCGCCCGCGACGGAGTCGGAACTCCGCCGACCCACACCGTGCCGCTTCGTACGGTCCCCCCGCCCGRCACGACGGCGCGGTGAGCACGGCGCAGCTCCGCCGGGCCCAGCTGCCCGGCCGCAACTCCAGCCGCGCAGGCCCGGGTGAAGCGTCGCAGCTGCCCGTCGCCGACCGGCCTGGAGCCCGCCGGCCCGCCGGCTGACATCCTGGTCAACTGACGCGACGACAGACACTCCACGCCGAGCAGTGCCCGCACCTGCGCACGAGTCCCCGGCCGGGCGGCAAGAGCGTCGAGTGCCCGCATGCGCTCCGCGACCGCGGTCATCACCGGCACGCCCGCCAGCCCGGCGACGGGCTCCGGCACGACCATGTCGTAGGCGGCGCCGTCGTTCCACACTCGGCTGACGCGCCGTTCAGTCCCTGCCACGCACGGAGTTCGCGGCGAATCCGTCGACGGATCGCTCCGATCCGAACATTTTCGTCACGACAGTCCGCCCGCCGCTGCCCGGAGCCCGCTGGGCTCTGGCGAGCCGGTCACGGTCCCGGTCAGACGGTGACCGGGGTCGCGGGTGCCTGGACGCGCGACGTGGACCCGGCCCAGGCGGCCTCGGTGGCGGGGGCCCGTTCGCCCATCGCCAGCCAGAGCTGGATGGTGACGATCCACATCATCGTCGCGCCGGCCATGTGCAGACCGACGAGGAGCGCCGGGATGCCGGTGAAGTACTGGGTGAATCCGATCGCGGCCTGTGCCAGAACGGCCAGCAGGAGGGCGTTGGCACTGCGCCGGGCCTCGGCGGGCGCCGGGGCCAGCCGGACGGCGAAGACCATCGCGAGGGTCAGCCCGGTGAGCACCATCGCGCCGTCGGCGTGCAGCTGGGCGACGTTGACGATGTCGAAGCCGAAGCGCTTCGTCTCCTCGCTGTCTCCGCTGTGCGGGCCGGTGCCGGTCACCACGGTGCCCAGAGCGAGGACGCCGGCGGCGACCACCACGAGCACCCGGGCGAGCCAGGCGAGCTCCCCGCGGACCGCCAGCGGGGTCGGCCCGGCCGCCTGCCGGGCCCGCCGGTGCAGGGCGACGGCGTTGAACAGCAGGACCATCGACAGCAGGAAGTGTGYGGCCACCGTCGCCGGGTGCAGCTTCACCAGCACGGTGATCCCGCCGAGCACGGCCTGGCCGAGGAAGCCGAGCCACAGCCCGAGGGAGAGCAGGAGCAGGTCCCGGCGCTTCTCCCGGAGCAGGCGCGCCGCGATCGGCAGGGCCAGCACCACCAGGCCGACCACGATGCTGATCAGCCGGTTCCCGAACTCGATCGCTCCGTTGAGCGAGTAGGCCGCGTGCGGAGTGAAGGACCCGTCACCGCACTGCGGCCAGGTGGGGCAGCCGAGACCGGAACCGGTCAGCCGGACGGCCCCGCCGGTCACGACGATCGCCGCGAGYAGGACGACGCTGGCAAGCGAGAGCCGCCGGAACGCGCGCAGCCCGATCACGGGAAGCCGGCCAGAGCCGGCCACGGTGGYGTCGCCGTCAGCGCGGACCTTGCTCCGACGAGTGGTAGAAGATGGCATCGCGGCCCATGGTAATCCGCCCGCCCCGACCGGTTCGGGTGTGCACCGCCACTACCGGGGTGYCACCTGCCGGAGCCCCGGCCGCCGGGTGCGGCCCGCCGGTCGGTGGGTCACTCCCAGCGGAACAGCCGGGACGCCAGGCCGAGCGCGCCGACGGACCACGCGGCCAGCACGATCAGGTTGCCGGCCCCCGGTGCGGCACCCTCGGCGAGCACGGCGCGCAGGCCGTCGGACAGCGCGGCGGTGGGCAGCGCCTCGGCGACCACCCGCATCCACCCGGGCAGCTCCTCGAGCGGGAAGACGACCCCGCCGATCAGGAGCAGCAGCAGGTAGACCCCGTTCGCGGCGGCGAGCGTGGCCTCGGCGCGCAGGGTGCCGGCCATCAGCAGCCCCAGGCCGGAGAACGCGGCGGTGCCGAGCAGGACGAGAAGGACCACCCAGCCGACCGAGGCGACCGATCCGTGCGGTTCCCAGCCGAGCGCGAACCCGACCGCGACGAGCAGCACGAGCTGGACGATCTCGACCGCGAGGACGGCCAGCGACTTGCCCGCGAGCAGGATCGACCGGGGCAGGGGGGAGGCGCCGAGCCGCTTGAGGACGCCGTACGAGCGCTCGAACGCGGTGGCGATCGCCTGGCCGGTGAACGCCGTCGACATGATGGCCAGTGCCAGCACGCCGGGGACGAGGAAGTCCACCGAGCGCTGTGCGGTGGCCGACGTCGGCAGGACGTCCACCGCGGCGAAGAAGACCAGCAGCCCGATCGGGATGATCAGGGTCAGCAGCACGGACTCGCCGCGCCGCAGGGTCAGGGTGAGCTCGAGGCGGGTCTGCGCGGCCAGCATGCGCCGGCGGGACGCGGCCCCGGGGGCGGGGCGCAGGTCCAGGACGGCGCCGGCCGGGCGGCTTTCCGCCGGGCGGGTCTCGGCGAGGGGGCTCATCACTCCAGCTCCGTCCCGGTCAGGTCCAGGAACACGTCCTCGAGGGTGCGCTGCTCGACGCGGAGGTCCTCGGCGAGCACGCCGTTGCCCGCGCACCACGCGGTGACCGCGGCGAGCAGCTGCGGGTCGACGGTCCCCTGCACGAGATAGTGCCCGGGCGGGTCCTCCCACCCGGTGGTGCCGTCGGGCAGTGCGAGCAGCAGGCGGCTGACGTCGAGGCCGGCCGGGGCGCGGAAGCGGAGCTGGCCCTCGGCGCCGCCGCGGGTCAGTTCGGCCGGGGTGCCGGCGGCGACGACCCGACCCCGGTTCACGATCGCCACCTGGTCGGCGAGCCGCTCGGCCTCGTCCATCGCGTGCGTGGTGAGCACCACGGTGACGCCGGACAGGCGCAGTTCCTCGATGAGCTCCCAGGTGTCACGCCGGCCCTGGACGTCCAGCCCGGCGGTGGGCTCGTCGAGGAAGACCAGTTCGGGACGGCCGATGACGGCCATCGCCAGGGAGAGCCGCTGCTGCTGCCCGCCGGACAGCCGGCGGAAGGGGACGCTGGCGACGTCTGCCAGCCCCAGCCGTTCCAGCAGGACGCCGGCGTCCAGCGGGTGGGCGTGGTGCGAACCGATGAGTCGGAGCATCTCGCCGGCGCGGGCACCGGGGTACATGCCGCCGGCCTGCAGCATCACGCCGACCCGTGGGCGCAGTGCCGCCGCGTCGCGCAGCGGGTGCAGCCCGAGCACGCGGACCTCGCCGCTGTCGGCGGCCCGGAAGCCCTCGCAGATCTCGATGGTGGTGGTCTTGCCGGCGCCGTTCGGGCCGAGCACCGCCGTCACGGACCCCGCGGCGACCTGCAGCGAAAGCCCGTCCACCGCATGCACGTGGGTGGTGACCGCCGGGGCCTCGTCCGGCTTGGCCTCGGTGCTGACGTCGGCGAGGGTGGCGGCGCCCGGCCGGTCGGTGCTGCCAGGCGGATCGGCCCGATCGGCCCGATCGGTCGGGCTCGAAGCGTGGACCCGGGTGCGCTGGCGACCGCGGCGCCGCTGCGCCGGYGGGCCGGCTGGCGGCTCCGGCGCTCCCGCGCGCAGGTAGCGCGGCCGTGTCTGCCCCCCGGCCGGCGCGCGCCGGTAGGTCTTGACCAGATCGGTCACCTCGACTGCCAGGACCTCGGTCACGCCGCTGATCCTACGGACTGCGCAGCGGTGCCCGGTCGGGCCGATCACGCTGACCGTGCGCGGGTGGACTACCGGCGGGAGGGTGACTGCGGGGGCCGGAACGCCGGCGGCCGGCGGCGCCCCCCGGTGGGCGTTGCCTCACCGGGGTCGACCAGCGTGCCCCAGGCCACGAGCCGCTCGTAGAGGACCGAGGGAGTGGTGCTGTACAGCCGCGACAGCGACTGCAGGTCGGAGCGCCGGAGCCGCAGCACGTCCCGTGAGCTGTCCGAGCGCAGCACCTGCACGATGGCGATCCACCGGCGCAGCGGGCCGGTCCGTGTCGGCGGCAGCTTCCGCAACCGGCGCAGGTCGATGACCAGCGGCGGGAGGTCGTCGGTCTCACGGCGCTCGACCGGCGGCGGGACGAGCAGTGTCGCCGGGACGTCGTACAGTTCGGCGAGCTCGACCAGGCGGTGCACCCGCAGGGTCCGGCTGCCTCGCTCGTAGGCGCCGAGCGTGCCGGCAGTCCACCGCCCCTCGGTGCGTTCCTGGACGTCGAGGAGGGACAGTCCGCGTCGGTTGCGGGCAGCTCGGAGGCGGCGGCCCAGTTCCAGGGCGTAGTCCGCGTCGGTCACGGTCTCCGTCCGGGGTGATGTGCGCGGCGGGAGACGCCAACCGCCCCCGGGGTACAGGTTGACAGGAATCATGGCGTGGGACAGCCACTTTTCCCAATCGGCGGCCAGTCGGTGTTGTCTTTCAGTGGGCTTGGATCGTTGTCCTGGTGTGAGGCCTCGCGTGCTGCCGGGACGGATCCCGGCCAAACGGCCAGGCCAGCCGGAGTGGCGAACCGCTCAGTCGCGGTCCCAGTCGCGCGACCGCTCGACGGCGCGCAGCCACCGGCCGTACAGGTCCTCGCGCTGGTCCGCGCCCAGCGACGGCCGGTACCGGCGCGCGGTGCGCCGGAGGGCGTCCAGCTCGGCGCGGCCCGAGTACAGGCCGGTGGCGAGCCCGGCGAGGTAGCCGGAGCCGAGTGCGGTCGTCTCGGTGTTCTCCGGGACGTCCACCTCGACTCCGAGGATGTCGGCCTGGAACTGCATCAGCCACGGGTTGCGGGCCGCGCCGCCGTCCGCGCGCAGCTCGGTGACGGTCACGCCGGCGCCGGCCGCCATCTCCTCGACGACGTCCCGGGTCTGGTACGCGATGGCCTCCAACACCGCCCGGGCCAGGTGCGCGGGGCTGGTCGCGCGGGTCAGGCCGATGATCATCCCGCGGGCGCGGGGGTCCCAGTGCGGTGCGCCCAGCCCGGCGAGCGCGGGGACGAAGTAGACGCCGTCGTTGCCCGCCAGCGACCCGGCCAGCTCCGCGGTCTGCGCGCTGTCGGAGATGACGCCGAGCCCGTCCCGCAACCACTGGACGGCGGAGCCGGTGGACAGGATCGCGCCCTCCAGCGCGTAGGTGAGGGGCTCGCCGTCGAGCCCGAACGCGACCGTCCGCAGCAGCGACGTCTGCGGCGCGGGCGGCGCCGTGCCCGTGTTGACCAGGACGAACGAGCCGGTGCCGTAGGTGTTCTTGGCCTGGCCGGGGGCGAAGCAGGCCTGGGCGAACAGCGCGGCCTGTTGGTCGCCGACGACCGCGGCGATCGGCACCCCGACACCGAGGAAGGACCCGGGGTCGGTGTGGGCGTAGACCCGGGAGCTCGGCACGATCTCCGGCAACGGCTCCGCGGGCAGGCCCAGCAGCTCCAGCATCTCCTCCGACCAGGTGCCGCTCGCCAGGTCGAAGAGCATCGTGCGGGAGGCGTTGGTGACGTCGGTCAGGTGGACCCGGCCGCCGGTCAGCCGCCACACCAGCCAGGAGTCGACCGTGCCGAACGCGACCCGGCCAGCTTCGGCCGCCTGCCGCGCGCCCGGCACGTGGTCGAGTACCCAGGCCGCCTTCGTGCCGGAGAAGTAGGGGTCGAGGACCAGGCCGGTGCGCTCCTGCACCAGGGCGGCATGGCCGGCCGCGGCGAGGCGCTCGCACGCGGCGGCGGTGCGCCGGTCCTGCCAGACGATGGCCGGGTACAGCGGGCGCCCGGTCCGGCGCTCCCACAGCACGGTGGTCTCGCGCTGGTTGGTGATGCCCAGCGCCGCCAGGTCGGCGGGGCGGCGGCCGGCGTCCGCGAGGGCGTCGGCGACGGCGCCGACGACGCTGGCCAGCAGGTCCTCCGGGTCCTGCTCGACCCATCCGGGCCGGGGGAAGGACGTCTCGACCGCGCGGTATCCGCGGCCGACGACCGTGGCCTCGGCGTCGAGCAGACAGACCGTGGTACCGCTGGTGCCCTGGTCCACCGCCGCGACAAGCATGTCCGAGTCCCTCCGCCCACGGGCCGTCCGGCCATCGTCGCCCTGCGTGCAGCCTGGTCGCCACGCCGCGCCGCGCCGCGCCGGGCGGTCCGACCACGGTAGTGGGGCCCGCCGGTCAGGACAGGGAGGAGAGGTCCACGGAGCTCGTCGGGGCGGTGATCGAGACCGCGGCGTCGTAGTCGGAGAACTCCATCCGGCCCTCCTCGCCGTCCAGCATGTCCATCCGCAGCGGGACGGGCTCGCCGGTGTTCGCCGCCCAGAGGCGGGTCCCTCCCGGGCTGCCCGCGACCACGGCACGGCGCCCGCCGACCTCCTCGGTGGTCACCTCACCGTCGAGCGCCGCCACGTACTCGCCGAGCGCCTGGACGAACCCCTCGATGCTGAAAAAGCGGTACTGGGCCGCCGCCTCCGTGGACAGTCGCACCCACTGGTCGGCCAGCAGCTCCGCGGCGTCACCCTCGCCGATCGACTCGTAGTACTCGCGACTGCCCTTGGTGAAGGTGTCGTCGTCCACCTTCACCAGCTCGGCGACGATCTGCCCGGAGGTCACGGTGCCGCGGGCCGACGAGCCGGCCATCACCAGGTCGTAGGTGGTCGTGCCGTCGCTGGACGGGTCCTGGACGGTGCCGAGGACGCGCACGCTGCCGGCGTCGCGCAGCGCTTCCACCGACCGTGTCCCGACCTCGGCGGGGGAGGCCTTCTCCAGGCCGTTGGTCTCCGTGTCGCCGCCGCAGGCGGTGACGCCCGCAGCCACGACGGCCAGGGCGACCGTGGCGACGGCGCCGCGCCAGGGGGAGGCCAGCCGGCGGCGTGTCCGCGGCCGGGCTGCCGGGGTGCCGGCCTGTCCCGTGCCTGCCAGGCTCGTGGCGGCCATGACCGCGCCGCCGGGGCCGATCGTGCGAATCGTCCGCATCTCGCAGCACCTTCCCGTACGTCGCATGCCGCCCGAAAGTGTCCCATCCCGGGCGCGGTGTGCTGCGTGGCGGGTGGGTCACAGCCGGCTCCGAGGCAGGCCGCGGCGCTGAAACCGCGGGTCGCGTGCCCGGGTGGATCACGGTGCTGTGTCGCAGATCCGACGCTGTGAAAGAGATCTCCGGACGGTCGGGTGATCTGCGGCTCCTCGGTTCGACCGCGTCACGGAAATAGGGCACACTGGTGTTGTGAAAAGCGGGCAGGAGGTTCCATCGGGCGTGGCCGACGGCCGCACCCGGGACCGCGTCGTCCGCCTCCTGCTCGAGCGCGGCCCCTCCACGGCAGCCGATCTCTCCCACGAGCTCGGGCTGTCGCCCGCCGCCGTCCGCCGCCATCTCGACGCGATGACCTCGGACGGCACGATCACGACCACCTCGACCGGGGTGCGTGGCCCTCGCGGGCGGGGCCGTCCGGCCCGGCGCTACACGCTCACCGAGGCCGGGCATCAGGCCGGGCCGACGGCATACTCCGACCTGGCGGCCGGCGCGCTGCGGTTCCTCGCGGACGCCTGCGGCCCGGAGGCCGTCGCCGAGTTCGCCCGGGCCCGCGGGGTCGATCTCGAGCGCCAGATCCGCGACGAGGTGGTCGCGGTTCCGCCGGCCGAGCGGCCGGAGGCGATCGCCGCGGCCATGACCCAGGCCGGGTACACCGCCAGCGTCTCCGAGCTGCCGACCGGCACCCAGATCTGCCAGCATCACTGCCCGGTGCAGCACGTGGCCGAGCGGTTCCCGGCGCTGTGTGAGGCCGAGACGGCGATGCTCGCGCGGCTCCTCGACACCCACGTGCAGCGGCTGGCGACGATCGCGCACGGCGACGGCGTCTGCACCACCCATATCCCGGTGATCCCCGTGGAGGCGATCACGGTGCTCCCGCCCGTCGGGAGTGCCGCGGCAGCCGAGCCCACGCCATCGCCGGGTGCACCGCCCGACACGGCCTCGTCAGGGTCCGGGCGGACATCACAACCATCCTCATTTTCGGAAGGTTCCCTATGACCACCTCTGCCGAGACCGCCCTTGAGGGCCTTGGCTCCTACCGGTTCGGCTGGGCAGATGCGGACGCCTACGCCGTCGACGTGGAGCGCGGCCTCTCCGAAGCAGTTGTTCGCAGCATCTCGGCGAAGAAGAACGAGCCGTCATGGATGATCGACCTGCGGCTCAAGGGGCTGAAGCTCTTCGAGCGCAAGCCCATGCCGACCTGGGGCGCGGACCTGTCCGGGATCGACTTCGACAACATCAAGTACTTCGTCCGGTCGACGGAGAAGCAGGCCGCCGAGTGGAACGAGCTGCCGGAGGACATCCGCGCCACCTATGACCGGCTCGGCATCCCCGAGGCGGAGAAGCAGCGGCTGATCTCCGGTGTCGCGGCCCAGTACGAGTCCGAGGTCGTCTACCACAAGATCCGTGAGGATCTCGAGGAGCAGGGTGTCATCTTCCTCGACACCGACTCGGGCCTGCGTGARCACCCGGAGATCTTCCAGGAGTACTTCGGCTCGGTGATCCCGGTCGGCGACAACAAGTTCGCCGCGCTGAACACCTCGGTGTGGTCCGGTGGCTCGTTCATCTACGTCCCGCCGGGTGTGCAGGTCGAGATCCCGCTGCAGGCCTACTTCCGGATCAACACGGAGAACATGGGTCAGTTCGAGCGGACCCTGATCATCGTCGACGAGGGTGCGTACGTCCACTACGTCGAGGGCTGCACGGCACYGGTGTACTCGTCCGACTCGCTGCACTCCGCGGTGGTCGAGATCATCGTGAAGAAGAACGCGCGCTGCCGCTACACGACCATCCAGAACTGGTCGAACAACGTCTACAACCTCGTCACGAAGCGGGCCGCCTGCCACGAGGGCGCCACCATGGAGTGGATCGACGGCAACATCGGCTCCAAGGTGACGATGAAGTACCCGGCGGTGTGGATGCTCGGCGAGCAGGCCCACGGCGAGGTGCTCTCGGTCGCTTTCGCAGGTGAGGGGCAGCACCAGGACGCCGGCGCGAAGATGGTGCACGCCGCGCCGCGGACGTCGTCGAAGATCGTGTCGAAGTCCGTGGCCCGCGGCGGCGGCCGTACCTCGTACCGTGGCCTGGTCCAGATCAACGAGGGCTCGCACGCCTCGCGGTCGTCGGTGAAGTGTGACGCGCTGCTGGTCGACACGATCAGCCGTTCCGACACCTACCCCTATGTCGACGTCCGCGAGGACGACGCCTCCATCGGGCACGAGGCCAGCGTCTCCAAGGTCGGCGAGGACCAGCTCTTCTACCTGATGAGCCGCGGCCTGTCCGAGGACGAGGCGATGGCCATGGTCGTGCGCGGCTTCATCGAGCCGATCGCGCGCGAGCTGCCCATGGAGTACGCCCTCGAACTCAACCGGCTCATCGAGCTCCAGATGGAAGGCGCAGTCGGCTGATGGCCGTCATCGATGCCACGGGACGCCCTCCCGCGCAGGCTGGCGCGGCACCGCGTCCCGTCCGGTCCCGTGACCCCGAGGACCACGTCGTACCCGGTGGCCGGGAGGAGGCGTGGCGGTTCACCCCGCTGCGCCGCCTGCGCGGCCTGCTGAACGGGCCGCCGAGCGACACCAAGATCGACGTCTCGGTCGCCGCGCCGGACGGCGTGGAGGTCGAGCGGCTCGCCGCCACCGACTCCCGGATCGGGCGGGTCCTGACCCCGGCCGACCGCCCCGCCGCGTTCGCCATGGCCCGCGCGGACGGTGGGGTCTCCGTCACCGTTCCGGGCGAGGCGGCGCTGACCGAGCCGGTCATCGTGCGCCTGCACGGCGACGGCGGGGTCGCCTACGAGCACGTGCTCGTCGAGCTCGGGCCRTTCGCCTCCGCGACGGTGGTGCTCGACCACACCGGCAGCGCCGCGTTCGCCGGCACCGTCGAGGTGTTCATCGGCCACGGCGCCGCGCTGACCTTCGTCAGCCTCCAGGACTGGGCCGACGACGCCGTCCACCTGGGCTCGCACGCCTTCTCGGTGGGCCGGGACGCCCGCCTGCGGTCGTTCACCGTGACCCTCGGCGGCGACCTCGTCCGGCTCAACCCGACGGTGGAGTACCGCGGGCCCGGCGGCGACGCCGAGCTCTACGGCCTGTTCTTCACCGACACCGGGCAGCACCAGGAGCACCGCCTGCTGGTCGACCACCAGGCGCGGAACTGCCGCAGCCGGGTCGTCTACAAGGGCGCCCTGCAGGGCGCCGGGGCGCACGCGGTGTGGATCGGCGACGTGGTGATCGGTGCCGACGCCGTCGGCACGGACACCTACGAGCTGAACCGCAACCTGGTGCTCACCGACGGTGCCCGCGCCGACTCGGTGCCCAACCTGGAGATCCTCACCGGCGAGGTCGTCGGCGCCGGCCACGCCAGCGCGACCGGGCGGTTCGACGACGAGTCGCTGTTCTACCTGATGTCGCGAGGCATCCCGGCCGACGAGGCACGCCGGCTGGTCGTCCGCGGGTTCTTCGCCGAGATCGTCGACCGGATCGACATCCCCGAACTGCGTGAGCGGATCATGGCGCGGGTCGAGGAGGAGCTGGCGGCGGTGGGCGTATGACCACACCGAGCAGCACAGGCGCCGCCCAGAGCGCGGCGGGATCTTCCTGGCGGCGCGCCTGCGCCGTCTCCGACCTGGCTGACGAGGCCGCGCTCGGCGTCGAGATCGACGGCGAGCCGGTGTGCCTCGTCCGGTCGGGCGGCCGGTACTACGCGGTGCGGGACGAGTGCTCCCACGCCGAGGTGATGCTCTCCGAGGGCGAGGTCGAGAACGGCCGCATCGAGTGCTGGCTGCACGGCTCCCAGTTCGACCTGACCACGGGTGAGCCGACGAGCCTGCCGGCCATCGACCCGGTGCCCACCTACCCAGTGACCATCGACGGCGACGACATCCTCGTCGACCTTCACACGAACCCGAAGCGAGGGTGACGACAGCGGTGTCTGTTCTCGAGATCCGCAACCTGCACGTGTCGGTCGACACCGACACGGACGGCCCGCGCGAGATCCTGCGCGGCGTCGACCTCACCGTCCGCAAGGGCGAGACCCACGCGATCATGGGGCCGAACGGCTCCGGCAAGTCCACGCTCTCCTACTCGGTCGCGGGCCACCCCAAGTACAAGGTCACCGAGGGCACCGTGACCCTCGACGGCGAGGACGTCCTCGCGATGTCCGTCGACGCGCGGGCGCGGGCCGGGATCTTCCTGGCGATGCAGTACCCGGTCGAGGTGCCCGGCGTCTCGGTGTCGAACTTCCTGCGCTCCTCGGTGACGGCGGTGCGGGGCGAGGCCCCGAAGCTGCGCACCTGGGTCAAGGAGGTCAAGGAGTCGATGGCCGGGCTGGAGATGGACCCGGCGTTCGCCGAGCGCAGCGTCAACGAGGGCTTCTCCGGCGGTGAGAAGAAGCGCCACGAGATCCTGCAGATGAAGCTGCTCGCGCCGAAGATCGCCATCCTCGACGAGACCGACTCCGGCCTGGACGTCGACGCTCTGCGCATCGTCTCGGCCGGCATCGAGGCGGTGCGGGCCAAGGGGGAGACGGGCATCCTGCTCATCACCCACTACACCCGCATCCTGCGTTACGTGAAGCCCGAGTTCGTGCACGTCATGGCGGGCGGGCGGATCGTCGACGCGGGTGGCCCCGAGCTCGCGGCGACGCTGGAGGAGTCCGGCTACGACCGGTACGTGAAGACCACAGAGCCGGCGGCGATCTCATGACGGTCATCGAGACCCGCCAGCCGGGAGCCGACACGGTGACCACGCCCGGGTTCGACGTCGAGCGGGTCCGYCGCGACTTCCCGATCCTCGCCCGCACCRTGCACGACGGCCTGCCGCTGGTCTACCTGGACAGCGCCGCGACGTCGCAGAAGCCGCTGGCCGTCCTCGACGCCGAGCGGACCTACTACGAGCGGCACAACGCCAACRTGCACCGCGGCATCCACGTGCTCGCCGAGGAGGCCACGGCCCTCTACGAGGACGCGCGGGACAGGATCGCGGCGTTCGTCGGCGCGCCCGACCGGCGCGAGATCGTGTTCACGAAGAACTCCTCCGAGGCGCTGAACCTGGTCGCCTACGCGATGAGCAACGCGGTCTCCGGTGGGGCGGAGGCGGAGCGCTTCCGGCTCGGGCCCGGCGACGAGGTCGTCATCACCGAGATGGAGCACCACTCCAACCTGGTGCCCTGGCAGATGCTGTGCGCCCGCACCGGCGCCACCCTGCGCTGGATCGGCCTCACCGAGGACGGCCGGCTCGACCTGGCCCACCTCGACGAGGTCATCACCGAGCGGGCGAAGGTCGTCTCCTTCGTCCACCAGTCCAACATCCTGGGCACGGTGAACCCGGTCGCGACGATCGTCGCCCGGGCCCGTGAGGTCGGCGCGCTCACCGTGCTCGACGGCTCGCAGTCGGTGCCGCACATGCCGATCGACGTCGTCGCGCTCGGCGTGGACTTCCTCGCCTTCACCGGGCACAAGATGTGCGGGCCCACCGGCATCGGTGTGCTGTGGGGCCGGCGCGAGCTGCTCGAGGTCATGCCCCCGTTCCTCGGCGGCGGCGAGATGATCGAGGTCGTCACGATGGAGGCCTCGACCTACGCGGCCCCGCCGCACCGGTTCGAGGCCGGCACGCCGATGATCTCCCAGGCGGTGGCGCTCGGCGCCGCCGTCGACTACCTGACCGGCCTGGGCATGGACGCCGTCGCCGCGCACGAGCACGAGGTCACCGCCTACGCGCTCGACGCGCTGGCGGCCGTGCCGGGCCTGCGGATCATCGGCCCGCCGACGCCGCAGGACCGCGGCGGGGCGATCTCCTTCGCCCTGCGCGACTCCGACGACCGGCCGCTGCACCCGCACGACATCGGCCAGATCCTGGACGAGCAGGGCATCGCGGTGCGGGTCGGGCACCACTGCGCCCGCCCGGTCTGCCTGCGGTACGGGGTCCCGGCGACGACCCGGGCGTCGTTCCACCTCTACACGACGACCGCCGAGGTCGACGCGCTGGTGGAAGGTCTCGGGCAGGTCAGGAGGTTCTTCCTGAGGTGAAGCTCGACTCCATGTACCAGGAGATCATCCTGGATCACTACCGCAACCCGCACCACCGCGGCCTACGGGACCCGTTCGACGCCGAGGTGCACCACGTCAATCCGACCTGCGGCGACGAGGTGACCCTGCGGGTCCGCGTCGCCGACGGTGTCGTGGCGGACGTGTCCTACGAGAGCGAGGGCTGCTCGATCAGCCAGGCGTCGGCGAGCGTGATGGCCGACCTGGTGATCGGGAAGTCGGTGGCGGCGGCGCTGGAGCTCGAACGCGAGTTCCTGGCGCTGATGCAGTCGCGCGGCACCCAGGAGGGTGACGAGGAGGTCCTGGAGGACGCGGTCGCGTTCGCGGGCGTCTCCAAGTACCCGGCCCGGGTGAAGTGCGCCCTGCTGTCGTGGATGGCCTGGAAGGACGCCACCGCGCAGGCCACCGGTGCCGCCACCCGGACCGCCGTCCCGAAGCAGGAGACATGACCATGAGCGAGACCGCCACCACCACCGCGTCCGCCCCGGCGGAGCCCGCCGTCGCCGAGGAGCCCACCGGCACCTCGGCGCAGCCCGCGGCGGCGGCCCCGTCGGAGGCGGCGCCGGCCGTCGCCACCGAGCGGGCCGTCGTCGTGGAGAAGGCCTCCTTCGACGATGTCGAGGAGGCCATGCGGGACGTGGTCGACCCCGAGCTCGGGATCAACGTCGTCGACCTCGGCCTCGTCTACGGCATCAACATCGCCGACGACAACACGGTCACCCTCGACATGACGCTCACCTCGGCGGCCTGCCCGCTGACGGACGTCATCGAGGACCAGACCCGCTCGGCGCTCGTCGACGGCCCGGACAACCTGGTCAACGACGTGACGATCAACTGGGTCTGGATGCCGCCGTGGGGCCCGGACAAGATCACTGATGACGGCCGCGAGCAGCTGCGCGCCCTCGGCTTCAACGTCTGACCGCCAGCCCCGCCCGCCCGTGTCATGGCTGTCCCGCGTCGTGGTTGTCCGTGACCGGGCCGGCCTTGCGGCCGCCGATGTGATCCGGGTGATCCGGCCGCTCCCCACCCGCGGGAGCGGCCGGATCGGCGTCCCGGGCCAGCGGTTTTTGACGCGAAGCGAGCCGCCTCCCGACCGCCTTGTAGGCTCCGTGATGACCGGAATCCAGCACAACACGGCACATGCCCGATCACGTGCCGGAACCGCTGGCGACCGGTCGCAGCCGGGGCGGATCCACCCCGGATCCGGGCGGAAGACGGGGAGCCGGGCCGAAGAATGCGCAGCCCTCGGGTGCTGGGCCTGGTCTTGGCGGGGGGTGCCGGCAGTCGCCTGGCGCCACTGACCGCGGACCGAGCGAAGCCGGCCGTTCCTTTCGGCGGTATCTACCGCCTGGTCGACTTCGTACTGTCGAACCTGGTCAACGCCGGATACCTGCGTATCGCGGTACTGACCCAGTACAAGAGCCACAGTCTGGACCGCCACATCACCACCACCTGGCGGATGAGCAACCTGCTGGGCAACTACGTGACGCCGGTGCCGGCGCAGCAGCGCCTCGGCCCACAGTGGTTCTCCGGCAGCGCCGACGCCATCCACCAGTCGCTGAACCTCGTCCATGACGAGGCCCCGGACATCGTCGTCGTGTTCGGCGCCGACCACGTCTACCGCATGGACCCCCGCCAGATGGTCGCGCAGCACCTGGAGTCCGGTGCCGGTGTGACCGTCGCGGGCCTGCGGGTCCCCCGCTCGGAGGGCTCCGCCTTCGGGGTGATCCGTCCCGCGCCTGACGGGATCTCCATCGCCGAGTTCCTCGAGAAGCCGGCGGATCCACCAGGGCTGCCCGGTACCCCGGACGAGATCTTCGCCTCGATGGGCAACTACGTCTTCACGACCGACGTCCTCATCGACGCGCTGCGGGCCGACGCCGCCGACCGGGACAGCGTGCACGACATGGGCGGGAGCATCGTGCCGATGCTGGTCGGGCAGAGCATGGCGGCGGTGTACGACTTCGCCGGCAACGAGGTGCCCGGGGCGCTCGACCGTGACCGCGGCTACTGGCGGGACGTCGGCACGCTCGACTCCTACTACGACGCGCACATGGACCTGTGCGCGCTCGATCCCGTCTTCAACCTGTACAACCGCGACTGGCCGATCTACACCAACGTCCCGCCGGTGCCGCCGGCGAAGTTCGTCCATGACAGCCCCGGCCGGGTCGGCGTCGCCACCGACAGCATCGTCAGCAACGGCGTGATCGTCTCCGGTGGGACGGTGCGGCGGTCCGTGCTCTCCCCGGGGGTGBGGGTCAACTCGTGGGCGGCGGTCGACAGCSCGGTCCTCATGGACAACGCCGTCATCGGACGTCGCGCCGTCGTCCGGAACGCCATCCTGGACAAGAACGTCGTCGTCCCCCCGGGGGCGATGGTCGGGGTCGACAAGGACCATGACCGGGCACGTGGTTACCAGGTCAGCGAGGCCGGCGTCACCGTCGTCGGCAAGGGCGTCACCATCGCGGACTGACCGTCGCCGGCGCCCGGCCGGCGACGGCAACCAGGGGGAGGATCGAGAGACGGATGCGCGTCGCGCTGCTCACACGGGAGTTCCCACCGGACGTCTACGGCGGCGCCGGCGTGCATGTCGAGTACCTCGCACGCGAGCTGGCCCGGCTGGTCGAGCTCACCGTCCACTGCGAGGGCGAGCCACGCCCGCCCGCCGCCGTGCCGCCCGTGGTGGTCGGGCACCGGCCCTGGCCCGCGCTCGACGGCGCCAACGACGCCCTGCGGATCGCCTCGATGGACCTGTCGATGGCGGCGGCGGTCAACACCTCCGGCGGCGCCGACGTGGTGCACTCCCACACCTGGTACACCAACCTCGCGGGGCACCTGACCGCCCTCGTCGAGGGCATCCCACACGTGATGACCGCGCACTCGCTGGAGCCGCGGCGGCCCTGGAAGGCCGAGCAGCTCGGCGGCGGCTACCGCCTGTCGTCCTGGGCCGAGCAGGTCGCGATCAGCTCGGCGGCGGCGGTGGTGGCGGTCAGCGACGGGATGCGCGCCGACATCCTGGACGCCTACCCGCAGGTAGACCCCGGGCGCGTCCACGTCATCCGCAACGGCATCGACACCGACGAGTACGCCCCGGACCCGCGGACGGACGTCCTCGAACGCCACGGCGTGGACCCGGACCGGCCGTCCGTGGTCTTCGTCGGGCGGATCACCCGGCAGAAGGGGCTGCCGGTGCTGCTGCGGGCGGCCGCCGACCTCGACCCGTCCGCCCAGCTCGTGCTGTGCGCGGGGGCGCCGGACACCGAGGAGCTGCACGCCGAGGTCACCGCCGGAGTGAACGGCCTGCGCGACAGCCGCGACGGGGTGGTCTGGCTGTCCGGAATGCTGGCCAAGCCGGAGGTCATCCAGCTGCTGACGCACGCGGCGGTGTTCGTGTGCCCGTCGGTGTACGAGCCGCTGGGCATCGTGAACCTGGAGGCGATGGCCTGCGGTACCGCGGTGGTCGCCTCCCGGGTCGGCGGGATCCCGGAGGTGGTGGCGCACGGCGAGACCGGCCTGCTCGTCCCGCCGGACGACCCGGCGGCACTGGCGGCGGCCGTCAACGAGCTTCTGGCCGACCCGGCGCGGGCCGCCCGGATGGGGCGGGCCGGCCGGGAGCGCGCCGTCGCCGCGTTCGGCTGGCCGGCCGTGGCCGAGAGCACCGCGCGCCTCTACAACCACCTGGTGGACGGACGCGCCTGACCCCGCCCGCCCTGCCTGGCCGCGTGAGGCCGGGCAGGGCGAGTCGGACGGGCGAGCCAGACCAGGGTGCGTCGGGCTTCCTAGCTCTAGCCCTGCCAGGCGGTCTCCGAGACCGGCGAGCGCCCGAGCAGCGGCCGCCACCAGGCCTCGTTGTCGCGGTACCAGGCGATGGTCGCCTTCATGCCGTCCGCGAAGCTGATCCGCGGCTCCCAGCCCAGCGCCGTCCGCAGCTTGCCGGAGTCGAGCAGGTAGCGGCGGTCGTGYGAGGGCCGGTCGGGCACGATCGTCTTGAGTGACGCCGGCAGGCCCAGCTCGCTGAGGATCAGGTCCGCGATGGTCTCGATGTCGGCCTCGATACCGCTGCCCACGTGGTAGGTCTCGCCGACCGTGCCCCGCTCCAGAACGGCCTCGATGGCCCGGCAGTGGTCGACGACGTGCAGCCATTCGCGCCGGTTCTTCGTCGACGCGTAGAGCGGCAGTGACTCGCCCTGCAGCGCACGGGTGACGAACAGCGGGATGACCTTCTCCGGGAACTGGAACGGCCCGTAGTTGTTCGAGCAGTTGGTGATCGTGATCGGCAGGCCGTAGGTGTACCCGTAGGAGCGCACGGCGTGGTCCGAACCGGCCTTGGCGGCGTTGTAGGGCGTCCGCGGCAGGTAGGGCGAGTCCTCGGTGAAGGCGCCCGGGTCGTCGAGGGCCATGTCCCCGTAGACCTCGCAGGTGGAGATCTGGTGGAACCGGGCGACACCGACGGTGCGGGCTGCCTCCAGCAGGTTCTGGGTGCCCATGACGTTGGTGGAGAAGAAGTCGCCCGGGCGGATGATCGCCAGGCTGTTGTGGGACTCCGCGGCGAAGTTGACCACGATGTCCACTCGGTGCTCGCGCAGCAGGCCCTCGATGAGCTCGCGGTCGCGGATGTCGCCGTGGACGAACGTGATGCCGCTCTGGACGTCGACGAGGTTCTCGCGGCAGCCCGCGTAGGTCAGCGCGTCGAGCGCGACCAGCCGGTCGCCGGGGTGCGTGCCCAGCCAGTACCGGACGAAGTTGGATCCGATGAATCCGGCGGCTCCGGTCACCAGCAGAGTCGTCATCGTTCGCCTTTCGGTGCGTCATGCGGTGCGTCGTCGCATCGGTCGCCCCTACATAATCGCCTACGCGTGTGCGGTCCGTGGGCGAGGGCGGCGAGTCGACGTCGTCCGGTGTCGCCTGGTGTCGTCCGGTGTCGTTCCGCGGTGTCCGGGCGCGGGGCTGTTGGTGAGGCCCCCGCCTCCCACGGTGACGTCATGCGGAAGTAACACCGAGCCCCTACGCTCCAGCGCGTGGCCGACCTGTTCGAGGGGTATGCGGCGGAGGTCGCTGCGGCGGCCGCGTGGGACGAGGTCTTCGACCCGGCCCACCGCCCCCGGGATGTGTACTCCGCCCTCCATGACGCGCTCCAGCCGTTGAGCAGCGCCGACCTCGCCGCGCGCAAGGTGGCCCTGGACCGTGCCTTTCGGGATGCCGGGATCACCTTCAACCTGTTCGGCGAGGAGCGTCCGTTCCCGCTCGACCTGGTGCCGCGACTGCTCGACGGCGACGAGTGGAACGTCATCGAGCGCGGCGTCGTGCAGCGGGTGCGGGCGCTGGAGGCGTTCCTGGCGGACGTCTACGGGCGTGCCGACGTCCTCGCCGACGGCATCGTGCCGCGCCGGCTGGTGCTCTCGTGCTCCCACTTCCACCGCGCCGCGCACGGCATCGACCCGCCGAACGGGGTCCGGGCCCACGTCAGCGGCATCGACCTGGTGCGGGACGAGAACGGCGACTTCCGGGTGCTGGAGGACAACGTCCGCGTCCCGTCCGGGGTCAGCTATGTCGTCGAGAACCGGCGGGCGATGACCCGGGTCTTCCCCGAGCTGTTCGCGACCCACCGGGTACGGCCGGTCGGCGACTACGCGACCCACCTGCTGCACGCGCTGCGCTCGGCGGCGCCGCCCGAGGTGGCCGACCCCACGGTCGTCGTCCTGACCCCCGGCGTCTACAACTCCGCCTACTTCGAGCACGCGCTGCTTGCCCGCCAGATGGGCGTGGAGCTGGTGGAGGGCCGCGACCTGTCGGTCCGCAACAACCGGGTCACCATGCGCACCACCGAGGGTGAGCACCCGGTGCACGTGATCTACCGGCGTATCGACGACGAGTGGCTCGACCCGCTGCACTTCCGGCCGGAGTCGGTGGTCGGCTGCGCCGGGCTGCTCAACGTCGCCCGGGCCGGCAACGTGACGATCGCGAACGCCGTCGGCAACGGCGTGGCCGACGACAAGCTGATGTACACCTACGTCCCCGACCTCATCCGGTACTACCTCGGGGAGGAGCCGGTGCTGCGCAACATCGACACCTACCGGCTGGAGGACCCCGAACAGCGCGCGCACGTCCTGGCCAACCTGGACAGCCTGGTCGTCAAACCGGTGGACGGATCGGGCGGCAAGGGAATCGTCATCGGCCCGCAGGCGACGGCGGCCGAGCTGGACGAGCTGTGTGCCCGCGTCCTCGCCGACCCGCGCGGCTGGATCGCCCAGCCGGTGGTCCGCCTCTCCACCTCCCCGACCCTCGCCGGCGACCGGCTCGGCCCCCGCCACGTCGACCTGCGGCCCTTCGCGGTCAACGACGGCAACCGGATCTGGGTGCTGCCGGGCGGGCTCACCCGGGTCGCCCTGCCGCGTGGCAGCCTGGTCGTGAACTCCAGCCAGGGCGGCGGTTCCAAGGACACCTGGGTCCTCGCCCCCGACCTGCAGGAGCGGGAGGGTGCGACGCCGTTCGGCCGCCGCTCCGGACCTGCGCCGTCGGTCGCCCCCGGCCCCGATCTCGGCCCGCACTCCTCGGACGAGCAGCAGCAACAGCAGTCCGAGCAGCAACAACAATCCCAGCAGCAGCAGCAGCAGCAGCAGGAGCAGCAGTCCGGACGGGAGGCGGGCCGGTGCTGAGCCGCATCGCCGAGTCGCTGTTCTGGATCGGCCGTTACGCCGAGCGGGCCGAGAGCACCGCGCGCATCCTCGACGTCCATGTGCACCGGGTGCTTGAGGACCCCGCCCTGGACGAGACGTCCGCCGGCGCCGAGCTGCTCGCGGTGATGGGGGTCGTCGACCGCTCCGAGCCCGCGAACGCCCGGTACGTCACCGAGGTGCTCGCCTACGAGGCGACGAATTCGTCCAGCATCCGCGGGTCGCTCTCCGCCGCCCGCGAGAACGCGCGCGGTGCCCGTGTCGTGGTCTCCAGCGATGTCTGGGAGTGCCTGAACGCCACCTGGAACGAGCTCCCGCACACCGAGGAGCTCGCCCGCCGGATGGGCCCGCACGTCTACTTCCGCTACGTGCGGGAGCGTACGGCGATGCTTGCCGGGCTGGTCGACGCCACCCTGGCGCGCGACGACGGATGGCGGTTCCTGGTCCTCGGGCGCAGCCTCGAACGGGTCGACATGACCGCGCGGCTGCTGTCGTCCAGCATCAGCGACGACCCGAACTCCCAGAGCTGGGTCAGTCTGCTGCGCTCCTGCGGTGCGCACGAGGCGTACCTGAGGACCTACCGGCGGGCGGTGGACGCCGCCCGGGTCTCCGAGTTCCTCCTGCTGGACCGCCTGTTCCCACGATCGGTCTACTGGTCGCTCGCACTCGCCGAGCAGATCCTCGCCGAGCTCGACTCCGGGCGGGGCCTGGCCCGCTCGACCGTGGACGACGCGGCCCGCCGCACCGTCGGCCGGGCGCGGACGGAGCTGGAGTTCCGCGGCATCGACGAGCTGGCCGCCCAGATGCCCGACCTGCTCGTGGCGCTGCAGCGGACCTGCTCGGCGGTCAGCGCGGCCGTCACCGCCCGCTACTTCGCCCGGGAGAGCCCGCACACCTGGGCAAGCGAGGTGCCCGCCTGACCGCCATCGACGGCGCCGTGACAACCAGCGCCGCGACAACCGGCACCGGAGACGACGAGGAGGCAGGCGCACCATGAGCTGGCAGATCCGCATCGAGCACTCGACGGGCTACCGGTACGCCAGCCCGGTGGTCTCCTCCTACAACGAGGCGCGCATCATCCCCCAGACGGGGGAGTCACAGCTCACCCTGGAGGCCACCGTCCGCACCGAGCCGGCCGCCTCGACCTACCGGTACTGGGACTACTGGGGGACCCAGGTCACCGCGTTCGACCTGCACACCCCGCACACCGAGCTGGTCGTCACCGGGCGCTCGGTCGTGCAGACAGCGGCTGCCCCGCCGCGCCCGGCGGACGTCCCGAGCTGGGATCAGCTCACCGACGACAGCCTTGCGGACCGCTTCGTCGAGTTCGTCAGGCCCACCGTCTCCACCCCGGAGCATCCGGAGCTGCGCGCGGCGGCGCTGGAACTCGCGGCGGCGAACAGCCCGGCGGACTTCCTCCCGGCGGTTGGCGACTGGGTGCGCGAGAAGCTGAGTTACCGGCCCGGGACGACCGAGGTGCGGACATCGGCCGTCGAGGCCTGGGAACAGGGCGTCGGGGTCTGCCAGGACTTCGCCCATCTGGCGCTCGTGCTGATGCGGGCCGCCGGCATGCCCGCCCGGTACGTCTCCGGCTACCTGCACCCGTCGGCGGACGCCGAGGTCGGCGAGACGGTCAGCGGGCAGAGCCATGCGTGGGTGGAGGGCTGGCTCGGYACCTGGCTGGGTTTCGACCCCACCAACGGGATCCCGACCGGGGAGCCGCACGTCGTCGTCGCCCGCGGACGCGACTACGGCGACGTGCCGCCCATGCTGGGCGTGTACTCGGGAGGCACATCGACCTCACTCGGGGTCACCGTCGCCGTCACCCGGCTCGGCTGAGCGCCGCTCACACCGAGGGCGGCGCGCCGTGCTCCGGGAGCCAGGTCGGAGCACGGCACGCACCGTCGGTCGGTGCCGACGGGTCGGGTGTTGCCGCCGTCAGACGGCCTTGATGGCCGAGACGTCCAGCTCGATCTTGACCTTGTCGCTGATGAGCACGCCGCCGGTCTCGAGCACGGCGTTGAAGGAGATGCCGAAGTCCTTGCGGCTGATGCTCGTCGTCCCGGTGAAGCCGGCGCGGACGTTGCCGAACGGGTCCTTCGAGGAGCCCTCGAAGGTGATGGCGATCTCCACCGGGCGGGTCACGCCGCGGATGGTGAGATCCCCGGTCAGGACATAGCTGTCGTCACCGCTGGCCTTCGCACCGGTGCTGGTGAAGGTGATGGTCGGGAACTGCGCGACGTCCAGCAGGTCAGGGGACTTCACGTGCGCGTCCCGGTCGGCCACGCCGCTGTCGAACGTCGTCGTGTCGATGGTGACGCTCGCGCTGGAGGCGGTCGGGTTCGCGCCGTCGAGCTCGAGGGTCCCCTGCACGCCGGTGAACTGCCCCCGCACCGTCGTGACCATCGCGTGACGGGCGGCGAAGCCGATGCGGGTGTGCGCGGGGTCGAGGGCCCAGGTACCGGTGAGCTCGGTCAGGTCGCTGACTGCAGCACTCATGGTGATCTCCTTCGAGGCCTGTTCAGGGATGTCCGGCGCCGGCCCGCCGTGGTGCCGGGCGGCGGTCGGATCCGACTGCCAGAGGTAGGTTACTTGCGCGGTCAACCAAACCTGCGGCCGGCTCATTCCCCGCTGTGGACGAGATTCGGTTGTCCACAGCGAGCCGCCGAGGCGTCCGGTTCGTCTCGACGCTGCCTACGTTGCGTGCATGGACAGACGCCTGCCGCGGTCGGACCAGCAGCTCCCTGAGGCGAGCGATCCCGTGACCGAACCCCTGGCACGATCCTGGGCTCCGCCGCCGCCGCACGAGCGTCCGGGCGGGCCTCGGATCCGGTACGGCGAGTTCGGTGACGTCGGGCCCGGGCCCGGGCTCGAAGCCCGGGATGGCCACAGGTCTGAAGAGCGGGCTGGCCATGGTGCCTACGGAGGTGACGTCGGTGGCGGTGTCGACGAGCCTGACCAGATCGACGACTGGCTTGACGAGTTCGCCGGTGACGCCGGTCGGGTGCGCCCCGACCCGGCCGACGACCCGGCCGACGGCCCGACCGGCTCCTCCCGGAGCCCGAGGCGGCCGCGGTGGCGCGGATCCGAACGCCTTCCACCCACGCTGCGTGACGCGGTCCTGGCACCTACCGTGCGAGCAGCCCTGGTCCTCGTCGTAGTCGCTGTCCTCGCGGCGGCTGCAGCCGGCTGGATGACCTGGCGTAACCGTCCGGTATCCCTGGGTTCGGTTGTACCGGCTCGATCCGGTGCCGAGGGCGTGCCCGGCGCAGGTTCTGCCGGCGCGCTCGGGGCAACCCCGGGTACGCGGGCAACGGTGCCGCCGGAGGTGGCAGGTGCCGGGGGAGTGGCCGGCTCGGCCGGCCCGGAGACGGGATCGGAGCGAGCGGAGCCGACCGCCGGGAGCGAGGTCGTCGTCGACGTCGCCGGTCGCGTCGTGCGGCCCGGGGTGGTGCGGCTGCCCGCCGGCGCCAGAGTCGTCGACGCCCTCACCCGCGCCGGAGGTCCGCTGCCGGGCACCGACACGAGCGGGATCGCACTGGCCCGGGTCCTCACCGACGGCGAACAGATCCTCGTCGACGGGCGGCCAGGCCCCGCCCCACCACCCCTCGGGGCGGGTGCCGACCCCGCCCCGAGGGCCGCGGTGTCGGGAGAGCCGGGCGGCGCCGGCGGGCAGCCGTTGGACCTCAACACCGCCACCGCCGCACAGCTGGACGACCTGCCCGGTGTCGGCCCGGTACTCGCGCAGCGGATCATCGACTGGCGATCCGAGAACGGTCCGTTCACGTCGCCTGACCAGCTGGGTGAAGTGACCGGCGTCGGTGACCGCCGTCTGGCGGATCTCCTCCCGCTGGTGCGGGTCTGATGGTCGCTGTCGTGATGGAGGCCGGCCTCGGTCTGCCCGCCGACGAACGGGGCGCCCGCCGCGGCCGCGCGGACCTTCGACTGGCTGTCCCGGCGGCCGTGTTCTGGGGCGCCGCGGCACTGGCCGGGCGCTGGGTCCCCGGCCCGGTGCTGCTGGGATGCGCCGGCGCCGCCCTCGCCTGCTGCGTGCCCGCGGTGCTCCTCGGCGCGCAGCGCCGGGCGACCGGGCACCGCGGGCTCGGCGGGCCCGGTCTGGCGACCTGCGTCGCCCTGGCCTTCCTCGCCGCCGGCCTGCTCGTCGGAGGTCTCGCCGGTCGCGCCCGCACCACCGGCCCCCTTGCCGAGCTGGCGCGGGCCCAGCGGACGGTCGAGGCCATTGTCGTCCTCACCGACGACCCGAAGCCCTCCCCACCGCGAACCGGCGCAACCGGCCCGGCCCGCGGTGCGCCGCCGGCAACCGCCAGCGCGCGCCTGGAAGCGGTGACCGGCCCCGGCCGGAGACTGCGCAGCTCCGTCCCGGTGCTGCTGGTCGGCCCCTCGGCGGACCTGGTGCGTTACCTGCCGGGCCAGCGGCTGGACGTCCGTGCCACGCTGGCGAGGCCCAGGCCGGGAGACACGATCTCCGCGGTCCTGTTCGCCCGGGCACCGCCCCGGCCCCGCGGGCGCCCGCCCGCCGCCCAGCGCGCCGCCGGCTGGCTGCGGGCCCGGCTGCACGCGGCCGCGGCGGTGGTCCCGCAGCCCGCGGGTGGCCTGCTCCCGGCGCTCGTCGTCGGTGACACCTCGGAGCTCGACCCAGGGCTGAAGGACGACTTCCGCACGGCCGGGATGAGTCATCTGACAGCTGTCTCCGGCGCGAATCTTGCGATCGCCACCGGCGCGGTGCTGGTCATGCTCGGGCGCACGCGGCTCGGTCCGCGCTCCCGGGCGCTTGCCGGCGCGGTCGCGCTGGCCGCCTTCGTGATTCTGGCGCGTCCGTCCGCGAGCGTGGTGCGGGCGGGGGCGATGGGGCTCGTCGGCCTTGCCGCGCTGGCGCTGGGTCGGCCCCGCGCGGTGCTGGCCGCGCTCGCCGGCGCCGTCCTCGCGGTCATCGCGGCCGACCCGACCTTCGCGCTGTCGGCGGGCTTCGCGCTGTCAGTGCTCGCCACCGTCGGCATGGTGGTGTGGGGGCCAGGGTGGGGCGAGGCCCTGGAACGGCGGACGGGAGCCCGCTGGCCGGATGCCTCCCGGCGGTTGCGCGCGGCCACCGGCCGGGTCGGCGAGGCCGTGGCCGTCGCGGCCGCTGCACAGTTCGCCTGCACGCCAGTCCTGGCCTGGCTCGGCGGCGGTGTCAGCCTGATCGCCATTCCCGCGAACGTGGCCGCAGCCCCGGCGGTGGCGCCGGCCACGGTCCTCGGCCTGCTCACGATGGGCCTGGCCGCGGTGCATCCGCCCACCGCGGAGCCGGTCGCGCGCCTGGCGGCGCTGCCCTGTCGGTGGCTGGTCGTGGTCGCCGACCGGGCGGCCGGCATTCCGGGCGCGACGGTCGGCTGGCCCGCGGGGCCTGTCGGCGCGGCCCTCGCTCTGGTCGTGGTCGTGCTCACCGTCACGATGGCGCGGCGGCCGGCGACCCGTCGGCTGCTCGCGGCCATCGTGGTCGGCCTCCTGGTCGCCCGCCTGTTCCTGCTGCCGCGGCTGGACGGCTGGCCGCCGCCCGGCTGGCGGCTGGTGGCCTGCGACGTCGGGCAGGGCGACGCGCTCGTCCTGCGGGCCGGGCCCGGCTCCGCGGTCGTGGTCGATGTCGGCCCCGACCCGGAGCTGGTCGCGGCCTGCCTGAAGGGCCTGGGGATCCGGCGGGTACCGGTGCTGATCCTCAGCCACCTGCACGCCGACCACGCGGGGGGCCTGACCGGAGTGCTGGGCCGGGTTCCGGTGGGGGAGCTGGTGGTGAGCCCCCTGCCCGAACCGGCGCAGCAGTGGGCCGCCGTCCAGCGCGGCGCGCAGGCCGCCGGGGTGCCGGTGCGGACCGTCCTGGCCGGCTCGGCCGGCTCGACCGGGGATGTGCGTTGGCGGGTGCTCGGGCCGGAGCGGGTGCTGCGCGGGACGGCCAGTGACCCGAACAACGCCAGCCTCGTCCTGTTCGCCGAGGTCGCGGGGGTCACCATGCTGCTCACCGGCGACGCCGAGCTCCCCGAGCAGCGTCAGCTGGCGCACCACGGCACGGTCGCGGTGGACGTGCTGAAGGTCGCGCACCACGGCGCCGAGGAGCAGACCGACGACTTCCTCACCGCGACCACGGCGGCGGTCGCTGTCATCAGCGTCGGCACGGGCAACACCTACGGCCACCCGGCGCCGGGAACCATCGCGAGGCTGCGCGCGGCCGGTGTGATGGTGGCCCGCACCGACCTGCACGGGGCGGTGGCGGTCGTCCGCGCGGCGCCGGGCCGGCTTGCCGTGGTGGCACGCCGGCCCGGTGCGCGTGAGGCCGAGGCGCGGGCGTGACATGCTGATCCACGTGCCGTCCCCAGCCGCGCCGCCGCCGCTCGTCGTCGTGAGCGGCGACGAGGACCTGCTGGTCGCGCGCGCCGTACGGGAGGTGCGCGACGCCGCCCGGGCCCGCGACCCCGAGGTCGAGATCGTCGACCGCGCGCCCGGTGAGCTGACCGACGCCGACATGATCGACCTCGGTGCCAGCTCGATGTTCGGCGGCGGCCGGGTGCTGGTGGTCCGGGGCGCGGCGGACCTTCCTGAGGACCTCCGGGACGCGTTGCTGGCCTACGTCGAGCACCCCCTCGACGACGTGGTCCTTGTCGTGGTCCACAGCGGCGTGGTGAAGAACCGCAAGCTGGTCGACGCGATGAAGAAGGCCGGCGCCCGGGTGGTCTCCGCGGCCAGAATCACGCGCCCGCGGGACCGGCATGACTTCGCGGTCGCCGAGATCCGCCGGCTCGGCGGAAAGGCGACGGAGGACGCGGTCCGCGCGCTGCTCGACGCCGTGGGCGGTGACCTGCGGGAGATCGCGGCGGTCTGCGACCAGCTGGTCGCGGACACGGCCGGCGTCATCGACGAGCCCGCGGTGGCGCGCTATCACCGCGGGCGGGCCGAGACCAGCGGTTTCGCCGTGGCGGACGCCGTCATCTCCGGCGACCTCGCCGCAGCACTGGCCCTGCTCCGCCAGGCCCTCGAGGGCGGGACGGCGCCGGTCCTCGTCACGAGTGCCATTGCCGGCGGTCTGCGCGACCTGGCCCGGGTCTCCTCCGTGGGCGGCGGGTCCAAGTGGGACATCGCGAAGGCCCTCGGAATGCCGGACTGGAAGGTCGAGCGGGCCCAGCGTTCGGCGCGGGGCTGGTCCGATGCCGGACTTGCGCGGGCGATCCGCGCCGTCGCGGTCGCGGACGCGGGAGTCAAGGGCGCGGCCGTCAACGCCGGCTACGCTTTGGAGCGGCTGCTCCAGGAGGTCGCAGGGGCCCGGGGCCGGTCGGGCGGCGCCCAGGACCGCGGCAGTGCCGAGTTCGCCGGCAGGGGAGGACGAGGGCGATGAGCGATTCCCCCGGCGGGCACCACGGTGCGGCGGGGCCCGCGCGCGGAGAGCCCGGCGACGGCCCGCAACGCGGCCGCAGCGCCGGGGCCGGCGGTTCCCGCCCGGTGCACGATGACCAGATCCCGCCCGGTGGAGTCTTCGGCCTGCGGGTACTGCCGGCCGGGTGGATGCGCGGCGCCCTCGCCACCGTCACGGCGCTGGTGACTCTCGTGGTCGCGATGGGCGACCTGGCCAGTGCCTGGGTCCTGGGCGTGCTCCCGCTCGTGGTCGCGGCGCTCACGGCCTACGCCGAGGTCCTCGAACGCACGCTGGCGGACCCGGTAGACCGGGAGTCGGGGCCAGGGCACTGACTGCCTGAACCCGCCGCTGCCTGAACCCGCCGTCTGAAGCCCGTCTGATGCCGCCGGTGATTCCGGCGAGTCCCGAGTGGAAACGCCCAGGACCGGAACTCCGTCGATCAGGAGTTCCGGTCCTGTGGGATGGGGCAGAGGCCCCGGGCCCGCCGCAGGGCGGTGGCCGCCTGCTGCGGGTCAGGAAGCGCCGATGCCCGCGTTCGCCTTCGCCATCGCGGACTTGCGGTTCGCGGCCTGGTTCGGGTGGATCACGCCCTTGCTGGCGGCCTTGTCCAGCTTCTTGGCGGCGATACGGAACGCGCTCTCGGCGCGCTCGGCGTCACCGGCGTCGACGGCGTCACGGAAGCGACGGACGTGCGTCTTCAGCTCGGACTTCACAGCCTTGTTGCGCAGCCGTCGCTTCTCGTTGGTGAGGTTGCGCTTGATCTGCGACTTGATGTTGGCCACGCGGGAGAACCTCTGGGTGTCGAGTCGGGATGGTTCGGAGGATGCGCCGTCCGCCCCGACCAGGGCTCACGGCGAAGCAGCACTGACATTATCAAACCCGCGCCCGTGGGCTGCCGCACCCGGGCGCGGCCACGCGGGCGGGCCACCGTGTGCCTGGCACGATGGAGGCCTGGCACGATGGGAGGACGCGAGCCCGTACGTACGCACGTGGCGGCGACCGGCCCGAGTGCCCGACAGACCGACGAGCAGCGAAACGAGACCAGCCCGCGTGTCCGAAGCTCCGACCGAGGCAACCACCGTCGACCCGGCGTCGATCCGCAACTTCTGCATCATCGCCCACATCGACCACGGCAAGTCCACCCTCGCCGACCGCATGCTCGGTGTGACCGGTGTGGTCGAGGCCCGCAACATGCGCGCGCAGTACCTCGACCGGATGGACATCGAGCGCGAGCGCGGTATCACGATCAAGGCGCAGAACGTCCGGCTGCCCTGGAAGGCCGACGACGACCGCGACTACATCCTGCACCTCATCGACACCCCCGGTCACGTGGACTTCACCTACGAGGTGAGCCGTTCGCTCGCGGCCTGTGAGGGTGCGGTCCTGCTGGTCGACGCCGCCCAGGGCATCGAGGCGCAGACGCTGGCCAACCTCTACCTCGCAATCGAGAACGACCTCACGATCATCCCGGTCCTGAACAAGATCGACCTTCCGGCGGCGCAGCCCGAGAAGGTCGCCGAGGAGATCGCGTCGATCATCGGCTGCGACCCGGGCGACGTCCTGAAGGTCTCCGGCAAGACCGGGCAGGGTGTACCGGAGCTGCTCAACGAGATCGTCCGCCGCATCCCGCCGCCGGGCGGCGACCCGGCCGGCCCGCCGCGCGCCATGATCTTCGACAGCGTGTACGACATCTACCGCGGTGTGATCACCTACGTCCGGGTTGTCGACGGGACGCTGACGACCCGCGACCGCTGCCTGATGATGTCGACCGGCGCCAGCCACGAGACTCTGGAGGTAGGCGTCATCTCGCCGGACCCGCGGCCGACCGGGTCGCTGTCCGCGGGCGAGGTCGGCTACGTCATCCCCGGCGTGAAGGACGTCCGACAGGCCCGCGTCGGGGACACGATGACGTCCGCGCGCAGGCCCGCGACCGAGATGCTCGGCGGGTACCGGGACCCGCGGCCGATGGTCTACTCGGGTCTGTATCCGCTGGACGGCAGCGAGTACCCGGCCCTGCGTGAGGCACTGGACAAGCTGCAGCTCAACGACGCCGCGCTCACCTTCGAGCCGGAGACGTCGGCGGCACTGGGGTTCGGCTTCCGCTGTGGCTTCCTCGGCCTGCTGCACCTGGAGATCGTCCGGGAGCGGCTGGAGCGGGAGTTCGACCTCACGCTCATCTCCACCGCGCCGAACGTGGTCTACCGGGTGGTCATGGAGGACGCCTCGGAGGTCACGGTGACCAATCCGAGCGACTGGCCGGGCGGCAAGATCGCCGAGGTGTACGAGCCGGTGGTGGATGCGATGCTCCTGCTGCCGACCGACTTCGTCGGCGCGGTGATGGAGCTGTGTCAGGGACGTCGCGGCGTGCTCAAGGGCATGGACTACATCTCCACGGACCGGGTCGAGCTGAAGTACACGCTCCCGCTCGGGGAGATCATCTTCGACTTCTTCGACGCCCTGAAATCGCGCACCCGCGGATACGCCAGCCTCGACTACGACCCTGCGGGGGAGCAGGCGGCGGACCTCGTCAAGGTGGACATCCTCCTGCAGGGCGAGGCGGTCGACGCGTTCTCGGCGATCGTGCACCGGGAGAAGGCCTACAGCTACGGCGTCGCGATGACCTCGAAACTGCGTGAGCTGATTCCCCGCCAGCAGTTCGAGGTGCCGATCCAGGCGGCGATCGGCAGCCGGATCATCGCGCGCGAGAACATCCGGGCCATCCGCAAGGACGTGCTCGCCAAGTGCTACGGCGGTGACATCAGCCGGAAGCGGAAGCTGCTGGAGAAGCAGAAGGAGGGCAAGAAGCGGATGAAGACCATCGGGCGGGTCGAGGTCCCGCAGGAGGCCTTCATCGCGGCACTGTCGACGACGGAGAGCCCGAAGACGCCGGCGCCGAAGACCGGCCGCTGAGGCCGGAGCCCGCGGCGGGCCCGCTTCACGGGCGCGCTGGCCGGGCAGCGCCTGGCCGGCCCCGTGCCCCCGGCACACCGGTCCGGACCTGGGGCAGCTCCCTGCGGCCTGGCCGGGCCGGCGTGCATGCCGGGGGATCGGGGTCGGGGTGGGCGCACCGTTCTCTCGTGCGCCGGTTTCTCGGACGGGGTGACGGCCGCGGTCAGGCGGAATCAGGTGCCGGGTTCATCCGGGGGATACGGATCGGTTCGGTGACCGGTTCTGCCTGGGCGAAGCCGAGGGCCAGGACGGATCCCGACCGGTACTCGGTGGTTCGTGGCGGCAGCAGTTCCTCGATGGTCACGACTCCGCTGGTGAGCTCCTCCTGCATACCTGGATCATTTCGTACCCACCTCGACTGATCCATGACCAATTGCCCATGGTTTGGCCCTACGATTGTCAACGAACCGCAAACGCGGGGGTCCCGGCCCGGGGTGGTGTCCGTCGGTGCCTCGGATGGCRCATTCGGGCGGCGCGCGGCGCACCTTGTCTGATACTGGTCCAGACGTAGTCCGGTACCGCCCGGATGAGACCTATGAGACCAGTTGACAAACAGAGCGTTGCGGTCTCGGCACTCGTTGGGAGCACACTGGGGTCATGCCATCCAAGCCTCTCGAAGGGGCGCCGGCGCCCGTCGACGGCGCGCTCCCCGACGCCGCGCTCGCCGGCGTCGGCACCCGGACGTTCGGCGTGTACGTGCACGTCCCGTACTGCGCGGCCCGCTGCGGGTACTGYGACTTCAACACCTACACCCCGGCCGAGCTCGGCGCGGGTGGTCAGGGCGGGGCCGCCTCCTTCGTCGACTCGATCGCGACCGAGGCCCGCCTCGCCCGGGCTGTGCTGGGTGAGCGTGAACTGCCCGTGTCGACCGTCTTCGTCGGCGGCGGCACCCCGACCCTGCTCCCGGCCGCCGACCTGGCGAAGGTGCTGCGGATCCTGGACGACACCTTCGGGCTGGCCGCCGACGCGGAGGTCACCACCGAGGCGAATCCGGAGTCCGTCGACCTGCCCGCGCTGGAGCATCTGCGGGCGAGCGGGTTCACCCGCATCTCGCTGGGCATGCAGAGCTCCCGTCCACACGTGCTCGCCGCGCTGGATCGCCAGCACACTCCCGGGCGGGTCCCGGAGGTCGTGGGCTGGGCCCGTCGGGCCGGGTTCGACCAGCTGAGCCTCGACCTGATCTACGGTGCGCCAGGCGAGTCCGAGTCCGACTGGGCGGCCAGCCTGAGCACGGTGATCGAGCTCGAGCCGGACCACGTCAGCGCCTACTCGCTGACGGTCGAGGAGGGGACGAAGCTCTCCCGCCGGGTGYGCCGTGGCGAGCTCCTGGAGCCGGACGACGACCTGCTGGCCGACCGCTACCTCCAGGCGGACGAGACCCTCGCCGCCGCCGGGCTGCTCAACTACGAGATCAGCAACTGGTCACGGGACGCGTCCTCGTGGTGCCGGCACAACCTGGGCTACTGGCGCGGCGACGACTGGTGGGGCCTGGGGCCGGGCGCGCACAGCCATGTCGGCGGGGTCCGGTGGTGGAACGTCCGCCATCCGACCGAGTACGCGACGAGGGTCGGCGCGGGACGCAGCCCGGCTGCCGCCCGGGAGGTCCTGGACGCCGCGGCGCGGCGGGTCGAGCGGGTGATGCTCGGGGTCCGGCTGGTCGAGGGGCTCGCGGTGGACGCCCTGTGCGAGCGCGGGGTGGCGGCCGCGCACGAGCTGGCCGCGGACGGCCTCGTCGCCGGACCGGAGCTGGCGGCGGGCCGGGTGGCGCTCACCCGGCGCGGCCGGCTGCTGACCGACACCGTGGTCCGCGCTCTGCTGCCCGACTGACGCTCTGCTGCCCGCCCGGCGACCAGCTCCTGACCAGCAACCGCCCGCCCGACCGGCCGTGTGCTGGTCGGGGGCTGGTCGGGATCGTGCCCGCGGCGGCGGGTGCGCCGTGGCCGGAAGGCCTGTCTGCTCACGATGGCTGCCACGACCAGGGTAGGAAGCTACACTTGGCACTCACGGTGGCAGAGTGCCAGGGCGGGGTGACCGGCCCGGTACGCGTCGCCAGCCCCGCCTGGCTGACGGAACCGGCGAAGGGGGTGTGGTCACGTGCTTGAAGAACGGCGCCTGGAGGTCCTGCGGGCGATCGTCGAGGACTTCGTGCTCAGCAACGAGCCGGTGGGGTCCAAGATGCTCGCCGAGCGGCATGCCCTCGGGGTGTCGCCCGCCACGGTGCGTAACGACATGTCCGCGCTGGAGGAAGAGGGCTACATCACGCAGCCACACACCAGCGCCGGCCGCATCCCCACGGACAAGGGCTACCGCCTTTTCGTGGACAGGCTGTCCGGCGTCAAGCCGCTGTCACGCGCCGAGCGCCGGGCCATCCAGAGCTTCCTGGAGGGCGCGGTCGACCTCGACGACGTGGTGCGCCGGTCGGTGCGGCTGCTCGCCCAGCTCACCCGGCAGGTGGCGGTGGTGCAGTACCCCTCGCTGTCCTCGAGCAGCGTGCGCCACATCGAGATCGTCACGCTGAACCCGAACCGCCTGCTCCTCGTCCTCATCACGGACACCGGCCGAGTCGAGCAGCGGGTGGTGGAGATCCCCACCCCGGTCGACGACGGGGTCGTGGGGGAGCTGCGGGGCCTGCTCAACGGGTCGCTGCGGGGCCGGCGGATGGCCGACGCCACCGAGGCCGCGGCCGACCTGCCCGACTCGGCACGGCCCGACCTGCGGCCGCACCTGACGACGCTGACGACGGTCGTGCTGGAGGCGCTGCTGGAGCGCCAGGAGGAGCGGGTCGCGCTCGCGGGCACGGCGAACCTCACCCGTGCCTCGGTGGACTTCGCCGATTCGCTGCGGTTCATCCTGGAAGCACTGGAGGAGCAGGTCGTGCTCCTCAAACTGATCGGTTCGGCCCGGGAGACCGGTACTGTGACGGTGCGCATCGGGCGCGAGACGGACGTCGACGCCCTGCGATCGACTTCCGTCGTCGCCACCGGGTACGGTCTCGGCCCGGCTGCACTGGGCGGGATGGGAGTCGTCGGCCCGATGCGGATGGACTATCCGGGAACGATGGCGGCCGTGCGGGCCGTCGCCAAGTACGTGGGTGAACTCTTGGGTGCCGACTGATGGCAGTGGACTATTACGCGACACTCGGTGTGCGGCGTGACGCCACCGGTGACGAGATCAAGCGGGCCTACCGCAAGCTGGCCCGCGAGCTGCATCCGGACGTCAATCCCGATCCGGAGGCGCAGCAGCGGTTCAGGAACGTGACGAACGCCTACGAGGTCCTTTCGGACCCCGAGAAGCGTCAGATCGTCGACCTCGGCGGTGACCCGCTCGCGCCCGGTGGTGGCGCGGCCGGCGCCGGCTCGCCGTTCGGGGCGGGCTTCGGTGGCCTCGGCGACATCATGGACGCCTTCTTCGGCGGTGGCGCGAGCCGCGGGCCGCGCTCGCGGGTCCGGCGCGGCAACGACGCGCTGCTCCGGCTGGAGCTCGACCTGGCCGAGACCGCCTTCGGCGCGACGCGGGACATCACGGTCGACACCGCGGTGGTGTGCGCGACCTGCTCCGGGGCGGGCGCGGCGCCAGGCACGCAGCCGTCCACCTGCTCGACCTGCCACGGCCGTGGTGAGGTCCAGCAGGTGACCCGCTCGTTCCTCGGGCAGATGGTGACCTCGCGGCCGTGTCCGCGGTGCTCCGGCACCGGCACGGTCATCGAGCACCCCTGCCGGGACTGCTCCGGCGACGGCCGGGTCCGCAAGCGCCGCACGCTGACCGTGAAGATCCCCTCGGGGGTCGAGGACGGCATGCGCATCCGGCTGTCCGGCGAGGGCGAGGTCGGCCCGGGCGGCGGCCCGCCCGGGGACCTGTACGTCGAGGTCTCCGAGCGGCAGCACGCCGTCTTCACCCGGGAGGGTGACGACCTGCACTGCGATCTGCGGCTGCCGATGACCGCAGCGGCGCTGGGCACGATGGCGACGCTGGAGACCCTCGACGGCTCCGAGACGATCACGGTGAAGCCGGGTACCCAGCCGGGCGAGGTGATCAGGCTCGCCGGGCGCGGCGTGCCGCACCTGCGCGCCGTCGGCCGTGGCCACCTGCACATCCACATCGTCGTCGAGACGCCGACGAAGCTGGACACGGAGCAGGAACGGCTGCTGCGCGAGCTGGCGAAGCTGCGCGAGGAGGAGACCCCGGCGGTGGTGGGCGGTGCCTCCGGTGGTTCGGGTCTGTTCTCCCGGCGCCGCAGCGGGCGGCGTAGCCGCTGACCGCGCCGGTCTTCCACCTGGATCCGTTGCCGCCGGCCGAGGTCTTCGTGCTCGGCGGCCCGGAGGGCCGACATGCGGCCACTGTGCGGCGGCTGCGGGCCGGTGAGCGCCTGGACGTGACCGACGGTGCTGGTACGGCGCTGGAGTGCGAGGTCCGGTCGGTCGGCCGCGACGAGCTGGAATGCATCGTCCTGCGCCGCAGGTCGGTCGGCCTCCCGTCGCCGCGGCTGGTCGTGGCGCAGGCGCTCGCCAAGGGTGACCGCGGCGAGCTGGCGGTCGAGATGATGACCGAGGTCGGCGTCGACGAGATCGTGCCGTGGGCGGCGTCTCGATGCGTGGTCCGCTGGGACGGCGAGCGCGGTGAACGGTCGCGGGCCCGGTGGAGCCGCACGGCGCGGGAGGCCGCGAAGCAGTCCCGCCGGCTCAGCTGGCCGGAGGTCGGTGGGCTCGTGACGACCCGGCAGCTCGCCGAGCGTGCCCGACGCTCCGCGCTCACCGTCGTCCTGCATGAGACGGCGTCGACGCCGTTGGCCGGCCTCGCCGTGCCGGTGCGCGAGCAGGAAGATATGCGGGAGCAGGGGCGCGAGGGCGAGCCGCGGGAGATCCTGCTGGTCGTCGGGCCGGAGGGCGGGGTCGCGGACGACGAGCTCGCCGCGYTCACGGGCAACGGTGCCATCGCCGGCCGGCTCGGCCCGACGGTGCTGCGGACGTCCACCGCGGGTGTCGTGGCGGCCGCGCTGGTACTCGCCGACATCGGCCGCCTGGCCGGATAGACTGGGTTGTCACCAGCGCCATGTACCAGCACCACCATGTGACAGCACCACCATGTGAGTACCGGCACCACCATGTGACAGCACCACCATGACGTCGTGAGCACCACGGTGTAGTGCGCCTGTGGGCCCCGCCGTCGTCTGAGGGCGACCTTCGTCCCAGTCCTGAAGTGAGAGGTACGCCGGCCCGCGCGGCCGTACACATGCCCGAATCCGAACCCCCCCCCGACTCCCGGGTCACCACGCGCATCGTCGTCCCCGGCCCGCACAGCATGGTGAGCCTGCTCGGCCATCAGGACCAGCTGCTGCGCGTGATCGAGAAGGCCTTCTCGTCCGACATCCACGTGCGGGGCAACGAGATCACGATCACCGGTGATCGGGCGGAGAACGCGCTCGCCGCCAAGTTGTTCTCCGAGCTCGTCGCGCTGCTGGACGCCGGAACCGAGCTGAGCCCGCAGCATGTCGACCACTCGGTGGCGATGCTGCGCAGCGGCGAGGGGGAGCGGCCCGCCGAGGTGCTCACCCTCAACATCGTGTCCAACCGTGGCCGGACGATCCGGCCGAAGACGCTGAACCAGAAGCGCTACGTCGACGCGATCGACCAGCACACCATCGTGTTCKGGATCGGTCCGGCGGGCACCGGCAAGACCTATCTGGYGATGGCCAAGGCCGTCCAGGCACTGCAGTCGAAGAAGGTCAACAGGATCATCCTCACCCGGCCGGCAGTGGAGGCCGGGGAGCGCCTCGGCTTCCTGCCGGGCACGCTGTTCGAGAAGATCGATCCCTACCTGCGTCCGCTCTACGACGCGCTGCACGACATGATCGACCCGGATTCCATCCCGCGCCTCATGCAGAGCGGGACGATCGAGGTCGCGCCGCTGGCCTACATGCGCGGCCGCACGCTCAACGACGCGTTCATCATTCTCGACGAGGCACAGAACACCTCGCCGGAACAGATGAAGATGTTCCTGACCAGGCTCGGCTTCGGCTCGAAGATCGTCGTCACGGGTGACATCACGCAGGTCGACCTGCCCTCCGGCACGCACAGCGGCCTGCGGGTGGTCCGCGAGATCCTCGACGGCGTGGGTGACGTGCACTTCGCGGCGCTGACCAGCACGGACGTCGTCCGTCATCGGCTGGTGAGCGACATCGTCGACGCCTACGCGCGCTGGGACGCCGCGAGCCCGACCCCCGCCGAGACCCGGCCGGCCCGGGCCACCCGCCGGGAGCGCCGGTGAGCGCCGCGGGAGGGGACGTCTGATGGCGGTCTTCGTCGCCAACGAGTCGGGCGTGACGGACTTCGACGAGGTCAGGCTGGCCGCGCTCGCCAGGTTCGTCCTCGACACGATGAAGGTCAACCCGCTGGCGGAGCTGTCGGTGATGCTCGTCGAGATCGACGCGATGACCGACCTGCATGTCCGGTACATGGGGGAGGAGGGGCCGACGGACGTGCTGGCCTTCCCCCAGGACGAGGCGTTCGAGYCGTCCTGGTCGGAGTCGGTGGAGGAGGACCCGACCACCCTGCTCGGCGACGTCGTCCTGTGTCCGGAGGTGGCCCGCCGGCAGGCCGCGGGGGCCGGTCACGACATGGAGCGCGAGCTGCATGTCCTGTGCACGCACGGCATCCTGCACCTGCTCGGCTACGACCACGCCGAGCCGGAGGAGGAACGGGAGATGTGGAAGCTCCAGAACAGCCTGCTGGCCTCCTGGGACACCGCGGCCGGCGCCGCCACCTCCTGAGGGGCCCGGTCCGTCATGGCATCCGGTGATCTCCTGCTCGTCTTCATCGCCGCCGTCGCCGCACTCGCCGCGGCGGGGCTCGGCGCGGTCGACGCGGCCCTGACCCGGGTCTCCCGGGTCAGCGTCGACGAGTTCGCCCGGGCCGGCAAGGCGGGTGCCGCGAACCTCGCCCGGGTCGTCGCCGACCCCGGGCGCTTCCTCGCCCTGCTGCTGTTACTGCGGATCGTCGGCGAGATGGCGGCTGCCGCGTGCATCACCGTGCTGGCCGTGCACGCCTACGGGGCGGGTTTCGCCGCCGTCGGGCTCGGCGCGCTGGTGTCCACCCTCGTCGCCTACATCCTGGTCGGGGTGATGTTCCGGACCCTCGGCCGGCAGCATGCCCCGGCGGTGTCACTGGCGACCGCGGGGCTCACCATCCGGCTGGCGAAGATCTTCGGGCCGCTGCCGCGCCTGCTCATCGCGTTCGGCAACGCCGTCACGCCGGGCCCGGGCTACCGCGACGGCCCGTTCGCCTCCGAGGCGGAGCTGCGGGACCTCGTCGACCTCGCCGAGGAGAACGACGTCATCGAGCCGGCGGAGCGCGACATGATCGCGTCGGTGTTCGAGCTTGGCGACACCCTCGTCCGCGAGGTCATGGTGCCGCGCCCCGACATGGTCTTCATCGAGTCCGACAAGACGGTGCGGCAGGCGATCTCGCTCGCTCTGCGCAGCGGCTTCTCCCGCATCCCGGTGATCGGCGAGAACGTGGACGACGTCGTCGGGATCGCCTTCCTCAAGGACATGGTCGGCTGGGAGCGCGAGGGCCCCGAGGACAGCCGGGTCGCGCAGATCATGCGGGCGCCGGCCCTCGTCCCGGAGAGCAAGCCCGCCGACGACCTGCTGCGCGAGATGCAGGCCTCCCGCACCCACATGGCGGTCGTCATCGACGAGTACGGCGGCACCGCCGGTCTGGTGACCATCGAGGACATCCTCGAGGAGATCGTCGGTGAGATCACCGACGAGTACGACAGCGCCGCGCCGCCGGTCGAGTGGCTCGACAAGAACACCGCCCGGGTCACGGCCCGCCTCGACGTCGACGATCTCGCCGAGCTGTTCGGCGTCGACGAGGTGCCCGAGGCCCACGACGTCGAGACGGTCGGCGGCCTGCTCGCGACGGTGCTCGGCCGGGTGCCCATCCCCGGCGCCACCGCCGACATCGCCGGGCTGCGGCTGTCCGCCGAGCGGGCCGCCGGTCGGCGCAACCAGATCGGCACCGTCGTGGTCCAGCGGCTTTCCCCCTCCACCCGCGGCCAGGACGGCAGCGGGGACGGCGCGGATCGGCCGGCCACCGGCAGTACCGGGGAACCGGCCGGCGCGGGCGAGAAACCCGGCGCCACCGCCCGGGATCCCCAAGCAGAGAGGTGACATCGTGACGTCGTCGACCCCCCCTCCCGGCCCGGCCGGGCTCGTCCTGGAGGCGGAGGACACCAAGCTGGTGGTGCTGGCCCGCGCCGCACGGCTGCGCGCCTACACACCGGCCGGGCAGCGTGCGGAGGGCGCCGCGGTGCGCGACACCGACGGCCGGACCTACGCCGCCGCCACCGTCGCGCACGCCCGGCCCGAGCTCGCGACGTCGGCACTGCGGGCCGCGGTGGTGGCGGCGGCGTCCAGCGGCGCCCGGCGCTTCGAGGCCGTCGCGGTGGTGACCGACTCCGCCGAGATCGGTGCCGACGACCTGGCGGTGCTCGCCGAGTTCGGTGCGGGTGTGCCCGTGTTCCTCGCCGGCCCGGACGGCGTCGCGCGCGATCGGGTGTCGAGCTAGTGGACCTGGCGACCGACTTCCGCTCGGGCTTCGCCTGCCTCGTCGGGCGTCCCAACGCGGGCAAGTCCACGCTGACGAACGCCCTGGTGGGAACAAAGGTGGCGATCACCTCGGGACGTCCCCAGACGACCCGGCACGCCATCCGCGGCATCATCCACCGGCCGGACGCCCAGCTCATCCTGGTCGACACCCCGGGTCTGCACCGCCCGCGCACGCTGCTCGGGCAGCGGCTCAACGACGTCGTCCGCGCGACGCTGTCCGAGGTCGACGTGATCGGCTTCTGTATGCCGGCGGACGAGCCGCTCGGGCGCGGGGACCGTTTCATCGCCGAGGAGCTGGGCCGGCTGGCCCGGCGCACCCCGGTGGTCGCGATCCTCACCAAGGTCGACAAGGTCGGCGACCCGGACCGGGTGGGCGCCCGGCTGCTCGAGGTCACCGGGCTCGGGGACTTCGCCGAGATCGTGCCGGTGAGCGCGGTGTCGTCGTTCCAGGTCGGCACACTCGCCGACGTCCTCGTCGCCCGGCTGCCGGAGGGCCCTCGGCTCTACCCGGAGGGCGAGCTGACCGACGAGCCGGAGCAGGTCATGGTCGCCGAGCTGGTCCGTGAGGCGGCGCTGGAGGGCGTGCGGGACGAGCTGCCGCACTCGCTGGCCGTCGTGGTCGAGGAGATGATCCAGCGGGAGGACCGCCCGGCGGACCGACCGCTGCTCGACGTGCATGTCAACGTCTTCGTCGAGCGGCCCAGCCAGAAGGCGATCATCATCGGCGCCGGTGGGTCCCGGCTGCGCGACGTCGGCACCCGGGCCCGCACCCAGATCGAGGCGCTGCTGGGCACGCCCATCTACCTCGACCTCCACGTCAAGGTGGCCAAGGACTGGCAGCGGGACCCGAAGCAGCTTCGCCGGCTCGGTTTCTGAAGGCGTCGGCGCGCCGCGCACCGGAGACGGAAGGCGGCCCGCCAGGCCGTCCGGGCAGGCATGTAACCATGGGAACGTGCCGGTGTATCGCGATGAGGGCGTCGTCCTGCGGACGGCGCCCTTCGCCGAGGCGGACCGCATCGTGACCGTGCTCACCCGGCGTAACGGCCGGGTCCGGGCGGTGGCCAAGGGGGTCCGGAAGACGTCCTCGCGTTTCGGCGCGCGGCTGGAGCCGGGTACCTATGTCGATCTGCAGCTGCACGAGGGCCGCTCGCTGGACACGGTCACCCAGGCAGACATCCTCGCTCCGTACGGCGCGACGATCGCGCAGGAGTACGCGCGGTACACGGCGGCGGCGGTGATGCTCGAGACCGCGGAGCGGCTGACCAGCGAGGAGCGCCAGCCCGCCTTCAGGCTGTTTCTGCTGCTCGTCGGCGGCCTGCGTACGCTTGCGTCCGGTGAGCGGCCGCCGTCCCTGGTCCTGGACGCGTTCCTGCTGCGCTCACTCACGGTTTCCGGATACGGAATGGCCCTCGATGAATGCGCGCTCTGTGGCGAGCCCGGACCGCACCACTCGCTGTCCGTTCCGGGCGGCGGCGTAGTGTGCCCGGAATGTCGACCGCGCGGTGCGGCGTCGACGTCTCCGGCCGCGGTGCGGCTGCTGGCCGACCTTCTTCACGGCGACTGGGACGGTGCGGAGGCGACGGACGTCCGTACCCGCCGGGAGGCCGGGGGGGTCGTGGCCGCCTACCTTCAGTGGCACCTCGAACGGGCACTGCGCGCCCTGCCGCATCTTGAACGGACGTGAGGGTCACGGGCATGTGTGGCCGGAGGGCGCGGAGGCGGTGTCCCGGGTCGGGCACAGGCGTGCGTGGCGGGCGAGGGGACCGGGTGAGGAGCGGGACGGGATGTGTGCTGCGAGACCGGTGGTCCGGGTGTCCCCGGGCTGGCGGGGGTCGGTCGGTGAACCGCCGGCCCGGACGAGAGGATGTCGGCTGTGAGCCTGCGTGAAGAGGTGGGCAGGCGGTACCGCGATCCGCGTCCCCATCCGTCCGGAGCGCTGCCGCCGGCTTTGCCGCCGGCCCTCGTCCCGCGCCATGTCGGGATCGTCATGGACGGGAACGGACGCTGGGCGAAGCTGCGTGGCCTGCCGCGTACCAAGGGCCACGAGGCCGGTGAGGACGCCCTGTTCGACTGCGTCGAGGGCGCCATCGAGATGGGTGTCCGCTGGCTGTCGGTGTACGCCTTCTCGACGGAGAACTGGAAGCGCTCACCAGACGAGGTCGCGTTTCTGATGCGCTTCACCGACGGTGTGTTCGGGCGGCGTATCGAGGACATGCACTCGCTCGGAGTACGGGTGCGCTGGGCCGGCCGGCGGCCACGGCTGTGGGGGAATGTCATCCGGCGGCTGGAGTCGGCGGAGGAGCGGACCCGGGACAACGACCGGCTCACGCTGGTGATGTGCGTGAACTACGGGGGGCGCGCGGAACTCGCGGACGCCGCCGCGGCGATCGCCCGCGACGTGCGCGCCGGCCTGCTGCGCCCGGAGCGCATCAACGAGGAGACCATCGCGCGCTACCTGGACGAGCCCGACATGCCGGATGTCGACCTGCTGATCCGGACCTCGGGGGAGCAGCGGCTGAGCAACTTCCTGCTCTGGCAGGCGGCCTATGCGGAGTTCTCGTTCGTGCCCACCCTGTGGCCTGATTTCGACCGCCGCGACCTGTGGCTGGCCTGCGAGGAGTACGCCCGTCGGGACCGTCGCTACGGCGGCATCGTCGCCCACCGTGCCTGAGCGCGAGGCTGCCCGCCCGCCGGCGACCACCGGCGGGCTCGGCGCGCCGGTGGTGGCGGTCCTCCGGTTCGACGTGCCCGAACCGGAACGGGCCGGCTTCGCCGCGGCCGGGGAGCGGGTGCTGGCCGCGCTGGCCGCACAGCGCGGCTTCCGATCGGGCCGGGTCGGTCGGGCCGTCGACGAGCCGGCTGCCTGGCTGCTGGTCACGGAGTGGTCCGGTCCGGGGGCCTGGCGGCGGGCGCTGTCCGGGTTCGACGTCCGGTGTGAGCTGACGCCGCTGCTGGGCTGGGCGCAGGACGCCCCGGGTGCCTTCGAGGTGCTGCACGAACGCGAGACGGGCGGGCCCGCGCTCTCGCACGGGTCGGCCCGCGCGCCCGACGCGGACACCGCCGCGCCGGGCACCGGCTCGAGGGAGGACACGGCACCGGGGAGCGCCGGGAGGGCAGCACCCGGGAGCGGGGCACCGGGGAGTGCGGCTCCCGGGATCGGGGCCGGCGTGTGGAGGCTGGGCGGGCGGTAGCGGCACCGCCACCCGGTAGCCTCGGCGGGGTAACACCCGATCACGAGCTGCCGAGGCTGCCCCGATGCTGACCATGCAGGACGCCCTGCTGACGTTGACCCGCTACTGGACCGAGCGTGGCTGCATGATCGTGCAGCCGTTCAACACCGAGGTCGGTGCCGGTACCTACAACCCGGCGACCATCCTGCGGGTACTGGGCGGCGAGCCGTGGCGGGTGGCCTACGTGGAGCCCTCGGTGCGCCCGGACGACTCGCGCTACGGCTTCAACCCGAACCGGCTCCAGACCCACACCCAGTTCCAGGTGATCCTCAAGCCGGATCCGGGCGACCCGCAGGAGCTGTACCTGGGCAGCCTGCGCGCGCTGGGCGTCGACACCGAGGCACACGACGTCCGCTTCGTCGAGGACAACTGGACCTCGCCGGCCCTGGGCGCCTGGGGCCTCGGCTGGGAGGTGTGGCTGGACGGGCAGGAGATCACCCAGTTCACCTACTTCCAGCAGGCCGGCGGCCAGTCGCTGGACCCGGTGAGCGTCGAGATCACCTACGGCATCGAGCGCATCATGATGGCGCTGCAGGAGGTCCGGCACTTCACCGAGATCGCCTACGCCCCCGGGGTCTCGTACGGCGAGGTGTTCGGCCAGGCCGAGTTCGAGATGTCGCGGTACTACCTGGACGAGGCCGACATCGACGCGGTCCGCCGGATGTACGGCGAGTTCGCCGCGGAGGCCCGCCGGCTGCTCGACGCCCGGCTGCCGGTCCCGGCCCACTCGTACGTGCTGAAGTGCTCGCACGCGTTCAACATCCTGGACTCCCGCGGCGCGGTCTCCACCACCGAGCGGGCGGCCTCGTTCGCCCAGATGCGGGGGATGTCCCGCGAGGTCGCCACGCTCTGGCGGGACCGGCGGGTCGAGCTGGGCAGTCCGCTGGGGGAGACTCCCCGGCCGGCGCCGGCCGTTCCCGCCGCCGTGGACCCGGCGGCGGTGCCGTCCGGGCCGGCGACACTGCTGTTCGAGATCGGCACGGAGGAGCTGCCCGCCGCGGAGGTCGGCCGCCAGACCGAGGCTGTCCGGGCCGCACTGGTCGAGCGGCTGGCGGGCACCCGCCTCGCACACGGCTCCGTGCTGGTGCGGGGGACCCCGCGGCGCATCGTCGCCGTCGTCGAGGAGGTCGCCGCCCGGGAGCCCGACGTCGAGCAGGTCGTGCGGGGCCCGCGCCGTTCGGCGGCCTACGACGCGCAGGGCGAGCCGACGAAGGCGGCAACCGGGTTCGTGCGCGGTCAGGGCGCCGCGGTGGCCGACCTGACCGTCGTCGAGCACCGCGGCGTCGAGCATGTCGCCCTGGTACGCACCGACACCGGCCGGCCGGCGGTCGAGGTCCTGGCCGAGGTGCTCGGCGCCGTCCTGACCGGTCTGCGGTCCGAGCGGAACATGCGCTGGAACGACCCCGAGCTCTCCTTCAGCCGCCCGGTGCGCTGGGTGGTGGCGTTGCTCGGCGGATCGGTCGTACCGGTCGCCGTGTCCACGCTGGCGGCCGGCACGACGTCGCGCGGCCACCGGCGTGCCGGGTCGCCGCCGATCGAGGTGCGCGGCGCCGACGGCTACGCCGAGCTGCTCGCCGCCAGCTCCGTCCTGCTCGATCCGGCCGCCCGCCGGGAGCTGATCGTCGACGAGGCCGCGAAGCTGGCCGCCGAGCAGCACGGTGTGATCGACCTCGAGCTCGAGGCGGACGTCATCGACGAGGTGACCAACCTCGTCGAGTACCCGCGCCCGGTGCTCGGCTCCTTCGAACGGCGCTACCTCGAGCTGCCGCCGGAGATCCTCACGACGGTGATGCACAAGCACCAGCGTTACCTCGCGGTGCGGGACACGGCCGGGGCGCTGCAGCCGTGCTTCGTCACGGTGGCGGACGGAGCGGTCGACGTCCCGCTGGTCCGCGTGGGCAACGAGGCCGTGCTGCGGTCCCGGTTCGAGGACGCGGCGTTCTTCTTCGACGCCGACCTCAAGGTGCCCCTGGCGACCTTCCGGGCGGGTCTCGCGAAGCTGACCTTCGAGCAGCGGCTCGGCTCGGTCGCCGACCGGGCGGACCGCATCGCCGTGCTCGCCGGCCGGCTCGCCGACCGGCTCGGCAGCTCGGCTGGCACCGGCCTGTCCGCGCTCGACCGGGCCACCCTCGACCGCGCGGGTGAGCTGGCCAAGTTCGACCTCGCCACCCAGATGGTGATCGAGCTGTCCAGCCTCGCCGGGACGATGGCCCGCGAGTACGCCCGCCGGGCCGGCGAGCCCGAGGCCGTCGCGGTGGCGCTGTACGAGATGGAACTGCCGCGCCGCGCCGGCGGGGCCGTGGCGCAGACCGTCCCCGGTGCGCTGCTCGCCCTCGCCGACCGGCTCGACCTGCTCACCGGGCTGTTCGCGCTCGACGCGGCGCCGACCGGCAGCTCGGACCAGTTCGGGCTGCGCCGGGCCGCGCTCGGTGTCACCGCGATCCTGGCGGGGCGTCCCGAGTTCGCGGGTCTCACCGTGGCGGACATGCTGGCCGAGGCGGCGAAGCTCCTCCCGGTGCCCGTGTCGGAGACCGCCCTGGAGCAGGCGGACGCGTTCGTGCGCGCCCGCTTCACCCAGCAGCTGCTGGACGCCGGCGCCGACCACCGGCTGGTCGGCGCGCTGCGCCCGCTGACCGGGCGGCCGGCTCGCGCGGCCTCGACCCTGCGTGAGCTGCGCACCCTGGTGGAAAGCCCGGCCTTCGCCCGGCTCGCCGCCGCGGTCGGTCGGGTCCGCCGGATCGTCCCGGCCGAGGCCACCCCGGGCATCGTGATCGGCGATCTCGTCGACCCGGCGGATCACCGGCTCGCGCAGGCCGCCACCGAGCTCTCCCGGCAGCTGGTCGTGCGCAGCTCCGGGCGGGCGCCGGAGCTCGCGGACTTCGTCGCCGTGGCGGGCCAGCTGCCGGCGGCGGTCGACGCGTTCTTCGACGCCGTCATGGTGATGGCCGACGACCCGGCCGTGCGGGCGGCCCGGCTCGGGCTGCTCGCCGAGATCCGCGACGTCGCCGCCGAGGTACTCGACTGGGACGCGCTCGGTACTCTCCCGATCACGCCGGCGAGGGCTGCCGACGGCACCTGAGGGCGCAGGATGCGGCCGGGGGGTTTGAACAGGTCCGTTGCGGCTAACGTGACATCGCGTGGACCTGTCCCCTCGGCGGTTTCTGCCCCGTCCGCCCTCGGCGTCCTGGTTCCGGGTGCCCTGGTGGCGTTGGACCCTGCGGGTCGTCCTGATGATCGTCATGCTGCTGGTCGTCGGATCTGCCGCGACCTTCGGGAACGTGTGGTGGGTCGGTCGGGACGATGACCGTCGGGCCTCCGACGCGCTGATCGTGCTGGGCGCCTCGCAGTACGACGGCCGCCCGTCGGCGATTCTCGCGGCCCGGCTGGACCACGCACTGGAGCTCTACCGGGCCGGCGTCGCGCCCCGGGTGATCACCGTGGGGGGCAACCAGCCGGGCGACCGGTTCACCGAGGCGGAGGCCGCCGCGGCCTACCTGCGTGACCACGGCGTGCCGGCGGGTGCCGTGATGGCTGTCCCGCAGGGCCGGGACACGCTGTCGTCGCTGACCGCGGTGGCCGGCCTGATGGACAGCCGGCAGTGGAGGTCCGCGGTGGTGGTGACCGACCGCTGGCACAGCCTGCGCTCCCGCGCGATCGCGACGGATTTGGGGATCGAGGCGGTGACATCCCCGGCGACGAAGGGCCCGGCGAACCGCGGCTTCGGGACCCAGGTCCGCTACATCCTCCGCGAGGGCATCGGCTACCGCTTCTACCAGCTGTTCCACCGAGCCTCCCCGGCCGGGGCCCATACTCCGGCCGTCTGACCCCGCGGCCTGGCACCCCCGTCCAGGCGACGGCACGCGCCGCCGGTGGTGATCACCGCCACCCGGGGCCACCGGACCCGGGCCCGACGGGGCGTTCGACCTCCGGCCGGGTGCCGCCGGGGTGTCGCCGGTGTGACGAAGGCCGGCTTTCCGCTGGTGTGACAGGCCCTGCGTGCTGGTACGGTTCGGGTCGCGGAGTGACGGGGTAGTGCGACAGGCGTCAGACGCCGGGTCGGCCGGCCCGCGGCACAGACGACACTCGACCTGCGTGGGGCCGCGTCACGACGGCTGCGGTGTCAGCCGGCGGCGCCGGCTGGCCTCACCGGCCCGACCAGGACGACCGAAGACCAGCACAATGCTGACGAAGGAGACTGGTGTGGCAACTCCCGTGTCCGAAGTGGTTGGAGTCGCCGACCTGGAGACGGTTCGGGAACTCGCGCAGCAGCTGCGCGTCGACTCGGTACGCAGCAGCACCTCGGCGGGCTCCGGCCATCCGACATCTTCCATGTCCGCCGCGGATGTCATGGCTGTGCTGCTCACGCGGCACCTCCGCTACGACTGGGACAACCCCGACGATCCCGCGAACGACCACCTGATCTTCTCCAAGGGGCACGCGTCGCCCCTGATCTACTCGATGTTCAAGGCCGTCGGTGTGGTCTCCGACGAGGAGCTCATGACCGGGTACCGCCGGTTCGGCCACCGTCTGCAGGGTCATCCGACGCCGGTGCTGCCGTGGGTGGACGTCGCGACCGGGTCGCTGGGCCAGGGCCTGCCGGACGCCGTCGGGGTCGCGCTCGCCGGCAAGTTCCTGGACAAGACGCCCTATCGGGTCTGGGTGGTCTGCGGCGACAGCGAGATGGCCGAGGGCTCGATGTGGGAGGCGCTGGACAAGGCCTCCTTCTATGGCCTGTCGAACCTGATCGCCATCGTGGACGTCAACCGGCTCGGCCAGCGTGGGCCGACGGAGCTCGGCTGGGACATGGCCGCCTACGCCCGCCGGGTCGAGGCCTTCGGTGCCCGCGCCCTCGTGGTCGACGGCCATGACCTGGGTGCGATCGACGCCGCCCTCGCCGACGCCGAGGACGCGGCGCGGCCCACCGTGATCCTGGCCCGCACCCGCAAGGGAGAGGGCTTCTCCGAGGTCGCCGACGTCGAGGGCTGGCACGGCAAGCCGCTGACCGGCGACATGGCCGAGCGGGCGATCGTCGAGCTGGGCGGCGAGCGCAACCTGCGCGTGCGCGGCCCGGTGCCGCCCGCCGACCTGGCGCGGCCGGAGCACCAGGCCCGCCCGGCGTTCACGCTGCCGACCTACGAGCTCGGTGCCAAGGTCGCCAGCCGGCGGGCCTACGGCCAGGCCCTGGCCGCGATCGGGGCGTGGACGGACGTGGTGGCCCTGGACGCGGAGGTCAGCAACTCGACCTACGCCGAGGACTTCACCAAGGCCCATCCGGACCGGTTCTTCGAGATCTTCATCGCCGAGCAGCAGCTGGTCGCCGCGGCGGTCGGGCTGTCGGTGCGCGGCTACGTGCCGTTCGCCTCGACCTTCGCGGCGTTCCTGTCCCGGGCGTACGACTTCATCCGGATGGCGGCCATCTCGCAGTCCGACATCCGGCTTTCCGGGTCGCACGCCGGCGTGGAGATCGGCGCCGACGGGCCGTCCCAGATGGCGCTCGAGGATCTCGCGATGATGCGGGCGGTCGGCGGGTCGACCGTGCTGTACCCGAGCGACGCGACGTCCACCGCGAAGCTGGTCGAGGTCATGGCCGGCCTGCGCGGTGTCAGCTACCTGCGGACCACCCGCGGTGCCTACCCGGTCCTCTACGGGCCCGACGAGCAGTTCGCGCCGGGCGGCTCCAAGGTCCTGCGCAGCTCGGACGCCGACACCGTCACGCTGATCGGCGCCGGCGTCACCCTGCACCACTGCCTGGCCGCGGCGGACGTCCTCGCCGGTGAGGGTGTGTCGGCCCGGGTGATCGACCTGTACTCGATCAAGCCGGTCGACGCCGCGACCCTGGCCGAGGCCGCGCGGGCGACCGGCGGCCGCCTGGTCGTCGCCGAGGACCACTATGCCGAGGGCGGCATCGGCGGCGCCGTGCTGGAGGGGCTCGCCAGCGCCCTGCGGGACGGCGACGTCTCCGTGCGGCTCGCCCACCTGTCGGTCACCGAACTGCCCGGGTCCGGTACTCCCGACGAGCTGCTGGACTTCGCCGGCATCTCGACTCCGCACATCGTCGAGGCCGCGCGCGGTCTGCTTCGCTGAGCAGCGACCCGTCGGCGCGCCCTCGTGGGTGCGCCGACGGGGCCAGGCCCGTGACAGCCGACCCCTTCCTGTCTCCAGTCCCATGAAAGCTCCATGAGAGCCCCGCCGTGCCAGGCGGGGCTTTTCTGCGTGCGCGGCCAGCCCCTCGGCCGGTCGGGGACGAGGGGCTCGGCGCACGCAGGAGGCCGGCCCTCGGACACGAGGGCTGGCCCGGAGGCGGGGCGAGGGCGGCGGCTGACCGCGAGGGGTCAGTCGTCGCCGGCCGGGGACGGGCCGCCACCGAAGGTCATGTCGACCAGGGTGAGGTAGAGCCGGTCCGGCCGGGGAAGGAAACTGATCTTCGAGAGAGCCTGGTCCTGGCCGGCTGACTCGACGACGAACTCGCCGTACCCGAGGAGCCGCCCGAGCGGGTCCCGGTTGTAGGTGAGATCGGTGATCTTCGACAGTGGCATCGTCTGGACCTTGCGGAAGAAGATGCCCGACACCTTCAGCAGACGCTTGTCCGTGATCATCAGGTGGTCGAAGTGCCAGTCCGCGATCTTCCAGAGCATTCGGAGGATCATGAAGAGCGCGAACCACCACAGCAGTGTGGTGATGGGGCCCGTATCGATGTCCTCCAAGGTCAGGAGGACGTTCACGGCGAGGGCGAGCAGCGCCGCGCCCAGTGTCTGCAGGAGGACCGGCAGCATGATGGCCCAGTGCAGCCGCACCATCATGACCAGGCGCTCCTGGGACGCGAGGTACTTGGTGTCCCGCAGCGCTGGGTCTGGAAGCTGGAGTCTCACCACGATCGAAGTGTCGCAGACGCCGGGCCGGGGAGGGGTCGGATCACAGGGCTGTGTCTGTCACGAACTCGGACGCTCCGTTCCCGATGTCCTCAAGCCACCCGAACACCCGGTCGATGATGCTCGCGGCGCTGTCCGGTGCGGTGACGATGAAAAAGATGAGGAACGCGATCGCACCGTACTTGACGATCTTGTCCACGGCGGGCCTCCGGGCCGAGTTGGGGGAACGGGGTGCGCCCAAAGTATCGTTGTTGCGATCGACGTAGGTACGAGAATCGCCTCGATACGCTCAGCTTCGTGGTCAGTGAGTGGTATGACCCCGCTGACACGGGCCTGTGACCTGCCCCAATGACCGGAATCTCACTCTGGGCGAGAGACTGAACACCCTCGAACGGGTCTGGTTCGTCCCGCGCTCACCGGCGTGTCGTCCGCACAGTGGGAGAACACAGGTCGTCAACCCGTTGGGTGGTTCCCCTCGCGTGCCCCACTCCGGGGGCCCGCGGGCCCCCGGAGTGGGGCACTGACGGGCCGGCCACCGCAGAGGGCGCTGTGACCAGCGAAAAACGACGTACGCTGTGATCGCTRCCGGCTGCGTTTGGGATGGGATGGGGTCGTGGCGCGACACTGGAGTGATGAGCGTGGTTCGTCGGTGGCTTCCGATGTGGCCTGTGTCGCATCATGGTCTCCGCGAGGGTGTGCCGGACAGTGTCGGACGTCGTCCCGCGGCGCGGCTCGGGCGGTGCGACCCGGACGGCGCGGTCTGTCGGGGCGAGGGGCGGTCGCTCCCGGCTCCGCGCGTGGCATGATCGACACTGTCGGTCGGATGACAAGTACCATCACGCGAAAGGACCGTTGACACCGACGTCATCAGCGGTTCCGTCCGGTCGGCGGCGAGGGCGCCCCGGGTGGGCCGAGCCGCTGGCCGCGTCGTACCAGGTGACCGGACACGAGATACCCGCGGTGCGCAACCCCAGGCGGGGTGGCGCCGTCTATCCAGTGACATCGGAGCCCGCGATGGCGGGCCCGCCGGACGTGACCAGGGAGGGATTCGGTGGCCGGGCGCATCCGCGACGCTGACATAGCTCTCGTACGGGAGCGGTCGGACATCGCGGACGTCATCGGCGACCATGTCCAGCTCCGCCCGGTCGGCGGTGGCAGCCTGGTCGGGCTGTGTCCCTTCCACGACGAGAAGTCGCCGTCGTTCAACGTGCGGCCCTCGGTCGGGTTCTTCCACTGCTTCGGCTGCAACGAGGGCGGCGACRTCTACGCCTTCGTCCGCAAGATCGACGGTCTCAGCTTCCCGGAGGCGGTCGAGCGCCTCGCCCGCCGGGCCGGGATCACTCTGACCTACGAGGGCGGGGGCACCACCAGCCGGGCGGTGACGAGCCAGCGGCAGCGCCTGCTGGAGGCCCACCGGCTGGCAGCCGAGTTCTACACCGAGCAGCTCTACTCCGCTCCGGATGCGCGCGCCGGCTGGGAGTTCCTCACCTCCCGCGGCTTCGATCGGTCGGCGGCGGAGCGGTTCGGCCTCGGCTATGCGCCCGCGTCCTGGGACGAGCTGACCCGGCACCTGCTCGCGCGCCGCTTCACGGCCGAGGAGCTGGAGCTGGCCGGTCTTGCCAAGCGCGGCGGGCGCGGCGGGCTCATCGACCGGTTCCACCACCGGCTGCTGTGGCCCATTCGTGATCTCGGCGGTGAGGTCGTCGGCTTCGGTGGCCGGCGCCTCGCCGACGGTCCCGACGCCGGGCCGAAGTACCTCAACACGGCGGAGACGCCCCTGTTCAAGAAGGCGAAGCTTCTCTACGGTGCCGACCTGGCGCGGCGTGACATCGCCCGCCGTTACCAGGTGGTGGTCGTCGAGGGGTACACCGACGTCATGGCCTGTCATCTGTCGGGCGTCACCACGGCCGTCGCGAGCTGCGGGACGTCCTTCGGCGGCGACCACGTCGCCATCGTGCGCCGGCTGTTGATGGACTCGGACTCCCGCCCCGGCGAAGTGATCTTCACCTTCGACGGGGACAAGGCCGGGCAGGCCGCCGCCATGCGGGCCTTCGAGTACGAGGAGCGGTTCGTCACCCAGACCTACGTCGCGGTACAACCGGACGGGCTCGACCCGTGCGACCTGTGGACGCAGCATGGCGACGCGGCGGTGCGCGACCTCGTGGCCAGCCGGCAGCCGCTGTTCGAGTTCGCGATCCGCGGCGTGATCGACCGCTACGACCTGAACACCACCGAGGGCCGCCTCGCCGCGCTGGACGCCGCTGCGCCGCTGGTGAACCGGCTCAAGGACACCGGTATCCGGCACCGCTACGCGGTGAACCTGGACCGCTGGCTCGGTTTCCTGGACGAACGGTTCGTGGTCGACCGGGTCGGGCAGCACCGCTCGAAGGCTCCGGTCGGCGGCGGTGCCGTGGCCAGGCCCTCCGGCGCGAGCGGTGCCGTGGCCACGGGCGGCCAGAGTGGTGCCCCGGGTGCCGGCGGTGGTGGCGGGGCGCGCCCGGCGGGGCGCAGGCAGCTCGAGGCCGCGCCGGACGAGGCGGCCGTCATCGTCGAGCGGGAGACTCTCAAGCTCGCCCTGCAGTACCCGGGGTTGGYCGGCCCGCTGTTCGACACGCTCGCCGCCGAGCTGTTCACTGTTCCCGCGCATCGCGCGGTCCGCGAGGCGATCGCCGCCGCGGGTGGGGTGTGCGCGGGGCTGTACGCGGCCGGTGACCCGTTCGGCTGGGCCGGTGCGGTCGTGGACGTGATTCCGGACGAGGAGCTGCGGCGGTTCGTCCTCGCGCTCGCGGTCGAGGGAGTGCTGTGCGACCACGATGTGGATGACCGCTACGTCGACGAACAGATGTCGCGTGTTCAGGAGCTGCATGTGACCCGTCGGATCAGGGAAGTGAAGTCGCAGGTACAGCGGCTCAACCCGACATCCGACACTGATGCCTTCAACCGTGCGTTCGGTGAGCTGATTGCTTTGGAACAGCACAAGCTCCAACTCCGGGAGCGGGGCGTAGGTGCCGCGTAACCTGGGTCGATCCCGAGAAGGAAGTGACGAGATTCCGCCCATGAGTCCTACCGTCCTACCCCGCGAGGCCCAGGTGGACGAGGTCAAGGACCTCATCACCCGTGGCAAGGAGATCGGTTTCCTCACCACTGAGGACGTCACGGTCGCTATCCAGGCGGCCGAGTTGCCCCCTRAGCAGGCCGAGACCGTCCTGCAGGTGCTCAATGACGAGGGCATCGAGGTCCTCGAGGCGGGGGGCGAGAACGCCGACGAGGCGGACCTGCTGGCCCGTCGGCGTCGGGAGGAGGAGGAGCTCGCGCTCAAGGCCCCGACCTCCGACCCGGTACGGATGTACCTGAAGGAGATCGGCAAGGTCCCGCTGCTGACCGCGGAGGAGGAGGTCGACCTCGCCAAGCGGATCGAGGCCGGCCTTTTCGCCTCCGAGAAGCTCGCGGTGGCGACGAAGAAGACCTCCCCGCAGATGCGCCGTGACCTGGAGGCCATCGAGCGGGACGGGCAGATCGCCAAGCGCAAGCTCGTCGAGGCGAACCTCCGGCTCGTCGTCTCGATCGCGAAGCGGTACGTCGGGCGCGGCATGCTGTTCCTGGACCTCATCCAGGAAGGCAATCTCGGGCTCATCCGGGCGGTCGAGAAGTTCGACTACACCAAGGGCTACAAGTTCTCCACCTATGCCACCTGGTGGATCCGCCAGGCCATCACCCGCGCGATCGCGGACCAGGCCCGGACGATCCGCATCCCGGTGCACATGGTCGAGACGATCAACAAGCTGATCCGCATCCAGCGGCAGCTCCTGCAGGACCTGGGCCGGGAGCCCAGCCCGGAGGAGATCGCCAAGGAGATGGACCTCACCCCGGACAAGGTCCGGGAGATCCTGAAGGTGTCCCAGGAGCCGGTCTCGCTGGAGACGCCGATCGGTGAGGAGGAGGACTCCCACCTCGGCGACTTCATCGAGGACTGCGACGCGGTCGTGCCGGTGGACGCCGCCAGCTTCATCCTCCTGCAGGAGCAGCTGGACTCCGTCCTGCACACGCTCTCCGACCGGGAGAAGAAGGTGATCCAGCTCCGCTTCGGCCTCACCGACGGCCATCCGCGGACGCTGGAGGAGGTCGGCCGCGAGTTCGGCGTGACCCGGGAGCGCATCCGGCAGATCGAGTCGAAGACCCTGTCCAAGCTTCGCCACCCCTCTCGGTCGCAGAAGCTCCGCGACTACCTGGAGTAGTCAAACTCGCTGTAGTTGTTCGTTGACTTCATGTGTCCGTCCTGTCAGGGTCGGACCCTGTGAGGCAGCGGTCAGGCAGTCCGGAAGGACCTGTGGCTCCCGGACTCCCTGACAGCGACGGCGACCTGCAGCCTACTGACGGTGATCGTGCGGCACACCTGCGCGTCTCCTATCTCCGATCACTGCTTCTCGCGGTAACCGGCGGGCGGACCTTCCTCGGTGCCAGGTGGGTCCGCCTGCTCCTCACCGTGACGCCCGCTCCGCGGCGGCCAGGTCTCGCCCTGCGGCTGGTGGGCCTCGCCGCCCACCACCCCCGCGGCCAGCGCCCGGACCGGTCCGCGCACCGCGACCGCGGTGCCCACGACATGTTCGTCCGGGATGTGCTCGAGCCGTACCTGGCGCCCGAGCAGGACCTGCTCGAGGTCGGCTGCGGCCCCGGCTACCTGGCGCGCGCGGTGGCCGGCCGGGTCTGGTCGGTCGAGGCGGTGGATGTCTCGCGTGGTGTCCTCGCCTGCGCGCGCGTCCTCAACCATGCGGTGAACATCGACTACCGGACTCCCCGGGAGTTCTTCGGATCCGGCCGCCGGGTCGACATCGCGGTCTCCCTCACCCTCGCCACACAGCTGGACGATGAGGATCTTTCCGCCCTGCTGGCGTCGGTGTGGACAAGCCTGCGTCCCGGCGGGTGCCTTGTCCTCCGGGCGAGCGTGTCGGGCCCCGCCGGCAGCCGCCCGCAGCCACCGACAACGCGGCCACCGACAACGCGGCCAGCATCCACGCCGCCCGTACCCCCGCTCCCGTCCGCAGCACCGGGGGCGCGCCCGCAGGGCAGGTACCTCCCGGAACACCACCCGCGTGAAGCAGGCCACCTGGTCGAACTGGTCGAGCTGGCCGGGTTCGGCGACGTCCGGCTGCAGAACCTCGACGGCCGTCCGGCTGCCGGACAGGCCCCGGCGGACGCGGCGGGCAGCTGGCTGCTGGTCGCGATCCGCCGCTACGAGCAGGCCGTGTTCCCGCGGGTGCCGGAGCTCGTCCGGCAGGCCGCGGCCCAGGCCTGATCAGGAGCGGCCGGCCGGGGCCTCCTCGGCCGGCCCCCGGGACCCGTGGGGCGCGGGAGATTCCGGGGAGCGGGGGGCAGGCGGGCCGGTGAGTTCCTGGCCTGCGGCTTCGCTGTCGGTGCGCGGCTGTGGCTGACGTCCGAGCAGGGCGGCGAAGACGGCCCGGATGTGATCGTCGGGGTCGGTGACACTCCGTGCCCAGTCGCTGGCCAGTCGGCCGGCGCGGGCCAGCCGCGCACGGTCCGCGAGCAGATCCTCCAGGATGTGGGCCAACGCCGGCACCGACTCGTCGGACGGGGTCCATCCGGTGGCACCCCGCTGGTATGCGTCCGGTGACCCGCCCTGGGCGGGGCCGATGACCGCACAGCCCGCGAGCTGCGCCTCCAGCAGCGCGGTCGGGTGCGCCTCGCCGCTCACCGGCGGCCTGGTGCGGGTTCGGGTGCACAACGCGAACAGGTCAGCGGTCGCGTACAGCCGGGCGAGGGCCGCGTCGCCGGGGTCCTCGGACAGCGCCGTGTGCTTGCGTGCGGCGACGATGGAGTGCAGCGCCCCGGGGGCCGGCCCGGCTCCCGCGATCACCAGCCGCACTGGCCCGAGCACGGCGGCCGCGCTGTCGAGTGCGTCGACCAGGGTGGTCAGCCCCTTGGACTCCCAGTCACCGAGCGGGAAGACGCTCAGGACCGTGGGCATCGGCGGCAGCGGCCGGCGGCGCGCGGCCTCGGCGAGCAGGGTCTCGCGCCACCGGTGCTCCAGACCTGGCGGGATGATCGCTCCCATTCGTACCGGTGACAGCGCCCCCGCGCTGAACGAGCTGGATGTCACCGGGTAGAGCAGGGGGTCGTGGCGGAGGAGAAGGCGCAGATGTGGGCGCATCGTCCACATGTCGACGCCGTGGAAGAGGACGGGCACCCGGCCTGCGCCGGTGAGCCGGGCGGCGGCTGCCCCGGCCGGTGCCAGGTCGACCTGCCCGGCCACCACGCTGTCCAGAGGCCCCAGCACCCGTGCTCCCGCGGCGGACGTCCAGGCCGTGCGGGCCCGGGACATCAGGTCGGCACCCGGCCGACCTGCCCGGCGCAGCAGCCGGGCCGCTGTCGTGGCTGCCGCCGGGGGCCCGGCCGGCTGGGCCTGCGCGGTGTGCCCCGTCTGCTCGACGTGTCCGGTGCGTGCGTGCTGTCCGTCCCGCCCGCCGGTCGTGAGCTGGATGACCTCGGCGCCGCCGGCCCGCAGGCTCGCGGCGATGGCCGTGAGCCTGCGCGCGGCGTCCGGTGGGGGTTCGGTGGTGTGCAGCAGGAGCACCCGCGGGGCGGCCTCATCCTGGGCGGTCGCGGTCGCGGTCGGGGCGGTCGGGGCGGGCGATCTGCGAGGTAGGGGCACGGAAAGTGATAGTAGTTAGTCTCTCCGTAGTTGTAGTGATGCGTGGCCGTGTCAGCCCTGGTCGGGTTCTCGCGGCAGCTGGCGGTGGTGCGCGACGCCCCGTCTCCCTCCACACCCACCTGCGCCTCTTCGCCGGCACCCCGCGCCGCCGAGCCTGCGGCCGCGGCGGGCAGCCCGGTGCCGGGCGGATCAGCCGCGACGGCCAGCCACTGATCGCGGCCCSGGCGCCGTCCACCAGGCGGTCCGCGGTTCGTCCGGCCGTGGGTCCCCGCTCGGAGGCAGCGGCCCGAGGCCGTCCAGCAGGCCGCGCAGCACGAGCCGACCGGCTGGGTGCTGTCGGCGACCGGCCTGCTCGCGACCGGCCTGCTCGCGGTCGGGGCGCTGGCCCTCGGTGTGCCCGGGCCGGTGGTCCTCCGATCGGCGGCTGCAGGCGATCGCATGCGGCAGGCTCACGGTGAGCGTCCACAGCGCCGCCGCGGCTGTGCGCCCCCGCCAGCCGCGGACCCGGGTGAGCCACAGGCGGTTACGCACCTCGTAGTAGCCGCGCAGGACGCCCGGGTCGGGGTCCGCGCCCGACCTCCAGGCCGTCCTGGGGCAGACCACGACGCTCCAACCCGCGTCGCGGACCCGGTAGCAGAAGTCGATGTCCTCCAGGCCGCGAAAATAGCGGCCGTCCATTGCCACCCGCTGGTGGCACTCGGCCTTGACGAACATCACCGCTCCGCTTACCCAGTTGGCCTCGCTGGGGCGGTCCGTCGGGGCGTTCCCCAGGATCCGGGGCAGGACGAGATAGCGCGTCGGCCGGGCCGGCAGGGACCGGGCCCCGGCCTCGTCCACGAGGGTGGGGGCCACCACCCCGATGTTCGCGCCGGCGAGCAGTTCCAGGCAGGCACCGATGGTTGCGTCGTCGATCCGCACGTTGTTCTCGACCAGCAGGTAGGCGGCCGCCGCCGGCATCGCCGCGACCGCGTGCCGGAAGGCGCCGCCGCGCCCGAGGTCCCGCGGCGGGACGAGCCAGCTCACGCCCGCCGGCAGCCCGGCCGGGCGCTCGGAGAGATCGTTGGCCACCACGGTGACCTGGTCGAGATGCGCGGACATGTCCAGATGGGTCGCGAGATCCGCCGTCCGGCCCACCGTCTCCCGGTGGATGATCACCGCGATGGTCTTCATGGCCTCACCTCGTCCGGACTGGCGCGGGCGCGCGGTGGGATGGTCGGATTCTGCTCGCGACGGGCGCGCGAGCGACTCCTGATGATGTGGTCTTTCCGGGTGGCTGATGTCTCCGGGTAGGCGGCTCCATCGCCACGAGATGATCGCTAATCATAGTGAGTTGATAACTCGGAGTATCACGTTGCGGCTGCGTGGCGCGAATGAGTGGTGTTCGCTGCCGCCAGTGACCACTGTCCGTGTCCGAGGTTCGCGCCTGACATCCGTGTCAGACGGCCGGGACTGCCGCCCGCGGCGGGATCGGCGCTTTTTTCTGCAAATCAGTCGCAGATGCGTATTCTTAGCGACAATGGCGTGCCCGCGCCGCTGGTCGAACGAGGTACCTCGCCGTGGGTGAGACGCCGTGTGGGAGGGGAAATCATGCACATCCCGGACGGGTTCATCGATGCCCCGACGTCCGCGGCCTTCGGTGTCGTCGCCGTGGCCGGGGTCGGCTACGCCGTGAAACGGGCCGGCGAGGAGAACGCGGATCAGCTCACCCCGCTCGCCGGCCTCGTCGCCGCCTTCGTCTTCGCGGGCCAGATGCTGAACTTCCCGGTAGCCATGGGCACCAGCGGGCACCTGCTCGGCGGTGTCCTCGCCGCCGTGCTGGTGGGGCCCTGGCTGGGCGCGATCGGGATCGCGGTGGTGCTGGGCGTGCAGGCGCTGTTCGCCGACGGAGGCCTCACCGCACTCGGGCTCAACATCACGAACATGGCGCTGGTAGGCGCCGTCGGCGGCTATGGGTTGTTCGCCCTGGCCAGACGGGTCCTGCCCCGGCGAGCATCGGCGGTGGTGATCGCGGCGGCCGTCGCAGCCTTCGCCTCGGTGCCGCTCGCCGCGGGCGCCTTCGTGCTCCAGTTCGCGCTCGGCGGAACGGTCGACCTCCCGCTCGACGGTGTCGCCGGCGCGATGATCGGTGTGCACTGCCTGATCGGGATCGGCGAGGCCGCTATCACCGCGGCGACCGTGAGCCTGGTCCTCGGTACCCGTCCGGACCTCGTGTACGGGGCCCGGGGCCTGCACCGGGCGCGGGACCTGACAGTCCGGCGCCTCGAACCGGCAGGTGCTGCGGTCCCCACCGGACAAGGGGCTGCCGGCGTGGCCTCCGCCGGCACCGTGGGCCTGGCACCCGCGGTGGCCGGTGCAGGTGGGCCCGAGCTGGCTGACCGCCGTGACGACAGGAGCGTTTCATGACCAGGCCGAACAGCGCCGACCACAGCGTGYCCCCCTCCCCAACGCAGGACGGCGCCGGTCCGGGTCGCCGCCACCGCCGGAACACGGTCTTCGTCGTGGCGGGCCTGTTCGTGGCCTTCGTCCTGGCCGGCTTCGTCTCCGGCTACTCCAGCTCGCACCCGGACGGGCTGGAGAAGGTCGCCGAGGACAAGGGGTTCATCCAGCAGGCGGAGGACCACTCGTTCGCGGACTGGCCGCTGGCGGACTACGCGGTGTCCGGCATCGGCGACGAGAGGCTCGCGGGGGGAGTGGCCGGCGTCATCGGGGTGTCGATCACCTTCCTCGTGGGTGTGGTCTTCGTCGGAGGCATCATGCGGCTGCGGACGCGGTCCCGCGTCGGCGCGACCGAGGGCGACCGGGTCATGGAGGCCGCGGGCGCCGGCCCCCGGCCGTGAGCGGGGTTCCCGCGGTGGCGGGGTAGGGGTCTGTCGCGCGATGGGTGGTGTGCACGTCCTTGATCCGTACCAGCCCGGGCACAGTGTCCTGCACGCGATGCCCGCACAGTGCAAGATCGTGGCCGCCTTCGGCTACGTGATCTGCGTGGTGGTCACGCCTGTCACCGCCGGCTGGGCCTTCGGGGCCCATCTGCTGGTGCTGGTCACCCTGTGCGCGGTGGCGCGCCTGCGCGCACTGCTCGTGATCCGCAGGCTCGCGCTGGAGCTGCCGTTCCTCGCCTTCGCCGCAGCGCTGCCGTTCGTCGTCCCGGGCCCGCGCGTCGAGGTGCTGGGCGCCGGGCTCTCGCGGCCCGGCCTGGAACAGGCGTTCGGCCTGCTGGCGCGGGCTACGCTCGGGCTGATGACCGTCATCGTGCTTGCCGCCACCACACCCGCTCGTGACCTGCTCGTCGGCCTGGAACGACTGCGGCTGCCACCCGTGATCATCGCGGTCGCCTCGTTCATGATCCGGTATGCGGGCCTCGTCGTCGACCAGATGCAGCGGATGGCGGTGGCCCGCCGGTCCCGCGGGCACGAGCCCCGCTCGCTGCGGGCGACCGGGGTGCTCGCCGCCTCGCTCGGCACCCTGTTCATCCGGTCGTACGAGCGCGGGGAGCGGGTTCACCTGGCGATGCTCGCCCGCGGCTACTCGGGCACCCTGCCCGGCGCGCTGCCCACCGCCGCCCCGAGGCCGGTCCAGTGGACGCTCGCCGGTGGCCTGGTCGTGCTCGGCGCGGCTGTCGCCGTGACCGCCCGCGGCACCGGCCTGAGCGCGCTGTGACATCCGGCGAGGAGCCGCCCAGGTCGGCTGTGTCACCCGGGTCGGCGAGGTCGGGCGGGCCGGCCGGCACCGGGCCGCCGGCGGTCGAGATCGACGGGCTCGCCTTCGCCTATCCCGACGGGCGCCAGGTGCTCTTCGGGGTTGACCTCGCGATCGCCCGCGGCGAGCGGGTCGCGGTGCTCGGGCCCAACGGCGCCGGCAAGACCACACTGATGCTGCACCTCAACGGCATCCTGACGGCCGGGGCGGGATCGATCCGGGTCGAGGGCCTGCCGGTCGCCGGACCGCAGCTGCGGGAGATCCGGCGGCGGGTGGGCCTGGTGTTCCAGGATCCGGACGACCAGCTGTTCATGCCCACGGTGGGCCAGGACGTGGCCTTCGGACCGGCGAACCTCGGTGTGCGCGGGCCGGAGCTGGCGGACCGGGTGGCGGGCGCCCTGTCGGCGGTCGGGCTCGCCGGGTACGCCGACAGGGCGCCGCACCACCTCAGCCTGGGGGAGCGCCGCCGGGCCGCCGTGGCGACGGTGCTTGCCATGCAGCCGGACGTCCTGGTGCTGGACGAGCCGTCGGCCAACCTGGACCCCGCCGGCCGCCGGGAGCTGGCGGAGGTGCTCGGCAGCCTCGACCTGACGCTGGTCATGGTCACCCATGACCTGCCCTACGCGCTGCAGCTGTGCCCCCGTTCGGTGATCCTGGACCAGGGGGTGATCGCGGCGGACGGCTCGACGGCCTCGCTCCTGAGTGACGAGACGTTGATGTCCGCTCACCGTCTGGAGCTGCCCTTTGGGTTCAACCCGCGCCATGTTCTCACTGATAGTGGCGGTGTCATGCCTTAGGGTTGCCGACATGAGTGCTGGCGGGATCCCAGGCGAGGACAGGCACCCACGGACTCCCCTGCCAGCGCTGGACGGACACCCCGAGGCCCCCGCGACCGCCCGGGCCGGGCACAGCGGCCTGGACAGGCTTGATGACCTCCTCGGGCCCCCGCGCTCCCCGGAGCGATCGACCGGCGCGGTCGCCGCAGCCGACATTCCGGCGCAGGGCGGACGCCCGGGTCGGGCGGACCCGTCGACCGCCCGGCCCGGCCCTGACGCGGCAGGCRCTGTCGAGACGGCGGAGACGGCCCGTACTCGGGACGACGACGCACGGCACGCCGAGGGCAGGTGGAGCGCGGCCACCGCGCCGGGGAACCGGCGCAACCCGGGGCCGGCGGAGCCACCCCGCCCGATCAGCGGTCGGATCGCCCGGGGCGTCGGCGAGCTGATGATCACCGCCGGAGTGGTGGTGGTGCTCTTCCTCGCCTACCAACTGTGGATCACCGACATCTTCGCGTCGAGGGCGCAGGACCAGATCCGCCACGACCTGACGACGGCCTGGACCCGGCAGGCTGTGCCCGGGCCGGAGCCCGGCGGGCCGGCGGCGGCCCCACGGCCCGCGGTGCCGCCGGTCGAGCTCGGCGACGGGATCGCCGTGCTGCGCGTGCCGCGCTTCGGCGCGAACTACGCGCCGGTCGTCGTCGAGGGCGTCACGACGGAGGCGCTGCGCCGAGGTCCCGGACACTTCCCGGGAACGGCACTGCCAGGCGGGATCGGGAACTTCGTCGTCTCGGGCCACCGCACTACGTACGGCAAGCCGTTCAGCCGCGTCGACGAGCTGAAGGTGGGAGACCCCATCGTGGTCGAGGTGGCTGACCGGTACTTCACCTACCGGGTCACCGGCTCCGAGATTGTGGACCCGCACCGCCTGGACGTGACCTATCCCGTGCCGGGCCATCTGGGCGAGATCCCGACCAGCTCACTGATGACGCTGACCACGTGCCACCCCCGCTTCTCCGCCAAGAACCGGCTCATCGTGTACGCCGAGCTGGACGAGACGAGAGACAAGAGCCAGGGAGCGCCACCCGTACTCGCGGACAGGTAGGAGGAACTGTGTACAGCTGGATTTTCAGGCACCTGCCCGGGCCGGCGCGGGTGCGGATCCCCCTGGCGGTGCTGCTGGCGCTTACCGCCGCCGCGATTCTGCTGTTTCTGGTGTTCCCGCTGGTCGAGTCGCATCTGCCGGCTACGAGCGTAACTGTCGGGGACTAGCCGCGGGAGGGTGGCGCTGTTGCCTCGTGTGGTACCCGCGCCGGGCGTTTCACTGGATATGGGACCACATGCAGATCACAGGCGGCCACATCATGCCGTGATACGCCGTTGAAGGGTCGAACGGTGGCCGTTAATCAGGAAATCCGACCCGCGCTGGGTGCCGGCGAACGAGCGGCCGGGTCGGATTTGTTTGCGGTCGGACCAATAAGCCGCGGAGTCCGATAACCTGCCAACTCGTGCGCGTTACGCTCGCGTACCGCAGGGGCGAACGAACCGGACACAAGCAGCTGTGACAGCGGGCCGGGTGCCCGGGGGCGTGAGGTCCCTGGGAACCGGTTCGACATCGGGGGCGAATCGTATGGTGAGGCAAATCTTTTCTCTGTTCGGATCTCCAGGTGCACGCCGGTGATGACCCCGGCGCGGACGATCTCGGCACGGGCCGGCCGCAGGTCCAGGCGGCACAGCGCGCGCCGGGTGATGCCGCCCGGCGCCACGCCGCCCATCTCCGCCACGCTGGCCGCACCGACCTCCGGGCAGGCGGGCTGGCCAGTGTCGCGCGCAGACCTGCCGCCGGCCCCCGTAGCCCTGGCTCCGGGAGCGAGCACGGGCCGCTCACCGGCCCCTGAAGCCACGGCAGACGCTGGCATCTCCCACGCGAGCCGCTCTGACGGGGTCGCAGTCGGTGCGGGCTGCACCCGGGCGGGCGGCGTCCCCGCGGCCCCCGCCGGCATCGCCGCGCCCGTGCACGGCTCGGACACCGCAAACACCCGCGGTGCGGTCTCGCACGGCGTGGATGCCGGCATCCGCGATGGCGGTGCCGGGGTCTCCGCGGCACCGCCCGTCGCGTTCCTCGCCCTCGCCGGTCTTCTCGTGATCGCGAGCGTGGTCTGGTGCATCGGCAGCGGTGGAGGGTTGTTGTCCGGGACGCTGACCTTCACCGTGACGACGGCGGTCACGGTTGGACTGCCCGTCCTCAGGCTCCGGGACCGGGCGGCCCGCGTCCTGCGAGAGCGCAGACACGGCACCGACGAGCTCACCGGTCTGATGGGCCGCCAACGGTTCACGGCGACGGCCAGCCACTGGCTGGTCGGGGGGCACCGCCCAGGCGGCGCGCCTTCCGCCGCGCTCGTCGTGGTGGACGTCGACCGCCTCCGGGACATCAACGGCACGCTCGGCCACGAGCACGGCGACCAGCTGCTCCGTACCGTCAGCGAGCGGATCCGCTCCGTCCTGAGGCCCGAGGACCTGCTTGCGCGGGTCGACGGTGACGAGTTCGCCGCGCTGCTCCGCGGAGTCGACCTCGCCGGTGCCGAGGCCGCCGCGCGGCGGATTCGGGAAGTGCTCCAGGCACCGGTGCACCTGGCCGGCCTGCGGATACCGGCAGAGGTCAGTGTGGGGATCGCGCATTCCCCGGAGCACGGGCGCAGTGTCGGCGAGCTCCTGCGCCGGGCGGAGGAGGCGATGTACACGGCGAAGGGCAGCCACAGCGGCCAGCGGGTCTACGACATTGACTGCCAGCTCGGCAGCCGGGCGAGCCTCGGCCTGCGCGCGGAGCTGCGCGATGCGCTCGAGGCCGGCCAGATCGAGCTGCGCTACCAGCCCAAGGTCGACATGCGCAGCGGACGGATCAGCGGGGTCGAGGCACTGGTGCGCTGGCGGCATCCCGCAGGCGGGTTGCGACCACCGGATCTGTTCCTGCCCGAGATCGAGCGCGCGGGGCTGATGGGGCGACTGACCCGGCAGGTCCTCGATCTCGCGCTGGCCGACTGCGCGCGCTGGCACGGTGCCGGTGCCGCGCTCGCGGTGTCGGTGAACGTGCCGCCCTCGGTCATCGTCGACCCGGACTTCGTGGACGTCGTCCGCCAGGTCCTGGAGCGTCACGGCCTGCCGCCGGCGGCGCTCGTCCTCGAGATCACCGAGGACGGCCTCATCACCGTGCTGGAGCGGGCGCAGCGAACTCTTGCCCGTCTCCGGCAGCATGGTGTGCGGATCAGTCTCGACGACTACGGCACCGGCCTGTGCTCACTGGCCTACCTGCTGGAGCTGCCTGCCGATGAGGTGAAGCTCGACCAGCGGTTCCTGCGGAACATCGACCGGGACTCCTCGGCAGCGGCGATTGTTCGGTCCACGGTCTCGCTCGCGCACGCGCTGCGACTGCGCATCGTCGCCGAGGGGGTCGAGACGTCGCGTTCCTGGGCCTCGCTGGCGRCCTGGCAGTGCGACGAGGTGCAGGGCTACTTCGTCTCCCGTCCGCTCACAGCGGAGCGGATGTTGGACTGGTTGACGGAGTGGGATGACCGACTCCGGTGGCTGCCGCAGGTGGGTGAGCCTGCTGTGACAGGGCCGATCAGAGTCACCATCGGACCCCGTGGGTCCCGCCGGCAGTCGGTGAGCGACACCGGAGGGACATCCCTACGTGCAGCCGCAGGGAGGCAGCCTGGGCCGAGCCCATCGACGGCCGCCGCGATCCCGCCGCGATACCTGCCGCCGAAGGGCGTCACGTCACCGGTCGGCCCGGCCCCACGTACCGGCCCGGAGCCGGGACACATCGGTCGGGTGACGACGGCTTCATCGGTGGCCTCGGGTGAGGGCGTGGTGGCCAGGGGTGCTCAGTCCTCGTCTTTCGGTCATCCGTCCCCCGCACCGGACAGCGACCCGGAACTGAGGCTGAGGGCTTCCTCATGTCGCAGTGCGTAGCACTCGTCCGCCGGCCCACGCGCGGCTGAATCGTGCATACAGTTCTCTGGCTGACAGAGGCGACCGCTGTCGTGGCTGCGGTACGGCAGGGAGGGTGGTGCGGAAGAGTGATCTCTTCCGCACCACCCTCCCTGCCGGCTTCCCTCTCCCGGCCACGGTGATCCGCGCTGTCAAAGGCTTCCAGGAAACTCTGTGGTATGAACCCTCTGTAGCCGGGCTGCTTTCGTGATCTATAGTAAGTTCACTTGTCGCGCTTGGATTATGGATTTCTGTTACCTGGTCGATATGATATCGATGGTGAGGTTGGGGTCCGCGGGATGGTTAGGTTTCCGGACGAGGATAAGGGCCGGGCCACCTGGTCGATCCTCGTGATCTGTACTGGCAACATCTGCCGTTCACCGATGGCGGAACGCCTCGCCGCAACCCGCCTGAATCGCCTGGCAACGCTGGCAAGCAGGGCAGAGCAGGGTGAGAGTGCGGTGATTGTCAGTAGTGCGGGGACGCGCGCACTGGTCGGCGATCCGATGGATCCGCATGCGGCGACCGTGCTGGCCGAACGGCGAGTGGTGGGCGCTGGTTTCCGCGCCCGTCAGGTCACGCCTGCCATGGTGGCGGAGGCGGACCTGATTCTCTGCATGACGCGTGCCCACCGGGCCGACGTCGTCGCGCAGACACCGCGGGCCGTCAGACGGGCTTTCACCCTGCTCGAATTCGCACGTCTGACGGCGGTTTTGACACCGGATCACCCGACTGCAGTCAAAGCCCAGCTTGCTGCCTGCAACCAGCAGGGAGGCCTGCGGTCTGCGGGGAGCGCGCTTGTCGCCGCCAGTGCGTCGGCACGCGGGACAGTACCTCCCGTACGCCTGGGCGATGACGACCTCGAAGATCCTCTTGGCCGTGACCTCGACGCCTTCCGGGCCTGCGCGGACTCTATCGAGAGGGCGCTGGACCCGTTGATCCGGTGGCTGACCGTTTTCGCAGAGGAGCCTCGTGGCCCAGGCCAGACTCCCGAAGCGGCCCCGCCTGCACACCATTCCTGAGGAGAAGTGGACCTCGACCTGGTTCAGTCAGGGGCGTGAACGGGCAGGTGGACCATCTCACCACCGCCGGGGCGCCTGACACCGAACCCGCCGACGGGCTCATCCCGCTCACCGTCAACGAGGTCCGCCACCTCATCATCCAGCTCGCGATACCCCGACCCGACCCGGCCACCGGCTTCGTGCCGTCCTGGTCCTGGTGGCGACGCCGCCACCAGGCACACGCACAAGCCAGCCACTATCACCGCCAGGTCGCAGCCCTACAACTCAATTGATCACAGAAGTCGGGTTGGAGTACTAGAACGAAATTCCACGGGAAAGGCGGGCTGAGCAGGGAAGTCACCCGGCGGCTGCGCAAATGCCGACGGAAACCGAAGCAGCGTCAGGTTCGTTTCGTCGCCCCGGCGGTGTCGATCGCCCGCCGGCCCGCCACGGTCGAAACCCGCGCCCGCATCGGATGGCTGGAAAGGAGACCTGGTCGTCGGCACCGCCAGCCGGCCGGCGATTGGCACGCTGGTCGACCGCACCAGCCGCTACCTACGCCTGGTCCACCTGCCAGCCGGGCACGGCGCCGACGTGCTGCTGGCAGTCATGCTCCCCGTTCTCGCGTGGGCGCGTGGGCGCGGCTGAAGCGGCGGATGTGTGTGATTGCGCCAGCGAGACACTCGCGCAATCACCCGCCCGACGCCTGTGGCGCGCGTGCCGGCTGGGCAGATTCCTGCCGAGGGAGCGGCACGTCCGTCATGAGAGACGCCGCCGCGACAGCATCTGCCCTGAACCAGGATATGGTGCGCAGGAGCCCGCTCTGAATGTCGACAGTGGGGTTCCAGCCGAGTTCGGTGCGTGCGCGAACGATGTCCGGCTGTCGAACCATCGGATCATCGCCAGGCCGGGGCACGAAGACGATCGGTACGTCGGCGCCGCACAGGTCGATGACGAGGCGTGCCAGCTCGAGGACGCTCATCTCATGCGGGTTTCCGATGTTCAGCGGCCCGGCAACGTCGCTCGCCAGCGTCCTGACGATACCTTCGACGAGGTCGTCCACGTAGCACACCGATCGGGTCTGTCGGCCGTCGCCGGCCACCGTGACCGGGTTTCCGCTCAACGCCTGGGTCACAAACGTCGGTATTGCCCGGCCGTCATCCGGGCGCATGCGCGGACCGTAGGTATTGAAGATGCGGATGATAGCGGTGTTCGTCCCCTTCGCCGCGCGAAAGGTAGTCGTCAGCGCTTCCGAATACCGTTTTGCCTCGTCGTACATGCTGCGTGGGCCGATCGGATTCACATTTCCCCAGTATGTCTCCGGCTGGGGGTGCACCGTCGGGTCGCCGTAGACCTCGGAAGTTGAGGCGAGGACGAACCGGGCGCCATGCTGTTCTGCCAGTTCCAGCGTACGCAGGGTGCCAAGGGCGCCGACCCGCAGAGTTTCCAGAGGGAAACTCTGGTAGTCGACGGGCGAGGCGGGTGAGGCGAAATGAAGTACTGCGTCCACCCGGCCGTCCACGTCAACGGAATCCGTGACGTCCTGGCAGTGCAACTCGAAACGGGGCTCGCTCCGCAGGTGTGCTACATTCGAGTGTCTGCCGGTGAGGAAGTTGTCGAAGCAGATGACGTGGTGTCCCTCGGCCAACAGGCGATCACAGAGATGGCTGCCGACGAATCCGGCGCCACCGGTTATCACTACACGCACGGCGGACCTCCTGCTGGATGGGTTGTTTTCGCCTGGACCGATGCCCAGCCACGGCTGTACGAAAGCGTCCTCGCGCCATCACGGAACACCATTCCAAAAAGACCATGGCCCGTGTCCGCCCGGCTGAGGAAGGTGCTTTATGGTCAGCTTCGGGTGAGACCATCGAGCAGCCGCTCGACGGCCGCCCGCTGCATGGGAACGCTGAGGTGTGGCCTGTCTGCCGGCGGAGTTCCGGTAAGCGCGGTGACGGCCTTTCGGGTGTATTCGGCGGGATCRGTCGTGGCCACCGCCCATTCGGCTGCCCGGCTGCTCATCCGGGCAAGCCGGGGCCTATTGGTGAGCAGGTCCAGCAGTACGGCAGCCAGGGCCTCGCTGGATTCGTCTGCAGGCGTCACCCCCGTCAGGCCCTCCTGATACGCATCGTAYGATCCGCCGAATGCGGGACCGACCACCGGACATCCCGCGAGCTGGGCCTCGAGCAGCACGATTCCGTAGCCCTCGCCGGTGCTCGGAGGTATGGTGCGAGTGCACAGCGCGAAGAGATCGGCCTCGCCGTACAGACTGGCCAGGAAATGGTCATCGGGGTTCTCATGCAACTCCAGCTCCGGGTGAGCCGAGGTGAAATCCCGCAGCGCCCCCGGTAGCGGGCCGTGGCCCGCGACAACAAGGCGAACCGGCCCGGTGCGCTGTCTGATCGCTGCCAGTGCCTCGAYCAGGACATGCAGGCCCTTGTCTTCCCAGGCTGGCAGTCGGAACACACTCAGCACCGTCGGGACGGCCGCCGGCGCTCTTTGCCGCCGGCCCTCCTCGATGAGCGTCGTGCGCCAGGCGGGTGCGATACCCGGCGGGAGAATCGGCGCGAGCCCGAGCGTTGACAACGCCCCGGAGCTGTAGGAACTGATGGTGAGAGGAAAAAGGGTAGCGCTCCGAGAAACCAGCGCACGGTATGACCGCCGCAGCTCCCAGATGTCGTTACCGTAGAATACGATCGGGGCCATCCTGGCGCCCACAATTCTGGCGACCACAGCTCCCAGGGGGATCATGTTGCGATGACCGGTTGTCACACAGTCCATCTGTCCCAATCGCAGGCCGGTGTATACCACGCGGAGAGCGAAGCGGATTCTGTGGGCAGCGGTGAGGCTCTGCTCCGGGCGTAGCATGTCGATCCGGTGTACCTCGGCTCCGCCGGCTCGGAGACATTCCTCCACGGTCGACAGGTACCGCTCGATGCCGCCGCCAAGACCTTGGGATGGCGCGAGGAGCAGAACCCGGCAGGGAGTCTGGGTCGGCTCTCTCGTCGCGACCTTGCGGCGAAAGGAAGATCGAAGCATGCCTGTGATCCTACTGATCGAATTTCCCGGGATGAATTCTCTCGGACTGGGTCGGCGAGTCGTCGACCTCAGCGGGATTATCGACTGATACAGGCCGGCCGGTGCGGATTAAGTGTTTCTCGCGCCACCCTTCGGATCGGCCGAAACCGGGATATTGGCTGCTCCGGGCGGCCTGGTGGTGATCGCTGATGTGACGGCTGGGACGGAGGTGACGGCGGCGACGGAGGCCGGTGACCCGGCGCCGTGACTGGACGATGCGGCGGACCTCGGACCGCCCCGGTCACTGGACGGCCGCGGCGAGCTGCGACCATCCCTCCGCCCCGAGCGGGGGACGGAACCCCTCCTGATCGAGCCACGTGGTGGCCACCTGCTGCCCGAGAAGCAGCAGCTCGGCTCGCCGCGAGATCCATGCGACGGGAGACAGCCGCGACGCGACCGGGGCCGCCTTGCGCAGTGTCCGCTGGACGGTGGCCTCGGGTACCCGGTGTATCCGCCGTGTCGGGGCGAACGTCTCATACAGGGAACGCACGGTCTGGCCCTCGTAGGGCTGGAGAGCGATCAGGGGTGGCTCCTGCGCCTCGGCGACCGTGGCGACCCCGGCGCCCACGTTGCCCACAAGACATGCCGGAACAGGCTGATCTCCGTTGCCGGCGACGACGAGCGGCCACCGCCGGCAGAACCTCGCGAACGAGCGGGTCAGGGCTCGGCCGGATCCGTGCACGGACGTCGGCCGGTAGACGGTGAGCCGGAGTCCGACGTCCTGCGCCTGTGCCAGCAGCAGCCGTTCTCCGAGCGCCTTCGACTCCGCGTAGGGGCTGACCGGCTCCTGCCAGGGGCGTTCGTCCAGGCGGCCGGTCCGGCCCTGCACCGCCGCCGAGCTGATGTGGACCAGCCGCGGTACCCCCGCCTGCTCACAGGCATTCGCCAGGACCAGCGGCCACAGGCTGTTGGCGCCGTAGAGTTCGGGCGTCGCCGCGGACTGGGGCGTCGCCAGGCCAGCGGCGTTGACGACCACGTCACAACCCCACAGCTGCTCGACGAGCGAGTCCTGAACCGGTTCGGAGGCCAGCGCCCGGCCGATGTCCGTCACCTCGTCGCGATGACGGCTCAGCCGCGGGGCGGGTGCCACGGCGGTCTCGTGCCCCCTGGCGTCGAGGGCACCTCGCACTGCCGTCCCGACGAACCCGCCAGCACCGAAGATCCGGATTTTCGCCATGCCGAAGCCTCCTCGTGTGCGGGCGAGGCCGCATCCCCGCCGGCGTGTTGATGCAGATAGTAGCTGAGTCAATGCTTACAGTAGTCACACTGTTTGTGTGTGATCAGACAGGGGTCCGCTGATGTCGAAGAACGGTGAGGAGTCGACGTGCCCCGGAACCCACACCTCGGCAGTGCCGCAAGCGAAGGCCGGCGGCCGCGGGTCCTGCTCGTGACCCACTACTTCCCGCCCGAGGTCGGTGCGCCGCAGGCCCGCCTCGGCGAGTTCGCCAGCTAYTGGGCGGCCGCGGGCGCGGACGTCACCGTCCTTACCGGGATGCCCAACTACCCGACCGGGGTCATCCCGCCGCAGTACCGGGGAGCAACCCTGCGCGTCGAGCACACCGACGGCTACCGGCTGGTGCGTACCTGGCTGTGGGCGACGACCGCCGGCGGACTGCTGCCGAAGACATTGAGTCAGATCTCCTTCGCAGTCTCGGCAGTCCTGCTCGGCGCCCGCCGGGCCGGAGCGGCCGACGTCGTGGTYGTGTCCTCGGGCCCCTTCTTCCCGATCGCCTCGGCATGGCTGCTCGCCCGGACGAAGCGGGCCCGCCTTGTCGTCGAGGTACGTGACCTCTGGCCGGCGATCTTCGTCGACCTCGGCGTGCTGCGCAACAAGTTCGTCATCGCGATGCTGGAACGCTTTGAGCTGGCGGCCTACCGCGCGGCTGACGCGGTCGTGACGGTCACTGAGGGATTCCGGGCTGACATCGTGCGGCGGGGGATTCGGCGCAACAAGGTGATCGTGATCCACAACGGCGTCGACGTCGCGTCGTTTCAGCCGCGGGACGCACGACCCGAAGCCCGCCGCCGACTCGGCGCCGCCGACGGGCAGACCCTCGTCCTCTATCTCGGCACCCACGGAATATCGCAGGGTCTGGAGTCCGTGATCGATGCGGCCGCGGAGCTGCGGAACGAAAACATGAGCATCGCCCTCGTCGGCGAAGGGGCGGTGAAGGAACGCCTGCGTGAACGCGTGGCCAGGCTCGGGTTGTCCAACGTCTCGATGCTGGGGAACGTGGGCCGCCACGAGGTGCCCGACCTGTTGGCCGCTGCCGACATCTGCCTCGTCCCGCTGCGGGACGTCCCGCTGTTCTCGACCTTCGTCCCCTCCAAGATGTTCGAGCTCCTGGCCGCGGGCAAGGCAGTGATCGGTGCGGTGCGGGGGGAGGCGGCCCAAATACTCACCGACGCGGGCGCGACGGTCGTGGCCCCCGAGGACCCGGTCGAACTCGCGGCCGCCATTCGCAAACTGGCCGCCGATCCCGCCGCACGCGCCGAAGCGGGGCGGATCGGCCGGGAGCACGTGGCAGCGAACTACGACCGTCCGGTGCTCGCAGACCGCTATCTCACGCTGCTGCGGTCGTTGATGGAGACGGGACGACCGGCATGACGGCTCCGGTCCATCCCGGTCGCCTGGCGCGAACGGTCCTGGCAACGCCTCCGAGCCAGCTCGCCCATCGGATCCGCCGCCACTGCGCGCAGGCTGCCGTGCTGCGCAGACACAGCCCGCTGCTACGACAACCGGTCAGGGCGTCCTCCACCTGGCCGGGGTGGCCTGCTGGCTGGACCCCGATCGACGGTCGGCTGTCCGACCTGTGGCCGTCGGGAACGGAGATCCTGGATGGACGTATCACCCTCCTGGGCCACACCCGACCATGGGGTCGCCCACCTGATTGGAGTCAGCACGGGGCTCCACTGCTCTGGCGTTTCCATCTGCACTACTGGGACTGGGCCTGGGCGTTGGCCCGGTGGCCGGATACGGCGGCCGCCCAGGCCGGATTCGGCGGGCTCTACAGATCCTGGCGAAGCCACCCCCAGGCGGGCCGGGTGGCCTGGGCCCCCTACGTCGCGTCGCTGCGCGCGTGGACGCTGTGCGCGCTGGAGCCCGTGTTCGGCCGGGACGACGGGCTGGGCCAGCTGATCCGCGCCGACCTCAGGGCACACCAGCGGTTCCTCGTCCGGAACCTGGAACGCGATCTGGGCGGCAACCATCTTCTCAAGAACCTCAAGGCACTGCTGGGGCTGGCCGCCGCGGCCGGCGACCGGGCCGAACTGGCCAGGTGGTCAGAGGCCCTCGCCGCTCAGGCACGTGCACAGGTCCTGCAGGACGGGGGCCACATCGAGCGCTCACCGTCCTATCACGTCCAGGTTCTCGCCGACCTGACGGATGTGGCCGGTCTCCTCGGCGCCCTGGCTGTGCCACTGCCGAACGCGATCGGCGCCGCGGTGGACAGGATGAGCGACTGGCTGGCGACCATCGCCGACCCGGACGGGTACCTGCCCGCGCTGAACGATGGGTTTCCGGTGTCGCCCTCGCTTGTTCGACATCTTGTCCGCGAGCGGACCCGTGACGAGAGTGTGTTGTTGGCGGACTCCGGGTTCGCGGTTCTGCGTACCGACCGTCTCGCTCTCGTCGCAGACGTCGGCGGACCCGGGCCGGGCCCGCTGGGTGGGCACAGCCACGCGGGCACCCTCGGATTCGAGCTGCGTCTGGACGGCCGTCGTTTCGTCATGGACCCGGGCACCTCAACCTACGAGGCCAGCCCACGCCGGGCGTTCGAACGTTCCACTCGAGCCCACCCGACGGTGTGCGTGGATGGCTTGGATTCCAGCGAGGTTTGGGGCGCCTTCCGGACCGGGCGGCGGTCCCGGGTGCGCGAGGCGACGCTGCGCCCGCGAGCCGACGGCGGAGCGGTCCTGTCGGCGTGGCATGACGGGTACCGGTACCTGCGCGACCCGGTGGTGCACCAGCGGCGATGGGATGTCGGCCCGGAGCTGGTGACGGTGTCCGATCGGCTGACGGGGAGGGGGCGTCACCAGATCGAAGCGGTCTTTCCCCTGGATCCCGCAGTGCGCGTGACCGGGACTGATGACGGTGTGCTTGTTCGACATCGCTGCGGTGGACAGCTGGTGATCTGCACCGACGACAGCGCCCGGCGGGGCGGCTGGCAGGTGGAACGCGCGCTCGCGGCGTCCGGGTGGAACCGCACCGTCGTGCACGACGTGGCTGTCTATCGGCTGGTCACCCGGTTGCCGGTCACGCTGGTCACCCGRCTGAGACCGATTCCAGCGGCCAGTGCCTGAGACGGCCGCGGCACCCCTCGGAACGACAACCGAGCCGCGGTGAGACGGCTGCGGGTTCCTGCCGAGCTGATTCCAGTCAGTGGCGCCGGTACGCCCACCCAGAGCAGAAGATCCCCGAATCAAGGGACAAGGAGCGTCTATGCGCATACCCGAGGGAACCATCCGGTATGGATCCACTGATCCGACAACGCCCCGGCTCGGGGTTCTCGCCACGCATCTGATCCAGTACCAGGCGCCCCTGTACCGGCAGATTGCCAGCCGGCAGCGCGTCCGGTTGGAAGTGGCCTTCCTGTCCGCGGCCGGAGCACGCAGCTACCGGGACAAGGGATTCGGCCTGGACGTCGCGTGGGACATCGATCTGCTCGAGGGCTACCCACACCGGTTCCTGGACGCGGGAAAGGGGGGACGTGGGAATATCGGGACGGTCAGCCAAAACCTGCGTTCCTGGATCCGTGAGCAGGATGTCGTCGTCATCCACGGTCATGCGAATCCGTGGATGCTCACGGGCAGCGTCCTGGCCCGTGCGAGCGGGCGGCCGTACCTGCTGCGCGGCGAGGCCCGGCAGCACTGCGCGGCGGGCGGGTGGAAGGCGCGGCTGCGGGATGTCGTCGCGGGCGCGTCGGTGCGTCACTGCGCGGCGGGCCTCGCGATCGGTGAGCTCAACGCGGCCTTCTACGAGCGGTTCTCCGTCGCGCGCCAGTTCTTCGCGCCCTATTCGGTGGACAACGACCGGTTCTCCGTGGCGGCGGCGACCGCTCGCCCGGGCCGGGCCGCGCGTCTGGCGGAGCTTGGCCTGCCCACGGACCGTCCCGTCGTGCTGTTCTCGGGGAAGCTGCAGGAGCGGAAGCGCCCGCTTGACGTTGTGTCCGCGGTCAGGTCGATGGGTGATCGAGTCGCCCTGATCATCATGGGGGACGGCCCTGTGCGGGCCGAGGTGGAGCAGGACTGCCAGGGGCTGGCAGCCGCCTGCGTGGGATTCGTCAACCAGTCTGAGATCCCCGCCGTCTACAGCCTCGGTGACATCCTCGTTCTGCCGTCGTCGCACGAGCCGTGGGGTCTGGTCGTCAACGAGGCGATGGCCTGCGGGCTGCTGCCGGTCGTCAGCGACAGCGTCGGCTGCGCTCCCGACCTCGTGCGCGGTCTGGGACGTGTCTTCCGCACCGGTGACGTGACGGATCTCGTCACCGCCCTGACCGCGGCGGTTGACAGCCTTACGGACCCCGGACTGCCGGCACGCATCAGGGAACGAGTGGACCGTTACTCGATCACGGCGACAGCTCGTGGGTACGAGGCGGCCGCAATCGAGGCCGCGACGGCACAGCTGTCCGGGCAGCTGGTCAATGCGTAGAACAAGGAACAGGCTCCGTGAACCTCATGTGCAAGGGCCTGATCGACCGCCCGCCCTGGGAGGAACCACGGGTGGCAGCACGGTCGGTGGTCTGATTCGGAGGCCCAGGGCGTTCTGCGTGAGTGTCACCGAGTAGTCGGACCGGGTAGCGTGCTCCGGCTCGCGCTTCCCGACGCGGAGGCACTCGCCCGCACGCTCATAGCGGGAGGGCCTGATAGCGGGCGGCGCTTCAACACCGAACTTTATTCCCACCCAGAGCGCCGACCTGCCGGTTGGTCTCGCGTACGGTCGCTGGTGGCCTCGGGCCCGCACCACTGGCAGCCCACCGAGCGCCTGGTCAGGGAGCTGCTGGTGACCRCTGGATTCACCGAGATCGCCCGGTGCGAGTATCGCGTCGGCAGGCTGCCGGCGGGGGTCCTACGTCCGGCCGGATGCTACGCGGTGAATACGGCACCACCGTCGGTCCTGGGTAGCGGCCGCGGCGGGGGCCCGGTTCGGGCTACTCAGAGGTCGACCTCTGACGTCGCCGGCAGAGGCGATCAGCCACATCGAGAGCCCGGGAACCAGAGGGTTCACGGTCACCGAGCTCCAGACCCTGCTGGAGGATCTGCTGGTCGACCTGCGGGTGCGACCCGTGTCGACCTACTGGGACCGGCGCTGCGCCCCAGGGATCTCCCGGCTGGGAGGAGACCGGCTGGGCTGGTTCCTCCTCATCGACGGCCGGCGACGGCCGACGTCGGGCTGAATGTCAGGAGACGATCAGCCAGGCTGCCGGGAGACGACGGGAGCCGTGCGGCTGGGCTGCCGGCTGAGCCACCGCTGTTGGCCAGTCGACGGCGCACCAGCCCCGCCCGGGGTCCTGTGCAGCGCCCTGCACCGACCCCGATATCACCGGCGTCCGCGGCCCACTCGGCGACCGCCGTGAACGATCGGGCTGCCGTCAGGGCGGCGCAGGTCGTCAGGGTGAGCAAGAGCGCGTCGCGCGTAACGGCCATCTCACAGGCCGTCGGCCCGGCGATGGCGTTCAAGCTGATCGAGGCCGCTCAGGCCCGCTGGCGGGCGGCAACGCACCCCACCTCGTCGCTCTCATCCGCGCTGGCACCGTCTTCGAGGGCGGCCAGCTCGTCGAACGCCCCACCACCCCACCCATCACCAAGTCCCGACTGTTTCTCCCCGACACAGCCCACGGGTCGCTTCCTCAGCGAACTTGCCGGGGCCCTGGCCGCAGCCAGACCTCTCGGACACGGGCCCGTAACCGTGAGACGGGCCCGTGACCGCAGCCGGTCCCAGCTCGGTCCACCCGAAAAGGGACGTCAAGGGATCCGCGATGATCAGCCGGACTTTCGACGCCAGTACACTCCAGCCCAGTCGATTTTCGTGAGCGGCTCCGTGATGTCGTGCCGCGTCCGGTAGTCTTCCACCGCGCGGCGACATCCCTCCACAGCGCCATAGTCGTCCACAATGCAGAATCCGCCGTCGGCGAGGCGTGGATACAGCGCCTCAAGCGCGTCCATCGTGCTCCCGTACATGTCCCCGTCGAGCCTGAGCACGGCGATCTGCTTGATCGGYGCGGTGGGCAGAGTGTCCTGGAACCAGCCGCTGAGGAATCGTACCTGGCCGTCGAGCAGCCCGTAGCGCCGGAAATTCTCGCGGACATCCTCCTCGCTCACCGCGAGAGCAACCTGCTCGTGGTGGCGGTCGCCGGCGTCTTCGGGGTAGCGCGCGATATCTGCCTTGGGTAGTCCCCTGAAGGAGTCGGCCACCCACACGGTGCGGTCATCGACTCCATACGCGAGGAGGATACCTCGCATCAGGATGCATGATCCGCCGCGCCACACTCCGGTCTCGATGAGGTCGCCTGGGACACCCTCGGCGAGCACAGTCTCCACGCTGTCCCGAAGGTTCCGCATCCTCAGTGAACCTGTCATCGTGTGGGCGAGCCGTGGCCAGTCCCCGCCGTAGTTGCGTACTTCGGCCGTGGTGGGCCGGGTGATCTCCAGGCCATACGATTCCAGGAACCGTGCGAGCGCGCGCTTGGCGACGCTGGTGGGATACCAGACCTGCCCGTCCCCGCTGTCCCACAGGGAGAACGTGAGAGTGTCCTGGAGAAGGTTCAGGTATTGTTCGGTCAATTCGGATGAACCAGCTATATGCTTCGCGTTGGTGGTAGTTGTCGGATAAGCCATTCTGGGCTCCTGTTGGTATTTTTGGAAAGTTTTCTACTCCGAGACCAGGAGTTCATGCGTCCGCTCGCCGGGCAGGGCTCCGGTGAAAAAGATTCCGACACCAAGGACGCGGATCAACGAGATCACCTGCTGGACCGACCCGCTGGTCGGTGACGCCGGCTCGCCGCGCACCGCCAGCCGGACCGGCCGGGACCGTCAAGATGAACGTATCGACGAGCAGATCCACTTCCTGGATCCAGTGCAGTCGGGCGAGAACAGCACACAGCGGTGCCGGTGAGGCCGTACCGGGCGAGCAGCGTCCCCGCTGCGTCCTGTTCGCGGTCGGACGCCGAGACCCCGTTGGCTACGACGACCACGCGATGCCGGTCGATTCCCTGCGGTCGCCCGTGAGCAGGACGGTCGAAGGGCCCATCCGGCCGGCACGGCCCTACCTGGAGCGCGGTGGGCGCAAGCCAGGCGGGCGGCCGGCCAGCCGTGGTGGACGGTCTGCCGGCAGGCACGGGCCCTGTCTCTCCTCGGTGTTCGTTGCGGGCAGTTCGGTCTCGGTGGCCATCCCCAACTGCCCCCAGTCGGGCTGCGAGGGAAGACGGTAGGCGCCGGTCACCGCCGTCAGTGGAGGCGCGCCGAGGGCTGTTCGGGCACGCCGACCAGCGCCGTCTCGGACGTCAGCACGCTGACCCGGGCGGGTAGGGGACGACGCCGTGCCGCGGGCGAGTGCCGCCCTGTGGTGGCCGGTCATCCAGGCCGCGTCCGGGTGCCACCTCACGGGCATGCTTATGCCTCCCTTTTTGCCGCAGTCGAGACATGTGGCGATTCTGCTGTCTTTCAGAACAGCCCCGGCGGGCAGGCGATCAACATTGCGCGACACTCGTCGGGTCCGCTACTTCGAACGTTTAGCGTGGTACGAAGACTGCGTGTCTGACGAGGGCTTGAAGATCTCATCTAATGTAGACCTTCGTGTGAGTGGTCCGATGCGCTGGCGGGTGGCCACCCAGCTCGCTGCACGGCTGCCAGAAATAAGGGGTCGGGACCGACTGACGTCTCTGGTGCGGGGCCCGAGCATGCAATATACAGGGCCATTGTCTGGTCGGCTGTCAAATGGCATGACCTTCTCTCTGGACCACTGCCGAGACGGTTCGGTCAGTTCCCTCGTGTCGCTCTGCTACCGGCCGCCGGCCCTTGCGTCGGTCTTTTCGGCCATTCTCGAGCCTGGCGACTGCTGTTACGACGTCGGTGCGAACATCGGCGTCTACACCCTGTGGGCGGCCGGGCTCGTGGGCGATTACGGAGAGGTTCATGCCTTCGAACCGGTGGATGGGACCCGAGCGACACTCGCGGCACTCGTCGAACAGAACCAGCTGCAGAATGTGCGTATCTCGCGCTCCGCCGTCGGTGCCAGCGAGGGAGAGCTCGGCATGAGAATACACCGGAACGCCTCCGGGCTCGCCCATCCGGTGACTGACGGCAGTCAGCCTGATGTCAGCGTGCCACTGACCACGCTGAGCGCCTACGCCGCCACCCGGCGGCCCCCCGTTTTGGTGAAGATCGACGTCGAGGGATTTGAGCTGGACGTCCTGCAGGGCGCGGCAGACCTCCTCTCGACAGCACGCCCGGCAGTGCTGCTGGAGCTTCTGCCGACCCATCTCGAGCGACGCGGGATGACAGTAGCCGACATCGTTGACAACCTCGCCGGCCTCGGCTACCGGATTCTGAACCTGAGTCGGCACGGGCTGTCCGGTCAGGGCAGTTTCTCGTCCAATGTTCTTGCTCTGACGCCGAAATGGGAACGTTTTGATCACGTCGTGGCAGAACTGAAGCGGATCCGTTTTCCTAGAAACCAGACAACGTGACAGGGAGGCGGCGTCGGCGCCCGGGTGTAGATGGCGGGTATTTCAGGGCGGTTCGGTCGACGGCTGGCAGCAGCATGCTCATAGCGCTCTTCGGACTCCTCAGCGGACTTTTTCTGGCACGTGTCCTGGGAGCGTCTGGACGAGGCACCTACGCGACGATCATCGCCTATACGCTGACAGCAGCCACCATCTGCGAAGGGGGAATCACCGCAGCCATCTGCTACTTCGTGGCGAAAAACCCGTCCCAAGGTCGGGATGTGGTTAGAACCGGCGCCCTGATACTTTTCGTGATCGGCGTGGTCGTGGCTGTCGCCGGGATAATCGCCGCGCCGTGGATCACGACAGGTGACTCCGAGGCGGTCGCCGCGTTCCGTATCGCCTTCATGGCGCAACCGCTTATTTTCGCCGGCTCGTGCTGGGTATTTGCACTACAGGCGACAAGCATTCCCGCCTGGAACCTGGCGCGCGTCATACAGCCAGCCGCCTACAGTATATTGATCTTTCTGGTCGTCCTGGGGGCCACGCTTACGGTCACGTTGGCCGTATGGTGCATGATCGCATCTCTCGTCGTACAGACCTTGGTCGCAGCGATGCTTGGTGGTCGGACGCTGCCGGGGAGAGGCCACCTGCGCCGTGACGTCGGCGTGGACCTCGCTCGCTACGGCTCCGCGACCATGCTGTCGACCATTCCACATGCGTTGGCATCGCGGCTCGACGTCCTGTTGCTGGCTGTCCTGGTGGAGCCTGCACAGCTCGGTCGCTACACAGTCGCAAACTCGATAATTATCGTGGGTATTCCGCTCTGTTCAGCGTTCGGCCTCGTCGCGATGYCCCGCCTGGCCGCATCCAGGTCGAGCGAGACCACCCCGGCGTCGCGCGGGAGTGGCATTCTTCGGATCACCTTCGCGGCGGTAGCCGCGAGCCTCCTGAGCGGAACCGTACTCGTGATTTCGATCAGCGCTGTAGCTCCTTTCCTTCTGGTGGCATTGCTGGGTGAACAGTTCCGAGACAGCATCGACCTCCTCTGGCTCATGGCGGGCGGTGTCGCACTCTTCGGCTGCAACCGTGCGATGCACGAGATCCTGCGCGGCCTGGGTGAGAACCTTGCGGTAGCACGGTGCGAGCTCGTTGACCTGATTGCCAAGTGCGCGCTCCTGGCCGGATTGACGCCCACCATGGGGATCTATGGCGCGGCGATYGCTTCCAGCATCGCGAGCGGAATCACCTTCATTCTGCTTCTCCGTTCGGTGCTGGTAGTCCTCGACACACCGCTACACACCGTTCTGGTGAGATTCAGACAGCTGATTTCCGCACGGCGCGGGCAGCTTATGCGGAAGACCGTCACAAGTACCGGAAGAGGAAACGGTGTATGACTGGAGCGAGGAACGTGGAGGAAGCTCCCGTGGCGACCGACGATCGAGTCTCCGGTAGCGGAGAGCGTGTAGGCGTGGTCGGCCCGCTGGGGTTTGATGGCTTCGCTGAAAACATCATGAACTGTCTTCCCGATATCGGCGTTCAGCCGGTGGCTCTCGGACCCGCGATTCCAATGCCGAACGGCTGGCCGCGGGGGCCCGTTCTTGCCCTGCGCAGTGCCGTCGACAGGGTTGACGTGACTTACCAGCGACAGATCGTGGCACGTGCAGAACGCGAGCGCGTCAGCACAGTAATAGCCGTCCAGGCGCTTCTGCCCCAGACGGTCCAGAACCTCAGACGGCGCGGGATCCGCGTGTGCCTGTGGTTTCCTGACTGTGTCGCCAACCTGGGTCGTCAGCAGTTTCTGCTGGGCGACTACGACGCCCTCTTCTTCAAGGACCCTCTGCTGACGACCAGGCTCGCCGACGTCCTCCGCCTTCCAGCGTACTATCTGCCGGAGGCTTGCAACCCCGCCCGGCACCGGCCGCCGGAGACGGCGAACGGGCAGCGCCATGTAGTGTTCGTCGGCAATATGTATCCGAGCCGCGCCCGGCTGATCACAGAACTGATCCGTCACGGCGTCGAAGTCCAGATCTACGGCCCGCCGATTCCGAGATGGCTCCGGGACGAGCGACTGGTCAAGCGGCACACGGGCCGGTACGTGACAGGGGCAGAGAAGGCAAGCGTCTTCCGCGAGRCACTCGCGGTCGTGAACGCGTTGCATCCGGCGGAGATGACCAGTGTCAACTGCCGCCTGTTCGAAGCGGCGGCGTGYGGTGCCGTTGTCCTGTGCGAACGTCGACCTCCGCTGGAAAGCCTGTATGACGAGGAGCGTGAGATCCTTGGGTTCACGACCTTCGAAGAACTGCTGGGGCGCATCAAGTGGTGCATGGACGATCTGCCGGCGGCGCGTTCCGTCRGTGATGCCGCGACCGTTCGAAGCCACCGGGATCACACCTATCAGGCTCGTCTCACGCGGCTACTGGAAATCTTGTGGTAAGCCCAATCGGGACGCTGCCGCAGGGACGGCGCTCGTCACCGGTAGTGGCCGCCATCCCCGTGGCCTGGGTTCCGTTGGCGGCTGCAAGTGTGGTGCTATGGTCAGCAGAAGGCCTATGGAGTCTCTCCGAAAACTCCAGGATCATCCTGCGGTCGGTCGCGCTGACGCTGGAATGCGTCAGCGCGATCATGCTGGTCGGCGCGCGTTGCGGCCGAAGCAGCGGCCTTGGTGAGATTCGCCTCGGGCCTTGGTATCTGGCATGGACCGGCCTGGTCCTTGGGCTGTTGACGACGACATGGACAGCGCCGCAGCTGGGACTTGTCGCCCAGATCGACCGTGTGAGTGTGCTTGAGGCTCTCAAGGTCGTCAGCCTTGCCGTCGCGATCTGGACAGCCGGATATCTACTGACTCTGGGGCGTGCGGCGACGGCCGTGGCACGGAACTTCGGCAGGTTTGCGGCACCGGGTTCCCTTTTCCGCCTGCGCTCACCTGCGGTTCCGTGGATCCTGGAATTCGTTGCCACGGCGGCCAGGATCGTGCTGCTGGCACTCGGCCAGTACGGGTACCTGGGCGACGTGTCGAAGCGCGTAAGTGATTCGAGCCCCTTCGCTTATCCACTGTCGATGGCAGCCAACCTCGGCGTGGCCGGTCTGATGATCGCGGTGGCCGACCTGGGCCGACATGGTGGCGCCCGCCGCCGCACGTGCGTGGCAGCGCTCGCCCTCATCGAGACCGTGTTCGCGTTGATCAGCGGCATGAAAGGGCAGTTCGTTATAACTGTCGTGAGCGCCTGCGTCGCCTATGTTGCGATGCGCAGACGGCTCCCGGTTCGCCTGCTCTGCTCGGCTGCAGCTGTTTTTGTCTTTGTGGTGGTCCCTTTCAACGCGGTATATCGGGGCCTGGTCCGCGGTCCTGAATCGCACCTCGGAACAAGCGCCGCGCTGCGTTCGGCGCCAGATCTGCTGTCTAGAACAGTCAGTGACCGGAGGTCGGGTTCCTCCGAGCCGGATGGCCCGACAACGTATTTGTCTGCGCGTCTGCGTGGAATAGACAGCATTGCGATCGTAGTTCAGCGTACTCCGACCATAGTTCCTTACCGTGACGTCAAGGAACTCGTACTGGAGCCGGCACTAAGAGCTGTACCACGGGCCCTGTGGCCCAATAAGCCGATAGCGGTGGATGGATACACCTTCAATCGAGWATACTATGGCACCGACGCGAGCCTGTACACCGCCGGCGCGATTTCCCCGATAGCCGACCTCTACCGTTATGGCGGGATTCTGGTGGTTGCGGTGGGGATGTTCGTTCTTGGTGGATTCAGCAGGCTGATCGACGATGTGCTGCACCCATTTTCGGATCCTCGGTATGTAGTGATCTTCGTCCCGATGATGCTGCTCCTCGTCACTCACGAGCGGCCGTACTCGAATATCATCGCAAGTCTCCCACTCGAGTTCTGCATGTCCCTTATGGTATRTCGGTTCGCTTTCGGTGGGGTGAAARGGAAATCTCATGGATAGTCGACAACGTGATTTTCGTGGTCTGGTGCGGCGCCCACCGATGCATTGCCGGCCATTTGGAGACACGGTGAACGGTGCGAAAGCTCGACGTGAGGAGGAACTAGACTGGTAGGCGTGTGGCATCGCTGATCCGATGTTATCGGGGACAGCTATCGGGCTGTTTCGCGGAGCGAGCCGTCCTTGCATACGGAGAGCCGATCATGAATGTCGTTGCAGTTATCGTCCACTGGGGCGCGGTCGARCCGACGATCAAGCTCGCGAGGCAGCTGGATGAGATCTCTCTGATTTCTTGTGTCATCGCGGTCGCGAACGATGGAAAACCACGTCCTCCGTCCTTCGACCGTGCYTCGTGGATCATCCCGGATGCCAACCGCGGGTTCGGTGGCGGCTTTATGGCCGGATATGAGGCGGTGCCTGAGGCAGACATCTATCTCCTGCTTAACAACGATGTCCGGCTCACCGAAAGTACGGTCAGGGAATGCCTGGACGTGTTCGCTGATCCGCGAGTCGGAATTGTAGGGCCGACGCAGGTGAACGCCGACGGGATCCACACCGGATGCGGCAGGTTGACCCCGGTGGCATCGGTTCCGAAAAAGCGGAGAATTCCGTCGACAGAAATTGATGACGTGGATTGGATCAATGGCGCGATCATGTTTGTCAGGGGGGACTGTCTTCGCCGGGTACCAATGCCGGTTAAATATTTTCTGGGATATGAGGATACTGATTACTGCTACCGGGTCAGAGCTGCCGGCTGGAGGGTTGTAGTCAGCCCGGCACAGGCCTGGCACAGCGGCGGTGGAACGCTTCCTGGAGCTGGCTTCGCCTACTATCTCGCGCGGAACAGACTCTGGTTTGCCCGGTCGCATCGGAGTGCCTCGACGGTGGCCTTGACCGCGGCATGGCTCACCTTGGCCGTCGCACCCCACGCTGCTGTCCAAGAAACAGTTTCAAAACAGTCACACAGACGTTTCCGGATGATTCTCCATGGAATTCGAGATGGGCTGGCAGCGCAGCCAAGATCAGACGAACTGATGCCGAACGAGCCTCGCCCGAGACTCTGGGACTCGTGGACCAGTGCTGGAACATAACGGAGATTCACCGTGAGCTCTGGTAGCGGCGTGGGTGCGTAGGTCCAGGCCGGCGCCCGCCGGGCAGCGGTTGGGCCGCGCGTCAGGTCGACGGCCTCGCGGACGTAGCGGCAGACAGTCGCCACCCCGATGCCTAACCCGTCGGCGAGGCGTTCGTAGGTGTCGCCGTTGCGAGGTACGCGACACGAGCAGCGCCTGCTCGCAGGTCGGCAGGTTTGTGCCAGGTACCCAGCTGGTCCCGGCGGGCCCGGAGGCATTCGGTCAGGAAGTCCCCGATCGACTCGGGCAGAGAGATGCGTCCGGCGTAGGTTACAGATCTTGACCAGTCCGTGTGGGCCTGACAGAACTGCGCATCGCCTGGCTGTGGTGGGTTTTGAGGTTGTCCCAGCACCGGATGATCGGGRCATGCGGCCGGTGATTTAAGCATCCGAAATGCCGTGATTTCCCGGGAGTGCGCAGCCGAACTCGACGCGCCCGCGAGTGACGTCCTGGACACCCGCTGACCGGCGCCGTAGTTTGGCCGGGCGGACATGCCGAGGCACCGTGTCGGTGCGGGCTCGAAATAAAACAGGATCCGCCGTCGTCAGCTGTACCCCCAGTCTGGTGGGGCGAGTTGGCGGACGTATGAGAAATTTCCCTGACCCAGGTTTTCCCGGCGCCGTCCCCGATTCCCGGCGAAGGCTCTGGAATGTCTTTGACCATAGTCCGGACTAGTGTTTGGGTCAGACGGCGGTGACGTGGAGAAGCAGGAATAGGTCCTGGCTGGTGGGCCGCGACCCAGCGGATCCAGCGGTCTGGCAGGAGGGCGGGCGTATGACGACAGTCGTCGACTGTGCGGGGGCCCGGATCGGTGGAGCGAAGCGGCTGCTGAACGAGTTCGACCGGTACCTGCTCGGGTCGAGTGAGGTTGACCTCCGCGTGATCGGGCGCGATCGCGCACTGACGTCGTACTGGCTGGTACGGCGCGAAGGCGCCGCTCGGCGTCCTAGGCGGTCGGTTGCCATGAACAATGTCAGTTTTCTGACAGCGGGGGAGCGCCGGACGGTCATCGTCCACAACGCGCTGCACTTCCTGACCCCGGCAGAAACGGTGGCGTTGGGTCGACGGGTTCATCCAGCCGTGCACGTACAGGCACAGGTCGTGCGGCGGGCGCTGCTGCGGGCCGACGTTGTCATCGTTCCGGCACAGAGCATGGTCGAGCGTATAACGCGTGTGGTTCCCGGCGCCCGTGAGCGTCTGACAGTCCTTCACAATCCAGTTTCGGTGCCGCAGGCGCGGCGTAGTCCTCCCGCCTCTCCCCGCTTCGTTTGCCCGATCGTCCCGTTTTCCTACAAAATGCTCGAAGAACGGCTGGCCATCGCCCTGGAAGCGGCCGATATCCTGGCCGCTCCACCGCACCGGATCAACGTAGTGATCGATGTGACGGCGTCACCGGATACCTTCCGAAAACGTGCTGTGGTGAGCCATCCCCGCATCAACTTTGTCGGTGCCCGAACTGCCGCGCAGGTCGAGGACATGGTGCTAGGCTGCTCGGCGATCCTCTTCCCCACCGAGCTCGAGTCTTTCGGGTATCCGCTGGCCGAGGGACGTGCCATGGGCGTACCTGTTGTAGGACTCGATACGCCACACAACCGTGAGGTCGCAGGCCCGGCACTGGTCCCGTATCCACGGCAGGTTGCCCACGAGGTGGCCGCGGCGATGTTCGCGGCACTGACGGCGGCTCCGCAGGCCGATCCGGCCCCGTTCGACCCGGGCCGCTACTTCGACTGCCTCCTGCAGCGGCCGCACCGATGAATGCGGCGGGAAGGACGAGGACCCGGAGCTTGGAAGGGGCTGGTCGACGTGTCTGTCGGAGCTGGTCCGACGTCAGCGGCAGGTCTTTGAACTGCGAGCACAGATCTTGAACAGTCGGGGTCTGGTCGATCACATCCGGTCTGGCCGGGTATGGGTGGATCGCAATCGCCTTATACCGGAGGTGTGAGGCGAGCGGATGGCGGTGGATTTTATCGCGGAGGATCGTGCCTGCCGGGAAGCGGTCCGGTTGCAGGCCGCCGACCTGGGCGCCGACGACCAGCTGTCACACCTGCCAGGCCGTGTCCGGTCGATCATGGTGATCGGAGCCAGAGGCGTAGCCAAGTCGTCACGGTGGGGCCAGGCGGAGTTGACACACCCAGTGTGACCCCCAGTGCCGGCCAGACGGCCTCACCGGCGTCCGCGGCCCACTCGGCGACCGCCGTGAACGAGCGGGCGCCCGCGAGAACGGGGCACGTCGCCAGGATGAGCAGGACCGGGAGCCGATGCCTCGTCCCGCGGCGTTTCCTCGGGTCTCTGACCTGTGTGAACACCGTCAGCAACGCTGCCGGTGGCGGCGACGGTAATGGGCCGTCGCCGACCACCGAGGCCAGCTGATCCAGTGGGTCGTCGACCTCGACATCCAGGCGTTCTTCGACGGAGTCCGCTGGGCCCTCGTGGTCAAGGCGGTGCAGGCCCACAGCGACGCCCCGTGGGTCGTGCTGTATGTGAGTGCTCGGCTGGCTTGGAACTGGCTGGTTGATCCACACGGTCTCGGTAGACGGGGTGGCCGTGGCCGGCGGGCGAACCGCTCGGGGTACGCGGCGCGGTCGAGGGTGGCCTGGCGGTGGGCCTGGACCTCGTCGGCGGTGCCGAAGTGCACCGAGGCGGGGGTGTGGAACCCGATCCCGGAATGGCGATGGTCGTGGTTGTAGCCACAGATTTCGAGTGTGCCGGTCATGTTCTACGCCAGCCGACGGCGGACAAGGGCTCACGACGGCCCACCCGCCATCTTCGCCGATGCTCCGTCTGCCATCCGGCCCGATGTCCCGCCCAYGGTCCCCGCCTACGGTCCGACCGTGGCGGCGTCCGGCCGGTACTGCTGGTCGACCATGACGATTTTGCCGCGCCGGGTCAGTAGATCCTCGATGCCGGCGGTCGTCACCGTCACGGCTAGGCGGTCGCCGACCCGGCGCTGCAGCAGGCTGCGCACCGTCGCCAGCTCGCCGGGGTCGGGCGTCCGGCCTGCGGAGGCGACCCGCAGCTCGACCTCCCCCGGGCGGACCTGCCGGAACTGGAAGCGGTCGAACCGGGCGAAGGCCTCGTCATGGAAGTTCAGCGCCGCGGACGAGATCGGCTCGTCCGCCACTCCGTACACCAGCGACTGGTCCCAGCGGCCGGTGATGTCGCGCAGGACGGGGAAGGAGGAACCGCAGCCGCAGCGCCCGCCGGCGGCTGTCCCCACCGCTCCCGGCAGCCCGGCGACGGCGCCGTCTTCGGTGTCGTAGCGCAGCAGCGGCATGGCCGCGTTCGTCAGCCCGCTACCGACGATCCGGCCTTCGACGACCTCGGTAACCCCGTAGGTGGGCAGGACGTGGTAGGAGCCAGGGACCCGCGAGCACTCCCCACCGAAGACCACTCGCTCGCTTTGCCCGTACCAGCGGATCGGCGGTGCCCCGAACACCTCGCGGAACAGATCGAGCTGCCAGTCCAGAGCGCCCTCGCTGGCCAGCAGCACCGCCCGCACCCGGGCGAGCTCGGGATGCGGCCCCGTCCGGGCCACCCAGCGCGCGAACGGGGTGATCGCCGACGGGTATCCCCAGATCGCGACCGGGCGCAGCTCGCGGACCCGGTCGATCACCGTGGCGAAGACATCGTCCGAGAGGTGGAACGGCGAGACCACGAGGTGGTTGTAGGGCCGCTGGTACATCATCGGCCGCCCCTCGAAACCCGTGCCGAGGCTGCCGCCGCGAAATGTGATCTTTGGATCGTCCAGCCTGACCCCGGCCCGCGACCAGACGTAGGCGATATGCGCCCACTCTGTGAAGAAGGACGAGTACGAGACCCGCAGGCTCAGCGGCCGGCCGCCCGTCCCCCCGGTCGTGACGCCCCGGCCGGGCACCCGGGGGTGGACGAAGTCCGCGGGTGCCAGCCGGACGGTGTCCTTCAACAGCACCGGCGGTGCCCCGTCCCCCGGCTGCGCGCCCTCCGCGCCCACCGGCCCTCCGGAATTCCCCCACCGCAGGTACTCGGGGTGGCGCCGGTAGTAAGGCACCGCGCTGGCCCACCTGTCGGTAAATCGGCGCAGCCGCGCGCGCTGCCACTCGGCGATCTCCGCCGGCTCGGCAGTCTCCAACCGGGCCAGGGCCTGCTGCTGCGCCGTGACGAGCGGGCTGGCGCAGGCGGCGCGGAACGCCGCCGCCGCGGCCCGAGATCGCAGCAACCCTGTCCCGATCACGGCGCACCCGCCTCGGCCCAGGCCGGCGTCGGGCCGTCAGGCTCCTGTCTCCGGGGTGCTGGGGGCTCTGGCTCCGGTAGTTCCACCTGTCCCCTCCACGCGAAGTGCGGTTCGGCCTGCAGGGAGGCCGCCGGCCGGAGCAGGCCGATCCGGCCCTGCCAGGTGGGGTCGTCCCCGACCAGCTCGACGTCGCGCCAGTCGCCGGCGGCGAGCGGCAGTCGGCGGCAGCGGAACGCCTGGCGGACGGTGGGAATCCGGTCGGGGTCGAAGCCGAACAGCACGGTGGCGGCGGCGTCCACTGCGGCGGGCGTCGTGCCGAAGGCGACCARCCGGCCGGGCAGTGCGTCCGGGTCCATCGGCCCGTTGCGGTGCCCGGCGACGATGCCGTCGACGAGCACCAGATGCCGGCCCGGCCGTGGCCGCTCGGCCAGCGTCCCATCCGGCCAGCCATATTCGATGATCTTGTTGAGATCCAGCGACATTCGCCAGACCGTGTCGTTGCCCCACCAGTTGCCGCTGCGGATTGTTGTGTCGCCGTCCCCGAACACCCGAGTACCGCCGCGGCGGGCGACGCGTAGGGCGCCGGTGCCCAGCTGCGGCCAGGCGAGCGCGGCCCAGCGCAGCCCGCCGGCCAGCGCACGCTCCAGGCGGTGCGCGGGGCCCGGGCGGGGGTGTTCGTCGCCGTGGTTGCCCGGCCAGCCCTCGGTGTGATGCGGCAGCCAGTTCTTGTCGGCATTCACCCCGACCAGGTTCTTCATCCCGAGGGTGATGCCGGCCTTCTTGTGGCTCTTCAGCTTGGGCAGGTTCACCACCAGGTCTGCCTGCAGCACGGTGCCGGAGAGCAGGTACTCGTGTCGGCCTCCGGTGTGGTGGCCGTTGACCACCCGGGAGTCGTAGTCAGCTCCGTAGTAGCGGCCGGTGCCGGGATGGCCGGCGAATTCACTGGCCGCGCCGAGGTCGAAGGCCACCGCGCTGGCCGGGTCGCCGGGCAGCCGCCGCCGGGCGACCACCACCCCGCCGCGGGAGGTCCACTCCTCCTGGCGCAGATCGAGCAGATCGAAGGTGTAGCCGCGCTCCCGGTAGAAGCGGCGCAGCCCATCCAGCCCGAGCACGGTGATGATGCCGGCGAAGGACGAGTCCGTCTGCGGCGCGTCCGCGACGACCACCCGGCCCGCCGTCCCGACCGCGCGCAGCGCGTAGTCGGCCACCGCCCGGATGACCGAGCCGTGGGTGAGCACCCACCGCCAGCCCGCGGGATCGCGGGGATGTGCCTGRCACACCAGGTTCGGCTTCAGTACCACCGTCCCACCGGGCGGGACGAACTCGCCGAGCGGGTTCCACCGGGTGGTTCCCACCCCGGCCGGGTCAAGCCCGGCCAGAGCGAACACCCGCCGGACGGCCGCGTAGGCGGCGTTCGGCTCGTTGTCCAGGTGCCCGAACCCGTACTCCGGATAGGCGATGTCCGGSGAGAACGGGAGAACGGACGGATAGACCGCCTGCTCGGTGCGGGTCACGGCAACCCGGTAGGGCATCCCGTCCAGCGACGCTGCGGATGCAAATGATTTCACAGAGCGACAATTGCAAGGTTGCTCGCTGAAGGCAACCATGCAGCTGCCCTGTGTCTGCGGTGTCAGGTGAGGGTGCCGGCGAGCTGGGGCCACGCCTCCGTGCGGAGCAGGGGGCGGAAGCCGGCTCGGTCGAGCCAGGTGGGTGCGGTCTGCTGGCCTGGAAGAAGCAGCTCCATCCGGCGGGAGATCCAGGCCACCCGCGACAGCCGGGTCGCGGCCGGCTGCGTCGCGCGCAGCGCCCCCCGCACCGCCGGTTCGGGCACCCGGCGGATCTGCCGGCCGGGGGCGAACGTCTCGTACGGCGAACGCACCGTCTGGCCCTCGTAGGGCTGGAGCGCGATGACGGGCGGCTCGGCGCCRCCGCCGGAGGCCGCCGCCGTGATCACCACGACATTCGCGTGTCCTATGACGGAGGCTGACGGCGTTCGGTGCCGAGGCGCTCGGCCTCGGCCTTCTCCGGGCCGGCCGGTGACCGGAGGGCGCGAGTGGGTCGGAGTTCGTCCTGCTGCCGCTGCTGGGGCACTAGGTGCCTGGTGCTCCCGTCCGTCGGGTTCTGCGCCGGCGGCTGCGCGGCCAGCGCTCTGCTGGATCCTGGTCGCCGGGTGCGGGCGGACGCGACCAACCGGGGCGCCGCGAGGTAGCCCGCGAGGATGGCAGCGATCCCCAGGTCGGCTGCGACGCGTGTGGCAAGGCCGCCCCGGGTGCCTTGCAGCCCGAGCGCTGACAGCGCCGCGACGAGAGCGGTGACCGTGAGCGTGACCCGGGTGTGCGTCCAGCCGAGGTCGGTGAGCTGCTGGTAGGTGTGGGTGCGGTGGGGGAGGTAGTAGCGCTCGCCGCGACGGATCCGGCGTAGCAGCGTCACGCCGGTGTCGGCGAGGTAGAGCAGCAGCGGCGCGAGGGCCGCCTCGACCGGGAGCCCGATCACCACCGCGTGCAGTGTGAGAACGGCGAGGGCGGCACCGAGCGTGTAGCTGCCGACGTCCCCGAGGAAGATCCGCGCCCGGGGGAAGTTGAACGGCGCGAACCCGAGCGCCGCACCCGCGACGAGTGCGCCGCCCGCTACCAGCGTCGGAGCGTCGTGCAGATTGCCCGCGACGACGAGGGCGCCGCCTGCCACCGCCGCCTGCGCGGCGGAGATACCGTTGATTCCGTCCATGAAGTTGAATGCGTTTACAAACGCCGTCAGCCATACCGGGCCGACCAACGCGGCGGCGAGCAGGAGCATCCCCGGTCGGGTCGCCTCAGGGTCGAGGGCCACGTCGACGACGATCGTGGCGGCCACCGCGAGAGCGGCGAGCAGCTGCAGCACCAGCCGGCGCAGCGGGGCTATCCCGACCACGTCCTCGGCCAGGCCGGCGAGGCCGAACAGCGTCACCCCGAGTGTCATCGGGAGCAGGTCGGGTGCGTCGGCCTGGCTGCGGGAGAGGGTGAGGACGAGCACGCCCGCGAACAGGCCGAGCGCCACTGCGATGCCGCCACCGCGCGGAGTCGGCACCTGGTGCGAGGACCGTTCATTGACGTGATCGATGGCGGCCAGCTGGCGCATGGCGCCGAGCACGACCGGGGTGGCGGTGAGGGCCACCAGCAGTGCCGCGGCGCCCGCTCCGAGCATGCCGTTTCCTCCATCTCAACGTTGTTTCAAGCCCGCCGAGCGGTTCGAGACACTCCGGCGGTTGGATGGCTGGCCTCCGTCGCTAAATGTAGTTCATCAACTACTCTCCGTTGCATGATGCGAACGCGGGTGTCTGGCTCGACGTACAGCCACGGATCTTCGGCGGAACACCTCCGGATGACGGCCAGGGTCCCGCGATGAAACAGGTTGTCCAGGTCGCTGGCGGGGGGGACGTCCGGGTCGTGGAGACCCCGGTCCCCGCCATCGAGGCGACCGAGGTGCTTGTCGAGACCATCGCCACCATCGTGTCGTCTGGTACCGAACGGGCGATGACGACGCTGGCCCGCTCCGGGCTGCTGGCCAAGGCACGGGCGCGTCCTGACCTTGTCCGCCGGGTGGGAGAGAAGGCCCGGGCGGATGGCATCGGCGAGGCGGTCCGCTCTGTACGCGACCGCCTTACCTCCGAACTACCGCTCGGCTACAGCGGGGCCGGGCGGGTCCTGCGGGCCGGCTCGGCCGTCGCGGGGATCCGTCCCGGAGACCTGGTAGCCACTGGCGGCGCCGGGTGGGCGAACCATGCCGAGTACCAGGCGGTGCCCGGGCTGCTGTGCGCGCGGGTGCCGGATGGGGTCGCCGCCACCGACGCCGCCTTCGCCACCATCGCCGCCATCGCGCTGCACGGGCTGCGCCTGGCCGAGGTGGGGCCGGGCGCGAAGGTGGTCGTGGTCGGGCTCGGTCTCATCGGCCAGCTCGCCGCGCGCATCGCGCTGGCCAGTGGATGCGACGTGGCCGGTGTGGACATCGCCGATCTGCCGTTGGCCGCGGCCGCGACGGCCGGGGTACGGGCGTTGCGGGAGTCCGGCGACGCGACCACTGCCGAGGTGCGGGAGTGGAGCCGGGGGCGGGGCGCGGACGCGGTGCTGATCTGCGCTGCTGGTCGGTCCGGTGATCCGGTGATGCGGGCGACGGAGCTCGCCCGCGACCGGGCACAGCTTGTCGTGGTAGGCGACGTTCCGCTCGGTCTTGCCCGCGGCCCCTTCTACGAGAAGGAGCTCGTCCTGCGGTTCGCACGTTCGTATGGTCCCGGTCGGTACGAGCGCGGCTACGAGAGGTGGGGCGTCGACTACCCCGCCGGCCAGGTCCGCTGGACGGAAGGCCGAAACCAGGAGGCGGTGCTCGATCTGCTGGCCGCCGGTCGGCTCACCGTGGGCGACCTGGTGACCCACACGTTCCCGATCGAGCGCGCCGCAGCCGCCTACGACCTGGTTGCCACACGCCGCGAGCCGTACCTGGCGATTCGGTTCGACTACCCGCACCGCGTCGATCCGACGGCCGGTCCGGCGGGACGCCCGGTGGTGGCGGAGGCCGCCGATCGGAGGGGCGCCCGGCAGCGGGGGGAACACACGCCGCAGGCGACGGCTCGGGTCGGCACGCCCAGCCGGCGCCGGGGCGACCGGGTCGGCTGGATCGGCGCCGGGAACTTCTCCGGCTCCGTGCTGCTGCCTGCCTTCCGGGCCGCTGGTTTCGACCGTTTCACCACCGTCGCGTCGGCTGGTGGGCGGTCGGCCCGCGCCTTCGCCGACCGGCACGGGTTCCACGGGGCGGCGTCCGGCGTCGACGAACTGCTTGACGACGACGATATCGACGTGGTGGTGATCGCGACGCCGCATTCGACGCACGCCCGGCTGGCGGCGGCGGCTCTCGAGCGAGGCCGACATGTGTGGTGCGAGAAGCCGTTGGCGCTCGATGCGGCCGAACTGGCGATGGTCGAGCGTGCGGCGTCCGCGGGCGGCGGGGTTCTGATGGTCGGCCTCAACCGCAGGTTCTCGCCGGCGGTCGTCGAGGCCCAGCGGCGCCTGGCGGAACGGGACGGTCCACTAAGTGTGGTCTATCGCGTCGCGGCCGGCCCGGTTCCGGCCGACCACTGGTATAGCGACCGGATCGAGGGCGGTCGGCTGCTGGGCGAGGTCTGTCACTTCGTGGACACCTGCGCCGCGCTGGCAGGCAGCCGGGTCGAGGCGGTGACCGCGCTGCCCAGCCGCAACGGCGAGGCGTTGCTGGCCGAAGACCTGGCCGTGACGCTGCGGCACATGGACGGCACTCTGTCGACCATCGCGTACAGCTCGGCCCGCCCCCGGGCCTGCCGCAAGGAGACGGTCGAGGCCCTTGCCGGCCGGCGGCATCTGCGCATCGACGATTTCCGCGAGCTGGTGGTCGACGGGACTTCGGCATGGAAGGGCTCGCAGGACAAGGGGCACCGGGCCGCGGCCGCAGCGTTTCTGCGGATGTGCCGTGGCGGCGCCGCCGACGTGACGGCCGAGCTGCTCGCGTCGTCCCGAGCGACCCTTGCTGCGGCTGCAAGTCTTGGCGTGGGCCTTCCGTTCCTGACCGGCGCGGCAGGTCCTGACCCGGCGGACCCGGACTCGGAGAAGGACCTGAGCACGGAGACGGCGGCTGCGGTCGCGGTGCCGGCGGCCCGAGCGGCGGAACCGGACGGCGGCCCCGATCTCCCGGTTTCTCCGGTCCATTCCAAGGAATCCGAGATCTGACCCCGCTACGCGGGAATCCGAACGGACCGGGAAACCAGGAAGAGGAGGATGACCGTGCCTCGCGCGCTGATTACGGGAATCACCGGACAGGATGGCCTGTATCTGGGCGAGCTGCTGGTGGGTCGGGGTTACGAGGTGTTCGGGCTGGTGCGTGGGCAGTCGAACCCGAAGGTGGCCACGGTGGAGCGGCTGGTGCCGGGAGCGGTGCTGTTGGAAGGTGATCTGACGGATCTTCCGTCGTTGATCGGTGCGGTGGAGATCTCGCAGCCGGACGAGGTGTACAACCTGGGCGCGATCTCGTTTGTGGGGTTGTCGTGGAAGCAGGCGGAGCTGACCGGGGAGACGACGGGTATGGGTGTGTTGCGGGTGTTGGAGGCGTTGCGGATCGCGGGTGGTAACGATCTGTCGCGGGTGCGGTTCTACCAGGCGTCGTCGTCGGAGATGTTCGGGAAGGTGCGGGAGACGCCGCAGCGGGAGACGACGCCGTTTCATCCGCGGTCGCCGTACGGGGTGGCGAAGACGTTCGGGCATTATCTGACGGTGAACTACCGCGAGTCGTACGGGTTGTTCGCGTGTTCGGGGATGCTCTTCAATCACGAGTCGCCGCGGCGGGGGATCGAGTTCGTGACGCGGAAGATCTCGCGGGCGGTGGCGCGGATCTCGCTGGGGTTGCAGGACTCGGTGTCGCTGGGGAACCTGGAGTCGCGGCGGGACTGGGGTTTTGCCGGGGATTATGTGGATGCGATGTGGCGGATGCTGCAGCAGGACTCGCCGGATGACTTCGTGGTGGCGACGGGGGAGACGCACAGTATTCGCGAGCTGCTGGACGTGGCGTTCGCGCGGGTGGGGATCGAGGACTGGTCGGGGTATGTGCGGACCGATCCGCGGTTCTTCCGGCCGGCGGAGGTCGACGTGCTCGTCGGTGATGCCTCGAAGGCTCGTGAGGTGCTCGGGTGGAAGCCGCGGGTGGGTTTCCGGGAGCTGGTGGAGATGATGGTGGACGCCGACCTCGCCCTGGAGCGGTCCGAGGCGTGCCGGGCCGACCAGGACGGACTGGCCAGCCGAGATGGCCAGGCCGGCCAGGCCGACCAGGGCTGCTCGGATGTGCCGGGTTCGCCGAAGGTGCCCGCCGTGCGCGTGGCGTCCGACGGTCTGGAGCGCGGCAGGACGGCTGCGCCGTGACCGTGACCGCGACCGCGCCGCACGCGGTCGTCGTCGCCGGGGCCCGGCCGAACTTCATCAAGGTGAAGCCGGTGCTCGACGCGCTGGCGGCCGACGGGGTCCGGACCACGCTCGTGCACACGGGGCAGCACTACGACGACGCGATGAGCGGCGTCTTCTTCGCCGATCTCGGCCTGCGCCCTCCGGACCACCACCTGGAGGCCGGCTCCGGCTCCCACGCCGTGCAGACCGCCGCCGTGATGACTGCGTTCGAGCCGTTGCTTGGGCGCCTGGCTCCCGATGTCGTCGTCGTGGTCGGCGACGTGAACTCGACGCTCGCGTGCGCGCTGGTCGCGGCGAAGGCGAACATCCGAGTCGCCCATGTCGAGGCCGGACTGCGCAGCGGCGACCGGACGATGCCGGAGGAGATCAACCGGATCGTCACCGACCGGCTGTCGGACCTGCTGTTCGCGCCCAGTCCGGAGGGCGTGGACCATCTGCTCGCCGAGGGCGCGCGCCCGGAGACGGTGCACCTGGTCGGCAATGTGATGGTCGACACGCTGCTGGCATGCCGTGAGCGGGCCCGCGCGCGATCCACGTTGGCTGATCTGGGCCTGCAGGCCGGCGAGTACGGGCTGGTGACACTTCACCGGCCCGGCAACGTCGACGATCCCGCGGTGCTCGACGGTCTTCTCGCGGCGCTGGGCAAGGTCGCCACCCGCTGCCGGCTGGTCTTTCCCGTCCACCCGCGCACCGCCAGCCGACTGGCTGGGCGACTCCCGGACGGCGTGCGGCCGCTGGGCCCGCTCGGCTACCTCGACTGTGTCGCGCTGCAGATGGCCGCGCGCCTGGTGCTCACCGATTCGGGCGGGGTGCAGGAAGAGTCGACAGCTCTCGGGGTTCCCTGTCTGACGCTGCGGGAGAACACCGAGCGGCCGATCACGGTCACCGAGGGCACCAACCGTGTTGTGGGATGCTCGCCGGCCGCGGTCGTGGCCGCGGCATTCGAGTGGCTGGATGAGCCGCCTCCGCCGCGATGTCCCGCGCTGTGGGACGGAAAGGCCGGTGAACGGATCTCGTCCGTGCTGGTCCGGAGCCTCGACGGCCGCAGCCGCGGCTAGGGGAGCGGTCCCGTCCGCGTGGACGGGGGTGTCCCTCGGATGGGCGCGGCGGCCGACGGCCACCCGCCGTTTGCGGCATCTGGCAGCTTGCCTGATCACTGGGTGTGACACGAACTCTCTGATTGATAGCTGAGAGTAGTTGTTGCGTCACACTGTACTCATGACTTCTTCAGGAAAGCTGGTGGTGGTCGGTCAGGGGTATGTGGGTCTCCCTCTCGCGATGCGCGCGGTGGAGGTCGGGTGGCGGGTGGTCGGCGTCGACATCGACGCCCGGCGGGTCAAACGGTTGTGTGTGGGTGAGTCCTACGTCGAGGACATCACCGACAGGCAGCTGTCGGCCGCGCTCGCCTCCGGGAAATACGAGGCCACAGCCGACTACACCGCGGCCTCGGCGTTTGACGTCGCGGTCGTCACCGTCCCGACCCCGCTGCGGGAGTGCGCGCCTGACCTCAGCTTTGTCACCGATGCCGCGCGGCGACTGGCGCCGCTGGTGACGCGCGGCGCGACTGTCGTGCTGGAGTCGACGACCTACCCCGGGACGACCGAGGAGCTGTTCGGGCCGCTGCTGGAGGAGGGGTCCGGGCTGACGGCGGGCGTCGACTTCCGGCTCGGTTACTCACCCGAACGTATCGATCCGGGCAATCGGATCTGGCGCCTGGACAACACCCCGAAGGTTGTCTCCGGGGTGGACGAGGACYCGCTCAGGGCGGTGGAGTCCTTCTACGCCTCGCTGGTGGACCACACCGTCGCGGTCGCCTCCACGAGAACCGCCGAGCTCACCAAACTGTTGGAGAACACCTTCCGTCATGTGAACATCGCCCTCGTCAACGAGCTGGCCATGTTTGCGCACGAGTTGGGGGCTGATGTCTGGGAGGCGATCGACGCCGCCTCCACCAAACCGTTCGGCTTCATGCCGTTCCGGCCGGGGCCCGGGGTCGGTGGTCACTGTCTGCCTATCGACCCGTCCTATCTTTCCTGGCGGGTCCGGTCGCGGCTCGGCCGCAGTTTCAGGTTCGTCGAGCTGGCGAACGACATCAATGACCACATGCCGGACCACGTCGTGAGCCGGGTGACCGAGATCCTCAACCGGCGGGGATGCGCCGTACGCGGCAGCCGTATTCTCCTGCTCGGGCTGGCCTACAAGCGCAACACCGGCGACTCTCGTGAGTCCCCGGCGACCCGGGTGGCCACGCTGCTGGCCGATCGTGGTGCTGAGGTCCGCGCCGCCGACCCGCACGTGGACCCCGCGCACATTCCGGGGCGGATCCTGCTGGTGGAGGCCGACGCGGAGCAGGCGGCGGCCGCTGACCTGGTCGTCCTGCTCGTCGATCACGATGTCTTTCCGCGTGACGTCGTGCTGCGTCACGCCCGGGCCGTGCTGGACACTCGCCGCTGGCTGTCGTCGGAGTCGGCGACGGCGACGGCGACCGGGACGGTCGGAGCAGGCGTTCCGGCGCAGCGCGTCGGGGCCGAGCCACTCATGGTGGAGCCGCTGTGACCCGCCTCCCGTCACCTGACCGGAGCCCGTTGTTTCGGTAGGCGCGGGTTCATTACCGATCTGGCGACAGGTCGCACATCGGCGGGTTCGTACCGGGGCGCGGTGGCGGGATCTACCGGAGCGGTTCGGCCCGTGGAAAACCGTGTAAGAGCGGCATCGTCGCTGGTCAGCGGACGGGACCTGGGACCGGCTGGCAGCCGAGCTACGCCGTGGCGGGGACGGCGCCCCACCCGTCGAGGCCGGTGGCGCGTGGGAGCTGGGGATCGACTCGTCGGTGTGCCGTGCCTACCAGCACGCCGCCGGGGCATCGAAACTGCGACCCCGGGTACCGGGGAAAGCCACGCGCCGCTGAACGATGCACCCGAGGAAGGGCTCGGCCGCAGCCGCGGCGGGTTCACCACCAAGATTCATCGGAGTGCCGACGGGCATCGCCGGCCGGTCAGTCTTCTGATCACTGCCGGACAGGTCGCCGACACCACTCGGTTCACCGCGATCAAAGCCAACCGGCGTCGCCGCGACCGCCGCGGTGGGCGTCCCTCGTCCTTCGACGCTGAGGCCTACAAACGACGCAACACCGTCGAGTGATGCATCAACCGACAGTCCGATCCGGACCAGCGGACAGCGCACTGCGGCGTCAGGCCGAGGTGGCGGGCGTCAGGCCGAGGCGGCGGTGAGAACCTTCTCCACCGCGTCGGCGGTGTCATCCATGTCGTGACGGCTCAGAGTGGGATGGACGAGAAAGGCCAGCGAGGTGTCGGCGAGTTCCGCGGCGACGGGGAGCCGATCTGCCGGTCGGGCCCCGGCGGCGAACGCCGGTTCCCGGTAGACCTCACCGCAGCTACCAACCGAGCAGGGAATTCCCTCGGCGCGGATTGCCGCGGCYACCCGGTCCCGGCTCCAGCCAGGGCGCAGAAGGTCGGGTCGGACGTAGGCGTAGACGCGGTAGTAGGAAGCGCTGGTCGTTGGATCACCGGATGGTGTGGGTACCCGGAGACCGGGCGTCCGGCTCAGACGCGTGACGAGGTTGGTGGCGTTCGCGCGGCGCTGCTCCAACCAGGTGGGCAGGTTCCTCAGGGCGACCCGACCCGCCGCCGCCGCCAGTTCATGCATGCGGGCGTTCGTTCCGATGGACCTGTGGGTCCAGCGAAAGCCGGTGTCGGTGTGCGGAGCCGCGAGTATGTCGGGATCCTTGCCGTGGTCCTTGTAGGACCACACCGTCTTCCAGATCGCCCGGCTCCCGGTGGCCACCAGCCCGCCCTCGCCGGCTGTGGTGAGGATCTTGTCCTGGCAGAACGACCAGGCCGCAGCATCGCCGAAGCTTCCCACCGGACGATCACGGTAACGCGCCCCGTGGGCCTGGGCACAGTCCTCGACGACGGCCAGGCCCTTCCCATACGAGAATCGCATCAGCGGATCCATGTCGGCCGGCCAGCCGCCGAGGTGCACCACGATGACGGCGCGGGTCCGCTCGGTGACCGCGGCCTCGACAGTGTCAGCGGTGATGTTGCCCGAGTCGCGGTCGACATCCGCGAAGATCGGCCGGGCGCCGACGGCGACCACGCAACTGGCCGAAGCGACGAAGGTCCGGCTGGGCACGACCACGTCGTCCCCCGGGCCGATGCCCAGGGCGCGCAGTGTCAGTTCCAGCGCGACCGTACCGTTGGCGACCGCCACCCCGTGCTCGGAGGCGGTCGCAGCGGCGTACTCGCGCTCAAAGGCGCGGCCCTGTTCGCCTGTCCAGTAGTTGACCAGGCCGCTGCGGAGCACCTCCTCGACCGCGCGGATCTCGTCCGTGGAGAACCATGGCCAGCTCGGCAGCGGAGTTGACCGGACGGGGACGCCCCCGTCAACTGCCAACGGCCGGGCTGGGGAACACCGGACGGACACGAGGACTCCTTCGGAGATTGTTTCCGGCTCGCTGGGGTGTGGTGCCCGTGCCCGTGCCCGTGCCGTCGAGGTCGGCGTTGCGTCCGTCCGCGCCGTAGGCGCCGCTACCGGACACCAGAATCCGGAAGGTCCGCAGCATGATCAGCAGGTCCAGGCGGAGGGAGCGGTTCTCGACGTACCAGACATCGAGCTCAATCCGGTGCGACCAGGGAATACTGTTCCGGCCGTTGATCTGCGCCCAGCCGGCCAGGCCGGGGCGCGCCACGAGCCGTCGCTGCTGGAAGGGCGTGTACCGCTCGACCTGGCTTCGCACGGTCGGGCGGGGACCGACGAGACTCATCTCCCCACGCAGGATGTTCAGCAGCTGCRGCAGTTCGTCGAGGCTCGTCGCACGAAGCGTCCGGCCGACGCGCGTGATGCGTGGATCATGTCGGTAGGTGACGAGACCGGTGCCCGTGTGCTCCGTGTGCGCAGTCATCGTTCTGAACTTCAGAATCGTGAAGGGTCTTCCGTTCTCGCCGATCCGCTCCTGCCGGAAAAGGACGGGCCCACCGTCCTCGGCCCGGATCGCCGCCGCGGCGAGAAGGAACAGCGGCGATGCCGCGACCAGTCCGACCAGCGCACCGGAGACGTCGACAACACGCTTCCCCCGCTGGTCCCGCCGGGCGCAGCGGACGCATCCTGTTGTCGGCTCCGGTGGAACGTCCGCCGCTTTTACCGGGGGTGGCCGCAGRCCGGACGCCGGTGTCGTTTCCGTCGGGCTGCTTTCACGCTGGCGAGGCACGAACCAGGCCGAGGGCGGCGGGGGGCCGTCGTCGGCTGCCTGCACCTCGCGGGTCGCGCTGGAACGGGTCCGTTCATGCGTGGAGGAGGCGAGGTCAGCGGGCTTGCTCACGCTGAGTAGCGTAACTGAGAGTAGTCGTGGTGACTTGCAGCGACACAGAGAGGACGTGTGGCCCTAGCGATGAGGGAACTGGTTGTGATCGGGGGAGGCGGGCACGGTCGGGAGGTGCTGGAGCTGGTGGAGGCGGTGAACGCGGCGCGGCCCACCTACCGTCTCCGCGGCGTGTTGGACGATGGTGCGCCCGACACGGATCTGCTTGCTGCCTACGGGGTATGTCACCTCGGGCCGGTGGATCTGCTTGCCGGGCYCGACGTTGACTATGTGGTGGCGATCGGGTCCGCCCAGGCCCGTCGGCGGGTCGACCTGGCAGCCACGGAGTGGGGGCGGCGTGCGGCAACGCTCGTCCATCCGCGGGCGATCGTGGGACGACGGGTCACGCTCGGGCCTGGCGCCGTGGTCTTCGCGTTCGCCAGCGTCACGACCAATGTGCGGATCGGCCGCCACGTTCTCCTCAACACGGCAGCCACAGTCGCGCATGACTGCCGGCTCGGTGACTACGTCACGCTTGCCCCCGGTGCCCGGCTCAGTGGTGCGGCGACCGTCGGCGACGGTGCGACGGTCGGAACCGGCGCGGTGGTGATCCAGAGGGTCCACGTCGGCGCGGGGACGACCGTCGGAGCGGGAGCGGTCGTGGTGCGGGAGCTGCCGGCGGAGGTGGTGGCCATCGGTGTGCCGGCTCGCCCTCGTCTGCCCGCACAGGGTCCCGGTCCGGGCTGAGCGCCAGGTCTCGCACGGGGGTTGTGCAGCGCGGACGGTGCCACCGTCGGCTGGGCCGCAGCTTCCGGTTCGTCGAACTGGCGAACGGCATCAACGACCACATGCCGGACCATGCGGTGGGTCGCGTCACCGACATCCTCAACCGGCAGGGGCGGTCGGTGCAGGGCAATCGCATCCTTCTGCTCCGGCTGGCGTACACGAAGAACTCCGCGGACCTGCGAGAGTCGCCGGCGGCCCGGGCGTCCGCGCTGCTGGCCGATCTGCCGACCCGAACGTCGACTGACCTGGCGGGATCGTCCAAGGCGGTTTCGGACCTCCGTCGGCGAGGCGGACCGCTACTCGGCGTGACCTTCGCTACCTTCACTCCAGGTTGATTATTGATCGACTCTACGTAGTCGGTTCTTTGTATGGTCAAGTGGAGTGACTAAATGGGTGAAGTTCGTAGAGGTCGTCCGGGTGGGCGGTTCAGGCTCGCACGGCCGGTCGGCGCGGCTCTTGCCAGCGCTGTCACAGGAGCGACGATCGTTCTGACCGGGGGTGGCGCCATGGCGGCCTCGCCTCCGGCCGTCTATGACGCGCTCGCCTTCTCGACGCAGGTGGCCGTCGGCGGCGTGATTGACTCCGGGGCCACATTCCCCGAGGGGCTCGGATGCACGACGGCCAGCGGCGTAAGTCGCACGAATGGCGGAGCGGTGTCCGTTCCCGGGTTCGTCTCGGCGGGAGCGAGTACCAACACCGTTTCCACGATCGCTGTCGGGGCCGTGCAGCAGGAGACCTCGACCAGTCAGCTCCTTGGCGTGGAGCTGCTGAACGATCTGATTCCCGGCGGTCTGATTTCCGCCGACGCGCTCGCGATCAGTACGACGGCGACGAGTGCGGCCGACGGGACGGTGTCCTCGACAGGTTCGGTGACTGTAACAAATCTCCGGGTCGGCCTCACCGTCCTGAACGGATCGATCGCGCCGAATACCGGGATCTCTGTCCCGGGAATCGGCACTCTTACGATCAACCGGCAGATCCCCGTCCCAGGAAATGTCGGTCTGGTGACCATCGGGCTCTCGCTGGACATCTCGCTGGGGCTCGATGCGGGAACGTCCGTGACGGTCGGTTACACCCATGCGTTCTACCGGCCTCCGACACCTGTGATCATTTCTGGAGTCRCCTACAGCAACCTGTTGTCCGCAGGGCCGCTCAGTGTGGGGCCTGTGGCTGCGACGGGCGTTCCCTGCACGGGCGGTACATCCACGTCCACCGCCCTTGGCGTCAACATTCCGGGGGTGATCTCGACCGGCGCGGTCACTGTGACCGGTCAGGCCACGGTAGGGGAGACGACGACCGGCTCGACCACGAGCACGGTGGCGGGAGTGAACCTGCTCAACGGTGCGGTGACCGCGAGCGCGATCACCGCACAGGCCAACGCCACCTACGCCGGTGGTGTCACGACCTTCGACGCGACGGGCACCACGATCGCCGACCTGGCGATTGGTGGAGTCCCRTATCTCGGGCCGGTGACGCCAGGCACCCCGATCCCCGTGCCTGGGGTGGGGGTGCTGTACATCAACCGGCAGATCGCCGACCCCTCGTCGCTCAGCGTGCGTGCGCTCGAGCTGGTTCTGACCGGCCCCCAGATCGTGCCYGGTGGCACGTTGCCCACCTATTCGGTCATCCAGGTGGGCGGGGCCATCATCAATGCCGCCTCTGACGGCCAGGTCGCGCTGTCGACGCAGCTTGACCAGGCCGACACGATCAGCAGGATCTGTGCCGACCAGGCGGACCCGGTGGCCTGCCTGACCTGACCCCACCACTAACGGGAGCGGGGTCTCTGTGGCAGCGGTCGCAGAGACCCCGCGACACAACCCGGGTTACGTCGCCCTGAGTGATTCAACGGGTGTGATTAGTGACTAATTCCTCTGAGGGTCGGGCCGAGGGAGAACATGCGGATTTTTGTCGCCACCGAGGCAAGGCTGTATCAGAACGAAGACGGCCGTGTGCTGACACCCAACCCCGCGGCCGGATACCCGACCTGGGCTGGTTATCTCGGTGTCTTCGATGAAGTGCTGCTGGCTGCCCGGGTCGCCCGCGGCGCGGGTGACGAGCAGGAAGGCGTTCCGGTGGAGGGCGCCGGCGTCCGGGTGGTCCCGTTGCCGACGTTCCAGGGCGTCCCCGCCTATCTGCGCCGCTGGCCCGCGCTCCGGTACGCGGTGCATCGCGCCGTCACCGAACTGCGCGGCCCGGCCGCGGACACCGCCTTCATAGCCCGGATTCCTGGTCTGGTCGGCACGGTTCTGGTGAGCGAGCTCCGCCGACAGCAGGTTCCCTTCGGACTCGAAGTCGTCGGAGACGTGGCTGAGGTGCTCGCCGACCACCGCCTCGCTGCGATGCTCGCCGGCCAGCTGCTCGCCCGCCAGTGCCGCGACGCCGCTGTCGTCAGCTATGTCACCCGGCACGTCCTGCAGAGCAGGTATCCGGCCCGACCCGGTGTGCCGATGGTGAGCTGCCCCGGGGCGCTGCTCCGGGACGAGGATTTCGTCCCGGAACCACGCCGGGCCCCGGACATGTGGAGCATGACGGGGGCCGGACACCCGCGCCCGAGCCAGAGCCGCCCGGTCCGCCTCCTGACCATCGGTTCACAGGAGCGTGTGTACAAGGGCCATGATGTCCTCGTCGACGCGGTCGCGCTGATGCGGTCCAGGGGCATTCCGCTGACGGTGACCATCGTCGGTGACGGCCGTCATCACGACGAGATCGTGCATCGGGCGATGGCGCGTGGCCTCGGCGAGAGCGTGCGCTTCGTCCGCTGGCTTGCCAGCCGGGCTGAGGTACGAGCGGCACTCGACGACGCCGACGTGTTCGTGCTCCCCTCCCGGACCGAGGGCCTCCCGCGTGTCCTGGTCGAGGCTGCCGCCCGTGCTCTGCCCGCAGTCGCGTCCGCGGTCGGCGGAGTGGTCGAGTTCCTGCCGCCGAGTGACCTTGTGCCACCGGATGACGCCGGCCGACTGGCCGACACGCTGAGCGAGATGATCGCGAGTCCGGAACGGTACAGTGCCGCCTCGGAGCGGAATCTCGCGGCCGCTCGAGAGCATTCGTCCGACAGGATTCGGCCGGCCATCCTTTCCTTTCATCGGACGCTGTGGGAGCGCACCGCGGGAATGGCGGGAACGGACAGCCCGGCCGGGAGCGGGGCTGGTCACCGCGATCTCGCCGGGCCGTCCGTCTGGTCCGGGCAATGAGAGCCGCGGACCAGGTGCCGGCGGGATCGCCTGTGGCTCATGCCCACCACGCTCCATGTTCCACGGACACCGAGCCCGAGGGCGGTTCGATCACACGGCCCCTCACCGTGCTGCATGTGTTCGGTGTCATGGACCGGGCCGGAGCAGAACTGCTCACCGTCGAGCTGTTGCGGCACCTGAGCCCTGATCGGTACAGGTTCGTCTTCGTCACCCTCACCGGCCGCCCCGGCGCACTGGCCCAGGAGATTCGCTCACTGGGCGGCTCGGTGTACCCCTGCCGTCTTGACCTGGGTTTTCCTGTGCGGTTCTTCCGGCTGCTGCGCTCACTTCGGCCCGATGTCGTGCATTCGTGTGTGGCCACGTTCTCCGGCGCGATCCTGCTGATGGCAAGGGTCGCCGGTGTGCGCCGCCGGGTTGCGCACTTTCACAGCACCAGCGATCGCCACGGTGTCAGCTTGCGGGGGCGCTTCCAACGGGCGGTGATGCGGCAGCTGATCGACTGGTTCGCCACCGATCTCGTCGCGGTCGCCGAGGCCGCCATGACCGGCCTGTGGCGGTCGGACTGGCGGAACGAGCGCCGTTGCCGGGTGCTCTACAACGGGCTGGACCCCGCACCGTTCGAGCGTGCGGTCGTGACCACCGCGGCGACGGGAAGCTCGTGCATCGCCGAAGGTCCGGCGGAACGATCGCGAACCGCGAGCGACGCGGCACCAGGATGGCAGCCTGTCATCGTGCACATAGGTCGTCCTGACCCGGTGAAGAACCGGGCCGCGGCCGTGGACGTCCTGATCGCACTGCGGCGATGCGGTGTCCCGGCCCGGCTGCGTGTCGTCGGACGGGAGGATGCCCGCGAGTCGGCGGATCTGCGTCGCCGGGCCGAGCTCGGCGGGGTCGCGGACGCATTCGATCTCACCGGCGAGTCGTTCGACATCCCCGCTCTGTTGGCTGGCGCAGACCTTTTGCTGGTCACCTCCCGGAGCGAGGGGCTGCCGACCGTCGTCCTCGAGGCCTGCGCCGTGGGCACCCCCGTGCTCTCTGTGGACCTGCCGGGAGTCCTGGAGATCGGGCGCGTGCTCGGAGGCGTCACGACAGTGCCGCAGGGTTCCCGTGTCGAGATCTGGGGTGCGGCCGCGGCCGGAATGCTGACCGCCCCTCCCACATCGGCGCAGCGGGTACGGGCGTTTCGTGCGTTCGCAGCCTCTCCCTTCGTCGTGGAGCACTGGCGGCGCGGCATGACCAGCGTGTGGRATCAGTGACAGCCGGCGTGTCCGTCGGCCGCGGGATCGACCTGCGGGTGCTGGCGTTCCGGGTGGGCTCCGGAATCCTTCTCGCGACACTGCTGGCGTTCTCGGAGGAGATCTCCTCGCTCACTCCCACCCGCGCCGCGGCGGTGACCTCCAGCGTGGTCCTCTGTGTCATCGTGCTCTGCATCCGGGCACGTCCGCAGGGAGCTCTCTCCTGCTCGGCGGTCTATCTGGTGCCGCTGGCGTTGTTTCATCTCGGGCTTGCGGTGCCGCTTGCTCTGGACCGTCCGCTGGTCTCGAGCGACAGGCAGCTCGGCTTCGACTGGGTCCTGTCCGGCTCGCCCGGACGGATCCTGACGATCGCGGCGGTCGGCGTGACGGCAGCCTCGGCGGGCATGTCCGTGTGTGCTTCCCTGCCTGGCCGTGTGCGTCGCGGTCGGCCGGCCCCGGAGAGCCACGCCGTCGGTGCACCGGCGGGCTCGACGCGTTCGACCGCGACAGGCGTGGTCGGTTTTGCGATTCTTGCGGCCTCGATCACCCTGATGCTTCTGTCGATCAGGCGGGCTGGCGGGACTGCCCTGTTGTTCGGGTCGTACGAGGATCTGATCACCTTGGCGTATCGCGACCCGCTGATCCCCTATCTGGATTTCGGCCTGGGGTTYGGCCTCATGCTGCTGACCGTCGACGCCGGGCGGCGGCTGCGCCGGACAGGCTATGCGATGTTCGGGCTGTTCTCGTTGATTGCGTTGCCGCTGGGCATGCGAGGAACGATCCTGTTCCCGGTGCTCGCGGCGGCCGCCGTCTACATGGTGCGCCGGTCCGGCGACCTTTCCGCTCCGCCGTCGACCGGATCTACCGGCGGGGTTTTCAGGAAATCCCTGGGTGCTCCACCCTCCCGGGATTCCCCAGCTGCGCAGGACGGAGCTGGACGACGTGATCGACACCGCCGGATCAGTACGATTGTGGCCCTGTCTCTGGGGGTCCTCGTCCTGAGCGCCGTGGGGGCGCTTCGGGATGTCCGCCAGCATGGCCTTGCCGACGTCACGATGAGTCAGATCGGCTTCGGTCCCCTCGACGGCCTGGCGGAGATGGGAGCCTCCCTTCGTCCCCTGGCGGAGGTGGTCGCGTGGCGAGACGGGTACGGCGAACCCGCAGCGGGTGRCCGAACCTATACGGGCCAGCTTGTCCGGGTCATCGAAGGCCGGCTGTTCGGCATCCCGCAGCCACCGGCCGAGATCGATGACCGGCTGTTCAACAGCATCATTCGAGAACGATCCGGTCCGATCGGCGGTTCGCCCATTGCCGAGGCCTATTACAACTTCGGTCTTCCCGGAGTGGTGGCTGTTCTTTTCGTCATCGGCCTGCTGTGCGGCACGTTGGATGTCTGGAGGTCGACCTGGGCTGACGCGGCACGCAGCGTCGTGCTTGTACCGCTGCTGATCGGAGTGCGCAACGACTTCACTCCGCTGCCGATGCAGGTTCTGGGTGGCGCCGTGGTGCTGGTCGTGGTGCGAGCAGCTGCCTACTGGTGGCAGCAGGCCTCCCCTGATCGGGAGAGTCGCGTGCCGGGGATGGGCCAGCACCCCGAGGGGGGCGCTGTGCCTCCCGCGCAACGAGTTCCGTGGGAGGCACGTGCCGAGCTGCCTGCGCTGGTCTCCCGATGAGCGGCGTCAACCGGCCAGGATCTGCCATCGGTGACGACACCAACGGGGGTGCCGTTCATGGCGCCATTCCCTCCGGTGGCGGGCGGCGCCGGTCAACCGGGAGGCGGCAGCCCCAGACGTCCGGTGTCGCCCGCCCTGCTGCCGCGGTATCCGCCGCGGCGATCGCCGCCGCGATGACGAACCTGGTCGTCGCGGTGATGACAGCGCGCGAACTGAACGCCGAAGGCAGAGGCGAGATCGTCCTGATCACGACGATCACCGGTCTCACCGGGATGTTCGTCGCGCTGGGCACGGGTACCTCGGCTCGGTTCTACCTCGGGCGTGGGGACTCCCGGGTTTCGGTTGACCACGTTCTCGGGTTGAGTGTTCTGCTGGCGGTGCCGCAGTGCCTGTTGACGGCCTGTGTGGTCGGACCGACTCTCTGGCTGGCCGACGCGCCCGAGCGGGGAACGGACATCCTGGTGCTGACCGGGCTGTTGTCGATGTCGACACTTCTGGGCATCCAGCTGCTCGAAACCCTGAATGCCGTCGGTCAGATGATCGGCTCGGCAGTGGTCAGCATGGCTGGTTCCGTGCTGCAGCTGGCAGTTTTGGTCGTGCTGGCGGAATCGACCGGGACGCTGCAGGTGGTCTCGGTTCTCGTGGTGTCTGTCGCCGTGGGCATGGTGCAGTGTTTCGCAGCGTTTCTTCTCCTGCGCCGGGCGGGCCTGGTCACGCGTCTCCGCCTGGACGGTGCCGCGTCCAGGCTGCTGATCCGTAAGGGAATTCCCGCGCTCGGTATGAACACCGCGATGTCCATGACATTCCGGCTCGACCGCTATCTGATCGGAGTGATATCGGGGGCTTCAGCCGTCGGTGTCTACAGCGTGGCGGCGACCGCGAGCGAGGTCCTCCGGCTGGTTCCGTCCTCCTGGGGTCAGGTTCTCTGTTTCCGGGTGGCCAACGGTACGATGAAAACTCGGGCTGTCTTCGTCGAACTGGTCCGCGTACTCGCGGTGATGGCCGGAGTGGCTGCGTGTATCTGGCTCGCCGCGGAGCACCTCGTGGTGCTTTTCTTCGGTGATGCCTACCAGAGCGCGGTCACACCACTACGGGTGCTTCTGATTGCTGAACTGCTCCTGGTGGCCTTCCAGATCGATGCCCGGGTACTGACCGGCCAGGGGCGGACCAAGGCGTGTGGCGCGGCGGGCCTGGTCGGCCTGACCGTGGTCGGCATCGCAGATGTCATCCTGATCCCGATCGCGGGCCTGGTGGGTGCGGCCTGGGCCAGCGTGATCGCCTACGCGATCGTGAGTCTGTGGACGAGAGTCGCGATGGTCCGCGGGCCTCGGAAGGCAGGGGACGCCTCGATGACTCTTGCACTGACCGAACCCGAGCGGCTCGCCACCTAGCGCCACCCCATCCCGACCTGGTACCGCCCCATCCCGGGCAGCCGACTTCCGTACACGAAGAGGGGAGCTTGCCATGCCTGCTCAGCGGACCCTGGTCCGACCCGGTGCCGCCCGACCGGAGGATGCTCGCGACGCGTCGGGCCGGGCCGGGGTCGGCAGGATTTGGCGCGGCGGCGGCCATCGAGCGGGGATCGCCGCGGCGGGCCGGGAACTCCGGGTGGTGTGGCAGGCGGGGGACCACGGCGGCCGTCTCGCCTTCTTCTCCGGATGCACGGATGCGGCCTACTGGGACATCGTCTGGCGTGACCTCGGACTGTCCTACCGCCGGAGCCGGCGGGGGCACCTGCCCTATCAGCTGCGGTCCACCTTTCTGAGGTGGGTTGCCCCGGGCGGGCGCGTACTGGAAGCCGGCTGCGGTCTGGCGCACTTCACGGTCGCGGCTCGGGCTCGCGGCTTCGCGGCGGAAGGTGTCGACTGGGCGCCGGAGACGCTTGGCCGGATTCGCGCACTGCTCCCGGACGTGCCGCTGCGGTTGGCGGATGTCCGACGGCTCGACTGCCCGGATGCCAGCTATGACGCCGTCTACTCGCCGGGGGTGTGCGAGCACTTCGCGGAGGGACCGGAGCAGATTCTTGCCGAGACCTACCGGGTTCTGAAACCGGGTGGCATCGCGATTGTGTCCACGCCGTGTCTCAACGAGTATCTACGTCGCAGGCGGCATCTGTACGAGAACGGATCGGTGCTGCCGTACGAAGCCACCGGAAAGGGCGAGCGGAGCACTGATCCGGTGACCTCTGCATCCGAACCCGCATCCGAGGCGCCATGGAATGACTTCTACCAGTATGCCTTCACCCCGGAGGGAATGTCCGCGATCCTGCGCGGCCTCGGCTTCGAGGTGGTGGACGTCCGCCTGCACGGAACCCTTCTCACACTGGCCACCTGGTCCTTTCCGTGGCTTGGTCGGCTTCCCGGATGGCTCGGTCGGCTGCTCGGTTTCACGGTCGACAGTCTGCCCGTCCTTCGCCGATGGGGAGCGAGCTGTATCTGGGTCGCCCGACGTCCGTTGAGTGTGACTGGCGTGTCGCTGATACCTCCGTTGAACGAGGGCGCGGCGGCGGATCAGGAGAAGAGGGCGACAACGATGATCGGCGAACAGCGTGGCGGCGAGCGAGAGGTGGACCTGCGGTGAGGATTGTGACTGTTCTCAAGACCGGTCATGGYTGTCTGTGGACGATCCCCATCCTGACCCGGCTGGCTGCCTGCGGCCACGACGTGGTGGTTCTGCTTCCCGAGGTGGACAGTCCCCTCGCCAGGCGGTGCGCGGAGAACGGGATCCGTGTCGTGCCAAGTCCCGCGCCGGTCCGGTCGCGTTCGCCGTTTCGGCAGGCCGTCAGCGTGTGGAGGCTCCGTGGCCTGCTTCGTGCCCTCGACCCGGATGTGCTGCACTACCACCTGTACGCCGCCGCGGTGCTCTCGCGGCTGGCGTCCCTGGGACGTGGCCCGACCCGGCGGCCGGCCCGGGTGCACATGGTGCCCGGTCCGCTCTACCTGGAGAATCCGCTGATCGAGATGGTCGAGCGGCGCTTCGTCCGGGCGGACGACCTGGTCGTCTGCTCGTCGGGGCACATCCGTGAGCGGTACCTCGACCTCGGGGTGCCCCCCGAGCGGCTGCCGACGGCTTCCTACGGGGTCGACCTCAGCTCCTTCGCGCCGTCTGGCGATGACGCGAAGGCAAAGGCACGGGCGGAGCTCGGCCTGGATCCGTCCGCCCTCGTCGTGGTCTGTGTCGCCTACTTCTACCCGCCGAAATGGCTGGTGCACCGGGGTAGGGGGATCAAGGGACATGACGCCCTGCTCCAGGCCTGGTCCCGCTTCAGGGAGCACTCCGGCCCTGCGACGTTGGTCCTGGTCGGTGGTGGGCACGGCTCGGGCGGCGAGGCCTATCGCGACTATCTGCGTGCGCAGGCCGCGGGGCTCCCCTCCGCCGGGTCGGTGCTCTGGGCGGGTGCTGTGTCAGACGTACGTCCGTTCTACGCTGCGGCCGATGTGAGCGTCAGCCCGTCGCTGTCGGAGAACTACGGCGCCGTGGCGGAGGCATCCGCCTGCGGGGTTCCGAGCATCGCCACGGCCGTGGGTGGGCTGCCGGAGCTGGTGGACGACCACACCGGCTGGCTGGTGCCGCCTGACGATCCCGCGGCTCTCGCCGTCGCCCTGCGCACGGTCTTCGATCTGCACCAGGCCGCGCTGCGGGGCGATGACGGCGGGGATGGCCTGGCGCTACGGGGACAGGCCGCGCGCAGGCGCGCCGAGCACCTTCTTGATCAGGAGAAGAACCGAGGATTCATCGCCGACGCCATCGTCGGTGCAGCCCGGTCGTCCAGGGCGGAGCGCAGGTCGTGACGGGCAACGGGCACGGGCGAAGGAAGCACCGGGTCGAGGACATCATGGCGATGGCCCGCCGAGTCCCCTCGGGACTTCACCAGCGCTATCAGCAGAAGACCGACCCGATCGGCTACGCCCGCAGGATTGGTGTCCGCATGGGCGATCGCTGCTGCCTGATCGGTGTCAGCGGGTCGACGTTCGGGAGCGAGCCGTACCTGGTTCGCCTCGGTGACCACGTGGTGGTTGCGGCCGAGGTGAGGTTCGTGACCCATGACGGGGCCGTCTGGGTGCTGCGTGACGATCATCCCGAGAGTGACGTCGTCGCCCCGATCACCGTGGGGTCGAACGTCTTCATCGGGCTTGGTGCGCTCATCATGCCCGGGGTGACGATCGGCGACGACGTCGTGGTCGGCGCGCGTGCGCTGGTGAACCGGGACGTTCCCGCGGGCTCGGTGGTGGCTGGGATGCCCGCGCGGGTCGTGTCGTCCTTCGCGGAGTTCAGTGCGCGGATTCTCGCCGCGTCCGTGGGGACGGGCCTCCTGCCCGAGCAGGAGAAGCACGAGCGGCTGAGGGAACTGTTCGAGCACCGCTGAGGCCGGGCGGGTCGCGTACGCGACCCGCCTGCCTGCCCGCCCGCCCGCCTCGCCGATCATCGACCGATCAGACCGGTTATCGTGCCGGCGAGGTGAAGTCCGCCCGAGCCGCGGAGCGCTGTGCGGGCAGGACGGCCGCAGTCGCGTCGGGGGAGCGGTCATCCGGGCGTACATCGGCCGCCGCCCCGGAACGGGACGTGCGCAACGGCACTGCCGGCACGCCCCCGACCCTGGCGCCCGCGGCAACATCCGCGGTCACCACGGCGCCCGCGCCCACCACTGCATTGTCCCCGATGGTCACGCCGCGCAGGACAGTCGCCTTCGCGCCGAGCCACACGTTGCTGCCGAGGGTCACCGGCGTGGCGGAGAACAGCATCGCGATACTGGGGATGTCGGGTGCAACCACGTGGTCCTGGTCGCGGACCACGCTCATCTCGGCCAGCAGACAACCGGCGCCGATGACCACCCGCTCGCGGGCCACCACCATGCAGTGAGGTCCGAGAACGTCCGTGTCCAGGGTGAGCACCGCGCCGTCTGCGGCCTCCAGGTAGACATCCCGGATGAGGACGGTACGCCGGATGACCATTGTGCCGTGGGGAGCACAGCGGATCGTGCACCCGGGCCCGATGAAGGAGTCGAACCCCACCCTGACCCCGGGCTGCGTCATCCGTACCAGGATGATCCTGGCCCAGGAGGCGACCACCGCGGCACAGCGGGCGCCGCGCCGTACGAGGCGCGCGTAGCTGGCCGTGAGGCCGGTGCGCGCGCCGTCGGCGGACGCTGTCGTCTCCGTGGAGAACAGTCGGCTTGAACGCAACGTTCTCATCCCTCCCTGCGCGGCTCGTGCCGCGTCCCGAACGGTACCCGTCGGCGTAATTATGATCTTACTTATAGTAAGTTTCGCGCGTGGACATGGCTGGCTGTCCTCGGCGACCGACCGTGGCCCGGGTGCCGTGGACCGCGTTCCGGCAACCAGGTGGGCTGGCGGCTCGTCTCCCACCCCACGGTCCGGGGTGGTCTGGGGCGCTCCGGCGGTGATCGGCCTTCGTGAGCCTGCGCCGGGACGAGCGACGCCTGGCGATGCCTGCCACCGCGTTTCGCGCTCCCGAGTGTCATAACTCCTTGTAGTGGAGATCTCTCTGTAGGTTGACGGGAGTTGTCAGGCGTCCGGTCCAATGCGCAGCAGCCGACCCGAAGAGCGGAGGGTCGCGATTCAGCTGGTTGGCGGGCATCGGTGGCTGACGGGACATCGGCGGACGAATCAGTGGGCAGACAAGCAGGTGGCATGCGCATGGGTGGCAGGTACATGGCTGGTGCACGGGCCGATCCGCTGCCGGCGGGTGAGGCCGAGCTTTCCCACCTCGCGGCGGGCACCGACCGGGAGTCGCCCCCTACGGCAGGGCAGGTGAACCCGGTGCCCGCTCCGAACCGTCGGACCGACCCGGTGACGGTGCTCGAGGTGCTGCCGAGGATGGACCTGGCCGGTGAGACGATCCGCGTCGTCAACCTGCTGCGCCGCCTGGACCCGACCGAGTTTCGGCTGCTTTTCTGCGTTACCTCGGGTGCTCCCGGCTCGATGGACGAGGAAATCCGGGCCCTCGGTGGCGAGGTCTACTACTGTCGCGCGGACCTCCGGTTCCCCTTCGCGTTTCGCCGGCTGCTGCGCGATGTGCGGCCCGACATCGTTCATGCGGGCGTGGCGGCCTTTTCGGGCGTGGTCCTGGCGGTGGCCCGCGGGTCCGGTGTGCGGCGGCGGGTCGCGCACTTCTTCACCACCACCGACCGGCGTGGCGACACCGTCAGCGGGCGCCTGCGGCGCACCGCCGGCCGGGTGCTGCTGGATGCCTTCGCCACCGACCTGCTCGCGGTCAGCGAGGCGGCCATGCGAGGCCAGTGGCGCGAGAGCTGGCGCCTGGACTCCCGGTGCCGCGTTATCTACAACGGTGTCGAGCTGGAACCGTTCGGTGTGGCCATCGCGGGCCAGCGTCCCATGCCGTCCCTCCCCGAACTGGACGAGTTCGGCGACGTCGTGACGCAGCCGTTGACCGTCCTGCACATCGCCCGTCCGGACCCGGTGAAGAACCGGTCCCGCGCGGTCGAGATCGTCGCGACGATGTGCACCCGCGGTTTCGACGCCCGGCTGCGGGTCGTCGGGCGGCAGTCCGAGGAGGAGACCAAGGGACTGCTGACGCTCGCTCGCGGGCTGGGCGTGTCCGACCGTGTCGAGTTCCTCGGGGAGCGCGGCGATGTCCCGAAGCTCCTGGTCAACTCGTCGCTGCTGTTGGTGACCTCGCTGCGCGAGGGGTTGCCGAGTGTGGTGCTCGAGGCCTGTGCCGTCGGTACCCCGGTGCTGTCGTCCGACCTGCCGGGCGTGGCGGAGATCGCCCGGGTGCTGCCCGGGATCACCATGCTGCCCCTGAGTACCCCGAACGAGATCTGGGCCAGCACCGCGGCCGATCTCGCGATCGTGCCGCCCACTCTGGACGAGCGTCGGGAGGCGATGCGCCGGCTGCGGCGCTCGCCGTTCACGATGGAGAACTGGCAGCGCGACATCACCGCCGTCTGGTCGCAGCCGCAGCCGCAGCCGCAGCCGTAGCCGTAGCCGTAGCGGGTAGCGGTAGCCGCGGCCCTCCCGCGGTCGTAGCGTGGCCGTTGGCGGCCGGTGGCCTGCCCCCGACCCCGTCCAAGGTGGACCCGGCCGGGGTGGGACATCCCACCTCGTGCCGGGGTGCGTTCGGGGCGTGCTGGCAGGATGCCGAACGTCCCGTGCCGCCCGGCCGGTGGGCACGAGGTGCACGTCCGGACGGACCACCTGATATTTTTAGCGTTGCTAACTAAATGGTGGTGCGGATGGCCGGGGCCGTGTGCCGGTGTCCGGGAGGCGATGGTCACACCCCCAGCGGCCCTTGCTCGAGAGCTACCGGCYGCTCTGGCCGTCGCTGTCACCCCTGGGAGTGCCAGGATGGGGCGAGAGGTGGTCGACCGTGACGAACTCGGGGTCGGTCATCTGTGATCGCTGCTGGTGTCGAACCTCCCCGCCGACGAGAGGTGGGTGAGGTGACGAGGAGGAGACGAAGGCCATGGACAGCTTCGGCAGCACCGGCAGACTTGCGGTAGGTGATCGTACCTACACGATCAGGCGGTTGGATGCGGTGCCCGGGGCGGACCGCCTGCCGTACAGCCTCCGTGTTCTGCTCGAGAACCTGCTGCGCACCGAGGACGGCGCCAACATCACGGCGGACYACGTGCGCGCGCTCGCCGCCTGGGACCCGGCCGCCGAGCCGAGCCAGGAGATCCAGTTCACCCCGGCCCGGGTGATCATGCAGGACTTCACCGGCGTGCCCTGCGTCGTCGACCTCGCCGCGATGCGCGAGGCCGTCGTCGCACTGGGTGGCGACTCGTCGAAGATCAACCCGCTGGCCCCGGCCGAGATGGTGATCGACCACTCGATCATCGCCGACCACTTCGGCCGGCCGGACGCCTTCGAGCTCAACGCGACCCTGGAGTTCCAGCGCAACCGCGAGCGCTACCAGTTCCTGCGCTGGGGCCAGGCGGCGTTCGACAACTTCACCGTGGTGCCGCCGAACACCGGCATCGTGCACCAGGTCAACGTCGAGCACCTCGCCCGCGTCGTCTTCACGAAGGAGACCGCGGAGGGCACCCTGGCCTACCCCGACACCCTCGTCGGGACGGACAGCCACACCACGATGATCAACGGTCTCGGTGTGCTCGGCTGGGGCGTCGGCGGCATCGAGGCCGAGGCCGCGATGCTCGGCCAGCCGGTCAGCATGCTGATCCCGACCGTCGTCGGCTTCAAGCTCACCGGCGAGATGCCCCCCGGCACCACTGCCACCGACATGGTGCTCACCATCACCGAGCAGCTGCGCAAGCACGGCGTCGTCGGCCGGTTCGTCGAGTTCTACGGCGAGGGCGTGGCGAACGTCCCGCTGGCGAACCGCACCACCATCGGCAACATGAGCCCCGAGTACGGCTCCACCTGCGCGATCTTCCCGATCGATGCCGAGACGCTGTCCTACCTGCGGCTCACCGGCCGGCCCGACGAGCTCGTCGCGCTGGTCGAGGCGTACGCCAAGGAGCAGGGCCTGTGGCACGACCCGAGCCACGAGGCGAAGTACACCACCACCCTCGAGCTCGACCTCTCGACGGTCGTCCCGTCGCTGGCCGGGCCGAAGCGCCCGCAGGACCGGGTGCCGCTGTCCGTCGCGAAGCCGTCGTTCCGCAAGGCGCTCGCCGACTATGCGAAGCCGACCACGCTGGTGGACGGCGGCGCGGACGCGGCCGACGCCGAGTCCTTCCCGGCCTCCGACTCGGCCGCGGCGTTCGGCGACAAGCCGTCGGACGCACCGGTCTCGGCCAACGGGGTCGCCGGTGACGTCAGCGGACGCCCGTCCAACCCGACGAGCGTGACCCTGGCCGACGGCACCACCTTCGAGATCGACCACGGGGCGGTCGCGATCGCGGCGATCACCTCCTGCACCAACACGTCGAACCCGCAGGTCATGCTGGGGGCGGCGCTGCTCGCGCGGAACGCGGTGGAGAAGGGCCTGACCCGCAAGCCGTGGGTGAAGACCACCTTGGCTCCCGGTTCCAAGGTGGTCATGGACTACTACGAGCGGGCCGGCCTCGTCCCCTACCTGGAGAAGGTCGGATTCAACCTGGTGGGCTACGGCTGCACCACCTGCATCGGCAACTCGGGCCCCCTGGAGGAGGAGATCTCCGCCGGGATCAACGGCGCCGACCTGGCCGTGGTCAGCGTGCTGTCGGGCAACCGGAACTTCGAGGGCCGGATCAACCCGGACATCAAGATGAACTACCTGGCGTCCCCGCCGCTGGTGGTCGCCTACGCGCTGGCCGGCACGATGGACATCAACCTCGACACCGACCCGCTGGGCACCGACACCGCCGGCGAGCCGGTCTACCTGCGTGACATCTGGCCGAGCGAGGCCGAGGTCGCCGAGGTCGTGAACAGCTCGATCGCCTCCAAGATGTTCGCGGACGGCTACGGCGACCTCTCCGGTGACGCCCGCTGGCAGGCCCTGCCCATCGGTGACGGCGGCGAGGTGTCCCAGACCTTCGACTGGGTCGAGGACTCCACCTACGTCCGCCACCCCCCGTACTTCGAGGGCATGACCGCCAAGCCGGCGCCGCGCACCGACATCAACGGCGCCCGGGTGCTGGCCTACCTGGGGGACTCGGTCACCACCGACCACATCTCCCCGGCCAGCTCCATCAAGAAGGACTCCCCGGCCGGGCGGTACCTCACCGAGCACGGGGTGGCCCCGTCCGACTTCAACTCCTACGGGTCGCGCCGCGGCAACCACGAGGTGATGATCCGCGGGACGTTCGCCAACATCCGGCTGCGCAACAAGCTGGTGCCGGGCGTGGAGGGCGGCATCACCCGCCACCTGCCCGACGGCGAGCAGCTGGCGATCTACGACGCCGCCCAGAAGTACGCGGCCGACGGTGTGCCGCTGGTGGTCCTCGCCGGCAAGGAGTACGGCTCCGGCTCGTCCCGCGACTGGGCGGCGAAGGGCACCGCGCTGCTCGGCGTGCGGGCGGTCATCGCCGAGTCCTACGAGCGGATCCACCGCTCCAACCTGATCGGGATGGGCGTCCTGCCGCTGCAGTTCCCGGTCGGGCAGTCCGCGGAGTCGCTCGGGCTCACCGGTGAGGAGACCTTCACCATCACCGGCCTGGCCGACATCGACGAGAAGACCCCCACCATCACCGTCCAGGCGGGGGACATCTCGTTCGAGGCCGTGGTGCGCATCGACACCCCCGGCGAGGCGGAGTACTACCGCCACGGCGGGATCCTGCTCTACGTCCTGCGCTCGCTGATCTGAGTCGCGTGCCGGGGTGTGGCCCGGGGAGGCCCGATCGGGCCTCCCCGGGCCACACCCCGGCCCACCCGGGCAGCGGCGCCGCCCGGGTGGGCCGGCGCCATGCCGGGCCGGCCGGGAGTGACGTCAGCGCCGGCCGATGCCGCGGCCGCGTGGACGGGCGTCCAGCATCCTCGGCTCGCCACCTCTGGGCACGGCCCGGCGGGAGTCGACCAGCCTGCGCAGGTAGAACAGCGCGCCGAGGATCACCGCCACGTCGTCGACCAGCCCGACCGGCCCCAGCGGGAACTCGGGGACGGCGTCGACCGGCGAGACCACGTAGACCAGGCTGGTGATCGCCGCGGCCACCCCCTGGATCGGCATCCGGTAGCGCCGTAGCAGGTAGACGGTGCCGACGACCAGCACCACTCCCACCACCGCGATCACCCCGAGGATGACCACGAGCGTCGTGCCGAGATCGTCGCTCATCGACGTGCCGCGGGTCGACGTGCCGCGGGTCGACGTGCCGCGGGGCCGCGTCCGCGCTCCGTGCGGCGCCCGACGGGCGCGAACAGGCCCGGCCGCCGCCGTGTCCCTGGCTGGTAGGCCATCGTGATGCTCACCGTTCCTCCGGTGGAAGGGGAAGAGTGGAAGGGGAGGAGATGGGGATGAGGGTGATCCAGGAGATGCCCACCCGCACGCAGGTTCGAACATCCGCAGCGCCCCGATCGGATCTCCCGCCCACCTTTCGGCCGTGCCGGCGCGGAGGAGACCCGACGTCGCATCTCGTGGACGGAAACGGCAGACTGCCAGCATGAGCTCCGCCGCGGACGAGAACATCAYGGTCAGCCTGCCCGAGGAGGACGCGGAGATCATCCGTTCCGCCGCAGAGGCCGAGGGCCTGAGCCTGAGCATGTTCGCGGCCGAGAGTATGCGACGCCACGCCCGTGACGTGCTGGCCGACCGCCGCCTGTTCCGCGTCTCCGACTCCGCCTGGGCGGAGCTGGAGGCCATGCTGCAGACGCCCCCGGCCGACAACCCGCGGCTGCGCCGGCTCCTCGACGAGGAGCCCGGCAAGGAGCAGCCTCCCGGCCCGCAGGACGCCTAGGACCGTCAGCAGCACCCGCATCACGCTGGCGCCTGCTCCCGCGCCGCGCGCCGCGCGCCGATACCGGTGCCGTGAGCGGCCAGCTCCACCACCATCTGATCGGCCATGGCTGAAGGGGGAACCGATCCGTGTCGCTCACGAAACCGTCGGCCCTGACGGAGAATCACGACACGGTCGCGTTCGGCTGCGGTGATCCTGCTGTGGACAGCTGGCTGCGCCACCATGCGAAGGACCACCAGCAGGAACGGATCACCAACACCTTCGTGATCCTCGACGGGTCCACCATCGCCGGCTTCTACTGCCTGGCCACCGGGGCCATCGAACGAGTCTCGACGCCCTCCCGGTGGCGCTCACGCCGCCCCGCCGACCCCGTGCCGCTCATGCTGCTCGGCCGGCTCGCAGTGGACGTCCGTCACCAGGGCCGGGGCGTCGGCGCCCGGCTTGTCCGCGACGCCACGATGCGGGCGCTCACAGTGCGGCGCATGGTGGGCACGCCACTGCTCGGTGCGCACGCCGTTGCACCCGCGGGCCAGGCCTTCTACCGGCACTTCGGCTTCAGGCCCAGCGCCGTGGATCCCTGGCTCACCCTGCTGCCGCTGCAGAACGCCGCCGGCCCGCCGGCCTGACCGCGCCGGTCACCGGCTCCGGGGACGGTTCGGGCCCACCGGTGACGACAGGACCGTCCACCGGTGACAGGTCAGGCCCGCTCGTTCGCCTGTAGACACATTCTCCTGCGCCACTGCCCGGGCCCCGGCGGCTATTAGCGCGCCCGGCCCGGATGAAAAGGTGTGCGCGCTTCGTGGGCGCCCGATAGGGGATTTCCGGCGGAGCTGTTCCGTCCGGTCGCCGTGAGCGATATGCGCTTACCCGGGTCCGGGGTCAGACGGCTCTGCGGTGCCGCTTCTGCCCAGTTTTCGTGGGTGGCTTTCCCGGCGGGTGGCTGGATTTTCCGCCGAGATGTCGGGCCCGGGTCGTGCGTCTTGACCCCAAAGTTGGTTTCCCGCAGAAAATAAGGCGTCGCGTGTGGCTGGGGTGCATCGGGTCGGGGCGTTCCCGTGTCCATCGGAATACTACTGAAAGGGCGCTGGCGGAGCCCTGAGACACGCCTGTTTCGTCCTGCGATCGAGACGGCTCTCGACGGCTATGTTGTCCCCGAGCAGCTGAGGAAAACGATCGCCTTGAAAGGTCGAAGATGACAAACAAGATGGGACGGCGTACTGCTGTTCTGGCCACCTCGGGGATGGTTTCTGTCGCGGTGGTGCTGGGGGCGGGTGCGGGCGTTGCGCAGGCTGCGCCCCAAGGCCCTGCGGGAGTGCACAAACCGGAAGTGAAGAAGGACAGCACATCGATAAGCTACGAGCGCGTCCTGTGGTTCGACAACAAGGACAAGAAGGAGCGCCCGAAGAAGGAGTGGCCCAAGCACGAGAAGGACCACTACGGCAAGGACCACTCGAAGAAGAAGGAACGGCCGTGGTACGACGAGGCGGCTGCCGGTCAGGACGGTTATGACGACCCGGCCCTCGGCCGGGGGCCGGCCGATCTGGAGGAGCCGGGTGCCTTCGTGGACCCGGTAGGTTTCGACGAGCCGGGTGGTTTCGTTGACCCGGCCGGTCTGGCCGACTTCGGGTTGAACGACGACTTCGTGGACTCGACGCTCGACTCCGGCCTCGCTCCCGGCGTCGGTGAGCCCTCCGCGGACCTGGACCCGAGCGCGACCTACGGCCCGCGGGACGATTACAAGAAGAAGCACAGCGAGATCTCGAAGCGCAAGGACGCTATCAGCTACGAGCGCGTCCTCTGGTTCGCGGACAAGGACAAGAAGGAGCACCCGAAGAAGGAGTGGCCCAAGCACGAGAAGGACTACGACGAGAAGGACGACTGGGGCTGGAAGGACGGCAAGGACCAGAAGGACGGCTGGTCAGAGTCTGACGACGAGTCCCTCGGCTACCCGGTCGACGTGGAGGACTCCGGCGCTGGCTTTGGTCCGGCTGCGGTCGAGCCCGCTGCCAGCGAGCTCGCTGCCTACGGGCCCGCTGCCTACGGCCCCGCCGCCTACGAGCCGGCCGYGTACAAGCTGGGCTACGACAAGCACGGGAACCTGGTGAAGAAGAAGATCAGGATCACCGTCGAGCGGGTTCTCTGGTTCAACTCCAAGAAGAAGCACGACAAGCACGATAAGTATGACAAGCACGACAAGTATGACAAGTACGAGTCCAACCCGTGGAGCGGCCAGCAGTACCCGTACCTGCCTGAGCAGACGTCGGCGCCGCTGATCTAGCAGCTGAACAGCCGGTCGGGAACACCGGCTTTCGTGGCGCGAGCGCAACGGGCGCCGCCCTGACCCTGGCGGCGCCTGACTGCGCCACGCCCGTTCCAGGAACGCCCCCCTCGGGGGCGCCGGACGCAGCTGGGACCGGAACCTGTTCTGCCGGGTCGACCGGCCTCGTGCGGCGGGGGCCATCTCGAACTCCGAGGCGCCGCTCCGAGCAGAACCGAGCCTGGCTGCGGCTGTGTCGATGGGTTTCGTGTACGGCACGCCGRCACGGGCGGTCGGGCTACCGACCCGCCGCCCGGGCCGGGTACCGTCTCTGCTTCCAGGGGAAACGCGAGAGCGCTAGCCCCTGAGCAGGGCGCGGGACATGACGATCCGCTGGATCTGGTTCGTGCCCTCGTAGATCTGGGTGATCTTCGCTAATGTGGGCTGATCATGCCTTCTACCTGCGCGTTTAAGGTGTCGCGCACCTGGTGGGCGTTGCCGAATCCACGCCATGTCCACGCAGGCTTGATTTCGGCCCGAACTCTGCCCCCAGGGACCGTCCCTGGCGTCCGGGCGGGCGCGCTGGCCCCTTGGGGTCGCCCAGGCCGCCACGGTCAGCCATCATGGATGAAGCTACGGTTGGGTTGGTGCGGTGCGCATCGGTAGGGAGGCTGACCATGGACCCGGCGACGCGGCCCTACCCTGCGCCACACGAGTGGGTTGATGAACCCGACGCTGACACCAAGCGCGCGATCGACGAGGCCCACGAGGACGTCGAGGCGGGCCGTACCGTCCTCTGCCTGTCCGACGCGGCGTTCGATGCCCTCCTCGACCAGCTGGCCGCCGAGGAGCACCCCAAGGCAAGCTGAGTAGCCGCGACCTCCTCACCAGGGCAGGCGATCACCGCACTATCGTGACCACGTGCCCACGTACGAGCAGGTGGCCCGCTTCATGGCGGAGTACGCGCGGCTGACTCCCGAGCAGCGGCGAGCGTTCCGCCGCGCGGTCGCACTGTTCCGTGAGGGCCTGGAGACGGGTCAGTTCCACCCGAGCCTCGGAGTGAAGGGCTTCCGCTCGGAGCCGGGCGTATTCGAGCTGCGCTGGGCGAAGGACGGCCGGGCACTGTGGGAGTACGGCGAGCCCGTTCCGGGCCGCGACGGCCCGCATGTCCGCTGGCTGCGGATCGGCACCCACGACATCTACAAAAGCCGATAGCCGTCGCCACTGTCCCGTCACCGCAATGCCGGTGGACTTCCCCACCCCCCCCGTAGAGGAGATGGCCCCCGCCTCCTCGACGCCTGCCAGACCCGGTTCCAGCTGGGGCTGGTGCCGCCAGGCCGGCCAGTGCGGTGGGCGGGGACCATCGGGGTGGGAGCCGCCGCTCAAGGTGGGCTGGGAGCCGAACCCCAGTCCGGTCAAGCCCCGCCGGTGCCGCCTGAGGTCCAGGACGCCGGCCGTACCAAGCCCGCGGGTAAACGCGTTTCCGCGTCCCCCTCCGCGACATCCAGCTGCGTCTGGTCCAATCCCACTGCTCCGGTGAGATCGGCCCCGTCTAGGCGGGTGCGAACGAGTTTCGCCCCTCGCATCTGAGCGCCGGTGAGATCGGCCTCGCCAAGCCGGGCGTCCGTGAAATTTGTGCGAACAAGACGAGCATTGGTGAGATCTGCGCGGACCAGACGGGCATCGGTGAGGTCTGCGCCACCAAGCTGGGCGCCGACGAGAACTGCCCCGTCTAGCAAGGCGTCGACGAGTCGTGCCCCGCCCAACTGTGCGTCAGCGAGAATCGCGTTGGCCAATCGAGCATCCGTGAGAATTGCCCAATCGAGCCGGGTACGGGTGAGGTTCGCCGCGCCCATTTGCGCGCCGGTCAGGTCTGATTCCTTCAACGATGCGCCGGTAAGGTCCACGCCTCCCATACGCGCGCTCGTGAGATCGGCCTCGTCCAAGTCGGCTCCGGCGAGGTTGGTGCCGGTGAGGGTGATAGCGGCGAGGCTGGCAGGGCCGTTGAGATTGGCACCGGACAGATCGCATCGCGGGACGTCGTCACGGACCGGAAGCCGGGCGAGAACCTGGACAGCGGCGCGGATATCAGCTGCCGGCCGCACTGCCAGGGCATCGCTCTCTTCGGCTGGAGCTTGCCGTAAGTCCGAGTCAGTGCTCCGGATCCGGACGAAGGCGGACAGTACCTCCACCACAGTCCGTTGGTCGGCAGGGGAATCGATGGCGATACGCTCCAAGGCGTAGATGCCGCCCAAACGGACCGTTTCGTTGTCGCTCGTGCCGAGCTGGTCGACCGCGCGGGTGTAAAGCTCCCGCACATGGGTGTTAGCGTTCGCATCCCGCTCCCGGGAGTCGGCTGCCTCGTTCGCCCGCCGGGTCTCCTCGTTCGCTCGCCTCACTTCGGCGTTCGCGTGTCGGGTCTCGTCCAGCGCGATCAGACCGCCGGCCACCGCCGTTAGCGCCGCAGCGGCCGTCAACAGCCCGCCCTGCAACGCCGCGCGGGCTTGGACCGCCCCGTCGCTGTTTCCGGGGTACATCCGGTCCGGCAGATGCCAGATCCCCAACACCGCCGCCACGGCTCCGGCCGCGGCGATCCCAGCGCAGATCCACAGCCACCGCCGGCTTGCTCGCCGACGTGCCCCCCCGTTGTCAGCCATAGGCAGGGTTGTACGCCCTCGTGACAGGTGGGATACGGACACCCCCGCCCCGTAGAGGAGATGGCCCCCCGCCTCCTGGAGGCCTGCGAGATCCGCCGGGGGGTCCCGACCCAGCTGGGACCGGCACCAGCCAGGACCGGCTCGGCTACCGCTGTGGGGGCGGGGGCCATCTCCCACCCGGACGCGCTGCTCGCGGCGACGCTCGCTGGCTGCGGTCGACCGGGCACCGAAGGGGCGCCCACCGGGACGGAAGGGAGTCGATCTGTCTGCCCACGATGCTCCCCAGCGGTCCAACCGACGTCCGTCAGCTTGGGCATATGGATGGTAGACGGGGTGGAGATGACCGTTCGCTTGTAAGGCGCAGTCCGATCCTTGCGGCAGCGGAACTTGCAGAGGTCGCGACGTCCACCGGTGTCCATGGTCGTCCGCCGACATCCGCGGTCGTTGCTACAGCCGCTGCTACACCCTGCCAGGCGGAGCAGGGTGTAGCCRGTGTCATCTGCAAACTGAGGAGAGTCAATCCGCAACTACTTGCAACGAGCGCCTTCGCCTGACCTAATTCTCATTATTGAGATAGTCCACCATGGGGCGTGGGTGTCACACGCCGTGCGCTCCAGAACCACCGAAGTCTTTACGTATTTGATATCCCGTGGATCGTCAACAAGGATCGTCGTCCAAGCGGGAGTCGATGAGATTACGTAGCCGGTAGTTGTTTCTCCCGTCAACTTTATTGTCTCCCTTGGGAGCCAAGGGGTGGTGCCGGAGAAAAGAGTGTATGAGGCAACTCCGACAATCAGGAGCAGCTGAGATTTTAGGTATGGATTAAGAGTGCCGTCGCTCCTGCGGAACGCCAGCTCGCGACCCTTGTCGGGCGAATTAATCGGAGTGGGTGCTAGATTTGCGAGATGCTCTCGAAGTGAAGCGCGCTCCTTCAGTAGGCCATCAATCTCATCTGCAGTCGAATCTGGATCCTCGGTGAATCTTAGTTTGCRCACCTCGGCGTTTATCTTGACGATACGCGCTGAGGCCTCCTCCATCCCCAGCTTGTCGGCGCTATCGGGCGATTCTGAGTGGCGCCTAGTTCTCCAACCTCTGAAGGCATGCCCTGCCTTGCGTGAGAAGTATAGAACAACGTAGAGTGCCGTTACTCCAACTCCAGTGACCGGCATAATTGCAACCGCGAAAGAGAGAGGCAGCAGCATGTGTGTCTTCTTGAAGAAGATCACCCTAAACCCATACGCCGTGAAAGTGGTAATCACGATCATGGCTGCGACTATCGGGAGCGCCTCTGTAGCTATCCAGAATCCTACTTTTGACGCAGTCGATTCGGYGAGAAGTGCGGCCGCAACGTTCGACTTACCCTTTGATATGAGAAGTATTCTTAGTGTCAGAAAGACGCTCAAGGTTGCGGCAATACTCAGGGCGGGATTCGCTGAAGCCCAAGCCAGAAATTGTCGCGAAGTTTGCGCATTGTCGAAATTTTCGGCCGCGTCGGCAGTCATTCGCCCCCCGATACCATGATCAAAGGGTCTATTTTAGGTCAACCGATAGGTGTGCATTGGATTGGGGTCTTGGYCGGGATGGTCCGCGGCCGGTCGCGAGAGTTGGCCGATGGCCTATCGAATACGTCGCACCCGCCCGAACGCTGGGAGTCGTGCGAGGGGAGGGCCCATGCCGCAGCGCGGTCCTCGGTACCTTGGCTTGGCCGCCAGTGAACAGTGGCGGTGCGGGGCGTCGACGCGCCGGCGAGCATGGGCCGCCAGCGCCACGCGCAGCCRTCGCGCGGCGTAGGTCCTGCGCCGCGCTYGATCTGAGAGCGAGTATTTCGGCAAGAAGAGCTTGCCGGCTGCGGGCATCCTCCTGGCGCCGCCCGCGGCCACCGATGCGACGGCCCTACGGGCCCCGCCCGGCGAACGCCTAAACCCCGGTGACATGATGACAATCGCGGTTTCAAGGGCTGTTTTTGCAGGTCAGCGGGTATGAAGTGCTGTCACCCAGGAGTGGTGACAGGGCGGTGACACCGGTGACATGCGAGCGGCCTCACGGCGGGAAAGTCCCGAACCCCGGTGACACGGTGACAATCGGCCTTCTGGTGGCTGTTTCCGCAGGTCAAAGCGGGTCCGACCCTGTCACCAGGGCCGGTGACAGGCCGGTGACACCGGTGACAGCCGTCCGGCCCCACGCCGGAGAAGTCCCGAACCCCGGTGACACGGTGACAATCGGCCTTCTGGCGAGTGTTTCCGCAGGCGAGGGCGGCTGCGGAGCTGTCACCAGGGGTGGTGACACCCCGGTGACAGCGGTGACAGGCGCGGAAGGTGCGCGCCCGGGTCACGGCGGCCCAGCGAGGTATCGCTGGAGGTTCGCGTGCCGGAACTCCCACACCGCGCCGGCCTGGCGCAGAACACCGCGGGCGTGGGCGTCTTCGAGGAAGGCGATGAGGCGCAGGGGTTGCTGGCGGCGGGCGGCGAGCCACAGCCGGGCCAGTCCTAATCGCGCCCAGGCCGAGCCACGTCCGACAAGCGCTAGCCCGGCCACGAGTCCGCATGCGAGCCCGCCTGCGGGGCCGATTGTGAAGCTGGCCGCGAGGGCGATCACGAGGCTAATTATGAGAGCAGCCACCAGCGTTTTTGTCCGATTGCCGGCAAGAAAGATTCTCGGGGTCGGCTCACGTTGGATATCCCTGGCGGCATCGGGGCCGAACCCATCCGCGTGCCCGCCAGTGAGCCCGACTGCAACCCCGAACGCGAGGCCGGACGCTGGCCCGAATGTGACTCCAGTCGCGAGCCCGGCCGGGGGCCCGAACGCAATGGCAGGCAAGATGCGCGGCGCGGCACGATCAAGCTCCCACCAGGCGAGGCTGGTGGTGTGCAGGCGGTGTTCGAGGTGGCGGGCGAGGAAGGTGAGGTAGCCGGTGGCCTGCTCGGCGGTCCAGCGGGTGGACTGGTCGGGGTGGGGCCGGTAGGCGGCGGGGATGAAGCCGGCGAGTAGGTGCTGTTCGACGGCGGCCGCGGTGGGCAGGGCGGTCAGGTCGGTGGGGTTGGGGAGGCCGAGGGTGGTTTCGCCTGGGTGGGGGTTGTAGATGGTGCCGGCGAGGAAAGCGGCCAGTGGGGTGGCGAGCGCCTGGGCGACGGGTGAGGCGGGATTCGCGAGGGCGGTCAGTGCCTGTGCCCATCGGGCTGGACCGTCAGCGCCAGCACCGGCCAGTAGGTAGTCCCTGACCGCTGTCGTGGTGAGGGGTGTCAGGCGGATGGCGGCGGCGCCGTTGAGGTGGATTGGTCGTAGGTCGGGGCGTTGCTGTACGGCTGTGYGGAACTCTGCGGGGCGGCAGCTCAGGACGACTCCGATGTTGCTGCGCAGGCCGTCGTTGATGGCGCGCATGGCCTTGTCTMTGCCGCCGGCGCGGATTTCGTCGAGGCCGTCGAGGACGGGCAGGATCAGTCCGGCGTCGAGGAGCGCTCCAGCTCGCTTACGACCGGTGGAGCTGTCGACAGCGGCCAGGTGCGGGTACTCCCGCAGGATCTGGCCTTCCAGCCAGGAGTAGAGGCTCGGGCCATCAGGGTTCCACGACGCCAACGGCACCAGCAGCGGCACGGGCTGGCCAGGCTGGCGGCGGGCGAGCGCGTCGAGGACGAACCGCAGCAACAGGATCGTCTTACCGGCCCCGGGCTCGCCGAGCACAACGAGGCGTCCGCAGGGACTGCGGTCGTAGGCCGTCAGCAGAGCTCCGTTGCCCGCGAGGTCGTCCCGGCCGCTGCCCGGGGCCGCCGATGCCGGCCCGCTGCGTCCGACCGCAGCCTGTGCAAGCAGCTCAGGCCAGGTGTAGACCAAGTCGGCGTCGGCAGCCTGCCAGAACACCTCCAGCGGTGGGCGGCCCACCCCACGGCGGGTCGCTTCCTTGTCCCACTGGTCGTAGACCAGGTTGGCGAGCCGGTCGGCGGCCTTCTCGATGTCGAGGTCACCCGAGCGTGCAGCGGCCTTGTCCGCGAGAAGGGCAGCGACCGGGAGCAGCACTCCGACCGCGACCAGCACCACAGCCCAGCCGTTTGGCTGCCCGGACAGCAGCCCCACTACGCCGGCGAGTACGGCCGCGCCGCCGGCTATCAGCCAGATCGGCCGCGGTGCTCTCCCACGTCCCCCGTTGACGCTCATAGCGAGCAATCATCCACACTGTGCACACATTGGGTCGGCAGGGGGCGCAGGGTGAGAGATGGCCCCGCCCCCACGACGCCAGCCGGGCTGGTCCTGGCGGTGCCGGACCCAGCTGGGACCGGTGCCCCCGAGCGGCTCTCGCAGGCGTCGAGGAGGCGGGGGGCCATCTCCTCGACGGGGCGGGAGTGCGGCAGATCCGCGCCGCGAACCCCGGTGACAGCGGTGAGAATCGGCCTTCTGGCGGCTGTTTCCGCAGCTCAGAGAAACTCGTCGCGCTCCCCGGCCGGTGGCAGGCGGCCACCGTAGAGTGCTTGGCTTGCCGCCGCCGCCTCGATGTCGTCACCGGCGTTTGGTCCGCCGAACAGAAGCAGCGTGCCGTGCGTCCGGATGGCTTTCTCCACGACAGAGAGCCCCGACAGGGAGCAGTCCCACCGAAAGTCTGAATTGCGGTCGATGACGAACCAACCTGAGCTCAGCGAGCTCGACCAGTCGTCATCCAGCAGGGGGACGGCCTTGGGATGGTTCACGACTTCACTCTCCACCTGTGGGAGCCGCCACAGGAGCACGCGCCGATCGATCGCCTCCTCGGGATGGATGTCGTCCGGATCGTCCGCGTAGAGCCCTCGCGGCTCGAACTCCAAGACGATCGTCGCAGGTTCGGCTCGACCCTCTAGACCATGGCGGACCAGCAGGACGGCCTGTATCCAGGCGCCCCCAGCTCTCCGGCGCCCGGTACGGATGTGTTGATACACGGACTCCATGATCTGACACTTGGCGCCGGCTCGTCCCCGGTTCCGCGGAGGGGTTGATGAGCGACGGGCAGTCAGGGCGTGTCGACTGGCTGCCGCCACTCGCGGCCCCCGGCCCAGAGATGGTCGAAGTGTGCTTTGTACTGGTCGAACGCGCCGCCGTCCTGCTTGCGGCGTAGGTGGAAGGTCAAGCTGCCATGTCCTAGGCGGTCTGCGATGTGCTCGGAAACGAGTGACTCTCGGTCGAAGGTGAAGATTGATCGAGAAACGTGGGCCTCCGCGTTGATGTTGGACAACCGCACTTCRAGGCCTGGGAGCTGGCCCAGCCTTCCGAGTTCGTCAAGGGTGATGTTGATGCGCGTGGTGAGGTCAAGCTGTGCGTGTTCGATCTCCTGGCGTCRCCGGGTGACCGCGCCTTCCGGGTCGCCGAGGAGGATGCGGATGTTGACGCCGGACTCGGCCTTCTCACGGATCGTTTCGGCGAAGTTGGGGCGTTCGGTCCAGAAGAAGTAGTTGGTGTAGCCGCCAAGGAGGATCTCGGTCTGGGCGTCCCGGATGAGCTGGTCCCATAGATCACCTGGGACTCTGGATCGGGTGGGGTAGACGTCGATGATCTCGCGGGCGGAGTTCTGCTGGTAGCGCCGGACGACCTCTCCGATCAGCACGTCGTCGCTGATCTGCGTGGGATCGACGTACCTGGCGTAGCCCGATAGGTCGTGTGTGCTCGGTGTCCACAGGCCGAGCTGGCGACGGGTCTCGATGAGCGGTATCTCAAGCGTGGCGGCGATCTGTTCGGCCGCTTCGCTGGAGACCTCGTACTGGCCTCGTTCGTAGGCGGACACGCGCGTCTGGTTCAGTCCGAGCCGTCGCGCGAGGTCGCTACCGCTCCAGCCCCGCGCCTCGCGCTGATTCCTGAGCCAGGTTCCCGCGCCCTGGAGCCGCTGCTGCCGATCTTGGGTCTCTTCTTCACTCATACTCAAAAGCTTAGGCCGCTGACACCTAGCGCTAGACGTCTGGAGCGACAAACCGTGACGTAGCGGACAGCTCGTAACGCTAGCGGCTTCACGTTGACAGCTAAGCGCTTAGCGTCTAGCTTTATGAGTGTTGAGACGGGAGGCAACCCGTCGAAGCAGCCGGGCCTTCTGGACATGAAGAAGGCCCGGGTGGGAGGCAACCCACACCGGGCCAGACACGCCTCTGACAGCGCTCTTCGAGCGTACCTGTGTCTGTGCACGTCGTGGCGCCTTCCGCACCTGTCTGTTGGTGCGTCTCCTGACCTTCCGGGGTCAGGAGACCGATCGGGAGGACAGCGCTCATGACGCTTCCTGTGCTGACCGCCGCCCCGGACCCCGGGGACGGCCCTGACTCCTACCTGCCGGTGCTGCGCGACCTGTCTCTGGACGGCTACCTGGCCTTCACGGGTGCGCTCGACCAGGCTCGGCACCTGGTGACGATGCACCGTCGGGACGCTGACAACCCGGCGCTGCCCGCCGTCACCCGCGCGCAGGCCGCCGCCGTCGCCACGACCGTGCAGGCCACGCTCCAGCTCTTCGCCGCCCTCATCGACGACCGCACCGACCTCGACACGCCACACGCCGAGGGCTTGGGGGTGGCGGCGTGAACCGCGCTCGTATGGACGCCGCGCTCAAGACCGCCCGCGACATGGTGGCCGCGGAGCGGGAGCTGGCCGCTGACGTCGACGAACTCGACCACACCCGCAAGTCCGCCGACCTGGCCGCGTTCGTCATGCAGGACGTCGTCGACGTCTTCGCCGACGCGCTCTCCAGCACCAGCAAGAAGACCAAGGGCAGCAAGACCCGGACGGGCCGGCGATGACCCGCCATAGGCGAGGGGCGCGGGCGCGCTACGACCTCGGTGACGGCGAGTTCCTCGACGTGGAGGTCCTCCGTCTCGCCCGGGACGGCGAGTCCGACTCGACCGGCATCACCGCGCCGGACGAGAACAGCCTCGACGAGCCCCACTACTGGCTGCGCGGGAAGGGCTTCGCGCCCTTCCTCGGCGCCGAGTCCGAGATCAGCTACGCCCAGGCCGACCGTGGCAGGAAGACCCGGAGGCGGATCGCATGATCACCGCCCCCTCTGCTGCCCCGGCCACCCCGCCGCCGGCCGCACCGACGACCAAGGTCACGGTCTGCTCCGAGTGCCTGTCGGTGCTGTTCGACGGTGTCGGGCACGACCAGCTGTGCTCCCGGACCGGCGGCTGACCCCCGCGCCGGCCGCGTCCGGTCGCCGCTAACCCACCCCTTTTTTGTTGTCTGCCGGCCGGCAGGTCCCGTCTCTGCCGGCCGGCCCTCTTCGCCTTCCCTGGAGCACCCCCATGACCGAGATCGACCAGGACCAGGCCCTGTTCCCGTGGCATCTGTTCATCGACGGAGAGCTGTACACCTCGGCGCAAACCCTGCCCGACCTTAAGGAGCTACGGAACTCGCTGCGCGACGTGCCGGGCTTCCGCCACCACCGCTTCGAGTACCGCTACGGCTCGCTGGACCGGCTCCTCGGCAAGGACTCGCGATGACCCTCCGTCGTCCGCCCCTGGCCTTCGTCCTGCACGTCGCCGCCACGTACTGCGCCAGCGCCCAGCCCACCCCCGCCTCACCTGTCCGTCCAGGAGACCCCCGATGACCGTCCTGACCACCACCCCCGACGCCGCGGCCTCGGTCGATCCGCTGGCGGAGCTGCCGCCGCTGATCTCGGTGGAGAAGGCCGCCGCGGTCATGGGCTTTTCCCGGGCGTCGGCCTACCGCTACATCAAGGCCGGTGAGCTGCCGTCGAAGAAGCTCGGCGGCCGGGTGTTCGTCGTCACCGCGCACCTGCGCGCCCTGCTCACCCCCGACATCCCAGCGCCGGCCGAGGTGGTCGAGGTGGGTGATCCAACATGAAGTACCGGATCGAAACCGAGGAGTATCCCGACACCCACACCGTCGACGGGGTGACCGCCCCGGTCGCCCGCACCCGCCGGATAGCGGTGCCGGTCCTGCCGCGTGACTGGGACGCCCTGGCTGTGCGGGCGGTGGTTGGCCTGGTCCTGGCGCTCACGCTCGTGTCGATCACGTGGTCGACGGTGAGCATCGCGCACCTGCTGGACGGGACGTGGACGGCGTACCTGGCCGCGTCCGTGTTCGACCTGGCCTGGTGCGCGGCGCTGGGCATGGCCTACCTCGTGCGGTTCCGCCCGGACCGCCGCAAGGTGGTCGACCGGGTCGGGTGGGCGCTGCTCGCGGTCACGGTGACCGCGATCGGCCTGGAGGGCTACCAGTCTGGCGGGATCGCGATGGCGTGCATCGGCGCGTCCGTGTCGATCGCTGCGAAGGCGCTGTGGTGGACGCTCGGGCATGCGACCCGCCCGGAGCTGACGGCGGATGACGCGCAGTGGGTCGCCGCCCAGATCTCGAACGCGAGTGCGCAGTTGGCGGTTGCCTCGGTGCGTCGCCAGGTTGCCCGCGCCCAGGACCGGGCGGCCGCCGAACTCCTCGCGATGGAAGCGTCGCGCCGCCCGCCGTTCGGCACCGTCCTCGCCGCCGACGGTGCGGCACCCGCCGCGCTGCCCACCGCCGACCCGCCGGCGGGCAGCGTCGCAGCGTCTGGCGCAGCGCCGGCCGTCGCGCTCGACGCGGCCCCCGCGGCCGCGGTGGAGCGCCTCGACGGGGTGGTTGGCAGTGCGGCGTTGGGGGCGGTGGGCAGTACGGATGAAGCACTGCCACGAACTGGCGGTGAGCTGGTGGAACAGGCCACCGCGCCGCAGCCCACGAGCCGCCCCGCGAAGCAGCCCGCGAGCCGCCCTGCGGTGCGGCCAAACCGCGGAGTTCCGGTGCCGCGCGCCGCCCGGGCGACGCAGGCCGCGGCGCGCACGGATGCCGAGCTGCTCGCCGCCCTCGACGCTTTGGGCGACGCGGCCGCGGGCCTGTCGGTGCGGGGTGCGGCGGCGTACCTGGCGATCGGGGAGACCCGCGCGAAGCGGCTCCTGGCCGAGCACGCGACCCGCCGTCACCCGCTGTCGCTGGTGAAGACCGAGGCCGCGTCATGACCCGCGGGAGCGTGCACGACGACCTGCGCCGGCTGCCCTGGTGGGTCGCCGTCGCCCTGACCGTCCTCGCCCTGGTCGTCCTCGCGCTGCGCGCGGTCGGCCTCGCCGTCGCCGTGGTCGTGACCACCGCCGAGCGCCTCGACGTCGCTGCCGCGATCCGCGCCGGGATCACCCCGCTGGGCGCGTCGTCCTGGCTGATCTCCACCGCTGTTCCTGCCCCTGACTGGACCCGTATGGGAGGTGAGTGATGACCGAACAGCCTGATGCCCTGAACGACTCCCAGCCTGGTGGGGTTGTCGTGCCTGGCCCGTGGACCCCGACTGTCGCTCCCGGGGGAGAGGGCGAGGCCCTGCACGGTGAGGTGCTCGACCAGCAGGGCAACGTGGTCGTCCCCGACCCCGCTGGTCCGCCCGCGCGGCGCACGGGGTCGGTGCCCCTGCCGGCGCTGCCGGCCGGCGGAAAGGAGCTTGCCCGTACCGCGGGCCGGGTGGTGGTGCAGTCCGCCCAGGGGCACGCCGTACTCGCCCGCCGCGCGGCCGACGCCGCCACCCATGCGGTGATCCGGGAGCAGATCCGCGGGGCCCGCGCCCGGGGGGATGCGGCGGAGCTGGCCGAGTGGTTGGACCGGCTGCGGGTGGCGAAGGCCGAACGCCGGGCCCGGGTGGCGACCCTGCCCGCGGTGCTCAAGGCCGCCGGGATCTCGACGCTGGCCGCGCTGGTGGTCGTGGTCGGGGTGGTGCTGACCGCCGGCATCCTCGTCGGTGTGGTCCACCCCCTGGGAGTGGGCTGGGGCGACTACTGGGGATTCGTGGGCTGGCTGCTGGGCCTGCTGGTCACCGCGGTCACCGTGCTGGTCCCGCTCGCCGCCGCCGGGGTCGTGCCGGCCTGGCTGGTCATCACCCACCGGGCCGGGCGGGCCGCGGACGCCCCGAGCTGGGTTGCCACCTCTACCGACGACGACGTGGACATCGTCATCGACGAACGTGCCCTCACTCAGGCGTTGGCCGCGCTGCGGATCAAGCAGATCACCGACTACCTCAAGAAGGCCCCGTTGCAGTACGTGGTGCCTGCCCGTAAGGACGGCCGGGGCACCTACGCGCTGATCCGGCTGCCCGGCGGCCTGCCGGCCAGCTACGTCGAGGCGCAGGCGAAGCGGGAATCGATCGCGGCGAGTCTGCATCGGCGGGTCAACGAGGTGTGGCTGCGCACCGGGGAGGACGCCGGCCTGCTCGATGTGTGGATCGCGGACCCGGGCGCGCTCAAGGAGGGCGCCGGGCCATACCCGCTGCTGACCGACGGGTTYGTCGACGTGTTCCGCGGGGTGCCGTTCGGCCGCAGCCTGCGCGGGGACGCGCTGGTCGCGCCGGTGATGGAACGCAACACCATCACCGGTGGTCAGCCCGGCCAGGGCAAAAGCTCCTCGGCCCGGACGATCCTGGCCGGGGCGTCGCTGGACATCACCGCGGAACTGCGGATCTGGGTGCCGGACACGAACTTCGACTTCGAGTACTTCAAGCCCCGCTGCTCCCGCTACGTCATGGGCGTCGAGGACGACAAGATCCGCCAGATCCTCGACGATCTCCGTGAGCTGCACGCCGAAGTCCAGGCCCGCGGCCAGCTCCTTGTCGATCACGAGATCGATGTCGTCAACCGGAAGATCGCCAGTCAGGGGGTGGGGCTGCACCCGCTGTTCTGCCTGCTCGAAGAAGCCCACGTCGCGATCCAGCACCCCGTCTACGGCAAGGAGATCGCCCAACTCCTCATCGACATCGTCAAGCTCGGACGCAAGCGCGGCATCCACATGATCGTGAGCACGCAGGCGCCGACGAAGGACTCGATGCCCCGCGACGTCACCCGTAACTGCTCCAACGGCATCGCCTACGCCGTCGGGGACCACGTCGCCAACGACGCCCTGCTCGGCCAAGGCGCCTACCGGGCCGGTCACCGGGCCACCGAACTGATCCCGGGCACCGACCGGGGCACCGCCCTGGTCAAGGGGTTCACCGGGGAGCGCTCGGTCATGGCCCAGACCTACTTCATCGACGTCAAGCAGGTCCCCGCCCTCATCAGGCGCTCCCTCGACGAACTGGACCGCAAGGGCCTGCCCGTCCCCGGCGCTCCCCGCCAACAGGCGCAGCCCGAGGACCGGGACCTGCTCGACGACCTCGACCAGGTGCTCGGCACCGACGTCATCCCGATCGCGAAGGTCCCGCCGCTGCTGCTCAACCTCGCCCCTACCTGGCCCGCCTACAAGGGCCTGACCGGCCCCGCGCTGGTCAAGCTCCTGGCCGCCGAGGGGATCAAGGTGCCGTCCACCGCCAACCGCTACCCCCTCGATCCGGTCACTGTCCGTGAGGAGATCGGGCGGCGAGCCACCGCCGACCTCGACGAGTGAGTGAGCCGGCCGCGCCCCTCCGAACCGCCCCTGCCGGCCCTCACAGCGGGCCGCTCTAACCACCTCGCCAGGGCCCCACTCCTCTAACTTTCCCCAGCTCAGCACCGTCACGGGCCCCCTGAACCCGCCGGGTTAGAAATCTAACTCGCTTYCGGCGATCTAACTGCCCGCGAGCCTCGTTCGGCACGCCCAAAACCAGTCACACAGAGTGACCGATCTTCGGAAGGACCTCCATGCCCCGCCCCCACATCTGCCCCGAATGCCACGAGCTCGCCGTCCACCGCCGGCCCTGGAAGGACCGGACCGACTACGCCGCCCACGGGCTGAAGACCCCCGAGTGGGCGCACGGCGACGGCACCCCGCTCTGCCCCGTCATCGGCCCCCGCGGCTACCAGCCCGCCCAGCCCGCCAAGCGCTGACCACCAACCACCCCACCCTCACGGAAGGACCCGACCATGGCACGCACAACCAAGAGCAAGATCTGCCCCGACTGCAAAGGCAAAGGCAAGAAGGGCGCCCAGCTCTGCCGGGCCTGCAACCCCTCCAGCGCCCTCGGGGACATCGCCGCCGGTGCCGCCCGCCGCGCCGCCAACCGGCTCAACGGCCGCGCGATCCGCCTCACCGACCTCGGTACCGCGTCGACCAGCCGCGGATCACGGACCATCCGCGCCTCCGACGGCCTGCCGTCCGGCGGCTCCGGCTACGTCTGCAGCTGCGGCGCCACCACCTGGCTGAACGTCAACTCCCGCGGCAAGACCAGCTGCCTGCCCGGCCACGGCTGCAACCCCCGCCGCTAATCCCCACCCCCGACCCGCCGGCCGTCACGAGACGACCGCACCTCTTCGGACGGAGAACCCCTTGGCCCTTACCCGCACCCCACCCCTGGTCGACCCCGCCACCCTGCGCCCCGGCGACATCATCGCCGCCCCCCACACCCGCCGAACCCTGATCATCGTCGGCCGCATCGAACCCCCCACCAGCCCCGACACCACCGCCGCCGGCTCCGACGACGCCGAGGCCGAGGCCGACTCCCCACCGCCGTGGGTCATCCACGGCAGCCACCTCGGCACCGGCGCCCCCGCCGAAATCCCCCTCGACGACGGCGAGCAGGTCGCACTGCACCGACCCGCCGGTCTCCACCAGCACTGACCAGACCCGCCGGTCCGGCCACCACGGCCGGACCGGCGGCCCGACCGCCACAACCCCCCCAAGGACGCCCCCGATGACCGAGGCCACCCCCGCCGACGAACTCGCCGCCCTCGAACGCGCCACCGACGAGCACCGGACCTGGCTCGCCCGCGAGACCTGCCCCCACACCCGGCTGATCATCCGCGACGAACTCGCCGCCCTGCGCCGCGCGAAAGCCGACCTGCGCCAGGACACCCCATGACCGCCACCCCCGGCCCGGAGCACTGCGACTACTGCGACCAGCTCGCCACCCACCTCTACGACACCGAATCCCTGTGCCGGACCCACCAGCGCGAACACGGCACCCGCCACTTCGTCACACCGGCGGAGACCCGCCGCGCCCGCGACAAGGCCACTCGCCGCACCCGTGCGCACGCCCGCACCCCCGACCGAGCCACGACCAGCAAGGAGAACTGACATGGGCCTGTTCGGTTCGAAGAAGAAGCCCACCCCACCGCCGCCCCCGCCCGCGCAGCGCAGGACCACCAAGACCACCGGTACGAAGAAGCGGCCGGCGGCACCGAAGCCGCCCGCGGCGAAGAAGGACACGAAGGCGACCGCCGCCACACCGTCGCCCGCGGCCAAGAACCGCAGGACCGCCGCTGCTGCGACGACCACCCCGCCCCGCAAGACCAAGACGGCCAGCACCACGGCACCGAAGAAGACGCCCCCGGCCACCCCCGTTGAGCCCATCGAGACCCTCCTGTGGGAAGCCCGCCACGGCGCGGACACCGGGACACGCCTGAAGGCCCGCCAGAAGATCAAGGCGCATCCGCACGGCAACCGCCGTGAGGTCCGCGCGGCGCTGAACGACATCGACATCGACCAGCGGCGGGCTGGACGGATGACCGACACCGACATCGCCCGTTCCTCGCGCTACATGGACCGCGAGGTGTGGGGGCCCGAAGCCGTCGCCCGACGCAGGACCGCCCGCGCAGGCCAGGAGAACGACCCCCGCGCCGCGGTGCGCAACCAGGTTGTCGCCCAGGTCTGCGAGCGCTACAAGGCGGACAAGATCGCACCGCACGAAGTCGTCCTCAAGGACAACGGCGAGATCTGGATCGACCGGCGCGCCAAGGACCCGCGCGCCACCCCGCTGCAGGTCGGACGCTGGGACCCGAAGTGACCCTCGCCGCCAACCTCCACCGGAAGATCGCCGATCTGACCCCGGACGTCACCCAACTCCGCCGCGCGCTGGCCGCGTCATGAGCACGACCAGCATTCCCCGAGGCCCCGGGATCCGCCAGTTCATCACCAGCGTCACCCCTACCGGTACCGACCCCGAACGGTTCTGGCGGAAGGTCGTCAACATCTGCGCCGAAGTGGACAGCGAGACCGAAGCGGCCTTCGAACTGAACGCCTGGTACGGCCTGACAGCGCCACGCGCCCGGATCCTCTACCGGGTGGCCTCAGGTCGGGTCGGCGARATCACGCACATCGACCCATGAACCTGCCGTCCGTCCAGTGACCCACCGCCGGCCGTGCGGCACCCCCACCCGCACGGCCGGCCCCACCCCAACGTTCCGGAGGAGACGAACCCGATGGTGTCTACGACCACTCCCGCGCTTGACCTGGCCGGGCAGCTCTGGGCCGCGGACCTCGCCTACCTGACCGCTGTCGAGCAGTACTGGGCCACCGGCCTCGACCTGCCCGACACCGACCCCCGCGTCGCCCACCTGCTCGACCTCGGTGACCAGTGCCTCGACCTGATCGACGAGCTGGAACAGCGCGCCGGCCACGCCCTCGCGATCAGGCTGAACGACCTGGCAACCAGCCCCGAACTGGAACTGATCCCCGACGTCACCACCGCCGCCGCCGTCCTGCGCGTGTTCGCCACCGACCTCTACATCGCCGACGCCGAAGCGCTCCAACCCGGCCGCGAACTCCCCGCCGTCGGGATCTGGGCCGACCTCACCGACTGACCACCCCACCGAATCCGGTCGAGGAGACCGCATGCCCGGACCTTCCGCCGCARCGGCCCACGCGGCCGCCTGCACTCCTCTGAGCTGGCACAACACGAGTTGGGCAACCACCCCACCGGCGGTGAGGCAACCTGCCTGCGACCTGGCCCTGACAGACCCGGCCGCCCACGGGCCCGGCGAGCAGACGACCGGAACCGCTTGCCGCCGTGCTTGCTCCCGTACTTGCCACCAGGCTTGGTCCCGTACGTGCTGCCGTGCTTGCTGCGACAGCACCCCGCCGGACCGCGAAAGGCCAGGCCACCCCGGCCAGGCAACCAGCTCAGCCGCACCCGACATGTCTTCTCGCCCCGTGGTGGGCGCGTCGTCGACTCCCGCCGCTCCCACCGGGATCCCACCACCGCCGGCGTGGGCCGCGGCGGTTCCCGCGCCGCGGCCTGCCCGCTGGCCCCTCGGACGGATCGAGCGCTGCCTCACTGTCGCATCGCGGCCGCGCAGGGCCCCTTCCCTACGTGCAGACCCTCCCGGCCACCTCCGGTCAAACCCGGCACCGGCCGGCCACCACCGCCCGCGCTGGAAGGGAAGGCAGCACCGTGACTACCCCTGACTCCCTGGCCCTGCTCACTGCCGCCCGCGGCTACATCGCCCGCGGCTGGCACGTGTTCGTCCTCGGACGCACCAAGCGGCCGGTCGCGAACTGCGAGCCCTGCGCACACGCCGGGCCGGACCACGACCGGGAGGCCTGCCCCTGCCTGACGTGTCACGGCTTCTACGCCGCCACCCTCGACCCGGACCGCATCGCCGCCATGCTCACCGCGGTCCCCGACGGGCTGCTCGCGATCCGCACCGGCGCGGTCTCCGGCCTGACGATTGTGGACATCGACCCGCGCAACGGCGGGCAGCTCGACCGGGCGCTGATGAACCCGACCGCGACCGTGGCCACCCCCGGCGGGGGCTGGCACCTCTACTACCAACACCCCGGCCGGGCACTGCCCGGCAAGCTCCCCGGCCGACCCGGGATCGACATCAAGACCGACGGCGGGCTCGTCGTCGCACCACCGTCCACACCGGCCGGCGCCCCCCGCGGCTACCGATGGACCTCCCCGGCCCGTCCCGTCGAGGAGATGGCCCCCCGCCTCCTCCGGCTCTGCCAGGTCCGCACGGGGGCTCCCGACCCAGCTGGGACCGGCACCGCCAAGACCAGCTCGGCTACCGCTGTGGGGGCGGGGGCGGGGGCCATCTCCTACCCGGATGCGCTGCTCGCGGCGACGCTGGCGGCGGTCGACCAGGCGCCGCAGGGCCGGCGGCGGGTGACCTTGTACGGCGCCGCCCGCGGCCTGGCCCGCATGGTCACCGCCGACGCCCTCACCGCCTCCGCCGCCGTCGACGCCCTCACCACGACCGGTGAACGCAACGGCCAGAGCACCCGCGACATCCGCGGCGCGATCAAAGGCGGCTTCGAAGCCGAAGGCCTGACCTCACCCCTCTAACCCGACCCAACCCACCACACCAGACCACCCGAAAACCGGCCGCTACGGCCCGCTCAGGGCCTCGCCAGAAGCCCGCCACCGACCCCACCCGGCCACCCACCACATCACCCGTCCCGCCGCCCACTGGCCCGTCAGGGCCTGTCTGATCCTCGTAGGAGGTGCCCATGACCGCACCACCACCAGCCACCGTCCGCCCGATCCGCCCCCACGACCCCACCCTGACCCCGCCCGCCAACGGCGGCCCGCCCTGGGAGTTGCCTGTCCCGCTCACCCGGCCCGCACCACCACCGGCGTTCCCGATCGAGGTCTTCCCCGACTGGCTCGCCGACATGGTCCGCGCCGTCGCCACCTTCACCCAGACCGACCCCGCCATGGCCGGCGCCGTCGCCCTCACCGTCCTGTCCGCCTGCGCGGGTGGGCGCCTCCAGGTCGAACCGGCGGACCGCTGGCGGGAACCGGTCAACCTCTTCCTCGCCACCGTCGCTGAACCCGGCGAACGCAAAAGCCCCGTCCACGCCGCCCTCACCGCCCCCCCTCCAAGCCGCCGAGCAAACCCTCACCGCACGGATCGGGCCGCTGGCGCGGGAGAACTTCGAGCTGCTCGACATCGCTCAGCGCACCGCCGAACAGGCCAAGGCCGCCGCCGCGAAAGCCCCCAGCGACAAGCGAGACGCCGCCGTCGCCGAGGCGCTCGCCGCCGCCCTGGCCGCCGAGGCGATCACCGTGCCCACCCTGCCCCGGCTGCTCTGCGACAACGTCACCCCTGAGGAACTGACCAGCCTCATGGCCGAACACGGCGGCCGCATGGCCCTGCTCTCCCCCGAAGGCGGCGTGTTCGACATCCTCGCCGGCCAGTACTCCAAAGCCCCCAACCTCGACCCCTACCTCAAAGGCCACCCCGGCGAACCCATGCGCGTCGACCGCAAAGGCCGACCCCCCGAGTACATCCCCGCCCCCGCCCTCACCGTCGGCGTGATGATCCAACCCGTCGTGCTCCGCAAGTTCGGCGCCGACAGCGGGCTGGCCGGCCGCGGCCTGGTCGCCCGGTTCCTGTTCGTCATCCCCACCTCCCTCGGAGGCTGGCGCGACGTCCAAGCACCCCCGGTCCCCCCGCAGGTCGCCGACCAGTACGACCGCACCGTTCACGACCTCGCCGCGACCCTGGCCGAATGGGGCGACGACCCCGCCGTGATCACCCTCACCCCCGACGCCACCGCCCTGCGCCTCGCGCACGCCGAACGCATCGAGGTCCAGCTCCGCCCCGGCGGCCAGTTCCACGACATGCGCGAATGGGCCAACAAGCTCGCCGGCACCACCCTGCGCCTCGCCGGCCTCCTCCACATGGCGCATTACCCCCACGACGGCTGGCGCCACCCCATCGCCGCCGCACAGATGGCCGCCGCGATCCACCTCGCCGACGTCCTCGCCGCCCACTACACCGCCGCCCTACACACCATCACCGCCGACCCCGCCAGCGGACCCGCCGGCCGCACCCTGCGCTTCCTCACCGACAAGAAGATCACCGACTTCACCCGCCGGGACCTACACCGCTCCCTACGCCGGCAACTCCCCAAGGCCAGTGACGTCGCTACCGTCCTGGACACCCTCACCGCGCTCGGCTGGACCCGCCCACGCCCCGACGGCCGCTATGAGGTCCACCCCCGCGCCGCCGAGCTTCTCGAGAGCGGTGACACGGTGACAGCCACCATCGAAAGCGCCTTCACCGCCGGGCGGAACACCGAACGCCCTGGTAACGGCCCCGGCGAGAGCTGGTGACACCGGTGACAGCCACCCGGCAGACCGCGCCCGACTGTCACCGCTGTCACCGGGGTGTCACCACCCCTGGTGACAGCCCTACACCCACCTTGACCTGCGGAAACACTCGCCGGAACGGCGATTGTCACCGTGTCACCGGGGTTCCGGCGTTCGCGGGGGAACACCCGCCGGGGCCGCCCTTGCCCCAGGGGGCGGGCTGTCACCGCTGTCACCGCCCTGTCACCACCCCTGGTGACAGCCCTACACCCACCTTGACCTGCGGAAACAGCCGCCAAAACCGCGATTGTCACCGTGTCACCGGGGTCCGGGGATTCTCCCCAGCGAGGCCGCCCAACTGTCACCGCTGTCACCGCCCTGTCACCGGGGCCGGTGACACCTTCGGACCTCGTCTTACCTGCGGAAACAGGCGCCAGAAGGCCGATTGTCACCGTGTCACCGCTGTCACCGGGGTTCGCGGCCCACCAGGTGACGACCACACCCGAGCCGCACACCCGAAGCGGCCCCGGCGACCAGCTGGCCAGCAACCCGCCGGGGCCACACTCCCTTTCAGAAGGAGCACCCCAAGGATGACCACACCCACACAGCAGCGGAACCCCACCAGCAACAAGGCCACACAGTCACCTCCGCCGACCCGCCACGGTCGCCGGGAGCTGCTTCCCCTCACCGTCGTCCTGGCTGAACTCGGAGACGAGCACGGGYCGCTCGCCCGAAGCACCTTCGACGACTGGCGGGCCCGCGGGGTCGCACCCAAGGTCATCAAGCTGCCGAACGGGCAACTGCGCGTCGACCGCGCCGACCTCAACGCCTGGATCGACAGCCGCGTCCAGAGTCCCGCCGCATGACTACGACGCCGTCCGGCGCCGGCCGCCCAGACCAGGGTGGCCGGCCCACTTCCTTTGACGTTCGTGTCTGGTCGGTCAAAAAGATCACCAACAAGAGTCGGAGCACGACCCACCAGGTGCGGTGGAAGGTCGGCCCGAAGTCGCACAGCCGGAACTACTCCACGGTCCGTCTCGCCGATTCGCGCCGCGCCGAACTGCTCGCCGCCGCGAAGAGGGGAGAGGCGTTCGACATCGAGACCGGCCTTCCCGTCTCCGAATTGCGTACCGCGGTGCCCGAACCCGAGGCGACGTCACGCCGCACCTGGCTGGAGCACGCACGCGACTTCGCCGACGCCAAATGGGATGAGGGGCTTGCCCCTGGCACCCGGCGCGCCTTGGCCGACGCCCTGGCGACTGTCACCCCGGCACTTCTCCTCGGCGACCCGCCGGATGCCATCGCCTCCTGTGTTCGTGAGGCCCTGTTCGGGTGGACTTTTCAGTCCGGGCGCCGTCGCCGGTCGGCCGGCGACGGCAGGTGGGCGGAGAACCCGCCGCCGGCAGAGTTGGAGAAGGCGGTGCAGTGGCTCACTAACCACACCCGCCCGATCGAGGACTTGGCCGATCCGGAGCTGATCCGGTCCTGCCTGAATGTCCTCTCGCGCAGGCTCGACGGCCAGCCCGCCGCCCCGAACACGGTGCTGCGTAAGCGGGTCGCGTTCGGTGCCTGCCTGGCCTACGCGGTTGAACGGGGAGACCTGGCCCGCAACCCGCTGCCGGAGTCGTCTCGGTCGGGGCCGAAGACGCGCGAGCAGGTGGACCGCCGGGTCTGCGTGAACCACGGCCAGGCCCGCCGCCTGCTGGAGAACGGGGTGCGGCCCATCGCGCCGAACCTCGTGGCCTGGTACGGGTCGATGTACTACGCGGCGATGCGGCCTGGCGAGATGCAGGAGCTGCGTGAAGCCGACCTGCGGCTACCGAAGAAGGATGGCGCGTGGGGCACGGCGATGCTGGTCGGCAACAACCCGGAAATGGCCGGGGGGTGGACCGACGAGGGGACGCGCGCGGCTCGCCAGCTCAAGCACCGCGCGGCCGGCGACACCCGAGAGGTCCCCATCCACCCGCTGCTGGTGAAGCTCTACCTCTGGCATCTGGACGAGTTCGGTACGACCGCCGACGGACGGCTGTTCCGGGGTCTCATGGGGGGACCGGTCACGGCGGTCCGGCACCGAACCGTTTGGGGCCAGGCCCGGAAGCGTGCGCTGTCGGCCGCCGAAGCCGCCTCGCCACTCGCGCGCCGTCCGTACGACCTCCGGCACGCCGCCGTGTCGGAGTGGCTCAACGCAGGGGTTGCCCCGACGCAGATCGCCCAGTGGGCGGGCCACTCGGTCGCGGTACTGCTGCACACCTACGCCCGGTGCATCGTCGGTCAGGACGAAGCGGCGCGTCGGAGGATCGAGGCAGCCCTGCGCCTGGACGACGACGAGCCTGACGCTGCTTGATCGAATCCACACCACGTCCACAAACACTCGGCAGCAGCCATGATCACCCGGTGGTAGTCGGGAACGCGGCCGGCCCACCATGATCGATCAAGCGGGCAGATCATGGCTGCTGCCAGGGAGAATGGCGAGTTCCTAGCCCCTGAGCAGGGCGCGGGACATGACGATCCGCTGGATCTGGTTCGTGCCCTCGTAGATCTGGGTGATCTTCGCGTCGCGCATCATCCGCTCGACCGGGAAGTCGCGGGTGTAGCCGGCGCCGCCGAAGAGCTGGACGGCGTCGGTGGTGACCTCCATCGCGACGTCCGAGGCGAAGCACTTCGCGGCGGCGGTGATGAAGCCCAGGTTCGGCTCGCCTCGCTCGGCGCGGGCCGCGGCGACGTAGACCATGTGCCGGGCGGCCTCGATCTTCATCGCCATGTCGGCGAGCATGAACTGGACGGCCTGGTTGTCCGCGATCGCGCGGCCGAACTGGCGGCGCTCGCGCACGTAGTCGAGGGAGGCATCGAGCGCGCCCTGGGCGATCCCGACGGCCTGGGCGCCGATGGTCGGGCGGGTGTGGTCGAGGGTGGCGAGCGCGGTGCGCAGGCCGCTGCCGGGCTCGCCGATGATCCGGTTCGCCGGGATCGTGCAGTTCACGAGGTGGATCTCGCGGGTGGGGGAGCCCTTGATCCCGAGCTTGCGCTCCTTGGAGCCGACCTCGAAACCGGGATCGTCCGCGCGCACGACGAAGGCGGAGATGCCGTTGGCGGGCTTCGCCGCGTCCGGGTCGGTGACCGCCATGACGGTGTACCAGGTGGACTCGCCGGCGTTGGTGATCCAGGTCTTGGTGCCGTTGAGGACCCAGTGGTCCCCGTCGAGGTGGGCCCGGGTGCGCATGGCCGCGGTGTCGGAGCCGGCCTCCCGCTCCGAGAGGGCGTAGGAGGCGGTCGCCTCACCGCTGGCGAGGGAGGGCAGGACGAGCTTCTTCAGGTCCTCCGACCCGGACAGCAGGATCGGCATCGTCCCCAGCTTGTTGACCGCCGGGATGAGGGAGGAGGAGGCGCAGACCCGGGCGACCTCCTCGATGACGATGCAGGTCGTCACCGAGTCGGCCCCCTGGCCACCGTAGATCTCCGGGACGTGGACCGCGTTGAACCCGGAGCGGTTCAGCGCATCCCGGGCCTCGCTCGGGTACCTCTCACGCTCGTCGACGTCCGCGGCGAACGGGGCGATCTCCTTCTCGGCGAGATCGCGGACCGCCTCACGGAYAGCGTCGTGCGTGTCGTTGAGCCGGTAGGCGTCGAAGTTCGGATCCACGGCGGTGTCGTCCTCGTCCTAGGTCGGTCGTGACCGGTCCGGAAGCGTGACCGGTCAGGCGTAGCGGTGGAAGCCGCGGCCGCTCTTCTTCCCGAGCAGTCCGGCGTCGACCATGCGCAGGAGCAGCGGCGGCGGCGAGTACAGGGGCTCCTTGAACTCGTCGTAGAGCGACTCGGCGACGGCCTTGACGGTGTCGAGCCCGATCAGGTCGATGAGCCGCAGCGGGCCCATCGGGTGGGCACAGCCGAGCACCATGCCGAGGTCGATGTCCTCGGGGGAGGCGAAGCCGGACTCCTGCATCCGGATCGCCGACAGCAGGTAGGGAACGAGCAGCGCGTTCACCACGAAGCCCGCCCGGTCCTGGGAGCGGATCACCTGCTTGCCCAGCGCGGAGGTGACGAACTCCTGCGCCCGGCTGAGGGCGGCCTCGGAGGTGAGGAGGGACGGGACGAGCTCGACCAGCTTCATGACCGGCACCGGGTTGAAGAAGTGCACACCCAGCACCTGCTCCGGGCGGCCGGTCGCCATCCCGAGCTTCATGATCGGAATGGAGGAGGTGTTGGACGCGAGGATCGCCGCCGGGTCGACGACGACCTTGTCGAGCGCGGCAAAGATCTCGGTCTTGACCTGCTCGTTCTCCGCGACGGCCTCGACGGTGAACTGGCGGTCGGTGAAGTCGCCGAGGTCGGTGGTGAAGCTCAGCCGGCCCAGCGCCGCGTCCCGGTCGGCCTCGGTGAGCTTGCCGCTGCGGGCACCCCGGTCGAGCGAGGTGGTGATCCGCTTGCGGCCGGCCTCGGCGGCTCCCGCGTCCACTTCCCGGACCAGCACGTCGAGCCCCGCCCGTGCGCAGGCCTCGGCGATGCCGGAGCCCATGAGGCCGCACCCGATCACGCCGATCCGGCGGATCTCGGTTGTCGCCTGCGGTTCCGGCGAGGCCTGTACCTGCTGTGTCTCGGCCACGTGGCCGCCTCCGTTCTCGCGCTGCTCCGTCACTGCGCCGACCGCCGACCGCCGACCACCGCCTGCGGCTGGCCCGGCACGGCACCAGGTGCGTTCGGCCGGTCGGGCGGCCACCTGGTCGCCGGCTGGCCGGCCGCGTCGGTCCGGTGCGAGTGTCTCCGGTCGGCCCGGCGTTTGCGACCCAGCGATATTGGTCCTATCCAACTATAGGACGCCCTTGTAGTTGGCTGCCGGTTCTGCGATCCGGCTGACGCCATCCGGCCGACCGGCTATAACCGGCGGACCAGGCTCAGGGATGCAGGGGGAGCGACCACAGTGCGAGTGTGCCGATGGACAGCGGCACCCCGACGCCGACCAGCAGGCTCGGCAGCGGGCGGGCCAGGCCATGCCGGTCAGCGAGGATCGCGCCGGCCACCATCGGTGGCATCGCCGTCTCGAACAGCGCCACCCTGACCTCCGGGGCGCCGAACAGGCCGCCGGCCACGTACAGCGCGAGCACGAGCGCCGGGGCGACGGCGAGCTTGACCGTGAGCCCCAGGGCCAGCTCCCGCCACCACTCGCGCACCGCGGGCAGCCGAAGCTGCAGACCGACGGAGAACAGCGCCAGCGGGGTCAGCGTGCCGCCGATCGAGGCGAGCGCCTCATCGAGYCAGACCGGATACTCCACCGGCCGCAGCGCYAGTGCCAGCACGAGGGCGATCAGCGAGGGCCGCACGAGCACCTTGCGGACCACGGCCAACGGCGCCGTGACAGCTCCGGAAGCAGCGGTCACCACGACCAGGACCACGGTGTTGAGGATCAGGTACGAGCCGAGCTGGTCGGTCAGCAGCGCGACCGGCACCCAGGACTCGCCGAGAAACGCGGTGACCATGGGGATGCCCACGAACGAGGTGTTCGCCACCGCGGTGGCGGCGATCAGCGCGGCCACGACCTGCCGGGGCAGCCGCATCAGTCGTGCCGCCACCAGGTAGATCAGCACCGTGACGGCGCACAGCAGGTACGGGGCCGCGACGACGAGCACGATCTCGGACGGAATGTCGACGTCGTGCAGGACGTGCAGCGTCAGCGCCGGTAGTGCGATGTCGAGCAGCCAGATGCCGAGGGCCCGCGGTGCGTCCTCGGCGAACCGGTGCGCGCGCTGGGCGGCGATGCCCGCGACAAGACCGACAAGCACCACGACCAGGGCGGACACCGGCGCATCGTTTCAGCCCGGCAGCGCCGCGCGACCCGCCCCGCGACGTCGCCTGCGTCACTCGCCAGGGGCGTCGGGGCGTTCCGGTCGGCTTTGCTGACCCCTGGTGGCGGCTCGGCGCGCGACTCGGGTGCGGTAGAGCCGGTTGAAGGTGATGTGCGTGACGAAGAGCAGCCCGGCGACGAGGTAGTTCACGTCGCCGAGCGACCGCTGACCCGGCAGGGGCAGGAGCGTGTAGGTGATCAGGACGGCGGCGGCGAGGAAGAGCGTGCCGATCGTGACGCCGCCGATCCACGGCGGCGCGTCCGTCATCGACCCGTGCGCCCGTGTCGCGGCTGGGGCGGCGCCGGGCGGCGGCTCGGTCTGCGCGGTCACAGGAACCAGTGTGCACCGCGCGGCCGCCACGGGTGGGCGGCGATTCACCGCGTGATGGGCGATTGTTCCTGTCGATGGTGGATGTGACACTGCGGTGACAGAGCGGACCAGGCCCGGCGCGCCGGTGCCCGGGCGGGGCGTGGCCCGCCCGGCATGCGGCCCGCGGCGGGCGGGCGGAAGGGCAACGGGCATGGCTGCACCAGTGCTGGTCGACCAGACCGGAGCGAGGTGGCGCGACGGCAAGCGGTACATGTGGCTGACCGCGCTGATCCCCCCGCTCCTGCCGATCGTCTCCTTCGGGCTCTGGCACCGCACCGGTTCCGGGCTGCCGTGGTGGCTGACCCCGCTCTTCGTCTTCGGGCTGCTGCCGCTGCTCGACGCGACGTCCCCGAAGGACCCGGTCAGCGCGCCGGACTGGACGCGCACGGCGCTGGACACCGACCGCTACTACCGCTGGTGCACCTACCTCTACCTGCCGTTGGCAGGCGTCGCCCTGGCCCTCGGGTGCTGGGCCTGGACGGAGGGCGACCTCTCCCCGGTCGAGCGGGTGGCCGTGGTCCTCGCTCTCGGCACCGTCACCGGGATCGGCATCAACACCGCCCACGAGCTGGGCCACAAGCGGGACAGGCTGGAGCGTGTCCTGGCCAAGGCCATGCTCGCAGCCTCCGTCTACGGCCATTTCCACGTGGAGCACAACCGGGGCCATCACGTCCGCGTCGCCACCGCCGCCGACCCGGCGAGCGCCAGACTGGGGGAGAGCTTCTGGCGGTTCTGGCCGCGCACCGTCGGCGGCAGCCTGCGCTCCGCCTGGGAGCTGGAGGCACGCCGGCTGYGCCTGCGCGGACGATCACCGTGGTCGCGGCACAACGAGGTGCTGAGCGCGTGGGCCTACAGCGTGGTGCTCTTCGCCGCCCTCGCGGTGGCTTTCGGCGCACCGGCCCTGCTCTTCCTCGCCCTGCAGGCCGTCGTCGGCTTCTCCCTGCTCGAAGCCGTCAACTACATCGAGCACTACGGGCTTGCCCGGGCCCGGCTGGAATCCGGCAGGTACGAAAAGGTCGAGCCCCGGCACAGCTGGAACAGCGACGACGTCATCAGCAATCTGGCGCTCTACCATCTGCCTCGGCACAGTGACCATCATGCGTTTCCGGCGGTGCGGTATCAGTCGCTGCGCTCGTTCGATTCCGCGCCGCAGCTGCCGGCTGGCTACGGATCGATGATCCTGGCTGCTCTCGTTCCCCGATTCTGGTTCCGGGTGATGGACCCGCGTGTCGTCGCGCACTACGGCGGCGATGTCACCAGGGCCAACATCGACCCCCGCCGGCGGTCACAGATCCTCGCCCGCCACGGCGGCGCGCGGGTCGGGAACGTCCGTACGGCCGAGGCCCGCCCGGTCGGCTGACCGCTCCCACACGCTGCGGGAAAGACCGGTAACCAGCAGACACGGCCGTGCCGGTGGATCGTTCACCCCGGACGCACGTAACGCGGTTTCTCGCTGGTCACGCCACCACGTCTGACCACCGGCGAACGCGTGCCGCTTCTTTCCGCGGACCACCTCAGGATCTTCGTCCGCTGGTTATTCTCGTGTCGGTGGCCTTCACACGCCGCGGAACCTCGCGGTTGGGCGTGCCCACAAACCCGGACCGACGGTCGGCCGGAGTTTCGGGGGCCCGGACATCCCGCGGTATCAGGGACGGGCCCCGGGCCGAAGGTACTTCGCGGTGGTGGGAGCGACCGACCTTGTACACGACAGAAGCGGCGACGATAGTGGCAGCCCCGGTGGCGCCGTTGTCGCATCATTCTCTGCTTGTCTTTCTTCTCCAGCTGACGGTGTTGCTCGCCCTCGCGGTCGGCCTCGGGCGGCTGGTGGCCAGGATCGGGCTGCCCTCGGTCGTCGGTGAGCTGCTGGCGGGTGTGCTGGTGGGCCCGTCGCTGCTGGGCTCGGCGGCTCCCGACCTCGCGGGCTGGCTGCTGCCCGCCGAACCGGACCAGATGCACCTGCTCGACGCGGTGGGCCAGATCGGTGTGATCCTTCTGGTGGGCCTCACCGGCCTCGAGATGGACATGCGGATGGTGCGGCGCCGGGGCGCCACCGCCGCCCGGATCAGCATCGCGGGCCTCCTCCTGCCGGTGGGCCTCGGTGTCGGGGCAGGCCTGCTCGTGCCGGATTCGCTTGTCGCCGACGGTGCCGACCGCTCGACCTTCGCGCTGTTCCTCGGTGTGGCCATGGGCGTCAGCGCGATCCCCGTCGCAGCGAAGATCCTCCTGGACATGCGGATGCTGCACCGCAACGTCGGCCAGCTCATCCTCGCCTCCGCGACCGTCGACGACGCGGTGGGCTGGTCACTGCTGTCGGTGGTGTCCGCGATGGCCACGACCGGTGTGCGGGGCGGGGACATCGCCTGGCCGGTGCTGAGCGTGCTCGGTGTCATCGTCTTCGCGCTGGTCCTGGGCCGGCCGCTGGCCCGGCTCGCGGTCGCCCTGGGAGGTCTGGCCCATCAGCCGACCGGCGAGACGGGCGATGCCGGCGCGCGGGCCGCGGCGAAGCCGGTGGCCCCGGAGGACGGAGCAGGCTCTCCCCGCGCCAGTGAGGCCGGACCCGCACCGACCGCCGGAGGGGCATCGGCCGCCGGACCCGCACCGACCGTCGGCGCCGTCGGGGCGGCCGGGCTGGTTGAGACCGGCAGACGGGCAGTGCCGGCCAGCGGCTCCCCATCCGGCGTCGCGGTCGTCGTCCTGTTCGTCTTCGCCGCGGCGGCGGGAACACATGCGCTCAGGCTGGAGGCGATCCTGGGTGCCTTCGTCGCCGGCATCCTGCTCGGTTCGACGCCGACGATCGACCTCCGCCGGCTCGAACCGCTCCGGCTGGTGGTCGTCGGCGTCCTGGCGCCGATCTTCTTCGCCTCGGCCGGGCTGCGCATCGACCTGACGGCCCTGGCCGAGGCCGAGGTGGCGATCGCCGGAATCATCATCCTGGCCCTGGCGATCTTCGGCAAGTTCGCCGGCGCCTACATCGGTGCGCGGATCAGCCGGCTGGGGCACTGGGAGGCGCTGTCCCTCGGCGCCGGCCTCAACGCCCGCGGTGTGATCGAGATCGTCGTGGCCGGCACCGGGCTGCGTCTCGGTGTGCTCTCGACGGCCATGTACACCGTGATCGTGCTGGTGGCGATCGTCACGTCGATCATGACGCCGCCCATTCTGCGGGCGACCATGCGCCGGGTCGAGCAGACCGCGGAGGAACAGCTGCGGGAGCTGGACCTCGCTGACCGGCGCAGCTTCGCGCCCGGCGGCGTGTAGCCAGCCCGCGTCCGCCCGGGCCCATCCCGGCCTGCCTCGACCTGTCCCGCGGCCTCCGGCGGGCGGTCAGGCGGCCGGCGCCGCCCTGACCCCGAGATCCACCGCTGCGGCGGCGAACTCGTCCCGTAGCCGCCGCTTGCCGGCCTCGTCCAGGAAGGAGTGCTCGACCGCGGCGGCGGCTGTCTCGAAGACCTGCTGGCGGGAGAGCCCCAGCGAGCGCAGGGCGTGCAGGTACTCCGCACGCAGGGTCGTGTTGAACATCGGCGGGTCGTCGCTGTTCAGGTTCACGGCCAGTCCCTGGGCGATCATCTCGGGCAGTGGGTGCGCCGCGTAACTGGTGACCGCGCCGGTGCACAGGTTGGACGTCGGGGAGACCTCCAGCGGGATCTGGTGCCGGCGCAGGTGCTCGACCAGGGCCGGGTCGTCCAGCGCACTGGTGCCGTGCCCGATCCGCTCGGCGTGCAGGAACTCCAGAGCGTCCCAGATCGTCCGCGGTCCGGTCGTCTCGCCGGCGTGCGGGATGCAGTGCAGCCCGGCGTCGCGGGCGGCGGTGAACACCGGCCCGAACTGGGGCCGCGGCACGCCCACCTCCGGTCCGCCGAGACCGAGGGCGATCACACCCTCACCGCCGTGGGCCAGCGCAAGCTCCAGCGTGCGCTCACCGGACGTCACGTTGTCGGTTCCCGGCAGCCCGGGGATGTCGGTGATCCAGCGCACCTGGATGCCGGCCTCCCGTTCGGCGTCGAGCCGGCCGGCCTCCACCCCGGCGAACACGGCCGCGGGGTCGACCCCGCGTTGGACGTGCAGCCAGGGCGTGAACGTGATCTCGGCGTAGCGCACCCGCTGCCCGGCCAGGCCGAGCGCGGTCTCGCGGGCGAGCAGACGGAAGTCCTCCTCGTCCCGCAGCACCTGGACGGCGGCCAGGTAGACCTCGATGAAGTGGTCGAAGTCACGGAACTCGTAGTAGGCCCGCAGGGCCTCCAGATCGGTCGGCAGATGGTCGAGGTCGTGGCGCCGGGCCAGCTGGAGCAGGGTGCCCGGCCGCATCGACCCCTCCAGGTGGACGTGCAGTTCCACCTTGGGCAGCGCATCGACGAACTCCTCGTCCGTGACCACCGCGCCGGTGTCGCCATCCCTCACGCCGCTCTCCGTTCCGTCGACTCCGCCGGCTCCAGCTCGCCGGTCCAGACCTCGCGGCCCAGGCCATGGCGGCCCAGGCCATGGCAGACCGGCACCAGCCGGGCCGCCAGATCCATCCTGGCGGACCGGGTCAGGGCGTGGGTCGCGCCGGCGGCTCCGGAGCCGACCCGCCGAGGTGGGCGGGCAGCCACCAGGGCGACTCGCCGGGCGGCGGGGCCGGGTAGCGGCGCTGGGCGTCGTCCAGGATCTCCTTCATCGTCAGTTCCAGCAGCGCCGTTCCGGCCCGGGCGTCCTGCAGTGCCGAGGCGGGCACCGGCTTGCCGACGGTGATCGACACCGGAGTGCCGACCGCCGCCCGCAGGTTGCGCGGCCGGTCCTTGGTCAGGACCCGCTGGCTGCCCCACAGGACCAGCGGGATGACCGGCACGTCGGCCTCGGCGGCCATCCGGGCCGCGCCCGACTTGAACGGCGCCAGGCAGTAGCTCGGGTTGATCGTGGCCTCGGGGAACACCCCGACCAGCTCCCCGTCGCCCAGCGCGCGCACCGCGGCGCGCAGCGACCCGGCGCCGGCCGCCCGGTCCACCGGGATGTGGTGCATGCCGCGCATCAGTGGCCCGCTCACCCGGTGATCGAAGACCTGCTTCTTGGCCATGAACCGGACCATCCGGCGCTGGGACCACCAGAAGGGCACGCCGGCCAGGGCGAAGTCCAGGTACGAGACGTGGTTGATCAGGACGACGCCGCCGCCGACCGCCGGCACGTTCTCCTCGCCGCGCACGTCCAGCTGCAGCCGCAGCGCGCGGAAGAGACCGAGCGCCGTGTGCAGCACCGGCCGATACACGTATTCCGCCATACCGCGGATTCCTCCCCATCCAGATGCCTTGCCGTCGCGCCGTCCCGATCAGGACGTCACCGGCGGGCGCGGGACCACCGTCCGCGCCGGCCGGCGGTGGACGTCGGACCATCGTGCGCCAGTCAGCGGCCCGAGTCGTGCATTCGTCCCCGAGGCCGCGCTCGTCGAACTGCCCCGTCTCTGTCACGGTGTCGCCCGGCGGGCGGGAAATGCGGGATTATCGGGACGCCCACCGACGAGCCCACCCGGCCGGGGGTGCGGCGACACCCGACGACGGAAGACGAGGGAAGGAGCAGCCACGTCCGATCTGCTGAGCCGGAGTTTCGACGCGCAGCCGGCCCCCGCCCACTGGATCCTCGTGGTGACCGGCGTCGTCGCGCTGCTCACCGTCGCCAGCGACCGGGTCTGGCCGACCGCGCGGCATGTGGTGACGATCGCGCACGAGGGCGGGCACGCCCTCGTCGCCGTCGCCACCGGACGCCGCCTCGCCGGAGTCCGGCTGCACTCCGACACCTCGGGGGTGACGGTCTCGTCGGGCCGCCCGACCGGGCCGGGCGTGATCCTGACCGTCGCCGCCGGTTACACCACCCCGTCGCTGCTCGGCCTGGGGGCGGCGGGCCTGCTCGCCACCGGGCGGGTCACCCTGCTGCTCCAGCTCCTGGTCGCGCTGCTGCTGACCATGCTGGTCGTTGTCCGCAACGGGTTCGGCGTGCTGTCGGTGCTGGTCAGCACAGCGGTGGTGCTCGGTGTCTCGTGGTTCGCCGCGGACGACGTCCAGGCCGGCTTCGCCGCCTACGCCACCTGGTTCCTGCTGGTGGGTGCTGTGCGGCCGATCGTCGAGGTGCAGCGCCAACGCCGTCGCCGGCGGGCGTGGGACTCCGACCCCGACCAGCTGGCGCGCCTCACCGGTCTGCCGGGCACGTTCTGGGTCGGCGCGTTCGGCGCGGTGTCCCTGGGCTGCCTCGCGGCGGCCGCCGCCGCCCTCGTCGTCTGACAGGTCGTCCCACCGCGGTCGGCGGGAACTGTCGCACCCGGCTGCGAGACTGGGGCCATGTGCGGGAGGTACACCCAGACGCTGAACGCCGACGACCTCGCCACGGCGATGTCCGCGGTGGATGAGACGGGCGGCCGGCTGCGGGAGAGCTACAACGTGGCCCCGACCACCGAGATGCCGATCGTGGTGGTCCCGCGGCACCCACGCCCCGGGGGCGAGGGGGAGGGCGAGAACAGGGCCGGGGGCGGTGCGAGTGAGCGCAGCGCCGAGAACGAGCCCGGGCGGGTGGTGCGGCTGGCCACGTGGGGCCTGGTGCCGTCCTGGGCGAAGGACCGCGCGATCGGCAGTCGTCTGATCAACGCACGGGCCGAGTCGGTCGCCTCCAAACCGGCGTTCCGGGCGGCGTTCGCCGCACGGCGCTGCCTGGTTCCGGCCACCGGCTTCTACGAGTGGCTGCGGATCGGCGGGTCCCGCAAGGGCCAGCCCTACTACATCCACCCCGCCGGTCACCCCGCCGCCGACGGCCTGTTCGCCTTCGCCGGCCTCTACGAGGTCTGGCGGCACGGCGAGCAGCCGCTGACCACGTTCACCATCATCACCACCGACGCCGCCCCGGGCCTGGAGTTCATCCACGACCGGTCACCGGTCGTGGTGCCACGGTCGGCCTGGTCCAGGTGGATCGATCCGGCGGTGCGCGACCCGGCCGCGCTGGCCGGCGTCCTGCGGCCGGCGCCAGCCGGTGTCTTCACCGCCCACCCCGTGGCCGCCGCCGTCGGCAGCGTCCGCAACAACGCCCCGCAGCTGATCGACCCGGTGGAGGTGTCCGACGATCTGGCCGCGCTGGCCGCGGATTCCGTTTCCGGTGGCGGTGGGAACTCCGTCCCGCAGCACGAGGCCGTTCTCGTCAGCGAGGATGATGCCAGGTCACACGCGCGGCGGTGACGGTGAACGACACCGCGGGACCCGCCCCCGCGTGACGGTGCGTCAGACGGTCGGAGGGGCAGCGGATGGAAACAGGCGAGATTCGCACGGAGCGGTTGGCCAACCTGCGCGACGTCGGCGGGATGGCCACCACCTCGGGCCAGCTGATCAGAGCCGGCGTGCTCTACCGCAGCGACATGYCCCGCGTGGGAGATGAGCGCCCCGATGCCTCCTTCACCTGGCCTCCGCCGACGGTGGTGGATCTGCGGGCGTCGATGGAGCGGGGCGACRCGCCCCATCCGCTGTCTCTGCTCGGCTCGGAGATCCACGTCAAGCCGCTGATCGGTGAGGGCAGGAACACTGTGAGCGAGTCCGTGACCGCGGAGGTCCGCGCGGGTGGCCTGCGCATGCTCTACCCGGTGATCCTCGACGTCGCCGCACCGCGCCTGGTGGAGATCCTCGACCTGGCCGCCGAGGCCCCGGGCCCACTGCTCGTGCACTGCGCCGCCGGCAAGGACCGCACCGGAATCGTCGTCGCGCTCCTGCTGCGCCTCGCCGGCGTCGTCCCGGAGGCAGTGGTCGCCGACTACATGGCGACCGGGGCCAACATGCCCAGTATCGTGCGGCGGCTCAAGGGGCAGGCGCTCCTGCCCGGCGCGCGCACCGGGGAGCGCCGCGCGAGCGAGGTCTCGATGGAGGCGGTCGGCGCGGTGTTGGAGATCATCGACGGGCATCCGGCCGGGGTCGAGGGCTGGCTGCTCGACCACGGGGCGAGCCCCGACTCCATCAGGCACTGGCGCAAGCGCATCGTGGAGTGACCTCCGGCCGGTCCGCTCGTCAGGGCCGCAGCGCGAGCCCGAGGATGACCTCGGTCACCCCGGTCACGATGAGCTGAATGCCGAACAGGACGGCCAGCACCACGACCGTCGCCGACGGCCAGGTGACCGCCAGGATGCCGAGGACCACGGCAAGGCCCGCGATCAGCAGCCCCCGGGTGCGCCCGGAAGCGCCGTCGGCGCGGCGGGACCGGCTCGAAAGGATCAGCAGCGCCCGGATGACGCCTGCGATGATCAGGGCCGCACCCACGACGAGGGCGATGGCGTTCAGTGTCACATTCGGCCACACGAGGATCACCACGCCGGCCGCCGCGGTCAGGACGCCGTACAGGACGGTCGTGTTGCCCTGGTCGGCACGAGCCGCCGACACGACCTCGCCGATACCTGACACCAGCAGGGCCACCCCGGCCAGCACGGCCAGCGCGCCCGCGGTGCTGAAGGGGTTGATGATCAGCAACAGCCCGAGCACGGTGGCGGCGATCCCGAGCAGGACCAGGCTTGACCACAGTGCGCTTGGGCGGTGCGTCTCGCGTTGCTGCCGGTACGTCGTTGTCATGGTGACCTCCCGTGTCCGGAGCATTGGCCGCCGTGCACCGGCGGCCGCGCCCGTGACCTGGGAGAAGGCGTACCCGCCACAGGGTGCGGACGCACGTGGCCAGGGGGAGTCACCGCGGGCGGCCCGGGACGCCCGCGGGCCCCGGGGCCGCGGCCCGTACCCTGGAGAGCATGACCTCTGCCGCGTCGTGAGGCAGGCGATCCCCGGTCCCCCCCGAATACCCGGTACCTGCTGCCCGGTAGGCGGCACCCGGGGGACCAGTGCCCGCGGCGGCTCCCCGCTGACACCTGATGCCCGCACGAAGCCGATGTACGAAAGAGGCCGACCCTCATGATCATCGTGTCCGAGCTGGAGCTCCGGGCCGGAGCCCGCACACTGATCGAGCCGGTCTCCTTCCGGGTGCAGCCCGGCGATCGCATCGGGCTCGTGGGCCGCAACGGCGCCGGCAAGACCACGCTGCTGAAGACGCTCGCCGGAGAGAACCTGCCGTTCGCCGGCAAGGTCGACCTCCGTGGAGAGCTGGGCTACCTCCCGCAGGACCCGCGCACCGGCGACCTCGCCGACACCGCGCGCGACCGGGTACTCGCCGCCCGCGGCCTCGACGTGATCCTCCGTGAGATGGAGAAGCTCCAGGTCGAGATGGCCGAACTCGTCGACGAGTCGGCCCGTGACGGCGCGGTCCGCCGGTACGGCCGGCTGGAGGAGCGGTTCGGCATGCTGGGGGGCTACGCAGCCGAGGCGGAGGCGGCGCGGATCTGTTCGTCGCTCGGCCTGCCCGACCGGGTGCTCGCGCAGCCCATCGGAACCCTCTCCGGCGGCCAGCGCCGCCGGGTCGAGCTGGCCCGGATCCTGTTCGCCGGGTCGGGCAACTCCGATGCGACGCTGCTTCTCGACGAGCCGACCAACCACCTCGACGCGGACTCGATCACCTGGCTGCGCGACTTCCTGCGCGCCCACTCCGGTGGCCTGATCGTGATCAGCCACGATGTGGACCTGCTCGACAAGAGCGTGAACAAGGTCTTCCATCTCGACGCCAACCGCGCCGCCCTCGACGTCTACAACGTCAACTGGAAGACCTATCTCACCCAGCGCGAGCAGGATGAGCGCCGTCGCAAGCGGGAACGCGCCAACGCCGAGAAGAAGATCGACTCGCTGCGAGCCCAGGCCGACAAGATGCGCGCGAAGGCCACCAAGGCGCGGGCGGCCCACCAGATGGACCGCCGCGCCGAGCGCCTGGCTGCCGGCCTCGCCGATGTCCGGGTCGCCGACCGGGTGGCCAAGCTGCGCTTTCCCGATCCGGCGCCGTGCGGGCGCACCCCGCTCACGGCGACCGGCCTGTCGAAGTCGTACGGCTCGCTGGAGGTCTTCACCGGAGTCGACCTGGCGATCGACCGTGGCACCCGGGTCGTGGTCCTGGGTCTCAACGGAGCCGGCAAGACGACCCTGCTGCGGATGCTCGCCGGCCACGAGCCGCCGGATGCCGGCGAGGTGCACCCGGGGCACGGCCTGCGGCTGGGCTACTACGCCCAGGAACACGAGACGCTCGACACCTCCCGCTCGGTCCTCGACAACATGCGGGCGGCCGCACCCACCGCGTCCGATGTGGATCTGCGCCGCATCCTGGGCGCCTTCCTGTTCAGCGGCGACACCGTCGAGCAGCTCGCCGAGACGCTCTCCGGCGGTGAGAAGACGCGGCTGGCGCTCGCCGGGCTGGTGTGCAGCTCCGCCAACGTGCTGCTGCTGGACGAGCCGACGAACAACCTCGACCCGGCGTCGCGGGACGAGGTCCTGAGCGCACTGCGCACCTACCGGGGCTCGGTGGTGCTGGTCACGCACGACCCGGGCGCGGTCGAGGCGCTGAACCCCGACAAGGTCCTCATGCTGCCGGACGGCGTCGAGGACACGTGGTCGCCCGACCTCGCCGACCTCGTCACCCTGGCCTGACCGCGGGCGTGCGGGAAGCTGGCCCGCGCCGCCGCCCGGCATGGCACCCGCCGCAGCCTCCGGGGCGGTGTGTTGACAGACTGGGCGGTCAGTCAGTCCGGCTGCCGTTGCGGCCAGCCGGCCCCAGGCATGGCTATCGAGACGAGAGCGGGGGCGTGTGAGCGCGGAAGGTAGCACCAAGGCGGTCGTGGCGGCGTTGGTCGCGAACCTTGGCATCGCGGTCGCGAAGTTCGTGGCGTTCCTGTTCACCCGGTCGTCCTCGATGCTGGCCGAGTCGATCCACTCGGTCGCCGACTCCGGTAACCAGGCCCTGCTGCTGCTCGGCCAGCGGAAGGCCAGGCAGCCCGCGGACGAGGAGCACCCGTTCGGCTACGGCCGATCCCGCTACATCGCCGGGTTCCTGGTCGGGATCGTGCTGTTCAGCGTCGGCGGGTTGTTCTCCGTCTACGAGGGAGTCGAGAAGCTGCGCCACCCGCACGAGCTGGAAAGCGGTGTGGTCGCCATCGTGGTCCTCGCGATCGCGATCGTTCTCGAGAGCTTCTCCTTCCGGACGGCGATCCGGGAGTCGCGGCATGCCAAGGGCCCGCTGACCTGGTGGCGCTTCATCCGCGAGGCCCGTTCGCCGGAGCTCCCGGTTGTTCTGCTCGAGGATCTCGCCGCGCTCTGCGGGCTGCTGCTCGCGCTCGGCGGTGTCGGCCTCACCCTGCTGCTCGACGAGCCGCTGTGGGACGCCGCGGGCACGCTCGCCATCGGTATCCTGCTGCTGGCCGTCGCGGTGATCGTCGCGATCGAGACCTACGGGATGCTCGTCGGGGAGGCAGCCGCCCCGCCGACCGTGGAGACGATCCGGCGGGCGCTGGCCTCCGCGCCCGCGGTCACCGCCGTGATCCACATGCGCACCCTTCACCTCGGCCCGGAAGAGCTGCTGGTCGCAGCCAAGATCGGGATCGAGCCCGACCTGACCGCGGCCCAGGTCGCCGGTGCGATCGACGAGGCCGAGGCGCTTCTTCGGCAGGCGGTGCCCGCGGCGCGCCGGGTCTACCTGGAGCCCGACATCCTGCGGGTCGCCGCCGGCCAGCCAGCCGTCCCCGGCGCCGGAGCATCCCCGGCCCCGGAGGGGAGCGCGTAGCCGCGGGCGTCGCGGGTTCAGGTGCTGCTGAGGCACATCCGCAGGACCACCGCGACCAGCGCACCCGCGCCGACCAGGAGCAGTGGGAGATCGCCCGCGCGGATGGTGTCCCCGGGCCCCTCCGGGCGCGGTCGCGGCGCCAGCGCCGCGACCGCAAGCCAGGGTGCCAGCGGCAGCCAGGACAGTTCCGTCCCGCCCCAGGCCAGCCCCGCGCACAGGCTGAACAACGCAGCTGCCGCCGCCCCGACGAGGAACGGCCACCCGGGCGTCAGCCGGAGCCGACGCAGCGCCCGGACCAGTACCGGCCCGCCGGCGAGCAGCACCACGACGACGTCCAGAGCGAGCCAGGCCAGCATGGTGGCGATCCCGGCGTCGACCTGGGCCGCGGCCAGGCCGTCCGACCAGGAGAAGCCCCAGGCGAGGAAGAGCCAGAACGGCAGGAGTGCCCCGAGGCCGGTGAGGACGTTCATCAGCGGTCGCCGACGGACGAAGTACGCGGCCGCGACACCGACGCCCAGCCAGACCGCCGGGTAGTCGAACAGGCTGGTGACACCCAGCAGCAGTCCGGAGGCCAGCGCCCACAGCAGGCGCCACCGCCGGCCTGGCTCGCACCCGACCACGCCGACGGCCAGCGCCGCCGCCGCGGGCAGGATGGTCACCGCGTGGGGGGAGGCTGCGGCCCACAGTGCCCACGGTGTCAGAACGAGGACGGGCACGGCCCGGCGTGCCGCCGTCTCGTGGCACAGCGAGCGCACCGCGATCGCCACCAGCGGGACGCTCAGCGCCGTCAGCGCAGTGAGGGCCAGTCCGAGTGTGGTCGCGCCGCTGATGCCGAGCTGGTCCAGCGCCCAGACCAACAGCACCGGACCGGGTGGATGGYCGGCGAGCTGACTGCCGCCGCCGCCCGTCACTCCTGATCCGTCCAGGCCCGGCCCCAGGTCGGAGACCTGGGACGTCCAGCTGGCCAGGTAGGCGAGGGGGTCATCCCCGACGGCGTCGGCGGCGCCGAGGTAGGCGGCCGGTGGCCGCAGCCCACCGGCGAGGCCGGGGCCGGCCGCGGTGGCCAGCGCGAGGCTCCAGCCGAGCGATCCGGCGAAGCTGCCGACCAGCAGGGCCGACCAGCGGATGTGGGTGCTCCGACCGGCGAGCAGCAGGGTGACGACGGCCACGAGGATCGGAAGGAGCACGGCCGGCGCGACGGCGGGGGTGCGCCAGGCCTGCTGGAACGGTGCGGCGGCATGGTCGGATCGGGCGCCGAGGTCCACCCCGCTCGCGGTGATCAGCGCTGTCAGGAGCAGGCCCGCTGCCGCCGCGACGGCCCAGATCCCGAGGTCGACGGCCTGTGTGCGGGTGGCGGGCCCCCACGTGCCGCGGCGCGGCACCATGAGCGCGCGCGGAAGCGTGACCGGGCCTGGGCGTGCGCGGGGACGTGACAGCACGGAGTGCTGACCGGTGGCCGGACCGGTGGYCGGACCGCCGCCGTGCCCGCGGGTCCCCCGGAGACGCATCCGTCTCATCGTCACGTTCCGTGCTCGGGTGCGCTCGCCGGGTCCCGGGGGTGCTGCGGGGGCCGGCGCCGTCGAGGGGGTTGCCGTCCGCGTCGGCCGGCCGTTGACCATGCATGCACCGTAACCAGTCTTTGCGGGCTGTGGATCCACGTGGGTGGGCCGATGTGGATGTACCGTCGGTAACGATGTTCGGCAGGGTGCGCGGGAGTCCGCGCGGCTTCCCGTGCCGGTGACCCGGGGGCGCCCTGTCCCGGCACCGGATCCGTTTGCTGGGCGTGGATTTGCAGGTCAGGGGCTATGAGCCCGGGTGGGAGCGCGGCCGGAGCTCTGGTGGCGGACGCGTGCGAGGCTGTCTCGGCGACAGCTGAACCGCGTGTGATGGATCACATGGGCTTCGAGTGGCGCTGACACCGAAGCTGGGTGAAGATCGGTTCGCAGATCATCGAACACGGAGGGGGCCACATTGGCCGAGCTTAGGAAAGGAACCCGGATCACCGGGGCGGAGCGGGACAAGCTCGCTGCCGAACTTCGGAAGAAGTACGAGTCTGGACAGAGCATTCGTCTGCTGGCCGAGTCGTCGGGTCGTTCGTACGGGTTTGTCCATCGGATCCTGTCCGAATCGGGAACGACGTTGCGCGGGCGCGGTGGTGCGACACGAGGCACCAAGAAGAAAAGCGCCTGACCATGAGCGTGCCGGCCGCCGCTGCGTCCGCCGCGGCGGCGGTCGGGCTGGTCGTGGAAGTGGCCGGGCCCTGTATTTCGTTCACCCTGCGTGATGGCTCGACGGTTGGTGGTTCGGGCGCCAGGTCCGGCTCGCCGGACCTGGCCGCGGCCATGGAGGACTGCCTGCGCGGCCTGCCCGGGGACGTCCGCATAGTCCTGGTCCACGACCTGCACCATCTGCGTGAGCACCATGACTCCGGCGAGTTCGGACGGTGGTCACGGGTGGCCCGGCGGCTGTCCGAACGGGCGGATCTGCTCAGCGTCGCCCTGCTCACCGGGCGGACGTCCGGCCTCGGGCTCGCTCTCGCTCTCGCCTGCGACCTGCGGGTGATGGCCGACGACGCCGCACTCTGCCTCGCCGACACCAGGGCGGGTCGCGTCCCGGCCCTGGGCACCGCGAGTGCCCTCGTCGGAGCCGTCGGTTATGCCAACGCGCTCTGGCTCTGCCTCACCGGCGAGCCGGTGACCGCGACCGAAGCCGCTCGTCTTGGTCTCGCCGCCCGCGTCGTCCCGGCACATGAGCTGGACGCCGAGGCCGATCGGCTGGCGACCCACCTGCTCGCCGGCCCACGGGACGCCGCGACGGAGACGAAGGCACTGCTGGCCGGGGTGGCAGCCAGGAGCGGGCCCGCAGCCGTGCGACAGCGCGAGGCGGAGACGGACGCTCTCACCCGTCTGCTCGGCACACCCGCACGGAATGCTGGGTAGCAACCCGGCACTTACACCATTACATGAGAACAGCCGCGGGCCAGAACTGGTCCACCATGCGGTCCTTCCAACGGGACCGCTCCGTCACCCAGGCCCGCCTGCGGCCCGGCACGGTGCGGCGGATCGTCGGCTTCGCCCGGCCGTACCGCCGGCTGCTGGCCGGATTCGGCGTCCTCATCGTGCTCAGCGCGGCAACCGGCGCCGTCACCCCCCTGCTACTCAAGGCGATCATCGACGACGGTGTCGTCCCCGGCCGTACCGGTGTCGTGCAGGTTCTGGCGGGGGTCGTGGCCGGTCTGGCCGTAGTCGAGGCGCTCCTCGGCCTGGCCCAGCGCTGGTTCAGCGCCCGCGTCGGCGAGGGCCTCATCTACGAGATGCGCTCGCAGGTCTTCGACCACGTCCAGCGCCAGCCGCTCGCCTTCTTCGCCCGGACCCAGACCGGCGCGCTGATCACCAGGCTCAACAACGACGTCCTCGGAGCGCAGTCGGCGTTCACCAACACGCTGTCGGCGGTGCTGTCGAACATCCTCTCGGTCGGGTTCGTGCTGGCGGCGATGCTCAGCCTGTCCTGGGAGATCACCGTGGTCGCGCTGGTGCTGCTGCCGGTCTTCGTGGTGCCCGCGCGACTGCTCGCGCCGCGGCTCGCCGCGCTCACCCGGGAGAGCTACGGGCTGAACGCCGAGATGAACACACTGATGACGGAGCGGWTCAACGTCGCCGGGGCCCTGCTCACCAAGCTCCACGGCGAGCCGGACCGTGAGGCGGCGGCCTTCCGTGGCCGGGCCGGGCGGGTGCGCGACATCGGGATCACGCAGGCCATGTTCGGACGGATCTTCTTCGTCTCCCTGACGCTGGTCGCCTCGCTGGCGACGGCGATCGTCTACGGCTTCGGTGGGACGTTCGCCGCGCAGGGAACCCTGCAGGTCGGGACGATCGTGGCGCTCACCGCCTACCTGACGCGTCTGTACGGCCCGCTGACCCAGCTCTCGAACGTGCACGTCGACGTGATGACGGCGCTGGTCTCCTTCGAGCGGGTCTTCGAGGTGCTGGACCTGCGGCCGGCGATCGAGGACGCGGCGGACGCCATCGACCTGCCAGCCGGGCCGCTGGCCGTCGAGTTCGACCACGTGGGGTTCCGCTACCCGGCCGCGGCCGAGGTGTCGCTGGCCTCGCTGGAGTCGACGGCGGTGCTGGAGACCCGGGCCAGCGAGCCGGTGCTGCACGACATCACGTTCCGGGTCGGCCCCGGCGAACTGGTCGCGCTCGTCGGCCCGTCCGGCGCGGGAAAGACCACGATCAGCCACCTCGTCGGGCGTATCTACGACGCGACCGACGGCACCGTCCGGGTCGGCGGGGTGGACGTCCGCCAGGCCCGCGGGCGCTCACTGCGGGCCGGGGTCGGCATCGTCACGCAGGACGCCCATCTCTTCCACGACACGATCCGGGCCAACCTGCTGTTCGCCCGGTCGGACGCCACCGAGGACGACATGTGGGCGGCCCTGGACGCGGCGCAGATCGGCGCGTCGGTACGGGGCCTGCCGGGTGGCCTGGACACGGTCGTCGGTGACCGCGGCTACCGGCTGTCCGGCGGTGAGAAGCAACGGCTGGCCCTCGCCCGGCTCCTGCTCGCCGCGCCGGCGGTCGTTGTTCTGGACGAGGCCACCGCCCATCTGGACAGCGAGTCGGAGGCGGCCGTGCAGCGCGCGCTGACCGCGGCGCTCGCCGGGCGCACGTCGCTGGTGATCGCGCACCGGCTCTCCACGATCCGCTCGGCCGACCGGATCCTGGTGGTCGACGGCGGGCGGATCGTCGAGGCGGGCACGCACGAGGAACTGATCGCATGCGACGGGCTCTACGCCGAGCTTCACCGCACGCAGTTCGCCCCCGAGGCCGACGCCACCCCTCCCCAGGCCGAGGCCACCCCGGCCGTGAGCGAGCCTGCCACAGGCGGGGATGGGGGTGCCCCGGCCGTGAGCGGGGCGGCCAGGAACAGGGATGAAGGTGCCGCTCACGGCGACGCCGGCGCTCCCGAAGCTGACTGGAGCGCCGGCGTCACCCTGGCGACTGTTCAGGCAGCCTCCGGGACGGCGGCCACACCGGTGACGACGCCCCCCGGTCCGGCCAGTACGGATGTCCCCCCGGCGAGCCCGGGGCCGGGCACGTCGCCCGCCGGATCCGGACCGTCGTGGGGGACGGCGATGTCGATGTCACCGGACGCGCGCCGGTGAATTGCGGGATTGTTGGTCATGGCCGGGCTCCAGGTTGGTTCAGGGCGGTTCCGGACCGCTGTCTGGATGTCCGGGATCGTTCGGCGCCGTTGCCAGCTTTCCCGTACCTGTCTGTTCGGCCCCACTTGCGGGCCGACCCTGCGAAGGTACGCCCGAGGTGCCGTTGCGCGCAGCATGTATCGGGACGCCCGGGCCGGAAACGGTCACAGACCCTGCTCGGGCCAAGCGGTGCAGAACCGGCGGGGCGGGGGTGTCACCAGGGGCCGCGGCCAATCCCGTGCGTTCGTTACCTAGGCTTTGACCGTGCCACGAAGAGCCAAGATAGTTTGCACCCTCGGTCCGGCCACCAACTCGCCTGAGATGGTCCGGGCCCTCGTCGACGCCGGAATGGACATTGCCCGGCTCAACTTCTCGCACGGAACGCACGAGCAGCACGCCGCCACCTACGCCCTGGTCCGGGAGGCGGCCGAGGCCGCCGGACGCAGCGTCGGCGCGCTGGCCGACCTGCAGGGCCCGAAGATCCGTCTCGGCAAGTTCGCCGACGGCGGAGTCACGCTGCTGCCCGGCCAGCACTTCACCGTCACGATCCGCGACGTCCTGGGTGATCAGGAGCAGGTCGGCACCACCTACACGGGCCTGCCCCGGGACGTCGCGGCCGGCGACACGATCCTCGTCGACGACGGCCGGCTCAACCTGCGCATCGAGGGCGTCGAGGACACCGACGTCCGCACCACCGTCGTGATCGGCGGCAAGGTCAGCGACCACAAGGGCATGAACATCCCGAACGCTGCCCTGACCGTGCCGGCGCTGTCCGAGAAGGACGCCGCGGACCTGCGCTTCGCCCTGGAGCTGGGCGTCGACATGATCGCGCTGTCGTTCGTCCGGTCGGCGGAGGACTACCAGGCGGTCCGTTCGATCATGGAGGACGTCGGGGTCAGGGTCCCGGTCCTGGCGAAGATCGAGAAACCGCAGGCGGTGGACGAGCTCGACGGCATCATCGAGGCCTTCGACGGCCTCATGATCGCCCGTGGTGACCTCGGTGTCGAGCTCCCGCTCGAGGACGTCCCACTGGTCCAGAAGCGGGCCGTCAGCCAGGCCCGCGAGCGGGCGAAGCCGGTCATCGTCGCCACCCAGGTCCTCGAGTCGATGGTCAGCGCGCCGCGCCCGACGCGTGCGGAGGCGAGTGACTGCGCCAACGCCGTGCTGGACGGCGCCGATGCCATCATGCTGTCGGCCGAGACCAGCGTGGGCACCTATCCCATCGAGGCGACCGCCACGATGGGGCGGATCATCGAGACCGCCGAGGCCGACCTCGGCCGGATCCCGCCGCTGCGCACCCAGCCGCGGACGCTGGGCGGCGCGATCGCCCAGGCCGCGGTGAGCGTCGGGGAGGCAGTGGGCGCGCGGTACCTCGTCGCGCACACCCTGAGCGGGGACACCGCCCGTCGCCTCATCCGCTACCGCAGCTCCGTGCCCGTCCTCGCGTTCACGCCGCTGCCCGCGGTGCGCAACCAGATGTCGCTGTTCTGGGGCGTCGAGACCATCCTGGTGCCGTTCGCGGAGAGCACCGACGAGATGGTCCGGCAGGTCGACACGGCGCTGCGCAAGAACGGCTACTGCCAGCCGGGTGAGCTGGTGGTCGTCGTCGCCGGGACGCCGCCCGGCGTCGCGGGCATGACCAACGCGATGCGGGTGCACCGCATCGGTGAGGCGGTCTGACCGCCGAGCCAGGCCGGCCCCCGCGCCCCGATGGTGGTGGGGCCGGCCGTGGCGGTGCCGACAACGCTCACGGCCCGGCCCCGCCGGTGCCAGTCACGCCGGCGCGTCGTCGAACTGCAGCTTCGGCGGCGGGCACGACGACAACTGTTCAGCGGCACCGGCCGCGGGCCGCCCTACCGGGTGGCAGCGGCCTGGGCGCGTGCGACGGTCAGGCCGCCGACCCGAGGTCGATCACGCGCCGTGGGTCGTCCGGATGGTTGATCTCGTCGAACAGGGTCCACCGGTGGACCCGGATCTCATAGAGCCGGTGCGCGTCGGCGTCCTCGCGCCACCGCTCGACATTGGCCAGCGAGGCGCCCGCCGGCCACCGCCGGTGGTAGATCGGGAGCAGGTCGTCGGCGGCGTCCTCGGGTACCTGCCGTGCCGTCCCCGCGAAGCTCACCCCCTGGACCTCCTGACCGAGCCCGTCGAGCTCGATGGTCAGGACTGCGCCGCCCACCCGCCGGTCGGCGCGGATGTTCCGGCAGTGCACCCGGTCGGGGCGCGAGATGAACAGGAGCCGGTCGGGGTCGAACGAGCTCGCGTACCAGAGGTTGCAGACCACCGGTTCGCCGTCCGCCGCCAGTGTCGCGATCTGCATCACCTTTCCGTCCCGGACGTAGTCCCGGGTCAGGGCCAGATCGGCGGAGACTGCGTTGGATGTGGACGTTGACACGGGAATCCTCCCAATCGTCGGGTGTGCCCTGCAACGTGAACCGCACTCCCACCGGCTGGGACCGAAGTATCGCCGGCGGGTGGCCAGCTGGCTGACCGTCGTTCAGGAATTTCTTCCGATCTTCGCTCTTTGATCACGAAGTGAAATCAGTAAACGCATTTGTAGTGGACGTGTCCTCCGTCACGCCTGTCGTCGGCTTTGCGCGTTGTCTCCTTGCTGCTCGACGGGGCCGGGGCTCGCGGATCGAAGGGGAAAACCGGGCCGGGAACTGCGAAAACGCCGGAATCGGCCCCGCCGGCCGCATATCTGTCACAGATTGGAAACACGCTGTGCGGGTATGGTAATTGCCACCCTGGTGTCGACGCCCTGTGTAATTGGTCCCGCACGGTGGGCCGGATGGCCGCTGGAGCATGGTGTGGGGCCTGCTCCGTTGATGGCACGGAGGTGGGTGCGGGTCCGGTGGTGGGTTGTCGCCGCCGACCTCATCCGCTACCGTCGGCGCGCCTGGCCGTCCCAGTGATGTTGGTGAGCCCCGTGGGCCCGGTCCTCGCCGGGGGCTGCTGATCCGCGATCCGCACCGAAGCCGGCGGGCGCGGTAGTCCGTGCCACCGGGCGGCGGGTCGGGCGTCCGCGTACTTAGGGGACGTTTTGTCCGGCCCGCGTGCTGGCGGCGGGCGTAGGACGGATACCGTCGCCCGGTTCGCCGGTGAGCCGTCAGGACCGCCGGATGGAAGCACCGCGCGTCAGGAGTGAGTGCATTGGCCGACCAGGGCGACCCGGCGGAAGGCGCAACGCCCGACACCGGCACCGGGAAGGGCGAACCCGCCGGCTCTGGTCGTTCCCGCCCCACCGACCCCGCCCCGCCGGCGACTGCCCGGAGGGAGACGCCGTCCACCGCCGCCGCGGAAGCTGCCAGGACCGCCGCGGATGCCGTCAGGAAGGAGCGCGGCGGCCGTGCCGCCGGCGGCCGTGCCGCTGGCCCCGCGCCCACCTCGGCCACCACCGCCGCGCCCGGATCCGGCTCCAGCCCCGCGGCCCCGGCCCGGCCGGTGGCACGGACACGGCCCGGAGTGCTGCCACCTCAAGGCGGGGGGACGGCAGGAACGTCCTCGCCCGGGCCCGCCAGCCGGCCCGCCACGCCGGCTGCCCCCGCCACGCCCCCGACCGGCGCACGGTCCTCCACCCCACGATCGGCTGCCGCACCGTCCGCCGCGACGCCGTCCGCCGCGACGCCGTCCGCCGCGACGCCGTCCGCCGGGACGGCACCGTCCGGTAAGGCGTCACCTGCCGGGCCATCCCGCACAGCGTCATCGACACCCGGCACCACCGGCGGACCGGCGCCCTCCGGGGTGTCGGGCGCGTCAGGCGCTCGCACGCCTGGGGCACCCGGTGCGCCGACCCGCCCGGCGGCCCCCGTCCGTCCGGCTTCACCGGCACCGGGAAGGCCCGGGGCCACTGCGCGGGCGCAGCCGGCCGCCCCGGCCATCCCTGCCGCGCCTGCGCGGACGTCCACGGCCACTCCGTCGTCCGCGTCAGCCTCCGGTGCACCCGCCTCGCCGGCCGCGGGAACCGGAGGGTCCGCAGGGCCGACGCCGCCGGCCGCGCCCCGGCCGGCATCCGGCCCGGCGGCCCGCAGCGGCCCGCCCCGAGGTGGGTCCGGCGCCGCGACGCCGGGCCCCGGGGACAAAGCCGGCGTGACAGCACCGCCAGCCGCGGGCAACCGTGGCGCGGCCAGGACCGAGCCGGAGCAGGCGGCCGGCGCGGGGAGACCAGGCGTCGCCACCGCCAAGCCGGGGAGCGGCACTGGGCAGCCGGGGAACGGCGCGGCGCAGCAGAGAAGTGGTGCGGCGCAGCAGCGAGGTGGTGCGGCGAACCCGGCCGGCGGCGCGGCGTTGCCGGGGGGCGGCAGCAGGCCGGGGGGCGGCAGCAGGCCGGGTGGTCAGGCGGCCCCCCCGGGCACGGCGCGGCCCGGTTCCACCGCGAAGCCGGATGGCCCGGCCAGGCCGGCCTCACACGGCGAACCGGCGCCCCCAGCCTCCGCTGCCAAGGCACCGGGCGCGACGCCGCTGCGGCCCACCGGCCCGTCGGACGCCTCCGCACGGCGGGGCTCGTCCCCGTGGCCCTCGCCGCTGCGCCCGCAGCAGGGGCAGGCGCCCGCGCCGGCCGGTGGATCCGCGGCGCCGTCGGCGTTCCCCCCGCGGTCGGGTTCCTCGTCCGCCGGGGGGCAGCCCGCCGGGCTCGCCGGTCGGTCCGGCGAGCGCGGCGACACCCAGCGGCCGCCATCCCTGTTCAACCCACGCGGCGCTGCCTCCGCTCCACCCCAGTCCTCCCGGCCTGAGCAGTCCTCCCGGCCCGAGCAGTCCGGACAGCCGGCATCGTCCGCCCGTCCCGGCGGCTCGACCGGTCCCGGTGGCCCGGCCAACCCCGGCGGCGCCTCAGGTTCACCCGCGCCGCTGCCGGGCCGGCCGCCGGCCCCCGATCGGGCGACCTGGTTCGAGCGGACCGCCGAGGGTGCCCCCGGACCCGGCGTCAGCAAGGGGACGGACGCGGTCACTGGCCACACTCCGGCCGTATCCCGCACCCCGACGAGCCCGCTGGCGCCGCTCGCTCCCTACACGCCACTCCCACCACTCCCGCCGCTCGCTCCCTACAGGCCGGCCGCGGCGCCGGGCACGGGCAGGGAGACCGGCCAGCCTGGCCCGTCCGCACCGCCAGCGCCGGCGCCTTCCGCTCGTCCACCAGCACAGAGCCGAAGCGCGCCTCGGCCGGACGGCACGCCGCGCGGCGTGCCGTCGGAGCCGTTCACGCCGCCCGCCGCAGTGGACCCGCCGACCATGCAGGTGGACCTGCGCCGGGCTGCGACCCGTCGGGCGCCGGCCGCCGCGTCGCCGGCCGCCGCGTCGCCGGCCGGCGACGGCGGCGGCGACGCTGGTGCGCTCCCGTTGCCCGAGCAGAGCAGCCACCGCCCGTTCGTCACCGGCACCAGAGGCGAAGGCGGCACCAGGGGCCCGGGCGGCACCACGACCGCGGGCGGCAACGCAGGCGACCCGACCGCGGGCGGTGGAGGTGCAGCCGCGCCGGACGCGCCACCGACCACGGGGGTGCCGCGGCCGGCGGCCGGCAGGGAGAGCGAKAGGATCTCCCGCCCRCACCCGCACCCGCACCCGCACCCGCACCCGGAGCCGGCCCGGGAGGAGTCCGCCCCGCAGCCCGCCGCGGCGGAACCGACACAGCTGCCAGATGCAGAGCTGGATCCGATACCGGTGCAGGTACCGGGACCAGCGCTGCCCCCGAGCCCGGGAGCTGCTCCCGGTGCGGGCCCGGCCGCCAGCCCGCGGCCGCGTCGGCGCGACGCCGCCCTGCTGGCGCTGTCCGGAGGCGCGGCCGCGATCGCCGCCTTCCTGCCGTGGAGCACTCTGACCAGCGGCGACGAGACTCGTACGTTCAACGGGTTGACGGTGGGTGACGGGCGGTTGACGCTCGTGGCGGGTCTGGTCCTGCTCGCCGCCGGCCTGGCCGGGCTGCGCGGCTCGGCCGACGGCGCTGCCCGGTGGCCGGGAGGTGGAGTACTGGCCGGGGGGACGGCGGCCAGGCTGTCCGCCGTCCTGCTGATCGTGCTGGCGGGTTTCGACCTCGCGTTCGGTCCACCGCCGCTGTCGTCCTTCCGTGCCATCTCGGCGGACGTCTTCGAACTCCGGCCCGAGGTGGGGGTCATGGTCACCCTGGCGGCCGGTGTCGTGGCGCTCTACGCGGCGACCCGTGGCGGCGGCCGTGGCGGGCGGGCGGGGCACCGCTGACGGGCCGGCGGTCCGGCGCCGTCCGGACCGCCTCCGCCTGGTCCGTGCAGGCGGTAGGCGGCATGCGGTCGGTGTCTGCGCGTGGTACGACCGTCGCAGGACGTCCGAGGGACGGGGTTGGCTGGAGCCGGCGGCCCCGGGCATGCGGTGGCGGGAGGAACGGGTGGGGGAGCAGCGGAGCCCGTGGGCCCGGCCGGTCGGCGGGGAGGACGCCGCGCCGGTTGGTCCGGACGGGAACGCGGGTGACCTGACCGCCTGGCGGGCGGCTGCCGCCGCCACCGCCGATCCCCGCTGGGCCCGGGCGTCGGTGGCGGCCGAGCGGGCCGGTGGCGCGTCACCGTGGGCCGCGGACGGGTCAGGTGATGGCGACGGCGGATGGGGCCGGGGACGGCACCAGCCCTGGGATCCCTGGGACGATCCGGCCGCCAACGGGCAGACCGGTTCCGACCCGGCGGAGGTCGCGGTGGGCCCGTTGGCGCGCGCTGGGGACCGGCCGGCCGCACAGCCGTACGCACGGACTCCGGCCCGTGGCGCGCGCCGGAGTCTGGCGGTGCTCGTCCCGCCGCTGGTCGTCCTGGCCGGCGGCGCGGCCGTCATCGGCTCGACGATGACGTGGGCGACGGTCCGCGCCTACGGCCTGATGGAGTTCGCCGTCCGGGGGACGGATCCGGACCAGCACGGCCATCTGACCATGGTCCTCGGCCTGCTCGCGATGGTGGCCGGCCTGCTGCTGGCCGGCCGGCGGGTCGACTGGGGGCGGATGCTCGCCGTGGTGGCGGGCCTGATGCTCGTTCTGACGGCGGTGGTGGATCTTGCCCGCCTGCACCGCGACGGCCTGCTGATCGGGTCGGGCCTCGATGCCACGACGGACATCGGCCCCGGACTGTGGGTCATCGGGGCCAGCGGCGCCGTCCTCCTCCTGGCGGGTGTCCTGGTGCGCTTCACCGCCCTTGTGGGGCCTGGGGCCCCGCTGAGCGGGCCCGGGCGGGGTTCCGGGCGAGGCCTCGGCATCCGCGGTGGCACCGAGGCGGAGGTGAATGCGGCGGCGCCTCGGACGGGGCGGCGGGGGCCCGGATAACGGGCCCGAGAACGGGAACGGAAAGTGCCGGGGACTGAAAGTGCCGGGGACGGAAAGCGCGAGGACAACTGTGTGGGGACCACAGCTGAAGGATGTCCGAGCAGTTATCCCTGCGGGTTCGCCCTTACCGRCATGACCCCCGAACAGGGGACCGCGGGTGGCTGTATTTGGGTCATGACGTACGGAGATGCGCCGTGCAGACTGTGCTCATGGCACGCGGGTGACGGGGGATCGGACGTTCGGGCCGGGGGGATACCGGACGGCCGATGACACCTGCGGGCCCCGGGCGCGCACTCTGTCGGGCACAGGGGGGGCGCGAGGCATGCGCCGGACGCGGGGATCCGGCGTGCGCCAGGTGGTGGGTACCGGCTGCCCGAGCTGGTACCCACCACGAATCCTGCCCGCCACGCCTGACGAGTGGCAGGCCCACTGGCAGACCGGACGTCCGGCCGGGTTCGGACCAGCCGGGTTTCGGACCAAGGGGGGTGGCTGGCCAGATCACCCGATCAGCGGGTCGTGGGATCAGTCGAGGAGTCCGTCCTCGACCGCCCGCCGGTAAAGGTCGATCTTGGTGTCGGCTTCCCGCCCGGCCCTGCGGTACTTCATCCGGACCCGCTCGATGTACTGCTTCGCGGTCTCCGGGGAGACCTCCATCTTCCGGGCGACGGTCTTGAGGGCCATGCCGGTGGCATAGAGGCGCAGGGCCTCCATCTCCTGCGGCGAGAGCTGCGGGCGGTCCGGTGCCTTGTCGGTGAGCAGAACGAAGGCCAGGTGGGGCGAGACCCAGCCGTTGCCCGCGCTGGCCGCCCGGATCGCCGTCCCCAGCTCGTCCACGTCGTCGGTCTTGGTGACGAAGCCGCATGCTCCCGCGCGCATCGCGCCGCGGACAGCCTCCGGTTCGCCGAGCGCGCTGAAGACGATCACGGAGGATCCCGCCTCGGTGAGGGCCTGGATGTTGCCGGGTGCCTCCGATCCGTCGCCCAGATCGAGGTCGAGCAGGGTGACCTGGGCCTCCCGGCCCGGCCCGGCCAGCAGCGCGCGGATCGATGTGGCGGTTGCGACGAGCTCGATGCCGTCCAGGCCTGCGAGGACGTCGGTGAGCCCGCGCAGCACGATGGGGTGATCGTCGACCGCGGCGACCGAAATGATCGTTGTCACCGGCTCGTGGACTCCCGCTTTGCCGCTCTGTCGGTCACGGCTCTCCACCGTTTCTGCCCGCTCCCGGGCATAGGTATGACGTGTCCGCCCCCCACCGGAACGCCACCGGACACGATGCCCGTAAGGGAGTTATTTCAGCAGATCTACACCGGCGGTCACCAAGAGGCACCGGACGGGCGTCGATAATCACTCGCTTTTGCAGGTCTTAGTAGTAATTTATGACTATTTTCTGGTGATGCTCGGTTCGGGTAAAGGTGGAGATCGGAGTCCGTCCCGCGTACGGGGATCAGGTGGGCCGGGCACCCGGCCGCCCCCACCGGTCGAGCGCCTCCGCGAGCAGTTCGAACTCGCCCGGGGTGGCGTAGACGTGCGGGCTGACCCGCAGCACCGGCCCGGTCAGCTCCGGTGCCCGACCGGCCGGGATCGGGCTGGTCAGGATTCCCGCCTCCTGATAGAGCGCCCGGGAGACGGCGAGCGGGTCGACGTCACCGGGCGGGCACAGCGTCACGATCCCGCAGGGTGAGTCCGGCTCCTCGCCCAGCCGCCAGCCGGCGACGCCGCCGACGGCTCGCCGGGCGAGACGGGCGAGGGCGGTGATCCGGGCCCGCACCGCTCCGGCGTCCTCGGTCGCCAGCTCCGACAGCGCGGTGGCGAGCCCCACCCGGCTCGCCACCGAGGCCTCCCCGACCGACAGCCGGACCGGCCCCGCCAGCGGCCGGACGGCGGCCCCGCCCCGTCCCGCCGTCCCGCCGGCCGGCGGATGTAGCTCGACCGGGTGCGCCGAGTAGAGGCTGGGTGCCCCGACCCCCAGGCGATCGATGACGTCGGGGCGCACCGCGACGAAGCCCGCGCCGCGCGGGCCACACAGCCATTTGCGTGCGGTGCCGACCCAGGCGGACGCCGCGATCCCGCCGACGTCGACCTGGCCGAGTGCCTGGGCGACGTCGAGAACCAGATCAACCCCGGCCGCCGCGCACCGGGCCGCCACCTCGGCCGCCGGCTGCACGACCCCCCGCTGGCTGGGCACGTGGGGGAAGGCCGCCAGCGCCAGGTTCTCCAGGCCGACACCGCGAGCCGGTGCGCGCGTCCCGCGGTGGCTGCCGAGCGGCAGCATCCCCTCGCGGTCGAGGCGGGCGATGTCGATGCGCCCCAGCCGGTCGACCGGGAACTCGACGAGGTCGAGTTCGCTCCGGGACGCCAGCAGAAGCAGGTTCGCGCCGTAGTCGCCGGGCACGATGCCGACCCGGGCGCCCGCCGACAGGGGCCAGGCGGCCAGCAGGGCCGCGAACCCGGCGGTGGCCGAGTACTGGAACACCACGTCGTCTCCGGTCAGCTCCGGCCCGATGAGGGCCGCGAGGCGGGAACGCGCGCCCGCGACGACGTCGGTGGCCTCCAGCTCGGCGACGTAGGCCCCGGCACGGGCCTCCCGCTGGAGATGGTCGGCCTGCGCGGCGACCGTCGCGACCGTCGGACGGCCCGCCGCCGCGGCGTCCAGATGGACGATGCCGTCGTCGATCCGGGCGGCGCGCCAGCGCCGGCCGATCTCCACCCCCGGAACCGCGGCGGGGCCGCCGCCGGGTGGCGGGACGGCGCCACCAGCCGCGTCACCGTGGTCGCCCGTGCCGTGGTCGCCCGTGCTGTGATCCACCGGCTCAGTCTCGCAGCGGGGCGGGCGGGAGCAAAGCTGATTCCCCGCGGCGGCGCCGCCAGCGGGTCGGGCGCCGGGGCTCGCCGTCCGGACCGTCCTGGCAGGCTTGGCACATGACTGTGTCTCCCAGCGCCGTTCCGGACCACGACGCGGCGGTGTTCCGAGGGCGGGTGGCGGGGCCCGTGAACCCGGCCGAGCGCGTCCGGCCGGCCCGGGTCGCGGTCGTCGGCGCGGGAGCCGTCGGCGCCTACGTGGCCGCCCGGGCCGGGCAGGCAGGCGCGGAGGTGGTGCTGTGCGTGCGCCGCGGCGCCTACGACCGGGTCCGGGTGGTCAGGGACGAGTCGGCGGGCGGAAACTTCGAGACGCCGTTGCGGGTGATCACCGACCCGGCCCGGCTGGACGCCCCGCTCGACTGGGTCGTGATGGCCACCAAGGCCCACCAGACCCACGCCGCGATGGACTGGCTGCACGCCGCCCTCGCCGCCTCTGCGGAGGGGCTGGGCGTGGTCGTCGCGCAGAACGGGGTGCGCCAGACCGAGCGGGTCAGTCCACCGGTGCCGCGGGACGCCGTCCTGCCGGCGGTGGTGTACATCAACGCCGAGCTGCCCGAGCCCGGCGTCGTACGCCACCTGGCGTACGGCGTGCTTCAGATTCCCGACAGCCCGCTCGGCGAGCGGTTCGCCCGGGTGCTGCCGCCCGGGGACGTCCGCCTCGTGGACGACTTCGTGACGGCCGCCTGGTCGAAGCTGTTGAGCAACAGCGCGGCCAACTCGGTGACCGCGCTCACCGGGCGAGGCCTGGAGGTGCTGGGCCGTGCGGATGTCGCCGAGCTGGCGCTGGCCGTCATGCGCGAGACCGCCGCGGTCGGCCGCGCGGACGGTGCCCGGCTACCCACCGACGCCCCGGAGCGCACCCTGGAACGGCTGCGCCGCCAGCCGCCCGGCGCCGGCACGTCGATGCTGCGCGACCGCCTCGCCGGCCGGCCGCTGGAACACGAGGCGCTGATCGGCACGGTGGTCCGTCTCGGGCAGCGGACCGGGGTGGCGACGCCCGCCAGCGCGGCGCTGCTGCCGCTGCTGGCCGCCCTCAACGACGACCGCGCCGGGTGAAGTACGCCGGGTGAGGCCGGAGTGAGGTGAGGGTACGCGGCGCGGGTCAGGAGGCGCGTTCGGGCACCACGTCGGCCACGATGTGCTCGGCGATCGCCAGGGACGCGGTGGCGCCCGGCGACGGGGCGTTGCGCACGTGCACGACCCGTCCGCGCACGGCGAGCACGAAGTCGTCGACGAGGCTGCCGTCCCGCGCGACAGCCTGGGCGCGGACGCCGGCGGGCCCCCGCACCACGTCGGCGGCGCGCAGCTCGGGGACGTAGCGCCGGGCCTCGGCGACGAACGCCCGCCTGCTGGCGGTGCGCAGCATCTCCTTGGCGCCGGTGCGCCAGTGCGTCTTCGCCATCGAGCGGAACCCCGGCCAGGCCAGGGTCTGCCGCAGGTCACCGCGGTCGAGGGTGCCCACGGTGTACCCCTCCCGCGCGGTGGCGAGCACGGCGTTCGGGCCGACGAGGATCTCCCCGTCCACCCGCTTGGTGAGGTGGATGCCCAGGAACGGGTAGCGCGGGTCCGGCACGGGATAGATGAGGCCGCGGACCAGGCTGCGGCGTTYGGGCCGCAGCAGCCAGTAGTCACCGCGGAACGGGATGATCCGCGGGGAGCTGTCCTCCCCGGTGAGCGCGGCGACCTGGTCCGAGTGCAGGCCGGCGCACGAGATCAGCAGGTCGAACGGGCCGACGGACTCGGAGACCGTGTGCACCAGCCCGCCGTCCACCGATGACGTCCGGTGCGAGCCGTTGGGTCGGACCGCCGCCTGGCCGCGGACCCGCACGCGCAGCCGGACGCCCCCCTTGTCGTCGTCGACGCCGATCACCTCGGCGCCGGTGCGGACGGCGCCGCCCGCGTCGAGGATGTCGGCGCGCATCGCCCGCGCGACAGCCGGGTAGTCGACGATCGCGGTGGTGGGGGAGTGCAGCGCGGCGACGCCGCGGGCATGGGGCTCGATGGCGCGCAGCTCGGTGGCGTCGAGCATGCGGGTGTCGGGCACCCCGTTGGCCTCCGCCCGGCGGGCGATGTCGGCGAGGCGGTCGAGCTCGCTGTCGTCGACGGCGACGACGACCTTGCCGCACTCGTCGTAGCGGATGCCACGCGCCTCGCAGTACTCGCGGAGCATGCCGACACCACGGCGGCACAGTGTCGCCTTCAGCGAGCCGGGCTTGTAGTACAGCCCGGCGTGTACGACGCCGCTGTTGCGCCCGGTCTGGTGCTGGGCGATGTCCGGTTCCTTCTCGAACACGGTGACCGTCGACCCGGGCATGACCTGCCCGAGCCGGCGGGCCACCGCCAGCCCCAGGATGCCGCCGCCGACGACCGCGATGCGCTCCGGCACCCGTGCCCCCTCCGCTTGTTCCGGACCGGGCGCACAGACCGGTCCCCTGATCCGGGGACCAGTATCCCGGCGGTGCTGGTCAGCCGAAGAAGTGGCCCGGGGGGTGCGCCCGGTCCGCCCGGGAGCGGGGGCGCCCGCGCAGGGCCTCGGTGAGCGTCCGCGCCGTGTTGACCAGCGGGACGTGGCTGAACGCCTGCGGGAAGTTCCCGGTCATCCGGCCCAGCTTCGGGTCGTACTCCTCGGCGAGCAGCCCGACGTCGTTGCGCAGCGCGAGCAGGCGCTCGAACAGCTCCTGCGCCTCGTGCACCCGGCCCGACAGCGCGTAGTTGTCGGCCAGCCAGAAGGTACAGGCGAGGAAGGCACCCTCACCGGCTGGCAGGCCGTCCACGGCGCCGTCCTCGGCGGTCGGGTAGCGCAGGACGAATCCGTCCTCCATCAGCTCCCGCTCGATGGCCGCGACGGTGCCGACCACCCGCGGGTCCGTCGCGGGGAGGAAGCCGACCAGCGACATGTAGAGCAGGGCGGCGTCGAGCTCCTTCGAGCCGTAGTACTGGGTGAACGTGTTGCGTTCACTGTCGAAGCCGCGCGCGCACACCTCGCGGTGGATCTCGTCGCGCAGCGCGGACCACCGCTCGACGGGGCCGGGCAGCCCGGACTCGACGATGCCGCGCACCGCCCGGTCGGCGGCGACCCAGGCCATCACCTTCGAGTGGACGAAGTGCCGGCGCGGGCCGCGGACCTCCCAGATGCCCTCGTCGGACTTGCGCCAGCCGGTCTCCAGGAAGTCCATCAGCTTGGTCTGCAGCGGCCAGGAGTCGTCCCGGCCGTTGTCCTCGGGGGCGTGGATCCCGGCGTGGAACAGGTCGCGGGCCGCGCCGTTGCGGCGGTTGGCGACGGCCACCCGGGCCACGTGCAGGGCGTCCAGGACCTCGCCGTAGACGTCCAGCTGGAACTGGTCGACGGCGGCGTTGCCCACCCGCACAGGGGAGGAGTTCTCGTAGCCCGGCAGCCACGGGACCTCGTACTCGGGCAGCCGGCGCTCACCCGCCACGCCGTACATGATCTGCACCCGGGACGGGTCACCCGCCACTGCCCGCAGCAGCCACTCCCGCCAGGCGGTCGCCTCGCTGGTGAAGCCCGCGTCGAGCAGGGCCAGCAGGGTGATGGTCGCGTCCCGCAGCCAGCAGTAGCGGTAGTCCCAGTTGCGGACGCCGCCGATGTGTTCGGGCAGTGAGGTGGTGACCGCCGCGACGATGCCGCCGGTCGGTGCGTAGGTGAGCGCCTTGAGGGTGATCAGCGAGCGGCGCACCGCCGGCTGCCACTGGCCGTCGTAGGTGCAGCCGGCCATCCAGTCCGACCACCAGGCCTCGGTCTGGCTGATCATCCGGCGGATGTCCTGCGGCGCGGGAGCCGGCTCGTGCGAGGGCCGCCAGGTCAGCGAGAACGGCACCGACTGCCCGGCGGACACGCTGAACTCGGCGTAGGTGGCCATGTCGTGCCCCTCCATCGGGGCGGTGGTCCACAGCGTCACCGAGTCGGGGCCGGCGATCGCCGCGACGGAGTGCTCGTCGAGCCGGCGCACCCAGGGCACGATCGAGCCGTAGTCGAACCGGAACCGGGTCTCGGAGCGCATCCGGACCGCGCCCTGGAGGCACTCCACCAGCCGCAGCACGACATGGGCGCCGGCCCGGGGGAACATCGCGTCGACGATGCGTACGGTGCCCGAGGCCGTGGTCATGTCGGTCTCCAGCACCAGGGTGTCACCCCGGTAACGGCGGCTGACGCCGAGTACCGGCTCCACCGGAGCGATCTTCCAGTGGCCCGACTCGTCGTCCCCGAGCAGCGCGGCGAAGCAGGCCGGGGAGTCGAAGCGAGGCAGGCACAGCCAGTCGATCGAGCCGTTGCGCGAGACGAGCGCCGCAGAGTGGGTGTCGCCGATCAGCGCGTAGTCCTCGATCAGGGATGGCACGGCGTTCTGGTCTCCTCGCTCGAATCAGTACCATGTATCTCTGACAGTGATGCGCAGATCACACCGGGTGGTGCCGGCGGGCTCCTCGTGCTACGCCGCGCAAGGCCGTTCACCTTACGGACCCGCTGGACGGAATACGTTGACAGTGCCGGTGTCCGCCGCGGCGAGACGCTCACCGGACCAGATTTCGTGCCCCGCTGTGACAGGRATCGCCTGATGACGACGACCTCCCGTGCCCCCTGGCTGGGCCAGACGCTGCGCTACCTGGCTGATCCGCGCCGTCGGGCGGCGGTGGTCCTGGGCGCACTGGCGACCGTCGGCCTGGTCGTGTTCGGTGTCTACGCCGTCCTGGACGGCCCGCCGCCGAAGGTGGAGGCCGTCGTGGTCTTCGCCGCCGAGGCGACCACCGCGGAGAAGGAGGCCGTGCGCGCCGCCTGTCCGACCGTCGGGAACGCCCGGCAGGAGCCGCCCGACACCAGCGGCCTGGCCACCAGCCGCGCCTACCCGCTGCGTTACGACATCGCGCAGGCGTCGTCGGCGGACCGCGCGGCGATCTACCGCTGCGTGCAGGGCCAGCCGAAGGTGGTGGGCGTGAGCGAGTTCACGCAGGGCCAGTAGCCGGCCCGACCAGGGAGCGGGCGCACCGCTCCTGGAACGGGCACCGTCCGAGGCGTGGGCACCGCGGTTGCCGCTCGCACCGCGGTTGCCGCTCGCACCGCGGGTGCCGCTCGCACCGCGGGTGCTGCGGTTGCCGCTCGTGCGGTGGGCGCGGCTCGTGCCGTGGGTACCGCCGCGCGCGGCGCTGCCGTCAGCGCTGCCGCTCGTGCTCGCGCGCCCGCTTCTCCTCCGCCTGGTGCTCCTGCTCCTCGCGCTGCTCCAGCAGCTCGGCCGGGGTTGGCAGGCCGGCTTCGCGGGCCTGCCTGGCCTGCCAGAGGCTGACGAACATCGTCGCCAGCACCACCAGGCCGGAGAAGATCAGGCTGCCGCCCGACCAGGGGGACGAGGCGGGCAGCGTGTCGACCACGATCCAGGCGACTCCGGCCGCGATCATGCCGAGCCCGAAGACGATGGTGAACGCCGTGGAGAACGGGTTCGCGGCGGCCTGGTCCGCCAGGTCGGCAGCCTTCTGACGGGCCTGTTCGAACCGGTGCCGGGCCCACTCGTACTCGAGGCTGAGAATGAAGAAGCCCAGCGCGATGATGAGGAACCCCGGCCCCGGCAGCGCCAGCATCGCGATGCCGAGCCCGAGCACGGCGAGCCCGAGCACGGTGAGAACGATCCGTCGGGCGAGCCGGGCGCTTCGATTGAGCACGGTGTCGTCTTCCCGGCCCTGAGCGGGCCTTTGAGTCTCGCGCCCGGCGTGCGGGCCGCTGTCGGTCGGCTGCCTCGGCGGGCCGGTGACTGCCGCGGGTGGCATGCGCCGTCTTCCGACCGGCTCAACGCCCTGTGCTGCACGGGGCGTTCCCGCCTGGCCGGCGGGTGAACCGGCAGGTGGTGGACGTCCCCCCCTGCAGTGTGCGTGATGTGTCCCCGGTCGGGAGGCGGAACGCCTGTCGCTATCGCGTCATCACTCGGCCCGACCCGGGCCTATCGGTCGACCGGGCTAGGGTGGCGGGAAGTGGAACCGGGCGGGCCGCGCCGACGTCACAATGGGCGGGCCACCCGGTATGCCGCTGGTGTCGTGGATGCGTCGGACATCGCGGATGCCCGGCGTCACGGGTGAGCCTCAGGGGTCGAATGCCGCCCTGGGTGCCGGGTTGTCCCGGAGCCCCACGTCAGTGCTGACGGAGGATGTGAAGTGGACCTCGAGGAGACCCCGCTGCCCGGAATCGGGCTGCGGCACGACTTCAGCACCCGTTCGGGACGCCGGCTCGGTGTGGTGAGCCGGCACGACGGGCGCAGGGACCTGGTCATCTACGACGCGGAGGATCCGGACGCATCCCGCGAATCGATTACGCTGACCCCGGAGGAAGGGGACGTGCTCTCCGAACTGCTCGGCGCCCCGCACATCGTGCAGCGGCTGGCGGACATCTCGCGGGCCTTCGCCGGGCTTGTCGGGGAGCAGATCGAGATCGCCGCCGGGTCGCCGTACGCGGACCGGCTGCTGGCTGCCACCCAGGCACGTACCCGTACGGGCGCGTCCATCGTGGCGGTCGTGCGGGACCACCAGGTGCTCGCCTCTCCCCGACCGGACTTCCGGTTCCGCGCCGGCGACATCGTCGTCGTCGTGGGCACCCCGGAGAACACCGCCGCGGTCGGCCGGCTGCTCCGCGACGGCTGACCGGCCTGACAGAAGGAGCGACCGGACACCGGTGCACGACACAGCGACGACCTTTCTGGAGCTTGGCGCCGTCCTGTTCGTGCTGGGGGTGCTCGGTCACCTGGCGTCACGGGTCGCCATCTCGCCGATCCCCCTGTATCTCCTGGCCGGCCTGGCCTTCGGGCATGGTGGCGTGATTCCCCTCGGCGCGAGCGAGGAGTTCATCGAGATCGGCGCCGAGATCGGCGTCATCCTCCTGTTGCTCACGCTGGGGCTCGAGTACACCGCCGAGGAGCTCCTGCACGGCCTGCGCAGACAGGCGCCCGCCGGCGCGCTCGACCTGACGCTGAACGCCCTGCCCGGTGTGGTCGCCGCGCTCGTGCTCGGGTGGGGGCCGCTCGCCGCGGTGGTCATGGGCGGCGTGACGGCGATCTCCTCGTCCGGGATCATCGCCAAGGTGCTGGGGGATCTCGGCCGCCTCGGTAACCGCGAGACCCCGGTGGTGCTGTCGGTGCTGGTCCTCGAGGACCTCGCGATGGCCGTCTACCTGCCGGTGCTGACCGCGATGCTGGCTCACCACACCGTCGCCCGTGGGTCGCTGACCGTCGCGGTGGCGCTCGGTGCGCTCGTTCTCGTCCTCTACATCGCGCTGAAGCACAGCGAGAAGGTCACCCTCCTCGTCTACAGCGCCCGCTCGGACCGCAACGACGAGGTGCTGCTGCTGCGCTCGCTGGGCCTCACGCTCTTCGTGGCCGGCGTGGCGCAGCGGATGCAGGTCTCCGCCGCGGTCGGAGCGTTCCTCGTCGGCATCGCGCTGTCCGGGCCGGTCGCGGAGGGCGCGCGCGAGGTGCTGACCCCGTTGCGGGACCTGTTCGCCGCGGTCTTCTTCGTCTTCTTCGGGCTGCAGACCGACCCGGTCGACATCCCACCGGCCCTGCTCACCGCTTCCCTGCTCGCGATCGCCGGCGTCATCACCAAGGTCGCCACCGGCTGGTGGGCGGCCCGCCGGGCGGGCATCGCGACGATGGGCCGCTTCCGGGCCGGCGCGGCGCTGGTCGCCCGCGGCGAGTTCTCCATCGTCATCGCCGGGCTCGCCGTCGCCGCGGGCGTCAACCCGCGGCTCGGCCCGCTGGCCGCCTGCTACGTCCTGCTGATGGCCGTGCTCGGCCCGCTCGCGGCGCGATTCGTGGAACCGATCGTGCGGACGGTGCGCAACTGGTGGCGGTCCCGGCGGCCCCCGGAGGCCATGACTCCGCGGGACGCCTGAAAGTCGGGCCGCGAATCTGCGCCCCGGTGGCGGGAATCACCCGCGATGTTTGGCAGGATGACGCTCCATGAGCGGACTTCTCGAAGGCAAGCGCGTTCTCGTCACCGGCGTCCTGACCGAGGCGTCCATCGCGTTCAGCGTTGCCCGCATCGCGCAGGAACAGGGCGCCTCGGTGGTCCTCACCGGGTTCGGGCGTGGCCTGTCGCTCACCCGCCGCATCGCCCGCCGCCTGCCGACCGAGGCCCCGGTCGTCGAGCTCGACGTGACTGACGAGGAGCACCTGGCCGGCCTGTCCGCCAAGGTCCTCGAGCACGTCGACGGGCTCGACGGCGTGCTGCACGCGATCGGTTTCGCCCCGGAGTCCGTGCTGGGCGGCAAGCCGTTCGTCGAGGCCGCGTGGTCCGAGGTCAGCACCGCACTGCAGGTCTCCACCTGGTCCCTGGCGTCGCTGACCCGCGCCACCCTGCCGCTGTTCGGCGAGCGGGCCAGCGTCGTCGGGCTCGACTTCGACGCCACCGTCGCCTGGCCGTCCTACGACTGGATGGGTGTCGCCAAGGCGGGGCTGGCGTCGGCGACCCGCTACCTGGCCCGTGACCTCGGCCCGCGCGGAGTCCGGGTCAACCTGGTCTCGGCCGGCCCGCTGCGGACCATGGCGGCCAAGTCCATCCCCGGCTTCGGCCAGTTCGAGGAGGTCTGGGGCACCCGCGCGCCGCTCGGCTGGGACATTCAGGACACGACGCCGGCCGCGCAGGCCTGCGTCGCGCTGCTGTCGGAGTGGTTCCCCGCCACGACCGGCGAGATCGTGCACGTCGACGGCGGGTTCCACGCCATCGGGGTGTGAGCGCCGCCCGGGCGCGGGCCGGGGCCTGACCCGGTCCGCACCGGCCGCGCCCGGGCGGGCGCCCGGCGGGCTGGGTCAGCCGTGCCGGGCCGCGGCGGACGCGGTGCCGAGCCAGGTGTGCGGGTTGCCCTCCCAGCACCATCCCAGCTTCGGCGCCCGGCCGGAGATCCACATCGCCGGCACCCGGCGGTCACCCCGCCGTGATCCGGAGAGCATGAAGCAGTTGTTCTTCTCCAGCGCCTCCGGGAAGTGGGTGACCACGGCGATCCCCTCGTGGATCGTCAGCGGCGAGCGCCCCCGCTCGAGGACCGCGGGCAGCGCGTCCGCGGGACGGATCCCGCGGAACTCCTCCCCGCGTTCGATGTCGGTCAGCAGATACACCCCGGAGTGGGGCAGGTTGAGAATCGGCAGCGGCTGGTACGGCCTGAGCCCGTCCTCGCCGTGGTTGCGGTCGACGATCCCGGTATCGGCCCGGCCGACGAGGGTGAGCAGCGGGACGAGGTCCTCGGCCCGGACAAGCTCTCCCGACACGACCAGGACGAACGGCATCCAGGACCGGGTCGCGGGCCGGTAGGGACCGGGCAGGGCGGAGTGGGCCACCGCACGCAGCGGCTCGCAGAGCGCCTCGAACTGCGCGGCGTCCATACCCGCCAGTGCCGGGTATCCCAGTCGCACCAGGCCCGCGACCTGCCGGTCGAAGGCCAGATCGAGCGGATCGGCCCAGGCCGCGGGTTCCTGCCCGCCCGGCCCGAACTCGGTGCTTCGCGCGGCGGTGCCCAATGTCGCGGCGCGGCTCGGCATGCGGCATCCCCTCGGTTTCCTGGACGAAGTGTGGCGGTGCGACGTGTGGCTGTGCGTGACCCCGGCCCTCGGCACACGACCGCGCCGTGGACCGGACGTCCCCACCTCAACGGCGCATGGTTCCGGTGGGTTCCGGCGACTGTCGGGTCGGGCAGCCACGGAAAGGGGTGGTGTCGCTTCAGCCAGTTGACGTTTCAGGTGGTTGCCCCGTCGTCTGGTAGCTGTTCTGGCTGGTCACCGCTGCAACTGGTAGCGGTGCCATCGCGTCCGTAGCTGCAGTCGGTAGCCGCTCCGGCGGCTGCCGTTTCGGGYGGGGAAGGCCACCCAGCACAGGTGGTGGCTRCCTCAGCTGTCGGCCGCCTCGTCGATCAGGTCGAGGGCCGCGCCGACGATGGTCGCCGCGTCCACCGGTACCCGCTCGCCTGCGGGCGGCGGCGGTGCCGGCGCGGATGCCGGTCCCGGCGCGGCCGAACCGAGCGTGGTGATGTGCGCCCCGTGCACTCCCGCGAGGAAGCTCAGCGCGCGCGGGTCACCGTCCACCACCGTCAGCAGCGGTCCGCGCCGGCCGGGCGGGAACAGCTCGGCCAGGATGGCCTCGTCTGCGTCGGCCAGCCCCCGGCGGGCCTGCAGCGCGTCGAACAGCAGATCGGGGGATGTCACGCAGACCACGCCGATCTCCTGGCGCAGCCCCGCGCTGAGCTCGTCCGCGGCGCGCAGCACCTCCGGCATGACCGCGCCCATGCCGACCAGGGTCACGGGTGCCGTCGGCTCGCCGCTGCGCAGCCGGTAGCCGCCCGCGAGCACCGCGGCGCGCCGCCGCCACCAGGAGGCAGTGTCGGTGGGCAGGGCTGCCAGCCGCTGGTCGACCGGCCGCGCGCTCAGCCTGATCAGGCTGGACGCCCCGTCGACCCGGCCGAGCCGGTCCAGCGCCGCGAACAGGCACCAGACGAGGTCCTGCGCGAAGGCCGGCTCCCAGCCGGTGATCCCGGGCACGCTGACCTGGCCGTGCCGCCAGCCGCCCGGGCGGGCCGGGTCGACCCCGGTGTCCGCGACGGCGAGCAGCGACCGCCCGTCGCCGGCGCCGCTGCTCGCCCAGCCGGGCAGCACCCGGGGGACCGCCATCTCGTCGGCGACGCCGATCGGCAGCAGCGGCAGCCCGAGCCGGCTCCAGGCGACGCCGAGCGACGCCAGCACGCCACCGAACGCACTCGCCGACAGCCCGCCGGCGACGTGACGCCCGCCGTCGGCCGCCGGACCGTTCCGCCCTGACGCGACCGCCCCCGCAGCGTCGTCGATCCAGCCGCGGAGGACCCGGTCGCAGTTCCGGGTGGAGATCGTCACGACCGCTGAGGCCGCCTCCGGGACGAGCGCGGGCAGCTCCCGCAACGCGGTGCCGAAGATCTCCTGGGTCGACCGGAACCCCTGATAGGGATGCCCGGTGTGAGCCGGCAGGGGAGCGGGCGCGGCGAGGGTCAGCGGTGCCCGGTCGAGGTAGGACGCCACATGCCGGGCGAGTCGCCCGCCGGACGAGGCCACGGGCAGCGGCGCCGCGGAGCGGTCGCCGCTACGCCGCACCAGCTCGTGCCCCGGAGGGACCGCGGATCCCGCGGGCGGTGCGGGCGGTGCGGCCCGCCCGGGGCTGCCGGTGGGCAGCCCGGCGACGGCAGCGGCCGTCTCCCGGGCCGGGCCGGGGGTCTGTGTGGTCGGCTGGTGATCCCCGGAGCGCGGCGCTGGTGGCCCGGGGAGCGGGCCGGTGTAGGCGAACAGCACCGTGGGGCGGTCCGCGGCCACCTCGTCGAACGCGTCGATGATCAGCGGCAGGTCGTGGCCGCCCAGGTCGCGCAGTGCCGCGTGGATCTCGTCGTCGGTCAGGCCGTCGAGCAGGCGGCTCACCCCGATCCCGGCGGCGCCCGGACCGGCGAGCCGGCGCCGCAGCTCCGGGCCGTCCAGGTGGAGCAGGGAGAGGTACTCGGCCGGCGCCATCGCGTCGAGCCGGGCGCGCAGCGCGACGCCGCCGGGGGCACCGAACAGGGCGCTGAGCCGGCGGCCGTACCGCAGGGTCAGCACCTGCCAGCCGGCGGCTTCGAACATCCGCGCCGCCCGTGCGGGCGACCCGACCCCGCCCGGTGGGATGCCGGCCGTGCCGGCCGCCTCGCCCGGCACGGCGCCGGTGACCAGGACCACCCAGAAGAGCTCGCCCAGATGCGAGACCCGTTCGTCGGTCACGGCCTCCCAGACGGTGGAGTCACGCAGCTCGGCGAAGTCGATGAGGCAGATCTGCCGGCCGTGCGGCGCCCGGTCGAACCGCGTGCCGGCGAACCGGCCGGCCAGCGCCGACCAGATCGTCCCCGTCGGTCCGACGTTGCCCGCCCCGGTCGCCCGCGGGGCCTGCCGCCGCGCCGCGCCGGCCAGGTCGGTGGCACCGCCGGTGCCGCCGATACCCGCGGGGACGAGCGTCGTCGCCGCGCCGCCTGCCCACGTTCCTGTTCCTGGCGGTGGTGACGCGTCTGGTGCGGGTGTGTCCGATGCGGGTGTGTCCGGCGCGCCGGGAACCGGCGGAAGCCCCTCGGCGGCGGTGCGCAGCACCTGGTGGACGGCCCCGAGCAGCGGGCCCGCGTGCGGCGTGACCAGGACCCTGTCCTCGACCCGCAGCGTGTCGAACCACAGCGCGGCGGCGACGGTCGAGGCCGCCGCGCACATCGCCCGGTCGGCGTCGGCGTTCCGCGGGGCGCGTGCCCCGGTGGACTCCGCGTGGTCGATACCGGCCGCGGCGATCGCCCGCAGCTGACCCTCGACCGCGGCGAGCGCGCCCAGATCAAGCACGCCGCCGGGCGGTCCCGGAACGATCTCGGCGGCAGGGGGCTCGCCGAGGGGGCGATCGACGCTGTCGCCGACGGGCGGAGTGACCTCACCCGCCGTTCGGTCCCCGCCCACGCTCTCGGCCCCGCCGAGCTGGTGGGGGGCGCCTGCGGTGGCTGTCGGGCCGGCACTGTGGCTCGGGCCCGCGATGTCCACGGGGCCGGCGGCGACGCCGGGCGCCACCTCGTCCACCGCGGGCCCCGGCCCCGGTCCGGGCCCGCCGGTGGGGCCTGGCGGCCCGGTCGTCAGTTCGTCATGTCGCCCATGCCCGCCCGGTACGTACTCGCCCCCGGCGCGGATGTCCGTCCTGCGCACTCCCCGTCTCCGTCCCATCGCGCCGCCGAACTACCGGGAGTCCAGACGTGCGGACGGGGCGGAATGTTGCGCGAGCGCCGCGAGCCGGGGTGCGAGGACGTCCGGCGGTGCGTCGACCTCCACGAACTTGACCTTTCCGATCGAGCGGCTGAGCGTGACGTCCGCCCGCCGCACTCCCAGCGCCGCCGCGAGCGCACGCAGCGCAGCCTCGTTGGCGCGCCCAGCGACCGCGGGCTCCCGCACGCGCACCACCAGCAGCTGACCGTGGGTGGGATCGGCCGTTGTCGGCCCCACCGCGGTCCGGTCGGACGCGGGACGCACCCGGATCGCAACGCGCATCCCACTATCGTCCCTGACGGGTCGAGGCGCCGGACCGGCGAGTGTCACGGGTGCCTGCGTTCCTTGTGGTGCGTCCGGCCGCTACGATCCCGGCCATGGTCGAGAACGAGGGTCGCGTGGCGCTGGTGACGGGTGGCAACCGAGGGATCGGGGCAGCCTGCGCGGCTGCGCTCGCCGCCTCGGGGGACCGGGTCGCCGTGGCCAGCCGCGGCGGYGAGGCGCCGGCCGGGATGCTCGGGGTGCGGCTCGACGTGACCAGCGCCGACAGCGTCGACAAGGCGTTCGCCGAGGTCGAGGCGGAGCTCGGGCCGGTCGAGATCGTCGTCTCCAACGCCGGGGTCGTTCGCGACACCCTGCTGCCGATGATGTCGGAGGACGCCTTCCAGGAGGTCGTCGACACGAACCTGCTCGGCGCCTACCGGGTGGCCAAGCGTGCGTCCCGCTCGATGATCCGCCGCCGGACCGGGCGGTTGATCTTCGTCTCGTCCGTGGTCGGGCTTTCCGGCGGGCCGGGGCAGTCGAACTACGCCGCGTCCAAGGCGGGTCTCGTGGGCTTCGCCCGGTCGCTGGCGCGGGAGCTCGGCGGGCGCGGAATCACGTCCAACGTGGTCGCGCCGGGGCCCATCCGCACCGACATGACCGACGCGCTGACCGACGCGCAGCGGGAGTACCTGATCTCGCACGCGCCCGCGGGACGGATGGGTGACCCGGCCGAGGTCGCCGCCGCCGTGGTCTTTCTCGCCTCGCCCGGCGCCGCCTACGTCAACGGCGCGGTGCTCCCGGTCGACGGCGGCGCGGGCATGGGCCACTGACGGGGCGTGCCGCCCGCGGTCGACGTGGCAGGCGCGGTGGGCCACGGTAGAACCGGCGGGCAGCCAGACGCCCGTCACCGGTGCGCCGTGCCTGGCGGCGTGCGGGCTGCTCGGAGGTGGCTGCGGTGAGCATGATCAGGGTTGAGCCACATGGGGGCCGCGACTTCGCGGTGGAGATCGCGGAGGAGACGGCGCCGGGGGCGACCGCGCGCACGTTCTCCTACCGGGTGCGGGTGGACGACGCCGTGATCGCGGCCCTGGAGCTGGACCCCGACGACGACGCGGGACTGAGCGCGCTGGTCCGGGAGTCGTTCGGCTACCTGCTCGCCCGCGAGCCGGCGAGTTCGATCCTGCCGGACTTCGATCTCTCCACGATCTCCCGGTACTTCCCGGGATACCTGGACGAGATCCGCTCCAGGGTGCCGCGCTGACCCGACCCGTTCCACCCGTGCGCGGAGGTGCCACCGCCGCTGGGACGCCGGTCGGCCGTGCGGGACGCGGGAGACACGCGGCGATACCGCGAGGAGAATCAGGGCGAATCGGGCACAACGAGGGGAGGGGGTGCTGGTGACCGCCGACTCCGCACCGGCCGGCCACGGGGTCGACGTGGACGCGCTGCTCCTGGTGTCGTTCGGTGGTCCCGAGGGCCCGCAGGACGTCCTGCCGTTTCTGCGTAACGTCACCCGCGGTCGTAACGTGCCCGACGAGCGTCTCGCCGAGGTCGCCGCGCACTACGACCACTTCGGTGGCCGCAGCCCGATCAACGACCAGAACCGGGCGCTGCTGCGCGCGCTGCGTGAGCGGCTCGCGCCGCTTCCCGTCTACTGGGGCAACCGCAACTGGGCGCCGTACCTGACCGACACGGTGGCCCGGATGCGGGCGGACGGAGTGCGCCGCGCTGCCTGTTTCGTCACGGCGGCGTTCGCCTCCTACTCGGGATGCCGGCAGTACCGCGAGGACCTCGCGTCCGCTCTGGGCGAGGCCGGGCCGGGTGCCCCCGACCTCGTCAAGCTGCGGCTGTTCTTCGACCATCCCGGCTTCGTCGAGCCGATGGTCGACCACTGCGTGCGGGCGCTCGGCGAGCTGCCGGAGCCGGTCCGCGCCGGCGCTCCGCTGGTGTTCACCGCCCACGCGCTCCCGCTGGCACAGGCGGTGGCGAGCGGGCCGGACGGCGGCGCCTACGAGCGGCAGCTGCGCGCCGCCGCCGCGGTGATCGCGGAACGGGTCGGGCAGCGGGTGGGCGGGCGCCATCCGTGGCAGCTCGCCTACTGCAGCCGCAGCGGCCCGCCGCACGTCCCGTGGCTCGAGCCGGACGTCAACGACGCCCTGGCGGCGCTGGCCACCGGCGGGGCCGGATCCGCGGTGATCGTGCCGGTCGGTTTCGTCAGCGACCACATGGAGGTCGTCTACGACCTGGACGTCGAGGCGGCGGGAACCGCCCGGCGCCACGGCCTGGCGGTGGCCCGGGCAGGCACGGTCGGCACCGACCCCCGATTCGTCGACATGGTGGCGGACCTGCTCGCCGAGCGCCGGTTCCCCGGCTGGGAGCGGCCTGCGCTGAGCACCGAGGGGCCTGCCCACGACGTCTGCCCGCTGCACTGCTGTGATCCCGCGCGCCCGCGCCCGGGTACCGGTACGGCAGCCGCGGGTGGGACGGGGCCGGGTGGCACCCGCGGGCCCGCCAGCCCGGGCAGGAGGCGCCCGGCCGCAGCCGGTGTGCCCGCCGACCTGCACGTGCACGGCCCGGGGTGACCAGGCGTGCCGGGGTGGGGAACCGGCCCCTGGCAGCGGTTCCGCCGGTCCCGGGATGGTGAACCCGGTGACGAAGCGACGATACTGGTTGAGGAGCGGGCAAGCGTGTCGCGGCCCGTATCCCCATCCGCAGGCGAATCAGACGGAGCGATCCGAGACATGCAGCGATTTGTGTTCGACCCGCCGGAGCGGTTCGTGGTCGGAACCGTCGGGCAGCCCGGGGACCGTTCGTTCTTCCTACAGGCCGCGGCCCGCGGCCAGCTCGTGACGGTCGGTCTGGAGAAGACCGAGGTGACCGCGCTCGCCGAGGGCCTCACGGCCCTGCTCGGCCAGGTCGGCCAGACCCAGGGGATCCCGCTTCCCACCGCCGGTGAGGTCGACGTCGACCTCGCCCCGCTCGACGCCCCGTTCGAGGAGGACTTCCACCTCGGTCAGCTCACCGTCTCCTGGGACGGCCAGCGCGTGTTCGTCGAGGCTGCCGGCCTGTCGCAGGGGGAGACCCGGGTCGCCGAGGGCGACAGCGAGGTCGACTCGCTGCGGGTCGGCCTGTCGATCGAGCAGACCAAGGCCTTCATCGAACGGGCCCGCAGCATCGTCGCCGCCGGCCGGCCGCCCTGTGTGCTGTGCGGGCGCCCGGACGACCCGGGCGGCCACTTCTGCCCACGCCTGAACTGACTGCCCGTCCCACGTCCCGCCTGCTCCCGCACCTCTCCGAGGCATCCAGGACCACCCGACCCTCTCAGCGGGTGGCGTAGGCGGGGTCGAAGGCGTCGTAGGCGGCCTCGTAGGCGCGCCGGACCGCTGCCGACAGCCCGCGCAGCGCCGCGGTGCGGCGGCTGACCTCGCTCGCGGTGACGGCGGCCCCGTCGTCGAGCGCGGCGAGCTCGAGCAGCTTCGCGAGCAGCTCGGCGCGGGCGAGGAGGGCATGCGCGTTCGGCGGGTAGCCGGGGCCCAGGCCGGGGCCGGGCTCCGCCTCGCCCCGGTCGCGCAGCAGCGCCAGCACCTCCGGCCGCGCGCTGGCGATGTCGAGGTCGATCAGCGCGGCGGTGGTCTGGCGGATCGCGACGGACAGCTCGTGGTCGGCGGCCCGCAGCCCCGAGGGGGGCGGCGGCACCCGTGAGGCGCGCAGGACCTGCCAGTGGACGGACTCCAGCCCGCCCTCGACCGCAGGGCCGTGGACGACGAACGACGGCACGAGAGCCAGCGGCGGCGTCGGCCCGATCACCACGAGCGCCTCACCCGCGGTGAGGGCGTCCTGGTTGACGTCGGCCGGGCCCGGGAGGCTGCTGACATCGCCGGGCACGGGAAGCACCAGGCGCAGCCGCTCCGCGCCGGCGCGGCGCAGCGCGCCGAGGCCGAGCACGAGGGGCTCGTCGCCGAGAGTGTGCGGCGCGTTGCTGCCCAGGGCCTCGTGTACCCGGGTGATGACGTCGTCCAGGCCGACGAGTCCGGCCAGCCAGGCATTGCCCCAGCCGGCGACGACGCCGGAGCGAGGGGACGCGGGCATGTCGGCAAGCACATGCCTACGGTAGGGAATTCACCGGCCGGACGCGGTACCGAGTCGCCGGAAACCGGTGTTTCTTCGCGGCGGAGCCCCCCGGAGGGCCTGTGGGCGGCCCGCCAACCAGGGAACTCCGATCGTGGCGACCCATCTGAGGTGGTCGAAGGTCCCCGGCGGCGGGGGCTCGTGGCGCGGCTCCGGGATGTCGGCGAGCACCATGCCGCTCTCCCGCAGCCGGTCGGCGAACGCCCGCGCGATCAGGCGATGCCCGTGCGGTCCGGGGTGCACCCGGTCGACGTCGAAGGTGGAGCGCCGGCGTACGGCGGGATGCCGGCCCAGGTCGACCACGAGCACCCCCTTGTCACGGGCGGCCGCGGCGTCCACGGCGGCGTTGAGGTGTCCGACACGTTCGGTGAGCAGACGTCCGAGGGGGCCCGGAAGGGGGAGCAGCCCGCCCGGGTCGGGCAGCCTGGCGGTCAGGACGACGGCCCCGTCGCTCCGGAGCCGGCCGATGCTCCACACCAGGTCCTGGCGCAGCCGCAGCGGGTCGAAGGCCGGTTTGAACACGTCGTTCATGCCCGCGACCACGCAGGCCAGCGCCGGGCGCAGAGCCAGCGCGACGGGCAGCTGACGGACCCTGACCTCCCGGGCGGTGGCACCCGTCCGGGCCAGGTTCTCGTAGTGGACATGCCCCGGTGGGGCCAGGGTGGCGGCCAGCAGCGCGGCGAAGCCGCGGCCGGCGAGCGCCGCCGGGGTGCGGTCGCGGCCCATGCTCACCCCGTCACCGAGCCCGGCGGTGAGGCTGTCGCCGAGCGCGACGAACCGGATCGCCTCCGGCGTGCTGTGGTCCACGTGCGACGAGGGTCAGGCGGCCACGGCCGGCGGTGCCGTGACCTCGGCTCCGTGGCAGTGCAGGAAGCCTTCCACGGTCGATGCCCAGGGGAACTGCTCGGCCCGGGCCCGGGCGGTGGTGCGGCGCCGCTCCGGGTCGATCTCCAGCAGTTCCATGGCCGCGTCGGCGAAGGTGAACCCGGTGCCCGCGGCGCTCAGGCCGCCGGCGATGTCGTCCCAGCCGTCCCCGGCACCGGCGACCAGCTCGGCGAGCGCGCTCGCGTGGTGGACGACCGGCGAGGTGCCGCTCGCCATCGCCTCCAGCGCGGCCAGCCCGAACGTCTCCACCGGCCCGGGCGCGAACGCCAGGTCCGCGGTGGCGAGCAGGCCGGCCAGCCGGGACGGGTCCGCGACGAAACCGAGGAAGGTCACCGGCAGCCCGGCCGCCAGCCGCTCCAGCCGTCCGCGGCTCGCACCGTCACCGGCGACGACGAGGCGCACCGGTACCCGGCGGCGCACCAGCTCGGCGACGGCCGCCACCGCGATGTCGACCCGCTTCTCCGGCGAGAGTCTGGTGGCCGCGACGATCAGGATCTCCCGGTCGCGGGCGAACGCGCGGCGCAGGGTGCGGTCGTGGTTGACCGGGCGGAACCGGTCGAGCTCGACCCCCAGCGGCACCTGACGCAGGTTGCCGGCACCGATGCGGACGAACTCGGCGCCGGCCCAGCGGGTCGTCGCCACCACGGTGTCGAAGGACGCGGCGAGGGCCCGGTTGGACCGGTCGGCCGCGGCCCCGACCGGAAGCACCCCGCGCAGCGGAGCGGGCGTCCACAGCCCCAGCAGCCGGTCGAGCCGCTCATGGCTGACGACGAGCGAGCGGATGCCCTGACGGCGGGCCCACCGGCCCAGCGGGCGCAGGGTCGCACGGTCATGGACCTCGAGCCGGTCCCCCCGCACCTGCTCGACGACGGCGGCGACCCGCCGCGGCTCGGCGAGGACCCGGTAGCCCGTGCGGGGGAGCGTCGGCGACCGCAGGGTGATGACCCGGGCGTGCGCCGTGCGCTCCTCGGCGTCGGCCGCACCGGGGATGATCTGCACCACCTCGTGGCCGGCCCCGGCGTAGCCCGCGGCGAGGTGCCGCAGGGTCGTCCGGATGCCGCCGGACGCCGGGGCGACGAAACTCGCCGCCTGCACAATCCTCATGCTGGCCACCTGTCGGTCGTGACGGTCGTGGTACGCCCCCGGCCTCGCGCATCGCCTGGTCGGGCGGTGGCGCCGGAGCGGCGGGTCCGGTGGACGTGGGTGCGCAGACGAGGTCGCCGTCCGGTCGCGAGCCCGGTGCCCAGGACGTCCCGGTAGTGGCCGAGAAGCTCCTCCCCGATCGTGTGCCAGTCGCAGCCCGCGACAGACGCCCGCGCGGCCGTCGCCAGCCGGGTCCGCAGCTCGGCGTCCGCCACCAGGCGCACCACCGCGCGGCGGAACGCGACCGGGTCACCGGGGGCGTAGTGCAGGCCGGTCCGTTCATGCTCGATGACGTCGAGCAGGCCGCCGGCCGCCGGGCCGACCACCGCCAGGCCGCTCGCCTTCGCCTCCTGCGCCGCCTGGCAGAACGTCTCGTGGATCCCGGTGTGGACGAACACGTCCAGGCTGGCGATGGCGGTGGACAGCTCGACGCCGGTGCGGAAGCCGAGGAAGGCGGCCCCCGGCAGCGCGCGGGTCAGCGCGGGCCGGCACGGGCCGTCCCCGACGACGACCAGCCGGGCCCCGGGCACGTCGGCGAGGGCGGAGAGCAGCTCCACCCGCTTCTCCCGGGCGAGCCGGCCGACATAGCCGACCAGGACCTCCCCGTGCGGCGCCAGCGTGGCGCGCAGGCTCTCGTCACGGTGGTCGGGGTTGAAACGCTCGAGGTCGACCCCGCGGCTCCACCGGGCGACCCGCTGCACCCCCTCCGACAGGAGGGTGTCGACCGCGTCCCAGGACGGGGCGAGGGTGCGGCTGGCGACGCGGTGGACGGTCGCCAGCCAGCGCCAGATCGAACGCTCCGCCGCCGCGAGCCCGTAGCGGGTCGCGAACGCGGCGATGTCGGTCTGGTAGACGGCGATGCTCGGCACGCCGAGGCGCCGGGCGGCGTAGGCGGCCTGGGCGCCCAGGCCGGCCGGGGCGGCGAGATGGACGACGTCCGGGCCGAACTCGCGCAGCGCCGACGCGAGGCCCGGCCAGGGTGTGGCGAAGCGGAACTCGGGGTAACCCGGCATCGGCGCGGACGGGCTCCACAGCACCGGGGCGCCGGCATAGCTCCGTGGCGCGGTGCGGCGGGCCGCCGGAGCCGGCGCGGGCGCGACGACCAGCGCCTCGTGCCCGGTGTCGCGCAGGTGCTCCAGCACACGGCACACGGAGTTCGTCACGCCATCGACCTGAGGTAGAAAGGACTCACTTACCACCGCGACTCGCACACGAGCACGGTGGCAGCGACCGACGCCCACGTGAGGACTACAGTCCGTCCGTCGCGTAAACGTTCGGATACAGCTTGGTGCGACGGGAACTCGGGGCCGGGTGGCGGATCTCGCGACGGGGATCGTTGTCTCGCCCCTGCCCCGCTGGGCAGGATGAGCAGTGGGCCGGCGGCCGTGYCGGGCCGGCACCAGACCGGCTGGTGCGGCCGGCCGGGGAGACGWGCGCCCACGTGAGCAGGCGGTAGATGTGAAGTGGCGACGGAGCGAGCCAGTACTGATCACGTCGGCGGCTGAGTCCAGACCGGAGGAGATCCGTCGCCGGGAGCAGCGTTACATCGCGACGATGTTGTTCCGGGTGGTCTGTTTCGTGCTCGCCGTCGTCGCCCTCGACGGGTGGCTGCGCATCGTCGCGGTCGGTCTCGCGATCATTCTCCCCTGGGTCGCTGTCGTCGTCGCCAACGGCGGGCCGCCGCGCTCCGACCGCCGCCAGGCCGGCTTCGCCGAGAAGGAGCCGGCACAGGCCGACCCGCACGCCCTCGCCGCCGGACACGAGGTGGTCGACGTGGACGTCGCTGACGGCGACGTCCACGTGGAGACCGACAGCACCGCCCGCGCCCCTGCCGGGCTGCCGTCCGGCCGGGCGGAACCGGTCGGACCGGCGGAACCGGCTGGACCGCAGGTGATCGACTCGGTGGTTCTCGCATCCGTCACGGTGGAGCCGGGCCCCGGAGGGCCGGCTCCGGAGAGCGGCGCGGCACCGGTGCCTGCGGCTGCCGACAGCGACCCCGCGCGCCGCGACGGCGAGGTCACCCCGGCCTGACCTCGCCGCCCGGCACCGGCGCGTGTGGCGGGGTCAGCCCGCCTTGGCGGTCTCGGCCGCGGCGGCCGCCTGGGCACGGAACACTCCGGGGGCCAGCTCGCCACCGGCGCGGGCCTTCTCCAGAGCCGACGACCACCAGGCGACATCGTCGAGCAGGATCTGCAGGCTGGCATCCGTGAACGGGTTGACCGGCTCGCCCTTCTCGTCGAACGTCTGCCCGACGAACGGCAGCACCACCGTGTTGCGCAGCGGCACCGCCTCCGCCTCGACGGCGATGTGGGCGAGGTGCTCGATCGCGCGGATCGCGCCGCTGATGCCGCCGCTGTACCCGACGCTGGCGATCGGCTTGTTCCGGAAGCCGAACGACAGCCACACGGTGTCGATGGCGTTCTTCAGCACGCCCGGCACGCTGTGGTTGTACTCCGGCGTGATGACGATGAACGCGTCGGCGCTCTTCACCTTCGCGTTCCAGGCGCGGACCAACGGATCCGAGTAGGTCGGATCGTTGATGTCGCCGATCGTGCCGAAGTGCTCGGCGAAGATCGGCAGCGGCCAGTCTCGCAGGTCGGCGACCTYGACGTCGAAGGCGCCGTGCGCCGCGGCGCGTGCCACGACCCAGGGGACCACGCTGTCGGCCGCCCGGCCGGGACGGGTGCTCCCGACGATCACCAGAAGCTTGGACACCAGCACTCTCCACTCGGTGCGCAGGAAACCGCGATACGTTCGTCAGTATCGCCGATAGTTTGTTAAAGACAAACTATCGGTACCTGACCTGTCGATGGTCAGGGTAGCCTCCAGAGATGGCAGAGCCTCCGCCGATCCTCGATCAGCAGGTGCTGCCCCTGATCGTCCAGCTCGCCCGGGTCGGCCAGCGTGCGGCCGGTATCCACATGGCCGGCTGTGTCCGCCCCCGTCAGCACTTCGCGCTCGCGCTGCTCGAGGAGCGCGGTCCGCTCAGCCAGCACCTGCTGGGCCAGGCCCTGCGGCTCGACCCCAGCAACGTCGTCGGCCTGCTCAACGAGCTGGAGACGCTCGGGCTGATCGCCCGCCGCCGGGATCCCGCCGACCGCCGGCGCCACATCGTCGAGCTGACCGCCGCCGGCGGCACCGAGCTGACCCGTACGAACGCCCGGCTCCGGCTCGTCGAGGACGAGCTCCTCGCGGCGCTGCGCCCCCAGGAGCGGGCGACGCTGCACAGCCTGCTCGTCCGCGTGGCCGGGGTGGGCGCCGCGGGCGAGGCCGCCGGGGCGTGTGAGATCGAGGCCTCCCCGTGCGGCGGCGAGGCCGAGCCGCCGCCCTGCTGATTCCCGCGCCCGACCACCACACCTGTTCCGCCGCCCGGCGGCCCGCGTGGGATTTCCGCGCGGGCACGGAACCCGCCCGGCGGGCCCGGTCCGGGCACTAGCCTGGCCTGCGTGCTTCCGCTCGCGGGTGTGACCGTCGTCAGCCTGGAACATGCTGTCGCCCTGCCGTTCGCGACCCGGCACCTCGCCGAGCTCGGGGCGCGGGTGATCAAGATTGAGCGGCCGGGCCGCGGTGACTTCGCCCGTGACTACGACCGCGCGGTGCGCGGCGGCCTGTCCGCGCACTTCTCCTGGCTGAACCGCTCGAAGGAGTCGCTCACCCTGGACCTGAAGGTCCCCGGGGCCCGGGCCGTGCTCGACCGGCTGATCGCGGGTGCCGACGTCGTCGCCCAGAACCTCGGGCCCGGCGCGGCCGCGCGCCTGGGGCTCGACGCGGCGACCCTGGTCGGGCGCCAGCCCGGGCTGGTCGCGGTGGATGTCTCCGGCTACGGGCCGACCGGCCCCTACCGGGCGAGGAAGGCCTACGACATGCTCGTGCAGGCCGAGTCGGGGCTGATCGCCGTCACCGGCAGCCCGGAGCAGCCGGCGAAGGCGGGGTTCGCCGCCGGTGACGTCGCCGCCGGCAGCTACGTCATCGAGGCGGTGCTCGCGGCCCTGCTGCGCCAGGCGCGCTCCGGTGCCGGAGCGGCCCTGCAGATCGCCATGCTCGACGCCCTCACCGAGTGGATGGGCTATCCGGTCCAGACGGTGGAGCACACCGGCACGGAGATGGCCCGGTCGGGGATCAGTCATCCCTCGATCGCCCCCTACGACGCCTACCGGACCGCCGACGGCGACGAGGTGCTGATCGGCGTCCAGAACGACGGGGAGTGGCAGCGGCTCGCGGAGGGCCCGCTGGCCCGTCCGGATCTCGCGGCGGACCCCGCTTTCGCGACGAACCAGGCCCGGGTACGCAACCGGGCCCGGACCGACGCCGTGGTCGCCGACGCCGTCGGCAGGCTGCGCACGGCCGAGCTGGAGGCGGGCCTGGACGCGGCAGGCATCGCCTACGCCCGGGTCAACGCCGTCGCGGACCTGCTCGCCCACCCGCAGCTGGCCGCCCGCGGCCGATGGGTCGAGGTGGGCTCACCGGTCGGGCCGGTGCGTCAGTCCCGCCCGGTGGTCGAGTTCCCCGGGGAGCCGGCCCGGCTGGACCCGGTTCCCGCGGTGGGGGAGCACACCGAGCGCATCCTGGGCGAGGTGGGCCTCTCCGCGGGGGAGATCGCCGAGCTGCGCGCCGCCGGCGCGATCTGACCTTCCCGGGGATGCGATGAGCTGCGTCAGCCTGACGACCGACTACGGCCTGGTGGACGGATTCGTCGCCGCCTGCCACGGCGTGCTGCTGCGCCTGGCCCCGGGAGTACCGATCGTCGACGTGACGCATCTGGTGCCGCGTGGCGACGTCCGGCGCGGGTCCGCCGTGCTGGCGGCGACGGTGCCACACCTGCCGTCCGGGGCGGCCCACGTCGCCGTGGTCGACCCTGGTGTGGGGACCGGGCGGCGTGCGCTCGCGGTCCGCACCCCGGCGGGGTTCCTGGTCGGCCCGGACAACGGGCTGCTGGTCCCCGGCGCCGAAGTGCTCGGCGGCGTGCTGGCGGCGGTGGATCTGACCGTGCCGGCGGGCACCCCGGCGACCTTCCACGGCCGGGACGTCTTCGTGCCGGCCGCCGCGGCCCTGCTGACCGGGCGCCCGCTCGACACGCTGGGCACCCCGGTCGACCCGGAGTCGCTTGTGCGGCTGCCGGCGCTGCTGGCACGGGTGTCCGCCGGCCCGGGCGGGACCCGGCTGGAGTCGGAGGTCCTGCTGGTCGACACGTTCGGCAACGTGGCCCTCGCCGCGCCCGCCGAGCTGCTCGCCGAGGCCGGCCTGCGCCCGGGCGCCCGCGCCCGTCTCACCTGTCCGCCTCCCAGCCGTGCTCTCGACCCTGGCGACCCTGGCGACCCTCTCGGCTCGGTCGAGCTCGCGGTCGGGGTGACCTTCGGCTCGGTGCGTCCCGGTGAGCTGGTGCTCTACGCAGACTCGTCGGGGCTGGCGGCGGTGGCCCGGCGGGACGGGGACGCGGCCCGGGCCCTCGGCCTCGCGCCCGGCGACCGGGTGGTCATCGCCCCGCTCTGACCGCCCGGGGCGCCCTCATCAGGAGAAGCAGGATCAGCAGAAGCCCGGCGTGCCGTACCACGCCGCGGGGGCGGCGGGGACGTCGTCGCGCAGCACCGTGCCCTCGATGAGCCCGTACGGGCGGTCGGCCGCGAGGTAGACCGAGTCGGGATTGTCCAGGCCGAACGGCGCCAGGTCGACGAGGAAATGATGCTTGTTCGGCATCGAGAGCCGTATCTCGGCGACCTCCGGGAATCTGACCAGAACTGCTTCGCCCATGCGGTGCAGGGTCTGCTGGAGGGCCAGGCTGTGTACCTGCGCGAAGGTTTCCAGCAGTGTGCGTGGTATCTCGGCGGCAAGTCGCCCGAAATCCGGGCCGCCGGTCGCCTGCCCGGTTCCCAGGTAGCGCCAACGTGCCGTCACCTCGGTGGCGAGGATCCGGTCCGACGTCTCCGCGAGGGTCGTGTACCGGTCGCGGGGGAATCCGCGGAACTCCGATCCGGTTGTTTTGAGCACCACCACTCCGGCAAGTCCGGAGACGACATGCACGGTGTCCGCCTCGACGGTCACCACGGTCGTCCGCCGGCCCCCGCCGGACCGGAGGAAGGAGTGGTCATGCGCGCGCCCGTCCGCGGTGATCCGGTCCCAGCCGGACTGCTCGATCTCGATGCGTGCCGCGGTGACCCACTCGTGACCGGACGTGAAATGACGGCCGAGCCGGATCGCGAACTGTTCGATCTCGCCGATGCCGCCTTCGCGGGCGAAGGCGTACACGACGTTCTTCTGGGTGTCGGTGGTGAGCACGTGGCTGTTGTCCCCCGCGGTGTGGGCGGCGATGAAGTCGCCGCGCAGCGCGGTGGACACGGTCAGGTCACTGATCCGGTGGACCGGGGTGGAGCGGTCGACGTGGACGAGGCGGACCTCGGCCTTGCCGTACTGGTTGGGCCCGGGAACGATGGCCATGGGCACCTTTCGTGGTCGGCGCGGCGGGCCCGGGCCGGCGCGGCGGGGGTGCGAGGGGCACGAGGCCCGCGGAGCCCGGCGGGCTCGTCTCATTGTGGCGTCGTTTCGCCCGCGTTCCCGGTCCGGCCGCACTGGCCTGTTCCGGCCAGGGGCCACCGAAGTCGGGCCGCTCGGCGTGATTAACCGGCACTTCCGGGGGGTGGTGATTGTCCGRCTGCCGACACATTCAGCTCCGGATACCGGCAGCGCGGGCCCGGTGTCCGGCCGGCGCGCAACGTCGGATATGAGTTGTGCGTCGGACGTACCGGCGCTGGGAGGGGTTCATGTCGGTCAACCGGAGAGTGTTACTCTCCGAGTTCGTAATCTTGGCGAAACGTAGTTGTCTCGTCGGTGTGGCGAGGTTTTCCCGTGATCGACGGGACGTGGTTCGCGGGTGTGGGTACCGTCCGCCTGTGGGTGGTCGAGTAAGTGCACGTTCTGTTTCTGGTCGGTCTCCCGCGGTGATGGCATCGCTGGTTGTCGTCGCTCCGTTCCGTCTGGTGTCCGCTGGTCCTTGCGGCGTGTTGTCAGGCCGGCCGCGATCGCGCGGGAAAGCCCACCCGACCCGGTCGCACCGGTCTTCGGAAGAAGGCATCGCATGTCTCGCTCGATGATGAGCTCGGCGCGCGCCCGTCGCGGCGCGGCGCCAGCTGTTCCCGGTCCCGTTCCCGGCTCCGTGCCGCCCACTCGCGGATCCGGAGGCGGCCGCGGGTGGGCCGCCCCGGCCCGGCGCGGGATGGCCGGGCTCGCCGCGGTGCTCGCCGCCGTCCTGCTGGCCTCCTGCTCGACGGGCGGCGGGGGTGGCGACACCGCCACCGCACCGACCCCGGCGCCGCCTCCCGCGGCCTCGGTGAAGGTGACGCCGGCCGACGGCGCCACCGGCATCGCGCTCACCGAGTCGGTCGTCGTGACCAGCAACGCTCCGCTGGAGGTGGTCACCGTCAACCGGGGCGCCAGCGCGGCCGAGAAGACCGAGCCCGGCACACTCGCGGGCACGTTCTCCGCGGACCATCGGACGTGGACGTCCTCGGGTGGCCTGTTCTCCGACAGCCGCTATGACATCCAGGCCACGACGACGGCGGCCGCCGGTATCGCGGGCACGGCGAACATCGCCTCGAGCTTCACGACGGGCATCCCGGACAATCCGTTCAAGGTGTCGTGGGAGCCGGTGGCTGGCCAGACCGTCGGGGTGGGCGCCCCGATCAGCCTGACCTTCAGCGCACCGGTGACCGACCGTGCCGAGGTGCAGCGCCGGCTGTCGGTCAGTGCCGACCCGCCCGTGCTCGGCGCCTGGAACTGGATGTCGAACCGCCTGGTCACGTGGCGTCCGCAGCAGTACTGGGCGCCCGGCACCCGGGTGCACGTGGAGGCCAACCTCGCCGGCTACGACTCCGGGTCGGGGTGGATCGGGGTCAAGGACCGAACGATGGACTTCACCATCGGCTCCGCCCAGATCAGCAAGGTCGACGCGGCGACGCACATGATGCAGGTCTTCAAGGACGGCCAGCTGGTGCGGACCATGCCGATCAGCGGCGGCAAGGCCGGCTACCTCACCATGGAGGGCCCGCACAACGTCCTCGGCAAGGCACCCATGGTGATCATGGACTCCGCCACCGTCGGCGTGCCGAAGGGCCACCCGGAGTGGTACTACGAGGAGGTCCAGTGGGCCGTCCACTACACCAGTGGCGGTCAGTACGTGCACTCCGCCCCGTGGTCGGTCGGCTCGCAGGGGCGGGCGAACGTCTCCCACGGATGCGTGAACGCCGCACCCGCCGACGCCGAGTGGTTCTACAACTTCAGTCGGTTCGGCGACATCATCGACATCAGCAACACCGGGCGGCCGGCGGAGACCTCCCAGCTTGGGAACGAGTGGTCCGTCCCGTGGGAGACCTGGAAGGCGGGCAGCGCGCTGCCGGTCGAGGAGTCCCCGGCCGGCGGGCCGCTGGCCGGCAGTGTTCCCGGGGCCACCACCTCGGCCGCCGGGAACTGACCACGGCACGACCCGAGCGGCTTGAGGTTCCCGGGCGGGTGGCCACGGAGTTGTTCCTCCGTGGCCACCCGCCCTTGCGTTCGTGATCGGCTGCCCGTGATTGGCTTGACGGCGCAAGCTGGACGAAGCGAGTCGGACACGGCGAGCTGGAAGTCGGACCGGAAGTCGAGGCGCGGTGGATCGGACGAGCCGCAAGGACCAGTTGGACGAGGACGTGGACCCGGGCGGCGAGCCAGGCCACGGCAACGCGCCAGGCCGGAACGGCCAACCGGGCCACAGCGGGGGGCCGGCGGGCGACCAGGTGCGGGGCCGGTGGCGAAGGCGCCTGATCAGCCCGACGACCGGGCTGCCGCACCTGTGGGTCGAGGCCGTCATGCTGGTGACCCTCTACTACACCTACACGGCGACCCGGGGCGCGGCCGACTCGTCCGAGGCCGGTGCGACCCGGCTGGGCTGGGACATCCTGCACCTGCAGGAACGCCTGGGCCTCGACATCGAGCTCGGCCTCAACCGTTGGCTGCAGGGCGTCCCGGCGCTGGCGGTCCTGTGCTGCTACTACTACGCCACGCTGCACTTCGTGGTGACCCCGGCGCTGCTCGTCTGGATGTACCGGCGCCATCCCGGCCGCTACGTCCGAGCCCGGTGGACCCTGGTCTTCACCACGCTGATCTCGCTGTGCGGGTTCTTCCTGTTCCCCACCGCGCCGCCGCGGCTGCTGCCCGGGACGTCCTATGTCGACACCATGTCCCACTTCGAGGCCTGGGGATGGTGGAGCGGCGGTGCCAGCGCCGCGCCGGACGGCCTGGAGGGCCTCGCCAACCAGTACGCCGCCATGCCCTCCCTGCACTGCGCGTGGGCGCTGTGGTGCGGTGTCCTGCTGGCCCGGTTCGCCCGCACGCCGGTCGTGCGGGTGCTCGGCTGCCTGTACCCGGCCGCGACGGTGTTCATCGTCATGGCCACCTCGAACCACTACATCCTGGACGCCGTCGCCGGCTGGGCTGTGCTCGGAGTGAGCGCGCTGCTCGCCCTGGCCGTCACGGCGCGGCGCGGAGTCCGGCGGCCGGACAGCTCCCCGCCGCCTCCGGCCGACGGCTCCCGGTCGCCGGTCGCCGGAGCGCCACCGGCCGCGACGGAGGCCACGGAGCCGGAGCGGGTGGCCCTGACGGCGGCCGAGCCCGGTGGGAGAGCAGGCGCGGAGGTGGAGGCGGAGGCGGTCACCAGGCCGCCCGGCGGGGATCCGGCGGACGGCGGGGCCGCGACCGCGCACTCCGGGGAGCTCCCGGCGGCCCGCCTTCCGGCGGCCCAGCACCCGACCGGACGGCCGGCGCCCACCCGGACGCGGCTCAGCGAGGCCTGAGCGGGCCGGCGCCCACACTTTTTCCGTCACCTTCACCCGGTGCGTTCCCGATGTCGGGGATGTGCGAAAGTTGCGGAGCGATGTGATGATCTGCGTCGCGGCCCAGGGGCCTCGCGCACGTCGTGGAAGCGGCGGCGCACCCGTCGGTTCACCGGCCCCGGGCAGGTCAGCCTGACCTCCGTCCCGTCCCACATCGAGCCCGGAGCACCTCATGTCCTCGCCCTCGGTGGCGCTCCTCCGGCGCCCCCGTCCGGTTGCGTTTGTCGTCGCGTTGGTTCTCGCGGGGCTGTTGCTCGCCCTGGTCGCCCTCTGGCTGCGTCGCGGCCCGATCGAGGGCGACCTGGCCGATCGGGCGACCGAGGCCGTCCGGGCAAGTGGCGCGGCCCGGGCATGGGTCAGCGTCGACGGGCGGGACGTCGTGCTCCACGGCCGCTTCGACAGCACCGAGGAGGCGCGCCAGGCCCAGGCGGCGGCTGCCGTCTTCGGTGCCGGCTCCGTCCGGCTGGCCGGTGACGCGGTCGTCGCCGCCGAGCCCTCCCGCCCGCTGGTCATCGGGGTGAGCGGGGACGGCGGGGCCCCGTCCGGGCTGGCCCTGAGCGCCACCGTTCCGGACAGTGCGACCCGGGCCGACCTGCTCGGTTCCGCCGCGGACGCGTCCGGCGGGGCCGTTTCGGCGACCGTCACCGTCGATCCGCAGGTGGCCACTCCGGTCCTGGAGGCTCTCGGTGAGGTGGCCACGGCGCTGGGCCGGCAGGCCGGCGCGCGGTCGGTGACCATCGACGGCTCCTCTCTGGTCCTGCAGGGCGGGGCGCCCGACGCGGCGGCTCGCGCGACGATCGGTGCCGAGGTGCTGGCCGCGGTGCAGCCGTGGCTCCCGGGGGCCTCGCTGGACAACCGGCTGGCGGTCGGGGCCGGCGCCACCGTCGTGCTGGACCCGGAGACGGGCGTCGCCAGGCCGGCCGGCCAGGCGGCTGACTCCGCCACCGGCGGCAGCACAACCGGCAGCACGGCCGGCAGCACAACCGGCGGTGCGACAGGCGGGACCGCTGACGGCACCCGTGCCGCGCTGCGGGTGGCGCTGGAGGGCACGCGCCTGACCTTCGCCATCGATGACGCGACCCTGGACGCCGCCGTGCGCGCCGGCCTCGACAAGGTGGCCCGCGCGTTGCTTCCCGGTGATCTCACCGTTCTCGTCGGGGGCCACACGGACAGCACCGGTCCGCTCGCGCTCAACCAGGCGCTCTCGGTCGACCGGGCCAGCGCGGCCCGTGAGTACCTGGTGCTGCGGGGCGTGCCCGCGGAGCGGGTCCGGGCCGCCGGCTTCGGCCCGGCCCGGCCGGTCGCCGACAACGCCACGGTCTCCGGCCGGGCCGAGAACCGGCGGGTGGACGTCACCCCGCTCGCGGACTGAGCCCCGTCCCGCGCGTGCTGTTCTGAGCCCGTCCTTGAGCCCGTCCTGAGGTCGCCCCGACCGGGGCCGCACCGGTACCGGTGACGCGCCGATCACGCAGCGGTCGTGGGCATGCCGGGTCGCGCCGATCGGCGGTGTGCCACGGTGAACAGCGGGCGATGATCGGGGATGGATCGGGCCTGGCGTGGTAGGTAGTGCGCTATGGGCGAGAACAGTATGGGGCTGCATGAGCAGTCCGGAGCCCTCTCACCAGGAACGATCGACCGCCACCGGGCGATCGCGTCGCTGATGGAGGAGCTGGAGGCCATTGACTGGTACGACCAGCGGGTCGAGGCGGCCACGGACCCGGAGCTGGCCGCGCTGCTGGCGCACAACCGGGACGAGGAGAAGGAACACGCGGCGATGACGCTGGAGTGGCTGCGTCGCCGTGACCCGGTGCTGGACTCGCAGCTGCGTACGTATCTGTTCACCTCGGTTCCGGTCACGGAGGTCGAGGAGGCGGCGGTGAGTGACGAGGGCGTTGACGGAGACGCCTCGGCGCGGGCCGCGGAGCCGTCGGACGGCTCGCTGGGGATCGGAAGCCTGAGAGGTGTGAGCGAGTGAACCATCTACTGCGTGGCCATGCACCCCTGACCGAGGCGGGCTGGAAGGCCATCGACGACGAGGCCCGGGGGCGGCTGACGACGAATCTCGCCGCCCGCAAGCTGGTCGACTTCGCCGGTCCGCACGGCTGGTCCTATTCGGCCACCCCGCTCGGGCGGGTCGCGCCGCTGCAGTCGCGGCTCGGTGACGGTGTGCGCGCCCGGCTGCGTCAGGTGCTGCCCGTCATGGAGCTGCGGGCGCCGTTCACCGTCGACCGCGGGGAGCTGGAGGCGATCGACCGGGGCGCCGACGACATCGACTTCTCCGGCCTGGAGGAGGCGGCCCGGCGGGTGGCGGTGACCGAGAACTCGGTCGTCTTCCACGGCAATGCCGAGGCCGGCATCGTCGGCATCGCCGAGGCGTCCTCCCATCCCCAGCTGGAGCTGGGGGTGGACACCGACTCCTACCCGCGCACAGTCGCCAAGGCGGTCGCCCTGCTGCACCGGGCCGGTATCGGCGGGCCGTACGGGCTGGCCGTCGACCCCGACGGCTACACCGCGATCCTGGAGGCCACCGAGCACGGCGGATACCTGCTGATCAGCCACCTCAAGCAGATTCTCGACGGCCCGGTGGTGCGGGCGCCGGGGATCCACGGCGCGGTGGTGCTGAGCCAGCGGGGCGGGGACTTCGTCTTCGAGTCCGGCCAGGACCTCTCCGCCGGCTACTCGTCCCACACGCTGGACGAGGTGGAGCTGTACCTGGAGGAGAGCTTCACCTTCCGGGTGACCGAACCGGACGCCGCGGTCGCGCTGGTGCCCGGCGCCGACCGCCCGGCCAGCCAGGCCTGACAGCCAGGCCTGACAGCCCGGCCTCGCCCGCGGACCGGATCCCGGCTCAGTCGGGATCCGGACTGCCCGGCCCCGCCCCGGTAGTCGTGCACGGACACCTTGTTCGTGCCGCCACGGAATGGCGCCCGTGTGGTTGCTCTGCGCATCGGATCATCGCGGTCCGTGTGTGAGGTAGGTAAGGCTCTCTTGCGCCCACCGTCCGTTCCGTGGCACTCTATCGATAAGGGAAGCCTTAGCTAAGCCTGAACCTCGGTGCGAAGGGGTCCCCCGGAACGGCAACGGTCCACTCTCTCGGTGGTTTCGGCCCCGACGACTCCGGGCGTGGTGAGGTGCGGTGCTCGTCTGTTCATGCTTTGCTGTCTCCGACCGGACGCTACGTAGCGTGATTGCTTCGGGCGCCTGTGACACGGAGGAGATCGGTGCGAGGTGTGACGCCGGCACAGGGTGCGGCGGCTGCCTCGAGGAGATCGATGGCCTGCTCGATGAGGCGATGCCGCGTCGGCGTCGTCCGGTTGCCAGATCAGCCTAGAGACCCACCGGGGCCTCCTGGGACGTGATCTCGGTGGGGTCGGTGCGGGTGCCCGCGGCCGTCTGCGGGATCCGCCGCATGTTCGTCATGCGGCCTTCCGGCATGCCGGTCGAGGGTCTGCCTAGTCTGAAGGTGCTGCCGCCGCATATCCGCCGGGACGTTTCATGGGGGTCGCCGGGTGATATTGCTGGAGGTTACCGGCGGTGCGTGGCGACGAACAGATCGTCGAGAGACTGAACGCGGTTCTGACGAATGAGCTGACCGCCGTCAACCAGTATTTCCTGCATTCGAGAATGYAGCGGAACTGGGGATACAAGCACATTTCCGAGCACTACTATCATGAGTCGATCGACGAGATGAAGCACGCTGATCGAATCATCCACCGCGTGCTCTACCTCGGCGGTCTGCCGAACCTCCAGCGACTGCACACCCTGCGCATCGGGGAAACGGTTCCCGAGCAGCTCGGTCTCGACCGTACGCACGAGACCGAGGCGGTGGACCTGCTCCGCGAGTCGATCGCGCTGTTCCGGACAAAGGGCGACGTCGGATCGGCCGTGCTCCTCGAGGACATCCTGACGTCCGAGGAGGAGCACATCGACTGGCTCGACGCCCAGCTCGAACTCATCTCCCAGCTCGGCGCCACCGAGTACCTGTCCCAGCAGATCCGCGACTGACCGACGGCGCGCCGGCCGCCGACCTCGGCCGCCGGCCGTGGCCCGGGACCGACTGGTGCCCCGGTCCGCGGCGTGGTTGGCTGAGGCCGATGGACGACAAAGCGATCTTCGCGCGCATCGACTCCCTGGTGGCGGAGGAGCACGAGCTGCGCTCCCGGCGCAGCAGTGGCCAGATCGACTCCGACGCGGAGACCGACCGCCTCACCGAACTCGAGGAGACCCTCGACCAGTGCTGGGATCTGCTGCGCCGCCGCCGCGCGGCCCGCGGAGCCGGCGAGGACCCGGACGAGGCCCGCGCCGGCTCCAGCACCCAGGTCGAGGGCTACCTGCAGTAACGCCGGGTCGAGCTGCCGGCGCCCGGCGGCCCGGTGCCGGAGGGCCCCGGGCTCAGCGCCCGAGCAGCGCGGCGGCATCCTCCGGGAGGATGAAGCCGCCGTCGACGCCGGCCTGGGCTGCCTCCGCCAGCCGTTGCCCGTAGCTGCCCAGATCGGGGTAGAGCTGGGCCAGCCGCTCGCCGTCAAACGGCGTGGTCGCCCCGAACAGGACGCACAGTCCCTCACCCTCCCCTGACAGCGTCGCGGTGGGGACGTCCAGCGCAGGCAGCCGCACACCGCCGAGCGCGTTGCCGTCCTCGTCGCGGGCGATGCGGCCGTCCGGTGTGGTGGTGATCCTCGGTGCCTGCGGCGGGGGAGTGCCGTCCCGTGCCCACCGGGCCAGGAGCCGCACAGCGCTGTTCATCACCAGGAACTGGGGAGCGTCGTTGACCGGCCTGGCACAGTCCTTGCCGCTGGACGAGTTCAGCTCCCGCGCCATCAGCGGGTCGACGAAGTCCATGACGAAGCGGTCCAGGTGGGCGGTGCCGGCCACCTCCCACGTCCGCAGGTACGTGGTGTCGGGCTGGCGGGCGTCCAGGTACGTGAACGGGCCCGCCCGCACATCACTCTCCGCCTCCACCACCAGCACCGGGACCTCCAGATCGGTGCGGATCAGGGTCGGGCGCAGCGAGTCCTGGGCGTCCGCCGACGAGTCGCCGAGGGGCGCCGCGTACGGGCCCCGGCTGTGCACCAGGAACCCGTCGAACCGGTCGGCCGGCGGGACCAGCGGATGCACGGCGTTGAGGTAGGCGAGGAGCCGGGCCGCCGACTGGGACTCGCCGTCCGCCAGCACCGTGGCGACCGGGAGGCCGCGCAGCGGTCCGTCCGGGTTCCRCACCGCCCGCGCGGCATCGGTGAAGATGTCGTACGAATAGGCGTCGCCGGGATGGCTCAGCGACCCGTAACGCCCCCGGTCCCAGGCCCGCAGACCGAGGATGCCGTTCACGCCGACGGACTGTGCGGACACCCCGACCCAGGCATAGCCGCCGCGAACCAGCTCCTGGTGGGCATAGCCGAAGTCGGTCGGGGTCTCCGTGCCGGCGGTGACGTTGAGCCACTCGACGACGACGGTGCCGTTGAACCGCGCCGGGTCGCGCGGCCGCTCGACGAGCAGCCTCGTCCGGTACGGGGCGGTCTCGCCGGGCTGGGCCTGCCAGTAGCCGTCGGCGGCGCGGGCACCGGCGGTCCGGTACGGGCGGGCCACGCCTTCGAGCTGGTACTCGCTCTCCTCGTAGCCGGCGGCGGCCACGGCGGTGACCGGCGGGATGACGAGGGACAGGAACGGATGTCCCCGCATACCGCCGGTGATCGGGGTCGTCGCCGGCGCAGCCCGCTCCGCGGCCGAAGGCTCGGCGGCCAGAGGTTCGGTGACCGGAGACTGGGCGGCCGGAAGTCCGATGGTCGGAGATTCGGAGGTCGCGGGTTCGGTTGGTGCGGGTTCGGGGGTGGTGAGCACTGGCGGGGGCGGGAAGGGAAAGAGCGCGGAGGTGGATGCCGCGGGGGCCGCCGGCAGGCAGAATCCGGCGGCCAGGGCCACGGTGGTCAGGGCAGCGGTGGCCAGGAATCCGACGAAGCGGCGCCCGGCGACAGGAATGCGGCCGGGCGGGCGGCGGAGCCGACGGGTGCCGACGGGGGTCCGGGTCGGACGCACGGGAGCTCCTCGACTCGTCTGGGTGGTCGCCGTTGGCGCGCGCAGCGTAACGGGCGACCACCCGCAAATCGAGCTGCCGTTCTCCGGCTGGGGCGTGGCGTTCCTACGGGTTTGCCCGAATGGTCAGTCGTCGTCCCCGCCGTGCCTTCCCTGGCCATCGCGGCCGTCACGGGCCCCGCGGTCGTCGCGGTCGTCGTGGCCGTCGCGGACCCCGGGGTTGCCCGTTGCCGCGCCTGCGCTGGAGTGAACGGGACCAGGGCTGGCGGACGGCGTGCTGCCTGCGGGCGGCGCCTCCGACCTCGCCGGGCCCCGAGGGAACTCCGCGATCCAGCGCGCGAACGCGATCCTGAAGACCACCATGGCTGCCTCTCCGGCGAGGCTGGCATCCGGGTCAGCGACGCCGCGCTGGCGCAGCGCGGCTGCCGTCGCAGCGGCCAGCGACGCGAGTTTGAGCAGCTCACGCTCCTGAAGGGCCGGGTTGGCGTCGATCACGGCCTGGCGCTGCCGGGCGTGCTCGCGGCGCTCCTCGGGAAACACGGTCGCCACGGCGTCGAGAGCCGCGCTGACCGCGTCCATCGGCTCCGCGTAACCGTCTACTGTTTGTAGAAGACGTCGACCGAGCCCGACTGGTCAGTGATCTTCGTGACGACGTCGAGTGCTCCGGTCGCCCCCGGCGGGGAGTGGCCGGCTTCTCGGTCGAGACGATGTCAGCAGTCCCACCCTCGGCGCTCCACCGATCTCCTGATCCAGGAACTCCATTCGACCGTGCCGGACCTCGTCCTTGAACATTCGTGATTGGCGGTGTGGTCCTCGCCCTGCTCGTCACCGCCCGGACATCCGGCGCCTTGTCCATTTCACGCCTCGCCAGCCCGCGAAGATGGCGGATACCGAACTCGTCGTCATTGAACGGTAGGCCGCCGGTGTGGGTGTGCCCGGGGCTTTGGGAACGGCAGGCTTTCGAGGGGCTTCTCCGGGGGATCGGCGCTCCGGCTGAGCGCATACCCGGGCCGATGTCGCTGTCCCGTGCCGCCGTCGCAATACCCGGTCTGCGCGTGCCCATGGCGGTTCTCAGCCACCCGGGTCTGCACAACGCGCTGCGCGTGGGGTTCCTGGGGCGGCGAACGGGATCCTGAACGAGGTCCTGGGGGCGTTGCTCTGAGATCGCGACCGCGCTCGGTCAGCCTCGCGTGGCCCCTGTCGCTGCCCCGGCCGCAGTCCCGGTCCCGGGTTCCGCAGCGGCGGCTGCTTCGACGGCCTCCGCGGGGTCGAGGTCCGGGCGCAGCGGCAGGGCGACCCGGAAGCGGGTGTCGCCGGGCACCGAGGTGACCGTGAGGTTGCCGTGGTGGCGGCTGACGACGATGCGCCAGGAGATGTCGAGACCGAGCCCGGTGCCCTCGCCGACGGCCTTCGTCGTGAAGAACGGCTCGAAGATCCGTTCCTGGATGTCCGGCGCGACACCGGTGCCGGTGTCCCGGATCTCCACCACGAGATCGTCGTTGTCCGCGGAGGTGGCGACCGTGAGGGTTCCGGAGCCGCCCATCGCCGCGGTGGCGTTGTCGATGAGGTTCGTCCAGACCTGGTTGAGCTCGGCGGYGTGGACGGGGATCTCCGGCAGGGTCCGGTCGTACTCGCGGACGACCCGGATGCCGGCGAGTTTGCCGCCGAGCATGGTGAGGGTGCTGTCGAGCAGTTCGTGCACGTCGACCTGGCGGTAGGGCGCCCGGTCGAGCTGGGAGTACTGCTTGGTCGCCGCGAGCAGGCCGGAGATCCGGTTCGTGGACTCCTCGATCTCCTTCATGAGCAGTTCGCTCTCGACCGTGTAGGTCAGCCAGCGGACGGCGCCCTCGAGGATCTCCGGGGAGACGGTGATGGCGACCCGTTCCAGCCAGTCGACGTCGATGCCGCCCTGGACGAAGGTCGGCGCCAGCTCCCAGCCGCCGGTGACACCGTGGTCGTCGAGCCAGTCCGCGACGGCGTCCTCGCGGTCGCTGGTCTCCATCGGCGTCAGGGCGGGCGCCTTCCCGACCCGTTCGGCGGCGTCCTCCTGCAGGCCGATCAGGGCTTCCAGCGCCGGGCGGTCGTACGGGCCGGCGGCGATCATCCCCAGTTTGTGCCGCATGCCGGCTACCCGTTCCCGCAGCGAGACGGTGGCGCGCACCGCGGCGGCGGCGGGGTTGTTGAGCTCGTGGGTCAGCCCGGCGGACAGCGACCCGAGCGCGAGGAGCCGCTCGCGCTGCCCGGTCAGCTGCTGGAGGTTCTTCTGCCCGAAGAACAGCCCCTCCAGCATGTGGACGGCCATCGGGAACCAGTCGCGCATGAGCCGCGACAGCGCCGTGCCGTCCAGCACGACGAACCGGGACGGGGCCGTGACCCGCAGGGAGTTGGTGTAGACCTGCGGCACCCGGTCCTCGAGGTAGGCGAACCAGGCCCCGGAGTAGGCGCCGCGCTGGCTGGTCCTGGTGACCTCGACGTCGTCGTCGCCGACCCGCCGGGTGAGGACGAGAGTGCCTTCGACCAGCACGTAGAAGCAGGTGGCCGGCTCGCCCTCGAGGAAGACCGGGCCGGGTTCGATCAGCTCGACGTGGCCGTTGCGGCAGATCCACGCGAGCTGGTCGTCGGTGAGCTTCTCGAAGAGGAACAGGCTGCGCAGCTCGTCGATGTCTCAGGGCATCGCGGTGCCCTTGACGCACGCCTGGCCCATGACCTGGGCTCCGTCTGCCGTGCCGTCTGCCGTGCCGTCTGCCGTGCCGTCTGCCGTGCCGGCCTGGGCGCCGCCCGCCGGCTCACCTGCCGTCTCGCCCGCCATGCGGCCTCCTCTCAGCGTTTCGCCAGGTAGCGGTGCACGAGGGCGACGGCCATCGCGCCCTCGCCGACGGCCGAGGCGACCCGCTTGACCGACTCGGCCCGGGCGTCGCCGGCCACGAACACCCCGGGCAGGCTGCTTTCCAGGTGGTAGGGGTCCCGCTCGGCGCCCCAGCCCGCCGGCCGCCGCCCGTCGACGACGAGATCCGGGCCGGCCAGGACGAAGCCGTGCTCGTCCCGGGCGACGACCCCGTCCAGCCAGTCGGTGCGGGGCGCGGCGCCGATGAAGATGAACAGCCACTGGGTGTCGACCCGCTCGGTCTCGCCCGTGGCGTTGTCCCGAAGGACCAGGCCTTCCAGGTGGTCGGTGCCGTGCCCGGAGATGACCTCCGTGCAGGCGCGGACGTGGATGTTCGGCACGGCCGCGATCTGCTCGATGAGGTAGTGGGACATGGACGCCTCCAGCCCCCGGYCCCGGACGAGCATCGTCACCGACTTCGCGTGCCGGGCGAAGTACATCGCCGCCTGGCCGGCCGAGTTCGCACCGCCGACGACGTAGACGTTCTCGCCGCTGCAGCTCGGCGCCTCGGTGAGCGCGGAGCCGTAGAACACCCCCTGGCCGGTCAGGTCGTTCAGGCCGGGGGCGTCGAGCTGCCGGTAGGAGACACCGGTGGCGAGGATGACCGCGTGTGCGTCGATGCTGCCCCCGTCCCCGAGGACCAGCCGCCGGGCGGGGCCCGCGGCCTCCAGGGCCACCACGTCGGCGGTGGTCAGCAGCTCCGCGCCGAACTTGACCGCCTGCCGGCGGGCCCGGTCGGTGAGCTGGGAGCCGGAGACGCCGTCGGGGAAGCCGAGGTAGTTCTCGATCCGTGAGCTCTGGCCGGCCTGGCCGCCGGTCGCGTGCCGTTCGACGAGCAGCGTCCGCAGCCCCTCGGAGGCCCCGTACACCGCCGCGCCGAGGCCCGCCGGGCCACCGCCGACGACGACGAGATCGTAGAAGTCGCCGGCGGGCGCGGTCGCCAGCCCGACCCGGCTGGCGAGCTCGCCGTCGCTCGGGTTGACCAGCGCGGTGCCGTCGGTGGTGATGACACAGGGGATCGCGTCCGGCGAGGCGCCGGCGGCGGCCAGCAGGCGCTCGCCCTCCGGCTCGTCCGCCAGGTACCACCGGTAGGGAACGTGGTTGCGGGCCAGGAAGTCGCGCACCTCGTAGGACCGTGCCGACCAGCGGTGCCCGACCACCCGGGTCTCGGCGACGGGCCGCCGGTCGGTGGCCAGCCAGGCGTCGAGCAGGGCGTCCAGGACGGGGTAGAGCTTCTCCTCCGGCGGGTCCCAGGGCTTCAGCAGATAGTGGTCGAGATCGATGACGTTGATGGCGTCGATCGCGGCGCTGGTGTCCGCATAGGCGGTGAGCAGCACCCGGCGGGAGACGGGGAACAGGTCCATCGCCTGCTCGAGGAACTCGATGCCGTTCATGCCCGGCATGCGGTAGTCGGCGAGGAGGATGGCGACCTCGTCCCCGCGCAGCTTGATCTCGCCCAGCGCCTCCAGCGCCTGCGCGCCCGACTCGGCGCGCACGATGCGGTAGTCGCCGCCGTACCGGCGCCGCAGGTCACGGGCGACCGCCCGGGAGACGTTCACGTCGTCGTCGACGGTCAGCAGCACCGGGCGGGGAGCCCCGCGCCCGGCCCGGCCGCCGGTGGAGGCAGAGCCGGCGACGGCGGGCTCCGGCGAGTGCGGACGGGGTGTCGTCACCGTGCCGAGAGCGCCGCTGGACGGGCTGGCCGGCAGGCTTCGGGACGTCGACTGCAATCGGTCACCCGCTCAGTCTAGGGCGCCTGGCCTGGCCATCCCGGTATTCAGGACCATTCATCCGGTAGCGGAACGTATGCGTGGGATGCCCGGTGCGGTCAGTGGTCGGGTCGGTCGAGATCCCGCTGTCGGTCCAGAAACAGACGGATCTGGTCGCGGCCGGAGACGCCGGCGGGACCGGCCCGCGGCGGTGTGCGGGGCGGYGCCGTCGCGGAGCCGGAGCCGGCGCGCGGCGCCGCGGCACTCGGCGGGATCCCACCCGGCAGCGGTCCGACCGCGACCCCGTCGACCAGGACCAGCGGGACGACGCCGTCCAGGATCAGCTGGCCCGGAGCGCGGTCCCCCTCCCAGGCCCCGCCGGCGCGCTGGACGAAGAGCTCCTGGCCGTACACGGCGAAGCGCAACGTCCCCGGCCTGCCCGCCGCCGGCGACGCCGCTGACGCCGGCGACGCACCGGACAGCCCCCCGGCGGCGGAGTCGGATCCGGTCAGCAGGCGCAGGCGCTCCGCCGCCCGGCGGATCTGCCGCGGGCTCAGGCCGGCACGGCGCAGCGCGGCGACCGCCCGCGCCTGGGTCAGCTCGCCGCGCCCCGGACGAACCAGGCCGGAGCGCCGCCAGTAGGCAAGCTGGCGCGGGGTGATGTGCGAGGCGGGTGTGCGAACGGTCGCGCCGGTGATGGCGGGCGCGGAAGCAGGCCGGCCCGTTCGGCGCGTACCCTCCGTCACCTTGCGAATGTAACCGTCCGGTCTGTACCGGGTACGCCCGAGGTCGCCCTGGTCGTCCAGCTGAACCGACGCGGCCTGCTCCGGCGCCTGCCCCGACACGGCCTGCCCGGACGCCGATCTGTTCGACGGCGGATCGCCCCCGGCGCGGGCTTGCCCTGACGTGCGCGTGAACCTCTAGCGTCGAGGACGACGACGAGACCGGGGCCGGGCGGCACCGCACGGCACGGCTCGGCCACGGGTGGAGGGCGGAGGTCACCGGGATGCGCATCGGTGAGCTGGCGCGGCTCGCGGGGACGAGCACCCGCGCGCTGCGGCACTACGAGGAGCGCGGGCTGCTCGCCGCCCGTCGGCTCGCCAACGGCTACCGCGACTACAGCGCCGCGGACCTGCGCGCGGTCGAGGAGATCCGCGCGCGGGTGGCGGACGGGTTCGCGCTCGCCGAGACCCGTCCCTTCGTCGAGTGCCTGCGGACGGGGGAGGGGACCAGCGACGCCTGCGTGGACTCGATCGAGGGCTACCGCCGCCGGATCGCGCAGGTCGACGCCGAGATCGCCCGGCTGCGGCACTCGCGGGAGCGGCTGGCCGCCCAGCTCGACACGGCGTGCCGTGGTGCCCGCGGCCAGGGGGACGTCCCGCCCGCGCTGCCGGGGTGCGTTCTGTTCCCGGCTCAGCCCGGTACCTGACCGCCGCCGCGTTTCCGTTCTGTCATCACGTCTGTCGTCTCTGTCATCACGTCTGTCGTCTCGCCGGCCCGCCGCTGCGGGCAGGCGGGCCGGCCATGCTCTGAGGGAGCTGTCTCATGCCTGTTCACGAGATGTCCGCGCCCGAGATGTCCGTGTCTGTACCCGTGGTCGCGTCGGGGGTGCCCGGATCCGCCGCCGACGGTGTGGTGTGGGAGGTCGACGACGACACCTTCGCGGCCGCCGTGCTGCGGTCCCCGGTCCCGGTGCTGATCGACTTCCAGGCCGACTGGTGCCCGCCCTGCCGGATGATGCGACCGATCCTGCGCCAGGTCGCGTCCGAGCTGGCCGGCCGGCTGCGCGTCGTCGAGGTGGACGTCGACGCCAGCCCGCGGACCGCGCTCGCCTACGGCGTGCTGGCCATGCCGACCATGGTCGTCGTCCGCGACGGCCAGGCGGTGGCGACGCTGGTGGGCGCCCGCAGCTGCCGGCGCCTGCTGGACGACATCGCCGACCACCTGGCGGAGCAGCCGTAGGACTGCGCCGGGCCACGGGTGGGTGGTCGGGGGTTCTGGAGCGGCGGGGCGGGGCTCCGTAGGCTCACGGTGTGAGCGAGCGCCTGTACTTCCGTCAGCTTCTGTCCGGTCGTGACTTCGCGGTCGGTGACCCCGCGGCGACGCAGATGGTCAACTTCGTCTACCTGATCGGTGACCGGGAGACCGGGGAGGCCGTCGTGGTCGACCCCGCCTACCGGGTGGGGGACCTGCTCGACGTGCTCGCCGCCGACGACATGCGGCTGACCGGGGCGCTGGTCACCCACCACCATGCCGACCATGTGGGCGGCACCGCCTTCGGCATCGAGCTGGAGGGCATCCGCGAGCTGCTGGAACGCACCTCCGTCCCGATCCACCTGCAGCGGGACGAGGCGGAGTGGGTGCGGCGCGGGACGGGTGTGGGCGCGGCCGAGCTCGTCGAGCACGACGATGACGACGTGGTCACCGTCGGCTCGGTGGACATCCGGCTGCTGCACACACCGGGGCACACCCCGGGCAGCCAGTGCTTCCTCGTCGACGGCCGCCTCGTCGCCGGGGACACGCTGTTCCTCGAGGGCTGCGGGCGGATGGACTTCCCCGGCGGCGACGCGGCGAAGATGTACGACAGCCTGCGGCGCCTCGGTACGCTGCCGGACGACGTGACCGTCTACCCGGGCCACCGGTACTCGGCGGAGTCCTCGGCCGAGCTCAGCGTGGTGCGCAAGATGAACTACGTCTTCCGGCCGACGAGCTCCAAGCAGTGGCTCGCCATGCTCGGCGCCTGACCGCTCGCGGTGGCGACGCACGGGGCGGCGACGCACGGGCGGGAACGCACGGGACGGGGACCCCACGGGGTGGGCGGGAACGTACGGGGTAGGGGTCGGCCGTGACCGGTGAGGCCAGGCAGGAACGCCCCCGGGTGGAGATCGAGTACTGCACCCGCTGCAGGTGGCTGCCGCGGGCGGCCTGGCTGGCACAGGAGCTGCTGACCACGTTCGAGGCCGAGCTGGGTGYGGTCGCCCTCGTCCCCGGCACGGGCGGCGTGTTCACCGTGCGGGTGGACGGAGAGGTGCTCTGGGACCGGGCGGAGCAGGGCTTCCCCGAGCCGTCCGCGGTGAAGCGTGCCCTGCGCGACCGGGTCGCCCCGGACCGCCCGCTGGGCCACGTCGAGCGCTGACCCCATCGACCACGAGCCGACTGGCCCACCGCCCGCGCACCGGAAGCCCGCGCACCGGGACGGCCCGGGGCACCACGACGTGGCACCCCGGGCCGTCCGTCAGGCCGGAGGTTCGGCCTACCGGCGGCCGAAGGCCTGCGTCCAGTAGTAGCGGTAGGTGCCGCCACCCTGGGCGTAGCCGACGCCGAGGTGCGTGTACGCGCAGTTGAGGATGTTCGCCCGGTGCCCGGAGCTGTTCATCCACATCTGGATGGTGGCTGCCGGGGTCGTCGAGCCGGCGGCGATGTTCTCGCCGACGTAGCCGTTCGGCCAGCCGGCGGCCTGGGCCCGGCTGCCCGCGGTGCTGCCGTTCTGGCCGGTGTGGCTGAAGTAGTTGTTCGTCGCCATGTCCGCGGAGTGCGCCTGGGCCGCGGCGGTCAGGCTGGCGTCGAACAGGAGCGGGCCGCAGCCGGCCTTCTGCCGCTCGACGTTGGTGAGCCGCAGGATCTCGTCCTGTGGGGTGCCGGTCCCCGGCGGGTTCGCCGGCGGCGTGGTGGCCGGCGGCGGAGGCGGGGGGTTCTGCGTCGGCGGGTTGCCCGGCGGCGTGGTCGGTACCGGCGGGCGGGTCGTCGGGACGGGTGGGCGGGACGTCGGCGCCGGCGGGATGGTCGGCGGCGCCGTGGTGGGCCCGCCCGGTGCGGTCGTGGCCGGCGCCGTCGTCGGCGCGGCCGGAGTGGTCGTGCCCGGGGTCCCTGGTGTGGGAGCGGTGGACGCCGAGGCGCTCACGCTCGGTGCCGGGGTGGGCGGGTGGTATCCGCCACCGGGCGAACCGCCCGGGCCGGATCGGCAGGACGCGACGGCTGCCATCAGGGCGACCGCGGTAGCTGCGCTGGCGACGGCCTTACGGACCGGGGCCATGGAGACTCCTTTGGGTGATCTCCCCCCTCGCAACGCCTGGAACTGTAGCGAACCCGACAGAACCCGCGTGCGGCGGGTCCGCCGTGCATGCGGAGCGGCCGGGCGGGACGGGCTGTGCACCTGGCTGGTCGGCCTGGCTGGTCAGGGGGCCGCGCCGCCCTGGCTGTAGACGTCCCAACGGCCCTCGTCGACGGTGAGCCAGACCGGCGTCCCACGGACCAGCCGCAGTTCGGCGAGCCGCCGGGCGGGGATCTCGGCCCGTGCCGCGGGGGTGCTGGCGACCTGCACCCGCACCTGGTCGCCGAGCGTCTCCACCGAGGTCACCGGGCCGGTGAGCACCTGGGTGCCGGGTGCGGCACCGGGCTCGCTGCGGTGCACCCCGATCTCGGACGGCCGCAGCGCCACCAGCACCGACCCGTCCACCGTGCCCGGCGGGGCCGGCAGGGTGACGGGCCGGTCGGCGGTCGCGTCGAGGGTGACCACGCCGCCGGCGGCGGTGCCCGGGAACAGGTTGAGGCCGGCGAGGCGGGCGACGTACGGCGTGCGCGGCCGGGTGATCACCTCGGCGGGTTCGCCGCGCTGCACCACCCGGCCCCGCTCCAGCACGGCGACGTCGTCGGCGAGTGTGAGTGCGTCGACCGGGTCGTGGGTGACCATGACGACGGGGACGTCCAGCGTCGGCAGCAGCGCGCGGATCTCGGCCCGGACCTCCAGGCGGGTGCCGGCGTCGAGGGCAGCGAGCGGCTCGTCGAGGAGCAGGATGCCCGGCCCCGGCGCGAGCGCGCGGGCGAGCGCGACCCGTTGCGCCTGCCCGCCGGACAGCGCCCCGGGCCGCAGGTGGGCGACCTCGGCGAGGCCGAGTCGGTCGAGCATCTCCCGGGCCGCGGCGCGGGCCGCCGCCCGCCGCACCCGGTGGCGCACCCGCGGCCCGAAGGCCACGTTGTCGATCGCGGACAGGTGCGGGAAGAGCAGGTAGTCCTGGAAGACGTAGCCGGCGCCGCGCCGCTCGGGAGGGACGAACCGGTGGGCCTGCGGGTCGTCGAGGACGGCGCCGTCCAGCTCGATGCGTCCTCGCTGCAGCGGGACGAGCCCGGCCAGCGCCCGGAGCAGCGTGCTCTTGCCGGCGCCGTTCGGCCCGAGGACGGCGAGGGTGCGGCCCGGCTCGACAGCCAGGTCGGCGTCCAGCGCGAGCGTGCCGAGCTCGATCCCGATCCGGGCGACGAGCCCGGTGCGGCGCGGTGCGCCTGGCGGAGCCTTCTCCAGTGCGGACGGGCCGGACGTCTCGATCATGTGAGACCCACGGTGTGCCGACCGTTCCACCAGCGGCCGCGCAGGGCGACCAGGACGACGATGCTGACCGTCAGCAGCACGAGGGACAGCGCGACCGCCTTGTCCGGATCGACCTCCATGGCCAGGTAGACGGCCAGCGGCATGGTCTGGGTGGTCTTCGGGAAGTTGCCGGCGAAGGTGATCGTCGCACCGAACTCACCCAGCGCCCGGGCCCAGCAGAGCACCGCACCGGCGGCGACTGCCGGCAGGATCATCGGTAGCGTGACCCGGAAGAAGACCGTCACCCGGCTGGCGCCGAGCGTGRCCGCGGCCTCCTCGAACCGCCGGTCGGCGGCGCTGAGCGCGCCCTCGACCGACAGGACGAGGAACGGCATCGCCACGAACGTCTGAGCAATGATCACCGCGTCGGTGGTGAACGGGATCGTGAACCCGAACCAGTCGTCGAGGTGCGAGCCGACGATGCCGCGCCGGCCCAGCACGAGCAACAACGAGACACCGCCGACGACCGGCGGCAGGACGAGCGGGATGGTCACCAGCGCCCGCAGCAGCGAGCGCCCCGGGAAGCTGGCGCGGGCGAGCGCCCACGCCAGCGGAATGCCGAACAGCATGCAGACGACAGTCGTGATCGTCGCCGTCCGGACGGACAGCCACAGCGCGTGCCGGGTCGAGGGGTCGGTCAGCAGGTCCGGCAGTGACTCCCACGGCGCCCGGATGATCAGCGCGAGCAGGGGCATCAGCAGGAACAGGGTGGCAAGGGCCGCCGGCACGGCCAGGGGCCATGGTGCGCGCCCACGTGCCTCGCTCCGGGAGCGCGACGGCGGCCGGGGCCGTGTCAGCCGGGTCACCGGCCGTGCCAGGCGGCCGGTGGTCACGCCGGCGGGCCGAAACCGGCCTCGGTCAGCACCGCGGAACCCTCGTCGGACAGGACGAACTCGACGAAGTCCTTCGCCGTCTCCGCCTCCTTCGACTCGTTCACCGTCGCCACCGGGTAGCTGGTCTTCGCGTTCACGTCAGCCGGGATCTCGATGCCGGTGACCCTGTCCTCGGCCGAGGCGACGTCGGTCTGGTAGACGAGGCCGGCGTCGACCTCACCCAGGCCGACGGTCGTCAGCACGGCCTTGACGTCCGGGCCGAAGGTGACCGGCGTGACCTGAAGGCCGGCCTTCTCCAGCACCGTGGTGGCGGCCACGCCACACGGCACCTGCGCCTCGCACAGCGCGACCTTCACGTCGGGGTTGGCCAGGTCGGCGAGATCGTCGATCCCGGCCGGGTTGTCCTTGGGGACCGCGATCTCCAGCGAGTTGGTCGCGAAGGTCTTCGGGTCGGTCGCGTTGCCGGCGTCCACGACCTCGGTCATGTTCTTCGTGCTCGCCGAGGCGAAGACGTCCGCCGGGGCGCCGGAGTTGATCTGCTGCGCCAGCGCGGAGCTCGCGGCGAAGGAGAACTCGACCGTCGTACCCGGGTGGTCGGCCTCGAACTGCCTGCCCAGCTCGGTGAACGTCTCGGTGAGCGAGGCGGCGGCGAAGACGGTGATGGTGTGGGGCTCCGCGGCGGCCGTGGTGGCAGCGGGCGGAGCGGCCGTGGTCTCGTCGTCATCGTCGGATCCGCAGCCGGCAGCGACAAGCGCGAGTGCGGGGACGAGGACCAACGGAACGGCGAAGCGGGACACGCGGGCTTTGCGCGCGGTACGGATCATTGACACGGGATGCACGATACAGCCGCAATCGCGCTTTCCGACCCGCTTCCAGATCCGCGTTTACGGTTCGGTAACCGCTGTCGCGCCAGGTGAGAGGCTGTGCCCGTGACGATGGACCTGCGCGGCCGCGGCCCGGCCTTCCTCGAGTTCTGGCGCGAGCGGCATCTRTGCAGCCTGACGACGGTGCGCCCGGACGGCACGGCACACGTCGTCCCCGTGGGCGTGACGCTCGAGCCGGCGGTCGGCCTGGCCCGCGTGATCACCATGCGGGGGTCGCGGAAGGTCGCCCTCGTCGCCGCCCGCGGGGCGTTCGACCCGACCGGACCGTCGGCCGAGCCGGGCCCCCGATCGGCGGAGACCGACCCCGAGGGGATAGGTATTGATAGCGAATTGTCCGTAATTGTGAATGGTGGCGCGGGTGTCGACGGTCCGCCGCGCCGGCGCGGGGGTGCGCGGGTGGCCGTCTGTCAGATCGACGGCGGGCGGTGGTCGACCCTCGAGGGGCTCGCGGTCGTCCGGGACGAGCCGGCCGCCGTCGCCGAGGCCGAGCGCCGTTACGCCGAGCGGTACCGGACCCCACGGGTCAACCCGCAGCGGGTCGTGCTGGAGATCTCGGTGACCCGTGTCCTCGGGACGCTGTGAGCCGCGGCCGGCCGCGACCGACAGGCCGGAGACGCCGGACCCGATGTGACCCAGAACGCAGTCTGTTACCTGCCGTTAACCGTGTCGGGCGTCTCGCCCGAACCTGCGGCGGCACTGTGACGCGTAACAGTCGACACGGCGCGGTGACTGACAGACCTGGGCCATGCGGACACTAGACTGCGCACTCCGGGCGGCGCGGTACGGGAGGTGCGGTGATCGCTGGGGTTGCGGGCCTGGCCGCGGCTGCGTCGTCGGTCGGCATGCTGATCGTCACCGCGGATGGTCGGGTCGCCTGGGTGAACGACGCCCTCGTCGAGCTCGTSACCGGCCTGCGGAACCCCGACTCGGCGTTCGAGGCACGGCTCGCGGTCGCCGAGGCCGGCCTGCCGCTGACCGGGCTGCACCCGTCCGCCCCGCCGGCCGTCCTGGACTGGACCGGCCCCGACGGCTCGCCCCGCCTGCTGCGCGCCTCCTGTCGGGACATGAGCGCCGGCCAGCCGTCCGAGCTGTTGCTGTTCGAGATCGTTGATCTGACCGCGGAGATCACCGCGTTCGGCGCCGGCCTGCCGGCCGCGTCCGCCGCCGGGCCCGCGCCGGACGGTTCCGGGGAGCCCACGAGAGGCGTCCCGGGAGACCTGGCGGGCGACCTCATGGGGGATGTCGTCGCGGAACTTGCGGCGGCCGTGCTGGGGGGCGCGGGTGCCGCGGGCCTGGGGGAGACAGCCGTCCCCACCGCGGCCGACGAGCTCCTGCCCACCCACGACACCGCTGCCCCGGAAGGCACTGGCGCGGCCGCGGGCGATCCTGCCGCGCTCGCCGATCCTGCCGCGCTCGCCGAGCAGGCCCGTCCCGACACCCACGGCATCGATCCCCTCACCGGTCTGAGTACCCGCTACGCCCTCGCCGAGGAGCTGGAGAGCAGGGTCGCGGGCACGGAGGCGACGGACGGCTCGCTGCTGATCCTCGACATCGACCATCTCGCCGACGTCAACGACCTGCAGGGGTACTCGATCGGTGACGCCGTCCTGCGGGCGGTGGCCCAGGCCCTGCGGGAGGAGCTTCCCGACGGCACTCGCCTCGGGCGCCTCGGCGGGGACGAGTTCGCCGTCGTCCTCCCCGCCGGGGGCGGCAGTGAGGGCCTGGCCGTCGCCGAGCAGCTCTGCGCGGCGGTCGCGGCCCGCACCGCCGCCGCCGAGGACGTCGCCGTCCAGGCCACCGTCAGCATCGGCGTCGTCCCGCTCGAGCTGGCGGCGGGCAGTGAGGCCGCCTTCGCCTGGGCGGACCTGGCCCTGCGCGAGGCCAAGCGCTCCGGGCGCAACCGGGTCCGGCTGTTCACCCGTGAGCAGTACGACGAGGCGGCGCTGCGGGTGACGGTCACCAGCCGGGTCGCCGCCGCGCTCGACAACGGCCAGATGTCGCTGGACGTCCTGCCCGTCGTCGACCTGGCCAGCCGGGAGATCGTCGGGTTCGAGCTGCTCTCCCGGCTGCGGGACGGGGTCTGGCCCGAGCTCGGCCCGCGTGGCTTCCTGGCCGCGGCCGAACACACCGACCTGGGCCTGCACCTCGACCGGTGGGTTGTGCTCCGGGCCGTGAACGCCCTCGTCAGCGGGCTGCCCGGGCGGGTCTACGTCAACCTGGCCGCCCGCTCCCTGCGGGACCCGGCCTTCGGCGACTTCATCCTCTCCACGCTGCGCGACAGCCGGGTCGACCCGGCCAGGCTCGCCCTGGAGATTCCCGAGGGCGCCGCGGTGGCCAACCTGGACGCGGCCCGGCGGCTCGCCGAGCAGCTCACCGCCGCCGGCTGCCCGGTTCTGCTCGACGACTTCGGAATGACCAGCGGGGCCGTCATCGCGCTGCGGAACCTCCCGCTGTGGGCCGTCAAGATCGACAGCAGTCTGGTGCGGACCGTGGACACCAGTGCGCGCGACCGCGCTGTCGTCGAGGCGGTCGTCCAGATCGCGCGGACGGCGGGCATGACCGTGATCGCCGAGGGGGTGGACCGGGCGGCGCTGCCGCAGGTCCTCCTCGACATCGGGGTCACGGTCGCGCAGGGCTATCACGTCGGCCGTCCGCGGCGGCTCGCCGAGCTGCTCGGTGGCGGCGACGGTGGCGACGACGTCACGACGGTGATGAGCCTCGGCGGCTACCGCCGCTGACCTGGTGCGCGTCGGCGGCGGCATCCTTCCGCTGGCTCCGGCGTGGTCGCCGTGCGTAGTGTCAGTCCATGGTTGCGGCGTCGGACGCGGCGCCGTCGGAGTGTCCCCGGCCCGGCGCGCCCTCCCAGCGGCTCCAGTGCCGGCAGCGGCTCCAGCGCCGGCAGCGACTCGCGTTGCGCCGGCCGCCCCGAACCGGTCGGCGGCCGTCCATCGCGGCGCGCGGTCGCCTGCTGCTTGCGGCTGCTGTGGCACTCGGCGCGATGCTGCTCCCGTCGTGTGGTGCCTCGTCCGCGGGGAGCGACCCGTCCGGGCGCGAGACCGCCGGCACGGCGGGAGCGGAGTCCGCCCCCGCCGTGCCAGCCTCCGGGGCCTCCGGGGGCGGCGCGGCGGGCCGCCCGGTCCCGGCTCCGGATCAGCCAGGGGAGCACCCGGTCGGCTACCAGACCCTGACGGTGACGGAGGAGAAGCGCCCGAACCGCCCCCTGGTGACCTCAGTGTGGTATCCGGCCCGCGCCGGCGCCGAACCCGCGCGCTATCCGGTGACGGACGGGGTGACACTCACTTCCCGCCGCGCGGGGGAGGGGGCCCCGGCCGCGCCCGGCCGCTTCCCGATGGTGGTCATGTCGCACGGCAGCGCCGGCAGCCGGGTGCAGCTCGCCTACCTCGCCGAGGCGCTGGCGAGCCACGGGTTCGTCGTGGCCGCGCCGGACCACCCCGGCGACACCATGATCGAGGTGGCCGAGGGTCGGCAGGCACCGCTCGTCGATCTGGCCAGCGACCGGCTCCTCGACGTCTCGAGCGTCATCAGCGCGTTCACGAAGCCCGACTGCCCGATCGCCGACATGGTGCGGCCGGACCAGGTCGGCATCGTCGGGTTCTCCTTCGGTGGCCTGACCTCGATAGCCTCCACGGTGGGCTTCCTGCACGCCCCCGCTGACAGCCGGATCCGGGCCGTCGTCGGGATCGCCCCGGCAACCGAGGTCATTCCGGCGGATCAGCTCGCCCGGCTCCGGGTGCCGACGATCATGATCGGCGGCCTGATGGACGGCGCGGTGCCGCTCGACCGCAACGCGCGGCCCGCCTTCGGCGAGCTCACCGGCTCCCGCCCGCGCTACTTCGTCACCGTGGCCGGCGGGACGCACAACTCGTTCACCGAGATCTGCGCCCAGGCCGCCGCGGCCCGCGGTCGCCCGGTGGCGGAGGGCGTGCGGGTACGGCTGGAGGTCACGGCGGACATGACCTGCCGGCCCCCCGCCATCGACATCGACCAGGCACACCGCCTCACCGTCTACTACACCGTGGCGTTCCTGGAGAGCCAGCTGGCCGGCGCGGCCGGTTACGACCGGTACCTCACTGCGGCGGCTGCCCGGACCTTTCCCGAGAGCGAGCTGCACGCGGTGGACTGAGGGCCCGGCGTGCCAACCACTCTCGTGGGGGACACGGCTGTGGTCTGATCGACGTAGCTGCGGTCGGTGACCTGGGCGGACGTGCTGGTGTGCGCCGCGCCTGCCGAGCGGCGCGGCCAATCGGATGACCGTCCCCGATCACGGCGGCTACCGTGACCCGACCGGCCGGTGCCCGACTGCCAGTGGCACCAGGCCGCCCGGGCGCCGTTGGCGCCCGGCACCACCCAGCGGCACGGTGTTGTGACCCGCGAGGAGGTCGACCAGGATGTCCGCACGCCAGATCCGGCGGTTCCACCTTGAGCGTGAAGTCGACGTGTCCGGAGTGTCGGGCACCGGCGCTGTCGCTTTCGGAGTGCAGGCCCCGGACGGAACCTGTGTCCTCTGGTGGAACTCCGACCACGGCTCGGTCGCCATCTACCCGTCGATGGAGACGTTGCTGGCGATCCACGGCCATGCCGGGATGACCCGGGCGGTCTACATCGACAACCCCGAGTCTCCCGCCGCCGTGCCCGCCACGGTCCTGGCCGATTCCACGGTGGCCGACCTGGTGGCAGCCGACTCGGTGGTGACGGACTCGGCCGCGGTGCGGGCCGCGGCGGCATCAGTGCAGCGCGGCCGGGCTCCGCGCCCTGGTCGGGCACCACGCCCCGGTCGGGCGAGCGGGCGCCGGTCGGCGGCGGTGCGTGATACCGGCCGGAGTGGGCGCGCGCGTGCCGTCCGGCCGTCCTGGGAAGCCACCGCCGGGTCGATCGTCGCCCGGGTGGCCGCGCGGGGAGGTGCCGCGCGCGTCATGCAGAGTGAGCGCCCGTCGGCCGATGAGGGGCCAGGGGAGCGGGTGCCGGTGAGGCGGCTGCCGGTGCGGCCGCTGTCTGCTCAGGTGAGTGGGCGGAAGCACGGGACGGTCGGGCCGTCCGGGTCGATGGTGTAGAGGGCGAGCGTGCCGGCCATGTCCTGAGGGTCGACACCGATCGTTCGCATGTCGTCGGCCATGCCCGCCATGATCCCGAGCGCGTGCCGCACCAGCACGGCACCCATGCCACGCGGGTTGTCGACATGGGAGTGGAACTCGACGGCTGACCGCGCGTCCGCGGTCAGCGTGGCCAGGGCGCCGAGCCGGATGCGGTCGGTCAGGGTCTCCCAGACCCGTTCCGACTGCGGTGCTTCCGGGCTGCGCCACACCTGGCGGTAGGACATGGCCGCGATCACCGCGGCGGGCGGTCGCCCGGTGCGCAGGTGAATCGTGACCGTCCACATCGCCAGCAGCCAGGTCAGTGCGGACATCGTGCGGTGGGGGTCGTCCTCGACCCGTTCGACGAGCTGTTGCTCGGCGGCAAAGCGGTTCTGACGTGAGAGCCACGAAACGACAAGTCGTTCCATGTCGACCACATCAATCATGGGCAGTTCTCGAGGATGGGGGCGGGCGAGCGCGGCGGCCCGGCGTGAGCTGGTGTCCACCAGAGCCAACGCCCCCGTGTCCGGGAGAGTCTGCCAGGCGAGTCCCGACAGCGGCATGGCGGCCACAGTAGCCGGGCCCGGGAGCTTTAACCATCAGCGTTGATGAAAGGTTGTTGTCATTTCGGTTTCCGGTGCTACCCGTCGGTGCCGGTCGGTCCGGGTTTCTGTCGCTTCTGTCACCACTCCGGCCGGAAACCGTCACGAGGAGGTTCGGCGGCGTGCCCAGAGTGCCCGGTCAGGGACGCATCGGACCCGCCGCCGGGCCGCTACTCGCCCAGAAGGTCTAGGACGATGGTGGGGGTCTGGGTGGGTGTGGTGGCGATGTGGGTGCGCCAGTGTGTTTCGGCGGCGTCGGGTTCGTGGTGGGTGATGAGGTCGAGGAGGTGGGTGTGGTCGTGGTGGTTGTGGGGGGCGGGGTGGGGGGGTGGGGTGTGGGTGTCGAGGATGTGGCGGAGCATGCCGGCGATCATGGTGAGGGTCTGGTTGCCGGCGTGTTCGAGGAGCTGGTGGTGGAAGTGGTTGGGGTCGGGGTGGGTGAGGGCGGTGTGCAGGGCGGTGAGGGTGGTGTCGGTGTGGTGGGTGGCGAGGAGGCGGACGGCGGCGGGCTCGAGCAGGGTGTGGGCGGTGTGGACGTCGGCGACGGTGGTGTGGCGGTGTTCGAGGACGAGGCCGGCGTAGCGGGCTGCGACCTGGCCGTCGGGGGTGTGGACGCGGGCTCCGCCGTGGGCGCCGCGGCGGACGGAGATGAGGGCTTCGGATTCGAGGACGCGGAAGGCTTCGCGCAGGGTGGGGCGGGAGACGCCGAACTGTTCCATGAGGACGGCTTCGGGGGGCAGGGCGTCGCCTTCGACGAGTTCGCCGCGGACGATCTGGCGGCGGAGCTGGGCTGCGACGAGTTCCGCGGTCTTCGGCACCCGGACCTGCTGGCCGACCTTGTTCTCGGACAGCGGGTTGATGCGTGGTGGGCCCGCGGCACCGGCGCCCGACCCGTCGGCGGGCGCCCCGTTCACGGGCTCGCCGCCGCGCCGGGGCACGCGCAACGTGTGTCCCCCGCGCACCGCACTGATGTTGGCCGGATTCAGTAACGCCATGACGGTGCTCCCCCAGTTTCTCAAGCCGCCGCCGCGGTTGGCCTGCGGTGGCCGGTGCGTCGGCGGTGTTGATGTGCACGCCCGTCGTTGGCCGGCGGCCCGGTCGGGCGACCAGGCGGATCGGCGGTCGCCCGCCGGCCTCGTCACGTCGCCCGGCGGTCGAAACCCCACTTCGACTACATGGCGTGCTTGTGAAGATGCATTGTGGCACCAGATGGACGGCTTGGTGGGCCTGCGAGGCATCAGACCACGCTGTAAACCGGAACTGGCTAGTCGCAATGCGGCGTCATGGTTACTCAAAGTGGCGACATCGAGTCGGTGGTCCGCGGTTCCGGGTCGTGCCGCCCGCTGCCTGGTGCGGCCGGCGATCTGCGTGCTGGGCGGACTCGTCGGTGGTGAGGCGGCTGCGGGGGGTGTCGGTCGGCACCTGGTCGGGCCGGGTGGTGCCGCCCCGTGCGATCACGCAGGGTCGCTCCCGCTGCCGGACGACTGCCGTCACGCGTCCGGCGCGTCGCGGTCACGCATCCGGCGCGTCGCGCGATGTCGAGTGTCGCCACCGGCCACCGGCCACCGGCCACCGGGCGTCCGGGACGCGGCAGGGCCCGGCACCGTGGCAGCCACTGCCACGCTGTCGGGCCCTGGAGGACGAGTGTCGGAGCCGGCTCCGGCCGGARCTCAGGCCGTCGCCGGAACCTGTTCGTGCGCCTCGATGGTCACCGCCGCCGCATGTACGACGGAGGCGACACGGATCGCGTCCTGGATGACCTCCCGGGACACCCCCCGCTCGCGCAGCTCGTGCTCGTGCGCGGTCAGGCACATCCCGCACCCGTTGACCGCCGAGACCGCCAGCGACCACAGCTCGAAGTCGATCTTGTCGACTCCCGGGTTGGCGATGGCGTTCATCCGCAGCCCGGCGCGCAGCCTGGAGTACTCCTTGTCCTCCAGCAGGTGCAGCGTCCGGTAGTAGACGTTGTTCATCGCCATGAGGGCCGCGGCGGTCCGTGCCGCCGTGGCTGCCTCGGGGGAGAGGTGCTCCAATGCCTCGGCCTCCAGCTCGGCACGCACGGTGGCGCCCCGGCTGGCGATCGCGGCGGCGAGCACCGTGCCCCACAGCTGCTGGGTGTTCAGCTGCGACTGCGAGGTCACCGAGCCGAGGTTGAGTCGGATGTCCTTGGCGTAGTCGGGAAGCTGCTCCCGCACCCGGGCGACTCCCATTACGCCGCGACCTCCACCGGAGCGGGCGCGCCGCTGCCGAGGGTGGCCTCGCCCTTCTGCCAGTTGCACGGGCACAGCTCGTCGGTCTGCAGGGCGTCGAGCACCCGCAGCACCTCGGCCGGGTTCCGCCCGACGCTGCCGGCGGTGACCATGACGAACTGGATGACGCCGTCCGGGTCGATGATGAAGGTGGCGCGCTGCGCCACGCCGTCGCTGCCGAGCACGCCGGCGGCCTGCGTCAGCTCGCGCTTGATGTCCGCCAGCATCGGGAAGGGCAGGTCCCGCAGGTCCTCGTGGTTCTGCCGCCACGCGAGGTGGACGTACTCGCTGTCCGTGGAGACGCCCAGGACCTGGGCGTCACGGTCGGCGAACTCGCTGTTGAGCCGGCCGAACGCGGCGATCTCGGTGGGACACACGAAGGTGAAGTCCTTCGGCCAGAAGAACACGACCCGCCACTGCCCGGGACGGCTGCTGGACGTCTCCTGGACGAAGGCGGTGTCGGGGTTGGTGGTGACGACACCGGTCAGGTCGTAGGCGGGGAAGACGTCGCCGACGGTCAGCATCCGGAGTTTCTCCTCTCAGGGCGCCCCGCGGTGGGGCGCGGCTCCACTCTTACGGCAGCAGACTCAGAAGTGAAATCGAAAGATTCGGGTAGTCTGATAGCTTGAAGCTATGGCTCAACCTCAGCCCACCCTCGCGCAGCTGCGGGCGCTGGTGGGTGTCGCAGATCACCGGCACTTCGGTCGGGCCGCGGCCTCGCTGCACGTCAGTCAGCCCACCCTGTCCAGCGCCGTGGCGGCGCTGGAGCGCACCCTGGGCATCCAGCTTGTCGAGCGGACCACTCGTAGTGTGCTGTTGACCCCGGTGGGTGAGGAGATCGTGCGTCGTGCCCGCGGCGTGCTCGGCGCGCTGGACGACATCACCCAGCTCGCGGTGAGCGCGCGGGAACCGCTGACCGGCGACATCCGCCTCGGTGTGATCCCGACGGTGGCTCCTTATCTCCTGCCCCGGCTGCTGCCGTCGCTGCGGGCCCGGCGCCCGGAGGCGCGGCTGCGGCTGCGTGAGGCGCAGACCCACGCGCTGCTGGAGGAGCTCCGCGGCGGCGCGTTGGACCTCGCGCTCCTCGCCCTGCCGAACGACGAGCCGGGCGTGGCCGAGCTGCCGCTCTACGACGAGGACTTCGTCCTGGTCACGCCCGCCGACCACCCGATGGCCGGCGGCAGCGGGCTGCCGGTGGGCGCGCTCGGCGGCCAGGAGCTGCTGCTGCTCGAGGACGGGCACTGTTTCCGCGCGCAGGCACTGGACGTCTGCCGCGAGGCCGGCGCCCGCGAGCGCAGCGCGCTGCGCGGCGCCAGCCTCTCCACGATCGTGCAGATGGTCGCCGGCGGCCTGGGTCTGACACTGGTGCCGGCCGCGGCGGTGGGCGTCGAGGTGGGGGAGGGGCGCGGCCTGGCGACGGCCACCTTCCGTGACCCGGCCCCGCGGCGGCGCATCGGCCTCGCCTTCCGGACGACCTCCGCGAGGGTGGCCGACTGGAACCTGCTCGCCGCCGAGATCCGCGCCACCCTCCCCGTGACGGAGCTGCGGGTGACTCCCGTCGGCGATCCGCCCGCGACCGCGATCCGTCGTGACCTGCCCGCGGTCGGCGCCGGCGGGCAGGCCGGCAGCGGCGAGCCGCCGGACGAGGCATAGCCGGCGGGCGGCGCCGCGGCCGGCGGGCGAGGGATGGCGCGGCGCGTCGGAGAGTGGTGGCGATCGACGGAATCCGTCAGGTCTCCGCTGCCCTCCTGCGGATTCTTTCCTGGTTTCTACCTTCCGCATCCGTCCTGGTCGTTTTCCGGAATCGGATGGATGTCGGAAACAGCGCCGGAGGTGCTTCCGGATCGTGTTCGGATGCTGCCGCGGTGCACTCCGGTCGGTGGCACCGGGGCGGGCCCGATCGGTCGTGCTGTGGGCTTTCTCATCGGAGTTCGTACTACGGATCGTGGCGCTGGCTCTCGTTCCGCAGTCGGTCGGTCACCCCGCCCCGGCCCGCGGTCCGGGCGTGGGAGCAGCCAATCCACAGCTGCTCCGGGCGATTCGTCATGGTTTAAACACCTTCTCGGTGGGTAATAGAGCCCTGCTGGCGGAGGCGGCGCTTCGTCGTGGCCGGCACGCAGGCGTCGTCCGCTCACGCCCTGACCGGGCAGCAGCGGGACCGTCCGCGGATCCGGCCCACATGGAAACCGCCATGTGCGGCCGGCCGCGCCTGATCAGTTCGGAGCCGATGTGAACAGGCGAGACCGCGGTACGGCCGCGGCGTCGAGGATTTCCGGCGAGTGCCCGACAACACCTGACATCCCGCGCATGATTGTACGGACGAGGGCGAGCGGTGACACGCCCAGGACATATCCCCGTAACCCGTCGGCCCTAGTGTAGGTATTCATGAGCGACGCGCGGATTGCGGCGGTCGGTGTAGAAGAAGAGTTTCACATCCTCGATCTGCGGACCCGGCGGCTCTCGCCTCGGGCCGAGGAGATACTGCGCGGGCTTCCCGACGACCAGTTCTCCCCGGAGCTCCTGCGGTCCGTGGTCGAGACCAACAGCCGGCCCTGGACGGATCTTTCCGACCTGCGGGCCGATCTGGTGGACCTGCGACGGCGGCTCGCCGCCGTCGCCGAGCCCCTCGGACTGGGCCCGGTGGGCGCCGGTACCGTCCCGCTCATCGCCGAGGACCCGCACGACGTCTCGCGGGACCCGCGGTACATCCAGATGGCGGAGGAGTACCAGCTCCTCGCGCACGAGCAGCTCATCTGCGGTGCCCAGGTGCACGTGGACGTCGCCGACCGGGATCTGGCGATGGCAGTCACCTCCTGGGTGGCTCCGTGGCTGCCGATGCTGCTCGCGCTCTCGGCGAGCTCCCCGTACTGGAACGGGGCCGACAGCGGCTACGCCAGCATGCGCACCCTCGTCTGGCAGCGCTGGCCGACCGCCGGCGTGGCCGGTCCGTTCAGCACCGCGGCCGAGTACGACCAGCTGGTGGCGGACCTGGTCAAGTCGGGCGTGATCAGCGACCCGGGGATGGTGTACTTCGACGTCCGTCCCTCGGCGCACCTGCCCACCGTCGAGCTGCGGATCTGCGACGCCTGCCCGGACGTCGACACCGTGATCCTGATCGCCGGGCTGTTCCGCGGGCTGGTGTGCCACGCGATCGACGCCATCCACGCGGGCACCCCGCCCCCGCCACCCCGGGCGGAGCTGCTGCGCGCCGCCACCTGGCGGGCCGCCCGCTCCGGTATCGAGGGCGACCTGGTCGACACCTCGGGCACCGGCAGCGTGCCGGCGGAGGAGCTGCTGCACCGGCTGCTCGCCGAGGTCCGCCCGGACCTGGAGCGCGTCGGCGACTGGGAGCTCGTCCGCCACCTCGCCGAGGCCGCCGTCGGGCGTGGCAGCGCGGCCTCCCGGCAGCGCCGGGCGTTCGCCCGCCGCGGCCGGCTGACCGACGTCGCCGACCTGCTGCTCACCGAGACCCGCGAGTCGCCGCCGCCGTCGGTGGACCCGCCGGGTGTCCCGTTCGCGGCCCGCCCGGCGTCGGCGCGGCCGCTGTTCCGGGGCTACCGCCCTACCGGGTTCGACGAGGTCGTCGAGGCCGGCGCGCAGAGCGACGGCGAGCGCGGCGACGACGGGCAGTGCGGGGGAGAGGCGCAGGTGCGGGTCGCCTACCGCGGTGTCGCACGCACCCTGGAGCGCCTCGGGCCGGCTGTGCTGGCGGAACGCCGCGAGGCCATGGAGGCCGAGCAGATCGACCGCGGCGTGGTCTTCCGGGTGGCCGGCGAGTCGCAGCAGCGCCCGTTCCCGTTCGACCTGGTGCCGCGGATCGTCACGGCCGGTGACTGGGAGCGGCTGCAGGCCGGGCTCACCCAGCGGGTCCGTGCGCTGGAGGCGTTCCTGCGCGACACCTACTCCGAGCGGGCGGCGGTCGCCGACGGAGTCATCCCGCCCTGGGTGGTCAACGACTCGCCCGGCCTGCGCCACGCCGGCCGCCTGCTGTCGCGGGAAGGATCCCCGCTGTCCGGCGGCGTCCGGGTGACCGTGGCGGGCATCGACCTCGTCCGCGGCGGTGACGGCGGCTGGCTCGTCCTGGAGGACAACCTGCGGGTGCCATCCGGGGTCGCCTACGCGATCGAGAGCCGGCAGCTGACCCGCGCGGCGCTGCCCGAACTCAACCCGCCGGGCGCCATCCTCGGGGTCGACGCGGTGCCGTCCCTGCTGCACGAGGCGCTGGTCGCCGCGGCCCCGCCGGCGGTGCGCGGCGAGCCCTCGGTGGCGGTTCTCAGCGTCGGCCCGCAGGACTCGGCCTACTACGAGCACACGTTCCTCGCCGAGGAGATGGGCGTCCCGCTGCTCACCCCGGCGGACGTCCTGGTCGACGGGGACGTCCTGTACGCGGTCACCGGCGGCGGGCGGCGGCGCCTCGACGTCCTGTACCGGCGGGTCGACGAGGACGAGCTGATGGGCCTGCCCGGGGCCGACGGGGCCCCGCTGGGGCCCGGTCTGCTGCGCGCTGTCCGGGCCGGGTCGCTCGCGCTCGCCAACGCGCTCGGCAACGGGGTCGCCGACGACAAGGTGGTGTACGCCTACGTCGCCCGGATGATCACCTACTACCTCGGTGAGCAGCCGCTGCTCGACGACGTCCCGACCTATGTGTGCGGGGACGACGAGCAGTGCGCCCACGTCATCGACAACCTCGACCGGCTCGTCGTCAAGCCGGTCGACGGCTACGGCGGCGCGGGGGTGCTCATCGGGCCCGCGGCCACGCCGGAGGAGCTGGCACGGGCCCGGGAGCAGATCGCCGCCGACCCGCGGGGCTGGATCGGCCAGGAGGTTGTCGACCTCTCCACCCACCCGACCTGGGTGGACGGTGAGTTCCTGCCGTGCGCGGTCGACCTGCGGGCGTTCGTCTACGCGGGCCGCGAGACCGTGGTGGCGCCGGCCGCGCTCAGCCGGATGGCGCCACCCGGCAGCCTGATCGTCAACTCGTCGCGCGGCGGCGGGTGCAAGGACACCTGGCTGCTCCGCTCCTGATCACCGCGGCGCCGGCAGTGCTGTCGTGCACTGCAACACCGGCGTCATCGAGGTGAAACCTCGGCCGTCGAAGGTAGGTGCGCGGTAGGCCGCGGTCACCGGCTGCATACGTCCGGTACGTCCGACGTGTCCGGTTTCCGGGTCCTACCGTGACCTTCGCCGTTTCTGGTGGCCCGAACGGGTGGGCCGCGCCGAGGAGGAGCAGAACGACCGTCTGACCGACCAATCGACGGGAGCTGGATTACAWGTGCGGGCTGAGCGGTGAACTCAGGTTCGACGACCGCGGGGCGGATGTCGCCGCGGTGGAGCGGATGACCGCCGCGATGGTCGCCCGCGGACCGGACGGCGTCGGGATCTGGTCGGCCGGCCCGGTCGCGTTCGGGCACCGACGGCTGCGGATCATCGACCTGTCGGAGCGGGGCGCCCAGCCCATGGTCGACACCGCGCTCGGGCTGACCGCGGTGTTCAACGGCTGCATCTACAACTACCAGGAGCTGCGCGACAGGCTCGCCGACGCCGGCTACAGCTTCTTCTCGACCTCCGACACCGAGGTCATCCTCAAGGCGTACCACCACTGGGGCGCCCGCTGCGTCGACCACTTCGCCGGCATGTTCGCGTTCGCCGTGTACGAGCGTGACACCGGCCGCCTCGTCCTCGCCCGCGACCGCCTCGGCATCAAGCCGCTCTACGTGACCCGGGACGCGCGCCGGCTGCGGTTCGCCTCCAGCCTGCCGGCGCTGCTCGCCGGCGGCGAGGTGTCCTCCGACATCGACCTGGTCGCCTTCCACCACTACCTGTCGTTCCACGCGGTCGTGCCGCCGCCGCACACCATCCTCGCCGGGGTGCGCAAGCTGCCGCAGGCGACCATCCGGGTGATCGAGGCCGACGGCACCACCCGCGACGAGGTCTACTGGCGGCCGGAGTTCACCCGCCGGCCCGAGCACGCCGACTGGACCGCGCAGGACTGGCAGGAGGCGATCGGCGAGCGGCTGCGCACCGCTGTGCGGCGCCGCATGGTCGCGGACGTCCCGGTCGGGGTGCTGCTCTCCGGCGGGCTCGACTCCAGCCTCATCGTCGCCCTGCTCGCGGAGGCCGGGCAGCGCGACCTGGCGACGTTCAGCGTCGGGTTCGAGGCCGCCGGTGGCGAGTCCGGCGACGAGTTCCACTACTCGGACATCATCGCCCGCCGCTTCGGTACCGACCACCACCAGATCCGCGTCCCCGGGGCCGGCCTGCTGCCCGCGATCGACGCGGCGGTCGCCGCGATGAGCGAGCCGATGGTCAGCCACGACTGCGTCGCGTTCTATCTGCTCTCCCAGGAGGTCTCCCGGCACGTCAAGGTCGTGCAGTCCGGGCAGGGGGCGGACGAGGTCTTCGCCGGGTACGCCTGGTACCCGCCGCTCGCCAGCGTCCCGCGGGCCGACGCCGTCGACGCCTACCTGCGGGTGTTCGCCGACCGCCCGCACAGCGACCTGCCCGGGATGGTCGAGGCGCACCACCTCATCGAGGCCGACGCCAGCCGGCACTTCGTCGCGGAGCGGTTCGCCGAGCCCGGCGCCACGACCTCCGTCGACGCGGCCCTGCGCCTCGACTCCACCGTCATGCTCGTCGACGACCCGGTGAAGCGGGTCGACAACATGACCATGGCGGCCGGCCTGGAGGCCCGCACCCCGTTCCTCGACCACGAGCTGGTCGAGCTGGCCGCGGCGTGCCCGCCCGAGTTCAAGCTCGCCTCGGGCGGCAAGGGCGTCCTCAAGGACCTCAGCCGTCCGCTGATGCCGGTGGACGTCATCGACCGTCCGAAGGGATACTTCCCGGTCCCGGCCATCCGTCATCTCGACGGGCCCTTCCTGCGCCGGGTCGCGGACGCGCTGACCGACCCGGCGGCGCGGGCCCGCGGGCTGTTCCGCAAGGACTGGGTCGACTCGATGCTCGCCGAGCCGAACTCGAACCGCACGACGTTGGGAGCGAACGCGCTCTGGCAGGCAGCTCTGCTGGAGATGTGGTTGCAGACACAGGGGGTGTAAATGCTCCGTCCGGCCGACCCGGTCTCCACCGGCATTCCGTTGCAGGCCACCGCACCGGGGCCGGAGAGCCTCGCGGTGGACGTGCCGTTTCCGGACGTGCCGTTCCCGGACCTGCCGTTCCCGCGGGGCGGGGCCGGCACGCGCGACCTGGTCGACGAGTGGGCGGCGCCGCCCAGCGTGCGCTGCCCCTCACCCGGGCCGGGCGGCACCCTCGCGTTCGTCGGTGACCACACCGGGCCGCCGGCGCTGTGGATCCGCGGGGCCGATGGTGGCGAGCGGGTGGTCGACACCGGCCCCGGCCAGGTGCGGTCGGTGGTGTGGTCGCCGGACGGCGCCTGGATCGCGGTCGTGGTGGCGCCCGGCGGTGGGGAACGCACCGAGGTCCGGGTGCTCCGGCCGGACGGCACCGGGCTGCGTACGCTGGCCGGCGCCGGTGCCGCGGGGCCCGGTGGGCTGAACCCGGCGGGCCCGGTCGCGGCCACGGCCGTCCGCTGGCTCGCGGGCGGTACGGAGCTCCTGGTCACCGAGGCGGACCGAACCGGTCTGACCCACGCGCTCGCCGTCGACCTGTCCGGGCGCCGCCGCCATCTCGCCGCCGGTCTTGCCCTGCAGGTCTGCGCCGTGCACGAGGCGCCCGGCCGGTGGCGCCTGCTGCTGCGCGAGGGCCCCCGCGGGGCCCGCCGGGCCCTGGTGACGCAGATCGCCGTCCAACCGGTCGACGTGCTGCCGGTGGACGTCCAGCCGGTGGACGTCCTGCCGGCCGACGCGGTGGCGGCCGGGTTCGCGGTGCCCGGCGGCACGGTGACGGCGCTCGCCGGCACCTTCCTCGCGGACGGCTCCCGGGTGCTGATCGCCTGCGATCTCGGCCGGGAGCGGCCCGGGCTGCTGGAGGTCACGCTCGACGCGGACGCCACCCCCGGCCCCGCCCGACTGCTGGCCGGGCGCGACGACGCCGATCTGGAACGACTCGTCCTGGTCGACCCGGCCACCGCCGTGCTGAGCTGGAACGCCGGCGGCCGCAGCGAGCTGGTGGTGTGCGATCTCGCCACGGGCGACTCCCGGCCGCTGCCGCCGCCGCCGCGGGAGGTGGTCACCGGCCTGCTGAGCGTGGCCGATGGCGCGACCCTGATGCTGGCCCTCGCCGGCCTGACGGCCCTCGGTGAGGTGTGGACCTTCGACCTGGCCGGCGCCCGGGCCGACGGCGAGCCGGCGTACCGATGTCTGGTCTCGCACACCCCCACGGCCTACCCGACCGTGGATCTCGCGGCCGTGGACCTCGCGGCCGTCGGCGCCGCTGCCGACCACGACCCCGCGGGGCCGCCGGCGCAGCCGGTGGGCTACCGGCTCGTCCGTCCGGTCGGCCTGCGGTTCCACGCCCACGACGGGCTGGAGCTGAGCGGCTGGTGGTACCGCCCGCCGGCCGGCCCGGGCCCGCTGCCGACGCTCGTGTACTTCCACGGCGGCCCGGAGGCCCAGGAGCGCCCCGTCCTGAACCCGCTGTTCCACGCGCTGCTCGCGCAGGGCATCGCGGTGTTCGCTCCGAACGTGCGAGGCTCGACCGGGTTCGGCCGGTCGTTCGAGGAGGCGGACCACGGCGAGCACCGGTTCGCCGGCATCACCGACGCCGCCAGCGCCGTCCGCCACCTGGTCGACGAGGGCCTGGCCGCGCCCGGCCGGGTCGGGGTGGCCGGCCGTTCCTACGGCGGGTACCTGACGCTGGCGGCGCTCGTCACCTTCCCCGACCTGTTCGCGGTCGGGGTGGACATCTGCGGCATGGTCGACCTCGAGACCTTCTACCAGCACACCGAGCCGTGGATCGGGGCGCCGGCGGTCGTCAAGTACGGCGACCCGGTGACGGACCGGGAGCTGCTGCGGGCACTGTCGCCGCTGCACCGGATGGACGCGCTCGCCGTCCCGCTGATGGTCGTCCACGGTGCCAACGACACCAACGTCCCGCTGTTCGAGGCCGAGCAGACCGTCGCGGCCGCGCGGGCCCGAGGGGTGCCGTGCGAGTACCTGCTGTTCGAGGGGGAGGGCCACGAGGTCGCGGAGCGGGCGAACCGGCTGACCTTCGTCCGCGGGGTGGCCGGGTTCGTCGCCGCCCACCTGACCGGAGCCGTGGCGGCGGAAAGCCTCGGGGAGGCCGTCTGACGGCCTGAGCCGGGCGGGAGGGGTGCCGCCCACGCGTCACGCGGTGGAGCTGTAGCGTAGCGTAATGTGAAGATAGAGGAGCTGGAGGCCGAACGTACCTGGCTCGCGTTCGATCCCATGCGACAGCTGCGGCCACACCTGACCTCGGCCGGATTCGTGCGGCTGGTGAACGAGGTCCAGCGGCCGCAGGGGTACCGCCTGGTCGGGTCGTGGGACGCCGAATCGGGCCGGGTGGTGGCGGCCATCGGGTTCCGCGAGAACAGCTCGCTCGCCTACGGCCGTTACCTGCTCGTGGACGACCTCACCACGATGCCGAACATGCGCGGCCGGGGGCACGCCACCCGGCTGCTGGCCTGGCTCGAACGCGAGGCCCGGCGCCTGGGCTGCGCCCAGATCCACCTCGACTCCGGCACCCATCTGCACGACGCCCACCGGCTCCTGCTGCGCAGCGGCTTCACGATCCCGGCCTTCCACTTCTCCCGCCGCCTCTGATCCTCTCCCACTGCCACTGATCCGCCCGGCCGTCGTCCCGCGTGGCGCCGAGGTATGGCTAGCCCCAGGGCAAACCGACCAGCCAGCTCGGTCGTGGGGCCCGGTCCGCGTGATTTACCGTCGCGTCAACGGCCGGTCATGGGGCCGTACGACACGCCGGCCGGGCGCGGGATGCCCGACCGGCGGCGGATGGGGCGGGAGGTGAGGCGGGGTGCGGGTCCCTGTAGTGGTCCGGCGCCTGGCCCGATCGGCCTACGGGCCGCAGACGTGGATGGCGACGATCTTCGTCGCCCAGTCCGCGGTGGTCGCGACGGTGGCGTTCGTCGTGGTGCTCGTCAGCCTGGTCGTCGGGGTGCCACTGCTCTTCGTGGCCCTGTTCGGCCTGCCGCTGCTGTGGTTCTGCCTGGTGGCCGCCCGGACCGGTGCCGTCGTCGACGCCTGGCGGTTCAGGGCGGTGCTGGGGTGGCGGCTGTGGCTGCGGCCGCGGGCGGGCTCGGTGCCTCCCGGGACACCCCCGGACCTCGTGCCCGGCCGGCTCGGCCGGGGCGTGCTGCGGATGACCAGCCCGGCGGCCTGGCTGGAGGTGCTGTACGCACTGGTGGTGCTGCCGCTGTTCGGGTGGCTCGGCGCCTGGCTGGTGTTCGTGGTCTGGGGCGCTGGCCTGTCGTTCACGCTGTTCCCGCTGTACGGGCACGGGCTGGCCGACTCCGGCCGCTTCCTCGGCCTGGACCTCGGCTACCCGGGGTCGCTGGCACTCCACCTGGTGATCGGGATCGCCGCTCTGCTCGCGGCCCCGTGGGTCGCCCGAGGGGTGGCCGTGGCGCACTTCGCGGTCGCGAGGCTGGTGCTGTCCCCGTCGGTCGAGCCCGACCTGCAGGCCCGGGTTGAGGACCTCGAGGCCAGCCGCGCCGRCATGGTCGCCGCGGCCACTGCCGAACGCCGGCGCATCGAACGCGACCTGCATGACGGCGCGCAGGCACGCCTGGTCTCGGTCGCGATGACCCTGGGCCGGGCCCAGGAGCGGTTCACCGACGACCCGGAGGGTGCCCGCGGCCTGGTCGCCGAGGCACACACCGAGGCCAAGCGGGCGCTGGTCGAGCTGCGTGACCTGGCCCGCGGGATCCATCCGTCGGTGCTCACCGACCGTGGCCTCGACGCGGCGCTGTCCGGTCTCGCCGCCCGCTCCCCGGTGCCGGTCACGCTCGACATCGACATCGGCGGGCGGCTGGACATCGCCACCGAGTCCGTCGCGTACTTCTTCGTCGCCGAGGCGTTGACCAACGTCGCGCACCACGCGCAGGCCACCCGGGTCCGCGTCGCGGTGCGCCGCGTCGGCGACCGGCTGGCGGTGGAGGTCGCAGACGACGGCCGCGGCGGCGCCCGCGAGGACGGCGGGACGGGCATCGCCGGCCTGCGGGACCGTGCCCGAGCCGTCGACGGCGACATCGTCCTCGTCAGCCCGCCCGGCAGCGGGACCGCGCTGCGGATGGAACTGCCGTGGGCGATGACCGGAGGAAGCAGATGACCGCCACGGAGAACGCGATGACGGCGAGGCACGGCCGCGGCCGGATCGCCGCGCTCGCCGCCGGCGCGGTGCTCGCCGCCGCCGCGACGGCGCTGGCCGGCCTGCAGCTCGTCGACTGGACATCCGGCACCGTGCAGCAGGTCGAGCGGCACAGCTTCGCCACCGGCGTCCAGCAGATCCGCGTGCTGGCGGGCGCCGGCCGGATCCAGCTCACCGGCGCCCCCGGCGGCGCCGTCACGGTCGAGGGCCGGCTGTCCGGCGCCGTCACGGTCCCGCGGATGTCGACGGTGGTCCGCGACGGCATCCTGTTCGTCGACACGAGCTGCGGCATCCAGCTCTGGTCCTGCGAGGCGTCGCTCGACCTGCGGGTGCCGGCGGGCATCCCGGTGTCCGCCCGGACCGGCTCCGGCCCCATCACGGCGACGGGCCTCATCGCCGCCGCCACGCTGCACACCGACTCCGGCTCGGTGCGGGTGGACGGAACCGGAGGCGTCCTCACCCTGTCCACCGGGTCCGGTGACGTCGACGCCCGGCGCGTCACCGCCGGTCAGGTCGAGGCGTCCACCGGCTCCGGCAACGTGCGCGTCGAGCTGGACCGGACCCCCGAGGACGTCGCCGTCCGGACCGGTTCGGGGAACGTGGAGATGATCCTGCCGGTCGGCAGCGGGCCGTATGCGACGGACTTCCACACGGGCTCGGGCACCTCCCGGATCGGCGTGCCCACCGACCCGGCGGCGGCCCGTCAGCTGCGGGCCAGGACCGGCAGCGGCAACGTGGTCATCCGCTACCCGGAACCTGGCGACGCCGACTGATCCGGGCGTGCCGGCCGGCCGGTGAGGACCCGGCCGGCCGGCACGCCCGGTCGCTCGCCTACCGGTAGGTGATGTCGGCGGCGGTGTAGCGGCAGTAGGTGCCGTCGGCCCCGCTGCCGGTCTTCGTCGGCTCGGAGCCGCTGCTGTTGCCGGTGTAGCGGTCGCAGACACTGATCCGGCGGCTGCTGTCGCCGACGATCGTGATCCCGGACAGCTGCGCCGTGTCGCCGTAGTTCGTGTTGATGCCGACGAGCGTCTTGCCGGGGGCGGTCACCACGACGTTGCGGACGATCACCGCGCGGCGGTGCTGGCTGGAACAGTTGCCGCACGAGCGGTACAGCTTGCCGAAGTCCCGCACCTGGAAGTTCTGAATGATCATGGTGCCGGGCCCGTTGTGCTGGAACACCTTGTCCGACGCCGCCCGCGCGCCGCCGCCGTCGATGGTCATCGTCTGCGACGCCGCGGTGCCCTTGAAGGTGGCGGCGTCCTCACCGACGTCCTCCCACCAGACGTTGCGCAGCGTGCAGGTGCCCCGGCAGTGAATGCCGTCCGCAGCCGGGGTACCGATGATGACGTTCTGGACCACTCCGCCGTCGGCGACGACGAAGATCGGGTCCTGGCCCTCCTCCTGCCCACCGTCGCTGACACCGGAGTAGCGCCGCAGCCCGCCATCGAACGTGCCGGACACCGAGATCGTGCTGTCGACACGGACGTCCCCCGTCGCCGCCGGCCAGCTGGGCAGTGGGCCGGTCGTGGCGGGTGGTGGCGAGGCGGGGGGAGCGGGCGGGGTTGCCGGCCGGGTCGGGCTCGGGGTCGGCGTGGTCGGCGTGGTCGGCCGGACTGTCGGTGTCGGACCGGGCGTGGCGGAGCCCGGCGAAGTCGCCGCCGGAGAGGTCGCCGCCGGGGAGGTCGGCGCCGGAGTGCCGGTGCCCGTGCCGGTTGCCGGGGTCACCGTCACGTCGTCGAACGAGGCGGCGGCGAGCGCGGTCATCAGCGCGATCCGGCCGCGCCCGGCCGGCACCGGACCCGACGCGACCGGCTGGCCGTCGACGAAGCCGCGGGCGGTGGTGCCGCTGACGGTCAGCGCCAGGGCGTACCACCGGCCGGGGGTCACGGCCAGGGTGGCCGCCCCGACGACCGTGATCCGCCCGCTGGCGACCGACTGCAGCTCCACCCGGCCGGGGGCGACCAGCGCCAGACGCACGAAGGTCGTGTTGCTCGACGCCCGGGCCGCGACACCGGCCAGCCCGCCACCCGGCGGGAAACCGGCCGGCCGCACCCGCGCCTGGACGGTGACATCCGTCCAGGACGTCGAGCCCGCGAACTGGCGCGCGAGAACACTGCCGGCCTTGTCCTGCCGCAGGACCTTCGAACCGTCGGCGACGACCGACCAGGAGCCCCCCGACCTGGACCAGCCGGAGAGGTCACCGTCCTCGAAGTCGTCGGCGAACAGCGTCGAGGCGTCCGCCGCGGTGGTGGCCGTGTCGGCGAGGCGGTCCGGTGAGCCCTCGGTCAGCGGGCCGGCGAGCAGCGCGCCCGTCGCGGCCAGCAGGACCGCGGTGAGTGCGGGAAACCCCCAGCCGATGCGTACCGCGGCCGGGGCCGCCGGACGGCCGTCTCGTCGCCTGTCTCTTCGCCGGCTGCGCCAGCTCCGGCGGGTGGGGTCCGTCTGACGTGTCATCGAGCCGTCCCTTCAGCGGCGGCACAGCCGACCGTTCCCACCCCTGCCCGGCGTTGCCGCTCCTTCCGATGCTTCCGCTCTGTCTGTCGCCGCCGGAGCACCGAAAGTTGCCGCCTGCGTGGTCACGGTCCGCACAACGGTGGTGCGAACCAGTACACGGGTGACCGGAAGCAGACTCAGAACCAGCCGCGGCGAGCGCCGAGGGCCTGGAGCTGCTGGTGCAGCGCGCCGGCGAGAGCCTGGCGGTCGGTGTCGTGGTGGCCCACCCGGAACCGGCTCAGCTGGTCGCCGCCGGAGTGGAGCAGCCCGCCGCGGCGGTCCGCCTCCAGGACGATGTCCATGCCGGCGCCGTCCACCAGGAAGGTGACCTCCAGCTCCTTGACCCGGCGGGCGTACTCACCGGACGGCTTCAGCTCGATCTCCTGGTAGAAGGGCAGGTCCGAGCCGTGCAGCCGGCCCTTCTCGACGTCCGCCGACCGGAACTGGAAACCCAGGTCGCCGAGTGCGGCGAGGACCGCCTCCTGGACGGGCAGCGGGTGCACGTTCACCGGGTCGAGATCGCCCGGGTCCAGCGCGCCGGGGATCGACAGCGTCGTGCGCACGCCGATCTTCATGCCGTGCAGGTGCCAGCCGCCCACGTCGGTGATCGGCGTCTGCCACGGCACCGCCAGCTCGAAGCGGCCGGACTGCTGCTCACCGGCGCGGATCACGAAACCGCCGCCGATCTGCTGGGTCCCGAAGGTCACCTGCTCGTACCAGGTGGAGTCCTCCGTCTCGACCTCGACCGTCGCCTCCAGCGCGACCAGGATCTTCTCGATCTCCTGGTCGACCTTTCCGCCGGTGATCGTGGTCTGGCCGGTCACCACCGCGCCCGGCAGGGTCTCCGGGCGGTCCAGCACCGTCTCCACCTCGGCGGCGCCCACTCCGAGCCGTGACATGAAGCGCTTCATACCCATGGCGTTTTCGTCCCCTCGTCGTCGAGTCCGTGACTTTCACATAGCTCTAGCAGGTGGATGCTGTCCAGGGTCGATGCGTCAGCGACCAGACACCCGCGTCTCCGCCTCCCCGCGCGCCGGCGGCGTGGCCGGCCGGCTGGTCCACCGGCGGGTTGGTTCGCTTACCAGACCCCCGATGGGCGCTTTCCTACCATCCGTCCCGATATGCCTGGGTGACCGGCGCGGAACGACCGCGTCGAAGGCTCGACATGATGGATTTCGCGACCCACCTGGAGGACGGTGACCCTATGGGGCGAGCAAGCACGCGACGTCGGGTCATGCGGGTGACTCTGGGCGCGGAGCCGGTCCTGCGGCCGGACACGGTGGTCGGGGAGGAACCGCTGGAGATCCGCGTCGGCGGCCAGCCCCTGGCCGTCACCATGCGAACCCCGGGCGACGACATGGATCTCGCGGTCGGCTTCCTGCTCGGCGAGGGCCTGATCGCCACCGCCGCCGACATCGCGGGCATGCGCTACTGCGCCGGCCCCGAGGGCTCCGTCGACGAGGAGGGCCGGCTCACCTACAACGTGCTGGACGTGACGCTCGCCGCCGGCGTGCCCGAGCCCGAGGTCGACCTGCGCCGCAACTTCTACACCACCAGCTCGTGCGGCGTGTGCGGCCGCGCCAGCATCGACGCGGTGCGGCTGCGCGGGCGGTACGACATCCGCGACGATCCGCTGCGGATCACCGCCGAGGTGCTCGCCGACCTGCCCGGGCGGCTGCGCCGCGCGCAGCGCCTGTTCGCCGCCACCGGCGGCCTGCACGCGGCGGCGCTCGCCGACCCCGACGGCGGCGTCCTGGCCGTCCGTGAGGACGTCGGCCGGCACAACGCGGTCGACAAGGTCGTCGGGTGGGCCGCGCGGGCGGGGATGGTGCCACTGCGCGGCCACGTGCTGCTGGTCAGCGGGCGCGCGTCCTTCGAACTGGTGCAGAAGGCGCTGCTCGCCGGGATTCCGGTGCTCGCCGCGGTGTCGGCACCGTCCGCACTCGCGGTCGACCTCGCTGAGGAGAGCGGGATGACCCTCGCCGGTTTCGTCCGGGGCTCGTCGATGAACCTCTACACCGGCTCCCACCGGGTGATCCTGCCCGGCGTCGCCGCCGCCCGCTGATCGCCAGGTGACCACCAGTTGACCACCCGGTGATCACCAGGCCGGCTGTGTCTCGGCCGCGAAAACCGTCATCGGACGGGTTCTGTGCGCCCGGCGGAGGGTGCGGCGGCGGGCGCCGTCCGGGCCTCCGAACCACCCGATAACATCTGAACCGTGACCTGCATCGTCGGTGTGGAGCACGACGGCCGGGTCGTGATCGGGGGAGACAGCGCTGGCGTCGCCGGCTGGTCGATCACGGTCCGTGCGGATACGAAGGTGTTTCGCAACGGCGAGTTCATCATGGGCTTCACGGACTCGTTCCGCATGGGCCAGCTGCTGCGGTACAGCCTCGTCCCGCCCGTCCCGCACACCTGGGATCTCGATCGTTTCATGGCCACCGAGTTCGTCTCGGTCGTCCGCGACTGCCTGCGCGACGGCGGCTTCGCCCGCAACGACGCCGGCAACGAGTCCGGCGGGCAGTTCCTGGTCGGCATCCGGGGGCAGCTGTACCGGATCGACTCCGACTACCAGATCGGCCGCACCGTCGACAACTACGACGCGGCCGGCTGTGGCGAGGAGTACGCCCGCGGCTCACTGCACAGCACGGTCGGCGAGGAGCCCGAGGAACGGGTCCGCAAGGCTCTGGAGGCCGCGGCCCACCACTCCACCGGCGTCTGCCCGCCCTTCCACATCCTCTCCGGCGAGGCCGGGCACGACGCCGGAGACCTCGAGGACCGCACCACGTTCTGACCCGGCGCCAGCCGTGGCTGTGCCGCGTCCACCATCTCGAGGAAAGCAACCGTTTCCATAATCCTTCCTGGAATACCTGGTCAAACCCGTCTTTGGACGGTATGAGTGCGAGGAATATCCCTCTACGATTCGTCGCATGGGACGCCTCGGGGGCTGGCTCGGCCGCTACGCGGAGAGTCTTATCTCGCTCGCCGTGGCCTTCGTGGTGGCCATCCTCAGCCTGGTCGACGTACTCGACGTCGATGCCGTGAACAGTTCGATCCTGCTGGTACTGGCGCTGCTGGCAGCGGCGGTACTACGTGACCGCGCGCACGGCGAGACCGTGGAAAGAGCTCTCTCCGCCTCCCGGCAGCACCTGGACGAGGTCCTGACCCCACTGACCCCGCAGGTCGCCCGACTGAATGGTGTGGGRCACACCCTCGAGCTCGCCCGGGTCGCCCTGGACGAGACCCTGAAGATCCGGGTCATCTCCGGAACGGAGGTCACCGACGCTCTCGCCGAGGCCCGCGCGGACACCCGGGAATGGATGTTCAAGGGAGGCACCGGAACGTACATGAGGGCGGTGACCCTGCCCAGCTGCGTGGAGGCGGCGCGGCGAGGGCGCCGGGAACTCAAGATGTCCGTCGAGATCATCGACCCGACCGACCGCCTGGTCTGTGAACGGTACGCACGGTTTCGCCGGGACATGTCACCCGGGCCGGACGGCACCGGCCAGGAATGGACGTTCCGGCGCACCCGCAACGAGGCCTACGCGATGATTCTGGCTGCTGCCTGGTACGAGCAGCGGTTCAACCTCCTCGACATCGACGTGCGGCTGTCCCCGGTCATGACGACGTTTCGCTGGGACCTCTCCTCGCACTGCCTGATCATCACCCAGGACGACCCGGGCGCCGCGAGCACTCTGATCCGCCGGGGTGGGCGCCAGTACGACAGCTGGCGGATCGAACTCCGCAAAAGCCTCGACCAGGCCAGGCGCGTGCCGATGGAGCTCGCTGACCAGGCGCCGCTGAGCGAGGAGCCCCGGATCGGCGAGGCGCGGGCCCTGCTCGACTGCCTGGCCGTCCCGCTGCCGGCGGGTCTTCCGGACGTCGAGGTCGAGGACATCATCGACCGCGCGATTCGTGCCCGCAACCCGTATGCGTGAGGATCACGATGAATGCCACGGCGACCGCCCCCATCCTTTCGGTCGCGGACATCCGCGCATCTGTCGCCACCGCCGTCGAAAAATACATCCTCGACCGGGAAAACGCATCGGTGCACCCTCGCCCGCTCGCGCTCCGGCATCCTCTCGGYTTCGCGTGCCTACCCGTCCTGCGTGGTGCGGTCGGATTGTGTGTCCATATGTGGACCACCGCCTCGGTTGGCACCGATCTGACCACATCACCGTTCCACTGCCATAGCTGGGACCTGCACAGTCTGGTCCTGGAAGGTTCCGTCCTTAATCAGTGCCTTGATGTGCTTGATATAAAAGCAAGCGAGGCTTACCGGGTTTTCGAGGTGCGGAGTCTTCCCGAGTTCGACGAGATCCACGCCAGCCGGGATCTCGTGGTGGTCCGCATGGGAGAGACGCGGCTCAACAACGCGCGGGACATCTATCATCTGGCTGCAGGGGTCTTCCACCGCACAGTGGTTCCGGGAGGCGAGGCGTGCACAATGGTCATCGGCCTGAGTCGGCCCGGCGGTACCGACCGCTCGCTGGGCCCACCGAGTACCGGCTCGCATTGTCGGCGTCGCCGCTACTGCGATCCTGAAGAAACCGAACAGCTGGCGCATCGGGCGGCGGAGCATCTCCGCGCCGCGACGGCCGAGGGTCTGGTCGAGCGGCTGTTAGYCGCCGTCACCTGCGAATACGTCACCATGACCGTCGAGGGAGAGACGTGAGCGCCATCAGCCGGTCGCCCGGGTACCGGTGGGATGCCGGCCTCGACCTCGACCATGCCCGTGTCGTCGCCGTGGAGGCCGCCGAGACGGCGGGGGCCATGCTGCGCGGTCRTGCCCTGGGCGAGCTCGGTGTGGCGGCGAAGGGCTCGGCCGGCGACCTGGCAACCGTGCTTGACACGGCGGCCGAGGAGATCATCCGGGAGCGGATCAGGGCGAGCTTCCCGGACCACCGGATCCGCGGGGAGGAGGGCGGGGCCTCCGGGCCCCAGAGCCGCTGGGAGTGGCTGATAGACCCGCTCGACGGCACCAACAACATTGCGATCGGGATGCCGAACTACGTGGTGGGCGTCGCGCTGTGTTCGGACCGGCAGCCCACGGTCGGCGTCGTGCACGACCCGGTCGCGGGGCGCACCTGGTCGGCGCTGCGGGGCGGGGGGATGCACGGTCCCCGCGGCGGGCACGCGGCCAGGGCCCGCGCGAAGGGGTGCGACCACAGCCTCACGATCGCCTGGACCCAGGGCTACCAGGTCGGCCGGCACAACATCGCGGCCCGGGCCCTGAAGTACGTGCTCGACGCGGCGGCGCTGCGCATACTGCCCCTCTGGGCGCCGCTCGCCTCCTGGTCGATGCTCGCGCGGGACGACATCGACGGCTTCATCGGCTACTGCGCCGAGGAGGTCGATCTGCCGGCCGGCTATCTGCTCGCCGTCGAGGCCGGCGTGACCGTCCTGACGCTCGACGGCGGCCATTTCGACGGCCGCATCGGGCAGGCCGCACGCCGCCGTTCGTTCGTCGCGGCCCGGCCCGGGCACGTCGACACGTTGCTGAGCATCGTCAAGACCGCGGCCGCGCTCGAGCCGGAGCTCCCTGACATCCGTGTCCCGGGGCTGACCTGATGGCCGCCGACGCGGCCGACGCGGCCGACGCGGCCGCTGCCGCGGGGCTGGCGGGGCCGGCGGGCGAAGCGGTCCGGCCGCCGTCCTTCTTCATCAGCTACTCGCCGACGGACGTCCGCTGGGCGAGCTGGATCGCCTGGGAGCTGGAGGACGCCGGGTACCACACGGTGCTGCAGGCCTGGGACTTCGTCCCGGGAACCAACTTCATGGAGTTCATGGACCGCGGGGTCACCGAGGCCCACGTCGTCATCGCGGTCATGTCCCACCACTACCTGAAGTCGCGCTGGGGCATGCTCGAATGGCAGACCGCGATGCGTGGGAACCCGAAGGATCCGAAGGGCCGGCTCATCACCGTGCGCACGGACGACGCGCCCCTTGACGGCTTCCTGGCGGTCGTGACCTTCGTCGATCTCGCCGGTGTGCTGGATGCCGACGAGGCTCACCGTCGCCTGCTCGACGGGGTGGCCGAGTCGGTAGCCGGCCGGGCGAAGCCCGCGGTCAGACCCCCCTACCCGCTGGAGAAGGCCCCCGCGGCAGCCGCCGTCGGCGTGGCGGTCGACCGGCCTGAGCGCCGCCGTCCCCGCATCCCGCCGGCCTTCCCGCCGACCCAGCCGACCCGCAGGCGCCCGGCGGGCTCGGTGACGGTGCTGCACCTGCCCGGCCCCCGCTTCGGGCGGACCGACGCCGCCGGCCTGCGGGACCGGATCTGGGGGCGGCTCGCCGCCATCGAGCGGGCGGGCGGGCCCGCCCCCGACCTGGTGGTGATCGCCGGGGATCTCACCGAGAGCGGTACCCGGCGCCAGTTCGACGCCGCGCTGGACTTCGTGAGCGACCTGCGCGCGATGCTGAGCCTGGAGACCCGGCGCATCCTGCTCGTGCCGGGTCGACATGACGTCTCCCACGCGGCGTCCGAGGCGTACTTCGCCACCTGCAGGGCGGACGACAACGAACCGCGCCGCCCCTACTGGCCGAAATGGCGCCACTACAGCCGGATGGTCGCCGAGTTCTACCAGGAGGTGGACGGCGCCCTGTTCGACCCGGCGCAGCCGTGGCACCTGCTGCCCGTCCCGGATCTTGCCGTGGTGCTGGCCGGGATCAACACGACGATCGCGCAGAGCCACCGGGACGAGGATGACCACGGTCTGGTCGGCGCAGAACAGGCAGCCTCCCTGGAACGGCACCTCGCGCTCTTCGAGGACGACAACTGGCTGCGGATCGGGGTGGCGCACCACGCTCTGGCCGCGCCGTCGGTCTCCCGCACCGACACGATCCGCGACACCCAGCTGCTCCGGGAGAAACTGGGTCCCCGGCTCAACCTCCTGATCACCGGCCGCGGGGACACGGCTCCCGGTCTCGCTCCGGTCGTCGTGACACCCCCGGCCCGGGAGGGCCTCCAGCTGCTCGAGATCCGTCAGGACGGCCTGCGTTCCTGGCGGGAGGGTGCAGACGGGAAGCAGACCGAGGCCTGGCGGGCGCACCGGTGGGTGTCGGTGGGCGCGGCCTTCTCCGCGGCCCGGCCCGGGACGACCGGGCACGGCGACCCCGGCCCCGCCGACCCGTCCGGAGCGATCGCCGGCGGCGACGATCCGCGGACGGTGGCGGCTCCCGACCCGGCCGAGGAGCTGCTGGAGCAGGTCGCCGAGGTCTGCCGGGTCAGCAACGAGCGTGCGCGCATCCGGCGCGTCGACGGTGAGGCGCCGCACCTGGTCGTCACCCGCCCGGGTGACGGCGTGACGCCGGTGGTCCGCATCGGCGCGCATGTCGGTGAGCTCACCCACACCGACCTCGAGCGTTTCGCCGACCGGGTGCGGGCCCTCGACCCGGACGGCGAGACCGAGCTGATCTGCTCCGTGCCGCCCTCCCCGGGGCTGCGCCTGGAGGCGAAGCGGTGGGGGATCCGGCTGCGCAGCTTCCTGGAGTTCCAGGGTCTGCTCGACCTGCGCGAGTTCGTCGCCCGCCAGAGCGCCGACATCGCCGCCGACCGGCGCTACCCGCCGTCGCTGTACGTCCCGCAACGGTTCCGGGAGATGGTCGGCGCGACCCGCACCGTCCGGGAGGGCCTGAGCGAGGAGCTGATGCGGCTGGTCGCCGAGGAGGAGGGCCGGTTCGTCCTGGTCCTCGGTGACTTCGGCCGAGGGAAGACCTTCGCGCTGCGGGAGGTGGCCCGCCGGATCCCGGCCGAGCTGCCCCACCTGACACCGATCTTCATCGAGCTGCGGGCCCTCGACAAGGCACATTCCATGGACGGCCTTGTCGCCGCGCACCTGGCCAACCACGGGCAGAGCCTCGCCGACCTGCAGGCGTTCCGCTACATGCTGCGCGAAGGCAGGATCGTGCTGCTCTTCGACGGGTTCGACGAACTGGCGAGCCGGGTGACCTACGAGCGGGCCACCGAGCACCTCGCGACGATCATCGAGGCCACCGAGGGCAACGCGAAGGTGATCGTCGCGAGCCGCACCCATCACTTCCGGACCGACGAGCAGGTGCTGACCGGGCTCGGCCACCGCGTCGGGCTCCTCCCGCGGCGCCGGGTGCTCACCATCGAGGACTTCGGCTCGTCCCAGATCCATGACTACCTGCGCAACCGTTACCGGGACGAGGCCACCGCCGACACCCGCATGCGCCTCATCAACGGCATCCGGGACCTGATCGGGCTGTCCCGCAACCCTCGGATGCTCAGCTTCATCGCGGACCTGCCCGCCGAGCGGCTCACCCGGGTCGCCGGTGCCCACGACACGATCAGCGCTGCCAGCCTCTACCGGGAGATCCTCGACAGCTGGCTCGCCTTCGAGATCAACCGCACCCACGGCGTCGCAGGCAGCCCACCGGGGCTGGGACTGACCGACATGTGGACGGCCGTGACGACCCTGGCGCTGCGGCTGTGGACAACGGAGGAGCAGCTGCTGCGGCTGTCCGATCTGCGCGAGGTCGCGCAGACCCTGGCCGGCATGACGGAGGAACGCCCGTCCCCGGCCCAGACCGAGCACGCGCTCGGTGCCGGAAGCCTGCTGGTCCGCACCGAGGACGGCCTGTTCGGCTTCATCCACTCCTCGGTGGCGGAGTGGCTCGTCGCCAACGAGATCGCGACGGCCGTCTCGTCCGGCGGTGGCGCCCGGACGTCCACCGTCGCAGTGGCCACCGCGGTGGCCCTGGCCCTGGCGGGTGTCGCGGAGCCGCTGGGGCACCGTCAGCTGTCCGCGCTCACGGTCGAGTTCCTCTGCGACCTGGCCGATCCGAAGGCGCTCCGGAGCTGGGCCAGCAGCGTGCTCGACAACCCGGCGTCCGACGAGACCTCCCGGGCGAACGCGGTGAAGATCAACGTTCGGATGCGCACCCCGGTCCGTGGTGACCTGCGCGGCGCCTCGATGCGCGGCGAGGACCTCTCGCACCGTGAGCTGCGGGGCGTCGACCTCACCGGCGCCGACCTCGCCGAGACCCGGCTGATCGGCGCCGACCTGACCGGCGCGACTCTGCGCGGGGCCACCCTGGCAGGCGCCTGCCTCGACGGCGCGAAGCTGCGCGGCGCGGATCTGCGCGAGGCGGACCTGACCGGCGCCCGTCTGCTCGGTGCCGACCTGCGGGACGTGCGGTTCGCGGGGAGCCGCTGGCCGCGGGCCCTGGTGATCAACGCCGGTGCCGCGCCCGAGCTCGTCGCCCGGGCACGGGCGTCCGGCGCCGCCGTCATGCCGGGCGGCAAGGTCGAGATCGGGCTGGCGCCGCCCGCGGTCAGCGTCAACTTCGGCTTCGAGACCGGCCGGCTCCCCACGCCGGTCAGCTACAGCCCGGACGGTTCGATCATGGTGATCGCCGGTGAGGACGGCGGCGCACTCGTCTGCGACACCGACGGCCGGCCGCTGCGGACACTGCAGGGCCACACGGGTCGGGTGTACGCCGTGGCTCAGAACGACGACCACATCGTGACCGTGTCGATCGACCGGGTGATCCGGTTGTGGGACTCCCGGGCCGGCGAGCCGCTCGGCGACCTGCGCGGGCACCAGGACTGGATCTGGCCCGTCGCGCTCAGCCCGGACGGCGTGCTGCTCGTCAACGGCGACCGCGGGGGCAGCGTCCGGGTGTGGGACATGGCCGCGCGGGAGATCAGGCACACCCTGCCCGGCCACGGGGAACGGGTCTGGAGCGCCGCCTTCCACCCCACCGCCCGGCTGCTCGCGATCGGGGACGACACCGGAACGGTCCGGCTGTGGAACCCCTATGACGGCAGGCTGGTGAAGGTGCTCGGCGGGCACGCGGGCAGCGTGTTCCGGCTGGCCTTCGCCGCGGACGGCTCGGAGCTGGCGACCGCCGACGGCCAGGGGGACATCCGCCGCTGGGACAGCGCCACCGGCCGGCTCCGGCAGGTCCTGCGCGGCCACGAGAACGCCGTGTACACCCTGGACTACCGGTCGGACGGCGCCGAGCTCGCAAGCGGCGACACCCGCGGCGTGGTGCGGGTGTGGGACCTGCGCACCGGCGAGGGGCGGGTCGTCGTGCGGCACACCGGCGCCGTCTACCGGGTCGCCTACAGCCCCGACGACACGATTCTCAGCTCCGGCGACAGCGACGGTGTGGTGCAGCTGACGAGCACCGCCACCGACATCCGTCTGCACACCCTCGGCGGTCACCGGGGCTCGGTGTGGCCGCAGGTGTTCCGAGGCGACAGCCAGCGCCTGGTGACCGCGAGCAACGACGGGACCGCGAGGATCTGGGAGACCCGGACGGGGACCTGCCGAACGACGGTGACCGGGCACGGCCGCCGCAACACGATGGTCCGCTTCAGCTCGGACGGCCGGCTGGTGGCGGTGTGCGGCAACGACGGGCTGGTCCGGGTGTGGGACCCGCGGACCGGCCGGCGACTCGGCCAGCTCGGCGGCATCTCCGACCGCGTCGTCTCCGCTCTGTTCAGCCCGGTCGACCACCGGATCACGGCGAGCAGCAGCGCCGGCTCCGCCCATGTGTGGAACCTGCAGCCCGTCGCCGAGGCACTCGGCGAGCTGGACGAGAGTTCCACGGAGCCCGCCGGCGGCGCGGACCAGTCCGGCGGCCTCGGCGCCGACGACGTCGATGCGTCTGACGTCGGGGCGTTCGAGATCGGGGTGTACGAACGCGAGGTGCGGGTGGGCACCGAGCACGTCTGGGCCGAGGCCTACGACTCCGACGGCGACGTTCTCGCCACCGCCAACGACGACGACTCCGTCCAGCTCTGGTACCGCACAACAGGGCGGCACCTGCTCACCCTCGCCGACCACAACGGCCGGGTGCGGTCCCTGGCCTTCAGTCCGGACCGCCGGATCCTGGCCTCCGGCTGCGATGACCGGCTGGTGCGGCTGTGGCCGGTCGAGGCGAAGGTCCCCAGCCGGCCGGAGGACTGGAAGGCAGGCCCGCCCCTGATCCTCGAAGGGCACACCGACCGGGTCTACGCCGTCCGTTTCAGTCCCGACGGGTGCCACCTCGCCAGCGCGAGCAACGACGGGACAGCCCGGATCTGGGACGTCGCCTCCGGGACGTGCCTGCACGTCCTCGGGGATGGGACGGCGCGCCTGTGGGCCGCCGCGTTCAGCCCGGACGGCAGCTTCCTCGCCACCGCCGGAGACGACCTTCTCATCAGGCTGTGGGACCCGCGTTCCGGCCGGCAGATCGCGGCCCTGGCCGGGCACACCCGCCGGATCTGGTCGATCGACGTCTCGCCGGACGGCCGGCTGCTGGTGAGCTGTGGCGACGACGGCACCGCCCGCCTGTGGGACGTCTCCCGGCAGGCCGAGGCCACCCGGGCGCCGACCGTCACGCTGGTCGGGCTCGACTCCGGGTGGGCGGCCATCGCACCGGACGGGCGGTACAAGTTCGCCGGGGACGTCGCCGGCCAGGTCTGGCACGTGATCGGGATGTCCCGCTTCGAGCTCGGTGAACTCGACGGGCATCTGGGTGACGTGCGTCGGCTCGCGCTCGGCGAGCTGTTCTGAGTGGCCAGTGCGTGGATATCGCAGCACTGGCCGCCCAGCCGAGTGAACCCGGCACCTCGTCGCGGCGATACCAGCCGCTGCCGCGGATTGCTGGCTAGGGTTATGGTGTGGCGGTAGTGCAGGTCTCCCTGCTGGCGATCGCCGTCATCGGTGTTTTCGTACCCCGGTTGCCGAGCTGGTTGGTACCCGTCGCGGCGGCCGTCGTTCTTCTGCTTACCGGCGGTATTTCGTTCAGTGCTGGCTCGGAGGTACTCGAACCACTCGTCGCACCCCTGGCCTTCCTGCTGCTGGCCGTTCCCCTCGCGGTGATGCTCGACCGGGTCGGATTCTTCAGCGCCGCGGCGGCTCTCATCGACCGCGGGCGTGACCCGAGGCTCGGGCTGTGGGCGTTGGCCGCCTCCGTCACCACCTTTCTGAACCTCGACGCCTCCGTCGTTCTTCTCACGCCGCTGTACATCCGGTTTGCCCGTCGACACGGCCTGGATGCCCGATTGCTGGCATTTCAACCGGTCCTGCTCGCCTGCCTGGCGTCGAGTGCGCTTCCCATCTCGAACCTCACGAATCTGATCGCGGCGGACGCCCTCGATATCGGATTCGAGGACTTTCTCCTCCGCCTCGGCCCGGCGTCACTCGCGGCGGTCGTCGTCGGCTGGTGCTTCTACCGGCGGCTGCCGGGCAGCACCGACCGGCCCGTACCGGTACACGAGCCGGTGGACCGGCGAGCGTTGCGCCTCGGCCTGCCGATCGTGGTCTTCGTGATCCTCGGATTCACCGTCGGCGACGCGCTGGGCATCAAGGCCTGGATGGTCGCCCTCGTCGCCGACGCCGTGCTGCTGCTGATGACACGGGACCTGCGCTGGGGAGACTTTCCCTGGGGAGCGGCCGGTCTCGCCGTCGGCCTCGGCCTGCTCGCCGCCGCGGCGGCACCGCACCTGGGAATCGACCGGGCCTTCGACGACGGCGGCTGGCTCGCACAGCTGCGCACCACGCTGCTCGCCATGGCGGCGGCCGACACCATCAACAATCTGCCGGCGCTGCTCATCAGCCTGCCCGGCCTCGAATCCGGTTCGGACCATGTCTGGCCGTTGCTGTTCGGGGTCAACTTCGGCCCGATCTTCGTCCTGCACGGAGCGCTTGCCGGGCTGCTGTGGCGCGACACCGCAGCGCGGCTGGGAGTGCAGGTAAGCGCCTGGGAATACACCAGGGTCGGCCTCCGGGTGGGTACCCCGGCGTTGCTGGCCGGCCTGGCGATCGTCCTGGCGACCGGAGCCCTCGTCGACTGACTGCAACGGATGCAGCCCGCATCGCTCATGACAGCCGCTCGCACCCCTCGTGACAGGAGTACCCGCCCATGCCGCGTTCCGCAGCGGACCGTGCCGTGAGCCCCGCAGACCATGTCCTCGACGTCGTCCTGCTGCCCTCACCCGAGCTGTCCGCGGCGACCGCAGGGCAGAGCCGTTCCCTCGCCGGACGCATGCGTCAGATCGGGAACCCGTCCCATTTCGCGCTGGGTAGCGACTTCCCGGCGGGCGACGCCGCGGTGTGCGCTCCCCACGTGTCGCTGTTCATGTTCGTGGCCACGGACGCCGACCTCCCCGCCGTGCTGGCCGCGCTGGCCGACGTGGCCAGCGGTGTCCCGCCGCTGGACGCGGTCGGCGCCCGGTACGCGCACAACCCGCACGGGGCGCCGGAACTGTACTTCGAGCGATCGGCCGCCTGGTTCGACCTGCAGCGGCTGGTCGTCTCGGCCTTCGAGCCGATCCGGCGCGGCCGGCTACGCGAGGTCGACCCGGCGGGAACACCGCTGTCCGCGGTGCTCGCCGACGGTGGTCCCCGCTGGGCCGCACGGCGGCGGCAGTTGCTCGCCTACGGCTACGACGAGATCACCGACGAGGTCGACGACCTGTTCCACCCGCACATCACGCTGGCCTGGCCCGAGCGGGCCGAGCCCAGGGTGGAGCTCGGCCCGCTCGGCCGGGCGGACGGCGTGCGTGTCACCTTCGACCGCCTCGCCGTCTGCGGCATGAGCGCGTGGGGCACCTGCACAACCCTCGTCGGGGCCGCCACCACCACGGGCCGGTGTGCCGCCGAGCACGGTGCCCGCCCCGGCACCTGACTACGCGGCGGCATCTGACGGCGCGGCGGCTCAGCGCCCGGTCAGGTCAGGACCTGCCCACGCGTTCCGCCGCCAGTGCGGCCCAGGAGGACGGGCCGGTCAGCGGGGCGAAGCTGTCCGCCGCGGTGGTCAGCGCGTCGTACTCGGCGGCGGAGAGAGTGATGTCGGCTGCCGCGGCGTTGCTCTCCACCTGCGCCACGCTCGACGCACCCGGGATCGCGACGACCTGTGGGTGGTGCACCGCCCAGGCGAGGGCGATCTGGGCGGGCGTCGCGTCGTGCGCGGACCCGACCTCGCGCAGCACGTCGAGCAGCGGCGTGAGCCGGGCCAGGTTCTCGGTGAGGAACAACGGGTTCGCCGCCCGCACCGCGCCACGCGGCCGGGTCGTGACGTCGTAGTGCCCGGAGAGCAGTCCCTGGGCCAGCGGGCTGTAGGCGATGATCAGGCGGCCCTCCCGCCGCGCGAACGGGATGAGGTCGCGGTCGGCCTGGCGACGGATCAGGCTGTACTGGACCTGGTTGGACAGCACCCGCTCGCCGAGCGCCTCCTCGGCGGAGCGCCAGCGGTCCAGCGAGTAGTTGCTCACCCCGACCTCGTCGATGAGGCCGACCCGGCGCAGCGAGGCCATCCCGCGCATCGTGGTGCCGTCCCGGACGAGCGGATTGGGCTGGTGGACCTGGTACAGGTCGATGGTGTGCACGCCGAGCCGGTTCGCGCTGGCGACGGCGCGCTGCTCGACGACCGGTGCCACCGGCAGCACCGGGAAGATCTTGGTGGCGATGAACGCGGCCTCGGTGGGCACCGGTGCGTCGGCGAGCGCCGCGCCGAGAATGCGCTCACTGCGGCCGAACGCGTACATCTCCGCAGTGTCGAACAGGGTGACACCGAGCTCGAGGGCACGGCGGACGATCAGCGCGGCGTCCGTGCCCGCGTAGGACGTCCCATAGCCCCATTCCCGCGAGCCGAACTGCCAGGTCCCCAGCCCGATCTTGGAGATCTTCTTGGTAGTGGAGACGGCTTCCACGTAGCGCATGGCATCCAGTCAACGCCACCGCCGCGCCGACGGCGAGGGGAGACGGGGCGGCGCGGATCGTGATGTCCGAGGTCCGACAGGTGCTCGGTAGGATCCACGTCCTGTCAGATGCGGGCCGGGCTGCTAGTTTTCCGGACATCCGGTCCGTGGGGTTCGGTGGGACTCCGGCGTGGGTCCGCTCCCGCGGCGACGCACCGACGGAGGGGAGAGCGGTGGCAACGCAGTTCAGTCGAGGGCAGAAGTCCCCCCTGTCGGCGATCACCGCTGGCACCGATCTGTACATCGGGATCCAGATCACGGCGCCGGGCGACTGGGACGTCTCCTGCTTCGGCCTGGATGGTGCGGGCCGGCTCTCCGACGACCGGTACTTCGTCTTCTTCAACCAGCCGCAGTCACCCGAGTCGTCCATCCAGCTGCTCGGCACGCAGGCCGGTGACACCCAGTCGTTCCGGTTGACTCTCGACAAGGTGCCCGACTCGGTGCACAAGCTGTCGTTCTGCGCCGCGCTCGACGGTGCGGGCAGCGCGGCGCAGATCGCCTCCGGGTACTTCCGGATCGTGGCCGGCGGTACCGAGGTGCTCCGCTACGCCTTCACCGGCGCCGACTTCTCCGACGAGCGCGCGGTCATGATCGGCGACGTCTACCGCAAGGGCGTCTGGCGGGTCGCGGCGGTCGGCCAGGGTTTCAAGGGCGGGCTGGCGGAGCTCATCCGCAGCTACGGCGGTGAGGTCGCGGACGAGCCGGAGCCGGCTCCCGCACCCGCCCCGGYCGGGCCACCCGGCTTCGGGCCGCCGCCCGGCGCGGCCCCGTCCGGCCCACCGGCCTTCGGCGCTCCGGCCGCACCCACCCAGCAGTTCCCGCCCGCTCCCGCACCGGCGTTCAACCCGCCGCCGGCGCCGCCCGCACCGCCACCCCCGTCGCCGGCGCAGGGACCCGGCCACGGGCAGCCACAACCGGCCTACGGCCAGCCACAGCCCGGATACGGCCAGCCGCAGCCGGCGTACGGTCAGCCGCAGCCGGCGTACGGCCAGGCCGGTGGGCCCGCCGGCTACTCCCAGGCCCCGCCAGCTCCGCCCGCGCCAGGAGGTTTCGGCGGCCAGGGCGGTCCCGGGGCCCACGGGGGCCACGGAGGGCCCCCGCCCGGCGGCTTCGGGGCCGGGCCGGGCGGGCAGCAGCACCCGCCAGCGGGCTTCGGCGGGCCGACGCAGATGCTCCCGACGCAGGTTCTCCCGTCGCAGGCCCAGCCGATCCAGCCGGGTGCGATGAACAGCCTCAACCCGTACCGGGAGGTGGCGACGGCGGGCCGCTGGACCCAGCAGAACAGCAAGCTGGTGAAGGTCACGCTCGGGGCGGAGGCGCTCGCGCTGCGTGGAGCGATGGTCGCCTACCAGGGCAACGTGGACTTCGACTACAAGAGTGGCGGAATCCGCGGCCTGATCGAGGAGAAACTCACCGGTCAGGGCCTGAAGCTCATGACCTGCAAGGGCAACGGGGAGGTCTTCCTCGCCCGGGACGCGTCCGATCTGCACATCGTCGATCTCGGCGACAAGTCGCTGTGCATCAACGCGAAGAACCTGCTCGCGATGGACGCCACCGTGCGCTCCGAGGTGCGCCGGATCGAAAGCCCCGGAATCCCCGGCGGAGGTTTCTTCCACTTCGAGGTGTCCGGGCCCGGGTCGGTGGTGGTGATGACCAAGGGGACACCGATGACGCTCAACGTCGCCGGGCCGACGTTCGCGGACATGAACGCGCTGGTGGCGTGGACGTCCGGTATGCGGGTGAGCGTTTCCACGCAGGTCCGGGTCTCGCGCCAGATCTATGCGGGGGCGAGCGGTGAGTCGTTCGCGCTCCAGTTCATGGGATTCGCCGGTCATTTCGTCGTGGTGCAGCCCTATGAGGTCTGACATGTCCCGCCCCGGCGGTTGGCGGGGCGCGTGGCGTCTCGGGGTAGAGCGCGGCACCGGGCGAGAGGGGAGCAGGTCGTGCACGGCAGCCTGATGGACCACTACGGTCCCACGCCGATCATGGATCGGATGAGCAGGCACGGATCCAAGATCGCCAAGGTTGTCATGCAGCCCGGCCAGGACCTCTTCGCCCGGGTCGGCTCGATGATCGCCTACGAGGGGCTCATCGACTTCAACCCGCAGCCGCCGCAGCTCGGCCGGATCGCGTCGTCCTGGGCGACCGGCGAAGGTGTCCCGCTCATGACGGCCACCGGGCAGGGCCTGCTCTACCTGGCCGACTACGGCAAGGAGGTCATCGTCGCCCAGCTCGCCGGCGAGGGCCTCTCGATCAACGGCAAGAACGTCCTGGCCTTCGACGCGAGCCTGCAGTGGGGCATCGAGCGGGTCAAGGGCGTCAACATGCTCTCCGGGATGGGGATGTTCAACGTCGTCGTCCGCGGGCACGGCTGGGTCGCGCTCACCGCCAAGGGCAACCCGATCATGCTCGACACCCGGGAGGCCGCGACCTTCGTCGACACCGACGCGCTCGTCGCCTACACCGACGGCCTGCGGGTGGAGCCGCGCCGCACCGCCCGCCTGGGCGGGCTGATCGGCCGAGGCTCGGGCGAGGCGTTCCAGCTCGGCTTCTCCGGCCAGGGTTTCGTCGTGGTACAGCCGAGCGAGGACGAGCGCCCGTCGTTCTCGGTGCGCGGATGACCGCCGGCGCGGGTGAGAGGATCGGATCATGACGCACGGCGGGATGTACGGCGGCAACCCCGGCGGTCCCGGCTACCCCGGCGGCCCGCCTGGCGGCCAGGGTTACCCGGGCGGCTCGCCCGGYGGCCAGGGCTACCCCGGGGGACCTGGAATGCCTGGCGGGCCGGGAATGCCCCCGGGTCCGGGAGGACCGGGCGGCCCGGGTGGGGGGCTGCGGAGCAGCCTGCTCGACAACCCGGAGGTCACCAGCAACGAACGGTTCACCCTGCAGAACGGCAAGATGCTCAAGGCGACCCTCGGCGCGCAGGGGATGAACAAGTTCTACGCCCGCCGCGGGGCCATGGTCGCCTACCAGGGCGCGGCGACCTTCGACGCCCAGTGGGAGGGCTGGGGCTCGCGGTTCCGCAGCTTCTTCAGCGGCGGCGAGGGCCTGAACCTGATGAAGGTCGCCGGCTCCGGGGCGGTCTACCTCGCCAACCAGGCGCAGGACATCCACATTCTCGACCTGGCCGGCGACGGCCTGACCGTCGACGGCAAGAACGTCCTCGCCTTCGACGCCGGGCTGAACTGGGACCTCGTCCGGGTCGACAGCCAGGTYGGGATCGCCGGCGTCGGCGGCTACCAGGTCGAGCTGCGCGGGAACGGCCAGGTCGTCGTGTGCACCACCGGCGCTCCGCTGGTGATGCGGGTGACCACCCAGAACTACTACTTCGCGGACGCCGACGCGGTGGTCGGCTGGTCCTCCAGCCTGCAGGTCTCCATGCAGGCCGCGGTCACCTCCAGCGCGGCCTGGAAGCCGCGGGGGAACACCGGCGAGAGCTGGCAGCTGCAGTTCAGCGGCGAGGGCTTCGTGATCGTCCAGCCGTGTGAACTGCTCCCGCCCTACGACGCGCTGGCTGGCTCCGGCCTGGCCGGCCAGTTCGGCCTCGGTCAGGGCGGGTTCGCGGGCAACCAGCTCGGCGGGCATGGCGGCGGCCACGGCGGGCATGGCGGCGGTGGGTTCGGGGGCGGCGGCGCGGGCGGCTTCGGCGGTCTGTTCGGCAACCCCGGCCGCCACTGACCCTGACCGCTTCGGTCCGGTCTCGCTGCCGACGTCAGGGCAGCTGGCCGGTCGGCCGGGGGAGCGCGGGGGCACGGGCGAGCAGCACCACCCCCGCCGTGATCAGAGCCGCGCCGAACGTGACGCCGAGCAGCTGGCCGGCGGTGTCGGGTGCCGGCACCCCGTACAGCAGCACCGCCAGCACGTAGGAGACCACCGGGTTGGTGATGTTCATCGCGGTGACCGCAGGTGCCAGCGGACCGCACGCATAGGCGGCCTGCCCGAGCAGCAGACTGCACACTGCCGCCGCGGCGACGGCGTAACCGTCCCAGTGCGACATGGCACCGAGGAGCCCTTCGGTGAGAAGCTGTTCCGTCGCCTCCTTCATCAGGACCGCGCTGAGCGCGCAGAAAAGCCCCGCCGCGAGGCCGAACAGCGCAGCCCGGACGGCGGGCGGGCGGCCACGCGAGAGCGCGATCAGCACCCCGGCCAGGACCGCTACCGCCCCGATCGAGGCGACCAGCCGCGGCTCGTCCACGCCTGTCGCCGCCGRCAGCCTCCCGCGCGCGGGCAGCAGGGCGGCCAGCCCCGCACAGACGCCGGCCGCCCCCCACCAGGCACCGGCCGACATCCGCCGGCCGGTACCGACCAGGCCCAGCGGGAGCGCGAACAGCAGCTGGCAGACCATCAGCGGCTGAACCTCGGCCACCGACCCCAGGTGCAGCGCGGCGGCCTGCACGCAGAACCCGCTGATGTTCGCCACCCAGCCCAGCACCCACACCGGCTCCCGGGCGAGCTCAGCCAGCAGTCGGGGGCCCGGTACGGCGTGCGCGTTGTCCGTGCGGGTCGCGAAGCTGGTCCGTCCGGCCGCGCGTTGCTGCAGAGCGGCGGACGCGGCGATCAGGAAGGCAGCGAGCAGGCTGAGAGGGATGACGGCGGGCACGGTCACCCAACCAGCATGGCTACCGTAACGGCAGGATTACGAAATCGGAATTGTCACAGGGCCCCGGTGGCACAAGCCTCTCCGCGGCCTCCTGTGCATCCTCGCTCCGCACTGTGCCCGACCGGGCGGCGCAGCCGAGGCGGGCGCCGTGCGGGGCCGCCCCGATCGAGCGGTCGGCCACGGGTGGTCAGGCCCGCGCCGTGACGCCGGCTGGCGACGGGACGGAGCCGCCGGGCAGGGCCGCGGCCCGATTCCAGCGCGGCTAGCCAGTCGCTCCACCTTCGCGCAGGCCCGGTTTCCGGCGGACCGGATCACCTCGCCCCACTGCATGGAGCCGGCTCTCGTTACACAAAGTGCCCTCTCGGCGGCCGGCGCCCGCGGCCGCTGCCCGACCATTGCCGTCGACATAGTGGAGTACAGTGCCGAGGCCGCCCGGGTGCCGACCGGTATCGGATTCGGAAGGGCGAGCCCACGGCGTCGGCGAATCCGTGTGCTTGGGTCCGCACAGCGCGAAGGCGGTGGCACCCGTGGATGCCACCGCCTCGAACGTGTCTTTGGGAGCGCCGTCTAGTTGGCTGCCGCCAGCTTCTGGCACGCGGCCGCGGCCCTGCGGCAGGCCTCCGCGCAGGCCGCCATCTGGGGGTCGTCAGGCATCTTCGCGCACATGTCGGCGCATCGGGTGCACATGTCCGCGCACATGCGGCACATGTCCTTCATGCTGCCCGACTCCCGCATGATCATGTCGGCGCATGTGCCGCATATGTCGCTGCAGTCCATGAGCATCCGCATCAGGGCAGCGTCCATCGTCGCGCCGCCCTGGCGCATACAGTAGTCCATGGTGCTACGACATGCCGAGCGGCCCTCGATGCATGCGTCAATGCATCCCTGAATCTCGGCCRTGCGCACAGACAGAGTAGCCACTGAACTTCTCCTTATCGAAGGTAAATCTGCAATAGATTGCCGAAAATCGACCGTGGCGCGCCTTCATGAATGGGCGGACGATTCGTCGCTCGTGGCAATTGAAGAGTAGCGCTGCGTGATAGTGCTGGCAAGGTGCGGTAAAGCGATCAGGGTCGGTCGCCGACAATTCTTGGTGTGGCCGGAGCTTGGTCGCGGTTCCGATTTTCTGCCGCCGTGTGGTGCGGTGTACTCGTCGCCGCCTTCGGCCGGTTGGGGCAGGGCGTCGCGGCCGAGAGCCTCCGCAGTGGCAGGCGCCAGCGCGGAGGAAGATCGATGGATCCCGGTGCCCGGCCCTACCGGTTCCGCAGGCGCGGGGGCGACCGGAGTCCATCAACCTACCGACCCCGCAGACGTTCTGGCAGCGCCGCTGGTGCCCCGGGGCAGGTGTGCGCGAGCCGATGGAGATCAGCGGATAAGCGAGGCATGCCGCTCCAGGAAGGCGGCGACGCCACTCTCCGACTCGAGCGGCAGGGGGTACACGAGGAGACGGTCGACGCCGAGATCGGCATATCGGCGAGCTGATTCCGCATCGACCTCGACCGGGTCGAGCGGTGCCTGCTCCAGTCCCGTGGCCGAGGCAGGCAGGGGGCCGCGACCCGTCACTGTGACGGGCTCCGTTGACGCCGGCCGGGGGCAGGAATCCGCCTCCTGCGCATGGCGCCACGAGGGCAGCAGGGTTGCGTCACGCCAGCGGCGGCGGCTGGACGCGGGAACCGGGCCGGACCACTCCAGAAATCGTGGCGGCGCGCGTCTGCAGCCGCCTGCCCACGGCGAGCCTGCCCGGGTGCCACCAGCTACGGGCGGAGCGCGGACATCACCAGGTCGGCGTAGCGATGCCACTGCTCCGGGTCGCGGACGCCGAGCTCCGCCAGGACCCGCGAGCATCCGCCGATGAGGATCCGGACGTCCATCGCGGTGACGTCGGAGCGCAGGGCACCCTGGGCGCGGGCCGCGTCGACGATGCCCGACAGAAGCTGGAGGGTCCGCGGCCGGACCGTGGGCGTGTCCTGCTGGGGCAGCACCTGCGCCAGCAGCAGCTGGTTGCCGGCCAGCAACGCGAAGACGTCCCGGATGAAGCCGTGCAGCCCGGCGACCGGATCGGCGTGCTCGGCGGCGGTCGTGAGACGGGCGTCGACCCAGCTGAGCTGGTGTTCGGCGACGGCCTCGACCAGGGCGGCCTTGGTCGGGTAGCTGCGGTAGACGGTGGCCTTGCCGACCCCCGCTCGGGCCGCCACCTCGGGAACCGTGGCAGCCAGGCCCTTCTCGGAGAAGACCTCGATCGCGGCGGCGATGATCTGTTCGTGGTTGCGGCGGGCGTCCGCGCGGCGCTCGGACCAGTCGGGTGACGGGCCGCGCGGCGTGGGCGTGYGCGCGGAGGACCACGAGACGGACATGGTCGCCAGTCTGCCCGACTGGCTCAGCGGTGCGGCCGGACTTCTGCCCGCGGGCGGCGCGGGCCGGGCCGGGACGTGAAACCCGACCCACGCGGCCGCAGAGCACCCGGCGGCTGTTTCCCTCGCCCCGGTGATGCTCTGACCAGGCATTACAAATCGAGGGTCGGTGAATTCGGGACGCTTTTGACCTCATGATGCCATGATGGCCGGGATATCTGCTGAGCCACTGTCAACCTCTCCGCCGGTTTGTCTGCCTGTCAGCAAAGGAGTCAGTCGTGGCGCGCTGGGTTCGCACCCGCCGAAAATTAAGGTGTACAGCTGTTGTCGGCATACTTGCCGCCGGGCTGCCGATGGYGGCCGGGGCGGTGTCCGCGCAGGCGCCGCCCCCACCCGCATCGGTTGCGAACACCCCGGAAAACGCCGTCATCGTCTGGGACCGTAACGCGCAGACCGCAATCTGGGATGTGGCCGGGCAGCAGCCGCAGGTCCAGGCGCGCAGCTTCGCTATGGTGCACGGAGCGATTTACGACGCGGTGAACGCCATCTCCGGCCGGCCCTACCAGCCCTACCTGTTCGCGCCGCGCACCAGCGGGCGTGAGTCCACCGACGCGGCGGTCGGGACGGCGGCATTCCAGGTCCTCAGCTCCCTTTTCCCGGCCCAGCAGGCCCGCCTGAAGTCCCAGTACGACGACTGGTTGGCGAGAATCCCGGACGACACCGCGAAAAGGAGCGGTATCGCGGTAGGCGGCGAGACCGCTGCCGCGATGATCCGTGCCCGGCAGAACGACGGGGCATTCGGCAGCCCGACCTGGCCGGTGGGCACCCAGCCCGGCCAGTGGCGGCCCACCCCGCCGACCTTCGCCTCCGACACGGCATGGGTGGCGAACCTCAAACCGTTCCTCATCCCGTCCGCGTCGATGTTCCGCTCGGCCGGCCCGCCCGCGCTGACCTCCGCGCAGTACGCCCGGGACTTCAACGAGGTCAGGACGATCGGCGCGGTGAACAGCACGACCCGGACGGCCGACCAGACCCAGGCCGCGATCTGGTGGCACGACCGGCACCTGGGCGAGTGGGAGATCAAACGTCAGCTCGCCACGGGTCAGCGTCTGAACACCCTGCAGACGGCGCGGATGTTCGCGATGGTCGATCTCACCGAGGCCGACGCCGTCACCGCCTGTTTCAACGAGAAGGCGGCGTGGACGTTCTGGCGGCCGGTCACCGCCATCCAGCTGGCGGACACCGACGGCAACCCGGCCACTGTGGCGGACCCGAACTGGATGCCGCTGCTCGTCACGCCCCCACACCCCGACTTCACCTCCGGGCACGCCTGCTTCACGGCGGGGAGCATGTCCGCCCTGGCGTACTTCTTCGGCCGGGACGACATCCCCTTCAGCGGCTACAGCGCGGATTCGGGTACCACCCGGCATTTCCGGGGCTTCTCACACGCCATCGCCGAAGTGGTCGAGGCACGGGTCTGGGGTGGCATTCACACCCGGACGGCCGACATCGAGGGGGCGAAGATCGGTGCGAAGGTGACCTCCTACATGATCAGGAACTACTTCCGCCCCCGGCGGTGACCCGAGGCGCAGCCTGGGAGAGCCGACGACCGGGCGGATCAGCCGATGCGGCCGGCTGGTGGGGGACAGCCAGCCGGCGGCGGATCCGCCCAGTCGGTGGCCACGTATCTGCCGGCGGTCGGGGTCAGGCTCACCCGTATCCGGTATCGGAAGCCCGCCTCCCCGGTGGGTGCGGACTGCTGCATCGTCTCCCGCTCGGTCTCGTCCACGCAGCTGTCCACCGCCACGGTCCCGTTCTCCTGCGAGACCCCTGTCACCATCAGGTGCACCGGGCCGCGGACAGATCTGCCCGGCGTGTCGCGGATGTGCCCGATAATGGAGGTCAGACTGTCGAGTAAAGTCCCGCCGACCCGGTCCCGCAAAGCGGTGAAGTCCGCGCGATCGCCTTCCTGAAGTGCGGAGAACGCGGCCCAGAACGCGAGGTGGTCGCGCAGGACCGGGCTGGCCGGGTCCACCCCGGCCGCGGTCGTCATGTGCACGGAGCCCTCGACGGCAGGAGCGCCGGCCGGCGCCGGGATGTCGGCCGGCCCGGCGGCCGCCGGGGGCGTCCCGGTGCCTGCCCACGACGTGAACGCCTGCAGCGCGGACACGAGCTGGCGGTCGGCCGGTGCGCTGAACACCTTCGCGCCGGCCCACGTGACCCGCACCGAGGTCGGACATCCTTCGGCGGCCGGGTCCACCGGGACGGTGGCGACGACCTTTCCCGTCCGCGCTTCGCGCACCGTGATTCGGTAGGCCGTGCGGAAGAACGGCACCCGGTCCTGGGCGCCGAGGTCGAACCGGCAGACCACCTCCGTCGGTGTGTCGGCGACCCGCTCGGCGCACGCGACCAGCTGGGTCCGCTCCATCGGTGACTGGAACGCGCTGTGTTCCTCCTGGTTCAGCTCACTCACCAGTCGGATGGGGAATCTCGGCCCGGAGGGGTCGTTCCCCTGCTGCTGGCTGAACACCGTGACCGGATGCGGCGCCGGCCCGGCGAAGGGCGCCGCGGAGTTCAGGGCGACCTTCCCGTCGCAGACCTCGTTCAGGGAACCCCTGTCGACCGGTCCGTCGACTGCCTGGACGCTGCCGCTGTTACCCCCGCCTCCATCCCCACCGCCTCCGCTGCTTCCACAGGCGACGAGGCAGCCGACCGCCGCCACCGTGACCGTCGTCAACGCCAGTCGCCGCATTACATCTCTCATCCCGCGGCCGCGCGGTCGGCCACTGAAATCCGTCCATATGGGGATCACACCCTACGGTGCTCTTTCGCTCCCCTTGGACAACCGGCGTCGTTGACCGCGGTCGCTGCGCGGCGACAACCTGCCAGTCCGGTGCCGCCACAGGAAAAGGACGCGCGGCATACAGGCCGGCTGACCGGCCGCAGGCCCCTGACCGGGAGTAGTCGATTTGGTGACACAAGTGGTTGCGCTCGCCTACGGTGGATCAACCGGATCGGCCACAGCAGGGGCCTGCCGGCCAGCCGGCCAGCCGCCGTGCCTGCGGCGGCAATCGTCGTCGCGTCCGGTCCGAGCACGGCACCCAACATCTACCGGCTGGACGTCAGCTACTACCAGTTCGATCAGGCCGACCTGGTGCTGGTCTGACGGGCACCGGCGGGCCCGAGCCCCTCGACGGGCACCCGGCCATCCGTGACGCGGTCTCCGGAGTGCCCGGCTGCGGGCCGGCTGCGGGCCGGCCCGCCTGACACTGTGACCGATGGCCGATCCTCGGCGTGCCGCGTGCCTGGTCGCGCTCCTAGGAACCCTGCCCGGCCAAAGCCTCCCGACCGTCCTCATGCCCGGGTGCGGGCCCGCCTCGCCGCGGGATGAGGAGAGCCACCAGCGCGGCGCACACCAGACCGCCGGCGCCGAGCAGGAACGCGTCGGCGAAGGCGCCGTCGGTGGGCAGGGGATGCTCGGCGGTGGCGCTACGGGTCAGCAGGGTGGCTGCCACCTGCGAGCCGAGCGCGGAGCCCACTGAGCGGACCAGCGCGTTCACGCCGGTGGCCTGGCCGGTCATCTCCGTGGGCACGGCCCCCATGATGATGTTGGGAACAGCCGCCATGCCGGTGCCGATACCGGTGAAGACGACCAGGCAGAGACCGAGAACCATGCCCTCGCTGCCGTGTTGGGCGGAGAGCAGGACCAGTCCGGCGGCGGAGACGGCGAGACCGCCCGCGAGCGCGGCCCGCGAGCCGATCAGTGCGTTCACCCTCCCCGCGAGACTGCCGGTGACCAGCATCGCGAGGCAGGCCGGTAGCAGCAGGAGCCCGGAGCCGGTGGCGTCGAGGCCAAAACCGTAGCCCGCGGACTCGGGAGTCTGGGCGATCTGCGGCACCAGGACGAACGCGCCGAAGAGCCCGAAGCCCACCAGCAGCGTGGCGAAGTTCGTCGCCGCGACCGCGGGGATGGCGAGCGCACGCATGTCGACGAGGGGCTCGGCGACACGCCGCTCATAGACGCCGAACAGCACCAGGACGACCAGCCCGGCGCCCATCAGGCCGAGAGTGCGCGGGCTTCCCCAGCCCCAGGTGGTGGTCCTGGTCAGCGCGATCAGCGGGGCGGTGAGACCGATGGCGAGCAGTACCGCGCCGGGCACGTCGACCCGGCCCGGGGTGGGCGTGCCGGAGTCCGTGAGACGCAGCGCCCCGAGCGCCGCGCCGCCCGACATGATCGCCCCGATCCAGAAGATCCACTGCCAGGACGCGTAGTCGATCAGCACACCGCCCAGGATCAGGCCGGCGCCGGCGCCGATACCCGCGATGGCTGCTATCAGGCCGACGGCCCCGGCCCGGCGCTCCGGCGGGATGTTGTCCCGGATGAGCCCGAAGCACAGGGGGAAGATGCCGCCGCCGGCTCCCTGCACCACCCGGGCGATGACGAGAACCCAGACGTTCGGTGCCAGTGCCGCCAGCACGCAGCCCAGCGCGAAGCCCGCCAGCGAGACCACCAGCATCCGCCGCTTGCCGAACATGTCGCCGAGCCTGCCGATCACCGGCGTGAGGATGGCAGCCGAGACCAGATAGCCGCTCACCACCCAGGAGACGTCCTCCCGGCTCGCGTGGAGCGCCTCGGTCAGATGGGTCAGGCCCGGCACGACAGCCGTCTGGGCCAGCGAGAAGGCCAGAGCCGCCATGATGAGGACGGTCAGGGCCCCGTTGCTCGTCGATGCCCGCCGCGCGGTGGTGGCCTGCGGCGGCAGACCTCGTGTCCCGCGGGCCTGTCGTCGTGCGGGTGTCGCGTCCCGCACCGCCTGGTCCGCGCCCGATCCCGCGCTTGCGCCCGCTCCTGCGGTCGGCGGCGCCTGTGATGTGTCGCTGTCCGTCATTCGTCCACCCCGCGCTCGCCGTCGAAACGGACTCGGGAGTCCGGTTGTTGCGCGAGGTCGATCATAAGGACAGGGAGCGCCGCCGGTCCACGGCACGCCCGCGGGACGTCCTGCAGCGCGATCGATGGCGGAGCGGTCAGTCCTCGGACGGAACCCAGGTCGCCGCGGAGAACGTCCGCGTCGACGGGCCGTCGGGATCGTCGTCGGGCCGGTTACCGCGGGAGACGGAGCGCTCGGCGATCCTCCAGCCCCGCGGTGTGCGGACCACGGTGTCCTGGTAGTCACCCGACCCGCCAGCCGTCGGGCGTCTCGGTGAGGAGGTCGATGACGTCGGCGCTCGCGACGCTGCCGTCGCCGGCGATCGTCACCAGCCGGCTCCATGCGGCCAGGCCGCCGGGGATCCGCTTCACCTCGGTGTTCACGGTGTGGTGGGACGGGGAAGCCGCCGGGTCGAGGGCTGGTGGGTCGACGAAAACCTGTGCCAGCAGCTCCGCGTCGGCGTTGTCGACCGCATGGCCGTGGAGCGCGAGAAGCTGTGCCACCGCCGCGCTCTGCTCGACGGACGCGTCCGGCAGCGCGGCGAACGCGGCGTAGGTCCGCGGCAGGCGGTGTTGTTCCACCTGCACGTCGGCACTGTCGCGAACGCCGCCGGGCGGGTGCCCATCGGGTCGCAGATGCCCCGCGATGTGATCTGCCGTCATCGTGTGGACGCTGGCCCTTCGAGACCGGGTCGCCGAGGCAACCCGAGGACAGGGGTCGGTAAAAACCTGCACTTGTCTATCGGCTTGATGGAATTTTGAATCTGGCTCACCGTCGTCTGGAGGCGATGGCGATGGCGATGGCTCGGGAAGTGGGGGACAGCGCATGAGGTTTCTGGCCATCACCCTGATCGTGCACGCGCCCGATCCACCGACCGGGACGCGCCGGTCCACCACGGCCCGGTTCCGCGAGGTGGTCGACAACGCGATCATGGCCGAGGAGCTGGGCTTCGCCAGCCGCCCCTTCCCCGGCCAGGCGCCGCCCGCCGACACCCAGGTCGGTGCCCTCGGGCAACCTACTGCCAGATCCTGAGCTGGACGGACGTCCCATGCCCGGCCTGAGCTCGTGACCTGGACGACCTCCAGACGGCGTCTGCTGCGGCGATAGTGCCGCTGCCGCGCGGCCCGCGACATCACCATCGGCGGTGTCGAGCTCGCCGGGGCGGCCATGGCCGCTGGCCTGGTCGACGAGTACCACCTGTTCCTCGTCCCGATCGTGGTCGGCGGTGGACGGCGCGCGCTTCCGGACGACGTCCGCGCCCGGCTCGAACTCCTGTCCACGCACCGCTTCCGCAGCGGCGTCGTCCACCATCACCACGGGGTGGTGCGCGGCTGACCGGCGCCCGCGTCCCCGCGTCCCCGCGGCGAGGCGGGGCCCTCCCGAATCGTTGGTAAGATCTTTACGCTGTGGACGTAGGTAAGGCGCCAGAGATGATCCACATCCCGGCGGGGATGGTGACGTTGTCGGATCGGCGGACGCAGCGGACCTGGTCGGTCGAGCTCGCGCCATACCGCCTTGCCGCGTTTCCTGTCACCCAGGCGCTCTATGCGCAGGTCATCGGTGAGCCGCCGAGTGACGTCCAGGGTGATCGGCTACCGGTCGAGAGCGTCACCTGGTGGGACGCCGTCCGATTCTGTAACGAGTTGTCGCTGCGCGAAGGCCTGGTGCCCGCCTACAGCATCCAGACCGACGGCGAGCATGTCGACTGGGACGCCTCCGCCGACGGATACCGGCTGCCCACCGAGGCCGAATGGGAACATGCCTGCCGGGCGGATTCCGTCGGCCCACGTTACGGAGCTCTCGACGAGATCGCCTGGTACCGCGCCAACTCGGGCGAGCGGATTCACGAGGTCGGCGGCAAGGCACCCAACACGTGGGGCCTCCACGACATGCTGGGGAATGTGTGGGACTGGTGCTGGGACACCTATGATCCCACGGTCTACGGCGCTTACCGGGTGCTCCGGGGCGGTGGGTGGTTCGACGAGCACTGGAGCTGCCGGGCGTCCGTGCGGCGCCGGAGCCATCCGGATCTCCGGGTGGACGACGTGGGTTTTCGCGTCGCACGCGGTCGCCCACGTCCGTTATGCGCATGAACGAATGCGAACGAGAGCAGCGCCTGTGGGCGGTGTCCTGCTTCACCGCCGCATCAGGCGATGGTCGGGTCGCCCGCCCGCCAGCCGGCCCCGCTCAGGCGGGGATCCGATCGTCGAGCCGTGAAGGGTGAGGCGGCCAAGTGCGCGCTCACCGCTGCGCCGGTACCTTTCCGGATCATTTTGATCGTCTTTGCGCGAAGGTGCCGAGGTGGTCGAGTGCCCAGGCCTCAAAGCTGGTGGCGGGGCGTCCGAGGAGCCGGGGCACGTCCTCGGTGAGGACCGCGTTGTGTCCCGCCCGCGCCCACCCGGAACCGGTGACGATGACGTCGACGACGGAGCTGTTCAGTCCGGAGGCGATCATCTCGTCGCGTGCCACGTCGAGCGGTACGTCGATGGTGGTGACTGGCCTGCCGAGCAGCCTTTCGAGCTGGGCGGCCTGGTCGGGCACGGCCAGCAGGTCCGGGCCTGTCAGGGTGTAGGTCTGACCCGCGTGTGCGGAGGAGACCAGGGATTCGACGGCGACCGCGGCCACGTCGCGTGGGTCGATGACGCCCTGCCTGCCGTTTCCCGTCAGGTTGCGCACCGGGCTTCCAGATCTGATCGCCGGGGCCCAGTACAGGGTGTTCGACGCGAAAGCGGACGGCCGCAGCACCGTCCAGGCGGCGCCACTGGTGTGCACAGCCCGCTCCGCCTGCTGGTGCCAGGCGCCCACTGTCCTGTTGTGGTCGTCGGTCTCGCCGGTCCCGATGGCTGAGAGTTTCACCACTCTGCTTACGCCGGCCGCGACGGCGGCTTCGAGCAGGGCGACGTCGTGGTGGGGCGAGGGTGATGCTGGCGCGGTCAGCAGGAACACGCTTTCGACGCCGGCGACCGCCGCGCGAAGCGACGCGGAGTTGTCGAAGTCGGCTCGCGCGATGTCCACACCGAGCGAGGCGGGAACGTTCGCGGGGTTGCGCGTCATCGCGCGGACCGCCGCGCCACGGGCGACCAGAAGCCGAACGACTTCGCGACCGACGGTGCCGGTGGCACCGGTGACAAGGATCATGTGGGCGACGGTGCCAGTGGGCATACCGCGGCGGATAGGAGGTTTCGGCACGCCCTGTCGGCGCTGGCACCGCGGCCGCTCACCACGGACAGGCTTCTATCGTGGGGCCGGTGGTGAATGACGACTCCGAACGCGTCACCCCGCTGCCTGTCGTGCTGCGGCCATGGATCTCGCAGCTGAGTGCCGCCGCGTCCGGCGGCGCACCTGCGCACCCCGTCCGCGCCGAGGCTCCGGACGCCGCGACGGCGCTGGTCGTACGAACGACCAGCGACCGCACTGAACTCGTGGTCATGGGGCCTCGTACTCGCGCCGAATATTTCGAGGTGAGTCGGGTGCCGTTCTGCGTCAAGATGCGAATGCAGCCCGGCCGGGCTCAGTCGCTGCTAGGCGTTCCCCTGCGCGGAATCGTCGACCGTGTCGTCCCGCTGAGCGACCTGTGGGGTGTGGCGGGTGATCGGCTCACCGATGATCTGTCCAAGGTCGGGTCAGATCCCACCGCAGTCGTCGGACTACTTGCGGCCACGCTGATGGACCAGGTGCGGACTCGGTCGCGTCACGACCTCGCTCGTGATGAACTCGTGCGCAGCGCGACCATCGCCCTGACCTCCCTGACCAGCCCTGGATCGCAGGTTCGGACGACAGCCCGGCGCCTGAACGTCAGCGAGCGACACCTGCGCAATCTCTTCACCGACGCCATCGGCATTCCACCCAAACACGTGGCCCGCATCGCGCGGATGCGACATGTGCTCGCGGGCGTAAGCCAGCAGTCCCTCACCCATCTCGCAGCCGAAGCAGGCTACTACGACCAGTCCCATATGACCGCCGAGTTCCGCCGCATGATGGGAGTCTCTCCCGGAGCTTTCCTCACCGGGCAGCTGCCCGCCGCCCTACCCTGCCATTGAGCACCCTTGTTGATGTTACTTATGTGATCAAGCCTATGACCCCTGCCCGGAGGCGCGACCATCGGCCGCCCCTACGCCCTGCACGCGCACGGCAGCAACGACACCACCGGCGCGATCCGGGCAGTCGAGGCCGTCGCGACCGGCCAGCGCTGGAAGCGGCTGCAGGACCCAGTGTCGGTGGTCGGGGCGCTGGGACCCAAGGACCGCGAGGCCTGTTGGGAACTGGGAGTGACTGCGACCGCCAGCCTGATGGAGGGCTGACTCGTTACCGGGTCTCCTCAGGCGGTCACAGAACCATCAGATCCCCACGACTGTGACGGGCGGTCTGGCGGCACCAGATAACTCACCCGTACGGAACCGGCCGCTGACAGCTTTCTGGGCCAGGAGGAGGACGGCGGCGAGTGCGAGCAGGCCGAGGGCGCGCAGGTAGACGGTCCCCTCGCGGTGGACCAGCGGGGATGCCAGTGCCGCGCAGGACAGCGCGCCAAGCGCCGGGGCCCAGGTGGGGGCACGGTAGGCGCCCGGCGGGACGGGCTCGCGGCGCAGTACCAGCGCGCTGATGTTGACGACGAAGAAGACCAGCAGCAGGAGCACGACGGTGGTGTCGGCAAGGCCGGCCAGCTGGCCGGTGCTGGCCAGTACCACCGCCAGGGTCGTCACGAAGCCGATCGCTGTCAGCGGGGTGCGTCGGCCGGGCAGCACCCGCGCGAAGACGGTCGGGATCGTGCCCTGGGCAGCCATGCCGTAGACGAGACGGGAAGCCATCACCATGTTCATCAGGGCGGTGTTGGCGACCGCGACCAGCGCGACCGCGGCGAACAGCTTCGACGGCACCGGCACGTCGGAGGCCTTCACCACTTCCAGCAGCGGGGCACCGGAGCCGGCGAGGATGTCGGGATCCACCAGCATCGCGCAGGTGAATGCGACGAACAGGTAGACCGTGCCGGCGATGAACATGCCGCCGAACAGCGCCCGGGGCAGGTCCCGGCGCGGCCGGCGGGCCTCCTCGACGAGGTTCACCGAGTTCTCGAAGCCGAGCATCGCGTACAACGCGAGCGTTGTGCCGGCGAGCAGGGCGAGCGGCGCAGGCCCCTCGGCACGCAGCTCGAAGGCCCGTCCCGGTTCGCCCGCTCCGGTAGCCAGCGCGTGCACGCCGATCCCGACGATCAGCAACAGCCCGGTCAGCTCGATCACGGTGAGCACAAGGTTCACCCGGGCCGACTCCTCGATCCCACGGGCGTTGAGGACCGCGGTCAGCAGGATGAACACGACCGCGACGACGACCGTCGGGGCCGCCACGAACTCCGCGAGGTACTTGCCCCCAATGGCCCGCGCGGCCGTGGCGGTGGAGGTGATCCCGGCGGCCAGCACGGTGAAGCCGACCATGAAGGTGAGAAACGGGCGACGGAACGCCTCGTTGGCGTAGAGCGCTGCTCCGGCCGCCCGGGGGTACTTGCCGACAAGCTCGGCGTAGGCCGTCCCGGTGAGGAACGCCAGTGCGAAGGCGATCAGGAACGGTGCCCAGATCATCCCGCCGACGTCGGCGGCGATCTGCCCGGTGAGCGCGTAGATCCCCGATCCGAGGACGTCACCGAGCACGAGGAACAACAGCATCCGCCCACTCAGGACGGGCGCCAGGGTGGGCTGTGCGGCGTGCGCCGTTCGCCCGGTCACCGCCGTCTCGTCATCGGTTGTCCTGTCCCCGTGGGCTTGGCCGGCCGTCGTCCGGCCGACAGCGGTCGGACGCCCGTTCATCGTGTGGCTGCCCCTGATCCGCGGGCTGGTCGCTGCCCGCCACGCCGCCGGGAGAGCCGGGCCGACGTCTCCCGGGCCGAATACTCACACCGTGCCTGCCGGCCCGCCTGTTGGAGCCCGCCCAGCTCAGATGGTCACGATCGGGAACTGTCGGACCCGGTTCGGGCCGAGCCGGTCCGAACCGTTGTGAGGCGCAGTTTCGAGAACCGTCCTGGCCCAGGGCCGGTGCGCCATCGGTTCCGGTAGACCTATTCGATGTCGACGCAGTGGCGGCACGGAAAAGGCACTGGGATCGGGGCGAGGAACGCACGGAGGGCCTGGCGGGCCTCCTCGGCTCGTTGGCGGTCTTCGTCCACCCGTACTAATGTACGTGCCATCACTCTGGCTATATATGACGTCGCTTTCGGCTGGATGGGTCCGAGGGAGCTGCGTCGCGGCGATCCATTCCGGCTGGCAGGACGATCCAGGTCGGGTGGGCGGAAATGATCCCAGGCGGAGAGGACGATGTCGCGCGCGGAGATCACTCGAGCGGCCGCGGCGGAGTGCGACGCACCGAACTGCGGTGYGGCCGTTTTCCGCCGAATAGTCTGTGCGTGGGCGGCAGTCGCGTCCGCAGTCATGCTCGCTTCCTTCATCCTTCCCTCGCGCACCGCTGACCTGGTGGTCCGCGCCTGCGGCATGGCCGCTATAGCGTTCCAGGGTGGGTGCGAACTGTGGTCCGCGCGGCGAGCGAGGGGTGGCGAGCGACGTTGGCGAGTGCTCCTTCTCTCCGGATGGATCACGGTGGCAGCCGGCCTGGCGATCACTTCCGTCAGGGCTTTGTTCTTGGGTCAGAGCCCGGTGCCACCCCTGTCGGGGACGGAGCCGGCGTATCTGGCGTTCATTCCAGCATCCGTTGCCGCGCTGCTGGCTTTTCCCACCGACCCACTCAGCCCGGAGGACGACCCGGCGCGCCGAGCCGGCCAGCACGGCACCCATTGGCGGACTGTCACCGTCATGGACGCGGTGCTCCTCGCCGGCTCGCTGAGCCCGCTCGGCTGGGTGGCCGTCCTCCAGCCTCTGGTGCGTGCGCGAGCACCCACACCAGCCAGTCTCGCGGCCTTGTTGGCGTTCGGCCTCGGATGTCTCCTGCTACTGATCACCCTCCTGCTCGTAGCGGCGTTCCGGCGCCCGCACCAGAACAAGTCGTTCGCATTGCTCGGCGGCGGGCTGGCCTCGATCACCATACTTCTGCACGTGTCGCTCTACTTCATCGCGAGCGGCCAACCGGAGCCCCTGCAACTCAAAGCCGCCAACGCCATTGGCACTGTGATGATCGGGCTTGCCTRCATCGCGCCACCACGGCCATCGACTGGCTCTGTAGTTGCCGCTTCCCCCCCAAGTCCTGAATCCGGTTCTGACCGCAGGGCCTCGTGGCGCGCCCGGTGGGCTGGCTGGCGGGCCGGCCCCGGCGTACGCTGGATGRGGATATTCCTCCCGTACGTTCCGCTGTCCGCACTGGGCGTGCTGGCGGGAATTCAGGTGTCAACCGAGGCGCGGGTCGAACCGATCGAAATATACGGCGTCTTCGCGCTCGTGCTGCTGGTACTGATCCGGCAGATGCTTACTTTGGCGGACAACCAGAAGCTGCTGGACAGGGTCCAGCACAGCCGTCGCCAGCTGCACCATCAGGCGCTCCATGATCCGCTGACCGGGCTGGCGAACCGTGTGCTGTTCGGCGACCGGGTGGAAGAGGAGGTCGCTCGGCGAGCCCACGGCCGGCTGGCTCTGCTCTTCTGCGATCTCGATGACTTCAAGAGTGTCAACGACACCCTGGGCCATCCGGCCGGGGACGAATTGCTGAGGATAACCGCTGGGCGGCTGCTCGGTTGCGTACCGCCCTCGGACACGGTCGCCCGTCTCGGTGGCGACGAGTTCGCGGTTCTTCTGGCGGACGATGCCGCGGACGCCGAGGCGGTCGGCAGGAGGGTCGCCGCGGTGGTCCGGGCGCCGTGCTTTCTCGCCGGGCAGCCGTGCGCCATTCACGCGAGCCTTGGCCTGACAGTCGCCGTGCCGGGATCCTCGACAAGTGCCGAGGACCTGGTCCAGCAGGCGGATCTCGCCATGTACGCAGCCAAGCGGCGGGGAAAGAACAGTCTGGTTGTCTACGATCCTGACATCTTCGCTCACGGCCGGTCGCCGACGGCGCAACTCGCGCTGTCCCAGGTGTTGCGGGGCGATCCCGCCGGCGGCGTCATCGATGTCCTCTATCAGCCGATCGTCGATCTGACCCACCATCACACGGTGGCGTTTCARGCTTCACCGTGCTGGAGCCATCCGACGCTCGGGTCGTTCACGGCGGAGCAGACGGTCATGGTCGCGACCGGAGCGGGGCTGGGAGCACAGCTCGAGCAGTTGATCCTCGGCCGCGCCTGCCACGATATCGGCCACTACCGAAGGCAGACAGGGCAGAACGTCGCTGTCTACGTCGGTGTTTCGGCGGCGAGGCCGGCTGGTGACCTACTGGCCGACGTCGAGGCGGCGCTGGTTGCCTCCCGCCTCCCCGCCCAGGCCCTGATCCTCAAGCTTACGGACATGGAGTGCCTCGACGAGGAGGCCGCGCGCAGCCTGCGGACATGCGTCACCCGTGGCCTGCGCCTCGCGCTGAACGCCATCGCCAGGAGACAGAGCACCTTTCTGGCGCTCGACGAGCTGCCGATCCAGATACTCATGTTCGACAGCTCCTACGCCCCCGGCCTGACGGGCAGCGTCAACCCGGCTGACCTGCTCCGCCGGGCACTGCTCGCCCTCGCCCGGGACCTCGATCTCACGGTCGTTGCCACCGGCGTCCAGAACCGAGAGCAGGCACGCACATTGGCGCGCCATGGCTGCCGCTTCGGACAAGGACAGTTCTTCGGACCGCCAGCCGCACTGCCTGGTCAGCCGCCGCCTCACTGCAATGGCGCCGCCGACGGCCGGGCTGGTTACGGGAACGGGAACCGGCGGTAAGGAAGGAGCCGAACTCGGCCAGTCAGGGCAGCGGGTCGCACCTCAACAGGTGGGTTGGCGACAGCCGCCGAGTCACCTGACATCATTCTGGTCGGCCCGTCGGATCTCTATGTACAGGGCTGACAATCTTCCATGCCGGCCACCTGGTGCGGTGAGGACGGGGCAATAACATGACCACGCTGTCGACGCTGCTGATCGTTCACCACACACCGTCACCGACGATGCAGGTGATGCTGRAGGCGGTGCTCGCCGGGGCCGGGGACGACGCGATCGAGGGTGTCGACGTCGTCGTCCGCCCGGCGCTGGCCGCGACCGCCGTCGACGTGCTCGCCGCGGACGGCTACCTGTTGGGTACCCCGGCCAACATCGGCTACATGAGCGGCGCGCTCAAGCACTTCTTCGACCAGATCTACTACCCGGTGCTGGAGGCTACGGTTGGTCGCCCGTATGCCCTCTACGTCCATGGCAACAGTGACACGACCGGAGCGGTCCGCGGGGTTGAGACCATCGCGACCGGGCTGAAGTGGAAGCGCCTGCGCGAGCCCCTGTCGATCGTCGGTGCGGTGGACGCCGCTGCCCGCGAGGCCTGCTGGGAGCTTGGCGCCACTGCCGCCGCATCGCTGATGGCCAGTTGACGGCTGCGTCCGGCGGGAGAACTGCCAGGTCGGGACGTTCCGTTCCCTAAGGAGCTGTGGCCGGTCCGATTACTGTGGCGGCATGGGACTGCTGGGGGATCTGATCAAGATCGTGTCCGACCTGGTGACGGGCAGCCGCCGCCGGGGTGAGGCGCCCTCGCGGGAGGCGGGACGGGAAGGTCGGCGGCGGTCGGCATCAACACCGACGGCCCGTTCCTCCTCTTCTTCTACCTCTTCCTCCTCGGTGGCAGCCGCGCGCAGTCACCCGGCCCGGGAGCGGGCGCGGTCGTCCCGCGCGAATGCGGAGGTCTCGCCGGGCGAGTTCGGGCCGGACGCCACCAGGGAGGTCGATCCGCGTCGCATCGGGCCGGTGCGGATGAGCTACTCGCCGCAGTCGGACGGCGCCCCGGATCCCGGTGAGGTCGTCTGGACGTGGGTGCCGTTCGAGGAGAACGACGGACGAGGCAAGGACCGGCCGGTGCTCGTGGTGGCTGTCGAATCCGCGGGCACCTGTCTGGCAGTGCAGCTCACCAGCAAGGACCACGACGGCGAGGGCGACTTTGTGTCCGTCGGCGCGGGCGGGTGGGACGGCGAGCACCGACCGTCCTGGGTCAACCTGGACCGGGTGATCCGGGTGCACGAGGGCGGGATGCGCCGAGAGTCGACGGCCCTGTCGCGCGAGCCGTTCGAGCGGGTCACGGACCGACTGCGTCAGCGCTACGGCTGGCGCTAGCGGGCGAGGCCTCGATCTGGCCCTCTCGCGACGAGGGATGCTCGCGCGCGGGACCTGCTCGGGGTGACGGTCGCGGCCAGCCTGATGCCTGCGTGAATCGGGCTGGGTTCCCGGTCGACAGCGGAGGTGGGTTCGCGCAGTGATCAGCTGACTCGCGGCTGAGGCGGTGCGGGCGCCGGAGGAGGGCCGTCGAGCCACCAGGCCGACCGTTCCTCCTCGTGCAGACCCGTGAGAGTGGGATACCAGGTGCTGTTCTCGGAGAAGTAACTCCTCATGGCCGGCGACGAGTTGAAGAGGTCCAGAATCCACGCACGCCAGGAGTTGAGATCTTTCTTGGAGTATTCGAGTTTCCGATCCCAGATGCATTCCATGATGTCGAGGCAGAACTCGGTTATCGCCAGCACCTGGTGGCGGTCCTGGTGTGTTGAACCTGTCGGTATCGKCTCGTCCTCATAGAAATGGGGCCGCCACTGGGGATACTCGATGAAGACTCTGTCTACTTGGAGGGCCAGATCGGTTGTACTGTTGTAGGTCGTGACTGTCCGATTTCGTCTGGCATCCGACACGGACAGTGCCGTCGCGCCGATGGAAAGCATCAGCGCGACGAGCGCGACAATGTTTGAGAATTCCATCCGAGGTCACTTTCCAGATGTCGCGACGACAAGCGGGTGGTCGGGAGGGAGATCGTAGCCTTCTTCGTACAGTGCTCGAACGAGGTCGGTCAGCTCGTTGCCGGTCGGCAGATCCGGCCGGGCGGCCGCTGCCCACATCAGGAGCATCGGTTGTTCACCGTCTCCTTGGAGGAGCGGAACCCGGAAGTCGGTGATGGGCAACCTGCGGGCGCCTCTGTTCTCGTAGAAGCAGATACGTCGTCGGCGTGTGACGGCCGTTCCTGGATCGATATCCGGCTCGTCGGGGTCCTCGACCTCGAGGACAACCGCTGCCACGCCCCGATGGCGCTGGGCGTCGGTACAGATGTGATACCACAGCTCGCCGCCGATCCCGCCGCCGCGATGCCTCTCGTCGATCGCGAGGTATTCAAGAAAGAACGTCTGGACCGACTGGAGCACGTAGGCCGACGCAAAGCCCAGCGCAGTGCCCTCGTCAAGTGCGACGTAGGCTACGCGAACACCCTTGTTGACGTCTCGCAGTATTTCCTCGAACGGCATCCGCTCGCCTGCGGGGAAGGCCTCCAGATAAATTCTCTCAACTGAACTGACCTGCGACGGCTCGAGATCGGACAACGCCGTGACGCGCATACCCCGCATACTAGCCGGTTTGGTGGCATCCCCGTATGGATTACTACGGAAGTCGATACCTCGACGTGGGTCTGATCGTGACCGGTTACGGACAGTGATCACGCTGGGTGATGTCAACGGTCCTCGCGTAGTTCTCGAGACTGCCGTTCGCCTCGTCGGAACGGCCGGCTGCCCCGCCATCAACCTTGACGTCGACGGCCACGCTTCATGCTGCTGAACGAGGGTGACGGTGTGGTCGGCGCGACCGGCTGGGTGATCGCCACAGGGTACTCAACGGGATCCTGTCCCGGGCCGCCACCGCGGCGGCAAGTCCTGTGCGACACGTAGTGTGACGATGTGAGGCCTGCTGGGAGTCGGGTGCCACTGCCGCCGCATGGCTGATGGCCGACTGATCCCGATGGCGGATGCGCGCAGGGCAGGGGTCGCGGGGGTGGGTCAGCTGGCTGGCAGGGCAAGCAGT
>NZ_MBLM01000001.1 GCF_001854655.1 Parafrankia colletiae | reverse complement strand
CTCGTCCTCATAGAAATGGGGCCGCCACTGGGGATACTCGATGAAGACTCTGTCTACTTGGAGGGCCAGATCGGTTGTACTGTTGTAGGTCGTGACTGTCCGATTTCGTCTGGCATCCGACACGGACAGTGCCGTCGCGCCGATGGAAAGCATCAGCGCGACGAGCGCGACAATGTTTGAGAATTCCATCCGAGGTCACTTTCCAGATGTCGCGACGACAAGCGGGTGGTCGGGAGGGAGATCGTAGCCTTCTTCGTACAGTGCTCGAACGAGGTCGGTCAGCTCGTTGCCGGTCGGCAGATCCGGCCGGGCGGCCGCTGCCCACATCAGGAGCATCGGTTGTTCACCGTCTCCTTGGAGGAGCGGAACCCGGAAGTCGGTGATGGGCAACCTGCGGGCGCCTCTGTTCTCGTAGAAGCAGATACGTCGTCGGCGTGTGACGGCCGTTCCTGGATCGATATCCGGCTCGTCGGGGTCCTCGACCTCGAGGACAACCGCTGCCACGCCCCGATGGCGCTGGGCGTCGGTACAGATGTGATACCACAGCTCGCCGCCGATCCCGCCGCCGCGATGCCTCTCGTCGATCGCGAGGTATTCAAGAAAGAACGTCTGGACCGACTGGAGCACGTAGGCCGACGCAAAGCCCAGCGCAGTGCCCTCGTCAAGTGCGACGTAGGCTACGCGAACACCCTTGTTGACGTCTCGCAGTATTTCCTCGAACGGCATCCGCTCGCCTGCGGGGAAGGCCTCCAGATAAATTCTCTCAACTGAACTGACCTGCGACGGCTCGAGATCGGACAACGCCGTGACGCGCATACCCCGCATACTAGCCGGTTTGGTGGCATCCCCGTATGGATTACTACGGAAGTCGATACCTCGACGTGGGTCTGATCGTGACCGGTTACGGACAGTGATCACGCTGGGTGATGTCAACGGTCCTCGCGTAGTTCTCGAGACTGCCGTTCGCCTCGTCGGAACGGCCGGCTGCCCCGCCATCAACCTTGACGTCGACGGCCACGCTTCATGCTGCTGAACGAGGGTGACGGTGTGGTCGGCGCGACCGGCTGGGTGATCGCCACAGGGTACTCAACGGGATCCTGTCCCGGGCCGCCACCGCGGCGGCAAGTCCTGTGCGACACGTAGTGTGACGATGTGAGGCCTGCTGGGAGTCGGGTGCCACTGCCGCCGCATGGCTGATGGCCGACTGATCCCGATGGCGGATGCGCGCAGGGCAGGGGTCGCGGGGGTGGGTCAGCTGGCTGGCAGGGCAAGCAGTSCCGGTGAGCCTGGCGGGCATCATGATCCGTCGTTCGGCATCACTGGCTGCGGTGGTCAGGGGCTGGGGAGGGGTGCGTAGGTGGCAGGTCCGGGGGTGTGGCCCTGCGGCGGGTACTCGCAGTCCGGCGCGGACGAGTCCACATCGGAGTCCTCGTTGCCGTCGGTGTTGACGATGATGGTGCAGACCCTGCCGTGGGCGTCGGTGAAGGTGACGACCTCGTTGCGGTCGTTGCTCCCGCAGGCTGTCACCGTGAGGCCGAGCAGGCCGAGCAGGCCGAGCAGACCACCCACGGCCACCAGACGCGCCTGGCACCGTGTCGTCGGGGAGGGCTGGTCGAGCCCGGACTGCCGGTGTGGATTTCCGCGCGTCATAGAAGCTCCCATTCATGGTCAGGGCCGCGCCGCGGAGGTTCCGGAGTTTCGATCTTCCACCCGATGGATGAATCCCGGCTGTCACGGAAGTGACAGGACAGCGGCGCGGGCAGCCGGCTTGCCGCGCGGGGATCCGGCCGGGCCGGCTGGTGTGACCACATGATCGCCGGTCCGCCCCGGAATGGCGAAGCGCCGATACCTGGCGCGATCGCGGCGATGATCGCCGGAGACCGTGTGCGTCCGGTCTGGCGCAATGATTGTGGTGGTCTCACCTTCGAGGTGACCAGCCTTTCCGGTCGACGTTTCGTCAAGTGGGCGCCGGCCGGCAGCGGCCTGGACCTGACGGCGGAGGCGGATCGGCTGCGTTGGGCTGCGCCGTTCACTCCGGTACCGACGGTGCTCGGGGAGGGGCGGGACGGGGCGGGCAGCTGGTTGGTCACGGCGGGTCTGCCGGGGCGCAACGCCGTCGACGAGCGCTGGAAGGCCGATCCGCGCCGTGCCGTGCAGGCGATCGGACGGGGGCTGCGGGCTTTCCACGACGCGCTGCCCGTGGCGGTCTGCCCCTTCTCCTGGTCAGTGGCGGATCGGCTGGCTGACGCTGCGCCGTGGGCGACCACGGAGCGGCGCCGGCGCTGCCTRGCCGAGCTTGCGGCGGGCGCCCCGCCCGTGGACGTGCTGGTTGTCTGCCAGGGCGACGCGTGCCCGCCGAACACCCTGCTGGCCGACGACGGAACGTGGTCAGGCCATGTGGATCTCGGGGCGATGGGGGTTGCCGACCGGTGGGCGGATCTGGCGGTCGCCACCTGCAGCCTCGGATGGAACTACGGCCCTGGCTGGGAGCCAGCTCTGCTGGACGCCTACGGTGTCGTGCCCGACGACGACCGGACCGCCTTCTACAACCGACTGTGGCAGGTCGGCCCCTGACGGGCCTCACACGTCACGCGGCCTCGGCTCCGAAACAGCCGCACCGGCGCCGGCCGTTCCCGACTGTTCCCGTGATCGGTCAGCGGGAGGGCAGGCCCAGGCGTTCCAGGATCTCGCGCAGACGGTGGCGGCCCGCCATCGACTCGGGGCCCGCGAGGCGGGCGAGGGCACGGTCGCTCCAGGCGCCGTCCAGGCCGAAGCGGGCGTTGTAGGCGGACAGCCGCTCGTCATAGGCCGCGATGTGCACGTCCGCGGAGAGGTCGTAGCGCTCCCGGTGCAGGACCGCCTCCCGCGGCAGGCGCGGTTTGACGGCAGCCGGCTCGGTCGGATCCGGCTCGCCGACGGCCAGGCCGAAGGCCGCCACGGCGTGYGGGGGCAGCCCCAGCTCGGCCGCGACCTCCGCGGGCCGGTTGCGGATGGCGCCGACGAACACCGTGCCGAAGCCGAGTGACTCCGCCGCGACGGCCGCGTTCTGCGCTGCCAGCGCCGTGTCGACGAAGCCGACGATGGTGGTCTCCAGGTAGTCGACCGCGGCGACCTGTGTCCCGGCCCGCTCGGCCAGCCGGTGGACCCGGCTGAGGTCGGCGATCCAGACCAGGAACAGCGGCGCCCGCGCGATGAACTCCTGGTTGCCGGCGAGCGTGGCCAGGCGCGCCTTGCGCGCGGGATCACGCACCGCGATCACGCTCCACACCTGCAGGTTGGAGGACGTCGACGCGGACTGGGCGGCCGCGACCAGCGCGGCCAGCTCGTCGTCGCTGACGTCGCGTGGGCCGAACCTGCGCACCGAGCGATGGGCGAGCTGCACCCTGAGGACGTCGTTCAGCACGTCGAGTGTCGCGGCGGGATCACCGTAGCGGGCGGCGGCAGGCATCAGACGAAGACCTCACAGTAACAGTCACTTCTCGACCGGTTTAATGAAGAATACGCCATGCCTGCCCCGAGCTACCGACCCGTCCAGCTACCGGACGTCGTTGATGCGCCGCGCCTGCATCGGCCGTCAGCTCGGGAGCCGCGCCGCTGCGCGGAGTGGCGCGAGCGCGGGATGGCCGCGCAGGCCCCGCACTCCATGCAGGGCCCAGGTGACGTAGGCGGCGATCGCCGGGCTGTTCGCGCCGCTCAGACGTAGTGGCGGGGTATCCGGAAAGTCGAGGACCAGGGACCAGTTCTCCGGTTCCGGGTAGAAGGCGCGGACCCCGGCATAGTCGAAGGTCATCCAGCTGGACCAGGTCTGGCAGACCAGGCGCTGGTTCGTGACGACGACCTGCACGGTCTCGTGGTCGCGCCATCGCTGTGCCGCCTCGGCGAGCGCCGCGTTACGGCGCGCCGTGTTTCCCATCGCCGTCAGCGCGTAGCCGGCGGCCACGAACGGCAGGCTTCCCATGAAGAAGCCGTTGACGTGTGTATAGCTGCTGTCGCCGCCGTAGTAACGGGAGTAGACGGCTGGGAGTACGAGGTGCGCCTCCTCTCCGGGGCGCAGCACCAGGCCCCAGATGGTCGTCGGAGCGGGGAACTGGCCCGCGGTCAGGTGACGGAGAAGGTACGCGGCTCCGTCCCAGCCCTGGCGTGCGGCATCGCGTGCACTGGCCTGGTGGGCCGCGGCGGTGGCTGCTGCCCTTGCGCGGTCTGCCCGGTGAGCCTCGACGATGGCGACCATGCCGAGGACGAGGGTGGCCGCCAGAGAGACCAGACAGACCAGGCCTGTGATGACGCCAGCCGCCGTGCGGGCGTTGCCGGCAGAGGTCGTCTGACCGTCATCCGGGAGAACGGCGGCATTCAGGGCACCCGAAACGACGGTGAGGGCGAGGGGTACGGTCCACAGCAGGTGCCTGCGCATGACATCGACTCCCGGGGCAGAGGTGGTCGAAGAAGAAGTTCTGTTCGAACAGTTGGACGCAGCGTCAGAAACCTCATGTTCCCCAGCGACTTTAGAGACTCTGGGCGCGGGCCGTGCGACGTTCTGTGTCCCAACTGATGGCCTCAGCGCCGAGTTTCTGACCCGTCTCGGCATCAGCCCGGAGGAAGCTCGCCGCCGAGTCCTCGCAGCCATCACCGCCGTACCGGAAGCTGCTCCGCCCGGGACGGCCCCCCTGCCCCGATCCGCCCTCGACCTCGCCCTCGCCCTGGCCAATGCCCGAGCCGGTGAGATCGCCGCGCAGCTCTGCCAGGTGAAGGCGGAAACGGACGCCGCGCACGCCGCCGGTGATACCGCACGCGTGACCGCGATGCACGAACGCGAGAAGGCGCTGCTCGCGGAACGCGCCGAGCTGATCACGGAGCTTCTGGCGGACGGTGGGACCCCACCGCCATCCGCCTCGCCGGAATAACCGCGACGTGCCTGGCTGACGGCCGGATGGAGCGGTCGCGGCTGAACGTCGACGGAAAGATCGACGAGGCTGTCCGCAAGGCTCCCTGGGAACTCGGCCTCACGGTGGCCACACTGACCAGACAGGGCCGGATCCCCTGGCCGGTGGTTCGCCTGGCTGAAGGCCCTCGGTGACCTTGAGAAATTCGTTCACGGAATCGCAGGTCACGTGGCCGGCCCGGATCTTCAGCCCGGACCTCGACGCGGTCGTGGCCGCTTTGTCGGGGCGTTGCAGTGGCCGTGGCCCTGAAGATTGCCCCGTGACGTGACATTATGTCGTAAGTCAGGCTGGACGTTGGTCGTGTGGAACGGGAGACAGGTGCGCAGGATCCGCCGTCTGGTTCTTTCTGTCATGCGGCGCAGGATGCGCTACAGCATCACGATCGCCGCGCTGACCGCTGTCAGCGTGCTGGTGCTGCTGTGGGCGCGGGCTTCCGGTGAGACGTTCTCCGGCAACCTGCTGATGAACCTCGGCGCGACCGTCGTCGGCGCGGTTGTCACGGCGATGGTCCTGCAGCCGCTGATCGAACGGGCACAGACACCCGAGGTGATCGTACACCTGACCTTTCCGCAGTCACGGTTTCTCGACGCGATGTCCGGCACCGCCAGCCGGATCAAAATCATGGGGGCCTGGCCTTACAGTATGGAGCCGGCGCACCGGCGGGCCTTTCTGGAGGTGCTACACCGGGCCGCGGATGCCCGGGTGCCGGTGCAGATCCTCGTCCTGGACCCGTCCAGCGACGCGGCCCGTCAGCGCACCTCGGACATGGGCGGCGCCGAGGACGCGTCCGCCACCATCTTCGACGTGCTGATCGCGTTCCGACGCTGGTCGGAGTCGCTCTCCGCCAACGCATCGCGCGCCTTCGAACTGAAGGTCTTTTCCGCCCTGCCGCCAGCCCGCCTCTACCTGGCCGGCAACAAGGCAATCTGCTCGTTCTTCGGAGACTCCGACAACCGGGACGGCAGCAACGTCCGGCACTACGAGACCAGTGTGCTCGGCGGGCTGGGCTTCTACGTCAACGACGCGTTCGACCGGCTCTGGGACAGCCCGGAGACCATCACGCTCACCGAGCACTGGCACATTCCCCTGCACGTCGTGTGGCGGCAGGACACCTCGCTGGACATCGAGTCCGACCGGAGGGTCGGTTACGCGGTCGCCGGTGGCGGGCTGTTTCTCAGCGACCAGCAGTTGCTCTTCGACCTCGGCCAGGCTGCGGGCGCGGTGCCGCGGTCCGGCCTGGTGCAGGTCCCGGTCCGATTAGGCCACCGCGTTGTCGGGTTCGACTGGGACGGACAGAGCCCGCTGCGCCTCGCCGCCTTCGACCGCGCCCGCGATCCGCGCGCGGAGGCCGTCACCGCCGCGATGAACGCCAAGTACGGCAGTGAGGGTCAGGTGCGTCGCTCGCTCCTGGAGATCTGCCCGGTGCCTCGCTGATATCACTGCCGTCCGACGTCGACGTCGCGGGGGTCAGCGGGACGGCAGGCCCAGGTGCTCCAGGACCTCGCGTAGGCAGTGGCGGCCCGTCATCGATTCAGGGTTCGTTCGGAGCCTTACGGGTGATTTGGTAGTGCAGGACGAGGAAGGGAATGCCGAACAAAGAGAACGCATGTTCGGCGCGGAGAGCGCCGCCCTGCCGGTACACGTCGAGTTCCTCGGCGAAGCCGTGGACGGCCAGCGCGGTGAGAGTGCCGTCGGCCGGGTCGCGGTAGGCGAGGTAGTGGCCGGGGTGTTCCAGGYCGCTGCGGCTGCTCAGGGTCAGACCGCCGTCCGGCCGGGAGCGCGGCAGCAGGGTGGCCGTGAAACTGGCCTGGGGAAGCGGGAAGCCGACGCTGACGTAGCCCCGGTCGCCATGGCGGTAGGTGGTGTAGATGCCCACGTAGATGGGCTCGTCGGTGTCGGCGAACGAACGGATCCAGCCGCGTACCGCAATCGTGTCGGTATCGGGAAGGGCGATGGTGTCGATGCGGCTTCGGATGCCCCGCTGGGTCTCCCGTTGGTTCATCGGCACGTTCGCCTGTCCCAGCGGGCGGGCGAGCGCGGTGCGGTAGAGCAGGTAGCCGGGGCGCACCCAGGGGCGCCATCGCGGCACGATGTCGAGCGAGAAACGGGTGGTGTGCTCGTAGAACTCCCGGACCAGCGGGTCGGCGGTGGCCGGTTCGAAGTCCGGGCCTGCCAGGTCGTCCAGCGAGGAGACGATTCCGACGTCGGCCGCGGCGGCGGCGTAGCGGCCGCCGAGTTCCTCGGCCAGCTCCCGCACGTAGCCGGTGCCGACCCGCCGGGAACGTGCCTGGAGCGGCACGATGAAGGGCAGCTGTGCCGCCGGGACCCGTTCGGCGAGCAGGCCCACCTGCGGGTCGCGGAACACCAGCGACGCCGCCGCCCGGTAGGCGGCCATCGTGACGCCGGCAACGACCGCGGCCGGGACGGGGCGGCCGCGGGCCGCCAGTGCCGCTCCGACCACKGCGCCGAACGGAGGTCCGAGCAGCACCTTCTGTGGCCGCAGCCCGAGCAGGCCGCCGACGCCGCCGGTCGCCGCTCCCACCGCGACCGGGCCCGCGCCGGTCAGCCGCCCGGCCGCCCAGCCGGCGGGGGCGACGAGCGCCGCGCTGGTCGCGATCCGCTGCCACAGCGCGGGTATCTCACCCGGCCGTTGCCGGACACGTGCAACGGCTTCGGAGGCCGCCAGCGCGGCCGCTCCCACCAGCGCCCCCCGACCGCCGGCCCGCCAGCCGTGGTGCGCGGCGAGCGAGGCGCCCGCCGCACCCCCGATGGCGGCCGCGGACAGCACGGCCGCGCCGAGGTCCGCGGCCTTCGTCTTCTCGCCTTGCGCCACGGACACACCCTCCCCGAACCGGTGCGTCGAGGATGTCACGCACCGCGCGGGCCTTGCGGATCCGAACCGTCGCCCGAGGCCGAGCCCGAGGCCGGGCGAGTGCTGAGCTCGGCGGCGAAGGCGATGGTGCGGTCCTGTTCGTCCGCGGTGCCGCAGGGGATGATCTGCAGTTCTGCCACGCCGGCCGCGGCGAAGCGGTTGATCTCGCGTTCGAGCGTGGTCTCGTCGCCGGCGAGGACCATGTCGGCGGGGCCCGCGACTCCTTCCCGGTCGAACGCGGCGCGGTAGCTCGGGAGGCCGACCGCCGCGCCGAACGCCTCGTGGACCCAGGTGCGCAGACTGTCGACGTCCTTCGTCAGGCCTATGCACACTCCGGCGGTCACGGCGGGCACGGGCCGGCCGGCCTCCGCAGCGGCACGCGACAGCCGCGGCAGCACGTGCTCGGTGACGGTGCGGGGGCCGGTCCAGGTGGTCAGCGTCCCGTCGGCGACCTCGCCGGTGAGCTGGAGCATCCGCGGGCCGAGCGCGGAGAGGTAGACCGGCGGCGCCGGGACGCCGGAGACGGCGATCGCGCCGGCGGCGTGCCAGGCCGGGCCCTCGTGCGCCACCTGCTCGCCGCGCAGCAGCGGCAGCAGGACGCCGAGGTACTCCCGCAGGTTCTCGACGGGTCTCGCGGGGTCGTAGCCGTACTGGCCTGCGATGATCGGCTGTGGGCCCGGTCCGAGGCCGAGGACGAGCCTGTTGCCGGTGGCCGCCTGGGCCGTCAGGACCTGCGCCGCCAGCGCCAGCGGGTGCCGGGGGTAGGTCCGCACGATGGACGTCCCGACCGGGACACCGGACGGGACGGGGCCGGCGGCGGCCAGGAGGGTCAGCGGGTCCCACCCGCCGCGTTCGCTCAGCCAGAGCGCACCGAAGCCGGCTTCGGCCGCCGTGTGCAGCCGTCGTCGCAGCTCGTCGACCGACTGCTGGTCGTCGTCGATCCACAGTCCTATCCGCATCCGGCCTGGCCCTCTCTCGTACCGGTTCGCATCCCGGCGTGTCAGCATCAACAGGGCTCAGTCAACGGTCGGGTCGCCCGCGGACCAAGACCCGTTCCCGACGCACAGCGATAACGGGAACTGATCGGTGTTCCGCCTGGCCTGCCCCAGGATGGTGGAGGGCGGGGCGTGGAACTCCGGCAGCTGCGGTATTTCGTCACGGTCGCTGAGGAGCTGCACTTCGGGCGGGCCGCCGACCGGCTGCACATCGCGCAGCCGGCGGTCAGCCAGCAGGTGAGCCGGCTCGAGCGGGAGGTCGGCCTGCTGCTGTTCGACCGCTCGCCGCGGCGTGTCCGGCTCACGCCGGCGGGGGAGCGGCTGCTGGTCGAGGCGCGGGCCGCGCTGGCCGCCGCCGACCGGGTGCGGGCGGTCGCGGCGAGCCTGGCCGCCGCCCCGGTCAACGTCCTGCGGGTCGGCGCGGCACCCGGGCTGGGCCCGCGGCTGGACCGGGGGCTGCGGGGGCTGCGGCAGACCCATCCCGACTTCGAGGTGGAGCTCGAGGTGGTCGCCATGCCGATGGCCGAGCAGCCGGCGGCGGTGTCCCGCGGCGACCTCGACATGACGCTGCTGCGGCTGGCCCCGTCCGGGGAGGGTCTCCAGGTGATCGAGCTGTGGCCTGAGCCGGTGGTGGCCGTGCTGCCGGAGGCCCATCCGTTCGCCCGGTGCCCGGCGGTGCGCCTGAGCGACCTGGCCGAGCTGCCACTGCGCCTGCCGGCGAAGGCACACGATCCGCTCTTCCGCGCCTTCGCCCTGGACGCCTGCCGGGCAGCGGGGTTCGAGCCGAGGCTCGGCAGGCCCGCCGGCACCGTCACGGACACCGTCATCGAGCTGGCGAACGGGTCCCCGGCCTGGACGCTGGCGTATGCGGACGCCGTACCGGTGCCGGTCGTGCATGACCCCGGAGTCGCCGTGGTGCCGCTGGATCCGCCGCTGATCGCGTGCGGATGCCTGGTCGTCCCGGCGACCAGGACCGCCGCCTGCGTGGCGGGCCTGCGCGCCGCGTTCGCCGCCGGCCCGCCGGCCCGCCAGGCCGCCGAGGACCGCACGGGCCTGGTGCCAGTCAAGATAGTCAACGGTGTTGACGGCCATCCGTGATGCAATGGATCTTGAAAGGGTCCACGCGATACGTGGCGGGAAGCGTCAGGCGACCAGCCTCAAGCCGCGGACGTCAGACGTCGGTGGGTGGCTGCGTGCGGGTGGTGACCGAGATGCGGTTCCAGACGTTGATCGTCGCGATAGCCACGATGAGGTTCGCGGTCTCCTCCTCGCTCCAGACCTTCGTCACCGAGTCCCACACGTCATCGGGGACGCCGTCGGGGCCGAGCCGGGTGACGGCGTCGGTCAGGGCCAGGGCGGCCCGCTCCTTCTCCGTGAAGAACGGCGATTCCTGCCAGGCCGCCACCGAGAACAGTCGGCGGCTGGACTCGCCGGCGGCGAGCGCGTCGCGGCTGTGCAGATCCACACAGAACGCACACCCGTTGAGGATGGAGGCGCRCAGCTTCACCAGCTCCAGGACCGTCGGGTCGACGGCCGACCGGACGTACTTCTCCAGCCCGGCGACCGCCCGGTAGGCACCGGGAGCGATCGTGGCCACGTCGAGACGCTGCATGAGATCTCCTCTGATTCTGCTGAGTCGTACACTGTCGGTCACATCATCGGCTGCGGGAGACGCCCCTGTCGCCGGCCAACCGGTTTCCTGGTTCAAGGCAACGTTCCGGGATCCGTGTACTCGTAAAGTCTTCCGTGACCCAGGCAGAGCCCGGCGCTGTGCGCCGGACCGTTGACGGAGACAGTGATGACTCTGACGATCGGCGACACCGCTCCCGACTTCGTGGCGCAGACCACCGAGGGCAAAATCAACTTCCATGAGTGGATCGGTGACTCGTGGGCGGTGCTCTTCTCGCACCCCAAGAACTTCACCCCGATCTGCACGACCGAGCTCGGCTATGTCGCGTCGATCAAGCCGGAGTTCGACCGTCGGGGCGTGAAGATCATCGGGCTGTCGGTGGACCCGGTGGAGCTGCACGAGGGCTGGGCCAAGGACATCGAGGAGACGCAGGGCACAGCGCCGAACTACCCGCTGATCGGTGACTCCGACTTCGCTGTCTCCAAGGCCTACGGCATGCTCGGCAGGGACGTCAGCGGCGACCCGGCGGACCGCACGGCCGCGGACAACCAGACCGTCCGCAACGTGTTCGTGATCGGGCCGGACAAGAAGATCAAGCTGATCCTCGTCTACCCGATGACGACCGGCCGCAACTTCGACGAGGTGCTGCGGGTGATCGACTCGCTGCAGCTCACCGCGAAGCACAAGGTCGCGACGCCGGTGAACTGGAAGCAGGGCGAGAAGGTCGTGATCGCCGGCTCGGTGAACAACGAGCAGGCCAAGGAGATCTTCGGCAGCTGGGAGGAGCCGAAGCCCTACCTGCGTATCGTCCCGCAGCCGAGCGCCTGACCCCGGGCGTGGGCCGGCCCGGTGGCAGCGACCTCCGGCCGGCCCATGGCGCAGGCCGCCGTGAGTGACGGGCCCGGCAGTTGACGGGCGCGGCTCAGCAGGGCTCCGCGGTGGGCGTGGCGACGAACGACTCCGTCCGGCTGCCGGCTGCGCACGGCGTGCCGGTCGGGGAGCCACTCGGTGCCGTCGGGGCGGGCGCGTCCGGGCTGGGTGACGCGCTGGCGGTGGGGGAGACCGGCGCGGTCGGCCCTGGCCCCGCGTCCCCGGTCGGCCCGACCCCCATGGTGAGAGCAGGCTGGTCGGTGGTGGTCACGTCCCCTGCCCGAGGGCCGGGCCGGCCGGTGTAGGCCATCGTCGGCACGGCGGTGACGGCCGGCTGGGACGTCCGCACCGGCGGGGTAGTGGTGGTGACGCCCGACAGCGACGGATCGGGCGCCGGGGTTCCCGGGCTGCCTTCCGCCCGCTGCCCGTCGGCGGCGGTGAGCAGGACGACCATGCTGACGACAAGCCCGATCGCGACGACGGCGGCGACCATGGCGGCCCGGTCGCGCCGCCTCGTCGTGGTCAGCAGAGCCAGCCAGGCCCGCGGGTCGGGCGGCCAGGTACTCCACACAGGCTGGCCGTTGCCGCCGCCGGTGCGGTCACCATCACCATCACCGTTGCCATCACCGTTGCCGTTGCCGTTGCCCGGGCCGGACCCGCTGTGTCGGGGTCTGATCGAGGGGTCGGTGATCTCGCTGCGCGAGCCGGCGAGGCCGGACAACCGCGGAACCGGAATGGTACCGAGGGAGGAGTCCCCGCCTGGCGGCTCCTCCCAGAAGCCGGAGTCCGCCCGGGCGGACAGCGGCTGCGTGGGCCTGTCGATGGCGGGAAGCCTGCCGCTCGGCCCGCCCGCCTCGTTCCGGGCCGGTCCGGCCCCGTCGGCGTCGCCCCGGTTCGCGGTCGCGCCGGCACCGCGTGCCGCGAGGCCGGCCGCGCTGCTGGGTGCCGCCGTCCCGGCTGCTCCACCGGGTCGGGCGAAGGCCTCAGAACCAGCGGGACCGGCAGAACCAGCGGGACCGGCAACGCGTGCGGAGCCGGCGGGGCGTGCTGACGCGGCTGCGGCCGCAGCCGCCAGTGCCTGGTCGCGTCCGGCGGGCGCGTTCGGGTCCCACTTGTCCCACTGCCAGGGGGTGAGCGCGTTCGCGGCCGCGCGGGCGGGGTCGGGGACACCACGGCCACCGGGTCGATCGGTCACCAGAGCGCGGACCAGCTCGGCCGCGGTCGGGCGGTCCTCGGGCCTGCGGGAGAGGGTGGCCAGCACCGCGTCCAGCAGGTTCGCGGGCACGCCGTCGATGTCGGGCTGCTCGTCACGGTGCAGCACGGTCAGGACGTCCGCGGGATCGCCGGTGCCGAACGGCGGATGCCCGGTGGCGGCGTAGGTGACGCAGGCGCCCCAGGCGAAGACGTCGGCCGCCGGGGTGGCCCGCTCCCCGCGGAGCTGCTCGGGTGCCATCCAGGCAGGGGTGCCGACGAGGATGCCGGTGTGGGTGTGCGTCGGGGTGCCGGTGGCCCGGGCGATGCCGAAGTCGATCACCTTGGGGCCGTCCCAGGCGAGCAGGATGTTGGACGGTTTGAGATCGCGGTGCACGACGCCGACGGCGTGGATGGCGATCAGCGCGTCGGCCAGCCCGACGCCGAAGCCGTGCAGGAGGCGCTGCTCCAGCGGGCCGTGCCGGATGACGGCGTCGGCCAGGCTGGTGCCCTCGACGTACTCGACGGCCATCCACGGGGGGGCGGCGTCCGGGTCGGCGTCGACGACCGCGGCGACGGCGCGGCCGCGGACCCGGCGGGCGGCCTCGACCTCGCGCCGGAACCGGGCGCGGAACTCGGGGTCACCGGCGAGGCTGTCGGCGGGGACCTTCACCGCGGCCGCCCGGCCCTCGGCGGTGAAACCGAGGTAGACCGAGCCCATCCCGCCCGCGCCGATCCGGTTGTGGATCTCGAACGGGCCGATGCGCCGAGGATCCCCCGCCGCCAGCGGTGTCAGCACCGTGCCCCCTCGTGACCGGCCCGCGCGGGCTCCCGTGTCGTTCCTGCCCCGGGCGCCGCCGGAGCGGCTCCCGTGATGTCACGACCGTGGCGCTTGCGCCCACTCCGGTCGGGCTTCTCACCATCCCAACATTGACGCCCGAATACCGGTAGGCCCATCCGGGTGGCTTCGTTGTGCCGCTCACACTTGTTTGGCCTGAAGGTGGGTCTGTTCTCCGGCGCGATGGTGTGCTTCCCGCCGGCCGCCTGTGCCGGCGTCCCCGTGTCAGCGATGGTTGGCCACCGTGGGGTCCTCGGTCGGGATCGTGTCGAGGGCGACGAAGTTGGCCCCGTTCCAGCGGAACCGCACCGTGACCTCACCGGTGGGAGCCGTCCCGCCGGCGTCGTAGGTCCGGTAGGTCACCGTCGCGTCGACGGGCCCCGAGTGGTCGACGGCGATGCTCGTGCTCGGCGCCCGGGTGTCGGTGCCCTGGTAGGCGCCGTCGGCGAACACGAAGGCCAGCTCCTGATGACGCCCGCCCTCCTCGCGGCTGCCGCGGACGAGGCTGAGCATCCGCTGCGGGTCGTAGGTGCCCATGTCCGGGGTGTAGCCCTCACGCCGGATGATCTGCGCGGCGTCGTTCGCGGTCAGCACCTGCGCCGGCGCGGTGGCCGAGCCCGTGCCGCCGGACTGCTGGCCGGACGATGGCGTGACCGGCGCGGACGGTGTGGGCGACGAACCCGAGGAGGGATCCGTRCCGGGTGCGCCGGGTGTCCCGGGGCCGACCGTGCCGGTGGGCGGGGCCGTGGACGGGGTGCCTTCCGGGGAGGGCGCCGCGGTCTGCACGCCGGTACCGGGGTCCTGCCCGGCATTGAGCAGGACGGTCGCCGTCACCCCGCCGGCGACCAGCAGCAGGCCGAGGACGACCGCCACCGCGACGGGTACCGCGCCCTGTCGCCGGCCACCTCCGGGCCGGCCGGGAGGACCGGGATTCCGGTATCCGCCCTGGGGCGGCCCGGGCTGCCGGTAGCCAGAACTCGGGTAGCCGGGATCGGCATACCCGGGATCGGCATACCCGGGATCGGCATGGCCGGGACTGCGGTGGCCGGGACTGTATCGGGCGGGGTACGGCTGTCCGGCGGACGGCGGCCGGTGGTCCGGCAGGGTCCGGTGGACCTGTCCCGGGGCCGGCCGGCCGGGCGCCGGAGCCCGGGCCGCCGCCGGCGGCGGCTGGGGCGGCCACGAGCTGGCCGGTACCTGCCCGGGCCGGGCCGTCGGTGTGCCCGGCCGCCGGGCGGGCCCGCCGCCGGGCGGTGTGCCCGGCAGGTTCCACCACTCGCGCATCACCTGGCCGGTGGCGGCGGGGTCGGCGGGCGCACCTGGTGGACGTCCGAGCAGATGCGCGAGGATCTCGGTGGCGGTGGGTCGCTCGGCCGGCTCCTTGCGCAGCGCGGCGCGCACCTGCGATGTCAGGGACGGGGGGAGACGCTCCAGATCGGGCTCGCCGGTGAGGATCTGTAACGCGACGACCTGCGCCGTGTCTCCGCGGAAGGCGGGCCGGCCGGCCGCCGCGAACGCGACGCACGCACCCCAGGCGAAGATGTCGGCGGCCGGCCCGGCCCGCTCGCCGCGCAGTTGCTCGGGTGCCATCCAGGCCAGGGTTCCGATGAGRCTGCCGGCCTGCGTCTGTGTGGGGTTGTGGTCGTCGCGGGCCACTCCGAAGTCGATGACCCGGGGTCCGTCGAAGGCGAGCAGGACGTTGGCCGGCTTGAGATCGCGGTGCACCACGCCGGCGGCGTGGATCGCGACCAGCGCGTCGGCGAGCCCGACGGCGACGGCGGTGACGAGGTGCTCGTCGAACGGGCCGCGGGTCTGCACCGCCTCGGAGAGGCTGCGGCCCTCCACGTACTCGGTGGCCATCCACGGCTGCGACCCGGTGGGGTCGGCGTCGAGGACGGCGGCGACGGAGGCGCTGCGGACGCGGCCGGCGGCCGTCACCTCCTGGCGGAAGCGCGCCCGGAACTCCGGGGCGTCCACCAGTGTCGCGGAGGGGACCTTGACCGCGGCAGCCTGGCCGTCATCGGTGAAACCGAGGTAGACGACGCCCATCCCGCCCGCGCCGATGCGGTTGGTGAGCTGGTAGGGCCCGATCCGCTGGGGATCGTCCCGGGTGAGCGGCGTCAGCACCGCGTCCTCGACACCTCGTCTCCTGTCACCGGTTCCGTGGTCTTTTCGTGTCTTCGTGGTGGATGGCTTCTGCTGGTGTCCGTCTGTTGCCTCCCCCGGGGGGAACCCGGGATAACGGGGGTTCTTGTCGCGTTTACTGCGTTTCCCCCCAGTCGATGTTCTCAGAAGGATCTCCCGCGGGCGCAGGCGCCGTCGGCGAGGCCTCCCAGCCGACCGGAACCTGGGGCGCCTCGCAGGTCGGCCAGCGTGCGGTTCGCCGGTCGACGTGCAGGTCGCGGTGTCGGCCGGCCGCGGGAGATCGGATTCGCGGTTCTGCCTGGCAACCGCGACGCTGGCATCCTGGCGCCGGCCGCCCCACCGGGGAGGCCGCGCCTGAGGGGAGGAGGCACACCGTGGCTGTCGGAGAGATCCAGGTGGGTACCTCGGCCCACGCCCAGGGCCACCTGGCGCCCACCGAGGTGATCCCCACATTGTCCCGTCACGTCCTGACCGACGGGTACGACATCGTCTGCGACCTGGAGGCCAGCTCCGGCAGCACGATCGTCGACGCCCGCACCGGGGCGCGTTACCTCGACCTGTACAGCTTCTTCGCCTCCGCGCCGCTCGGCGTCAACCCGCCCGCGCTCGTCAACGATCCGGCCTTCCTCGCCGAGCTCGCCCGGGCCGCGGTCAACAAGCCCGCGAACCCGGACATGGCCTCCGCTCCGTACGCGGAGTTCGTCGCCGCCTTCGCCCGCGTGCTGGGCGACCCGGAGCTGCCCCACCTGTTCTTCGTCGAGGGCGGCTCGGCGGCCGTCGAGAACGCGCTGAAGTGCGCCTTCGACTGGAAGAGCCGGCACAACGAGGCCCACGGACGGTCCGCCGAGCTCGGCCGGCTGGTGCTGCACCTGCGATCGGCCTTCCACGGCCGCGGCGGCTACACGCTGTCGGTCACCAACACCGATCCGGCCAAGACCGCCCGGTTCCCGGCCTTTGCCTGGCCGCGCATCGACTGCCCGGCGGTCACCTTCCCGTGCACCGGTGCGGCGCTCGACGCGGTGGTGGCCGCCGAGCGGCGCGCACTCGCCCAGGCGGAGGAGGCCTTCGCCCGCCACCCGCACGACATCGCCTGCTTCCTCGCCGAGCCGATCCAGGGCGAGGGCGGCGACAACCACCTGCGCGGTGAGTTCCTGCGCGCGATGGCCGCCCTGTGCGAGCGCCACGACGCGCTGCTGGTCGTGGACGAGGTGCAGACCGGCGTCGGCCTGACCGGCACCGCCTGGGCCCACACCCAGCTCGGGCTGCGCCCCGACATCGTCGCKTTCGGCAAGAAGGTCCAGCTCGGTGGGGTGATGGCCGGGCGCCGGGTGGACGAGGTACCCGACAACGTCTTCCGGGTGCCCGGCCGGATCAGCTCCACCTGGGGCGGCGGCCTGGTCGACATGGTCCGCTCCCGGCGGATGCTGGAGATCATGGAGTCGGAGCGGTTGTTCGACCGGGCCGCGGCGCTGGGGACCGATCTGCTCGCCGCGCTGCGGGACGTCGTCGATCGCCACCCCGGTCTGGTGGGGAACGCACGCGGCCGCGGGCTGATGTGCGCCGTCGACGTGGTGGACGGCGTCCGCCGCGACGAGGCGGTCCGCCGGCTCCGGGAGCACGAGCGGGTCCTGCTGCTGCCCGCCGGGGAGCGGGCGCTGCGCTTCCGCCCCGCGCTCACCATCAGCGCCGAGGAGCTTGCCGCCGGCGTCGGCGCCCTCGACCGCGTCCTGACCGGTCTGGGTCGTGCCCGGCCCACCCCGGCCGCCCCCGCGGCCAGACCCGCCGCCCCGGCGGCCAGACCTGCCACACCCGTCAGACCCGCCGCACCCGTCGACGCGGCCTCATCAACGCAGGAGACGTGACCGCCATGACTCTCGTTCAGCCCCGCCGGGTGGCCGCGGTGATCGGTGGACGCCAGCACGACCTGTACGCGGCCGCCGGGCCCGCGGGCATCGCGCCGGACGAGGTCCGGGTGATCACCTCGACGAACCCGGCTCACCTCGGCGAGGTCGTGGCCGAGGTCGTCCTGGACGGTGCGGAGGCGATCGTCGCGGCGGCGGCCGCGGCCCGTGCCGCCCAGCGGGAGTGGGCGGATGTTCCGCCGCCGGTGCGCGGGGAGGTGATCGGCGCGTTCGGGCGCCTCGTCGAGGACAATGCCGAGGCGCTGGCCCGGCTCGTCACCCGGGAGGTCGGCAAGCCGCTGGCCGAGGCCCGTGGCGAGGTCCAGGAGATCGTCGACACCTGCACGCTGTTCCGGGCCGAGGGTCGGCGTCCGCAGGGGCAGACGGTCCCCTCCGAGATGCCCGACCGGGAGCTGTTCACCTACCGCGAGCCGCTCGGCGTGGTCATGGTGATCACCGCCGGGAACTTCCCGGTGGCGGTGCCGTCCTGGTATCTCGTCCCGGCGTTGCTGACCGGCAACGCGGTGGTGTGGAAGCCGGCCGAGTACGCCGCGGCGTGCGCCGCCGCCCTGGTGGACCTGCTGACGGCGGCCGGCGTCCCCGCTGGGGTCGCGAACCTGGTGCTCGCCGACGGCGCCGCCACCTCCGTCGGCCTCGAGCGGGCGTTGGACGCCGGGCTGGTCGACAAGGTCGGCTTCACCGGGTCGACGCCCGTCGGCCGGTTCGTCGGCGCGCTGTGCGGCCGTCACCTGCAGACGCCGTGCCTGGAGCTCGGCGGCAAGAACCCGATGGTCCTCGCCCCCGACGCCGATCTGGACGCCGCCGCGAACGCCGCGCTGTTCGCCGGCTTCGGCACCGCCGGCCAGCGCTGCACCTCGCTGGGCACGGTGATCGCGCACGAGTCGGTGCACGACGCGTTCCGCCGCCGGCTCACGGCGGCGCTGGAACGCGCGGTGATCGGCGACCCGATGCGGGACGTCCTGTACGGGCCGCTGCTCGACGCCCGGTTCGCGGCCGGTTTCGAGGAGCACCTGGCGAGCATTCGCGACCACCACGAGCCGTTCGGCTCGACCGCGCTCGGTCGCATCGGCCAGGCGAGCCCGCGGCGCGGTTTCGCCGGCGACCCGGAGGCGGGCCTGTATTACCACCCGGTGGTCGTCGACGGCGTCCGTCCCGATGACGACCTGTTCACCGAGGAGACCTTCGGGCCGATCGTCGGGCTGACGTCCTACCGGAACCTGGAGGAGGCGGTCGAGCTCGCCAACCGCCCCGGCTACGGCCTGTCGTCGTCGATCTTCACCGGCGACCCGGTGACGGTCCGGCGGTTCCGGCGCGGGATCCGGGCCGGCATGGTCAGCGTGAACACCTCGACGTCCGGCGCCGAGGCGCACCTGCCGTTCGGCGGGAACGGGCGGTCGGGCAACGGTGCCCGCCAGTCCGGCCAGTGGGTGCTCGACCAGATGACCCGCTGGCAGTCCCTGACCTGGGAACTGTCCGGACGTCTCCAGAAGGCCCAGATGGACGTCTCCGTCCCCGCCGCCGACCTCTCCTTCCGGCTGCCCATGCCGGCCGGGCCCCAGCAGTGACGGGGCCCGGCCGGACGGGGCCCGGCGACAGGCGGTCTCCGTGGGACGGACGGTTTCAGTAGGACGGACGGAGCGGCTGGTGCGAGGCACCGGCGGCGGGGCGGACGCCGAGGACCTGGTGGATCTGGGACAGGCCGGCTTCGAAGCTGAGCGCCGAGCCGGCCATGTACAGCCGCCAGACCCGGGCCCGGCCGGGGCCGACCAGGGCGACCGCCTCGTCCCAGCGTTTCTCCAGGTTGCCGACCCAGGCCCGCAGGGTGAGCGCGTAGTGCTCGCGCAGGTTCTCGACGTGGCGCACCTCGAACCCGCCGCCCTGCATCAGGGTGACCAGGGCACCGATCTCGTGCAGTTCGCCGTCGGGGAAGACGTAGCGGTGCAGGAAGTCCGCGTCCTTCGGCAGCGGGATCGGGCCGATCCGGGGCTGGCTGCGGGCGGCACTCGCCGGGTCGCCGGGGAAGGAGATGCCGTGGTTGAGCAGGCGACCGCCCGGGCGGAGCAGATCGAACAGGCTGCGGAAGTAGACCGGCAGCTTCGCCCGCCCGACGTGCTCGACCATACCGACCGAGCTGATCGCGTCGAAGGAGCCGTCCGCGATCTCACGGTAGTCCTGGAGGCGGATCTCGATCCGGTCGTCCAGTCCGGCCTCCGTCACCCGGCGGCGGGCCTCGGTGGCCTGCTCCGCCGAGATCGTGATTCCGACGCCGGTCACCCCGTGGCGGCGGGCCGCGTGCAGGAGCATGCTGCCCCAGCCACAGCCGACGTCCAGCAGCCGTTCGCCGGCCCGCAGACCCAGCTTGCGGCAGATCAGCTCGTGCTTGGCCTCCTGAGCGGCCGCCAGTCCGGTCGAGGGGGACCCCCAGACCGCGCACGAGTAGGTCATGGCCGGCCCGAGAACCAGCCGGTAGAAGTCGTTCGAGACGTCGTAGTGGTGGGAGATCGCGTCGGCATCGCGGGACCGGCTGTGCGCCCGGCCGCGCAGCCGGGCCTCTTCCGGCGGCGGCTGCGGCGGTCGTGGGCCGAACTGCCGGGCCAGCGCCAGCGCCGCCCGCAGCACCGCCGCCGACGGCCGCAACCGGGCGATCTGAGCCCGCAGGGCGAGAGCCTCGAAGATGTCGCCGTCGATCTCCAGGTCACCGGCGACGAAGGCACGCGCGAAGCCCAGCTCACCGGGGTGGGACAGCGCCCGGCGCAGCGCGTGTGGGTTGCGGACCAGCACGCGGGTGCCCGTCCGCGGGCCGAGCGCGTAGCCGTCCCACAGCTCGACGCGGACTGCCGGTGACCGTCCGAACACGTCCAGCAGCAGCTCGCGGGACGCCTTCTCGACTCCGGGCGGCCAGTCGAACCCGGCGGGCCGGGTCTCGTACGGTGCCCACTGCCGCGCAGCTCCCGACCAGCTGATGTTCCCGGTGCCCGGCGCGGCGTCGGACTCGACCGCGGCGTCGGATTCGGGTGGCTCGGACGTCCCGCCCGGCCCTCCCGGTCCGCCCGGCCCTCCCGGTCCGCCTGGCCCTTCTGGCCCGGGTGGCGCGGGGGACCGGCTCGCGGCCGCGGCTGGGAGCGCTCCTCCCTGCGCCGGTGTTGTGGCTTGCGACTCGACGGGGTGATCGACCGTCACGGCGTCCTCCGGGTCCTTCCGGGCACCGAGGACCATGGCCACCACGGGAGTGCCAGCACGCCCGTACGGCGACCGCACGGCACGGGCGACACGGCGACGTCGCGGAGGAGCACCGGCCCTGCGTGCCCATCGTGTGCCAGGGCGGCGTCGGCGGAGACAGGGCGACGCGGGCCCACCTGAACCGGATGCTCCCCCAACACCCGGGTGGCGCAAACTACCGCGTGCCGTGCCGGGAAGTCTCGTACGCCACACGCTGTGCGTGACGGATCGGGCACTCGTCATCGTCAACACGATGG